>NZ_JAYKTO010000001.1:0-1298580 GCF_035544715.1 Streptococcus gingivalis | reverse complement strand
TAATAGGACTTACGAAGTAACTCCTGGGCATTTCTTAACAACTGGAAGGCGGTGTCCGTACTGCAAAGGCGGTATAAGAGTTAAGGACTACGACTTCAGCGAGGAAGTTAAGAAAGAAACAAATGGTGAGTATGAAGTATTGAGCGAATATACAAATAATCGCACACCTTTAAAAATGCTTCACAAAACTTGTGGAACACAATGGGAAATCAGACCATACAACTTCAAAAACGGCAAAAGGTGTCCTAATTGTAATCAAAGTCACGGTGAAAAAACCATCGAGTCGATTTTAAAAAAAAATAATATAAATTTTAAAATCCAGTGGAAAACCGCTGATTGTAAAAACATAAGAAGTTTACCTTTTGACTTTGCTATCTTTGAAAATAATAAAGTTATTCAACTGATAGAATTTCAAGGAGAGCAACATTATAGAGTTGTTGAATACTTTGGAGGAAAGAAAGGTTTTCTTTCCAGAGTTAGAAATGACAAAATAAAAAGAGATTATTGTGAAAAGAATAATATACCTTTATTAGTAATTGATTATCACGATAATATCGAAGAAAAAATAAACACTATGACAATCATGAGCCAAGCCTGTACGGAAACGGCAGGAAGGTGCAACGACTAGATAAAGTAATCTAAACAAAAAGCAATCTAATTTTAGGTTGCTTTTTTGCATGACGAAATATCCACGAGCGCTTAACACCTTAGCGAATAAAGTCGAAGGTGATGATATAGTCTGAACTTATAGGAAACTATGAGAAGTTAGGATAAAGAGCCTAACGATAACATAATTGGGAACTGCAATGACTCAGACCCTTACTGGTATTGGTAAAGCCGTGTCTGGTGTAGGTAAAGGAGCAAAAGAAAAACTTGAAGTTATCGCACAAACAGCAGGAATGACTGCGGAACAATTTTCTACCGCTTGGAAACAGAAACCAGCGGAAGCCTTGCAATCATTTATTAAAGGCTTACAACGCGCCCATGATGAAGGCAAGAATATGGATGGCATTCTTGATGAACTTGGAATGACAGGTATTCGTCAAGGGAATATGCTGAAATCTCTAGCTTCTGCATCAGACAAGATGAGTGAGGCAGTCAGTCGCTCTAATACCGCTTGGAAAGAAAATAACGCACTTACTAATGAAGCAAGTAAACGCTACGAAACCACAGAATCACAACTTAAAATTTTTAAGAATAAACTTACTGACATTGCTATTGAGTTTGGTGGTCCACTCTTAAAAGCGCTAAATAGTAGTTTGGACGCTGCTAAACCGTGGTTACAAACTCTATCAGACATGGCTAAGAAGTTTAGTGAAATGTCAACAGAGCAACAGCAAAGCATTTTAATGTGGGGTGCTTTTGCTGCTGCAATTGGCCCAGCGCTTAAAGTGTTGGGTACTGGCGCAAGTGTCATCAGTGTTTTTGCTAAAGGAATTGGTACAGTCGCTAGAGGAATTGGTAAATTTAGCGGTGTACTAAAATCTGTTTCTGAGGGTAATGGATTTATCAACAGCTTAAAAGGAATGGCTACTGGTATGACTGCTACTGGTACGGCTGCAGAGAGTGCTGCTGCAAGTACAGGATTGTGGAGTGCGGCGGTTGGCTTACTTGGTAATCCATTAACTTGGGGTGTAATCGCTGGTGGTGCTGCACTAATAGGCATCGGGATCATTGCGAAAGAAATGGCGGATGCCAACGAACGAACCCAAACGTGGGGTACGAGCGTAAGCAAACTCCAAGATCAAGAATTGTCACGTTTGAAATCCAAAGTCGATGAAGTGCATCAAGCTACAATCGGATTTGGTCAAGGTGGCGCACAAGCGGTTGAAAATGTACGTAAGAGTGTGCAAGGTCTTGCTGATGATATCCAAAAAGCGATCGACAAAGATCTTGAGAAAACTTTAAAAGGTCTTGAAAAAGTTGGTGCGAGTGAAACAATCCAAAAACGTGCTGTAGCGCAAGCAGAACAGCAAAAGAAAAACATCCAGTCGATGACAGATGAGATTGTGCAGATTTATCAAAACGCATCTGACCAACACAGAAAGATCACTCGCGAAGAACAAGCGATTATCTACGACTACGAAAACCAATTTATTGACAAGCAATTATCATTGCAGAAATATTCTGCCGATGAACGTACTGCAATTATGAAAGCCATGAATGGCCAGATTAGTGATCTAAATGAAACTCAACTACGCAAAGGTACAGGGGTTGTAGCTAAATGGCTCAAAGAGGAACAGAAGCTCTATGATGAGCAAGTGACTGCATTGAAAGATGCTCACGAAAAGGGGATTTATAGCCAGTCCGAATACAACAAGGAAATGGAAAAACTAAATGCCCAACACAAGTCCAAGATGGAAGCATTTGGCCGTGAGTATGCAGCATTGCAACAAGAATGGAGTAAAAAAGTCCCTCTTAATTTTGGCGATGATCGACAACGTCAATTGTACTTTGATCAAATGCGTAAGAGTTGGGCAGAGCTTGGACTTGACTACGACAAGATGATGGCCAAGGCAGACCAATTCGCCGACATCGTGGGTCGTTCGTCTGGTATGGTTGCTAAGAGCGTGCAAAATATGTCACAGGAGACCAAAGATGCCAACAACATCTGGAATGGATTAGTATTTGATCCTAAGACTGGACAAGTCAAGACCAATGCGCAAGAGGAAGTAACTAAAGCGCTCCAAGCTGAAAATGGCTGGGAGAATATGCAGTTTATCCTCAAGCACGCAAATCTTGAAACAAATGCTAAGATGACAATCGGACAAGCATTGGTCGAGGTTGGCAAGTGGGATAGCTTAACCCCACAAGAGAAAGAGTTAGTAGTCGGTAACAACCAAGGTATGAAAGCCGTCCTTGATAGTAAAACATTGCTGGAACAGTACAACGCTATGCCAGCGGAAGTCAAAGAACTCTTGATGAAGAACACTGACTTTCTCTCATCTGGTGAACGTGCTACAGCAATCATCGAACGCTGGAATACACTCACACCAGAGCAGAAAGAACTGATCTTAAAGGATGCTGCAAGTGATAAAGCCGAACGTGTACGACTAGCAGTCGACTCACTAACTGGTATGGCCCACGTAGTCAATTTGGATGCAGAAGATAAGACCAAGAGCGCTATCGCTAGTGCGATGTCTAGCATCTTAACGTTACCAACTGACCACAAGACGGATTTGATTGCAACTCCAGACGGTGTTACCCTTGGAACTAACCAAGCTATGGGCGCTTTGGGATTGTATAACGGATTCGCAGTACCTACAAAACCATTAACAGCAGACGCTTCTAATGCCGTTAATCAAGGACAGGCAGCAATCAACAAACAGCAAGAATGGAATAACACTCCATCTCCTGTAAAACCTATACAATCAGATGCAATGAATGCTGTGACAAATGCTCAGAGCGCTATCAACAAGCAGAATGAATGGAACGCAACTCCATCTCCTACAAAAATCATTTCTGCTGATAACGCTGGTGCAGTTATTGGAGCGCAAGTTGCTAAAGGTGCAATCGAATCTATCCCAACATCTTGGACCACTGTCATCACAACGATCACCAAATCAATTAAAGGACATGCCAGAGGAACAAACTACCACGAGGGTGGCCTTGCGATGGTCAATGACCAACGCGGTACGCTCTACAAAGAAATGGTCACACTACCGGACGGATCATCGTTTATCCCAGAGGGCCGTAACGTGATCCTTGATCTTCCAAGAGGTTCGAAAGTCATGCGCGCTGGTTTGACTAAAAACTTTATGCGTGAATTAGGTATACCGAACTTTGCAGACGGTGTAGGTTGGAAACGTTCGGAAGTTGCGAACGTTACACAACGAATTAAGAATGTTAACGAATGGAAACGGAATAATGAACAGCGTGATTTAGTACCGTTTATCCAAGAGTTGATTGACCAAGTTAAACGCGGTAACAATCGTGATGAACGACCAAACCAAAACTACACATTGAATGTGCATGGAAATAGCACTGGACAAGATTTGACACCAGAGTTCATGAAGCGCTTAATGCGTGAACTAGCATACTATACTAATCAGGAAGGAAGGGGATTAGCTTGACGACATTTACTTTCAACGGAAAGAAAAATACTGAATTCGGCTTAAAAGTAGCAGAAGGCAAGAAGATCACTACTTCCAGCCTTGATGTGGAGCGCGTGACAGTAGCAGGACGGGACGGTGATTTGCTCATCAGTAATAACCGTCTTAATTCTGCTGAGTTGAGTTTTCCAGTAAATTTTGTGAAAGAAAAGGGATTAATCGCCACAGATGTTTATAAAATATCTGAGTGGTTAAATGTGGCGGGCTACAAGGATTTAACGATCTCTTATGATCCAGATTTTATCTATCGTGCTGCCTACCTCGAAACATTTAGCATTGAGGAAACCATGCGCCAGTTTGGTAAAACGACCATTAATTTTGTGTGCTATCCTGTTAAATTTTATAAGCAAGGTCGTACCACGCAGAAACTAATGAATGGTGCTACCGTGAATGGTATGGGCAATGTCAACGCAAAACCTATCATCACACTTGTCGGATCGGGTGACTGTACACTTACTATTAATGGACGCAAGACTAAGTTGCGAGACGTACAAGGTAAGATAACACTTGATATGCAAGCAAATCAAGTATACAAAGATAATCTACCAGCGTGGGATAAAGTCGTTCGAAGCCCACAATTCCAAATGCCGTATCTTGACTATGGACGCAATTTGATTAGTTGGGACGGTAACTTTGAAGTGTTTATTATTCCAAATTGGGGGGTTAAGCTATGAGGCCTATACTATTCAATAAGAATGAACAATCATTTGATACGTATGGCCTTGGTGAGCTTAACGTTACCAAAGGGACTGTAACCCGTGAACGCAACGGAAATTATACGCTATATTCAGAAATTCCCACGAACGATCCAATGGTTGCAACCCTTGAGAAAGAAATGAAGCTCAAGGCTGACGCTGGACTGCGAACTAAAAACCAAACCTTTGAGATCTCGCGAATCGTAAAAGATAGCAGTAACATTGTTAAAATCTACGGTCAGCATATCAGTCATAAGCTGGAATACATGGGGCTAGTGAATGGCAGGCCCTTTAGTGGTTCTGCCTTTACTGCTCTCGCAATCTGGCACAATGCAACGATTGGTGATCTACGTTTTGATGTATGGTCGGATATCCAAACCACTGGAAAAGGCGTATTTGATATCTCTAAAATGGAGAATGCCCGTCTTGCCCTTGGTGGTGTAGAAGGTTCTATTTTAGACATCTATGGCGGTGAGTATGAGTTTGACAATACGACGGTCAGACTACATAAGCAGTTAGGTCGTACTGCTCCAACCGTGCTTGAATATGGTCGAAATATCTTATCGGCTGAATTAGATGAAACAATCGAGAGTGCATACACTAGCGTACTGCCTTTCGCGACTTACACACCAGACAAACCAGAGGGCGACACTAGCGATAACCAGCCTGATCCTGTTACCGTCACGCTTCCAGAGAATTATGTAGATAGTAAGTATAAGGCTCTCTACGCACATCGCAGAATTAAAGTCGTAGACTTCTCTAGCGAGTTTAAATCAGATAGTAAGAGTAAGGATATCCCAACTCCAGATAAGTTGCGTAAACTTGCTACGGATTATATGGAGCATAACGCAATCGGTAAGCCTAAGATCAACATCAAAATCGAGTATGCTGATTTAGCTAAAACACTTGATTATGCAGATAATGGCTGGATTGAAGAACTAGAACTATGCGACATCGTACCTATCTACTACCCACAGATTGGGCTTACGGACGAAACCGCGAAAGTAACGACTGTTACTTACGACTTTGTCAATGAGCGAAACGAGAGTGTAGAGTTTGGTGACATTGGTACAAATGTCCGTGCGACAATGCAGAGCGGACTCGCTGGCAAGGTTGATGATATTGCTAAAGCCCAGCAAGACTTTGAGAATAGCTTGCCAGATTATCTCTTAAATGCACAGGGAAATAAAGTTTGGTACAACAGACCAGATGACAAAGAACATAAAATCGGCGATATCTGGTTTGAAAAGAACGGTCTATATGACCGAATGTATGTCTGGAACGGTTCGCAATGGGAGAAGCGTATTGATACGGAAGATGTCGATAAGATTAAGAAAGAGGTTGATAAACAGCTTGAACAAGCCAAGCAGTCAACTGCTATCGAGATTGAAAAGGCAAACGCTAAAGCTCAAGAAGCTCTTATAAAAGCTGGAACGATTCCAGACACAGCTACATTATCAGATCGGATTAAAACGCTGATTTTAAACAGTCCAGATCTGAGCCGTAAGGTTACGGAAACATTTAACAATGCTGATAATGGGGATACGATCTATAGCAAGGTGTATTCCAAGGTAGCAAAGAATTTTGCATCACGAGATCAATTTGAAAATTTGGATCGCGCACAAAACGACCAAGGCCGTGATTTACTAACCCTTTCTAAAAAAATTGAAACGCAAACCGTAGAATTTAACAAGCTGACGGAAAGTAACAAACTCTATGAGCGTATCCTTGGCACGTCAGAAACAGGCGCACCAGACAAGCTCTCTCGCTTGGTTATGTCAAGTGAAATATTTCAAACCGAAGTTGGGAAGTATGTCACAGATGATAATAACTTGATCGTCAACTCAATGACAATGGCTACTAATACGCTTGTCGGGAACAACAATCCAAATGCAAGCGTATCTGTCACAGATGGTATTTTTACGATAAAGGCGCAAGGGCTTACTGATTATAACTGGACAGGGTTCACACTCCCGATTTACGTTCGCAAAATTTATAAAGGTGAAACATACACGCTAGGATTTAAATATCGTATTAGAGAGTATCCAGATGTATCATTTGCATTTAACATCAAAAACCACGGACTAAATAAAACCCTAACATGGTCTAATATCGGCGAGAATAGGCCACCACTAAACGAGTGGCAGGAGTTCCAAAAAACTTTTACCATGACGGAAGACTTTACTTTCGGAGAAGATAAAAACTATCCATTTTATATCTTTTTGTCTAAAAATGGTTGGATAGAATTTAAGGAACCTATTTTGGTCCGTGGGTCAAACACAGGGCCTTACAAACCAAGTCAATTTGATGACGCTTATAAGGCTAGCAATGAAGCGAAAGTACTTGCTAGCGACGCGCAAGCAAAAGCGATTCAAGTTGCACAAGGTACGGAAGCGGTCAGAACGCAAATGAGTCTGCTTGCGGGGTCTTGGGCGGTGCGTAACCTAAATAACAACGGTGACGTACTCAACTCTATCAACCTACTTGCTAACGGTACGAACCGAATAGATGGAAGTCTAACGCATATCACAGGTCAGACCAAGATTGATAATGCGGTGATTAAAGATGGTATGATCGCTAACTTAAACGCTGATAAAATTGTCGGTGGCACGATTGATGCTAGTCAAGTCAATGTGATTAACGTAAACGCAAGCAACGTACTAGCTGGTACGCTAACTGGTATGACCGTTCGAGGTGGTCGGATCGAAGGTCTAAATGGCAAGATGTATATTGACTTACAAAATAGTCAATATAACGTTTTAAACAACGAAGCCACAATCAGACGGATTGACGATACCAATTCCTCGCAATTTATTAAATTAACAAAGAGTGGATTTGTCGCAGAACGATTCAGAGATAGCAATGCTGCACTCATGGTTTTAGGCACGAATCACAACAAAGACCCTAAAGAGGTAGAACGGCATGATAATGAAACGTTCGCAGGTATTCGGCTTTGGTCTGGTAAAGGAAACGGCACGGAAGAAAGTCTTACTGAATTCGTGGGTGACCGTGTGTTGATTTATAACAATGGTCGATACCGCAGTCCTTGGAACTTCCACGGAAATACAAATGACGGGAATGCCTATCTAATACCAATGAACCAAAATGGTGTTAAACATTTTATTGGACGTGGTGACTTTTTCTTAGAGGGTATTTACTCACGGAAATTTTACATGAGTGGTGGTATTGATATCGGTGATTACATCTGGGACTTGCTCACTTGCTTTGGAGAAATGGCCAAAAACAATATGCTTGGTGGGGCTAAAACCCACATTACTGGTGTACTACGGAAACGAGGTTACAGAATTTAATGAACACAACAGACAAAATTATCAACGATGTCGCAGTCCAACTTGCGAATAAAATTATTGAGTGCGCTAATTATAAGGCGTACTACGAACAAACAAATGAATTGCTAACTAAATTTAACGATGTTTTAGCTAGTGACTCAGCACTCAAGGACCTCTTTGATGAGGCCTCTCAAAAATTAGAAGAAGGTAAATAGTATATGACATTTAAAGTAGTAAACAAATACTTACAAGAAACTAACAAAACATTCGTAGCAATTCGACAAGACGCACCATATACGGCTTTTGACCGCGTATTAATCGGTGACCGTACAAGCGAGTCAGACGATGCACTTATCGAGGCTGTATTAGGTCAGATCGCAACCGAATTTAACCCAGCGGATGGTGTCAAGAAATTACAAGAAGATTTGCACGTCCAAGCAGAAAGCTACGAGCAGAAACTAGCTGAGAAAGATACAAAAATCGCAGAAGTAAAAGCGGTAGCAGATTGGGCAGTATTGGCGCGGGTGACTGACACAGATAACCCATTAGATCCAACAATCTACAAGCGTGGTCTTGAATTGGTCGATCTTGGACAGTCTGGTAAAACCTACAAGTCACAAGAAATCTTTGCAATTGAAGATGCCACACACAATGCATTGTATGGTGAGGGTAACCGTGTGATGGTGCAAGTCAACAGTGACTTTACCTATAATGGCGAAACTATTGATCAGCTTGCAAGCCTTGAGCAAAACGGCAAGCTGGCAGTTTGGAAGTGGACGAAACCGAAAGAAAATACTGATTTAGAAACTCAACCACTGGCATAGAATTGAGGTGATTGAGTGACATTCTCTGATTTGATCGCACACCTCGCCCCGACTTTCGGAGTGATTGCTACTGGCTGGTTTGGGATGAAAGCTAGTAAATCTGCAAACTTAAACAAAGAACAGTTTAACGAATTAAAAGACGAACTAGGAACAATCCAACAGGCGGTAGAGACCGTTAAAGTTGTGGGTGAGGATAATAATAAGAAAATCAATGAAGTGAATGATAAGTTAGCCGTACATGATGAAGCGCATCTAGTCACAATGTATTTGAGGCTAGAGCGTGACATCTCTACGGCTATCAAGCGTGGATATACCACAGTCCACGAATCAGATATCATTCATAAGATGCATAAAAGTTATAAGAAATTGGGTGGCAACGGGTACATAGATGCCCTGTATAGTAAATATGTAAATTTAGAAGTGAGGAATTAATATGAATAAAATTAACTGGTCAGTACGTTTAAAAAATAAAAACTTTTGGCTTGCAATCGTTCCAGCGCTTGCATTGCTATTTCAAGCGTTTGCGGATATCTTTGGCATTAAGCTAGAGTTTGGACAAACCATTGATAAAATTTTAGTGTTTGTAAATGTACTCTTTGCGCTCCTTGTGTTGGTCGGTGTCGTAAACGACCCTACAACGACAGGACTTGGAGATAGCACACGGGCGCTTGGATATGAAGAACCTAACCAAGACTAATAAAAGGAGGTGGTCTTTTGACTACTCAAAGACAATTATTAGATACGTTAGACAGCGTAGTTAATCAACGCGTGACTGTCCCGACTAACCCTTACGGCGGCCAGTGCGTGGCTTTAATTGACAATATTCTGCAATACCAAGGATTGTACGATCTCAATTTTAGCTATTTAAACGCTATAAACGGTCTGGATAGGGCTTCTGCGCTGGGGCTTAAAGTAACATACTTTAACGGCTATAATAACCCTCCTGTCGGCTCTGTATTCGTTTCTGATTGCTCCCCATACCATTCATTCGGACACATCGGATTCGTGGTGGCAGAATACGCAGACGGAACGATCACAACTATCGAGCAGAATATAGACGGCAATGCAGACGCTCTATATAATGGCGGATGGGTTCGCAGAGTTCGCAGAAACTTATCAGATGATGGAACATTTAGTTATGTTGATTGGAATGCACCAAGTCAACGCATGGTGGGCTGGTTTGAGTTACCATTTACGGAAGAACCAACAGCACCACAACAAGCAAACACAAAGAAAAGAGGAAATGAAACAATGTTAGTTATGCGCAGTCATTCAGGTAAACAAGGATATTTTGGGGTGGTAGGAGATACAGTATTCGGTATCGGACACATTGAGACAGTTCAAAGTCTAATCAACGCAGGCGCTGCAGAAATCAGTATCCATGATGATGATTTCAACCGAATTATCGGACAACTCAACAGCGACTTAAAAATCCTTGGAGACATTGAAAAAAACACCAACTTGTAAAATTAAGGAGGTAGACAATTGAGATTAAACTCTACCAATCTAAAACAATTCGAGGGTGGCGATGTCGTTAAACAAGGCGATACAGCTTCCCTCTTTGGTTATGAGTTGCTAGATGAGAATTACAGTCCGGTAACAGAAATCGAAGGGCAGGAAGCTACGATCACGCTTGCCAACCGAAATGGCAAAACCAAGTTAACCAGTACAGTCACAGATCACAAGGTTAAATTTACGATTGGTAAAATCTTACCAGTTGGTATCTACCAAGTAGAGATCACTTGCGGTAACTATGTATTCCCATCTGATAAGTCAACGGTAATCAAAGTGACACAATCTGCAGAAGAGTATACCTCAGATAGTCTAGAAGAACTTCGGAAACGTGAGCAAGGCGAAGACCTACCAGACTTAACCGTACTATACAATCTAGCTAAAATTTGAAAGGACATATAAATGACTTTAAACACTGAAAAACTAACACAATTCGCTCAAGCCGTCGGTGCTGACGTAAAAGAAATCAAAACCACACTTGCAAGCAAGGCTGACAAGTCCGAAATCGGCCAAGGCGGAATTACACAGCAACAATTAGACACGGCTATCCAAGGGGTTAAAACAGCAATTCTTGGCGAGGGTGTGCCAGAAGAACTTGACACTCTCAAAGAAATCGCAGACCGTATTGCTAACGGTGCAGGATCAGCAGATCAGGCTATCGTGTCTAAAATGACAGAGCTTGGTCAAAAATTTACTGACTTGGAAAATACCGATTTTGCACAGATTTATAATACCGCTAAAAATACCCTCTAAGGAGGTGAAGCATGGATAAACTAAAACAAGTTATTCAGGCGATTGGGGTTGATATAGGTGTGCTTCAAGGACAACAGGCTTCATTTTTATCAACCTCTAAAGCATACGAACTATTTCCAACCTATACAACCTTGCAATCCCAGATGGCCAATAACATCAAAGACAAGCACCTTGAATTGGGTCTGGATGCATTGATTAATACAAAATTGGCAAATGGCGGTGATCCATTCGTAACACGCTCTAAAATCCCGACAATCGACACAAGCCAACTGGCCAGCAAAAACGATCTTGAGGAATTAAAGCGTTCGGTAGGATCTGGTGGCAGTGCTGGAACGGAATTAAAAGGTCAAGGCTTCCCGTATAATCTAAACGCTGACATCGGTACAATTTATACTGATACCACGGCTAAAAACGGAGCGGTGAAGTGGATCAAGAAAGGCTCCGGAACCGGCTCTAACGCTTGGTCGGTCTTGTTTGGAGATGTCAAAATTAAACCAAGAAATATCAACTCAAATCAAACTAATGCATATGTTGAGTTTAGACGTGTAAATTCCACGGTAGAGGTCGGTTTCGGTGGTCTATCGTGGGGTTGGTTTGGAATCGTGAGACGAGGTGCGCCCAGCTACGTTCCCCAAGGGTCGGACCGTGAGCGTAACGTGGTGATCTTAAATGTCGGTGGTATACCCGTCGGTTTTCGTGCCACTAGCTCAAAACTTGGTATTATGACAAATGACAAGGGAAAACGTTTGGGAACATTTTATTTAGGCGGGCCGGGTGACGGTAACCAGCTACGCTTACAATTCGATGATCCCGTACCTACTGATAGAGATATCGGAGATTTGCGGTTTACAAATATGTCGTATACCACGGACGACCCGTGGCCAGAAACTTTATAAGATGACAACAGCGGTAGCATTATGCTACCGTTTTTTTATTTGCTCTGAAACATTAAGAGATAGCAGTATATTTTAAAATGTGATATAATATACGTGAAATACGTATGGGATTTACTCATTCTAAAACCGCTAGCCCCAACTAGTGGTTTTGTCTGTTATAACGGCAATTTTTAAAAATGTCTATTACAACGGCAATTATGCTGTTATTTACTTGAAAAAAACGACTAACAGTGCTATAATAATTGTACACGGATTTTAAACAATCTACTGAATAACCAAGTGTAGATAGGGTGACACCTTGCTTGGATTGTATACATAATTCCCGTTACGCTCTCCGTGAGATATTGTGGAGGGATAAGTAATTCTCTTTTGAGTAATTGAAAGAGATCATGAAGTGTAAGAAGATTGAGGGTGTATGCAGTATAGAGGTTGTGCGTAATTAGACCATTATCAGACGGTGGCGGTGACAATAGACGCTTTCGGTGAAAGAATAATCTGGGTAGGCCTTGCGTAGCAGTAAGAACCGAACCAGAAATGCTAAATTAAACCGTTTTGCACTTGAGGCCAAGGGATTGGCCAATAACACCAAAGATAAGTACAAGTAGCCCAAAATGTGCAGACGATACATTAGAATGTATTAATGCTTAAAATATATTTCTGAATGTCGGGTGAAAGTTGGGCGTAACCAGTCGTGCCTAGTCATTTAATCGCTACGGAAGTTATAGGGTCGCTCCTTATGGCTCAGACCGTGGTAGGCTATCGGTCAATAAATTGCGTACAATCGAAGTAGAGCGAAGGCTCATTTAGTTGATTGTTTAAAGTTCGTGTCCTTGCATTTAGCAAGGTTTTTTATTTTTGTCCGAGTGACAAATTTACTTTCTTTGATTGAAATGTTAGTGGTCTTATTGATCATCAGTGTGCTCTTATTGCTCTTTGTGCCGAATTTGACCAAGCAAAAAGACTCCGTGAAAGAGACAGGAAATGCAGCGGTTGTGAAGGTGGTCGAAAGCCAGGCTGAATTGTACGAGCTCAATCATACCAATGACCAAGCCACTCTAGCAAAGCTGATTGCGGATGGAAATATTACCAACAAACAAGCAGAATCTTATCGTGCCTATTATGCGAAAAATAGTGGAGAAACTCGTGCGGTTGCAGATTAAGGCCTTCACCTTGGTGGAGACCCTTCTGACCTTGATGATCGTCAGTTTTATCTATCTGGGCTTATCGGGATCGATCAGGACGAGCTTTCAGCAGGTGGAAGAAAAAGTATTTTTTGCAGAGTTTGAACACCTCTATCAAGAAAGCCAAAAGATAGCCTTGGCAAGGCAAACGGAATTGGATGTTGAAGTGACTGCAAGGAAGATTCAAACGCCTTACCAGACGGTGGAGATTCCTGATTCTGTCATTTTGCAAGATCCTAAAACTATTCGTTTAGACCGAGCAGGTGGCAATTCATCCCTGGCCAATGTTCACTTTCAGACACAGAGAGGAGTGGTGACCTATCAACTGTCGCTTGGAAATGGGAAAATTAAAAAAAGCATCCGTTCCCGCTAGTATTCTCATAGAATCTTTGGTAGCCTTGGGTTTATTTGCCATGATTACGACCTTATTGTTAGGGGAGATCCGGCGTTCGCGCAAGGAGCGACTAGCGGATTTCAAAGAGGTAGAGGTCTTATCTGTCGCTCAAATGGCACTTCAGACAGGGCAAAATCATCTGGAGGCCAATGGTATTCAAGTTCAAGTCGAAAAAGATGCCGATCAACTCACGGTCTATCATCAAGGAAAGGTGGTACTGCATGTGGAATAAAGGTAAGGTCAAGGCCTTTACCCTGCTCGAAGCCTTGGTCGCTCTCTTGGTCCTTAGTGGGGGTGTGTTGGTCTTTCAAGGCTTGACTAAGCTCCTGCATGCTGAATTGGACTACCAAGCACACCAAAAGCAGGAGGAATGGATACTTTTTCAGCAACAATTGCAGGTGGAATTGGATCGGAGTCATTTTGAAAAAGTGGCGGACAACCATATCTACTTGATCCAGGATCAAAAACCAATTGCCATTGGCCAATCTAAAGGAGATGATATCCGAAAAACAGATGATAAGGGCAGGGGCTATCAGCCTATGATTTCAGGAGTTCACTCTAGCCAAATTTGGCAGGAGGGAGAGTTCCTTCATCTGCGTTTGAATTTTGAAGAAGGTCTAGAAAGGGAGTATGTCTACCATGTGGTACCAGCGATGCAAAATGAAAAAAGTTAAGGCTGGTGTCTTGCTTTACGCTCTCTTGATGGCAGCGATTTTTAGTCTCTTGCTTCAGTTTTACCTGCACCGTCAGGTTGCGGAAAGACGAATCTTAAAGACGAGTCAAGATCGCCTTCGGGCCTATGCTTTGGTGCAATTGGCTCTTGAAAAGAGAAAGAGTGATGAGAAGACATCAGAGATTCATTTAAAGTCTGGAACAGTTCAGCTAAAGAAAGACAACGGTTTTCTTCATGCCCAAGCTGAGATGAATGGCGAAAGTTATGAGTTTGTCCTTCCAGTAAGGGAAGAAAAAGAAAGCAAGAAGAGCCAAAAAGAAAAGAAGAAGACACAGAAAGATAAGGAGAAGGCAGGGAGCGAAACGCCTTCTGAAGAGACGCCAAACGAGACCAAGGAACCATCAGAAAATAGCGAAAAAGACTAATTTTTGGTATGATAGGGTGCGGAGGAAATCATGAATTTCGAAAAAATTGAACAAGCTTATACCTATCTATTAGAAAACACTCAAAGTATTCAAAATGAATTGTCGACCAACTTTTATGACGCCTTGATTGAACAAAATGCCATGTATTTGGATGGCAAGACGGATTTAGACATTGTTAAAAACAATAGCAAAAAATTAAAAGAACTAGGTTTAAGTAAGGAAGAATGGCGCAGAGCCTACCAATTCCTTTTTATGAAAGCTACTCAGACAGAGCCTTTACAAGCGAATCACCAGTTCACACCAGATGCGATTGGTTTTATCATTACATTTTTGATCGATCAGTTGGCCAAAGGCGACCAACTGGATGTCTTAGAAGTGGGGAGTGGAACCGGAAATCTCGCTGAGACTATTGTCAACAATAGCCGTCTCACGATTGATTACTTAGGATTGGAGGTAGATGATCTCTTGATTGATCTATCTGCTAGTATCGCAGATGTGATGGAATCCAGTGTTGTCTTTGCACAAGGCGATGCGGTGCGTCCGCAAGTGTTGAAAGAAAGTGACTTGATCGTTAGCGACTTACCAATTGGTTATTATCCAGATGATACGATTGCACAGCGCTATCAGGTGGCGAGCTCCGAAGGCCATACCTATGCCCATCACCTCATGATGGAACAGGCTCTGAAATATCTGAAACCTCAAGGAGTTGCCATCTTTTTAGCTCCAAATAACCTCTTGACGAGCCCTCAGAGTGATCTGTTGAAAGCTTGGCTAACAGACAAGGCCCAAATCCTTGCCATGCTGACCTTGCCAGAATCTCTTTTTTCAAATCCAGCCTATGCTAAGACGATTTTCGTCCTACGAAAACAAGAAGAAGAGTCTGTTCAGCCCTTTGTCTATCCGTTTACCGATCTCCAGGATCAAGACCAGGTGGTTCACTTTATGGAAAGTTTCCAAAACTGGTTAAAGGATAGTGAAATTTGATCAAAGATCTGATATAATAGAGGAAGTGAAAACGCTTAATGAGGTGAATATATGTCGAAAACAATTTCTATTAATGCAGGAAGCTCTAGTTTGAAATGGCAATTGTACCAAATGCCAGAGGAAACTGTTCTTGCAAAAGGGTTGATTGAACGGATCGGTTTGAAGGATTCTATTTCAACTGTTAAATTTGATGGACGCTCTGAAAAACAAGTATTAGATATCCAGGACCATACACAAGCTGTAAAAATTTTGTTGGATGATTTGATTCGTTTTGATATTATCAAATCTTACGATGAGATTACAGGTGTGGGCCACCGCGTCGTTGCTGGTGGAGAATACTTCAAGGATTCTGCCTTGGTAGATGACGAAGTCCTTCGAAAAGTAGAAGAATTGTCTTTGTTAGCACCTCTTCATAATCCTGCAAATGCAGCCGGAATTCGTGCCTTTAGAGAGATTTGTCCAAATATTACCAGTGTTGTGGTATTTGATACTTCTTTCCATACAACCATGCCGGAAAAAGCTTATCGTTACCCTCTTCCAACTAAATATTACACAGAAAATAAGGTCCGTAAGTACGGCGCTCATGGAACCAGTCATCAGTATGTAGCTGGTGAAGCTGCTAAACTTCTTGGAAAACCATTAGAAGAATTGAAATTGATCACCTGCCACGTTGGCAATGGTGTATCTGTTACAGCGGTTGACAAGGGAATCTCTGTGGATACCTCAATGGGCTTCACCCCTCTAGGTGGAGTCATGATGGGAACCCGTACAGGGGATCTCGATCCAGCGATTATTCCTTACTTGATGGAGCATACAGAGGATTTCAATAAGCCTGAAGATATTAGCCGTATCCTCAATCGTGAATCAGGTCTTCTGGGTGTTTCTGGATCTTCTAGCGACATGCGGGATATTCATACAGCGATGCATAATGGAGACGAAAAAGCCAAATTGGCTTACGATATCTTTATCGATCGTTTGCAAAAATACATCGGTCAATACTTGGCTGTTTTGAATGGTGCAGATGCCATCATCTTTACAGCAGGAATCGGTGAAAATGCAGTAAACGTTCGTTCTTCTATTATCAATGGCATCAGCTGGTTTGGCTGCAAGGTCGATCCTGAAAAGAACGTCTTTGGAGTTGTCGGAGACATTTCCACAGATGATTCCCGTGTGAAGGTATTGGTGATTCCAACTGATGAAGAGTTGGTGATTGCGCGTGACGTTGAACGTTTCAAAAATCAGTAAACTGAAATAAAGTGAGAAGGCTAGAGGCGAAAGCCCCAGTCTTCTTATTTTATACAAGAAAGAGGTTGTCCATTGAAAAATATACAGTCTTTTGTTCGAAAGCACCCATTTTGTAAGAATGCCCTCTGGCTCCTTCTTTTTGTGCCCTTGTTCTTTCTCTCGCAATTTCCCCTCATCACTATGGTTTATTCCCTTCAAGAAGGAGTAGATGCAAGGTGGATCACTGTCCTCACTCTCTTGGTGACAGTGGCGGTGCTCTTTGTTTTTTATAAGGTCATCAAAAAGAGCCCTCTGGAGAACTTAGATGTTCGGGTCATTACCTGGCCGGCTTTGGGGAGAAATTTTCTTTTTCTTCTCTTATTGATGGCTAATAACCTGCTCGCCTATCCCTTGTTGAAACAAGAGGCAGGTGGTACAACGGCAAACCAAGCGGCTCTGAATGAACTGCAATCTCATGCTCCTTTTCTTGCTATGGGCATGGTCGTGATCCTTGTTGCTCCGATTCTAGAAGAGCTGCTCTGTCGGGCCATCATCCCTCGTTTGATCTTTCGAGGAGCAGAACCGATCGGTTACTTAGCCGGTGCTCTCTTTTTTACTTATTTGCATGGACCGAGCGCCTTGGGGGAATGGGTAGCCTACGGAGGTATGTCTTTGATCTTAACTTGGGTGGCTTATCGCTACCAGCGGATCGAGTACAGTATTTGCCTCCATATGACCTTGAATGCGCTAGCTTATTATTATCCTGCTGTATTCCTCCTTTGTTTATTGCCGGTATCGAGAGTTTTCTTCCATGATAAATTATGATAAAATGGTAGGTACCAATGAGTTTTGATGCAGAACCATCCTACAGAAGGTCAGATAAAATCAGAAATCCGTATGGAGAGTAGACTCAAGGGTTTAGAACACTTGTTCTAGCCTCTTTTGTTCGCAAGCATGCTGTAGGAAGGGAATCGAAGGAGAACGAAAATGATTGATAATAAATGGCTGAGTGGCCAAGGGACCCTTCTTTGTGGGATCTTAAATGTCACTCCGGATTCATTTTCTGATGGCGGTAAGTATACGAGTCTGGATGCAGCCTTGCAGCAGGCGAGAAAACTGATCCAAGAAGGAGCTCAGATCCTCGATATCGGGGGAGAATCAACCAGACCAGGTAGTCATTATGTAGAGATCCAAGAAGAGATTGACCGCGTGGTTCCAGTAATTAAAGCCATTCGGAAAGAAAGTGATGTCTTGATTTCAGTGGATACCTGGAAGTCCCAGGTGGCGGCGGCGGCGCTCGAAGCTGGGGCTGATATTGTCAACGATATTACGGGTTTTCTTGGAGATCCTAAGATGGCTGCTGTCGTCGCGGAGCATGAAGCGAGCGCAGTTCTCATGTTTAATCCAGTGATGGCAAGACCGCATCATCCAAGTTCCACTATCTTTCCAAGTTTTGGTTTCGAACCAGTCTTTTCAGAGCAAGAGCTTCAACAGATGGCTCAAGAACCGATTCAAGACTTGATGTGGACCTTCTTTGACCGCTCGCTTGCGGTAGCGAAAGCAGCTGGTGTCCAGACGGATCGTATTATGTTGGACCCTGGGATCGGCTTTGGTTTGACCAAGCGTGAGAACTTACTCTTATTACAAGAACTTGAGACGATTCACCAAAAGGGGTATCCGATCTTTCTAGGGGTCTCCCGCAAACGCTTTGTGGTCAACATTATTGAGGAAGCTGGATTTGAGACAGATCCTGCAACGGAGACTGGTTTTTGGAATCGGGACCTGGCTTCGAGCCATTTGACGAGTATTGCAGCCAGTCAAGGAGTCGAAGTGGTGCGGGTGCATGATATTCCCCTACACAAGATGGCAGCCAGTCTGGGACAAGCCATTTTCCAAGCCCAAGAGGCAGCAGATACCAATTTAAAACAATACAAGTAAATGAAGACGAAAGAACATCAGTTGGATCTTCGTTGGCTAGAAGCCTATCGTTCGCAGGATCCACATTTTGGCTTGGAGCGCATGGAAGCTCTCTTGGCTTTGAGAGAAAATCCTCACCTAGACTGTCGGGTCATTCATGTTGCGGGGACTAATGGCAAGGGCTCTACCATTGCTACCTTGTCCCAACTCTTGAGGCAGGCAGGTTTACGCATTGGAGTCTTTACCTCTCCTTATCTGATCCACTACAATGACCAGATCACCATTAATGGCGAAGCCATTTCCGATCAAGACCTGCAAACCTATCTGGATAGCTACCAACAGCTCTTGGAAGCTGAAGAATCAAGAGACATCTTTCAAGGTTTGACGGAATTTGAAGTGATGACGGCGATCGCCTATGATTATTTTGCTCATGAGGAGCTGGATTATGTGATTATGGAAGTCGGTATGGGGGGGCGACTAGACAGTACCAACATCTGCCAGCCCGTTCTGACCGCGATCACTTCGATTGGCTTGGATCATGTTGCCCTTCTTGGGCCAGATCTGGCTTCCATTGCCCGTGAAAAGGCAGGCATCATTAAGCCAGGAATTCCTCTGGTTCTAGGGAAATTAGAAGCAGAAGCCAGCCAAGTCATTGAAGGTATTGCGATTCAGAAGCAGGCACCGATAACAGCCTATGACAGAGATTACCAAGTTGAGCTAGAAGCCTCTTGTCTATCAGGCCAATCATTTTCTTATCACAGTTCTAAAAGAGAAAAAGCCTCTTATCAAGTAGCGCTCTTAGGTCATCACCAGGCCAGAAATGCAGCTCTTGCGATCAGTATCTGTGATGTACTTTTTGAAAGAGAAGGGCGTGAACTCTTGTCAAGAGAGTTAGTGGATGAGGCCTTGCATCAAGTCGTCTGGCCTGGCCGGATGGAAGTGGTCTCGCAAAATCCCATGATCTTGCTAGATGGGGCCCATAACCCCCACGCCGTTGCGCCTTTAATCGCAAGTCTTCGGGAACTGTTCCCAGGCCAAAAAAAGACCATTCTTTTTACCTGCATCCGGACCAAAGCCTTAGAAGAGATGCTCATTCAGTGGCAGGAACTAGAAAATAGTCGCTTGATCCTCACGACTTTTGAAGATCCAAGAGCCTATTCTCAAGAAGAGATAAGAGCTGCTGCGAAAAACCATCAGCTTGAGGAAGTTAACTGGCAAGAGTTTCTACAAAACTGGCAAGCTGAAGGCGATGAGCTCCTCATTGTAACGGGGTCGCTCTACTTCCTTAGTCAGGTACGACCTTATTTATTAAAAACAGAAAAATCCAACTAGGAGATGATATGGATACAAAGAAAATTGAAGAAGCAGTGAAAATGATCATCGAGGCAGTCGGTGAAGATGAGAACCGTGAGGGACTTCAGGAAACGCCGACCCGCATTGCCAAGATGTACCAAGAAATCTTTGCAGGACTAGGGCAGACAGCAGAAGAGCACCTGTCTAAATCATTTGAAATCATTGATAACAATATGGTGGTCGAGAAGGATATCTTCTTCCATTCCATGTGTGAGCATCACTTTTTGCCATTTTATGGAAAAGTGCACATTGCCTACATTCCAAATGGCCGTGTGGCTGGGCTTTCAAAACTGGCTCGTACGGTCGAGGTTTACGCTAAAAAACCACAGATTCAGGAACGTTTGACGGTAGAAATCGCAGATGCCTTGATGGAATATCTTGGAGCACAAGGAGCACTTGTCTGGGTAGAAGCAGAGCATATGTGTATGAACATGCGTGGTGTCCGTAAACCTGGGACCGCTACAGTGACAACTGCAGCGCGTGGACTGCTTGCGACAGATAAAAACTTAAAAAATGAAGCCTATAAACTCATGGGCCACTAATGGCTGGCTATAAGAGGTGAACAGAGTGGATCAATTACGGATCAAGGACTTAGAGGTATACGCCTATCATGGTGTTTTTCCAGCAGAAAAAGAATTAGGACAACGCTTTGTCCTAGACCTATGGGTAGATTATGAGATGACTCGTGCTGCCCGCACAGGTGATTTGGAAGCTTCAATCCATTATGGGATCTTGGCGGAACAGTTGACCGAGTGGATGCAGGCAGAAAAGATCGATCTGATTGAAACAGTGGCCTTTCAGTTGGTTCAAAAGATTTTCGAAAGCTATGCCTTTGTAGAAAAAGTTCGTCTGGAGTTGAAAAAGCCCTGGGCTCCTGTTCCCTTGCCATTAGAGACTTGTTCTGTGACAATCGAACGGGAGAAAAAACGGGCCTTTATTGGGCTTGGCACCAATATGGGAGATAAACAACTGCAACTAGAGACGGCGCTAGAAAAACTCAAGGATCGAGGCATTCGCCTTCTTCAGACATCCACAAGGATTGAAACAGAACCTTGGGGAGGAGTGGAGCAGGACACCTTTTTGAATCAGGTGGCAGAGGTTGAAACTTGGATGACCCCAGAGGATTTATTAGAGACCTTACTGGTCATTGAGCAGGAAATGGGGCGTGTCCGTGAGGTCAAGTGGGGGCCACGTGTGATCGATCTAGATCTGCTCTATATGGGGGACACCATTTGTTACAGTCCTAGCTTAATCTTGCCACATCCTTATGTGGCAGAACGTGCCTTTGTCCTAGAATCTTTGAATGAAATTGCTCCTCATTTTGTGGACCCTGTTCAAAGAAAGCCCATTCGCCAATTATGGGATGCTGTCAAATAGTTTCTCTTCTTTGCATTATAAAAAAACAATCCCTCGAGCAGGGATTGTTGAGAGCGTAGATAAACGAATCTTTAATAGAATCTAATCAATTCTTTAAAAATTATACTCGTTATAGTTATTCAGTCATCTAATGAAACTTTCCGCCGTGAGAAAAGTGCCTGAAACAATACCGTTTCAGGCACTCGGAATTATTGAGACCTTAGGCTCAATAATTAGTCATGGAACTTCGTAGAAGTTCGCTGACGTCCGTACTCACCTAAGGAAAGTTTTTTAAGAAGACTTTGTCTTCAATCTGAACAATTCCTAAAACAGGGATTGTTTTTGTTTGTCTGAGTTTATTTACGATACAAACGATCGTACTGGTAGACAGGGTCCATGGTGACGTTGATACCGAGCTTGCGAAGGACATTCTTGTCTTCGTCTGTCAGCATTACGGTTGAGTGGGCTTCACTGCCTTTCAACTTGCCTAATTCTTGCATAGCAAGCTTAGCGTCTTCATTGGTCATAGCTGTAATGGCTAGGGCAATGAGGATCTCGTTTGAGTGAAGACGAGGGTTACGGCTACCCAAATGATTGATCTTCAAGCCTTGGATAGGTTGGACGTATTCTGGCTCGATTAATTTGGTTTCTTTATCAATATGTGCCAATTTCTTGATCGCATTGATCAAGAGGGCTGCGGTTGGGCCAAAGAGATCAGAGGTTTTTCCGGTTACCATCTCGCCGTTTGGTAATTCAAGGGCCAAGGCTGGCTCACCTGTTTCTTCTTCTTTTTGGCGGGCAAGCACGGTCACTTTCCGATCATTTGGAGTAATCCCCAAATCATTCATCAAGAGCTCGATCTTCTTGACAGCTCCTTCACCGACACGCTCTGCTTTAACATCCAAAATGGTTTGGTAATAGCGACGGATGATTTCTTGTTGGGAAGCTTCAATCGCAGCGTCATTGTCCACAATGGCAAAGCCAACCATGTTGACGCCCATGTCTGTTGGAGAAGCGTAAGGAGAGGTTCCTAAGATGCGTTCCAACATGCGCTTCAAGACAGGGAAGATTTCGATATCGCGGTTGTAGTTGACCGTTGTTTCCCCGTAGGTTTGGAGGTGGAAAGGATCGATCATATTGACATCGTCTAGATCTGCAGTCGCTGCTTCATAAGCCAAGTTAACTGGGTGGTGCAAAGGAAGATTCCATACTGGGAAGGTTTCAAACTTAGCATAACCGGATTTGATCCCATTTAATTGGTCATGGTACATATTGGACATACACGTTGCCAGCTTACCAGAACCAGGGCCAGGAGCTGTCACAACGACCAAATTGCGACTAGTTTTGATGTAGTCGTTTTTCCCCATCCCTTCAGGAGAGATGATGTGGTCCATATCAGTCGGATAGCCCTTGATCGGATAGTGTAGATAAGAGGCGATCCCGCTCTTGTCCAGTTGTTTGCGAAAGGCATCTGCTGCAGCTTGTCCAGCATATTGGGTGATGACGACAGAGCCTACAAAGATCCCCAATTCATTGAATTTGTCGATCAAACGCAGTACTTCTTGGTCATAAGAAATTCCTAGATCCCCACGGGCTTTTGAGTGCTCAATGTTGTTGGCGTTGATGGCAATGACAATTTCCACCTGGTCGCGCAATTCTTGTAGCAGCTTGATCTTATTGTCTGGTTCGTATCCAGGGAGGACACGAGCAGCGTGAAAGTCTTCTAACATCTTACCACCAAATTCAAGGTAGAGCTTGCCATCGAATTGGTTGATCCGCTCAATAATGTGGTCACGTTGCAAGTTCAAATACTTTTCAGAACTAAAAGCTTGTTTTTTCATGTAAAACTCCTGTATATAAGGGAAGGGTCTGCCACACGAATCCAAGGATGAGTGTTCCGTTCCCTACCATTTCATTCTTTCATATTATATCAGAAAACAGATGGAAGATAAAATATTCTAAGATACTTTCCTAAGGAGAGTGCGGATGCCAAGGGACTCAATGGTGACTCACGCTGGAAAGTTTCAAAGAGAACTTTGTTTTTCCTCTAAAAAAGCCCCTTACGGGGCTTCAGATCGATGCTACTTAATAGTGCTTGATCAAATCAACTGTAGAGCGATCCAATTTCTTAACCAATGCTTGCAAGAAGGCTTGCGCTTGTAAGAAATCATCCATGGCATAGAGGGTTTGGTGAGAGTGGATGTAACGTGCACAGACACCAATGGTGGTTGATGGGACTCCACCATTCTTCAAGTGTGCTGCACCTGCATCGGTACCACCTTTGGCACAATAGTATTGGAATTTGATGCCTGCTTCTTCAGCAGTAGTGAGCAAGAAATCTTTCATATTTGGTAGCATGATGTGACCTGGATCGTAGAAGCGAAGCAGTGTTCCTTCCCCAATCGCACCTTGGTCTCCAAAGACATCGGCTGCTGGCGAACAGTCTACCGCAAGGAAGATTTCAGGATCAAATTTAGTAGTTGAAGTGTGAGCTCCACGAAGTCCCACTTCTTCTTGAACGTTGGCCCCTACATAGAGTTCGTTGTTTAAGGCTTGTCCAGAAAGGCTCTTAGCCAATTCGCTGACCATCAAGACGCCGTAGCGGTTATCCCATGCTTTGGAGATGACGTTTTTACCATTAGCAGTGAGAATCGCAGAGCTGTCTGGGACCAAAGTATCTCCAGGACGGACCCCATAGCTTTCAGCTTCGGCTTTAGAGCTAAAGCCTGCATCAAAGACGATGTCGCTAATGGCAGGTACGGTTGGTCCACCTGTTCCACGTGTCAAATGAGGAGGAACAGATCCTGAAATAGCAGGGTATTCACGTCCGTCGCGTGTAAAGAGTTTGAAGCGTTGGCTGCTGACGACCATCGGATTCCAACCTCCGATTGGGACAACACGGAAAGTTCCGTCAGCTTTGATTTCGCTGATCATAAAACCAACTTCGTCCATGTGGGCAGCTACTAAGATACGAGGAGCATCGGCAGCTGTTGAATGTTTGACCCCAAAGATCCCACCGAGACCATCTGTCACGATTTCGTCCACATGAGGGGTCAATTGTTGGCGCAAATAATCCCGTACAGGAGCTTCATGACCTGAGATAGCAGGGATTTCAGTTACTTCTTTGATTTTAGAAAATAAATCAGTCATAGGTTACCTTCTTTCTGATGCTATTTTAACACTTTTTCTACAAGGATGGTAGCGTTATTATGGAAATCAATCTCAAAAAGCAGAGGGAGAGATCCAGCCTAGACCGTTGTCCCTCTGCTTATTTTGTGTTACAATAGGCACTATGAAAGCTAAAAAAATTATTTTGTCTAGTCTGGCTGTAGCAAGTGCAGGAGCTCTTGCGGCCGGTGTTTATAAAATCGCCAAAGATCAAAAGCGTCTCCGTACCCAAGAAGAGTTGGTAGCAGAAGTACGGGAGCAAATGGAAGCCATGGGGACGATTGCGACTCTGTATGTGGAACTCTACGAGTCTAGTGAAGAGCGCTTAGTAGGTGGTGTCATTTTTGAAGATGAGCGCCATTACCGCTTTATCTACGAGGACGGTCTCTTGCATTACGAAGAGGAAAAACTATGATTATACCAAATTCTCTAGAAGAAATTGCTTCATATGTAGAGCAAGATGGCAAGAAAGTGTTTGTCTTTTCAGCCGACTGGTGTGGGGATTGTCGTTACCTCAAGCCTTTTTTGCCGGAGATTGAAGCTGAAAATCCCGAATTTACCTTTATCTTGATTGACCGAGATGCCTATATGGATCTGGCGAAAGTCTGGGATGTTTATGGGATCCCAAGTTTGGTGGTTCTGGAAAAGGATAAGGAAATCGGTCGGTTTGTCAATCGGGATCGAAAAACCAAGGCGCAGCTTACAGCATTCTTAGCAGGATTAAAATAGGAGAAAAACATGATTGTAACATACAACAAAGAACAAGTCGGCGATGTCTTGATGCTGACCTTGAAAAATAGTGGAGAAGCAAAGCTCGCGGTGGAGAGAAAAGGAAAAGTGGCTCGCGTTTACCGTGAGGACAAGCAAGAAACCGTTGCCTGGAATATTTTTGATGCCTCATCTTTCTTCGCCATCGAAGGCAAGGGCCAAGTCTTTTTGACAGATGAGCAAGTAGCTCGTTTGAATCAAGAATTGGAAAGAGAAGGCTTCGCAGAACGTTTGGTCAATGATCGGGAACCAAAATTTGTGGTGGGAGAAATCCTTGAAATGGTAGCCCATCCAGATAGTGACCACTTGAATATCTGCCAAGTAGCAGTTGGACCAGATAAGACGGTTCAGATCGTAGCTGGAGCTCCAAATGCGCGAGTGGGTCTCAAGACCATTGTCGCTCTTCCAGGTGCCATGATGCCGGATGGTAGCTTGATTTTCCCAGGGGCCCTTCGTGGAGAAAAAAGCTATGGGATGATGTGCAGTCCGCGCGAATTGCACTTGCCAAATGCTCCTCAAAAACGAGGCATTATTGAATTGGATGACGCAGAAGTAGCAGGGACACCTTTTGATCCTGCTCGTCACTGGCACGAATAAAGAGAAGAATCTAGGATGTTTTGGATCCTAGATTTTTTTGATTTTGGTTTGTCACCTCCATTTTTTGAAATTTTTTCGAATAAATAGATAGGAGGTAAATGATGTATAATAAAGTTATTTTAATCGGTCGCCTAGTAGCGGCCCCAGAATTGCATAAAACCAGCACAGACAAATCCGTTGCCCGAGTGACCGTTGCGGTCAATCGTCGCTACAAGGACCAAAACGGGGAGCGAGAGACTGATTTTGTCAATGTCGTTGTCTGGGGGAAATTGGCTGAAACCATGGCTAGTTATGCTAGCAAAGGGAGCCTGATCTCTTTGGATGGAGAGATTCGGACGCGCCGCTACGAGAAAAATGGAGTTATGCAGTATGTGACAGAGGTCCTCTGCCAAAGTTTTCAGTTGCTAGAGAGCCGCGCTCAGCGAGCGATGCGTGAAAATGGTGGAACGGGAGATTTAGCCGATATCATCTTAGAAGAGGAAGATCTTCCCTTTTAGGATCAAAAAAGAAAGCTGGTTCGTTTATAGACCAGCTTTTTTGATACTTGCTAGGGATTTTATTCGGGAACGACTCTTTTAAAAATAAATCAAAAATATGCATCTGTACAATAAAAGCCAGCACTTTTCTTGAAAAAGTAGTAAAATAAAGTAATATATATTCAAAATTTTCAGAAAAGGAACGGAGTTTGAAGAGGAAAGAAGAAAGAAAAGAACTGTTAAAATGGCTGATAAAACGGGTTCTACTGGTGATTCCAGTGGCCTGCCTCCTCTTGTGGATCTATGCTGTTTGTCAAACCAGTAGCATCAAGGATCAGACCAAGATTGGTGTCACCTATATGACCATGAACAATGAGTTCTATAAAAGTATTCATTCGGAAATTAGTCGGATTGCCGATGAGAGAGGGGCTCTTGTATCTGTTCGAGATCCGGAATTGGATGAAAAAAGGCAGAGCCAGCAGATCGATGATTTTTGCGCTCAAAAAGTAAATGTGATTGTGATTAATCCGGTCAAAGGGGATAGTCAGCCGATTTTAAGGGCTCTTAAAAAAGCTAGAAAACAAGGAATTAAGATCATTGCAGTTGATACCCAGCTCAAGCATTTTAAGCCGGATGCCAGCATTGTCTCCGACAACTACCAAGCAGGAGTCTTGATTGCGAAAGAGTTGATGAAACGCTCTTCAAATGCTCGGATCCTTCTCTTGGAGCACAAAGGGACTGTTTCGGCAGATACGCGGATTCAGGGATTTAAGGATACCATCAAAGGACATGGATCTTATGAGATCATCTCGGAACTAGAAACCAAGGGTCAGACGGAGATCGCCATGCCCGCTGTCCGTAAGTTCTTGCAGTCAGGGGGGAATGTTGATACCCTAGTTGCCCTGAATGACCGATCGGCTATAGGAGCTTTAGCGGCGATCAAGGAGCAAGGAATCACCCATTCCATTGCGATTTATGGGATTGATGGCTCACCAGATATGAAAGCCTTGCTGCACTCGACAGATGATGTCGTAGGAACCGTTGCCCAGTCTCCGTTGAAGATGGGAGACCGCGTGATGGAGGTCATCCAAGATATGGCTGATGGGAAGAGCTACCAAAAAGAGATAACCATTCCGGTTCAAATGATGACAAAGGAAAACATCGATCACTTTGATGTGAATGGGTGGCAGTAATGAGAAAATTTAGAGGTGTGAGATACAGTTTGGCCATCCTGATGGTCGTGAATTTTATCGCTGTGATGCTCAACAGCATCATCTATCTTCAAGCAACCAACTATATCATTGCCCAACGACAAGCTTCTCTATTGGTAGAACGCTTAGAGCGCATTCCTTTTGCGCCCTCTACAACTTTTTGGTTGTCTGCGCTCTTATTTGCTGGAATTGCCTTGATCTCCATGAGTCGTTACCGGTCTCAAACGAGTCGATGGTCCATTTTTGATAAGTGGAACATTCTGGAGATCCTCCTGATGTTGCTCTTGATGTGGGTTCAAAATGTTGCTTATAACGGGCTCATTCTCTTGGTTTTTGCAGATATCTTCTATGGTTCCAAAGAGTTGAATACCAAGCGAGACCGCAGGTATTGGTTTGCGTTTATCCTAGTGAGTTTCTTGATGCTTCTTGTGACCAATTCAGACGTCTTTTCGCTTTTCTTTCCGATACCTTCTCTTGATGTCTATATTCATTTTTATCCTGCCTCCATTCGGATTCTGGCCT
Source organism: Streptococcus gingivalis (assembly GCF_035544715.1). NCBI lineage: Bacteria > Bacillati > Bacillota > Bacilli > Lactobacillales > Streptococcaceae > Streptococcus > Streptococcus gingivalis. The sequence continues at coordinate 1,270,249 of NZ_JAYKTO010000001.1, read as the reverse complement.
TTTTCTTAAAGAATTCCCTCTATGCCTTGAATATGGTGCTCTTCATTATTTCGCTTTTGTTCTATATTATGAATGTTCTTGCGGAAAACCACGAAGTGGAAGAAGAGTTGGCCATGGTTTCGAAGGTCAATACGGAGTTGAACAACTATATGGCCTTGTCTGAGAAAATTGCAGAGGATCGAGAGCGCAAGCGGATTGCTCGGGAGATTCACGATACCTTGGGACACGCGCTAACAGGGATCTCGGCCGGCTTAGATGCTGTTGGGGTCTTGATTGATATCGATCCCAATCGGGCAAAAGAGCAGGTGAAAAGTGTATCAGAAGTGGTTCGTGAAGGGATCCAGGATGTGAGGGGCTCTCTCAATCGCCTCCGTCCAGGTGCCCTTGAGGGACGAACTCTCAAAGATGCTTTGGAAAAGATGATCCGCGAGTACCAGACACTTTCCAATTTGCAGGTTGATTTACACTATGAATGGGTCGATGTCGATATGGACGTCATGATTGAAGATACGATCTTTCGTGTGATCCAAGAGTCTATGACTAATGCGGTTCGCCACGGTCATGCCAGTCAGATGAGCCTTCATTTTTTTGAGGATGAAGAAGATTACCTGATCGAGTTGCAGGACAACGGGGTTGGGTTTGAAACCTTGACCTATGGCTATGGACTCAAGCAGATGATGGAACGAATTTCCATCCTAGGAGGACAGCTTCAATTTGAAAGCCGCGATGGATTTTTCACGCGCGTCAGTTTACCGAAATATAAAGAAGGGAGATAGAGATGGTGATAAAAGTAATGGTGGCAGATGACCAGGCCTTGATTCGAGAATCTCTGAAAATTATTTTGTCAGCCCACCCCGATATCGAAGTGGTGGCCACAGTGGAAGACGGCAATCACGTCCTGTCTAGCATTCCGCAGACACATCCTGACCTGATCTTGATGGATATTCGGATGCCAGGCATGGATGGAGTTTTAGCCACAAAAGAGGTCAAAGAACACTACCCAGATATCAAAATTATTATTTTAACAACCTTTGATGATGATGAATTTATCTATAGTGCACTCAAGTATGGTGCTTCAGGTTATCTTTTAAAGGGAGCCTCGACAGAGGAACTCTATGAAGCGATTAAGGTGGTGCATCAAGGCGGAGCTATGATCAACCCGAATATCGCTAGTAAAGTCTTTCAAATTTTCTCACAAATGGCCAAAACCAACTTCTCTATTGCTGTAGATGAGGACAATGTCAAGGATTTGAGCACGACGGAATGGCGCATTATCCAAGAAGTCGGCTATGGGGAGTCCAATAAAGAAATTGCAGCCAAACTTTTCTTATCAGAAGGAACCGTGCGCAATTACTTATCAACGATTTTGGCGAAATTAAACCTACGAGATCGAACGCAATTAGCGATCTGGTCAGTCCAAACAGGAGTGACGAGACGTGATTTTTCTAAAGGAAATACAGAATGAAATTGAAGCGAAAGCATCTTTGTTGGGGGATTGGTCTCCTTGTTGTGCTCTGTGTGAGCGCAGGTTTTTATTGGTGGAAACAGCAACCGACCGTACTCCATATCGGCGTTTATGCAGGTTCTAGCTGGGATGTGCCGACCAGTCAACGTTCCCATGCCTTGGATCGTGCGATTCAAAAATTTGAAAAATCCCATCCCCACGTCCGTGTAGAGTATGAAAACGGGATTCCGCAGTCAGATTATTCAGACTGGCTCTCTGAAAAGATTGTCTCAGGAAAGACGCCAGATGTGTTTATGGTCTCTGAGCAAGATCTTACCTTATTAGCAGCGCGAGGCGTATTAGAAAAGTTAAACGGCTATATGGATCGAAAAGATCAAGCTGCCTTTTATCCCGTTGCATTTGAATCCGGTGTCTATCAGGGGCAAACCTATGCCTTACCTTATGAAAGCAATCCGATTTTGATGTGTGTCAATAAAGATCTCTTGGATAAAGAAGGCATCGCGGTTCCCAAAAAAGGTTGGACCCTTGAAGAGTTCTATACGATTTGCAAGAAACTAACCAAGGATACCAATGGGGATGGGCAATTGGACCAATTTGGAAGTACAGAATACACCTGGAAAGAAGCCTTAGCGGCAAATGGAGGTCATCTCTTCCAGGGTGGCATGCTCAAGCTGACAGCTCCAGAAGTGAAAGAGTCTCTGACTTTTCTGCAAAAATTGGAAGATCTAAATAAAAATTACAAGGTGAGTTCTAAAGATTTTGACCAGGGGAAAGTCGCCTTCTATCCCATGACCTTGGCCCAATATCGGACCTATAAACCTTATCCCTACCACGTTTCTAAATATTCAAACTTCACTTGGACCTGTATCCCGATGCCGGCTAAGTCAAAAACGACCAAGGCAACCTTGGTCACGACGACTTCTTTTGCTATGTCAGCTCGAAGTTCTCATTCCAAGTTGGCTTGGGAACTGATGCAAGTTTTGACAGAGGATCCAGACATTCAACAAACCCTCTTTGCCCAATCCCAAGGGATCTCTGTCATGCCACAGGTAGTCAAGAGTCGCTCTAGTAAAGACCTTCTGCAGGTAGATGATTTTGGGACGGATTCCTTGACCAATCAGACCTTGAACCGCATCATGGAACAAGCTGTTGAAAGTAGCCCGAAAAATGTCTCAAAAGAGCTGTTAGAAAAGTTAGATTACTTGATTGGCAATGCCTTGCGCGATCAAGATGTTGAGAACCGCTTGCCTCAAATTCAGAGGGAGATTGAAAGTAGTCTACAGGTAGGAGTTTAGAGTAAAATAAGATGGCATTTTGTCAAGTGACAGATGTCATTTTTTTATTGCTAAATGTCATATTGGGAATGTGACATTTGACAATGTAAAAGCGCTTTCAAATAGTCTACAATAGAGTCAAATAAAGGAGGCGTAGAAAAATGAAATACCTCATTTTGGTCAGTCATGGTGGACTGGCAGAAGGTCTAAAAACATCACTAGCCATGTTTGCTGGTGACAAGTTGGATCAGGTCATCGCAGTTGGACTCAAAGAAGGAAAATCAGTCGATGACTTCGCAGTTGATTTTAGAGAGAGCATTTCAGGATTGACAGCTGATGATTCTGTTTTGGTCTTGGCAGATATTGTAGGGGGGAGTCCATTAACCACTGCAGCCACGGTTCTAGAAGAAGCCGGAAAGCTTGATGGAGCCTTGATCCTTGGTGGGATGAACCTCACCATGGCCTTGACGGCAGTTGTGATGAAGGATGTGCTCGATGGAGACGATTTGTCAGCCACCATCTTATCAGAAGCACGATCTGCACTACAGCCTTTTGAAGTTTCAGCCACAAGTGCTGAAGAAGATGATGACGATATTTAATAGGGAGGTACCTTATGGTAGTAACATTTGTACGGATTGATGACCGCATGATTCACGGTCAAACAGTCACACGCTGGGCAAAGGAAAAACCATGTGATGGTTTGATTGCCGTAAATGATGCAGCAGCATCAAACAAGGTTTTGATTCAAGCTTACAAAGGCGCATCAGACAAGAAAACCTTTGTATGGACAAAGGAAGCCTTTAAAGAAAAATCAGCAAAAGTAACAGAATCAGATAGTCGTTACTTCTTGATCACCAAAAATCCAATCGATATGAAGGAAATTTTGGTCGACCAAGGGTTTGTCCCAGGTGATGTTAAAGAAATCATCGTAGGCCCTGCAAATGATCGTCCTGGAGCTGTAAAATTGGGAAATAACCAATCCATCACTCAGGAAGAAGCAGAAGCCTTCCAAGCCATTCAAGCAGCAGGCTACAAGGTGAAATTCCAGTTGTTGCCAGATGTTTCTATCGGGTATTGGGATGATTTCAAATCAAAATTTGGTTTTTAAAACTAACAGTCTGATCTGTTAGGTAAATATATTTACAAACAAAAGGAGCGTTTGTTATGACAATTTCATGGATTCAAGCAATCTTGCTTGGTATTTTCGCCAGCTTGTCTTCAATGCCTGGTATGGGAGGTTCCAGTATCGGGAACTATACACTCGGTCGTCCTTTGATCGGTGGGTTGATTTCAGGTTTAATTCTTGGAGATGTGACAACCGGTATTATGGTCGGGGTTGCCCTTCAAGTCGTTTATATCGCCTTGGTAACACCTGGTGGTACTGTATCTGCCGATGTGCGTGCCATCTCTTACATCGGTGTTCCTCTTGCTATCTTGTTTGTGCATGCCAATAACATCACAGATGAAGCTGGAATCGCCGCAGCTGCAGCTCCAATCGGTGCAGCCGTTGGGACAATCGGTACAGTTCTTTTCTACGGTACCGCTACTATGAACTTGGTTTGGCAACACATTGGTTGGAAAGCCGTTGAAGAAGGAAACTTCAAAAAACTCTACGCAGTTGACTGGGTTTACCCTTGGATCTCTCACTTCCTCTTCTCTTTCCTTCCAACAATGATTATCACCAAATACGGTGAAAACATGGTTGATTTGATGAAACAATACCTTCCTATGGATGGTTACTGGATGAAAGCCCTCTTTACAGTCGGTGCTCTTCTCCCATGTGTCGGTATTGCCATCTTGTTGAAACAAATTGTTACAGAAGCAACTGACTTCATTCCATTCTTTGTTGGATTTACCTTGGCGAAATCTCTCGGATTGAACTTGGTATCCAGTGCCGTTGTTTCATTAATCTTTGCAGTAATCTACTATGAACTTGAAGTGATCAAATCGATGAAAGCTGCTCCAGCCGGAGTGGTGGACCTAGACGATGATGAGGAGGATATTTAAAATGGCTGATAGAAAGAAAATTTCAAAGAAAACATTAGCAAAAGCATTCCATCATTGGTATTATGGTCATTTGACTTGTTTCTCTCAAGAACATATGCAAACCTTCGGGTACTTGACTTCTATGCTTCCAATCGTAGAAGAAATGTATGACACAAAAGAAGAACAAAAGGATGCTATGCAAACCTATACGGCCTTCTTCAACACTGAACCACAACTTGGATCTCTTGTTGTAGGGATCACAGCTGGTTTGGAAGAAGCGCGTGCAAACGGAGATGCAGTAGATGGCGAAACCATCAACGGTATGCGTGCCGGTTTGATGGGACCAATCGCTGGTATTGGTGACTCATTGGTCGTTGGTACCTTGATCCCAGTTCTCTTGGGGATTGCCCTTGGACTTTCTAAAGGTGGTAACGTCGCTGGTGCCCTCTTCTATATCGTCGTATGGAACCTCTTAGTCTACTTTGGTATGCGCTTTGCCTTCTTCAAAGGTTACCAATTAGGGGATAAAGCCGTTGAATTCCTTGTAGGACCAAAAGGACAAGCTCTTCGTAAAGCGATCAGCGTTGTCGGTGGTATGGTTATCGGTGCCGTAGCAGCTACTTGGGTATCTGTTACAACAGCCCTTCAATTCAAGAATTCTGAAGGAAAAGTCTTCTTGAACATCCAAGAAAAGATCGATGGTGTTTATCCAGGTCTCTTGACAGCAGCCTTCATCACTCTTTGCTGGTGGTTGATGTCTAAGAAAAAAATTTCACCAAACAAAGTTATGTTACTTCTCGTTGTAGTTGCTTTGATCGGTGTTGCCCTTGGTATCTTTGATCCACATCTTAAATACTAAGGAAAAGAAAAAACGAATTTGCTAGTAGGAGTTTTTGAGAATGAAGTGAATTGACCTCCTTTATTTGCACTTCATTCTCAATTTTTATCAGGAGGAATCCCATGGTTACAAAACAAGAACTTGTCAATGGATATGAAACAGAAATCAAGTACCAACGCCACATGCTTGAAAACCTTGGTCGTTGGTTCAGCTTACTCTTTATCATTGCCAGTATTGGTGTGGTATTGATCTATCTCTTTCACAAAAGTTTCCTCCCACTCTTGATCCTCGGGATTTTACTAGCCTTGGTTGGAATTTTAGGCATGATTGTTTTTGGATATGGTATCTACCGTGGGCGGATCAATCTTCAAAAAGTGATCGATGATTTCAATCAAAAATTGACAATTTTAAATTGATATTTTAGAAACATCTCATCTATTTTTGAGGTGTTTTTTTCTTGACTATTTCTGACCAAGTGATACAATAGAAACATAAGTTAGCACTTATGTATAGAGAGTGCTAAAAACACGTATGGAGGAATGAACATGTTAAAACCATTAGGAGACCGTGTGGTCTTAAAAGTAGAAGAAAAAGAACAGACTGTTGGAGGTTTTGTCCTCGCAGGTGCGAGCAAGGCTGATACAAAAACAGCTGAAGTAGTGGCCGTTGGTGAAGGTGTGCGTACCCTAAGTGGTGAACTCATTGCTCCAGCTGTAAAAGCAGGAGACCACGTTTTGGTTGAAAGCCATGCAGGAATTGAAGTGAAAGATGGGGAAGAAACCTACACCATCGTTGGAACATCAAACATTCTTGCAATTGTAGAGTAAGAGAAGAAAGAGGTAAGAGAAATGGCAAAAGATATTAAATTTTCATCTGATGCACGTTCTGCAATGGTCCGTGGTGTCGATGTCTTAGCAGATACAGTGAAAGTTACGTTGGGCCCTAAAGGACGCAATGTGGTTCTTGAAAAATCATTTGGTTCACCCTTGATCACAAATGATGGGGTGACCATCGCAAAAGAAATTGAATTGGAAGACCATTTTGAAAATATGGGTGCTAAATTGGTGTCAGAAGTGGCTTCTAAGACCAATGATATCGCAGGTGACGGTACAACGACCGCAACGGTTTTGACCCAAGCCATCGTCCGTGAAGGGATCAAAAACGTTACTGCAGGTGCTAACCCAATTGGCATCCGCCGTGGGATTGAGACCGCTGTTGCAACAGCAGTAGAAGCTTTGAAAAACAATGCGATCCCAGTATCAAGCAAGGAAGCGATTGCTCAAGTAGCTGCTGTGTCTTCTCGTTCTGAAAAAGTCGGTGAGTACATCTCTGAAGCCATGGAAAAAGTTGGCAAAGATGGGGTCATCACGATTGAAGAATCTCGTGGAATGGAGACAGAACTGGAAGTCGTTGAAGGCATGCAGTTTGACCGTGGTTACCTCTCACAATACATGGTCACTGATAATGAAAAGATGGTGGCAGACCTTGAAAATCCATACATTTTGATCACTGACAAGAAGATTTCAAATATCCAAGAAATCTTGCCATTGTTGGAAAGCATTCTTCAAAGCAACCGTCCACTCTTGATCATCGCAGATGATGTCGATGGCGAAGCTCTTCCAACACTTGTCTTGAACAAGATCCGCGGTACCTTTAATGTCGTAGCTGTTAAGGCACCAGGATTTGGTGATCGCCGCAAAGCCATGCTAGAAGACATTGCCATCTTGACTGGTGGTACAGTCATTACAGACGATCTTGGTTTGGAATTGAAAGATGCAACCATTGAAGCACTTGGTCAAGCAGCTAAAGTGTCAGTCGATAAAGACAGTACTGTCATTGTCGAAGGTTCTGGTAACCCAGAAGCGATCGCTAACCGTGTTGCGGTTATCAAGTCACAAATCGAAACCACAACCTCTGAATTTGACCGTGAAAAATTACAAGAACGTTTGGCTAAATTGTCTGGTGGTGTTGCCGTAATCAAGGTCGGTGCTGCAACAGAAACAGAATTGAAAGAAATGAAACTCCGTATCGAAGATGCCCTTAATGCGACTCGCGCAGCCGTTGAAGAAGGGATCGTTGCCGGAGGTGGTACAGCTCTTGTCAATGTCATCTCTGCAGTCGCAGCCCTTGAATTAGAAGGAGATGAAGCGACCGGACGCAATATCGTTCTTCGTGCCTTGGAAGAGCCGGTGCGCCAAATTGCCCACAATGCCGGTTACGAAGGATCTATTGTGATTGATCGCTTGAAAAATGCCGAAGTCGGAACAGGTTTCAATGCTGCAACAGGTGAATGGGTGAATATGATTGATGCAGGAATCATCGACCCAGTGAAGGTGAGCCGTTCAGCCCTTCAAAACGCCGCTTCCGTAGCGAGTCTGATCTTGACGACCGAAGCAGTCGTAGCCAACAAACCAGAACCAGCAGCCCCAGCAGGACCAGGAATGGATCCAAGCATGATGGGGGGGATGATGTAACCTGATACCAATGATTGGTGCTAAAGCACCGAATCATTGGACGGTAGCCGCTATGTTGCGGCCTACCTAATCATCTTACTAGCTCAAAGGGAGGAAAATATCGTTCCTCCCTTTTCACGTCGTAACCCCTTGGTTAATTTATCAGGTGCATTTATTGTTATGGCAAGCACCATGGTGCCTTGCCGAAGTGTCTTACTAAGAAAATAAAGAAGGCGTTATAGGCCTTCTTTATTTTCTGTCGTAACTGTTACACGATTGAGGCTATACCTCTCATCGTTGGATAGTAGCCACTATGTTGCGGCCTGGCTAATCGTCTTACTAGCTCAAAGAGAGTGGGACAGAAATCGGTAATTCGTTAGAATTCGATTTCGTTGTCCCACCTCCGCACAGTTGAGTAGGGCTGTAAAAGCTGATGAAATCAGCGTAGTAGAGCCCACTCAACCACTGCGTCTTGCTCGACAATCCAAAAATAATTGAGAGGCTAGGACTTTTGTCCCAGCCTCTTTTTATCGTGCTTTGGGATTTTCATTTATTATGGAATAATATTTTTATTTTAAATTTTGTAACAGAAATGATAAATACTAATTAAAGAGGACTTGCGTAGATGCTTGGGAATCAAGCATTTGCGGTGTTTTCAGGCAGAGGGATATTTGCCAACAAATTGCAATACAAATTAACTGATTTTGTAATAATTCTAGTGTATACTAGTAAGAGTAGATCACAGGTCTACATTGTTGCAAGGGGAGAACTTCCCACATACATGTCTATTGACAATAAAACTTGATCGTAATATCGCTGTTAGTAAAATGAGAGTTTGAACATAGCATAGATTTTATCGACCTTTTTCATATTAAAAAATATTTTTCAAATTCCCCTTGCGCAAGCTCTTCCGGATTCCTCCGGGAGAGTTTTTTTGTTAAGGAGAAAAGGTAGAAGGGCTATTAAGTCTCTTTTGAAAGAGTGGCTCAGCAGGCATCATTTATGGTAAAATAGAACATATTCGTAGAGGGGAAGGAGTGAGGACTTTGTTGAAGATTTTTGTGTTAGAAGATGAATGGATCCAACAATCGCGTATCGAAGCGGTCTTGCAGGATCTCATCCGTCAAAAATTCTTGCAATGCAAAGCGCCAGAAGTGTTTGGGAAGTCAAGCCAGTTGCTGGATGCTATCACAGAGAGAGGCGCCCATCACCTATTCTTTTTAGATATCGAGATTAAAGGTGAGGAGAAAAAGGGGCTGGAGATCGCAAAAGAGATTCGTAAGAAAGATCCCCATGCGACCATTGTCTTTGTCACCACTCACTCTGAATTTATGCCCATTACCTTTCAGTACAAAGTGGCTGCCTTGGATTTTATCGATAAAACGCTGGGTGAGGAAGAGTTCAAAGAGAGAATCAGCTCAGCCATCGATTATACCTTGGAGCAAGCTGGGACCACGATTGCGCAAGATGCCTTTACGTTTGAGAGTGCGATGGCGCGTGTACAAGTTCCTTTTAATAAGATTTTGTATGTTGAAACGTCTCCAACCATTCACAAGGTCATTTTACACACCCAGGAAGAGCGCTTGGAATTTTACGCTAGTATTGCCGATATCGAAAAAGCAGATCCCCGCTTGTATCGGTGCCACCGCTCCTTTGTGGTGAATCCGCAAAATATTACGAAGATTGATAAAGAAGCCAAGAAAGCTTTTTTTGAAAATGGGGACAATTGCTTGATCTCACGGACCAAGTACAGAGGCTTACTGGAAGCTTTGAAAAAATAGAAGGGAGAAAGAATTGCTGTTAGATATTCTAATGTCTTACCTAAAGTTCTTCGTCAGCATGCTGATCTATCGTCATATCAGTAGACAAGAGTTCGCTTGGCGCTGGCTCTTTTTGTGCCCTTTCTTCTTTGCAGTCGTCTTTACCCTTGTGCCACCGGTAGGCTTTTTTGGCTATTTCTTAGTATTTATTGCCTATAGTTTCTATCGAAATCGTAACATACGACACCTGTTGAATATTTTTTACGGGCTCTACCCGGTTGTCATGGAGAGTCTCATTGCGCGTCTCTTAGCATTTTATGTCTTTCCAATGCTCGGGATTGTACTTGTTCATGAGGCATCTGTCAGCTGGTATGATGCTCTACTTGAATTGCTGGTCTTTCCTGTCTATTTAGGGCTTACTAAATTGTTAAAACTAGATTTTACGGATTTAAAAGTAGGGTTTCAACGGCAGTATTTTAATCGTTTCTTACTCCCAATGGATCTTTCTATGTTTGTGTATTTAGTCAGTGTTGTAGGTCTGGTGGTTTTTGAGGATGCTATTCCGCATGCAGATGCTTTACGGGAACAGTTAAATAGTATTTATTTGATCTTATTTTTTATGATGCTCTTGTATTTCAATGCAGTGTCCAAAGAACGATTGAAACAAGAGATTCTAGAGCAAAAAGATAGGCAACTGCAGGAGTTAGCCACCTATAGTCAACACGTCGAAATGCTCTATGGGGAGATTCGTGCCTTTCGTCATGATTACCTGAATATTTTAACCAGTCTCAAGTTAAGTATTGAGCATGAAGATCTCAATGCGATCAGGGAAGTTTATGAGAATGTTCTTCGAGAGAGTGGCCAACAATTTTACGATAGCAAGTTTGATATTGCCAAACTCAGTCACATCGAAAATCCAGCTGTAAAAAGTGTTCTGTCCGCAAAATTGTTGGAAGCTCAAAATAAAGGGATTGGGATCTCTGTCGAGATCGATGAACCTGTTCGTGATTTATTCATCGAGGTTTTAGATTTCATCACCTTCTTATCCATCCTTTGTGACAATGCTATTGAAGCGAGTCTTGAATCAGATGACCCACAGCTGACTCTTGCCATGCTCCAGGAGGAAAACTCCCTCATCTTAATAGTTGAAAATAGTACAAAAGCTGAAAAAATAGATCTGGCGAGAATTTTTGAAAAGGACTTCTCAAGTAAAGGAGATGGCCGCGGTCTTGGCTTGTACAAGATCCAACAATTACTGGAAAAGTATCCCAAAACGACAGTGTCTACCAAGAGTTCAAACTACCGATTTACCCAGAGCCTGACCTTTTGGAAGGAATAATGGAAGAGAGAGTGGGACAGAAATCGGTCATTCGTTAGAATTCGATTTCGTCGTCCCACCTCCGCACAGTTGAGTAGGGCTGTAAAAGCTGATGAAATCAGCGAAGTAGAGCCCACTCAACCACTGCGTCTTGCTCGACAATCCAAAAATAATTGAGAGGCTAGGACTTTTGTCCCAGCCTCTTTTTTGACCATTCACGACGATTTTTTGACCGATTCTGACAGAGAGCCTCCAAGGTTTTCTCCTTGAAGTATAATGGACACAAGATCAATAAGAAAAGAGAGATCATATGTTTCAGTTAGCATCTATTACAAAATCATTTAAGGAGAAAGCTGTATTAAAGGGGGTATCTTTTTCGATAGAAGAAGGAGACAAAATTGCCTTGCTGGGAAACAATGGAGCAGGTAAAAGCACCCTGTTCAACATTATTGCTGGGCAGCTCCAGGCCGATTCGGGGACGATAAAGACTTCGCTTGATTTTCAAAGGGAAATTGGGATGATGCCACAGGGGGATCTGCTCATCGAGGATCTAACCGTTGCTGAATTCGTCGAATTAAAAAGCCGGATGAATCAGTTGAAGCAGGCTGATATCAATGGACTCTTAGAAATGGTCGAATTAAGAGAATCAAGAGAGCAGATGGTGGGAAGTCTTTCCGGTGGTCAAAAGAGACGCTTGTCCTTGCTGTTAACTATTTTGAATCATCCAAAGTTGATTTTTTTAGATGAGCCGACGACAGGCATGGACTTGGAAGCAGTGGATAATTTTTGGAAATTGCTGGAGCAGCAAGAGTTTACATCTGTTGTGGTGACCCATGATTTTAACCAAATTGATGCCTTTTTTACAAAAGTCCTGATTTTAAAAGAGGGTCGAATTGCTGCAACAAAGGCTGTTGAGGACATTCACCAGGCTGGTCAAACCATTGAGCAGTATTTCCGAGAAGAGATGAATAAAGGAAGGGAACAAGCATGAAAAAGATTCAATTAAAACAAGTTTTACGAAATAAGCGCTTCGTATTATTCACCATTATTTTACCCATAGGCTGGTATATCTTCTTTTATCAGCTTCAAAAAGGGATTTCACCAAGTATTTTATTAGGCATTGCCGTATTTATCGGGGTCATTGGCAATAGCCTTGCAACTTTTAGTAAGCGAATCGCCTCAGATATCGGGTTTTATTCTTTTGAATCCCGCTTTACAAGCTATAGTGTCAAGAACTATTTATGGGATCAAAGCATCGTACAACTGATTCTGAACAGCTTGATCTTTTTAGCGGTGCTAGTAGTTGCTGTCCTAGGTTTTCACTTTCCAGTGACGACTAGCCTGTTGGTACAATTTTTCCTCTTATCCTTGATGGGGATCTACTTTAGTGTGATTGGTTTTGTACTTGGGGTGAAAGTAGATGCCAAGACGATTGATACCATTGGCTTTCCAGTTATTATTTTAGCAGCCATGACCATTATTCCCTTTGATACGCTTGGCGCAAGTGGAGGATTTATGGACTTGGTTGGCAAGCTACAATGGGTATTCCCAGGCTATTATTATACAAAGCTGATCCAAGATTTGACGGAGAAACAAACGATTGATGCCACCCAATTAGCGCTCTTTGTTGCCGTATTTGGATTGAATTTGCTATTTTTCTATCTGCTTGTACCCAAAGGGAAAATGGGGAATTAAGAACAGATAAAAAAGAGAGTGAGACAGAAATCGGTAATTCGTTAGAATTCGATTTCGTCGTCCCACCTCCGCACAGTTGAGTAGGGCTGTAAAAGCTGATGAAATCAGCGTAGTAGAGCCCACTCAACCACTGCGTCTTGCTCGACAATCCAAAGATAATTGAGAGGCTAGGACTTTTGTCCCAGCCTCTTTTTCTTTGCTACAAAACGGTTATTTGATATTCGTTCGTCAAGTACTTGGATAGGTTTTGCCAATCTTCTTCCTTAAATTTACAAAAATTGACGAAGAGTTTTACGGTATGGTGCTCTGTGTTAATGATCGTATTGGATTTTGAGAGATTTTCTAGTGCAGTATTTTCCCTCAGCTGAAATTCGATAAAATAACTCTTACTATTTTGGTGATCGGGGTCACTAACGTCAGCCACTTTATAGGCTGCACTCACCAAATCTTCCTTGGGAATAAAGATGTCTTTTGTCAGAATCACTCCTTGATAAGCATAGATCCCATCAGAAGTCAGCTCAAAGGCGATCTGACGACTGGTCAGCCTTTTGATCCCAGCAATGGTTGCATAGATCGCAATCAAAAATAAAAGGATTTGAATGAGAGTGATAAAAGTGATTTTTGGAAAACCCTCAAAACCTAGGACCGATAAAAAAGCTAAGTGGACAAAGAGCGCACAAGCAAAAGCCAGAGAGCCATATCCGATATATTTTGAATAATAGATTTTCATTTTGGACTCCTTACATTTAAGATGCAACGAAAACTTGGAATTTCAAGTACCCTTATCATAGCGGATTCGGTGAAGAGCTGTCAAATGTTTGCTAGGGTTCAAAGGTGCTTTTTTATTTTATATGGAATAACAATGATGCAGGATGTTCTAACTTCGTACGCTACATTATAGTATATAAAAATATGAGCCAAATACTTTTGAGACAAGCAAAAAAGCCTTGGTTTTCAAGGCTTTTTCCTGTTGATTTAGATGCCCCCTGCATGGATTTGTAAGAACTTTTCATATTGAAAATAAACAAAAATGTTGAAATATAGCTGATTTTAGGGAAATACTTTTAGGTATTTTCAATGTAAATATTTCAAAATGGGGCAAAAGTGGGGCAAAAACGAATGACTCGTATTTTGTTTGAAAACCTATAATACCTAATGATTATACCATACTAGATATATAGTGTTGTTATAAATAAATGTCAGTGCGAGTTCAAATCGGAGGATAAAATGGAAAAACAAATTAATGAAAAAAAAGCCTTGGTTCCCAAAGCTTTTTTTATGTTATAAACTCATTAAAAGAACCCCCAGTTAGATTTGGAATATTTTTTATTCTGTGTCACATAAAAATAAATAAAATGAGTGGCTATAGCTAGAGCTAAAATGGTTGTTATACTCACTACTATTATAGGATTAGAAGCAAAGATTAAAGAGAGAATCAAGGCAGCCAGATAGAGTGTCGCTTGGACACAGTAGTAACTTTTCGAATAGCGAAGATAGTGTTTGTTATAGGGCCCATTTACTAGGACAGCAGCTTGAAAGAGGCCAAATCCGATATAAGAGAAGCTGGTTGCAAAGAGACGATTAACTTCAGGATTCTGAAGAAAGCCAATCGATACAGTCATCATCATAAGTCCAATGAAAATAGGATAGTGACTGTAAATTAGAAATAGTCCCTTTTGATCAGATTTTTCATCAATAGCATGGTCGAATTGACCAAAATAAAACAAGAACAGAGAAAGCATAATAATGAAATAAAGAACCGAATAAATCGAGAAATTCTCGATTGTAAAGAAGTTAGCTAGCTCCATAATCATCTCTCCAAACGTAATAATGACAAGAAGGGAGATGCGCTCGATTAAATGGGGGAGATTTACCTGGTAATGCTTATCTTTACTAAGCAAGATAATTGGCATAATAAACGTTAGCAGAATACTAGCAAAGAAGATATAGACTCTAACGTAAATAGGAAGAGGAAGAAGAGCTGCTAAATAGACTCCTAAACTTCCTAGCCCTGTTATCCATAGAAAACCTTTGATACTTTCCCGATTAGCATTATCGGTTGATTTTCTAAAAAATTCAACCAAATATTGTAAAAATAAGGTAAAGGTTAATGTACCAATAGCCCAACAGAGATAATGAAAATATTGTTGCCAATCAGGTCCAATTATATTGGCTATAAAGAGTAAAAGTCCCATTTTGATAAACATGATTACCATGTTAAATAAAGAGTTCTTTCCATAGCGATTGGTATAATCGGTTTGAATCATCCAGGAATCGATGAGAAACAAAATAGCAATGAAAAAATCAAGGAAAGAATTCCAAGTCAAAATACCGTTATGAAGATGGTCGATTAAAGTAGTTACTTTTGAAATTGCAAAAACAAAAACTAAGTCATAAAAAAGTTCTGAAAATTCTACACGTTTATGTTTAATAAGAGTTGTCATCTTAAGACCTTTCTATTTTAGAAGTACAATTTATTATACTATAAAATGGTAATGAGAGAAAAGGAGATGCTTAAATAACTTTATGTGGCGCGAATGAACTGCGCCACAAAAGTTAGGTTTTTTCTGTCTAACTTTTGGGGTGCAGTTCAGAAGGGGTGTTTTTTCTATCGTTTTTTAGTGCTAAGACTACACAAAAAAGCCTTGATTCCAAGGCTTTTCCTGTTGTATGTAGATGCCCCCTACATGAATTTGTATGAAATTTTCATATTGAAAGTAATCAAAAATATTGAAATATAGATGATTTTCGGAAGGTACTTTTAGGTATTTTCAATGTCATGATTTAAAAATGGGACAAAAGTGGGGCAAAAACCATACAGATTCTAAACTGTATGGTTCTTTTTTTATCTAACCAAGAAAGGTTAAAACTTATTAAAACAAATGCAATCAACTGTTGAAAACTTTTTAGTCCGTGTAATATAAAAACAAGTAAAAAGTTGAACTATAGGGAATATTGTGTCACAATAGGTAATAGATGAATAATTAATAGATTGGAAATAATGCTTTCTTACCTTAACAAGTTGAATTGGTTATACATTTTTTCGTCGCAATTGTGTCTATCTCTCGAGTTTAGCTAGTTTTTATAAGCTCTGGTTTCTAATCAATATAACAAATTTTAGAAGTGCATAAGACAAGATGGTGACATTATTACAGTCATTTCTAGTCACCATATGTTGCTGGCACAGGCTGTTTGTAGTGTTGGCTATTTACTAGTCAGTTTAATCGGAGTGTTTAATTTTTATTGTTGAAAGGTTTTTATATGGCGAAAATTCTATCTTTAGGTCTGACAGGTAAGAAATTACTTGCTCAGGGGTTCTTGTTTGTTCTGCTAGGTCTCATCTTGATGGTCACGGGGACTTGGTTGCCAGTAACAGTTATTCGCCTGGTTCTGTTTTTAGCTTGGATAGCAACGGTCGTAGATTTGCTATTAAGAGTTTTCAAAAAAAGCCAGTCAACGGATACCTTGGGAGTTGCACTGGTTAAATTGTTAGTGCTGGGATATTTGCTAGGTTCTAATCTTGCGACTGATATACCGATTTATGTTCTGGCTCTTGTGATTGGAGTTTATCAGATTTTTAGGGCCACGATTAATCTTGTCACCTATGTTCTCTACCGTAAAAATAATATTCGACCTCGTTTTCGTCTCTTACTAGATGGTATTCTACTAGTTTTTCTTGGTGGAGCTAGTCTTTTGTCCTCTACGGGAAATTCTGTCTTTCAACTCTTTGTTTTAGGGGCTTATTTTTTCCTTTATGGTCTGTCCAATATCCGTGACGGTTTCTTATTTGAAGGGGAAATTGGGAAAAACCATCTCAAACGTCGCATTAGAATTAGCTTACCTATTGTCCTAGCCGCTCTCATCCCTGCAAGAACTTTAGCAAAAATTAACAAATTTATGCTGGAAAATGCTGATGAGGAAGAAGATATCCATCTTGGAATAGTGAAGTCTGGTAAGACAGCAGAGCTAGAAATTTTTGTTCATACAGCTGAGACCTCCCTGTTTTCAGCTATTGGTCATGTGGATATCTGCTATCAGGGCCGTGTTATTTCTTATGGCAACTATGATCCGTCATCTGAGACCTTATTTGGTATGGTAGGAGATGGTGTCTTATATTTCTGTGACCGTGATAAGTACATTGACTTATGTAAACGGGAGAGTCAAAAAACGCTATTTGGTTACGGAATAGATTTGACACCGGAAATGGAAGAAGCGGTTCAGGAAAAATTAGCTGAATTAAAACAACTAACGATTCCTTGGGAGCCAAGCGCAGATAAAATTAAAACGGAAGATGGTAAGGAAGACTACACCTACGCTTATAAAATCAGACATGAGACGGATGGGGAACTTTATAAATTTATCAAATCTAAGTTTAAATCCTACTTTGTCTTGTCCACAAACTGTGTGCTCTTGGCTGATACCATAGTCGGTCAAGCTGGAACAGATATCCTCTCACCAAAAGGATTTATCGCTCCAGGAACTTACCAAGCCTACCTTGATCGAGAGTTTGAAAAACCAAATAGTATAGTCGTATCTAAACATGTTTATTAAGGAGAATTTATGAACTTAGTTAAAAAATATACCCCGTTAATCCTTTTTATAGGGCTGGTTGCTCTTGTAATTCTGAATGCATCGAGCTTTATATCAGGAGCAATCTCTCTCTTTGATGTAACATCAACCTTGATTTATGGTGCTGTTATTGCTTTTGTGCTTAATGTTCCTATGAAAAAAATTGAACAGTACTTAGTTAAATTGAAGGTAAAGGCAGAGTTGCGTCGTCCGATTGCCATGGTACTTGTTTTCCTAGCTCTTATCTTAATCGTGATTGCTCTTTTGGTTTTGGTGCTGCCAACCCTAGCTCAGACTATTAGTCAGCTGGGAACAGTCCTTTCAACAGTCCTTACTCAACTTGGGAAATTGCTAGGCAGCTCGGAATTTGTAACCAAAGACATGTTGTCAACTATCGTATCAGGCATACAGGGACAATCTAGTTCTATTAGCCAAGCTTTGATAGGTTTTTTATCAGGTCTGACTAGTAATATCGGCAATATTTTTTCAAGTTTGATGAATGCCTTTTTGATTATAGTCTTCACCTTTTTATTTTTATCCAGTAAGGAACATTTGGCAGCGATGACGAGTCGACTTCTAAAAGTTTTTCTTCCAGAGAAGGTGGTGATAAAGTTGACTTACATTGGACAAGTAGCACTAGAGACTTATGACCAATTTTTGATGAGTCAGCTGATTGAAGCAGTTATCATAGGAGTTATGATAGCGGTTGGTTACAGCCTGTTTGGGATACCCTATGGAGTAATGACAGGTATATTTGCAGGAGTGCTATCGTTCATTCCTTATGTAGGGCCTATGATTGCTTGTGTTGTGGGAGCGATTTTTATCTTCACAGTGAGTCCTACTCAAGCCTTACTTTCTCTTCTTCTATATCAAGTTATACAGCTGATTGAAGGAAACCTTATTTATCCAAAAGTTGTAGGTCAGTCTATTGGTTTACCAGCTATTTTCACGCTTGCGGCTGCTAGTATTGGAGGCAATCTCTTTGGCTTACTTGGGATGATATTCTTTACCCCCGTATTTGCTGTTATCTATCGACTGGTTAAAGAATTTGTCGTTGCAAAGGAAAATCAGGTAGATTAAGCAAAACTAAATTTAATAAGATATACTGAGAAGAGAGTGAGAGATTCTCTTCTCTTTTATTTTTAAATACTTTTCTACAAAAAGCTATTAGACGTTAAAAAAAGCCTTGGTTTCAAGGCTTATTTCTGTTGATTTAGATGTGCCCCCTGCATGAATTTGTAAGAACTTTTCATATTGAAAATAAACAAAAATGTTGAAATATAGCTGATTTTAGGGAAATACTTTTAGGTATTTTCAATGTCAGGATTTAAAAATGGGGCAAAAGTGGGGCAAAAATAACGAATGACTCATATAGGTTTCCTATTTGGTTTGAAAACCTATAATACCTAATGATTATGCTATACTAGATATATAGTGTTGTTATAAATAAATGTCAGTGCGAGATCAAATCGGGATACTGTCAATAATTATGTGTAAATACTCAAGTAGAGTTACGGAGTGTTAATCAAATAATTATTGACAGTATCGAATTTTTCTGGTAGAATGGCTTCGGTTAATATCTAAATGTTGTGTAGTTTTCTATCAACATAGTCAGGAGAAAAGGAACTTATGCTAAAAAAATTTAATGAATTGTCACTGAAAGATAAGGCTTATCTAATTGGCGGTTTGATCTTATTAGTCATTGTGATCTGCTTTGGTCTGCTCAATCGTCAAACAGTAACTGTCAGTCTTGTCTTTACACAACTATCTGCTTCCTTGATTTTGGTGATTTTTACTTGTCTAGTAATCGGAATCATTGCTGGTAGTGTTATTGGTATTAGCTATCACCATAGCAAGACTCAAGATCTGAGAAGCCGCATTGCTGAAGCAGAAGCGACTATCAATATAAAAGACAAGGAGCTTGTCCAGTACGAGGAACAGGTGCAACAATTAAAACAGGAAGCCAAACAATAAGTGTAGAAATCAAAAAGTTCCAGAGTCAGGTGAGACTTTGGAACTTTTTTGGGATAAGAGTGTCCCGTCTTAACAGAGCAGGTGTTTATTAGCAAGGATGAAGTCGATAAACCGTTGGCTGGCTAAGGGAAGAATACTCCTATCTGTAAAAGCAATAGAAAAAGGTCGGCAAATAGGTGGTTTGGTACTGCGTTGGACAATATTATAATTGACTTTCCGACTCAGAAAGATGCAAAAGATTTTCAGTTATTTTTCATTACACAAGTTAATGAAAAATAAACATATGTGGCTTTCGTGTTAGATAAAGACCTTATTTTAATTTATTCTAACTATTCTCAGGATAACGACATGAATTTGTAAGAACTTTTCATATTGAAAATAAACAAAAATGTTGAAATATAGCTGATTTTAGGGAAATACTTTTAGGTGTTTTCAATGTCAGGATTTAAAAATGGGGCAAAAGTGGGGCAAAAACGAATGACTCACATTTGGTTTGAAAACCTATAATACCTAATGATTATGCCATACTAGATATATAGTGTTGTTATAAATAAATGTCGGCGTGAGAACAAATCGGAGGATAAAATGGAAAAACA
Source organism: Streptococcus gingivalis (assembly GCF_035544715.1). Taxonomy (NCBI): domain Bacteria; kingdom Bacillati; phylum Bacillota; class Bacilli; order Lactobacillales; family Streptococcaceae; genus Streptococcus; species Streptococcus gingivalis. The sequence continues at coordinate 1,250,321 of NZ_JAYKTO010000001.1, read as the reverse complement.
AATTAATGAAAAAATTCGTGAGATTGCACAGAGTGTTAATGAGACAATACCAGTAGCATGGGATAATCTTTTTATTAACATAAGTTTAGCTTTTGATGGAGGAGAGGTATATTATTTCTTTAATGAAGAGGGGAAAAATGAGTATATCTACAATCTATATATTCCAAAGCGGTATGGTATTCCTAATTTAGAATTTCGGAATCAAGAAAGACGCACCTTTAGATTAGCTTGGGAGTTGAGAGAAATTTTTGAGAAAGAAGGCCAACCTTTGTGGACTTCTTGTACTATAAAAGTAATTGGCACGAAATTATCTGCTGAATTTGACTATGCACCTTGGAATGAAAGTGATTATAGTTCAGGTCAACAAATGGACTTTTTTGAATATAAATATCTCGGAAAGCAACCAGCTAATGAAAAAGAACTAGAACAGTTCAAGGCTATGAAAGCCTTCCAAAGAGAGCATAATGGCAAATAGTTATATCTAAAGAATAAACCACCTACGCGGTGGTTTTCTTGTTGTTTAACAAATGTTGGTACATATGGTTTATGGTATACTATGGTTGTAGAGAAATGATGCTAAAAATCAAATCGGAGGAAAACATGCTAGAAAACTTTATCAAAGTGGCAGATATGCCCCAAGAAGTTATTGAAAAATACAAGGACCAAGTCCCTGCTGAGTTGTTACAGATTTGGCAGGAAGATGGCTTGGGAACCTTTTTAGATGGTTATCTAAAAGTCATCAATCCAGATGATTATCTTGAGCTTCTCCAAGATAGTTATTTCAGAGGAGATGTCGCTTTTCCTATGTTCGTAACAGCGTTTGGAGATATTGTTACTTGGGAAAAGAACGCCTATGTGGGAATTGTCCAATATAATATTCAGGATTTGGATATTATTTGTAAGGGGATGGATTTATTCGTTCAATATTTAGATAACGAATATATTACAAAAAAATTTGAACTTGATTTATACAGACAAGCTGTGTCAAAACATGGTGCTCTGTCTTATAACCAATGTTTCGGTTTTGTCCCGCTCCTAGCATTAGGAGGCTTTAAAGATGTGGATCATATGGATAAAGTTAAAGTCCTGGAGCACATTTACCTCATGTACCAACTCACAGGCGGAGTGTTTGACGATTGATAAAAAAGAACCACCCTCGCGGTGGTTTTTTCGATGAAAACGAGTGTTAGATAAATAGTGAGTCTTTGGATGAGACTCGCTTATTTTGTTAATGTAAAATTTTTTGGTACAAATTTTGGTACAAAAAACAAAATGACAAACAAAAAAGCCTGATATATCAGGCTTCCTGTTGATTTATTGGATGCCCCCTGCATGAATTTGTAAGAACTTTTCATATTGAAAATAAACAAAAATGTTGAAATATAGCTGATTTTAGGGAAATACTTTTAGGTATTTTCAATGTCAGGATTTAAAAATGGGGCAAAAATAACGAATGACTCATATAGGTTTCCTATTTGGTTTGAAAACCTATAATACCTAATGATTATGCTATACTAGATATATAGTGTTGTTATAAATAAATGTCAGTGCGAGATCAAATTGGAGAATAAAATGGAAAAACAAATTTCTACGTAGAATGGAATGCGAAAAAGTGATAATTAAAGAGACAAAAAAGCTGAGAATATGATTTCCCAGCTTTTTTGAATGCGATAGAAATAGCAACTAGACTATTTACGAAAGGCCTCAATAATGTAGGTGAAGCCAGTAACTAAAACTGAAAAGGCAATGACATAAACGACAAAGACACCTGTAGCCACTGGATTGAACAGAATCACTAGACCTAGTAAAAATTCAAGCAAGGCTACCCACGTGATATTGCTACCAATAATAGGGAAATTCAATCTTAGACGATTGCCTTTAAAGAAAGCAATAATGGCTTCTACAATTAACCAAATTCCTACAATGGTCGGAATGACGACCGGCAGGGTCACAAAGCCATAAGCAACGAGGTAAAGAGCTAAGAGAAGACTAACAAATCCTTGGAAAAGATAAACAGGTGAGCGAAGCTCTTTTGGTGCAGAGAAATAGCCTAAAATAGCTGCTATAGAAGAAACCAGTAAACCAAATGAAATCCACCAGCTGTAAGCAACAAGATTAGCTACTGGGTTTGTAAATAGGAAAAGTCCTAAAAGGACAAAAACAACTCCTGCAAGGAATAGCAGTAAACGATTAGAAAATTTCATTTCAATACCCCCTATATAGTATAGTTTTCTAATAAAACTATTATACTTATTTTTATAGAAAATGTCAATAAAATAAATAAACAATTTGGAAGTTTCAGTCTGACTTACAAAAAGAAAAGGAGTTTTCACTCCTTTTCACAGATTGAAGACAAAGTCCTTATAAAAGTGTCTTCTAAAGATTTTAACTTCAATCTGAAGCGAGGTTATCCTCGCTTTTTCTATTTATCAAACAATTCCTTATTTTCAATTAAGAGTTCTAGTGGAGATTTATCCCTTGCTTCAATAAAACCAGGTTCATATTGGTTATGAAGTGTTCTTTTCTGAGAAGTTGGATCAATATACAACTCATCTCCATCTTCTGTGTATAGTTGGTTGCCTCTTGTTAAGTAAAGTAAATCCTCTAAGTACTGTCCATCAGTTTCTAGAAAATCTTCGATGTATTTGACAGCTTTTAAAATCTCACTTACTTTATCAGAGTATTCATTAGATTCAAGAACACTCTTTTCTAACTCAATCTCTTTACTAGTTCCAAATAGTTGGGTTGGAGTTGCATTAAAATATTCTGCTATCTTATCCAAATTTGCAAAGGTAGGATAGCTTTTTTGTTTTTCGTAATCAGAGATGTCTGGAAAGATTGCTCATAAAAAAAATGTGGGGCAAATGATGGGGCAAATCAGTTATAGACAAGCAAAAAAGCCTTATAAATAAAGGCTTTTTCCTGTTGATTTAGATGCCCCCTGCATGGATTTGGAAAGGATTTTCATATTGAGAGTAATTAAAAATATTGAAATATAAGTGATTTTAGGGAAGTACTTTTAGGTATTTCCAATGTCATGATTTAAAAATGGGGCAAAAACGAATGACTCTCATTTGGTTTGAAAACCTATAATATCTAATGATTATGCTATACTAGAAATATAGTGTTGTTATCAATAAATATCAGTGCGAGACTAATCGGAGGATAAAATGGAAAAACAAATTAATGAAAAAATTATCGAAATGGATAGGGAATATCCCTTTTTATTTTGCTTTAAATCAGATTTTTGGATGGAATAGTAGATGATAAGACAAAATATCTTTGAACATACAAAAAGACAAACGCCAAAAATGACGTCTGTCTACGTTCTGAGGTAGCCTTTAGGCTCCCTTTTTTCTTAGAAAATACCGATGAGTAATTGCATGCCAAGACTAGTCAGGATGATAGCAATCCAGCAAAGGGCTCCAAGAAGAATGGATTTTCCACTGGATTTGATCATAGCAACGAGGTTAGTTTTGAGACCAATAGCACTCATAGCCATGATGATGAGGAATTTGGAGAGCTGTTTGAGAGGTGAAAAGAAGCTATTGCTAACACCAAAAGAAGTAAGGACGGTAGTTAGCAGAGAAGCTAGGATGAAGTAGAGAATGAAAACGGGGAAGATTTTTTTAAGCTTTACTCCTTGGTTGTTGTCTTGTTGACGGCTTTGCCAATAGGAGAGGAAGAGAGTAATAGGGATAATAGCTAAGGTACGAGTCAGTTTGACAATGGTTGCAGATTCTAGAGTATTGGTATGATACAGACTATCCCAGGCGCTAGCTGTGGCTGTTACAGAGGAAGTATCGTTGACCGCAGTACCCGCAAAGAGAGCAAAACCTTCGTTGGAGAGATGGAGCCAAGAACCTAGAGTTGGAAAGATAAGAGCTGCCAAGACATTGAAGAAAAAGATAACAGAAATGGCTTGGGCTACTTCTTTTTCCTTGGCGTGAATAACAGGAGCAGTCGCTGCAATGGCAGAACCGCCACAGATAGAAGAGCCTACCCCAATCAAGGTAGCTAGCTTTGTATCCATGTTAAAAAATCGTTGGAAAAAGAAAGCAATAATTAAAGCGATAGAAATAGTCGAAAGGATGACAGGAAGGGAAGATTTTCCAACTGCGAAAACTTGAGAGATATTGAGTCCAAAACCAAGTAAGATAACAGCATACTGAAGCAATTTTTTGGAGCTATAAGTCAAACCAGCATCCAGTTGTTTATAGGGAGTGAGAAAGGGGTAGAGAATCATTCCGATAAAAATGGCGAAAACAGGTGCTCCCACAACAGGCAGAAAGCCTCCTAAAACCCAAGAGATGATAGAAATGATCAGACAGGCTAACAGTCCTGCCCAATTTTTTGATAGAAATGACATAAAAACCTCCGAAAATAAATACCCCTTATTATAATCTTATTTATCAGAAAAGTAAAATAGAAAATAGAAAGTAGGAATAAGGTAGTAAATTAACGGAATTTTGCGGTCAGAGAGCTTTTTGTAATATAATAGATATATGTTCTTTGATCAATAAGGATGCAAATGTGGCATATGTTATTGAAAAAAATGAATTTGATGAGCCTGGACATGTGAAGTAATTATGTGAGATAAGAAAATAAATAAGAGAGTTGAAAATGTACTGATCCCAAAAGTTAGATTTTTTTCTGTCTAACTTTTGGGATCAGTACATATCCTCGCTTTTTTAATCTAATAGGTCCTTATTTTCAATTAAGAGTTCTAGTGGGGATTTATCTCTTGCTACAATAAAACCAGGTTCATATTGGTTATGAAATGTTCTTTTCTGAGAAGTTGGATCAATATACAACTCATCTCCATCTTCTGTGTATAGTTGGTTGCCTCTTGTTAGGTAAAGTAAATCCTCTAAGTACTGTCCATCAGTTTCTAGAAAATGTTCGATGTATTTGACAGCCTTTAAGATCTCACTTACTTTATCAGAGTATTCATTCGATTCAAGAACACTCTTTTCTAATTCAATCTCCTTACTTGTTCCAAAAAGTTGAGTTGGAGTTGCATTAAAATATTCTGCTATCTTATCTAAATTTGCAAAGGTAGGATAGCTTTTTTGTTTTTCGTAGTCAGAGATGTCTGGAAAGATTGCTCATAAAAAAATGTGGGGCAAATGATGGGGCAAATCAGTTATAGACAAGCAAAAAAGCCTGATATATCAGGCTTCCTGTTGAATTATTGGATGCCCCCTACAGGGCTCGAACCTGTGACCCATAGATTAAGAGTCTACTGCTCTACCAACTGAGCTAAGGAGGCAAATATAAAAAGCTGTATTGGTGCCGAAACTTCACGATTTGTATTGAACCCGCGCAATTAAGCAGGTGGGCAACTCGCTCTGACTTAGCTGCTTCCGCGTGAAACGGCCTGCATACTGCCAGAAGTCTTTTGTTTCCCTAATAATACAAAAAATAGTCGGTCAACACTTAAGTGTGAAGTCGTACACCACAGCGTTTCTATATGTATATGATACCACATTTTGAAAATATTTCAAGGGAAAATCTCAATTTTTTGAAACCGATGTCACTTTTTCTTAAATTGATCAATCTTCTCCTTGGTGGCTCCGAGAGCACGCTCATACTTGCCGTTTTCATTGGGAATAAAGTAGGAAGCGTGTTTGAGCTTGTCTGGCAGGTAGTCCTGCTTGACCCAGTTGCCAGGGTAGTTGTGAGGATATTTATAGTTTTGCGCATTTCCCAGTTCCTTACTTCCAGCATAATGACCATCGCGGAGGTGGCGAGGGATGGGAAGGTTGCCAGATGTCCTCAGATCAGACAGGGCCTTGTCCATGGCAACGTAAGCTGAGTTAGATTTAGGCGAAAGGGCTAGATCGATGACGATGTTGGCGATGAGAATGCGGGCCTCAGGAAAGCCGATACGCTCCGCTGCCTGAAGGGCTGTTACGGTATGGATCTGCGCATCTGGATTGGCCAGGCCGATATCCTCATAAGCGATGACGGTCAAGCGACGAGCTAGGCTGGGTAGATCTCCAGCTTCGATCAAACGAGCGGCGTAGTGAAGACTAGCATCGACATCTGAACCACGGATAGACTTTTGCAGGGCAGAGAGCACATCGTAGTGGCCGTCTCCATCTTTGTCCATGGTGATGTAGCTACGCTGGAGGCTGTTTTCCATGATCTCTAACGTAATATGGCGGATGCCTTCTGCATTTTCAGAGGTCGACAGCACAGCCAGATCGAGAGAATTAAAGGCGGAACGAAGATCTCCATTGGTCGAGGTAGCGATGAAATCCAAAGCGTCCTCATCGAGTACGACTGGAAAATCAAAGCCACGCTCGGTATCATCTAGCGCCGTTTTTAGAGCTTGCTTGACCTCCTCCGTCGTCAACGGTTCCAGCTCAAAGATTTGTACGCGGCTACGAATAGCGGGTGTGACAGAGAAAAAGGGATTTTCTGTCGTTGCACCGATCATGATGACCAGACCGCTTTCGAGCAAAGGCAGGAGAAAATCTTGCTTGGTTTTATCAAGGCGATGGATCTCATCCAAAAGCAGGACTAAGCCACCAGAAAATTTGGCCTCCTCTGCGATTTCTTGGAGGCGTTTTTTGCTGTCAACCGTTGCATTGAAGGTCCGAAAGGCATACTTGGTCGTTCCTGCGATGGCAGAAGCAATACTGGTCTTTCCGATCCCCGGAGGTCCATAGAGAATCATGGAGGACAGACGATTGGCTTCGACCATGCGGCGGATGATTTTGCCTTCTCCGACCAGGTGTTGTTGACCGATGACTTGATCGATCGTCCGTGGGCGCATACGGAGTGCGAGATTGTCGGGCATTTCCTTCTCCTTTCTAGCTTTGTCTCCTTTCAAAGAGGCGGTTTTTATGGTAAGATTGTAGTAACTATTGTATCATATTCCGCTCTAAGAGTGGGAAATTAGAAAGAGGACGCCATGTCTAAATATGGATTTTTGGATATTTTAGAAGAGGAGATGGAAAAGGACTTTCCTTTTGATTTTGAGATCAATTGGGATAAAAAAAACCATGCGGTAGAAGTGGCTTTTCTCTTGGAAGCACAGAATACGGGAGGGGTTGCACTGGTTGATGAAGCGGGTGAAGAATCTGATGAGGATATTTTCTTTGAAGAAGCCGTCATCTTCTACAATCCAGCCAAGTCGCATGTGGAAGAAGATGCCTATTTAACGGCGATTCCTTATGAGCCTAAAAAAGGCTTGTCTCGTGAATTTCTAGCCTATTTTGCGACTTTCCTTCGGGATACAGCTGAGTTGGCCTTGGATGAACTCATGGATTTCTTAGCAGACGAGGAGGCAGAGAGCTTTGAGATCGTCTGGAACCAAGAAGTCTTTGAAGAAGGCAAGATTGGCCTAGAAGAAAGCACCTTTTATCCCTATCCGAGATATTAGGAGGGGAAGCTCATGCTTGAGGATTGCTTAGAAGCACGATTCGAATTTACGGGTTGTAAAATTGCCTTGATTTGTGAGGGGCAAATTTTGACCATCTTGCGCGATGATAAAGAAACGATTCCTTACCCCAATATGTGGGACTTGCCAGGTGGTGGTCGGGAAGGAAATGAGACACCTTTTGAGTGTGTGGCGCGTGAGGTTTATGAGGAATTGAATATTCAACTGTCGAAAGAGGAAGTGATATGGTCCGAGATCTATCCTGGCATCTTGGATGAGAAGAAACAGTTCGTTTTTCTAGTTGGCAATCTAGCCCAAGAAGAGTTTGAACACATTGACTTTGGAGATGAGGGACAGGGCTATAAGTTAGTGAGCTTTGAAGAGTTTTTAATTTCAGATCGAGTGGTTCCTCAATTGCAAGAACGGGTGAGAGATTATGTGGAGAAGAAATTAGGATGAAGCGTAGTAAAAATATCAACATGTTTCTCATGGATGGAGAAGTTACTGGTATAATCAAATGTACCTTGTCCAATTGGACAGGTGTGATCTATAAAATTCCACGCATTCAATTATCAGATTTAAAATCACGTGACGAAATGAAGCAAAGTGGCATTTATTTCTTATTTGGTCGTGATGAAAATAAGCAAAAGGATGTTACCTATATTGGGCAGGCGACGAATCGCAAAAATGGTGAAGGTGTCCTTTTACGTGTTCAGGAACATACTCGTGATAACCATGCAGATTATTTTAATGATGTGATTATTTTGACGACGCAGAATATTTCCTTTGGTCCCACAGAAATTAGTTACTTGGAAAATAAATTTACACAACTAGCAAAGGACGCGGGGCGCTTTATTGTCAAAAATGGGAATGAGCCCAATTCTGGGAATGTAACAGAAGAAAAGCAGTCTGAGTTGGATGAGGTTGTAGAAAATACTTTGATGATTGTAGGAACCTTAGGGTACCGAGTGTTTGTTCCTATGACCAAGAAAACAGATCAGAATGTTTCTAATGAAAATTCAACTCATCTCTATTTGAAGCGAAAAACAAAGAAATCAAATCGAATGATTGAAGCTATCTGCGAACAGACTTCGGAAGGTTTTGTTGTTTTAGAAGGCAGTCAAGTGGATGAGGTTGATTCACCCGCAATACCAGCAAGTCTAAAAGAATTGCGTAAGGAATTAATCAAATCAAATGTGATTAAAGATGGTGTTTTACAAGAAAAACAACTGTTCTCCAGTCCATCTTACGCAGCCGCTTTTGTACTAGGCATGAATACGAATGGTCGAACGGATTGGAAAAATAAGGACGGTAAGACTTTAAAAGAATTAGAAGAAACAATGGATTGTTAAGGAGAATCAAATGGAAACATGGCAAGAGTTAAAAGTTACAGTGAAGCGTGAGGGTGAGGAACTAGTCTCCAACCTCTTGATCGAGTTAGGCGCCCAAGGGGTAGCAATCGAAGACAGCATGGATTATGTGGGAAATGTCGACCGCTTTGGTGAGATTTTTCCTGATGTCGAGCAGCAAGAAGAAATCGTGGTGACCGCCTACTACCCGGAAACGGTTGATGTAGCAGCGGTTGAAGCGGACTTGCAGGCTCGCTTAGCAGAATTGACGGATTTTATGGATCTAGGAGAGGTCAAGATGGGCACGACTGCCTTGGCTGAGGAAGACTGGGCCGACAACTGGAAGAAATACTATGAACCAGCTCGTATCACTCATGACTTGACCATCGTGCCATCATGGACAGACTATGAGGCAACTGCTGGCGAGAAGATTATCAAGCTAGATCCTGGTATGGCCTTTGGAACAGGAACTCACCCAACAACCAAGATGAGCCTCTTTGCCTTAGAGCAGGTTCTCCGTGGTGGGGAGACAGTGCTCGATGTAGGAACTGGTTCAGGTGTCCTTTCCATTGCTAGCTCTCTTCTGGGTGCCAAGGAAATCTTTGCCTATGACTTGGATGATGTGGCGGTTCGTGTCGCTCAGGAAAATATTGAGCTCAACCCGGGCATGGAAAACATCCATGTAGCTCCAGGCGATTTGCTGAAAGGCGTGGAGATTGAGGCAGATGTCATCGTGGCAAACATCTTGGCGGATATTCTTATCCATCTGACAGATGATGCTTATCGTTTGGTCAAGGACGAAGGTTACCTGATCATGAGTGGCATTATCAAGGACAAGTGGGACATGGTGCGTGAGTCGGCTGAGTCGGCTGGATTTTTCCTTGAAACCCACATGATCCAAGGGGAATGGAATGCCTGTGTCTTCAAGAAGACCAAGGATGTCTCCGGTGTGATTGGAGGCTAGCATGCAGCAGTATTTTGTAAAAGGTTTGGCTAGCTCACCTGTCACTATCGAGGACAAGGAAACCAGCAAGCACATGTTTCAGGTTATGCGCTTAAAAGAAGATGATGAGGTGACTTTAGTTTTTGATGATGGGATCAAGCGCTTGGCGCGCGTGGTCAATGTAGAATCCCGTCAGTTGGAGCTAATCGAGGAATTAGTTGACAATGTGGAACTGCCAGTCCAAGTGACCATTGCATCAGGCTTTCCCAAGGGAGACAAGCTGGAGTTCATCACTCAGAAAGTAACGGAACTCGGTGCCAGCCAGATTTGGGCCTTCCCTGCAGGCTGGTCAGTCGCCAAGTGGGACGGCAAGAAATTGGGTAAAAAGGTCGAAAAACTAGAAAAAATTGCCCTTGGAGCAGCCGAGCAAAGCAAGCGGAATTTGGTCCCAAGCATTACCCTTTTTGAGAAAAAGGCAGACTTTCTGGCTCAGTTCGACCAGTTTGACCGGATCGTGGTGGCTTATGAAGAGTCAGCTAAAGAAGGTGAGGTGGCAGCTTTACTTCAGTCGCTGACCGGATTGGAAACTGGAGCTAAACTGCTCTTTATCTTTGGGCCAGAGGGAGGCCTCTCCCCTGCAGAAATTGAAAGTTTTACAGCTAAAGGAGCAGTCCTTGCAGGACTTGGGCCTCGCATCCTACGAGCAGAAACAGCCCCACTCTATGCTCTCAGCGCCGTGAGTGTTGTTACAGAATTAATGAACTAACGAAGTGAAGAAATCGCTTCGTTAGTTTTTTTACAAGAATGATGAAAGCAAGGTGGATCCCAGAATGATCTTCGAGAAGTATCCGTATATTAAAGTAGCTTCATTGGTTCCCATCTGCTTCTAAAAGTGTTAAAATAGTATCCAAGAAACTGGAGAAAATACATGCCGAAAGAAGAGAATTTAACAGGGGACCAAGTCGTTGCCCTTACAAAAAAATATTTATCACCTGAAGATGTTGCTTTTGTGCAAAAGGCTTTGGTCTATGCTGTTGATTGCCATAATGGGCAATTCCGTCAGTCTGGCGAGCCTTATATCATTCACCCAATTCAAGTAGCAGGAATCCTTGCTAAGCTGAAACTGGATGCTGTGACGGTCGCCTGTGGCTTTTTGCATGATGTCGTAGAAGATACGGATGCGACTTTAGATGATTTAGAGCGCGAATTTGGTCATGATGTGCGCGTGATTGTCGATGGGGTGACCAAGCTCGGGAAGGTCAAGTACAAGTCCCATGAAGAGCAGTTGGCGGAAAACCATCGCAAGATGCTCATGGCTATGTCTCAAGATATCCGTGTTATTTTGGTCAAATTGGCAGACCGCTTGCATAATATGCGTACCCTCAAGCATTTGCGCAAGGATAAGCAAGAACGCATTTCGCGTGAGACCATGGAAATCTATGCACCACTGGCCCACCGTCTCGGGATTTCCAGCGTTAAGTGGGAGCTTGAGGATTTGTCCTTCCGTTATCTGAATGAAGTCGAATTCTACAAGATCTCCCATATGATGAAGGAAAAACGTCGCGAGCGAGAAGAGTTGGTGGAAGAGGTTGTCCACAAGATTGAGACCTATGCTGGGGAACGCCATTTGCATGGGAAAATTTATGGTCGACCAAAGCATATCTATTCGATCTATCGCAAAATGCAGGATAAAAAGAAACGCTTTGATGAAATCTATGACTTGATTGCCATCCGCTGTATCCTGGATACCCCAAGTGATGTCTATGCCATGCTAGGCTACATCCATGAGCTCTGGAAGCCAATGCCGGGGCGTTTTAAGGACTATATTGCCAACCGGAAGGCCAATGGTTATCAGTCCATCCATACGACTGTATACGGCCCTAAAGGACCGATTGAGTTCCAGATCCGAACCAAGGAAATGCACGAGGTTGCTGAGTATGGGGTTGCGGCTCACTGGGCCTATAAAAAAGGGATCAAGGGCCAAGTCAACAGCAAGGAATCGGCTATTGGGATGAACTGGATCAAGGAGATGATGGAACTCCAAGACCAGTCAGGTGATGCCAAAGAATTTGTTGAAAATGTAAAAGAAGACATCCTGGCAGAAGAAATTTACGTCTTCACACCAGATGGAACCGTGCGCTCGCTTCCGAAAGATTCCGGACCGATCGATTTTGCCTATGAAATCCACACCAAGGTTGGGGAAAAAGCGATTGGTGCCAAGGTCAACGGCCGGATGGTGCCCCTCAATACCAAACTTCGGACGGGAGACCAGGTGGAGATTATCACCAATGCCAACTCCTTTGGTCCGAGCCGTGACTGGCTGACCCTTGTCAAAACCAGCAAGGCGCGCAACAAGATTCGTCAATTCTTTAAAAATCAAGATAAGGAATTGTCGATTAACCGGGGTCGTGACCTCTTGATGGCCCAATTCCATGAGCATGACTTGGTAGCCAATAAGTTCATGGACAAAAAGCACATGGACAAAGTGCTACAAAAATCAAGTTACAAGACAGAAGAAGCCTTGTTTGCGGCGATTGGTTTTGGAGAGATCGGAGCTATTACCATCTTTAACCGCTTGACGGAGGATGAACGCCGGGAAGAAGAACGGGCTAAGGCACGCGCAGAAGCAGAAGAGCTGGTCAAAGGTGGCGAGGTCAAGGTTGAAAATAAAAAAGACACCCTCAAGGTCCGTCACGAGGGTGGCGTGGTCATCCAAGGAGCTTCGGGACTCTTGATTCGGATTGCTAAGTGTTGTAATCCAGTTCCAGGTGATGAAATCGTCGGCTACATCACCAAAGGACGCGGTGTTGCGATTCACCGTCAGGACTGTATGAATCTCCGAGCTCAAGACAACTACGAGCAACGCTTGATCGATGTCGAGTGGGAAGACAACAACACGACCAAAGACTACATCGCCCACATCGATATATATGGACTCAACCGTGCCGGACTTCTGAACGATGTACTACAAGTCCTCTCTAATACAGCTAAGATGGTATCAACCGTCAATGCCCAACCAACCAAAGATATGAAATTTGCCAATATCCACATTTCCTTTGGAATTCCAAACCTGTCTATGTTGACAACGGTTGTGGATAAGATTAAGAGTGTGCCGGAGGTGTACTCTGTTAAGCGTACCAACGGCTAGTCGGCTGCTCAGAACTCTTTTATTGCTTGGTTAGCTCGTCTCGCCGTACTTCAGTACTGTCTTCGTCTCGCTGCCTTGCTCTAAAAGCAACTGAACAGCCTTTAGTTTTCAGCTAGTCTGCCTGCGTCTCACTGCCTTGCCTGATGTCGATTTTCTTTGAAGTAAGTAAGAACATGGTCAGAATTCTTTTATTAGTTGGTTAGCTCGCCTTGCTGCCTTGCTCTAAAAGCAACTGAACAGCCGTTGCTTTTCAGCTAGTCTGCCTGCGTCTCACTGCTTTGTCTGAAGTTGATGTTCTTTGAAGGTTAGTAGTGAATGCCCAATAGATTTATAAAATAGGATAGTAAAATGAAATTAGTGATTCAACGGGTTAAGAGTGCCTCAGTTTCCATTGATGGTCAAGTCTACAATGCGATCCAGCAAGGCTTGTTGCTCCTAGTGGGAGTGGGGCCTGAGGATGACCAGAAGGATTTGGATTATGCGGTCCGCAAGGTATCGCAGATGCGGATTTTCTCAGATGAGGAAGATAAGATGAATCTTTCGGTCAAAGATGTCCAAGGGGAAATCTTGTCGATCTCTCAATTTACCCTCTTTGCGGATACCAAAAAAGGCAACCGTCCTGCTTTTACAGGGGCTGCCAAGCCAGATATGGCCAGTCAGTTATATGATGCCTTTAATGATCAATTAGAAAAAGAAGTCCCTGTCAAACGAGGGATCTTTGGGGCCGATATGGCGATTGAATTGATCAATGATGGTCCAGTGACGATTTTGTTAGATACAAAAAATCCATAAGTAAGAAAACATGCAGTCGGTTTAGACTGCATGTTTTTCGATATAGAGTTGTTGGGCGATCACTTGGTTGATAGAAATTTCTTGTCCTTGGATGACTAAGTGATAGAGACCTGTGTAGTCATCATATCGTTGAAACGCGATAGTATCCCCAATCTGGAGATGGATCTGGTCTAAGAATTTTAACAATTCATAGGTGTCATGGACCCTTTGCAGAATATACAGACCAGGTTGGGTCGCTTCGCTGAGACGGTCTTGGTAGGCTTCGACAAGCCTTTCGCCTTTCTTTGGAATTGTCCCACCGTGAGGGCAGGTCTTAGGAGTTCCAAGCATGTGATCCAGCTGGTCAATGAAATGTTCAGAAACGGTATGCTCGAGAACTTCTGCCTCTTCATGGACTTCTTCAGTTGTATAGTCAAGTTTTTCCAGAAGAAATACTTCGATCAAGCGGTGCTTGCGGTAGAGATCAGAGACCAACTGCGATCCTAGATCCGTTAGTAGATACCCATGGGTCTTATCCTTCACCAAGAGACCCTCTGAGATCATGCGCTTAATCATCTCGGTCACAGCGGGTGGAGAGACCTGCATGCGACTCGCGATTTCCTTGTTGCTAATTTTTTCTACTTCTGTGCCAATTTCATAAATGCACTTGAGGTAATCTTCTTTGTTTGGTGTCATGCTTTCCTCTTTTCTTCGCTCACTTCTAGTATATCAAAAAAATCATCAAAAACGCTAGTGGAGTAATGAGAATTGTCTCAAGCTCCAAAAGATGGTAGTATAGAAACATAGAAAGGACGGCACTATGAACAGACGGGAATTAGCGAGACTAGGCTGGAGAGAAAATAGTTTAGCCTATCTAGAGAAGCACTTGCAGGGATACAAAGATCCACAAGCCTACCAAGAACAATATCAGTCTGTCTTTTTCTTTGCCAGTCCTCTGTTTCAAAACATGTGGTTTCAAGAGATCAAGGATCTAACGGAGACTGCTGCCCAAGACTTGCTGAGGGGCGTCATGAAAATTCTCCTGATGCCGAGTGACTTGTCTGGAACTTGTGAAGAAACAGCCTTTCTTCTGAGTAGGATGGCTCCAGATTGTCCGCCAGGATCCGACTTTTGGAAGGCTTTTTCACGCGTCGTGCAGGTCGCATTTGAAAATGATCCTTTAGCAGATCAGTCGGGAGATCAGCTTTTGAAACGCCAGGTTCACCAGTTGCGCTACCTACTTTCAAGTTACCAGGCGCAATGGATTCGGATACATAATGCGAGAGCTGGACAGACTGACGAAGAGGCCTTACAAGCTTACCTACAGGAGACTATAGCTGTCAGGGTGGATGCTTATGCGGCTGCTCGTCTTCACAACAAGGTCTCCCTAAGGCCAGATGGTCACCTTCATTATCCATCAGGGGCATCACAACAAGTCAATTTCAAAGTCTTGTTAAATTTCCATACGGAGTATATTTTCGACCAAGCTGGGCATTTCCTCAATGAAGTCGATCCAGTAGAAATTTCTGAAAATGGCATTGTCAATGGTGCCAGTTTTAACTACGGGTTGGCTAGGGGCCGGACCCATAAGGACTTAGATATTGACCCCGTCAAAGCGTGGGACCCAGCCTTTCGTAAGCAGGTCCTTTATCGCCAAGGTGTTCGCTATCTAGCCCCGAAGAATGACCGCGGAGAGCAAGGTTATTGGAGTCGAAAAGGAGTTTTTGCACAAGGAGGCAAGAGCTATAAGCAACAAGTAGCAAAGCGCGTGCGAAGTTTCCTCAGAGGCATCCCTCGCTTACGCTGGCGGGTCCTCCTCCAGAATGGGCTCCATCGGATTTTATAGCAACGATAGAACTGTTATTTTACATAAAATAGCCTAAGAGATTCTTAAAAGAAGTTAAAACAGTTAAGTTCTTAGAGCTGATCTATCAGGTGATGGGCCTTTCCGCTGTGAGAAAAGTGCTTGAAACATGGTTGTTTCAAGTACTCGGGAGTTTTGAAACGTTAGGTTCAAAACTAAGTCATGGAACTTCCTAGAAGTTCGCTGACGTCCGTACTCACTAAAGGAAAGGTTCTGAACAGATTTTGTAGATATAGAAAAGAGGTCGCAGACCTCTTTTTATGTTTATCCAAGTGCTTTGACAGCTTCGATTGCAGCGTCATAATTGGGTTCGCTGTTGATGTTGTCTAGGTATTCAACGTAAGTCACCTTGTTGTCTGCATCTAAGACCAAGACAGCGCGTGCGAGCAAGTGCCATTCATTGATCAAGAGGCCGTAGGCTTTCCCGAAGGAATGATCATAGTAGTCTGAGAGCATGATAGCATTGTCGAGTCCTTCAGCAGCGCACCATTTACCTTGAGCAAAAGGAAGGTCGACAGAGACCGTCAAGACGACAGTGTCGTCCAAGTCCGACAAGGTCTTGTTGAAGTGACGTGTTTGAGTGGAACAGATACCAGTGTCAATAGATGGGATGATGCTGAGGACTTTTTTCTTGCCAGCGAAATCAGCTAAAGATTTCTTCTCAAGAGCTGGAGTGATCAATGAAAAATCATGGGCCATTTCCCCTACTTGAAGTTGAGATCCGGTAAAGGTCACAGGGTTTCCTAAAAATGTTGCCATAAAAAGACTCCTTTTTTGTTTTTATTGTACCGCAATACCGGTGGAGGGACCACTGATTTGTTTAGAAATCTGAATGGTCTACTGACTCAATCCTTCTGCGATCTTGTCTAAGTTCCACTTCATCATGCTGTAGTAGCTATCGCCCTTTTCTCCTTCTTTGGCAATCGAGTCAGTGAAGATCTTTGCATAGATCGGGATATTGGTATCCTTAGACACAGTTTTCATAGGACGCTCATCGACACTGGATTCGACAAAGAGGGCCGGTACTTTGGTTTGCCGGAGCTTTTCTACCAGCGTTTTGATTTGGTCAGGTGTCCCTTCTTCTTCCGTATTGATTTCCCAGATATAGGCAGATGGGACGCCGTAGGCTTTGGAGAAGTACTTGAAGCAGCCTTCACTGGTTACAATCATCTTCTTCTCTTCTGGGATATTGTTGAATTTTTGTTTGGCTTCTTGGTCGAGCTTACTAAGTTTTTCAGTATAGGCTGCTAGATTTTTTTCGTAGAAGTCCTTATTTTTGGGATCTTTTGCGATCAATTGTTTGGCAATGTTTTTAGCGTAGAGGATCCCGTTTTCGAGATTGAGCCAAGCGTGAGGGTCTTCTTTTCCAGCTTGGTTTTGGCCTTCCAAGTAGATGACGTCGACTCCGTCGCTAGCTGCGAAATAGTCTTTGTTTTCAACTTTATTGGCATTTTTGACCAATTTAGTAAACCAAGCATTGCCACCGGTTTCGAGGTTGATCCCGTTGTAGAAGATGAGGTCTGCTTGCGAAGTCTTTTTGACATCTTCTGGAAGCGGTTCGTACTCGTGAGGATCTTTGCCGACAGGAACGATACTGTGCAGATCGATCTTATCCTCAGCAATATTTTTAGTTATATCTGCAAGGATTGAATTGGTGGTGACCACTTTCAATTTACCAGAAGCTCCAGAAGAAGAGCCTTTGCTACAGGCTAGAAGACCGAATAAGAGTGCTACAAAGAGGGCGAGGATAGAAGCGATTTTTTTCATGTGTTTCTCCTTTAATGAGACGAAAGAGCGTGCTTGTTCTTTCTCTGCTTAGGAGCGATAAAAAAGCTGATGAGAAAGAAGAGGGCAGAAGTGAGGACAATACAAGACCCAACGGCGATGTTCAAACTATAGCCAATAAAGAGTCCCAGAACGGATGCAAGAGCACCTAGGCTGGAGGACAAGAGCATCATGGACCAGAGGCTATTGGTATAGAGATAGGCTGTCGCAGCGGGTGTGATGAGCATGGCGACGATGAGAATGGTTCCGACACTTTGCATAGCAGTGACAGAAACCAAGGTCAAGAGCACCATGAGCAGGTAGTGGTAGACCTTGACCCGGACGCCCATGGATTGAGCCAGAACGGGATCAAAAGAAGTAAGAAGCAAGGGGCGAAAGAGCAGGAAAATCACCAGTAAGACTGCCACCCCAACACCGATGGTCATCCACATATCTTGGTCTTGCACAGCCAAGATATTCCCAAAGAGAATGTGGAAGAGGTCGGTGGAACTTTTAGCGACTCCAATCAGAATGACTCCTAAGGCGAGGAAAGAAGAGAAGGTAATCCCAATCGCGGTGTCGCTTTTGATAATGGAGTTGCTCTTGATATAGGTGATGAGGATAGAAGCTAAAAGTCCAAAGACAATGGCGCCAATAAAGAAATTGATGCCAAGGATAAAGGACAGGGCCACCCCTGGAAGGACTGCGTGCGAGATAGCATCTCCCATGAGAGACATGCCTCGCAAAATAATGAAGCATCCGACAGCTCCAGCGACAATACCGATGGCAATGGCTGTGATCAGGGCATTCTGTAAGAAGTGGAATTGCTGTAATCCATCAATAAATTCTGTAATCATCCGACTCCACCTCCTATAAAGAGTTCATGCCCGTAGGCTGCATGCAGATTCTCCTTGGTAAAGGTTTCCTCTGTTTTCCCAAAAGCGATCAGCTTGCGATGGAGAAGGAGGACCTGGTCGAAATAAGCTGGGACCTTGCTGAGATCGTGATGGACGATCAGGATGGTCTTGCCTTCTTGTTTCAAGGTCTGAAGGGTCTGCATGATAATGTCTTCGCTGACGGAGTCAATCCCTGCGAAGGGCTCATCCAAAAAAATGACATCCGCTTCTTGGACCAAGCAGCGGGCGATCAGCACCCGTTGGAATTGCCCTCCTGAAAGCTGGCCGATCTGGCGATCCGCTAGATCAAGAAGATTGACAAGTTTCAAGGCATTTTCCACTTTTTGGAGATCTTCTTTGCTTTTTCTCTTGAAGATAGAAAGGTGGGGATAAAGACCCAGTGAGACACACTCCCGCACCGTGATGGGGAAGTGGAAATCAATTGCGGATTTCTGTTCGACGTAGGCCACTCGTTGAAGAGCTTGGCCGAGATCTTTTTGATCGAGCAGGACCTTTCCCGAATGAGGGAGAAGTCCTAGCATGGCCTTGATCAGGGTTGATTTTCCAGCTCCGTTGGGTCCAAGAATGCCTAGGATGGTTGGACCCTGGATGGTGAGGGAAAGATCCTCCAAGGCCAGTGTTTGCTGGTAAGCAACACTTAGATGTTCAATTTGAATCATGATTTTGCTCCTTTACTATTAATATACATAAATAAAAAAATTAAGTCAAGTTAATTTTTAAAATGATTTAGATTAACTTACTTGTAATCATTGAAAAAAGTTCCTATTTTTGATAAGGTTATTAGAAAAGAATGAAAGCGAGAAGATCATGGTACGTTTACAAGATGATTTTTATGATTACGTCAATGGGGAATGGGCTGAGACAGCTGTGATTCCTGATGACAAACCGTCAACTGGTGGTTTTATGGACTTGATCCAAGATATCGAAAACTTGATGTTGGATATCACTGGAAAATGGCAACGGGGAGAAGAGCTGCCTGAAGACAGCATTCTGCAAAACTTCGTCAAATACCACAAAATGGTGGCAGATTTTGATGCGCGAGAAGCAGCCGGTGTCGCTCCAGCTATGCCTTTGATCAATGAAATTAAGGCTCTGTCTTCTTTTGAAGACTATACCAGCAAGTTGGGTACCTATGAACTAGCTGGCAAACCAAATCTCATGCCATTTAGCGTGTCACCAGACTATATGAATGCTCAAATGAATGTCTTGTGGGGAGAAGCGCCGGCTCATATCTTGCCAGATACGACCTACTATGAAGAAGGCAACGAAAAAGGACCAGAATTGCTGGCTATCTGGCGCCAAATGATGGAAAAACTCTTACCTAAATTTGAATTCTCAGAGGCAGAAATCAAAGATATCCTGGATAAGGTCATTGCGTCGGATGCAGAATTGGCCAAATATATCTTGTCAAATGAAGAAAGATCCGAGTACAACAAACTCTACCATCCTTATGAGTGGGCAGATTTCAAGGCCTTGGTTCCAGAATTGCCACTCGATACTTTCTTTACAGAAGTGATCGGACAAACTCCGGATAAAATCATCGTTCCAGAAGAGCGTTTCTGGAAGGAATTCGCACCAACATTCTATTCAGCAGCCAACTGGGAAACTATTCATGCAAGATTGAAACTCGGTGCAGCCGTAGATTGGACTTTATTCTTGACCGAAGAAATCCGTGTCTTGGCTGGTGAATATAGTCGTACGATTGCAGGTGTTCCAGAACCTCGTCCAAAAGAAAAGGCGGCCTTGTCATTAGCAGAAGTACCATATAGCCAAGCGCTTGGACTCTGGTATGCGGGCGAAAAATTCTCACCAGAAGCAAAAGCAGACGTAGAGCATAAAGTAGCGACCATGATTGACGTCTATAAGGAGCGCTTAGAAAAAGCAGACTGGCTCGCTCCTGAAACTCGTGAAAAAGCCATTGTCAAACTCAATGTCATCACACCACATATCGGCTACCCTGAAAAATTACCAGAAACATACGCCAAAAAGATCATCGACGAAAGCAAGACCTTGGTGGAAAATGCTCAAGCCCTTTACGAAATTTCCGTTGCCCATACTTGGAGCAAGTGGAACCAACCAGTTGATCGGAGCGAATGGCACATGCCAGCCCACCTGGTCAATGCCTACTATGATCCGCAACAAAACCAAATCGTCTTCCCAGCAGCGATTTTACAAGCACCTTTCTATGACCTTCACCAATCATCATCAGCCAACTACGGCGGAATCGGTGCAGTCATTGCCCATGAAATCTCCCACGCCTTTGACACCAATGGAGCTTCCTTTGACGAGCACGGTAGCTTGAAAGACTGGTGGAAGCCAGAAGATTACGAAGCCTTTACCGCTCGCACACAAAAAGTCATCGATCAGTTCGAAGGTCAAGACTCTTACGGTGCCAAGATCAATGGGAAATTGACCGTTTCTGAAAACGTAGCAGACCTCGGTGGTATCGCTGCAGCCCTTGAAGCCGCTAAGAAAGAGGAAGATTTCTCAGCAGAAGAATTCTTCACCAACTTTGCTCGCATCTGGCGCATGAAAGCTCGGACAGAGTACATGCAACTCCTCGCAAGTGTCGATGTCCACGCACCAGGAAAACTCCGCACCAATGTCCAATTACCAAACTTTGACGAATTCTTTGAAACCTTTGATGTCAAAGAAGGCGACGGCATGTGGCGCGCACCAGAAGACCGTGTGATCATTTGGTAAATCAAGATACTAAGCCCGTAAAAAAAGCGAGAAGAAAATAGGAGATTGACCATGTGGGCCATGCCCACCAGGCAATCTCTCTTTTTCTCGACGCTTTTAGGGCGAGTTCAATTTCGCGATACTAGTTTTGTTGATCAAAGGAAGTAGTCTCGACTTCAGTTAAGCCATTGATTGATTTTCTTGACCATGTGGGCCATGCCCACCAGGCAATCTCTCTTTTTCTCGACGCTTTTAGGGCGAGTTCAATTTCGCGATACTCGTTTCGTTGATCAAAGGAAGTAGTCTCGACTTCAGTTAAGCCATTGATTGATTTTCTCAATGCTTGTAAAAAAATAAAAATCCCAAAAGCCAAGTTTCAATCTACTGAAACTAGCTTTGGGGATTTTTGATAATAAGATTCATCAAATGAAAATGAAACGCTTCCAATGACTGCGTGAACAGATAAATTTAATTGATTGGAGCCTTGTATAATTCTTTGAATTTCATAGAAATAAATGCTACTATGGGTGTGAACTAAATAAATTTTAAAGGAGCAGACTATGAGAAATTTTGCAAGTCCGTCACGTTACATTCAAGGGGAAAATGCCTTGTTTGAAAATGCGCAATCTATTTCAGAATTAGGGACTCACCCTGTTTTACTATGTGATTCAGTGGTTTATGATATCGTAGGGAAACGTTTTGAAGAATACCTTGGTCAAAATGGGCTTACGGTTTTGCCAGTCTTCTTTAATGGAGAAGCTTCTGATAACGAAATCAATCGTGTGGTTAGTTTGGCAGAAGAAAATGGCTGTGATTTGGTCATTGGACTTGGTGGAGGAAAGACCATTGATAGTGCTAAAGCTATTGCTGATCTTTTAAAATCACCAGTTGTGATTGCCCCTACCATTGCCTCTACAGATGCTCCTGTTTCCGCCTTATCTGTTATCTATACAGATGAGGGTGCCTTTGAGCGCTATATTTTCTACTCTAAAAACCCAGAATTAGTCTTGGTGGATAGTAAAGTGATCTCTCAAGCACCAAAACGCTTGCTCGCTTCTGGTATCGCAGATGGTCTAGCAACTTGGGTCGAAGCGCGTGCGGTGATGCAAGCGAATGGAAAAACCATGTTGGGTCAACGACAAACCTTAGCGGGTGTCGCCATTGCACAACGTTGTGAAGAAACCTTATTTGCAGACGGTCTTCAAGCCATGGCTGCTTGTGAAGCCAAAGTTGTAACCCCTGCTCTTGAAAACATTATTGAAGCTAATACCCTTCTCAGTGGTATTGGATTTGAAAGTGGGGGATTAGCTGCTGCCCATGCCATCCATAATGGCTTTACAGCCCTTACTGGGGACATCCACCATTTAACTCACGGTGAAAAAGTAGCCTACGGAACGCTCGTTCAATTGTTCTTGGAAAACCGTCCGAAGGAAGAATTGAACAAATACATTCGTTTCTATCAACAAATCGGTATGCCAACGACTCTGAAAGAAATGCATCTTGAAACTGCAAGTTATGAAGATCTTCTCAAAGTTGGTCAACAAGCCACCATCGAAGGAGAAACCATCCATCAAATGCCATTTGAAGTGAAGGCTTCTGATATTGCCCAAGCCATCGTAGCAGTAGATGCCTATGTTCAAGGTTTAGACTAAATCAATATCTGTCATTCACAGATAATGTAGACAAACTGATTTTTTACATCAAACAAACTAATGGATGCCTAAAAAATTAAAATTAGATACTTTTTAAGGCTCATTAAAAAATACTTAGGAACTTTCCGCCGTGAGAAAAGTGCCTGAAAACAATTGTTTCAGGCACTCGGGAGTTTTGAGACCTTAGGCTCAAAACTAAGTCATGGAACTTCTTCGAAGTTCGCTGACGTCCGTACTCACCTAAGGAAAGTTTCTAAGATGGCTTTGTCGACAAACCAAGAACTCCCATACCTTATGGTAATGGGAGTTCTTTTTCTATTTTCTTCTTTTTGGATCGGTTTGTTTAAAGATCAGGTATAAAATTCCGGCAGGCAAGAAGCAGAAGAGCCACATAACATCGAGTCCCTTGCTTTTACTGCTAGAGGTCGTTGCTTTAGACTCACTGACGGCCACTCCCGGTTTAATGCTTGGAGATACCTGTTGCAAGCCGTTTTGGACGACTAGGCGGTTATTTTCGAGTTTTAGCGCTGGCTTCGTCCCCTTCTTAACAGTCGCATAGAAGTCTTGCTTCAAGTGAATTGTCTTCCCGTCGATGGTATGATCGCCTGCAGAAAGGATTTTTTTATACTGGTAGTCTGCGAACATTTTCTCAGCCAAGGTATTCCCGATTTGATTGCGGTAACTTTCGGCGATCTCGACATCGTAGTTTCCAACCCCCAAAATGACTTCGATAATCCGCTGTTTACCCCGCTTGGTTGTCGCGGTGTAGTTGTAGTCAGCAGTCGGGCTGGATCCAGTTTTGAGTCCATCTGTTCCTTTAAGGGCGAATTTTCCACCTTCGAGGGAAGTATTGTAGTTATCGTAGCTTTGCTCGTAGGGTGTTCCTTCCATGATCGTAGTGTGAGCTTGCTTGGTGTATTCCAACATTTCTGGCAGGTCGTTTACGATGTGATAAGCCAGAATAGACATGTCCCGCGCTGTGATTTCGTTATTCGCATTGACATCGTAGCGCTGAGGATTGTAGTAGCCCTGAAGGACTGAAATCATTGCCCCATTTGGATTGTGCCATTTGGTATGGCTCATCCCCATTTCTTGTGCGTACTGATTCATTAAGTCCAAAAACTTATCGGGATCATTGTCAGTGACGGCGTTGGCGAGCATAATCACGGCCGCACTGGAAGATGGAACAAAGAGCATCTTGATCAATTCAGATACTTTGTAGTCAACACCAGCTACAATAGGTGAGTTACTTAAAAGATTGTTTTCCGAGATGGCTTGGTCTGCCTCTGTTGCTGTGACCACGGTATCGTACTTGATCTTGCCTTCCTTGAGGGCCCGAAAGACCACATAGGCACTCATGAGCTTGGCCATGCTTCCTGAGTCCCGGACCGTGTCGATATTGTCTCCGTACAATATAGCTCCAGTATTGGCGTCGATGACGATGTCAGCCTTAGGCTTGTAAAAATCGTCCAATACCAGTCCAGCATCAGCTGCGATTTTCATGACATCTTCTTGCTGGTAGATGTCGTCCGCAAAGGCAGTGGAAATAGGGCCTAATGTCAAGACTCCTACAAGGAGGGACAAGAGGCTGTGTTTTAGTCGTTTGTGTAAATGTCTCCCATAATTCATAGATTCCATTATATCATACAGGCCAGAGATTCAACTTGAAAAAATTCTAGAAAAAGTAGAAATTGAAAAAATAAAGAAAAAATAGAATAATTTCGCAGTAAAAGCGTTTACATTTCCCTAGAAAGTGCTATAATTTAAATTGAGTATAACATTTTTTACAATGAGGTGATTTATATGAACAAAGGGAAGGTACTCTTAGCTACCAGCGCTCTGCTTTTATCAGCTGGTGTACTGGCAGCCTGCTCAGGAGGAAAATCTGGAAGTTCCGGCGGACAGACTTTTAGCTATGTCTATACCCAGGATCCGGATACTCTCGACTATTCGATTTCTAATAAAAAATCGACTTCCGAGTTTACAGGAAATGCGATAGATGGCTTGTTGGAAGTGGACAAGTACGGGAATTTGATCCCATCGCTTGCTAAAGACTGGACTGTTTCCAAGGATGGCTTGACCTATACTTATAAACTCCGTAAAGGGGTCAAATGGATGACTTCTGAAGGGGAAGAATACGGAGAAGTCAAGGCCAAAGACTTTGTCACAGGTCTCAAGCACGCAGCAGACAAGAAATCACAAGCGATTTACTTGGTCCAAAAATCTGTCAAAGGTTTGGATGATTATGTTTCAGGGAAGACATCTGATTTCTCAACTGTTGGTGTGAAAGCTATTGACGATTACACCGTTCAATATACCTTGAGCCAACCAGAAAGTTTCTGGAATTCCAAGACTACGATGGGGATCTTGATGCCGGTTAACGAAGAATTCCTGAAATCTAAAGGAGATGACTATGGCCAAGGAACCTCTCCGTCTAGTATCCTCTACTGCGGACCTTATTTGATCAAATCCATTACTTCGAAATCTTCTGCGATATTAGAAAAAAATCCAACCTACTGGGATGCGGAAAATGTCAAGATCAGTAAAGTCAAACTGACCTATTATGATGGTCAAGACTCAGAATCCTTGATTCGTGGATTTGATAACGGTGACTATACAGTTGCCCGTGTTTTCCCAAATGGTTCCAACTATAAGAGTGTAGAGAAGAAGCATAAGGACGACATCGTCTATACTGACCAAGGTTCCTCAACCTATAACCTTTCCTTCAACATTGACCGTCAGGCCTATGAAATCACAAAGAAGACCACGGATGCTCAAAAGGCCTCTACCAAGAAAGCAATCTTGAACAAGGATTTCCGTCAAGCTATTATGTTTGCCTTCAACCGCAAGGCTTATGTAGCGCAAACTAACGGGGAAGCGGGTGCCAATAAGGTGATCCGTAATACCTTTACGCCACCAAACTTTGTCCAAATCGATGGCAAACAATTTGGTGATGCAGTAGAAAAAGACTTAGAAGCTTATGGGGATGAATGGAAAGGGGTCTCTGTCGCAGATGGAAAAGACACCCTCTACAATCCAAACAAGGCCAAAGAAGAGTTTGCCAAAGCTAAGGCAGAATTGCAGTCTCAAGGAGTTGAATTCCCAATTCATTTAGACCTTCCAACTTCTTCGACTTATACGGAAGGAATCAAACAAGCCCAATCCTTCAAACAGTCGATTGAATCTACATTGGGAGCAGAAAATATTGTCATCGACCTGAATATGGTTTCTGAGGATGATCTGCAACGGGTGACTTACTTTGCTGAAAATGCTTCGCAACAAGACTGGGATTTGAACAATAACTTGGGTTGGGGACCAGACTATACGGACCCATCTTCTTACATCGATATCACTAGTGGTAAATCCGGCGAAAACGCCAATGCCTACTTTGGATTCGATGCTGGTACCAACAATGCGGCCGCAAAAGCAGCTGGTTTTGATGAATACGATCAATTAATTGAGGATGCTCAAAAAGAAACTACAGATGTGAACAAGCGTTACGAAAAATATGCTGCCGCTCAAGCTTGGTTGACCGATAGTGCCCTCTTGATTCCGATCCATTCAGATGGAGCTTCTCCAGTCGTTCGTAAGACTGTACCATACTCTGCAGCCTTTGCTTGGACAGGCCACAAGGGTCAATCCTTCAACTATAAGTATTTAGAAGTTCAAGACAAGGTTGTATCGGCTAAAGACTACGACAAAGCGCGTGATCAATGGAAGAAAGAAAAAGAAAAATCCAATAAAAAAGCGCAAGAAGAACTTGAAAAGCATGTGAAATAGACTTTTCTTGAAGAAAACAGGAAGGACAGGTCCCGTATGGGACCTGTCTTTTTCTTTGTCTGAACCTTTAAAAATCGCCTAAAAATGGTATAATAGGAGCATCACGAAAATTGGAGAGACGCTATGAGTTTTTACAATCATAAAGAAATCGAGCCTAAGTGGCAAAAATACTGGGCTGACCATCACACCTTTAAGACAGGAACAGATGCTTCAAAACCTAAGTTTTATGCATTGGACATGTTCCCTTATCCATCTGGAGCGGGTCTTCACGTAGGACACCCAGAAGGCTACACAGCAACAGATATCCTTAGCCGTTTCAAACGCGCCCAAGGCTACAACGTTCTTCACCCAATGGGATGGGATGCCTTTGGTTTGCCTGCAGAGCAATATGCTATGGATACAGGGAATGACCCAGCGGAATTCACAGCAGAAAACATTGCTAACTTCAAACGCCAAATCAATGCGCTTGGCTTCTCTTACGACTGGGATCGTGAAGTCAATACGACAGATCCGAACTACTACAAGTGGACGCAATGGATTTTCACCAAGCTTTACGAAAAAGGCTTAGCTTATGAAGCGGAAGTACCAGTAAACTGGGTGGAAGAATTGGGTACAGCTATCGCCAACGAAGAAGTTCTTCCAGATGGAACTTCTGAGCGTGGTGGCTATCCAGTTGTCCGCAAACCAATGCGCCAATGGATGCTTAAAATTACTGCCTATGCGGAACGTTTGCTGACTGACTTGGATGACCTTGACTGGCCAGAGTCTATCAAGGACATGCAACGCAACTGGATTGGGAAATCAACTGGTGCCAATGTCACCTTCAAAGTGAAAGGTACTGACAAGGAATTCACCGTCTTTACGACACGTCCAGATACCCTTTTCGGTGCGACCTTCACTGTTTTGGCGCCTGAGCATGAACTGGTAGATGCTATCACAAGTCCTGAACAAGCTGAGGCTGTAGCTAACTACAAACACCAAGCTAGCCTTAAATCAGACTTGGCTCGTACCGACCTTGCCAAGGAAAAAACAGGTGTTTGGACTGGAGCTTATGCTATCAACCCTGTAAACGGCAAAGAAATTCCAATCTGGATTGCGGACTATGTTCTTGCTAGCTACGGAACAGGTGCCGTTATGGCCGTACCTGCCCATGATGAGCGTGACTGGGAATTTGCTAAACAATTTGACCTTCCAATCGTAGAAGTCTTGGAAGGTGGAAACGTAGCAGAAGCTGCCTACACAGAAGATGGCCTTCACGTCAATTCTGACTTCTTGGACGGTCTCAACAAAGAAGACGCGATTACTAAAATTGTGGCTTGGTTGGAAGAAAAAGGCTGTGGTCAAGAAAAGGTTACCTACCGTCTCCGTGACTGGCTCTTTAGCCGTCAACGTTACTGGGGTGAACCAATTCCAATCATTCATTGGGAAGATGGAACTTCAACAGCTGTTCCAGAAAGTGAATTGCCACTTGTACTGCCAGTCACCAAGGACATCCGCCCTTCAGGTACTGGTGAAAGCCCACTAGCTAACTTGACAGACTGGCTGGAAGTGACTCGTGAAGATGGGGTCAAAGGTCGTCGTGAAACCAATACGATGCCACAATGGGCCGGTTCAAGCTGGTACTACCTCCGCTATATCGACCCACATAACACAGAGAAATTAGCTGATGAGGACCTCCTCAAACAATGGTTGCCAGTCGATATCTATGTGGGTGGTGCAGAACATGCCGTACTTCACTTGCTTTACGCTCGTTTCTGGCATAAATTCCTCTATGACCTTGGTGTTGTACCGACTAAAGAGCCATTCCAAAAACTCTTTAACCAAGGAATGATCTTGGGAACCAGCTACCGTGACCACCGTGGTGCTCTTGTAGCGACTGACAAGGTTGAAAAACGTGACGGTTCCTTCTTCCATGTGGAAACAGGGGAAGAATTGGAACAAGCACCAGCTAAGATGTCTAAATCCCTCAAGAACGTGGTGAACCCAGACGATGTGGTGGAACAATACGGTGCCGATACCCTTCGTGTCTATGAAATGTTCATGGGACCACTCGATGCCTCCATCGCTTGGTCTGAAGAAGGTCTGGAAGGAAGCCGTAAATTCCTCGACCGTGTGTACCGTTTGATTACAAGTAAAGAAATCGTTGCGGAAAACAATGGTGCTCTTGACAAGGTTTATAACGAAACCGTTAAAGCTGTCACAGAGCAAATCGAGTCCATGAAATTCAACACAGCCATTGCCCAGCTCATGGTCTTTGTCAACGCGGCGAACAAGGAAAACAAACTCTATGTGGATTACGCCAAAGGCTTTATCCAATTGATTGCCCCATTTGCCCCTCACTTGGCAGAAGAACTCTGGCAAACAGTTGCAGCAACAGGTGAGTCTATCTCTTATGTAGCTTGGCCAACATGGGACGAAAGCAAATTGGTTGAAGACGAAATCGAGATCGTTGTCCAAATCAAAGGAAAAGTCCGTGCTAAACTCATGGTCGCAAAAGACCTTTCTCGTGAAGAATTGCAAGAAGTCGCTCTAGCTGACGACAAAGTCAAGGCAGAGATTGATGGCAAAGAAATCGTGAAAGTAATTGCGGTACCGAACAAGCTTGTAAATATTGTTGTGAAATAAAAATGAATCCTTCAGAGTTCAGCTCTGGAGGATTTTTGACTCTTCTTGACAAGAAATTGGTATTTTGTTAATATGGTTAACAAAAAGAAGGAAACCATGAATAAGAAAGAACTGCATAAGTTTAATAATCGTTTTAACAGCTTTGCTTTAGCTTTTGAACAGTTGAAAAAAGCTCAGCATAGGAACAGTATTGATAAATCAATCACTATTAATGAAGTCCATTTGATCGACCTGATAGGCCGCAATCAGCCTGTGAATCTAGTGAAATTATCTGAGTTACTTGAAGTGTCTAGGAGTGCCATTACTCAGAGTGTTAGACGTTTAACCAAGAAAGACCTCGTTGCTTTTGAATTTGCACCGGATAATGAAAAAAATAAATATCTGATATTATCCAAAAAAGGGGTTGAAGTTTTTAACATTCATAAAGAGCAGCAAGAACATATTGAGACAGCCATTTTTTCAGTTTTAAAAAACTATAATGAGGAGGATCTTCAAATGATTATGAAATTGATGGATGATGTTGAACAGGTTTGGCAAGAATTACCGTGGTAAAAATCACGGTAATTTTATGACTATATTGTTAATTGTATTAACAAAAAGAGGAAGATATGAATATACAAATTGAACTGATCTCAGAGTATGATTTAGCAGACGCATCTTTTAATATTGTCATCGATGGCTTAAAACCAAGAGAAACATATCGAGTCGAAATGTTTCTATCTGATTATTATTGTATCAATGCTCCCATGCTTTTAACTCATGATGTTTTATGGAGATCAACAGGGACTTTTGTATCAGATAAGAATGGTATTATTGATATTTCACAAACTCCATCTTGTTCTGGCTCTTATGAAGGCATTTCAACAATGGGACTATTTTTTAATGCCAAGCCCTTGACCAATCAGAGAAAGAAACTTCCAAACTCTCTTTCTGAAATTCCCATATTAGATCATTTTTTTGTGGATATCAAAATTATGCAAGGAAATACTGTCATTGCAGAGAGAACTTTCACAAGACATTACATGAGTTCGCAAATTAGTCATCAAGATATTTACGGGGAACATTTTCAAGGGAGACTTTTTTATGATCAAAAGGCAATAAAAACACCAGCATTGATTATTGTGAGCGGCAGTGAAGGAAGGATTGAAAAGGCACAGAATATAGCTCAGCTTCTATCTTCTAGAGGTTATATTTGCCTAGCAGTTGCCTACTTTGGTTTAGAGGGGTTGCCAAAATATTTGGAACGTATTCCTTTAGAGTGCCTTGTGGAAGCAAAGGATTATCTACGTCAGCATCCTCAAGTAGATAGTGAAAGAATTGGAATCTATGGACGGTCTAAGGGAGCAGAATTAGTTTTAGCTGAGGAGAGCCTTTTTAATGACGTTCAATGTTTGGTACTAAATTCACCCTCTGATGTGGTATATGAAGGGATAAAAGGGAAATGGAACTCTCACACTTCTTCTTGGACAAATTTGAAAAAAGAACTTCCCTATCAAAAGTTTCGACTTGGAGATTATCTGTTCAGCAAACTTTTTAGAAAAAGCTTCCCTAAAGATCGTTCTGCTAAGATAGATATCGGTCAAATGCATTCACCAATCTTATTGCTCGGAAGTACTGTTGATGAAATATGGGATGCCTCGTCAGCAATTGATGATATTGTCTCAGATTATAAAGGACGCCACATTACATTTAAAAAATATCATGAAACAGGTCACATGTTGACAGTGGCTTATCAACCAAATCACCGTTATCGAAAAGATTGGCGTTTATTGATGAGAGAGAGTAAGGATTCTTGGCTAGCTACGATTCATTTTTTTGATAGGCATTTGAAGAAGAAATAAAAATAGATTATAAATATGCTATAATAGTTCCAACTAAGATAAAAACACAGTTCTGGTTGGTAGTCCAGACGTAGGCAAGCCTATCAGTAACCTTCCTCCTTGGTTGTCCATTCTTAGGGATAGATTTAAGGAGGTGCTGTCGTGGAAACAATTTCAATTGGATTGACAGTTTATTTTGAAGATGGATTTTGGCATGGTTTGTTCGAACAAGTGTATCGAGAAACTTATCAAGTTTGTCGTGTGACATTTGGTAAGGAGCCAAAAGATGATGAAATTCTAGAGATTTTACAGACTCAGTTTACTCAATTATCTTTTAGTCCAGAAACTACAGTTAAGCAACATGTAAAAATCAAGAATCCTAAACGATTACAGCGAATGGTGAGGAAACAAGTAAAACAAAAAGTTTCTTCCAAGTCGAAAGAACTATTGCAGTTGCAGTATGAGGAAAGGAAAAAGATTTCAAAACATCAATCTAGTGTCCAAAAGCAATTGCTCAAACAAGAGAAATTTGAACGCAAACAGCAAAAACGAAGAGACAAGCATAAAGGACATTAACCCTTATCTCTTTCATCAAAAAAGCTTCGGTAGGAAGAACCCTACCGAGGCTTTTTAACAAATTTCATTCTGCATGATAGTGAAGAGATGTAAAACTCAGTGTCGTTCAAAAAGGAGTATAAATGTTGCTTTTCTTCCAAGGAAGATGGTGTAAAAGGATTAAAAAATCTGGTATTTTGAAGTTCCTCAAGGATTCTGTGGACATATTCTTAGATTTTTTATTTCGATATCGAAATAGTTGACAGATGTAACGAACGGTGATACAATGACTGTGATATTTCGGTATAGAAATAAAAAGGAGACAAAATGGACAAGATGCAAGGGGGCTACCAAGCTTTACAGATACGCTTGTTAAATGGGCGTATCTTTCAAAAACTGCTGAGTAAGGAACCAGATGCCCTATACCGAAGTGAACAAGGGAAAATTTTAACGATTTTGTGGAAGCAAGAGTTGGAGTGCGCTACTGCGACCGATATCGCTCTTGCGACGGGTCTAGCCAACAATACATTGACCAGCATGGTTAAGAAATTGGAAGAACAAGGCTTGGTTACGATTCAACCTTGTACGCAGGATAAAAGGAAAAAATATATTTCTTTGACAGACCTCGGTTGGGCACAAAAGGAAATTGGGGATCGTGTTAGTAAGGAACTGGGTGAGATTTTCTATCAAGGATTTTCGGATCAAGAAATTCGAGAATTTGAAGCCTATCAAGAGCGGATAATCTCAAATCTAAAAGCTAAAGAGAATGACATCTAGGGAAAGGAGGCAACAGTTATGATTGGAATTACAGGTGTAACAGGGAAATTAGGTTCCTATGTGGCGGATCTTGTCGATAAAAAAGGAATCGCTTCCGTCCATCTGGCAAGAAGCCCAGAGCGTGCAAAAGTTTATGCGTCAGCGGAACTTCGTAAGATGGTGTATGCCAATACTCCAGAGGTGGTTGAGGCCTTAAAGGGTATCGATGTCTTATTGATGGTCTCTGCTCGGGAAAATCCAGAGCGTGTCAAGGAGCACAAGGAGTTTTTAGATGCTGCAAAGCTGGCGGGGGTGCAGCATATTGTTTATACCTCCTTTTATGGGGCAGATGAGAAGGCAACTTTTACCTTGTCTCGAGATCATGCCCAGACGGAAGCCTATATCAAGGAGTTAGGATTCACCTACACTTTTTTGAGAGATAATTTTTACTTGGACTTCTTGATTGATATGGCGCTTGAAAATGGAGAGATTCGTGGTCCGGCTGGCAGTGGGCAGGTGTCAGCTGTTGCCCGTAAGGACACATCTAGGGTTGCAGCAGAAATTCTTTTAAATCCTAAGGAGTGGGAAAATCAAACCTTGAATCTGACAGGGCCAGAGGATCTTTCCATGGAAGAAATCGTAGCGCTTCTCTCAAAAGAGACCGGTAAGACCATCGCGTATGTGGATGAATCAGTAGAAGAAGCCTATGAGTCACGGAAAAAATGGCCAGCACAAACTTGGGAGTATGATGCCTGGGTCAGTACCTATACAGCGATTAAAGCTGGTGAACAAGCTGGGGTTTCAACAGATGTCGAAAAAGTCCTAGGGCATCCAGCAAGTAGTCTATTGGATATTCTTAGAGACAGAAAACTTATTGAGGAAAAATATGATTGAATACAAACATGTAGCCTTGCGCTACACGGAAAAGGACATTTTGAAAGATGTCAATCTCCGCATTGAAAATGGAGAATTTATGGTTCTTGTGGGACCTTCAGGATCTGGAAAGACCACCATGATCAAGATGGTGAACCGTCTCTTGGAGCCGACAGATGGCAATATCTATATGGATGGGAAACGTATCAAGGACTATGATGAACGGGAGTTACGTCTCAGTACCGGCTATGTCCTTCAAGCCATTGCCCTATTTCCAAACTTGACCGTTGCGGAAAATATTGCTCTCATTCCTGAGATGAAGGGCTGGACTAAAGAACAAATTGCTTCTAAAACAGAAGAACTCTTGGCCAAGGTGGGGCTACCTGCTGCAGATTATGCTCATCGTTTACCAAGCGAGTTATCTGGTGGTGAGCAACAGCGGATTGGTATTGTGCGGGCTATCATTGGGGAACCAAAGATTCTATTGATGGACGAACCTTTTTCAGCCTTGGATGCCATCTCTCGCAAGCAGTTGCAGGCTCTTACAAAAGAATTGCATAAAGAATTCGGCATGATCACTATTTTTGTGACCCATGACACAGACGAGGCTTTGAAATTAGGCGACCGGATTGCAGTACTGCAAGAAGGAGAGATTGTACAAGTGGCGGATTCTGAGTCCATTTTAGACCAGCCAGCCAACGACTTTGTTGCAGATCTATTTGGAGGTGCTCACCATGTCTAAACTACTTGCAACCTTTCAAGAACGCTTTGGGGACTGGCTCGCTGCACTGGGGCAACATTTGCAACTGTCATTACTGACCTTGCTCCTTGCGATTTTTCTGGCTGTTCCTCTAGCTATTTATTTGAGTATCCACAAAAGAACAAGCAACTGGGTTTTACAGCTAGCTGGGATCTTCCAGACCATTCCTTCCATGGCCCTTCTCGGCCTCTTCATACCCATCATGGGAATCGGAACGCTTCCGGCCTTAACAGCTCTTGTCATCTATGCCATTTTCCCCATCCTTCAAAATACCATCACCGGTTTACAGGGGATTGATCCAAGCCTTGAAGAAGCAGGAATCGCCTTTGGGATGACCAAGTGGGAGCGACTCAAGAAGTTCGAGATTCCCTTGGCCATGCCCGTCATTATGTCTGGGATTCGCACGGCAGCCGTGATGATTATTGGGACAGCTACCCTAGCTGCCTTGATTGGAGCTGGGGGACTCGGTTCCTTTATCCTCCTAGGGATTGACCGCAATAATGCCAGTCTGATTTTGATCGGTGCCCTATCTTCTGCCTTCTTAGCCATCGCATTTAACCTTCTTCTCAAATGGATGGAAAAGGCCAAATTGCGGACCATCTTTGCAGCCTTTGCTGTGATGGTTATTGGATTAGGAGCTTCTTATACGCCAAGTCTACTTCCCAAACCGAAAAAAGAAAATCTGGTCATTGCTGGGAAGTTGGGTCCTGAACCTGAAATTCTCGCCAATATGTATAAGATCTTGATCGAGGAAAATACGGACATGACAGTGACTGTCAAACCGAATTTTGGCAAGACCACCTTCCTCTATGAAGCCCTGAAAAAAGGGGATATCGCTATCTATCCAGAGTTTACAGGTACGGTGACCGAAAGTCTCCTCAAGCCAGCACCACAAGTCAGTCATGATCCAGAAACAGTCTACAAAGCTGCCCGAGATGGGATCAAACGACAAGACGACCTGGCCTTGCTCAAACCTATGGCTTATCAAAATACCTATGCTGTTGCAGTCCCTAAAAAGATTGCCCAAGAGTATGGACTCAAGACTATTTCAGATTTGAAAAAGGTGGAAGGACAACTCAGGGCAGGCTTTACGCTTGAGTTTAACGACCGAGAGGACGGAAACAAAGGCTTGCAGAAGATCTATGGTCTCAACTTACAAGTCTCCACCATGGAGCCAGCCCTTCGCTACCAGGCGATCCAGTCTGGGGATATTCAAATAACGGATGCCTACTCAACAGATGCCGAGCTGGCTCGTTATGACCTGGTGGTCCTTGAAGATGACAAGCAACTCTTCCCACCTTATCAAGGGGCTCCCCTCATGAAAGAAGCTCTTCTTAAGAAACACCCTGAATTGGAAGCTGTTCTCAATCAGTTAGCTGGTAAAATCACAGCAGAGCAAATGAGCCAGATGAACTACCAAGTCGGAGTAGAAGGCAAGTCTGCTGCTCAAGTGGCGCGTGACTTTTTGGTAAAAGAAGGGTTTATTAAAAATTAACAAACAATTCTCAAGTCTTCGCACTTGAGGATTTTTTGATAGAAAGCAATTTTAACCCCTTTCAGCAAGCTTTTGTTATAGAGGGAGAGACCTTCTCTTCAAAAAAACTCCATTGAGTCTGGCTTAAAATTGTGTTACAATAAGCCTTGAAGATGAATGAAAGAATATGGAAATAAGCATGAAAATAAGACCAGTGATTGGAATTACAGGAAATGAAAGACCCTTCCCAGATGATCCAGACGCGAACATGAGCTATGCGGCGACTGGTTTTGTCGAAGCGGTCAAAGAGGCAGGAGGGATTCCCTTGATCTTGCCGATTGGAGATGCGGCCTTGGCCAAAGACTACATATCGATGATTGATAAGCTCATCATCACCGGTGGACAAAATGTCTTGCCCAAGTTTTACGGAGAAGAAATCACCATCGACAGTGATGACTACCTCTTGAAACGCGATCTCTTTGAGTTGGCCTTGATTGAAGAAGCGCGTGCGGCTAAAAAAGCTATCTTTACCGTTTGCCGTGGGACCCAGCTCTATAATGTCGCTCTAGGGGGAACTCTGTATCAAGATATTGAACACCACTGGCAGGACAATCCAGGTCAGTACACCAGTCAAGAGTTGGTGACCAAGGATCAGACGGTCCTGCAAGAGATCTATGGTAAGACCAGTCGCATCAATTCTTTCCATCATCAAAGTATTAAAGACTTGGCAGATGGCTTAGAAGTAATCGCGCGGGATCCTAAAGATGACATCATAGAAGCCGTTCAATCCACAGATGAGAGCCGTTTCCTCGGAGTTCAGTGGCATCCAGAACTACGTTTTGACAAGAGCCCAGCAGATCGCAAGCTCTTTGAATATGTCGTGACTCAATTATAAAGAGGACCAGCTCCCTTAGGAATTTTTCCTAAGGGGCTTTTTCTTTAATCTGCGTAAGAAAGACTGTAAATTGTGCCTAGGTTTTGGAGGAGGATGCGCTACAATAGAGCTAGTAGAATGAGGAGGATTAGGACATGTATCAATTTCCAAAGGATTTTTTATGGGGGAGTTCGACCTCGGGGCCTCAAACAGAAGGACGTCTAGCCCAGGATGGAAAGGGAGACAATCTCTGGGATTACTGGTATAGGGTCGAGCCCAACCGCTTTTATCAAGGGCAAGGACCAGAGAAAACATCGACTTTTTATGAACACTGGGAAGAAGATCTGGACCTCTTGTTAGAAACCGGCCACACGGCCTTTCGAACCTCTATCCAGTGGTCACGTATTTTCCCAGAAGGACGAGGGGAGATCAATCAAGCAGGTGTTGATTTCTACCGCCGTGTCTTTGAAAAGATTAAAGAAAAAGGGATTCACCTCTTGGTCAACCTCTATCATTTTGATTTACCGATGGCTCTTCAAGAGCAAGGGGATGGTTGGGAAAATAAAGAAACCGCCTATGCTTACCAGGAATATGCGCGTTTTTGTTTCAAGACCTATGGAGATCTGGTCGATCAGTGGATCACCTTTAATGAACCTATTGTCCCTGTAGAATTTGGTTATTTTTATGATGCCCATTTTCCTCATAAGGTAGACGCAGCAGCAGCTGTTAAAGTAGCCTACCACACCCAGCTAGCAAGCTCTCTAGCAGTTAAGGCCTGTCATGAGGTGGATCCTAATTACCGTATCGGGATTGTGCTCAATTTGACACCAGCCTATCCTCGGAGCCAGCATCCAGAAGATGTGAAAGCTGCGCGTATTGCCGAGCTCTTTCAAGCCAAATCTTTTTTAGATCCATCTGTTCTTGGTCATTATCCTGAAGAATTAGTGGAGATCCTACGGGAGCGCGATCTCTTACCGGATTATGATCCCTTTGAATTGCGCTTGATCGAGGAAAATACGGTGGATTACCTAGGGGTTAACTATTACCAACCACTCCGTGTGGCGGCTCCTCGTTATGCTCCAAA
Organism: Streptococcus gingivalis; assembly: GCF_035544715.1. Taxonomy (NCBI): domain Bacteria; kingdom Bacillati; phylum Bacillota; class Bacilli; order Lactobacillales; family Streptococcaceae; genus Streptococcus; species Streptococcus gingivalis. The sequence goes on along the minus strand of NZ_JAYKTO010000001.1, from coordinate 1,213,240 downwards.
TCCAGCATCTCCCCTACTCTTTGAACAATTTTATGAACCCTATGTCATGCCAGGTCGCAAGATCAATCCCCACCGAGGTTGGGAAATCTATGAGCAAGGCTTGTATGACATTGCCCAAAATATCAAGGAAAACTATGGCAATATCGAGTGGATCCTGACCGAAAACGGGATGGGAGTTGAAGGAGAGGAAAAATTTCGCAAGGATGGAGTGATCCAAGACGATTACCGGATTGACTTTGTCAAAGACCATCTTCGCGAGCTCCACCGGGCTATTCAAGATGGTGCCAACTGTAAAGGCTATCTGATCTGGACCTTTATTGACTGCTGGTCATGGCTCAATGGCTACAAGAACCGCTATGGTTTAGTTGAGTTGGAGCTCGAAAGTCAAAAACGAACCCTCAAAAAATCTGGTCATTGGTTCCGTAAGTTGAGTCAGCGGAATGGATTTGAAGAGTAGAAAAAGCAACCTATCAACCAAGATGTTGATAGGTTTTTCTTAACCCTCCCTTAACTAGACCAATTTTCTTGAATTTCCTAGTTGACAAACTGGAAGAAACATTGTATACTGACTCCGCTGGTTGCTTTTTGGTCAAATTAGACTAGACCAATTTTAAAGTAACTGAGAAATCGACCATGGGTCGTTTGACTAAGTAAAGGGGAAAGTATAGCAAGGCTATATCGTAAAAACTATGTGCGGAATCGTTGGTGTTGTAGGAAATACAAATGCTACTGATATTTTGATTCAAGGACTTGAAAAACTCGAATACCGAGGCTATGACTCTGCGGGTGTTTTTCTGGCTAGTGAAGGCAAGAGCCAATTGGTAAAGGCAGTTGGCCGTATTGCAGAATTGTCAACTAAGGCGGAAGGTGTCGAAGGGACAGCTGGGATTGGACATACCCGTTGGGCCACTCATGGAAAACCAACTGAGGACAATGCTCACCCACACCGCTCTGAAACAGGTCGCTTTGTGTTGGTCCACAATGGGGTGATTGAAAACTACCTTGAAATCAAGGAAGAATACCTAGCCGGTCACCATTTCAAGGGGCAAACAGATACAGAAATCGCCGCCCACTTGATCGGAAAATTTGCTGAAGAAGATGGCTTGTCTACGCTCGAAGCCTTCAAAAAAGCCCTCCACATCATCCGTGGGGCCTATGCTTTTGCTTTGATGGATGCGGAAGATCCAAGCACCATCTATGTGGCAAAAAATAAATCACCACTCTTGATCGGTCTTGGCGATGGTTACAATATGGTCTGCTCTGATGCCATGGCCATGATTCGTGAAACCAACCAATACATGGAAATCCATGACCAAGAGTTGGTCATTGTCAAGGCTGATAGCGTTGAAGTGCAAGACTATGATGGAAACGTCAAAGAACGGGCTAGCTACACGGCTGAACTTGACCTTTCTGATATTGGAAAAGGGACTTACCCATACTACATGCTCAAGGAAATCGATGAGCAACCAACTGTCATGCGTAAGTTGATCCAAGCCTATACAGATGAATCTGGTCAAGTAGTAGTAGACCCAGCTATTATCAAGGCTGTTCAAGAAGCAGACCGCATCTATATCCTTGCGGCTGGTACCTCTTACCATGCTGGATTTGCGTCTAAAAAAATGTTGGAAGAGTTGACGGATACCCCAGTAGAACTCGGTATTTCATCTGAGTGGGGGTATGGTATGCCACTTCTCAGCAAGAAACCACTCTTCATCTTTATCAGCCAATCTGGTGAAACAGCCGATAGCCGCCAAGTATTGGTCAAAGCCAATGAAATGGGCATTCCAAGCTTGACAGTGACCAATGTTCCAGGTTCAACTCTTTCACGTGAAGCAGACATGACCATGTTGCTCCATGCTGGTCCTGAAATTGCGGTAGCTTCTTCTAAGGCTTATACGGCTCAAATCGCAGCCCTTGCCTTTCTGGCGAAAGCTGTTGGGGAAGCTAATGGCAATGAGAAGGCCAAAGCCTTTGATTTGGTGCACGAATTGTCTATCGTTGCCCAATCGATCGAATCAACCCTTTCAGAAAAAGAAGTGATCGATGAAAAAGTTCGTGGCTTGTTGGAAACAACCCGCAATGCTTTCTATATCGGACGTGGCCAAGATTACTATGTTGCCATGGAAGCCAGTCTGAAATTAAAAGAAATTTCTTACATCCAATGTGAAGGCTTCGCTGCGGGTGAGTTGAAACACGGGACCATCGCTCTGATCGAAGAGGGTACACCGGTTATCGCCCTCTTGTCTGATCCAGTCCTAGCCAGCCACACACGTGGAAACATCCAAGAAGTGGCAGCACGTGGGGCTCATGTTTTAACCATTGCAGAGGAAAATGTTGCTAAAGAGACAGATGATTTGGTCTTGACAGCGGTTCACCCTTACCTCTCTCCAATCTCAATGGTAGTACCAACCCAATTGATTGCCTACTTTGCAACCCTTCATCGTGGGCTCGATGTTGATAAACCACGGAACCTTGCTAAGTCTGTAACAGTTGAATAAAATTATCTGTTCTATATAGAAAAAACATCCTCGTTAGGTTTTTCCTAGCGAGGATGTTTGCTTTATTTTTCAAAACCTTGCAAGGCTTTGAGGCGTTCTTCTGTTTGTCCCTTGGCATCTAGTTTTTTACCTTGGTAGACAGCAGATTCCCATGATCCATACATTGGATTTGGGAAGATGATGAATTTTTCACCAAATTCTTTTTGCAATTCGTCCAATTTCTTGTCGCGATCAGCTTCAGATGTCTTAGAGAAGTCTGCAAAGTCAACCAGGTTGTCCCCAAAAAGCAAGACAAGATTGGTCTTTTCTTGTACAGCTTGGCGACGGCCTTCTTTTGATTTGACGCCATCTTCTAAGAACATGAGGTGGTCACGTCCTTGAACAGGAATGCCTTCTTTTTCAAGGTTCTTAATGGTATCATCTACTTGAGAGGTTGTACGGTCAGAAATGTAGTAGATTTGAACCCCGTTTTGATCCGCATATTGAAGGAAATCTTTGGCACCTGGCACCGCTTTTGCGGCTGCTTTTTTCACCCAAACATCCCAATCTTTAGGATTGAAGGCCGTACCATCTTTGACGTTTTGAACTTGGTAAGGGCTGTTGTCTAAAACAGTTTCGTCCAAATCCAAGACGATGGAATAAGGCTTATCAGAAGGAGTTTGGAGGATCACTTTCAAACGGTCAGTAGCGACATTGTAGCCTTGTAAATACAAAGCCTTGGTTTCTGCTGCCTTTTGGTACCAGAGAACAGACATGGTATTTTCTTGTGAGCGCTGCTGATCATAGGTCATCGTCACCTGATTTTTAGTGCTACTTGCTTTTGTCTCTTGCGTTTTGTTGGTGTTGCTTCCACAACTCGTCAGTAAAATGACAGAAGCAAGAGCAGAAACGATGGTAAAGGTGGTTTTTGTTGTTTTCATAAACCGTACACTCCTTAAAATTATTCTATAAAAATTATACTCCTTTCAATCTTGCCTGACAAGAAAGAGAAGAAGGTGTCTAGGAATCGGTGAAAAGAAAAAGAAGGAAAAACGCTGCTATGAAAGGTTTCTTCGCCTCAACATATGCTATTTTTTCCTTTAAAAGAAGGGATATAGTTTTCTGCTATAACCGGATCAAGAAAAGATCAAAGCATCCCTTTTCTTCTAAAATGAAACAATAAAGAAAGATACTCGCAAGTCCCTATTTTCAAGCACTTGCGTTTTTTTGATGCCTTTCTCAATAAAGAAATTTTAAGGCCTTGATAGGGAAAATATATTAGTCAGCTACTTTTTGAGGTGATATCATGGTTACAAATTCCAGAAGGAAAGCAGTCAGTCTTTCTGTTGGAGAAATATTGAGGAGGATGTACAGTATGAGTAAAAAAGAATTGGTTCTTCGTGCCATTCGAGGCGAAACAGTAGAGCGAATCCCTGTAGGATTTTGGCTCCATTATGTGACCCAAGAAGAAAAAGAATTGGGTCTAGACAATCCGGCTGTAGTAGAAAAAAGTATTAAGGGCCACCAACACTATGTAGAAGAAATTTCACCTGATTTTGTCAAGATCATGAGTGATGGCTTCTTCCGCTATCCGAGTGCTCTTTATTCGAGAGAGATCAGATCGATCCGAGAATTGAAGGATATTCAACCGATTGGAGAGCATCATCCATGGATTGAAAAACAAATCGAGGTGGTCAAGGAAATTTGTTCTCATTTCCATGAAGAGATTGCTTCTTTCTACAATATCTTCTCGCCCATTTCTTATTTGAAACGCTGGTTCCGTACGGATCAATCTCGTGGAGACCAAGTGATTGCAGACTTTATCAAGGAAGATCCAGAAACTTTAGCTCATGTCCTTGACGTGATTGCAGGAGACATCGCTACTTTAAGTCGTCGCTTGATCCAAGAAGCAGGTATTGAAGGTATTTACTTTTCAACCCAGCAGATCCAAGATGAGCGTGTGACAGATGAAGAATACCGCAAGTTCATTGAGCCTAGCAGCATCGCTGTCCTAGAAGCAGCCAATGAAGCTGGAGGCATCAATATCCTTCATATTTGTGGTTTTGAAGGGGCCAGCAATGAAGTGGAGCTCTTCAAGGATTATCCAGCCCAAGTCATTAACTGGGCGACCCATCATGAAGGCCTTAGCCTAGCCGCAGGTCGTAAACTTTTCGGCGATCGTGCCGTCTTGGGTGGCTTTGTCAATGGCAAGAAAGGTTTGCTCTACCAAGGGGAACGAGAAGCTATTGAGCAAGAAACGCGTCGCTTGGTGGCTGAAGCCGGAAGTCGTGGTTTGATTCTTGGAGCAGACTGCACCGTGCCAGATGATTTCCAATTGGAACGCTTAGATTGGGTGCGTCAAGCAGCCGTATTGTAAAAAGAAAGGAGAGGGAGATGAAAAAGATCAATGTATGGTGTATCCTGGTAACCGTTTTGTTTTTGCTTCTCGGGCTTAGTAAAGTTGCTCTAGCAAGCAGTCATGGGATTGTACGGAAAGATCCGGACATCGAAAAATTGGAGAAAATTCCAGCCCATAGTCTCTCTCTCCTTCGCCCCTCTGATATAGCGGGAATTTTACTTCTTGAAGATCAGTGATAAAAAAAGATGAAGAGCTTGATAAAAAATATATATTAGTCAAAGCATAATTGAAGTGATAAGATAACAAACAAGAAAAGATGGAACGAGGTAAGAACATGTCAGCAAAAAGAGAATTAGTGTTAAAAGCTTTTAAAGGAGAAGCAGTTGATCGTGTGCCAGTTGGATTTTGGCACCATTTCACGACAGAAGAAGAGTGGCTAAAAGGATTTTCAAATCCTGAAATTATTGAAAAAAACCTGAAGGGTCATCAAAACTTCCTTCACAAGGTCCAACCAGACTTTGTCAAACTCATGAGTGATGGCTACTTTGCTTATCCAAATCCAGCCATTCACAAAGGCCTTGAAAACATCTCTGACTTAGCAGGAATTGAACCTCTCGGAGCCGATCATCCATGGATCACAGAGCAGGTAGAGCTTGTGAAAAAAATCCGTGTCGGTTTTGAAGAGGACATTGTAGCCATCTACAATATCTTTGCTCCAGTAACTTACTTTAAATGGTTGGTCGGAGAAGTTTCAGGAGGAGATGACTTGATCGCAAACTTCATCGATCAAGATGCTGCAACCCTTAAAAAAGTATTGGATACGATTGGTCAAGATATTGCAAGTTTGAGCCAACGCATCATTAAAGAAGCAGGAGCAGACGGGATCTACCTCAGTGTTCAAAGTATCCAAGATGCGCGCGTGAGCCAAGAAGTTTATAAAAATAGTATTGCACCGAGTGAACTCCATGTCTTAGAGACAGCTAAGGAAGCAGGTGGGGTAAATATCCTTCATATCTGTGGCTACGAAGGGGCTCGCAATGATATCCATCTCTTCACAGACTACCCAGCTCAAGTCATTAACTGGGCAGTTGGACCAGAAGGAATCAGCCTAGCAGAAGGACGCGAAATCTTCGGTGGACGTACGGTTCTTGGTGGCTTTGAAAATGGCAAAAATGGTCTTCTCTATACAGGAGACAAGGCTGCGATTCAAGCAGAAACCAAACGCATCATCGCAGAAACCGGAACCACAGGCTTGGTCATCGGTGCCGATTGTACGATTCCAAGTGACATTGATGAAGAGCGAATCGAATGGATTCGTGAAGCTGCAGCAGAATAAGAAAAAATAGAATCAGGGAGAACAGAGTATGAGTAAAAAAACATGGATTATCGGTGGGGTGGCCGTTCTTGCCCTTGCAGGTGCAACCATTCTTGGACGGAGCTTGAACCATGCAAACGATAGCAAAGGCTCAACAGGATCTAATAAAGTAACAACCTTGAAAGTAGCCCACACGCAAAACTACGTGCCTTATGATTTCGTCGATGAAAAAGGAGAATCAGATGGTTATGAAGTAGCCGTTCTCAAAGCTATTGACGAAAAATTACCAGACTACAAGTTTGAGTACACTGGAACAAGTGATGACGACCTTTTGATCGGTCTAGAATCTGGTAAGTATGATATCGGAACTAAAGGAGCTTGGTATACAGAAGAACGCGCCAAGAAATTTATCATTCCAAAAGAACCAATCGGAGCAAGTATCATCGGGTTTACCGTACGAAAAGAAGATGCGGATAAATACAAGAACATTGATGACTTTGCGAAAGAAAAAGGGAAATTGGTTCCAATTTCACCACAAAATGCGCAATGGAATGTTATTAAAGAATACAATGAAAAGCATAAGGACCAACAAATCGAATTAACAGCTGCCGAATCGTTCAAAGTCGCAGATGCTTATGCTTGGGTACTTGAAGGTCGTTACGATGCCTTCTTTGACATCAAACTTTCCTTTGAAAAAGCTGTCACAGATAAAGATGGTTCTTACCACCAATACGCAGACAAACTCAGCTGGTTTGCCTACAAAGGAATTCCAACTTATCCATTGATCCATAAGGATAAGAAAAACGAAAAATTTGCGGAAGAATACAGCAAGGCCATCAAAGAATTGGAAAAAGATGGAACGCTTGCGAAATTGTCGAAAAAATATTTCGGTGAAGATGTCTTCAGTTATGTAGATAAAGAGAAATAAGATGGAACTGGGTGCGCATAGCCCCAGCTTCCTTATTTCTATCCGGATATAGAAAGGAAAAGAAACATGGTCTCATACGACATTTCCAAGGTCTGGTCATTTCTTCCAACCTTGGTCCAAGCTCTACCAGCGACCTTAGCTTTGATGGTGTTAACGACGCTTCTTGGTTCTGCATTTGGCTTGGTTTTGACTTGGGCACAAGTATCAGAAGAGAAGGTAGGAGCAGGTCTGGCAAAAGGCTATGTCTTTACTTTGCGTTGTACCCCTCCGATTGTCTTGCTCTTCTTGGTCTTTTATGGGCTCCCCCAATTTTTGAACTGGTGGTTGGGTATTGACATTGATCACTGGTCCAAGTTTGTCTTTGTTCTTGTGGCCATGTTTCTTCTCTTTGCGGCTATGATTTCTGAGGTCTTTAAGGCAGCCTATTTGGCCATTCCCAAAGGTCAGATGGAGGCAGGCTTGAGTATTGGCTTGACGCCAGCTCAAACCATTTGGCGGATTGTCCTTCCCCAAGCCTTTCGCGTGGCTCTTCCAAATATGACGACGGCCATCTTGAACCTCATGCGCGACGCCGCTTTGGCTTATACCATTGGCTTTATCGATATCATGGGAGCAGGAAACAACTTGATCAGTCGTAATCTTGGGAATTATTCCCTCGAGACCTATACAGCCGTAGCAGTGATTTACTGGGGAATTGCCCTTGTAATCTCCCTCTCAGCTCAACTCCTTGAGAAACGACTCAGCGTAACAGAAAGGTAGCTTATGGATTTCAATTTTATTAGTAAAACATTTCTAGCCACCTTGGGTGGTGTTCCAGTGACCCTTCTGATCATGGTCGTATCGATCCTCTTGAGTTTTTTTCCAGCCCTCTTTTTGGCGCTCGGTCAGATCTATAAGGTCAAAGGGGTTCGCAGTTTCTCAGTGGTTTACTTAGCCTTTATTCGCGCGACTCCTCCGATTCTCTTAATTCTCTTCTTTTATAGTCTCTTTCCCAGTCTCTTAAATAGCTTTTTTAAGAGTATTGGCAGTCACTTTAATGTCTTTGAGATCAATCCCATTTACTATGCCTTTATCATCTTTAGCTTGATGACAACAGGGAGTCTGGCTGAAATTCTACGCTCAGCCATCCTGACGGTAGATAAGGGCCAGCTAGAAGCAGCGCAAGCCATTGGTTTGACCAATCGTCAAGCCTATATCCGCATTGTTTTTCCACAAGCCCTGCGTTCAGCCCTTCCAAATTTGTGTAACCTGGTCATCAACTTGGTCAAAGGAACTTCCCTTGTCTTTGTCATGACGATCAAGGATATCACCGCCATCGCCAAGGTCGAAGCCTCTTATGGTTATCAATATTTTGAATCCTATCTCGTGATTTTTATTCTTTATATTGTCATTTGTGGGGTGATTCAGTGGGGATTCAACCTCTTGGAAAAACGCCTGACACTCGCATAGAAGAAGGAGAAATAAGAAGATGTTAGAAGTAGAACACGTATCGAAAAAATTTAAGGACCACCAAGTCCTGGTAGATGTTAATCTCAAGGTCAACCAAGGGGATGTCGTCGTTATTTTGGGTCCATCTGGATCAGGAAAAACAACCTTCCTTCGCTGCCTCAATCACTTAGAAAAGGCAGATACAGGCCACCTAACCCTAGGTGGAAAAGAGTATGACCTCTCAAAACTCAGCAAAAAAGAGATTCTAGAAATCCGCCAAAAGACAGCCTTTGTCTTCCAGCATTACAATCTATTTGCCAACAAAACAGCACTTGAAAATATCTTGGAAGGCTTGATTGTAGCTCGGAAGATTCCAAAAGAAGAAGCCATCCAACGGGCGGAATCCGCCCTTGAAAAAGTTGGTCTCCTCGCTTACAAGGATTACTATCCTTCTCAATTGTCAGGTGGTCAGCAGCAACGGATCGGAATCGCGCGTGCCATCGCAGTGAAACCAGACGTGATCTTGCTGGACGAGCCGACTTCAGCGCTAGACCCAGAATTGGTTGGAGATGTCTTAGATGTCATGAAACAGCTAGCCAAAGAAGGAGTGACCATGGTTGTCGTAACCCATGAGATGGGCTTTGCGCGTGATGTGGCCAACCATGTCATCTTTATGGATGGCGGGCATATTATTGAAGAAAATGAGCCCCATGAATTCTTCAACAGTCCAAAAGAAGAACGAACCAAACAATTCCTATCACGGATTTTATCTGACGCCACTTATAGTGTCGAATACATGATTTAACAAGAGGCACACCTATGTAGGGTGTGTTTTTTGGATTCTGGAAAAAATTTAAAAATTAGCTCAATTTTTAAAAATCATTACGAATAATATAAGTGAGAGGGAAATATGACTGATAAAAAACAACGATTTGTACTACTATTCTTACTGACTTTGTTTCTAGGAGGTTGCAGTCTTTTTACGGATAAAGCTGCTGAGAGAAGAGAAATGATTCAGATTGCAGAAAGCACGAAAATGGAGCGAGCGATAAGACACTTGTTAATCAGTATCGATCCGAAAGCTTTCACTTCAGAAGGAGTCATTCACTCCTATACCCTGATAAAAGGTGAATTGGAATACAATCCAATGGGAGGGATGAATGTTTATCTCGTGATCAATGGCGATAAAAAGTTAACGATCGATACGACTATTCAAATGGAAGATTCAGGACAGTTCGAAGCAGGTAGTTACGGTATTTCAGCAAAATTAGATGATCTGTTAAGTAAAGCAGAAGAGACTGGGAAATAAATTCATAGTGGAGTCATTCATGGAAGCATCAAAGGAAAATATGAGAACTAAAATAATAGGGACGTTATGGTTATTGCTAACCACTTTGTGCCTAGGAGGATGTAGTCTTACTACCGGACGATCAGAGCAACGAAGAGAAATGCTAGAGATTGCAGAGAGTAAGCAATCAAAAAGAGTTCTCGAAAATATATTGAGACAAGAAGATCCCAATGCCTTGACAGCGGAGGGGATTGTGAAGTCATATAAAATTAATATCCACCGGCTGAGATCTCATCCCATGGGAGGTTTGACGATAGAAATGATGGTTAATGAGGATGAGAATTTAACCATTACGACAACCTTAACCCAAGAGTCTGATGGTCATATGGAACAGAATGGAGTAGTCATTTCAGGGGAATTATCCAAGAAATTAGTAAACGATAAATAAGGAATTGCAAGAGAATGAAAAAAAGATACAGTATGACCGTAATCATGATTCTGTCAGGGCTATTTCTAGGAGGATGCAGTCTTATTACCGGACAAGCTACAAAGAAACAAGAAATGATTCAGATCGCAGAGAGCAAGAAGATGAAAGTGGCGATTGAGAATATGTTAAAAAAATTAGATCCAAAAGCACTTACACCAGAAGGAAAAATTAAAACGTATAAAATTTCTAAAGATGATTTAGATTATAATCCAATGGGAGGACTATTAGTAAAAATAGTCATAAATAATGATGATAAGTTAGTTTTGAGCACAACTATACAAGAAGATGCTACTACAGGGAAATATGAAGAGACCTATTTTGGGAAAACAGAGGAGTTAAGTGATTTATTAACCAACAATTAAAATAGGTAACCAGAAACATTTTCTGAATCAAAGCTGGTATGTTACATCAATAGTTAGTGCTTGTAACCTTTTGGCAATGTTTTTTAACAAAAGTAACATTTCAGACGTTGATGGAATTTTGTATAATAAATTTTAAGAAAACTAGAAAAAGAAACGGGAAGAAATGAAAAAAAGTAAATTTATTGTGTTGATAATGGTAGTATTTAGCCTGAGCTTAGGAGGCTGTAGCTTTTTTAATGGACAATCTGCAAAAAAACAAGAAATGATTCAAATCGCAGAGAGTAAGCAAATGAAAGTGGCGATTGAAAAATATTTAAAAAAACAGGATCCAGAGGCATTAACTCCAAATGGGAAAATAAAGACTTATAGGATTTTAAAAGACAAATTAAAATATAACCCAATGGGAGGACTGATTCTAGAGGTAGTCATTAACAATGATGATACATTAATAATCAATATGACAGTTCAAGAGGAAGATTCTGGGGAATATACCGTTGCAGCGTCTGGGATGCCAAAAAAGTTAACGAGACTAATAAGAGGAGAAAGTGATGGTCATTAATTCTAATTTTTCGGATCTTCAACATCAGAAAACATCCTTATTGGAATATCAACCGTTAGAAATGGGTCAAGATTATTCTATTAACGATGGAGATGATTATATTGGTAACTTAGCTCACATCTATGATAGTGTAAATGGCAATGAAGAACAGGTCTTTGTACTAACGGATAGTGGCAAGGGGGTTGAACAAGATCCAGTCCCCTATTCTGCTTCTGATGAAGATCGCGCCCAAATCCATGATGTGACAGTTTTGATGAAGGGATCTGAAACTGAAATAAGTACACAAAAATTACTCCATGATACATTTACAGATTGGGTAGGGACAGATTTGCCAGCAGCTTCCAATATTTTGAACCCTGGTGGTGCAAGCGAGTATGCAACAGAATATGCGAAGAATTATGCGCGAGATAAGGCTAAAAATGGTTTTAACAATGCTGTAGAAGCTTTTGAAGATGCAATTATTCCTACATCTGTTAATCTTCCACCGGAGGCCACTCCCTTAGGTAGGTTCATACAAAAAGCGATGGACAATCCTGTCAGCAATTTCATACAGGAAAAAGCATCAGATGCGGTCGGCTTTTTTGCAGAAAGAACAGCCGAAGAACAGGTTAAATTTCCTGCTTTAATGGGAGCTGCTTTTTTAAAAAAATACAATGATGAAAACGGTACTTTCCCGCCTCCGCAGTTTAAAGATGCTGCAGCTCATTTGAAAGAGGTGATCCGAAAATACCCCAATGCCAAGATCGATCTATACGGTCACTCTCTGGGGTCTATGAATATTCAGTATGCGCTTGCCTGTTTGACGGAAGAGGAAGCTTCTCATATTGGGACTGTCCATCTATACAATGGCCCTAATGCCTATCCTATTTTAACACCCGAGCAAAAAGCGCGTATAGATTCGCTGAAGTACAAAATTTACAACCACATTGACCATAAAGATTTGGTTAGCTTGGGCTATCAGGATTCTGGAAGCAAGGAATCCAGTGGGATTGTCAAGCACCTCAAAACTAAAAATTTGATAAATACTGGCCTGCAGCACATGATGCATGGTTATATCTATGATAAGGATGGGAATTTGGTTCTTGAAAAGGGAACGGAAGCCATCACTCGCAAGGAAATCATTGAAGAGCGGATGAAGGTTTACTATCGCCTAAAGGATAAATTACAAAAAACAGGTGGTGGACTGAGTTCAAGTGAACAAATCTATCTCGATGCCTTGCAGGCACGCTTGGCTTCTGATGAGCTGATTCGAGTAGTGGATGAAGGGCTGGAGCAAGCTCAGAAATCTAAGGCACGACTGGATACAGATTTAGAAGCTTTGGAGAAAGTATTACAGACCGTTCCGAAAGGCTTCATTCTCAATCTTTCCGAAGTAGAAGAGGCCTATGCACAGGCTGGTGCAACAAGGCAAACAGTTGTCACTCAAGTAAGAGAAAGGTTCGACAATCGTTTGGCTGCATATCAGTCCTTATCGAATGAATTTCATGCTTTAAACGAGCAAGTGAATACAGGAATTGAGCTCTTAAAAGCAAAAGATCAAAAAATAGCAGGAGAAATGAACCAGTGGGAACAACTAGCTTATTAATTTCATCTACTCTTTCAAAAAAGGAAAAGAAACTAGATCACTTGGAAAGAGAGTTCCAAAAAGCGCGCTTGGAGCTAGATGAAAAGCGTTGCCTAGTGGAAAGAAAACAGCAGCTCTTCACCCAGATGCTGGAAGAAGAGTATGCGATGGCAGCTTCCTTTTTACAACAGCAGGAGATTGATAGCAGTTGTGAATGGGAGTCCCTCCATCGCTGTATCGAAGAGTATGATCTCGAAGCTAGAGAAGCTGCACAAGTAGCCTTAAAACAGATCGAAATCGAGGAAGAGAATTTATGGCAATCCTACCGGAAAGATAGACGCCAACTGGAAGAGGAGTTTGCACAAGATAAAGTTTCATAGTATAGAAGAGGAGGAAGTATGGGTGATAGTCCAGTCAAAGATTTCTTTGATTTAGATATGAAAGATAAGATGAGGATCATCGAAAGCCGAAAGAAACTTGAAAAAGATTTAATCCGTGTTGTCTATGCGCCCATTTTATTGGCCTGCAAGGCAGGAGTTGAGAAACGTTACAATGATGGATTGACTGCGATTACAACAGTAGCTGAAGAAGACGTCCAGGTAGTTGGAAAACAACTGGATCAGTCCATGGTGGGTCAATTTGCTAAAAACGTACAGACGGTTATTCAAGAAAAAGCTGGTAAATTTAAATCTATCTAGCCAAGAACTTCTATTTAAATATAGAATCTGGAGTGACTCCAGATTTTTTTAATAAATTTAAAAAATTATGTAAAAAAGTGTTGACAAAGAATTCAGTCTGCGTTATAATAATTTATGTAAACAAAAAGAGGTTGAAAAACCTACTGGTTTACAAGATCAATAGTGGAAAGGAGATGGTGATATGCTATTTCCAGAATTAAGACAACTAATTGATAAAAGGAAAAATAGAAACTGTTAGCCTGTAGGGCTATTATTATATAAATGAATTTAAATTATGTAAACAATCAAACAGCAGCCAATTGGTCTGCTAATTTTCAAGAATGAATTAAAATTATGTAAATTAGAGGTATACAATATGAACAACAACTTTAACAATATGGATGATCTTTTCAATCAACTAATGGGAAACATGGGTGGTTTTCGTTCTGAAAGCCGTCGCTACATGATCAACGGTCGTGAAGTGACACCAGAAAAATTCGCTATTTACCGCCAAACTGGTCAACTTCCAAATGAAGGAAGCGAGCAAGTGCAACACCATCAAGGTAAAGGAATGAAACAAGATGGGATCCTTGCAAAACTTGGTCGCAACTTGACCGAAGAAGCTCGTGAAGGAAAATTGGATCCGGTCATCGGACGTAATAAAGAAATTCAAGAAACTGCTGAAATCTTGTCTCGTCGTACCAAGAACAACCCTGTCCTTGTAGGGGATGCCGGTGTTGGTAAAACAGCAGTTGTAGAAGGTTTGGCACAAGCTATTGTGAACGGGGATGTTCCAGCTGCTATCAAGAATAAAGAAATCATCTCGATTGATATTTCTGGTCTAGAAGCTGGTACGCAATACCGTGGTAGCTTTGAAGAAAATATTCAAAATCTGATCCAAGAAGTCAAAGCTATGGGAAATGTTATTCTCTTCTTTGATGAAATCCATCAAATCCTTGGTGCAGGTAGCACAGGTGATGGTCAAGGCTCTAAAGGTCTTGCGGATATCATCAAACCTGCTCTTTCACGTGGGGAATTGACAGTCATTGGTGCAACGACTCAAGATGAATACCGTAACACTATCTTGAAGAATGCAGCTCTTGCTCGTCGTTTCAACGAAGTGAAAGTCAATGCTCCATCAGCTGAAGATACTTTCAAGATTCTCCAAGGGATCCGTGATCTTTATGAAAAACACCACAATGTCATCTTGCCAGATGAAGTTTTGAAAGCAGCAGTTGATTATTCTATCCAATACATTCCACAACGTAGCTTGCCTGATAAGGCCATTGACTTGGTCGATGTAACAGCTGCTCACTTGGCGGCTCAACATCCAGTAACAGATGTCCATGCTGTGGAACATGAAATTGAAGAAGAAAAAACCAAACAAGAAGAAGCTGCGGCTAAAGAAGATTACGAAGCAGCTTTGAAAGCAAAAGTTCGTATCGAAGAGCTTGAAAAGAAAATTGAAAACCATACAGAAGACCATAAGGTAACTGCAACAATCAACGATGTGGCTGAATCAGTAGAACGGATGACGGGTATCCCAGTGTCTCAAATGGGTGCAACTGATATCGAACGTTTGAAAGATATGGGTCACCGTTTGCAAACCAAGGTTATCGGTCAAGATAAAGCCGTTGAAGCAGTGGCACGTGCCATCCGTCGTAACCGTGCAGGATTTGACGAAGGGAACCGTCCAATCGGTAGCTTCCTCTTTGTAGGTCCTACTGGTGTCGGTAAGACTGAATTGGCTAAACAATTGGCTCTTGATATGTTCGGAACCAAAGATGCCATCATCCGTTTGGACATGTCAGAATACAGCGACCGCACAGCCGTTTCTAAATTGATTGGTACAACTGCTGGTTATGTTGGTTACGATGACAATAGCAATACTTTGACAGAACGTGTTCGCCGTAACCCTTACTCAATCGTCCTTCTCGATGAAATTGAAAAGGCAGATCCTCAAGTGATCACCCTTCTCCTTCAAGTCTTGGATGATGGTCGTTTGACAGATGGTCAAGGGAACACGGTCAACTTCAAGAACACTGTGATTATCGCCACTTCAAACGCTGGCTTTGGTTACGAAGCTAACTTGACAGAAGATGCGGATAAACCAGAACTCATGGATCGTTTGAAACCTTACTTCCGTCCAGAATTCTTGAACCGTTTCAACGCTGTCATTGAATTCTCACACTTGAGCAAGGAAGACCTTTCTAAGATTGTTGATTTGATGTTGGTAGATGTCAATAAGACCCTTTCTAAGAAAGAAATCGACTTGGCAGTGAGCGATGCAGCTAAAGAATATATGACTGAAGAAGGTTATGATGAAGTGATGGGTGTTCGTCCACTCCGTCGGGTAGTTGAACAACAAATCCGTGACAAAGTCACAGACTTCCACTTGGATAACTTGGATGCCAAACATCTCGAAGCAGACATGGAAGATGGTGTCCTTGTGATCAGAGAAAAAGACACAAAGAAGGAAGAAAACACTGATAAACAAGCAGACTAAGGCGAATTAGTTTGTGAAAAATAGAGACTGCTATCATATAGCAGTCTTTATTTTTTCTTCCCACCTGGGGGAAATTATTCGCCGTATGAGGCGAAAAATACCCTATTTGGGCTAAAAAAACATCAATAATTAGTGAAATTAATCCAATTTGAGCAAAATTATTAATAAATAAAGAAAATAAGTATATAATCTATACAAGAATAAAATTTGAGGAATGGAAGTAAGATGAGCAATACAATTGATATCTACTCAACTCCCGAATACAGAAAAGTGGAAGCCGTTGTTCAACTGATGGTTGACGGTCGCTTGACGAGCTATCGTGTCGCAACTGAAACAAACATCAGCAAAATGAGCCTAGCGACTTTGACGAAGGGAACGAGTAAAATCAAAAATATTACCTATCAAACGGCTTTGGCCTTGATTGATTGGTATGATGAGAATCATGAAAAGTATGGCATTACGATTGACTAGTCAGTAGCCCACTTTTCGTGGTTTTTTTCTTTTTCATCAAAACTTGCCTCCTCTCTGAGACTGAGGTCTGATTTTGCTTGAAGAGGATGGGGAAACTTGAAAAGACGGGCGAAATTTGATATAGTATAGCATATATGAAAATTAAAGGAGAAACATATGCAAGGCGGAAGTTTGCTAATTATGCTCGTTCTTATGGTCGGTTTGATGTACTTCATGAGCCGTAGCCAAAAGAAACAGTACCAAAAACGGATGGAAAGTTTGAATAAACTTCAAAAAGGAAATGAAGTCATCACGATTGGTGGCTTGTACGGAACCATCGATGAAGTCGATACAGATCGCAAGACCGTTGTCTTGGATGTTGATGGTGTCTACCTGACCTTTGAATTGGGAGCGATCAAAACAGTTCTTCCTGTATCAGAAGGAATCTCAGCTACTGCTACAGAAGGCGCTAGCTCAGATGCCGATTCAGCCATCGAAGAATAATCATCAAAGAAGAGGCAAAGGCCTCTTTTTTGGTGGGCAAATAGGACGATGTGATGAAGGAAAGCCTTGCTGGTTCAAAAAAGAGGCCAGAGTCCCTATTTTATGGGGATTTATGGTATAATGAAGCGATAAATATTGAAATAGGTAGAAAAACATGTTTCGTTTTAAGAAAAAAGAAAAAATCGAGATACCTTTAGAAGTCCCGAAACACATTGGGATCATTATGGATGGCAATGGTCGCTGGGCGAAAAAGCGGATGCAACCGCGCGTCTTCGGTCATAAGGCGGGGATGGAAGCTCTCCAAGAAGTGACGATTGCAGCAAAAAATATGGGGGTTCAGGTCTTGACGGTCTATGCCTTTTCTACGGAAAACTGGACACGCCCTGAAGATGAAGTCAAGTTCATTATGCACTTGCCGGTCGAGTTTTATGATCATTTCGTCCCCGAATTGCATCGCAACAATGTCAAGATTCAAATGATCGGTGATACCAAGAAATTACCAAAAGAAACGCTGGAGGCTTTGGAAAGAGCAGAAGCAATGACCCATCTCAATACAGGCTTGATCCTGAATTTCGCACTCAATTATGGTGGACGTGCTGAGATCACTCAGGCCGTGAAGCAGATCGCCCAAGAAGTCTTGGATGCGAAGTTCAGTCCAGAAGATATCACAGAAGAGATGATCGCAGATTCTCTCTATACCGAGAGTTTGCCACGCGTCCTAAGGGATCCAGATTTGATTATTCGTACCAGCGGAGAGATCCGTTTGAGTAATTTCCTTCCTTGGCAGGCTGCTTATAGTGAGTTGTATTTCACAGATGTGATGTGGCCAGATTTTGGAGAGGAAGCACTACGAAGTGCCATAGTAGAATATAGCCATCGCCATCGGAGATTTGGTGGTGTTTAGGAGAAGATGATGACGAAAGATTTACAAAAACGTGTGATTTTTGGAGGAATTGCCCTGCTCTTTTTCATTCCAACAGTAATGGTTGGAGGGGTGTTCTTCCAGATTGTGATTGGCTTGATCGCCATGCTAGGGGTTCATGAATTGCTCAAGATGAAGGGACTTGAGACAGCGACCTTTGAAGGAGCGCTAGCCATGTTAGCGGCCTTCGTCCTGACTTTGCCGATTGAGGACTACCTCCCTTACCTTCCAGCAGATGGCAATATGATTGCCTATGGTTTGGTTGTCTTGATTCTCATGGGGACAACTGTTCTTGCTCAGAATTACAATTATGAAGATGTAGTCTATCCCATTGCGTCTAGCTTTTATGTTGGACTTGGTTTCCATTCCTTAGTAGATGCGCGTATCGCTGGAATCGACAAAGTTCTGCTAGCTCTCTTTATTGTCTGGGCTACAGATTCAGGTGCTTACCTGGTCGGAAGTCAATTTGGGAAACGCAAGCTCATGCCTGCAGTCTCGCCGAATAAAACGATAGAAGGCAGTCTTGGCGGAATCTTGTCTGCAGTTGCGGTAACCGTGATCTTTATGATTGTGGATCGTTCTGTGGCGGGTGGACATGGTTTTCTTGCTATGATCTTCTTTACCATCCTCTTTAGTATCGCAGGTCAGTTTGGAGATCTGGTAGAGAGTGCGATTAAACGCCACTTCGGTGTGAAAGATTCTGGGAAATTTATTCCAGGACATGGTGGTGTTCTAGACCGCTTTGATAGTTTGATCTTTGTCTTTCCCTTGATGCATTTCTTGGGCTTGTTCTAAGACAGAAGAGATAGAAAGGAAACCACGTATAGAACGATGCAGTTTATTGCCTTTATTGTTATTTTTGGAGTGATCGTTCTCGTTCACGAGTTTGGTCATTTCTATTTTGCAAAAAAATCGGGCATCCTGGTGCGAGAATTCTCGATTGGGATGGGTCCCAAGATCTTTGCCCATATTGGTCAAGATGGAACAGCCTATACGATTCGCATTCTACCTTTAGGTGGCTATGTTCGTATGGCTGGCTGGGGTGAGGATACAACTGAGATTAAAACCGGAACGCCTGTTAGCTTGACGCTAAATGAGGCTGGCAAGGTCGTCCGGATCAATCTTTCAGGAAAGAATCTGGATCAGACAGCCCTTCCCATGAATGTTACCCAGTTTGACTTTGAAGACAAACTGGAAATTACGGGTTTGGTTCTCGATGAGACCAAGACTTATAGTGTTGATCATGATGCGACCATCGTTGAGGAAGATGGGACGGAAGTGCGGATTGCGCCGAGAGATGTTCAGTATCAGAATGCCAGCATTTGGGGACGGTTGATCACCAACTTTGCGGGTCCTATGAACAACTTTATCCTCAGTATTGTCGTTTACTCACTTCTAGCTTTTATGCGTGGTGGTGCGATTGACTACTACAGCAACAATGTTCAGGTGGCCCCCGATGGGGCGCTGGCTAAGGTCGGTGTCAAAAGTACTGTTCAGATCCTTCAAGTCAACAACGATACCGTTAGCAACTGGGATGAGCTGACAGATGCTGTTGAGAAAGCAACTAAGGACAGCAAGACGGCTCCTGAATTGACCCTGAAAGTCAAAACAGACGGCCAAGAAAAAGAAGTCAAAGTGAAGCCAACCAAGTCAGGGAATCGTTACTATCTGGGTGTGACAAACGGCCTCAAGACTGGATTTGTGGATAAACTCTTGTCTGGTTTTACAGATACCTGGAATACAGCGACACGGATTTTGGGAGCTTTGAAAGATATCATTTTCCACTTCAGTCTCAATAAACTGGGTGGTCCGGTTGCCATCTACAATGCCAGCTCACAAGCTGCTCAATTAGGGATTCCAGCAGTCTTGTCTCTTATGGCCATGCTCTCTATTAATATTGGGATCTTCAATCTAATCCCGATTCCAGCTTTGGATGGGGGTAAAATCTTGATCAATTTGATCGAGGTCGTCCGGAGAAAGCCACTGAAACAGGAAGTAGAAACCTATATGACGCTTGCAGGTGTAGCTGTAATGGTTATTTTGATGATTGCTGTCACCTGGAATGATATTATGAAATTATTTTTGAAATAGAAAAGGATATTGTCCATGAAACAAAGTAAAATGTTGATTCCAACGCTTCGCGAAATGCCAAGCGATGCCCAAGTCATTAGCCATGCTTTGATGTTGCGTGCAGGTTATGTTCGCCAAGTATCAGCTGGTGTCTATTCTTATCTGCCGTTAGCAAATCGAGTGATTGAAAAAGCAAAAGGCATCATGCGCCAAGAATTCGAAAAAATTGGAGCAGTTGAAATGCTTGCTCCAGCCCTTTTGAGTGCGGATCTCTGGCGTGAATCTGGTCGTTACGAAACTTACGGGGAAGACCTCTATAAGTTGAAAAACCGTGAAGGCTCTGACTTTATCTTAGGTCCGACTCACGAAGAAACCTTTACCGCTATTGTGCGCGACTCAGTAAAATCTTACAAACAATTGCCGTTGAATCTCTACCAAATTCAACCAAAATACCGCGATGAAAAACGCCCACGGAACGGTCTTCTGCGGACCCGTGAGTTCATCATGAAAGACGGTTATAGCTTCCATGCCAACTACGATAGCTTGGATGTCACTTATGATGAATACAAGGCAGCTTATGAGCGGATCTTCACCCGCAGTGGCATCGACTACAAAGCCATCATCGGTGATGGTGGTGCCATGGGCGGAAAAGATAGCCAAGAGTTTATGGCTGTTACACCTGCTCGTACAGACTTGGATCGTTGGGTTGTTTTAGACAAATCAGTAGCTTCCTTTGATGAAATTCCAGCAGAAGTCCAAGAAGAAATCAAAGCAGAATTGCTCAAATGGATGGTCTCTGGTGAAGATACCATTGCCTATTCAAGTGAATCCACCTATGCTGCCAACTTGGAAATGGCTACTAACGAATACAAGCCAAGTAACCGTGTTGTAGCGGAAGAAGAAGTGAAACGCGTGGAAACACCAGGTGTCAAATCGATTGATGAAGTAGCTGCATTCTTGAATGTTCCAGAAGAAGCTACTATCAAGACTTTGGTTTACATCGCAGATGGTGAGCCTGTTGTTGCCCTTCTCGTAGGTAATGATCAGCTCAATGAAGTGAAGTTGAAAAACCACCTCGGCGCAGACTTCTTTGAACCTGCAACCGAAGTGGAAGTGAAAGAATTATTAGGAGCTGATTTTGGCTCTCTCGGTCCAGTTGATCTTCCTGAAAATGTTAAGATTATCGCAGACCGCAAGGTCCAAGACAGCCGTAATGCAGTAGTCGGTGCCAATGAAACAGGCTACCACTTGACTGGTGTCAACCCAGGACGTGACTTTACTGCAGAATACGTCGATATCCGTGAAGTTCGTGAAGGCGAAATCTCACCAGATGGGAAAGGGTTCTTGAACTTTGCACGTGGGATCGAAATCGGTCACATTTTCAAACTCGGTACACGCTACTCCGCTAGCATGGGAGCAGATGTCTTGGACGAAAACGGTCGTGCAGTTCCGATCATCATGGGCTGCTACGGAATCGGTGTCAGCCGTCTTCTTTCAGCTGTTATGGAGCAACATGCACGCCTCTTTGTCAATAAGACTCCAAAAGGGGAATACCGTTACGCTTGGGGAATTAACTTCCCTAAAGAATTGGCGCCATTTGATGTGCATTTGATTCCAGTCAATGTCAAGGATGAAGCAAGCCTTGCTTTGACCGATCGGATCGAAGAAGCTTTGGTGAATAAAGGCTACGAAGTCTTGGTGGATGACCGAAATGAACGCGCTGGTGTCAAATTCAGCGATAGTGATTTGATTGGACTTCCAATCCGCGTAACAGTTGGTAAGAAAGCAGCTGAAGGCATCGTTGAAGTGAAAATCAAAGCGACAGGAGATACCATTGAAGTTCATGCGGACAATCTCCTTGAAACTCTTTCAATCTTGAACAAATAAGAAAAAGCTTTCTGAGCTCTCACCAGTGTGGTGATGAAACTCAGGAAGCTCTTTTTATTTTTCTTCTTTGAGGCCTTGATCTTTGAAATAGGTAAAGAGATCTTGAGGTTTGCCATTGAGGTATTTCTTGAACTCGGCTCTTTCTTCCTCCCCTTGATCCCCGTAGATGGAAGCAAACTCATCTTTCTTGATTTTTGAGAAGTCAGCTTGTAAGACCTTGGCATAGGATTGTTTATCTTTCGAAATTTGAATGCGGAAGCTAAGACCAGGCTTGCCATTTAAGCTTTTATAGATATCGCTATGTTCTAATTCTTCTTGGTAGATTTCCTTTAACTCGGAAAGATCCATGTCTTGCAAATCTGAGGAAATGGGTTCAAAACTAAGAAAAGTAAAAGAGACAATTTCATCTTTTTTGTAGCCGATTTGAATTTTGTTTTGGTGGTGATCGCCGAGGTCACTAACAAAGGTCTTGTTTTGGACTTGCTCCTTTTTGGTTTGAGTGGCCTCTTGCTTGGAAGAAGCGTTAGTAGTCCCTTTGCCTTGTTGGCCTTGGCTACAAGCGGTAAGAGCTAGTAGACAGACAGAGACAAGTAGAAATTTTTTCATATATACTCCTTATAGGTTAATGGTGTTCGATCTTGTATGAAACAAGTTTTGAACAGGTTTCATTATACCATAAAAGTTTTAAAAATGAAAAAATATACAAAAGTCATCGAAATTTGCTTTTAAAAACACCTAAAATCAACAACTTTTATCTATGTGTTGAGTTAATATAAAAGGACAGAGTGTCTTCTTTTCTTTCCAGAAATAATACTAGTTGGAGACTATTAGGGCAAGGAATTCAGGAAATATATTACGATTTTATGACAAAATGTTACACATCTGTAACAAAGTTACAATATTTTATCAGTTACCCCTCTAAACTTGACATTCTGGCAATATTTCATTAAGATACTTTTAAGTAAATAATACAAAAAGGGAGCAAAAGGTAAAATATACAGTTATCTGGCATTTTACTAATTCGTACTAAAATGTATTGTTTATGAAAAAAATATAAGGGTATCAGCCCAAAAGGAGAAACACATGGCTCAAATTAAATTAACTCCAGAAGACCTACGTCAATCAGCACAACGCTATGCACAAGGTTCTCAAGACATCGATCAAATCCTTACTACTTTGACTCATGAACAACAAGTCATCGACGCAAACTGGGATGGATCTGCATTTGATAGCTTTGAAGCACAATTCAACGAATTGTCTCCAAAAATCAAACAATTCGCTCAATTGTTGGAAGACATCAACGGTCAATTGATCAAAGTTGCTGATATCGTTGAACAAACTGACCAAGATATCGCTGCACAAATCCACTAAGATAGTCTTGGAGGTGATCTTACTTCTTGTAGGTAGATCACCCTTTTGTCTTTTGATATATAGAAAATAGGGGTTAGATTCTTAATTCCTAACCCCTATTTTGTATCTATGAATTAGAAAAAGGAAAAGGTATGGAAGTTAAAAATAAAAAATGGTTAAAATACATTGGTCAGAGCGCAGTTGTGCTCCTTTTGATGGGATCTGTAGTGGGTCTTTATACGACGGTTCAAAAGGACCAAAAGCAAAACGAAGCCAAGACCGTACAAACGACAGAAAACACCAAGCTCAATATTGCGGTGGTCAATGAAGACAAGGCGGTTAAACTGAATGATAAAGAATACAACCTTGGGGCTAGCTATGTAAAGAATATCGAACGGGATAATTCGCAAAACTGGTCTGTCCTCCCTCGTGGAGCCGCTGAGTCAGGGCTTGCAGATGGCAAGTACCAGTTGATGATCGTCATTCCAAGTGACTTCTCAGAGAAGGTCTTGGAAGTGAACGCAGTCAATGCAGAGAAGACAACTGTGACGTATAAGGTCAATGCGGCTGGGAATTCTCAGGTTGAGAACGAGGCCAATAAAGTCGCTAAAGATATCGTTTCAGACTTGAATAGCCAGTTGGTTGATATGTATATGGTCAGTATTCTAAGCAACCTTTATACAGCTCAGAAAAACGTGGAGACAAGTAACAAGATCCAATCGACCAACATTGGTTCTTACCGAAGCAACTTGCTGGATTCGGCTTTAGATTCCAAAAATATCTTCCCGAGTCTCTATAGCTTGTCGACATCATCTGTCGAGTCGAATAATGCCTTGAAGACAGTTCTTGAGTCTTATACCCAGGCTTTTGATCAGTTGACCCAATCTCAGGATCAGTACGGTCAAAACTTCGACACATTGATTAAGCAACGCTCTGAGGACAAGATCAGCCATGAAGAGTTCATGAACCAGCTGATGTCTATGAATCAGTCTGTTGTCAGTGAAAAGACGCAAGAGTTGTATAAGAATTTACAACAAAACCAAGAAGCGATTACCAAGCAATTGAGTCAACCAGCTGAAACAGAAGGAGATGCTTCAGGTACCAAGACCTATGCAGGCTTGACCAAAGATGTGAATGATCGTGTGGCAGACCTCGAAAAAGGGATCAAGGCAGAACGTGACAAATTAGATGAGCACGAAAAGAACATCGAGTCTACTGTAAAAGCGAAGATCCTTGACTACTATGGTCTAAAAGAAGGAGACAAAGTCACCCTTCGTACCTTGATTGGGAAGACAAAAATCGAAACTCTCAGCAATGCTCGTAATAAAGCGGATGATGACATTCGTCAAGCAATTGAAAAACTTCCGTCTTTAGATCCAGCTAGTCTTAATCTGAATAAATATGGCAACCTCAATTCAGCAATTAATTTTGATAGTACTTTTGCTGGGACGATGGCGAAAGCAAATGGAAATGCTGATGAATTAAAAACTTTGGCTGCAGAAGTAGATGCCAAATCAACTGCAGTTGCCGATGTCCTCAATGCTAAATCTGGAAAACAGAAGGTTAGCATCCAAGTACCAGCAGGAGTCAAGGTTGATACTTGGACCTATGATGGACATACTTATGCAGGTAGTGGCGAGCAGGAAGTCGAACTGAAAGATGGCAAACAAATCCAAATTCACCTCGCTGAAGATGGAGGAGCTATGCCAAGCGCGATTGATGTTGAAGTTCTTGTGAATGGGGTTTCTTCAACCAGTGTGACCGTATCTGCAGAAGACTTGAAAACAGCTGTTGCTAACTATGCGTCGAAAGCTAGTGAAATCGCCTTGGATTATCAACGCGCAGGAGCATTGATCGATGCTTACTATCCAAAAGATGACAAGGGAGATCGTCAATCGCTCTATGATCCAATCGAAGATATGGATTTGACGGAAGCCTTGGTCAATGTCGTGAAATCCGCGGTTACAAGCAATATCAATGACTACCGTAAGAGTATTGAAACGGATGAATCTGGGGATGCAACGAAGAGTGTGAAAGCCCAGTTAGATGGTACCCTTAAACAGTTGCAAGACTTGGGACCACAATTGCAGGCTAATCTTCAAGCCATCGAAAACACCAACAAGGATCTAACCCAAAATATCAACGATCAATTGAAGCAGTATGCAGACCTTCAAAAACGCCTAGAAGAGATCTCAAAAGCGCAAGAAACAGTGACACAGGCTCAAACCAAGACCGATGCAGACTTGTCAGCTCTTGGTTCTGAATACACCTCCTTGTTGACTTCGACAGAAGGTGTTAAGAGTTCATCTCGTAGCAATGTGGACGCTGCCAACTCTACCAATGAAATCTTTAGCCAATTGAACAAAGAATTGGAAAGAGCCCAAGGCAATACAGAGAAATTGTCTAGCAATGCAGAGAGCTTGATGGGTGAATTCGATAAGGAATTGTCTGAAAATGGAAACTTCGTTGAAGCCTTCCGCAAAGTCTTCAACAATGCTTACGAAAATGGTGTGCCAAATGAAGTCTTGCTCGACTTCTTGTCAAATCCAGTTGCAGAGAAATCTTCTTCTGTGAAAGCGACCATCAACGTCTACCGTCCATTTATCTGGATCTTTATGCTAGAAATCTTGAGCCTCTTTACAGCTTATCTCTTTGCGACTCAGCCAATCATCCGTAAGGTGAAAGATCGCTTCAAATTAAATCGCTTGCAAGAATCAGATCTCTTGTCTGTCGGTGTCCTTGTGGGACTTTCTCTCATCCTTGGACTGGTGATCGGAATGATTTCAAGTATTCAACTCTCTGTTGGTCGTGAATATGTACCTTCATGGGTATTCTTAGCGGTTCTAGCAAGTTTTGTCTTGGTACAACTGCAATACCTCCTCTTGAAACACTTCCGTGTGATTGGAATGGGACTGGCCTTCTTCATGTTGATCAGCTATGTCTACCTATCAAGCGCGATCGGAACGACCGCGACCTTGTCAGGCCTTCCAGCACTGGTGAAAAATGTCAACCTCCTTTCTATTTTAGAAGGACAGTTTGCGGGTTACTTTGATGGACAAACAGCCGGTATCGGCGTCTTCTTCGGATTGTTGGTCTTCTTCGGTCTTTTGGCGGTTGCCAATATCTTCATTCCAAAGAAGTTTACTCAAACAAAGGAAATTGAATCAAGCTTATGAAAAAAATGATGTATCTTCTCTTTGTCTTTAGTCTCTTGCCAGTAGTTGTTGTTTCTGCAGATGATTTTATCGATAATCGTCTGCAGGTCAACAACTCACGTCTTGAGACAGAGCAGGAAAAGACACTCGGGGGCCAATTGGATGCGACTGAGTCTCTTTTCAATGAGAAGGATCAGAAAAAATTAGCAGATGAAAAACGCAAGCAAGAGAAACAATTGACCGATTCAGACGGCCAGTTGTTTTCTGCTATAAAGGGAAAGAAAAAAACAGGGCCTGAAGCGGACCTGTTCCAGCCGGAAAATCAAAAATTATCTAAATTTGAGTCCAATGTGGAGGACAATTCGGCCAGTTTGGCGGATTTTATTCCAGCCTTGCAAATGCTGGCTTGGAGTGCCCTTCTCTTTGGGATTGCTGGCTATATTTCTTATCGAATCTATAGAAAAGAGGCCTAAATGGACCAACATATCAATGTCACCTTCCGTATGAATGGGGCAAGCCATGACCTCCGGATCCCAACGCGGATGGAGGTGCGACGCTTGATTCGGGAATTGGATCAGATCTTTGGGTCTGCCATGGAGCCTAGAAGCAAGTATCAGTTGCGCGTGGTAAATAAAGGCATCTTGCTGGATGAAGGCAAGGTGGTACAAGAGTATCCGATCACAAGTGGTGATCTGATCGAAATTGAGGAGTGGTAAGGTGAAAGAAGAACAATTTACACTGGAAGAACAAGTCTTCCGTTTTGAAAAAGAAGAAACGAGCTGGCGACTGGACCTCAAGCGTTCAGAAGTGGATAGCCAGGATTTGCGCAATTTATGGATTTTGGATCTCCATCATCCCCTGTTTTTAGAGCAGAGCATGACGGCCGATCAAGACCAGATTCATCTGACCTATCAGACAGATGCGCTGGGCTTGAGTGCAGAAGAAATCCAAGAATTACCCGTATCAGACCGTCTGCGTCTAGCAATCAATGTCTTGGATTTGGCGCCAGCATTGGAGCTTCCAGTGACCTTTATGTTGCATCCCGTCAATCTGTTTGTGACCAAGGATGCACAAGTCAAGATTGCTTACCGCGGGGTTCCGGGAATGATGGTGCCACGCAAGTGGGATCAGGTTGAATTCTTGCGCCAGGCTAAGTGCTATGCCGTTACTCTTTTTGGTGACTGGGACTTCATGGAGCTCTATCAAGGGACGCTTGAATTAGAAGATCTGCCAGATTTCTTGGTAGAAATCCGTGATGCCGCTAGCTTAGAAGAGATGAAAGCTCTCTTAGAGAAAGCCTACCAAGAACGCAAGGAAGAGGAAGAAAAGACCTTGACCTTGGTTTCAAGCCGTCAACACCGAATCTTTAAGTTGGCAACAGTATGGCTTTCAGCTGTAGTGGCCCTCTTACTCTTGCCTTTGATCTATTTAGTCTTTTTCCAAGCACCCTTTAAAGAAAAGTTGCTTCAAGCGGATACAGCCTATCTCAAAGTAGACTACACCGGTGTGATCGATGAGTTGGAAGGAGTAGCTCCAAGCAGTCTTCCAACGACACAGAAATATGAGTTGGCGACGTCTTATTTGCAAGGCTTGAATTTCTCAGAGGACCAAAAGAAGGTCATCCTTAACAATGTTACGCTCAAGTCAGACAGTCTCTATCTCCACTACTGGATCTATATCGGCCGTCATGACTTTACCCAAGCGCTGGATACAGCCAAGCGGATCGACGATTCAGACTTGATTATCTATGCCCTTCGTAAAGAAATCAAGGCGACACGTGATAGCGAAAAACTCTCTGGTGAACAGCGCGAGAAGAAACTCTCTGAGCTAGAGGGCGAATACAAGAAATACTGGGATGCCCGCTCTAAACTCTTGGAAGCAGAGACAGATGAAACCAAATCTTCTACTAGCAGCTCAACAACGGCTTCATCTACGGAAGGTTCCTCAACAGAAAGCTCGTCTTCCACAACTGCAAGCTCGACTGAGTCTAGCGAACACAAGGAGTAGTCTATGAAAAAACGTATCATACTCTATAAAAAAGGTTTTCGCTATGAGCTAGCGCTAGAAGAGGGAAAAACAGCGACCGTATCGAATCAAGAAACAGCTCAGTTGACCCTGGCTTCGCAAGAAAATCCCCTTCATTTCCAATGGAGTCAAGGTGAAATCTTCTTCCAGTATGGTGAAGACAAGGGCGTGCTTGAAAATAGCAAGATCCTTGGAGATGTAGTCTGCTACTTGGCGGCAGGAGAAGTCCATACCTATGAACTGCTAGATAAGGAAGAAATCCTCGTAGCAGATGAAAAGGGTGCAGATGTGCGCTTGCACTATCCAGTACGCTTTCTCCTTGTGAAAAAAGAGCAGACTTGGACTTGCCAGCTCTTATCTGGAAAACTCTATCATAACCACAAACTCGTCAGTGAAGCGACTTTTCCACTGGCCTTTGGGGATGAGCTGGCGATTGGGGATGTGACCTTTAAGCTCTATCCAGAAGAATTTGGCGTGGAAGGGGCTGCCGAAGTAAGTCCTTATCTAGTGCCGCGTTTGCATTCACGCTATGACTTCTACAAGGACTATCCAGAGTACCACCGGTCTCCGCGGATTATCTACCGGAGTTCGGAAGACAAGATCTTGATCAATCCTCCGGGAGCGGAGCCTCAAAAGCCATCAGATGAACTCTTGAAGTTGATCATGCCACCCCTCATCATGGTTGGGGTGACCCTCTTGATCACCATTTTCCAACCGCGGGGTCTCTATATCATTGCGACAGTCTCCATGTCTGTGGTCAGTGTGATCTTTTCGGTCCAAGGCTTCTTCAAGAATCGTAAGAAATACAAAGAAGACAAGAAAGAACGCGTGGAGCTCTACCATCTCTATCTCAAGGACAAGGCCAAGGACTTGGAACAGCTATCTCGTAAGCAACGAGAAGGCATGTTTTACCATTTCCCAGCGATTGCAGACTTGACTAAGATGGTCAAACGCTATGACTCGCGGATCTACGAAAAAACACCGCTTCATTTTGACTTTTTGGCCTATCGTTTGGGCTTGGGCAAGGTTCCAACCAGCTATGAGCTCAAATATGGTCAGGAAGAACGCAGTGGAAAGAAAGATGCCTTGGAAGAAGAAGGCTATGCCCTTTTCCAAGCGCATCAGAAGATCGACAATCTTCCAATTATAGCCAGCCTCAATCGGGGACCGGTCGGCTATGTCGGCCCTCGTCCCATCGTGCTCGAGCAGTTGCAGCTCCTGGTTGCTCAATTGGCTGTCTTTCACTCTTACCATGATCTGACCATTATTCCGATCATTCCAGAAGAGGAAAAAGAAAGCTGGGATTGGATGCGCTGGTTGCCTCATGCAACTCTGCAAGATATGAATGTTCGTAGCTTTGTCTACAATCAGCGGACACGCGATCAGGTCTTGAACAGTCTCAACCAAATCCTCAAGCTCCGCAAGGCGCAAAAAGAGGAAGAAAAAGCCAATGACACCAAGATCTTCCACCCTCACTATGTGGTCCTCATCACCGATGAGACCTTGATTTTGGATCATGTCATCATGGAGTTCTTCCGCGAGGATCCGACAGAGCTCGGCTGCTCCATCATCTATGTGGCAGACGTGCTCTCATCTCTTTCTGAAAATATCCAAACCGTTATCTCCATCAAGGACCGTAACCAAGGGCAATTGCTCTTGCAAGAAGGGGTTCTTCGGGAGCTCGACTTCCGATTGGATCACTTCCCTGAAGGCTATGACAAGGAAGCTATCTCGCGTGGCCTTGCCCCACTGAAACATATCCAACAGCTTAAGAGCTCGATTCCGGACTCGGTGACCTTCCTTGAAATGTACCAGGCGGAGACCTTCGATGACCTCAAGGTCTTGAGTCGTTGGGAGAGCCATGCTCCTTACCAAAGTTTGGCCGTTCCGATCGGGCTGCGCGGTAAGGACGATTTGGTCTACCTCAATCTCCATGAAAAAGCCCATGGACCCCACGGTTTGATCGCAGGGACAACCGGTTCTGGTAAGTCTGAAACCATTCAGTCTTATATCCTGAGCCTTGCTGTCAACTTCCACCCCCACGATGTGGCTTTCCTTCTCATCGACTACAAGGGTGGGGGAATGGCCAACCTCTTCAAGGATCTGCCTCACTTGCTGGGGACCATCACCAACTTGGATGGTGCCCAGTCCATGCGGGCCCTAGCCTCTATCAATGCGGAGATCCATCGTCGGGAGCGCCTATTTGGCCAATATGGGGTTAACCATATCAACCAATACCAAAAGAAATTTAAACTGGGTGAAGCGACCGAACCGCTTCCTCACCTCTTCTTGATCAGTGACGAGTTCGCCGAACTCAAGGTCAACCAACCAGACTTCATCAAGGAGTTGGTCTCTATCGCGCGTGTCGGGCGTTCCCTCGGGGTACACTTGATCCTTGCGACGCAAAAACCTTCTGGGGTCGTGGATGACCAGATCTGGTCTAACTCCCGCTTTAAGCTAGCCCTCAAGGTGGCAGACCGTGGCGACTCTATGGAGATGCTGCGGACGGCAGATGCGGCTGAGATCACCCAGACCGGTCGGGCTTATCTCCAAGTGGGGAACAACGAAGTCTATGAACTCTTCCAAACCGCTTGGTCAGGAGCAGACTACCAGCCTGAGAAGGACCAGCTAGGGATCGAAGACCATACCATCTACTTGATCAATGAACTGGGTCAATACGAAGTCCTCAACCAAGACCTCTCCGGTCTAGACATGGCAGAAGAAATCAAGGAAGTGCCGACAGAGCTAGATGTCATCGTGCAAGAAATCAATCACTTGCACCAACAAGAAGGCATCGCAGCTGTGGCCCAACCATGGTTGCCTCCCCTCAAAGAGCGGATCACGCTGGATGAGTTGGACAAGGTCGTACCGATCGAGGCTTGGCAAAAACGGACAGCTCCAAGCGTCCTGATCGGGGTCGCCGATATCCCGCAAGCGCAAAAGCAAGAAGCAGTCGCTATCGATCTGTCAAAAGATGGGAATATCCTCCTTTACGGAAGTCCAGGTACAGGAAAGACCACTTTCCTACAAACAGCCGCAATGGATCTGGCCCGCAAGCAGAACCCAGAAAATCTGACCATGTACCTGCTTGATTTCGGAACCAATGGTCTGGCACCCTTGACTCAATTGCCGCATGTGGCCGATAGCCTCTTGCTGGATCAGACGGAGAAAATCCAGAAATTTATCCGAATCATCAACCGCGAGTTGGATCGCCGCAAGAAGCTCCTTTCTGAGCATGGAGTCGGCACTATCGCCCTTTACCGTGAAGTGACCGGCAAACAAGAGCCGACCATGGTCATCCTCATGGATAGCTATGAGTCTATGAAGGACGAACCTTATGAGACAGACCTCTTCAAGCTCTTCATGCGGATCTCCCGTGAAGGTCTCAGCATCGGTGTGCACTTGATCATCACAGCTAGCCGTCAGAACAACCTACGAGCTCAGCTCTATTCAAACTTCAAGCACCAGCTGACCTTGCCACAAAATGATATCTCTGAAGTCCGCGGTATCGTAGGAGCAACCCCACTGGCGTCTACGATGGAAGACATTAAGGGACGCGCCCTCATGAAGCGTGACGAAGTCGATGTCGTCCAGTTCGCCCTACCCGTCGCAGGAGACAATGACATCCAAATCATCAACAACCTCCGTGACCAAGTCCAAAGCCTCAAAGAGATGTGGACAGGTCGCACCCCAGCAGGCATCCCAATGGTGCCAGATGAGTTGACAGAAGCAGCCTTCTACGGACGTGAGGATGTGATATTAAGTTATTTGAAAGGAGATGTTCCAGTCGGTTTAGATGTTGAGACGGTTGATCTCATTTCTTGGAAAGCAAAAGACGGTAACCTTCTTTATTTAACAGAACAGGATGAACAAATGACGGGATTAGTTAATCAACTAATCAAAGCTAAACAAACTTTTGTTATTATTGCACCACCTCACCAATCATTTGAAGGAATTGAAAATATTACAGTAGTAAATAATAAAGATGAATATCATGAATTATTATCTGTCATCGAACAAAAAATTGATGAGAGAAGAAAAAATGGTAATTCAAATCATGTTGTAACACTAGTTGTATATAATTTAACAGAGTTAGTTGAAATAATGGACAATGAAACAATTGCTATTTTAGCTAACGTGCTTGAAAAAGGACAAAAAGGTGGGTATGCATCTATTGTTATAAGTACACCTAGATTAAGTAGATTAGTTGATAAAGCCTCTATAGTAGTAAAATCATATAAATTAGCATTAGTAGGTATTAGACTAAATGACCAAACGATCATAAATGTTAACAATAAACCAAATATGAGAGAACCTCAATTAGATGAACAACTTCATTATTATGTCCAAAATAAAATGGCAAGAAAAATTAAAGTACTAATGAAATAGGAGAAATTTATGTCAGCTTCACAGAATACTATAAATTTGCAGAATGAGATAACCGCTATAGATACTAAAATTACGGCACTTAACAATGCATCATCTAAAATTGATGGGGTAAAAGTGAAAGTGAAGACGACAAAAGATGATATGTCTTCCCTTCATATTGCTGGTCAAAAATACGATGAAGAGTATGAAGATGAGCAAAATGGAATTAAGGCTTGTAAGAAAAAGATTACTTCAAAAAAATCTTCGGTTAAAGAAATAATTGATGAACAAATTGGAGTTTTACAAACATATCGCATGATTGTTAGTGCTGAATTGCTGGCTTCTAAAGCAGCAGATAAGCTACGTGAAGAGTACGAAAAATTGAAGGGAGGAAAATAATATGAAGGTTACTGTTAAGGATAAAGAAGGATTGCAAACACATGCTACTGAATCAGAAAATTCTGCAGCGGAGTATGTCAATAACATAAGTGCAACTGAGCGACAGTTTACGATGAAAGTTGAAGGAAGCTATACGTCAGCTATTAATAAATTTCAAGAGAGATTAAATTCGATTTCAACAATATTACATGAAGATTTTCCTCAATCTTTAGAGAAATATGGGGAAACGATTCTAACTTATATTGCAGACTTAGGTGATGCGGGATTTTCACCGAGTCAAGTAATTAAGACCAAAGATGATGATATAGAAAAAATTAAAAATTGGTTAACAAGTGAAAAAAGTAAAGAATTTTCCACTATATTAGGGGATCTTACTCCAGCAATAACAGCAGCCAAAGATGCTTTAGCATTATCTCCAAAACCATATGAAATGTCGGAAAAACCAACGGTTGAATCAATACAAAAAGATATTGATGCTAAATTAAAAACGTTATCAGATGCTAGAGAAACAACACATCAAGCATTAAATACAGCCTTGAATACTTTTAAAACTAATTTACAGGAAGTTTCTGCTTCTCTTGCTGGAATAAATGCTGCTATACTGAATGCAGCAAATATCGGTACTTTATCAATTAGTGAATTAACAAAGATGATCAAAAATGGACAATTAACTGATCAGAATATGCAATTAATTAATTCAATACAAGATGCAAAGGATATTGATGTGCTTCGATTGCTGCTAAATGAAGGTGATGATAAGAAGGATTTCTTTACAAAATTAGGTTCGGTAGAATCTAAACATGTGAGTAATGCTATGATGGATCTGCTTTACTATCGAGTAAATCAAGAATACAATTTAGCCCTAACTTATGAGGATAACAAACAAAATATTCAAACATTTGTTGTAACTATTTCTGAACAAGATAAAGATGCTGCCAAAGATTATTTTGAAAAATTAACAATGGCTGGTGATCGATATGCCTCTATTCTAAGTACAAGAGCAAGAGGATTGATGCCAGCATTACCTGCTTCAAATGCAGATGCATCAGTATGGGCCAAATATGAAAGCGAGAGGGCTGATGCTATAGCAAAATATCCAGAAATAGAAACTAAAATGGCAAAGGCAGGGGTCTTAACCAGTTTGTTTGAATCATTAGCAGTTGCAAATGTCGGGAAGAGTGAAACAATTATTGGAGGTAGAAAATACGATGTGACAAGTAAAATATCGAATTTACAATTTGTAGATGGTGGTTTTACATATGATTTAACCACAAGAGAATTGAAAAATGGAATAAAAATAAAAGTAGAAGAATCTACAGAAAAAATTTCTTCAAACTCATATACGGATTTTGATAAAGTAGTTAAAAGTGAGAAATTTGAGAATCTAAGAGAAATTCGTGAGAAGCGAAATGATGCATTAAAGGACTATGCTAAAGAACTTCTTGGTGTGATAGCTGGTAAAGTGGTTCCAGGAGGAGATTCATTCGTAGAATTAGTATTTTCACAGGATGATGTTTTAGAAAAGCCAGGAGCAACACTTTCCTATATCAATTCAGGTGGTAAAGCAGCCCTTCAAGAACTTCATTCAAAAATCGGTGGAGAATATTTTGGAGATTATGCTACATTAGTCTCGCATATTGATGGTTTAAAAGAAATTGATGCTGAAGAAGCTAAAGCAAAAAAAGATGCTACAGGAGCATTTTTTTATGCTGGAGGTCGGACTATGTCAGGGGAATCCACAGGTTATGTTAAATATGATATGACCTATGATTTGCAATCTATTATGGCTCGTGATGATATAGAAAAAAATGGGTTACGCGGATATTATTACGACATGGTTTCAGATGATGAAAATACCCTAATAAATGAAAAAATAGATAATGTTAAAAAATATGAAGATAAAATGCAATCAAGTCGTCCTGAAATGGAGTTATCATCCTATGAAAGTTATGAATTTTTAACAGGTCAAGGGGGATACACTGTTGAAGATATTGGGATTGAAAATATAAATAATGATATAAAAAACGTATCAGATAATAAAGAAATTCCATTCAATATGTCAGAATATGAAGAGTGGCAACATAAGATATATGGATTAGGAGATGGACAGAACAAAATCCTAGAAAGGAATATTAATGGATAAAAAAATAAAAATATTATTTTGCATCCTTCTTGTGACGATAGCAAGTGCGGGATTTTTACTACTACGAAAAAGTGGGCAAAAACAGACGCAAAACAACTCAAAAGTTTTGAAATATATAGATGCGAAAACTGAGAAACCAACAATTCATGTTTTTGATGACAATAAATTTGTATTTGTTGCGCAAAAAGATGGTTTAGGAGGTATTGCATTTGGTCAAGATTATATTTCTGTTTTGGATGTCCATCAAAAACAGATCAATGAAAGTATGATTGATAGAGAGAAAAATGGCTCACCTAAAATTGCAAAAGACGAGTATTTTAATATTATTTCTTATGATTTGAATGCTGCTGGCTTCCCAAGTAAAAAGACAGAACTATATCAATTATTAGGGAAAAAAGAGTATCGAGGCGCATACGATATCAATCAGTATTATGCAGATAACAAGGATTATATACCTGTAACTTTATATAAAGTTGGAAATAATGCAAGTAAAGACATTATGGTTGATATTACAAATCAGAAAGTTGAAAATATTGATAAATTTGGTGATTTACAGAAGACCAATTTTTCATATAGGGGACTTGAATTAGGTAAGGGAGGAGTATTCGACAGTTTACGTAAATTAATGGAGGAAAAATACCATTTGAATTTTGCAACTGGTTATATTGATACATTTATTGCAAATAGAGATCGTGAAAAGATAGATATCTCCAATACTAATTTTGCTCAAGACTATCCAGAAATGGCTAAGGATATAAAGGATTTAGCTCGTTTATATATGAGACCTAACCAGTACTCAACCAAAGAGTGGTTTGATACAGTTCTTCATTGGTTTGCACCAAAGGGGCAGGATGTATTAGAGGTCTATGCGACAGATCCAAAGACCGGTGAGAAGACACAAATAAAATCCTACGATGAATTGCAGGTTTGGTCTGCTAATCATCCAGAGTAAATAGGAGGTAAACATGGGATCAAAAAATGGTACTGGAACAATAGCGGTTAATAGCAATCAAATATTAAATACTAAAGCCAAGTTAGATAAAGCATTTTTAAATGAAAACGCAAAGCCATCCGTTTGGGTAGATGATAGTTCATTAGAAATCATGAATAGCACATACAGTAGCTTTAAGGAAGCGACTGAAAATATTTCTGCAGCAATTGTGGGATTCAATCAATATTTAGATTCAATGGCTACTGCATTTGAAAAAAAAGACACAGAGTTAGCCTTCGATATTCAAGATTTACAGATAAAAAATTCTTTTAGTCAGAAGAGATATGATAAGAACTCTGCGTATAATGATAGTAAATATCGTAGTTTGCCAGGTGCTGAATAATAATAATTGATTGTATAGTTTATCATTTTTATTAATTGTGATTAAGAATAGAGGACCAAATTGGTTCTCTCTTTTTCATTCCTTCAATTCCCTCCACCTAGTGACGAACTTGCTCTTCATACTAATTTCCGATATGATAGTAGAAAATGTTTTTTGAATCTCACTCAATCACAAAAGAAGGGAAATGTTCCATGAAAAAGATGATGGTATTGCTGGCGAGTGTACTTGTTTTAACAGCCTGTGCTCAGCCGAAAAAAGAGGCCAAGGAGGCAACTGCAAGCAAAACGGAGCAAACTACAAAAGCCTCCTCATCTACTAAAGAGGAAAAGGGCTTGAAATTTGTAGTTGCGCCTCAATTTGAAGGAAAGGCATCGGATTTGATGGAACTGGGGAAGAAGTTAGTTAAGGAGCATCCGGAAGTTGGTGATCAAGGGGATATCACTGTATATTATACAGGGAGCACCTATACTGTAGAACAACAGGAATATGCAGTATTTATGTTGGTCAACAAAACGACAATGAATATTGACCATGATGCGACCTTTAAAATTAGCTGGAGTTATGATGGCCACTCGATTTATCAAGATCAAGTAGTCCAGTATAGTCTATCGAACAATCCTAAGTTACCGACCCAATCAGCGACTCTCTTGTTGCTTCCTTTGACGAGCGAACAAAGCTCGATCGTAGAGAAGATATCAGATGAAACGAAGATGAGTCTGAGTATTACAGACATTATGATGAAGTAGCTGATGGACATGCCTGATATTAGAATACTTATAGTCATTGCTGTGGCTGTTATTGGATTTCCTTTGTTTACCGTACTCTTTTTTGGACATTTTTATAGACGAGAAGTTAGGATTAAGACCCTCTCTTCAAAGAGCATTGAGGGAGTGGTAGTTGGCTATAAGAGGGCACAAATTGTAGCGGCTCCAATTGTCGAATATAGAGTGGGTGGTCAGACCTATCGAAATAGCCTGAAATATTATTGGGTGGTGCGGGCAACACTTCCTTGGAAAACGAATCAAGCGGCTAGCGATATCGATTTGATGGCACAAAGGATAACCAGCTACACCAATTCTACAGTCTCAAAGGGCAATCTTTTTCAAGATGCTTTTCCACTGGGATCGAGCATGACGGTCTGGTATAATCCAGCCTGTCCAAAAGAATCATATGTTGAACGCTATGGTGGATTAGACAGGCTTTTTAAACGGCAGATGTGGATTGGAATCTGGATGTTAATTTTATTTCCTATTTTGGCAGTTGTGGCCATCATCATGGGGATGAAGTATAAATGATAGATCAGCCCTAACGGAATAAATAAAAGATGAAAAGAAATCACTGTCCTATCGGTGATTTTTTTGTCTTCACTTCTCTCTCGAATTAATCCTTAAATTGTGATAAAATAAAGGTTACGAATGTTTTTGACTGGTCTGTTTTTGCTTAGAAGCGGGCTACTCAAAAGCGAGCAAAAGAATCAAGATCAAGGGAGAAACAATGTCCAACACCTTTGAAATTTTAATGGATCAGCTGGATATGCCGCTGGAGATGCGATCTTCCAGTGCCTTTTTGCATGCGGAGATTCAAGAAGTCGTGGTGCACAAGGTCAGTCGGGTCTGGGAGTTCCGCTTTGCCTTTGCGGAAGTCTTGCCGATTGCTTTGTTTAAGGAATTGCGCCAGCGCTTGAAGGATGAATTTTCAAAGACAGGAAACCAGGCGACCTTTACTATCCAAGTGGCTAATCAGGACTTTTCTGCAGATTTATTGCAGGCCTACTACCGTGAGGTCTTTGAGGAAGGGCCTTGCGCTAGTCAAGGATTTAAGGGGCTCTACCAAGACTTGCAGGTGCGCGCGGAAGGGCAGGAATTGATCATCTCAGGGCCTTCTTCGATTGATACGGAGCATTTTCGTAAGAATCATTTGCCCAACCTTGCCAAGCAGTTGGAAGCCTTTGGTTTTCCGCATTTCACCTGTCGGGTGGAGTCTGATGAGGAGTTGACAGAGCAAGAAGTGGCGCGCTTTGAGGAGGAAAATGAAAAGATTTTCC
Organism: Streptococcus gingivalis; assembly: GCF_035544715.1. Classification (NCBI taxonomy): domain Bacteria; kingdom Bacillati; phylum Bacillota; class Bacilli; order Lactobacillales; family Streptococcaceae; genus Streptococcus; species Streptococcus gingivalis. Next base: position 1,174,639 of record NZ_JAYKTO010000001.1, on the reverse strand, counting down.
AAGCGGCCAATGAAGAGACCTTGCGGGCTATGGAATCCTTGGCCCAGATGGCTCCGCCACCAGCTGTTGAAGAAAAGCCTGCCTTTGATTTCAAGGCTAAGAAGGCGGCAGCTAAGCCTAAGCTAGACAAGGCCGAGATCACTCCGATGATCGAGATCACGACAGAAGAGAACCGAATTGTCTTTGAGGGTGTGGTCTTTGACGTGGAGCACAAGGTGACGCGGACCGGTCGGGTCTTGATCAGCTTTAAGATGACCGACTATACCTCGAGTTTTTCCCTTCAGAAATGGGTGAAAAATGAGGAAGAAGCCCAGAAGTTTGACATGATCAAGAAGAACAGCTGGCTACGGGTGCGGGGAAATATCGAAATGAACAATTTCACGCGCGACTTGACCATGAATGTCCAAGATATCCAGGAAGTTGTGCATTATGCCCGCAAGGACCTGATGCCAGAAGGCGAGCGCCGGGTAGAATTCCACGCGCATACCAATATGTCGACGATGGATGCCCTGCCGGAAGTTGAAGAGTTGATCGCCAAGGCAGCTGAGTGGGGTCATAAGGCGGTGGCTATCACTGACCATGGCAATGTGCAGAGCTTCCCACATGGCTTTAAAGCAGCCAAGAAAGCTGGGATCCAGTTGATCTATGGGATGGAAGCCAATATCGTAGAGGACAAGGTGCCCATCACCTATAACGAGGTGGATCTGGACCTCAATGAAGCGACTTATGTGGTCTTTGACGTGGAAACGACGGGACTTTCAGCTATTTATAATGACTTGATCCAGGTCGCTGCTTCTAAGATGTACAAGGGCAATGTCATTGAGGAGTTTGACGAATTTATCGATCCAGGCCATCCTCTGTCTGCCTTTACGACCCAATTGACAGGGATCACCAATGAGCATGTCCGTGGGGCTAAGCCCTTGGTGCAGGTCTTGAAGGAATTTCAGGCCTTCTGTGAGGGAACGGTTCTCGTCGCCCACAATGCTACCTTTGACGTGGGCTTCATGAATGCCAACTACGAGCGTCATGGTCTTCCCAAGATCACTCAGCCAGTCATCGATACCCTGGAATTTGCCCGTAATCTCTATCCAGATTTTAAACGGCATGGCTTGGGGCCATTGACCAAGCGCTTTGGAGTAGGCTTGGAGCACCACCACATGGCCAACTACGATGCGGAAGCGACGGGGCGCCTGCTCTTTATCTTCATCAAAGATGTCGCTGAAAAGCATGGGGTGACCAATCTCAAGGACTTGAATATCGATTTGATCGATGAGAATTCCTATAAGAAGGCGCGGGTCAAGCATGCCACCCTCTATGTCAAGAATCAGACTGGCCTTAAGAACATGTTTAAACTGGTCTCACTTTCTGGGACCAAGTATTTCGAAGGAGTCCCTCGGATTCCCAAGACTGTGCTGGACGCCCACCGCGAGGGCTTGATCCTCGGATCGGCCTGCTCAGAAGGGGAAGTCTTTGATGCGGTCATGTCGCAAGGTGTGGATGCGGCAGTCGAAGTGGCTAAGTACTACGACTTTATCGAGGTTATGCCACCGGCTATCTATGCGCCCCTCATTGCCAAGGAGCAGGTCAAGGACATGGACGAGCTCCAGACCATTATCAAGAGCTTGATCGAAGTGGGGGATCGTCTCGGCAAGCCCGTTCTTGCGACAGGAAATGTCCACTATCTGGAGCCGGAAGATGAGATCTATCGGGAGATCATTGTCCGTAGTCTCGGTCAAGGGGCCATGATCAACCGGACCATTGGGCACGGAGAAGATGCCCAGCCAGCGCCTCTGCCAAAAGCGCATTTCAGAACTACCAATGAAATGCTGGATGAATTCGCCTTTTTGGGAGAAGACTTGGCGCGCAAGATTGTTATTGAAAACACCAATGCACTCGCAGAGACCTTTGAGCCGGTCGAAGTGGTCAAGGGGGACCTCTATACGCCATTTATCGACAAGGCCGAAGAAACGGTTGCGGAATTGACCTATAAGCGGGCCTTTGAGATCTATGGTAATCCGCTCCCTGATATTGTCGATCTGCGGATTGAAAAGGAATTAACCTCTATCTTGGGGAATGGCTTTGCCGTGATTTATCTGGCATCGCAAATGCTGGTGCACCGTTCCAATGAGCGGGGCTACCTGGTTGGATCGCGTGGATCTGTCGGATCTAGCTTTGTAGCGACCATGATCGGGATTACCGAGGTTAATCCGCTTTCGCCTCACTATGTTTGTAGCCAGTGCCAGTACAGTGAGTTCATCACAGACGGTTCTTATGGATCTGGTTTTGATATGCCGGACAAGGATTGTCCAAACTGTGGCCACAAGCTCAGCAAAAACGGGCAGGATATTCCTTTTGAAACCTTCCTTGGTTTCGATGGGGATAAGGTACCCGATATCGATTTGAACTTCTCCGGGGAAGACCAGCCGAGTGCCCACTTGGATGTCCGTGATATCTTTGGGGAAGAATATGCCTTCCGGGCAGGAACGGTAGGAACGGTCGCAGCTAAGACTGCCTACGGCTTTGTCAAGGGCTATGAGCGTGATTTTGGCAAGTACTACCGAGATGCCGAGGTCGAGCGCTTAGCTCTCGGTGCCGCTGGGGTTAAACGGACGACCGGTCAGCACCCGGGGGGAATCGTTGTTATTCCAAACTATATGGATGTCTACGACTTTACTCCAGTCCAGTACCCGGCAGATGATGTGACAGCTGAATGGCAGACCACTCACTTTAACTTCCACGATATCGATGAGAACGTCCTCAAGCTCGATGTCCTGGGACATGATGATCCGACCATGATTCGTAAGCTTCAAGACTTGTCAGGTATTGATCCGAACGATATCCCTATGGATGATCCAGGGGTCATGGCCCTCTTTTCTGGGACAGAAGTGCTAGGGGTGACAGCCGAACAGATCGGAACACCGACAGGGATGTTGGGGATTCCAGAGTTTGGGACCAACTTTGTTCGGGGCATGGTCGAAGAGACCCATCCGACGACCTTCGCAGAGTTACTTCAGCTCTCTGGTCTGTCTCACGGTACCGACGTGTGGTTGGGAAATGCCCAAGACTTGATCAAGGCGGGCATTGCCGATCTATCGACCGTTATCGGGTGTCGGGACGACATCATGGTTTACCTCATGCACGCGGGGCTCAAGCCTAAGATGGCCTTTACCATCATGGAGCGCGTGCGGAAAGGCATGTGGCTTAAGATCTCAGAAGAAGAGCGCAATGGCTACATCCAAGCCATGAAGGAAAACAATGTCCCTGAATGGTACATCGAGTCCTGTGGAAAAATCAAGTACATGTTCCCGAAAGCCCATGCGGCGGCCTATGTTATGATGGCCCTTCGTGTGGCCTACTTTAAGGTGCATCATCCTCTCTATTACTACTGTGCTTACTTCTCGATTCGGGCCAAGGCTTTTGACATCAAAACCATGGGGGCAGGACTTGAAGCCGTGAAAGCGCGGATGAAGGAAATCGCTGAGAAACGCAAGAACAACGAAGCTTCCAATGTAGAGATTGACCTCTACACCACCCTTGAGATTGTCAATGAGATGTGGGAGCGGGGCTTCAAGTTTGGTAAGCTAGACCTCTATCGCAGTCAGGCGACAGAATTCTTGATCGATGGGGATACCCTGATTCCACCATTTGTTGCGATGGATGGTCTGGGAGAGAACGTCGCCAAGCAAATCGTGCGAGCGCGTAAAGAAGGAGAATTCCTCTCTAAGACCGAGCTCCGGAAGCGTGGCGGTGTTTCGTCCACCCTGGTTGAAAAGATGGATGAGATGGGTATTCTTGGCAATATGCCAGAGGATAATCAGTTGAGTTTGTTTGATGATTTGTTTTGATGGATAAATGATTTTTATTCAAAAGAATTAGCCACTCTTAACTACAGATTCATATGAATTTGTAGTTTTTTAAAAATACAATAAAGGCGGATGAAATGGGTATTCAATTTACTTCAAAAAAGGTTGGAGAGCTATTGAAAGAAGGGAATTTGCGGATTCCTTCTTATCAAAGACCTTATAAGTGGAACAGAAAGCATATTCGTAATCTTTTTTATGATTTACGAGATGCTATGGAAAAAAAGGAATATCAAGTTGGCTCTGTTATCTTTCATGATAATGGTGGATACTTAGATATTGTAGATGGGCAACAACGACTAATTTCTATTTCCTTGTTTCTTCATTCATTAGAAAAGTTAAAGGATTATGAAGGTGCTAATCAACTTTTAGGTGCTGAATTTGGAGAGATATCCTGCTATCATGCAAGCGAAAATTATAACGAGTGGGAAAATTTAACTCAATTGGTAGGTACAAGCCAGGCAAAAGAAATTTGCGAATTTTTATTGGAAAATTGTTCTATTTCTTGTATCATCATGCCAGAGGAACGTTTGGCAGAAGCCTTTCAATTATTTGATTCTCAGAATAATCGTGGAAAATCTTTAGAACCTCATGACTTACTCAAAGCCTATCATCTGCGTCAACAAGACTCAGAAGATGAAAAAATTGTTGAGAAATGGGAGCAGTTTGTGGAAGATGACGATTTAAGTCTGAAAGATCTGTTTGATAAGCATCTTTTCCGTATGAGACGTTGGTCTAGGGGAGAAACAGGACTAACTAACAAGCGTTATGGTTCTTATCTGCGTTTTACAGAAGATTTTATTGACGATTTTAAAGGTGTTGATTTAAATCAGAATTTTCCATACCTAGAATTATATCGTCATATTGAAAACTTCCCTATGTCAATTACTATGCCAATCATAGATGGAAGCAAATTTTTTGAATATATTGAATCTGTTCATCAAATGATTAAAGACCATATAGATGTTTTAAATAAACAGTTAGGAATTTTTAATGATCCTAAGAGTGAAGAAAATGGTTCAGATTACCCTGAAGGTATGTTAAAAATTTACAATAGTTCAAAGGGGCGCTATCGCAAGTGCCACAATCTGTTTCTAAACATTTGTTCTCTCTTTGCGGAGAGATTTGGAAAAGATAAGCTATCAAAGGAAATAGTAGAAACCTTGTTTATTTGGGCTTACTACCCCCGTGTGAAGTCTCGAGCCATATATGACGCTACTGTAGGAAACTACGCTGCAGGCGGGAAGTTCAGACAAAGAGAAGTTCAAAAACTATTTCAAGTTTTAGCCCATGCTGTAACTCCGAATGATTTCATGGTTAAGATAGATAGAGAATTATTTGAAAATTATACGATGGAACAAATTATAGAAGAGGAAAAAGATAAATGGTAGAAACACATATAAGCTTATCCGTTAACCGTTTGTTAAATGAAGATACCTATGCTATTCCTCTTTATCAGAGAAATTTTGCTTGGACTTATGATGAAATTGAACAATTATTGAACGATGTGGCAGATGCTTTTCAAGAAAAGAGAGACAATTATTATATTGGAACATTAGTTGTTAATGAAGAGAATGGTCTTTTCAAAATCATTGATGGTCAACAACGAACAACAGCTCTTAATTTGATTGCCTTAGCTTTGAAACATGAGTTTAGTTTTGATAGATTGAAAGCTGTCAATCTTACTTTTCCAGCTAGGAGGAAGTCAAACGAGAATATCCAAAAGTTGTTTACCAAGGAAAAAATTTCAGAGGACGATGAAAATGAGTTAACTAGAGGTTACCGACATGCTAAAGATGCCTTGAAAAAAGTGATAGAGGAGCGCCAGCTTGATCCTCAGCCTTTATTTCATTATCTTTTTGATAATGTCATCATTTTTCGTAGTATTCTTCCTAAAGATTTAGATTTAAATCTTTATTTCGAACGTTTCAACTCTCGAGGAGAACAACTAGAAGCTCATGAAATTCTTAAGGCACAAATGATAGCTAAATTTGGAGAAGACCAAGAAACGGCCCAAAAATTTGCGAGAATCTGGGATGCTTGCGCGGAGTTTGATAAGCCGGTAGCAAGTCAATTTAAGATGAGGCGGAAGAGGGCAGATAATTTTCAGGAGCGTGAACGTATTTTCGGATGGCACTTTTCAAATTACTCATTTCATAATATTTATGATGATATTGATTTTTATCAAAATGAAAGAAGAAAGTTATCTGATATATTAGGGAAAAAGGTCAATGAAAAAATTATAGAAGAGGAAAAAGATTGTGGTGACTATACCCAAGTTATTGATTTTCCGACCTTCTTACTCCATGTATTGGCGATTTGGGAAGGTAAGGATACCAGTGAGGTTCAGTTAGATGATAAGAAACTCTTAACTCTATTTGATATAAAAAATAAAAATGAGACTTGGGTTATTGAATTCAGTGAATTCCTTCTTAGAATGAAACATATTTTTGATAATTTCATTGTTAGAAATTCAAATATGGATTCTTCAAGCAGAAATAAGGATGAATGGTTTTTGCAGAAGGGGACTTATTATGAATACCAGCCAAATGGAAAAGCAAAAGAGCATTACATAGTTGAAGAACGCTTTACTAAGAATACATTTTCAGATTCAGAAATTAACAAAAACATCATTCTTCTTCAATCTATGTTTGCTGTGACTTTTACTGCCAATCGTGATAGTCGTTGGTTATATGAAAGTTTGCGATTCCTCTTCAACCATATTGAAGAGTTAGATCAACCGGAATTTGGTTCTTATTTTAAGGATTTTCTTGAAATAATGGCTGTAAGATTTGCTGAGGGAAGATTATTCACCGAGGAAGATATGATCAAGAAATATGGTGATATTCCTGTTTATGCATTCAATTTTGTTGATTACATCTTGTGGAAAAACCGTGAAGAATTAGGAAGAAAGTATAAAGGTATAAAATTTGATCAGTTCAAATTTGCATATCGTCGTTCTATAGAGCATTGGTTTCCGCAACATCCAAATAGTGATGAAAGAGTTGAGAAAATGGATGATCAATTCTTACACTCCTTTGGGAACCTTTGTATCATTACAGATAGTCAAAATTCGAAATTTGGGAATTTAGTTCCGAGTGCAAAATATAAACAGTGGGAAGGAATTTTTGATCGTCAGAGTTTAAAATTACAAATAATGGCTAGCATTACAGAAAAAACTAAATGGGAATCGGATCAAATAAAAGGATTGGAAAAAGAAATTTTACCTATGGTCAAAAAATTTATAGGAAGTAAGTTATAAGAATTACCTTGAATATCAATTTTAAGATGCTATTGTATATCCAATAGATTTACATTAGCCTTCTTTTTTGTTATAATAATTAATAGAAAGAAGGTGAGAATATGTCAAAGACGAGCATGAGTATTCGTTTGGATAGTGAGGTTAAGGAGCAGGCCCAACTAGTGTTTAATCATTTAGGGATGGATATGACCACAGCTATCAACATTTTCCTCCGTCAGGCTATTCAATATCAGGGCTTACCTTTTGATGTTCGATTAGACGATCATGGGAAGTTGCTCCAAGTCGTAACGGATGTAGAGCAAAATCGGAATATGAGTCAACCCTTTGAATCAGTCTCAGACTTGATGGAGGACCTGCGTGCTTAAGATTCGTTATCATAAACAGTTTAAAAAAGATTTTAAGTTGGCAATGAAGCGTGGTTTGAAGGCAGACTTGTTAGAAGAAGTTTTGAATTTTCTGATACAAGAAAAAGAACTTCCTGTCAGATATCGTGACCATCAATTGACGGATTCCAAGCATTTCCAAGGTGTTCGGGAGTGTCATATCCAGCCGGATTGGCTTTTGGTTTACAAAGTAGATAAGGACGAATTGATTTTAAACTTGCTGAGGACAGGAAGTCACAGTGATTTGTTTTGATGGGTTCAACAATCCTCGATCAGTTTGGGGTTGGCTAATGATAGAAAAGAAAAAAAGAGCAATACCCTGGAAGTCAGGGAAAATCATTTCCATTCGCCTACGAAACGGCGTCTATGTCTTAGCACAAATGGTGCGAGAGCCCTATCTGGTATTTTTTAACCATTTTAAGGAGGAAAATAGCTGGAAGGGAGTAACCTTGAAAGAGGAGAATATTCTCTTTTGTAAAGCAGTCACTCGTCAGTTTCTACGCTCTAGTCCTGTAACGATTGTCAAAGATCTTGACCCTCTCTTAGATTATCGGTTACCCAAAGAATGGATTTATAGCCATATGGAAGGGCATCCGATTACGGTTTCGGTGAAGGGACGGGAGCGCCAAGTAGCTGGTTTTGGCCAACGGCTTTCCTTGGTTCAGGCGGATAAGGATAGTGGCCTACCAGAGGATAATCCTCTAATGGGCCTCTTCCAAGCCTATATCCTACCAGACATCCAAGAGCAAGATTGGGAGCGGGTCGGTCAGGCTGAGCTCATGTCACTTGAAGTCTTTCCAACGCTCAATGAACGTCTTTATCTCTGTTTTCTTTATGGGGAAAATGTGAATCCAGAGTTAGATATCTCATTAGGAATGCCCCTACCCGATGAGTATGAAATCTATCTCGATATTCTTAGCAGCAGCCCAGAGGCACGACGTCTCTATCTGGGTGAGGAGGATGACTAAGGAAGGAATAGAACATAAAGGTTGACATTTTTGCGGAAGACAAACCAGCTGAAAAAGTCTTTGTCTACAAGCTAGAAGTGGCAGACAATGTGCTGCTCCTTTCCACCGCCATGATCTCAGGAGCGATTGCTCTAGCCGGCTTATTTTCAGCCTTGAAAGATTAACTGATAGCCTCTATTTTCCTGTTGAAAATAGAGGTTTTTCAGTCCTTTCAGATCTGATAAGTGTTTTCTTTGGCACTAGATTGTGTTACAATTTTTAGTGACAAGTGTTTATAACAAGGAAACAGAAAAGATGAAACAGAGGAAATGCGCGTGGCAAGATATTTAGTAGGGCCTTACAACAATAGTTGGAACTTTATGGATGCGATTGAAAAAGCGCAGGATGGGGATACCATCGAGTTTGAAAATGGGTATGTCTTTCAATGGCCGACAAATAAAGTGATCGAGATCGACAAGAACCTTCATTTTGTGGGGCATGTGGTTCCAAATCCAAATGGCAATGGGCGCATGTTTAACAACATCATTGAGGCTTCCTTCCGATTTGTAGAGGGAGCTCAGGTGACATTTGAAGATCTGTGGTTTAAAGTTGGTGGGAATTATACTGCCTTGCTCTTATGGAATAGCTCAGATATCACCTGTAAACAGGTCTATTTTGAAGCAACCACTCCGACAAATAGTGAATTTTTTATCTATATGGATACGCATTCGAAGTTGACACTGGAAGGAGTCGGGATGAAGGTTCCGGAAAAACACCAAAGTGCCATCGGTATGTCCGCTTCGGAATTGACTATTCGCAATTCAACGATTTTTTCTAAGATTGATCTGTCAGAAGGATCTAAATTGACCTTAGAAAATGTCCATATTGAAAAATTTGGGAATAATACGATCCATGCCAAGGACTCAGAAGTGATCGCAAAAAATTCAACGATTACAGGCGGGGATCTGGAAAAGGATTTTCCACCAGTTTGGTTGAGGAATGTCATCTGGGAGTCTGAAAACTGTAAAATTGAGTTGCCTACTGGAACTGGAGTCTGTCTTGACAATAATGTTCAATTCAATTCGGATTCGGATCGTATCACCTCCCTCAATTCATTCAATAGTATGATCCGAGCTCACCAGGCTACATTTACAGAATTTTTATGCGTCTATGAAGAGTCCTTTGCTTCCCTGACTGGAGAAACAACCTTCTTGAATGAGAATGCCGAAACCATTTCATTTGGCGTTTTTGATGATGGTGTGCTGATGGCTGAGCATATGATTTGTCATAAGATTGCGGATCCTAATATACGGCTTCAAGGTGGAGCCTTTGCGAAGGTGGGCACCATGACCTATAAGCAAGGGGATGCGCGTGATCTGACCAAGGAAATTGAGGATGACTGTGATTATCTTGTCGGTAGAGAAGTGGCCAAGGGCAATGCGCAAGTCGTTCCTACGGGACAGGCGACGGATGCAACGGTGGCTCCAACTACCGCAAGAGACTCTGGACCAGAGAAGAAACAAGATGCTCTTCAAGAACTCAATAGCCTGATTGGTCTTGAAAAAGTCAAACATGAGATCAAGAAAATGATCAACATGGTGGAATTCAACAAGAAACGAATCGCCAGTGGCAAGGCTCCTGAAAAGCAAACCTTGCATGCTGCCTTTATGGGAAATCCTGGTACAGGGAAAACGACTGTGGCCCGTCTGTTGGGACAAGTGCTCTTTGATGCGGGTGTTCTCTCAGGGGAAGAATTCCGTTTCGTGGAAGCAACGGAGTCCGATCTGATCTCTTCGAATATTGGAGGAACAGCTGAACAGACCCAAGCCCTGCTTGAAAAAGCGCGAGGAGGCATCCTCTTTATTGATGAAGCCTATAGCTTGGATAAAAAAGATAGCGGTGCAGATTTTGGGATCGAGGCGATCAATACCATCCTCAAATTTATGGAGGACAATCGTGACGACATCATGATTATCTTTGCCGGCTATACCAAGGAAATGGAGGAGTTCTTAAAGACCAATCCAGGCCTTCGTTCTCGGGTACCAAATAATTTCATCTTTGAAGATTTCACAGGAGATGAGATTGTCCAACTAGGTGAAATGATCCTGAGCAAAGGAGACTACAAACTCGAAGACCGGGATTACTATGCGCGGCATGTTAAGCGGGCTTATGATGGCTCGCTAGATAAGAGCAATGGTCGCTGGATCCGTAACCTGGATGAGCAATTGACCAAGACCATGGCAGATCGGGTGGTAGCCCAAGGTTCTGACGATATTGAGACCATCCTCAATAGCGATATCGATGCTGTCCTTAACCAAGGTAAGTATCAAGCCGGAGCCGACAAGGAAGAAGATGGGATGACTGCCCTCAACCGTTTGGTTGGAATTGCTAAGGTGAAAGAGCAAGTCGAACAATTCGTGGCCATGGCTGAGTTCAATCAAAAACGGGCTGAACAAGGTGGCATCGTCGAAGACACGACCTTGCACTCCCTCTTTCTTGGAAATCCCGGTACAGGGAAGACGACCGTGGCCCGCATTTTGGGCAATATCCTCTTCCAAAAAGGGGTTATCAAGCAGAAGAAATTCATCGAAGTATCGCGGAGCAATCTGGTTGGAGGCTACCAAGGTCAAACAGCCTTGAAGACGCGCGAAGTCCTAGAAAGTGCACTGGGTGGAGTCCTCTTTATCGATGAGGCCTATACGCTCTATACCGGTTTAAATGACGATTTTGGGAAAGAAGCCTTGGAAGAAGTCCTCAAATTTATGGAGGATCACCGTCGCGATATCGTTATTATCTTTGCTGGTTACACAAAAGAGATGCACGACTTCTTGCAGGTCAATTCAGGTCTACAAAGCCGGATCCCAACTACATTTGATTTTGAAGACTACAGCCCAGATGAGATCGTGGAGATCGGTTTGTTAGGATTGCGTAAGCAAGGTTACCAGGTCAATGAAGCCCTTTATGGAGAGATTGTAAAAGGGAATTATATGCGTGCCAATGACCATAGTAATGGTCGCTGGGTCCGCAATCTTAATGAAAAACTCTTGCGCCAAGTATCGACGCGAGTAACCCGTGAAGGTAGTACGGATTACAATTCGATTTTGGATCAAGATTTGGAAGCCTTGAGAGAGAATGGCAATACTGAACATCCCCATACGGTAGATGATCGAGGCTATGTTCTTCCTTAAGCTAGAAGGAACAAGAAAAAGGATTCTGCAGGAGCGGAATCCTTTCAGTTGAAGACAAAGTCTTCTTAGAAACTTTCCTTAGGTGAGTACGGACGTCAGCGAACTTCTACGAAGTTCCATGACTAATTATTGAGCCTAAGGTCTCAATAATTCCGAGTGCCTGAAACTATTAAGTTTCAGGCACTTTTCTCACAGCGGAAAGTTTCGGTATTTCTTGATTCGTTCTAAAAAGAACTCATTTTTATTTCTTTTCAGAATTATTTAACCTATCTTATATTAAAAAAGGTTGTTTACGCTTTAAAAGAATTCTACATGGACTTGTGGTATACTAGGAAGAGATCATTCACTTATGAAGGAGAAAAAAATGGTTTTACCAAATTTTAAAGAAAATCTCGAAAAATACGCTAAATTATTGGTTGCGAACGGCCTCAACGTGCAACCTGGCCATACCTTGGTCTTGAACATCGATGTGGAACAAAGAGAATTGGCCCACTTAATCGTGAAGGAAGCCTATGCCTTAGGTGCCCATGAAGTCATTGTCCAATGGGCAGATGATTTTACTACCCGGGAGAAATTCCTCCATGCACCGATGGATCGCTTGGACAACGTGCCAGACTACAAGATCGCGGAAATGAACTACCTCTTGGAACACAAGGCTAGTCGCTTGGGGGTGCGCTCGTCTGATCCAGGTGCCTTAAATGGTGTTGATGCAGAGAAGCTTTCTGCCTCTGCCAAGGCCTTGGGTATAGCCATGAAACCAATGCGCATCGCCACTCAATCCAACAAGGTCAGCTGGACCGTTGCTGCAGCAGCAGGTTTAGAATGGGCGAAAAAGGTCTTCCCAAATGCGGCGAGCGATGAAGAAGCAGTGGATCTCCTGTGGGATCAAATCTTCAAGACTTGCCGAGTCTATGAGGAAGATCCAGTCAAGGCTTGGGAAGAGCATGCAGCTATTCTCAAGAGCAAGGCAGATACACTGAATAAGGAACAATTCTCAGACCTTCATTACACAGCCCCAGGGACTGATTTAACTCTTGGCTTGCCGAAAAACCACGTCTGGGAATCTGCCGGAGCCATCAATGCCCAAGGTGAAAGCTTCTTGCCAAACATGCCGACAGAAGAGGTCTTCACAGCTCCTGACTTCCGTCGCGCAGAAGGTTATGTAACGTCTACAAAACCGCTTAGCTACAATGGGAACATTATCGAAGGCATCAAAGTGACCTTTGAAAATGGAGAAATCGTAGATATCACAGCAGAAAAAGGCGATCAAGTCATGAAAGATTTGGTCTTCAAAAACAAGGGAGCGCGTGCTTTGGGTGAATGTGCCCTTGTCCCAGACCCAAGTCCAATTTCCCAATCAGGCATTACCTTCTTTAATACTCTCTTTGATGAAAATGCCTCTAACCACTTGGCCATCGGGGCAGCCTATGCAACCAGTGTAGAAGGTGGCGCAGAGTTCACAGAAGAAGAACTCGAAGCAGCCGGCCTCAACCGCTCAGACGTCCACGTCGACTTCATGATCGGTTCAAGCCAAATGGATATCGATGGCATCCGAGAAGACGGCACCCGCGTCCCAGTCTTCCGCAACGGAGATTGGGCAATATAGGGAGCAGGACAGAAATCGGTAGACGCAGTCTCGTAAAAAAAGTAAGGTAGTAGTGATGATTCACTACTACCTTACTTTTTTGTCATTTACCCTATTCTAAAATCAAAAGGCCTTCTTTGATTTCAAATGGGTTGTTTGGGTTGATGCGGTCATAGAACATGATGCCGTTGGTGTGGTCGATTTCATGTTGAACGACGATGGAGTTGTAGCCTTTGAGTTTGATGCGTTTCTTTTCCCCATCTTTTGTGAAATACTCAACAGTCACGCGGGCATGTCGAACCACATAGCCTGGGACGTTGCGGTCTACAGAGAGACAGCCTTCCCCGTCGCCAAGCGCCGCATCTTGCACAGAATGGGCGACAACCTTTGGATTGTACATGACTTCTTGAAGGCTATAGGCTTCTTTTGGTGGGTTACCATCGGCATCTTCTGGATTGGGAACCAAAACAGCGATGATTCGTTTCGAGATATCCAGCTGAGGGGCAGCAAGTCCCACTCCTCCTCGGAGGCCAAGTTTTTCAGCCATAACAGGGTCTTGAGAATGGTGCAAGAATTGCATCATTTTTTCACCCAGGATAATTTCCTGATCAGACAAAGGGAAGGTTACATCTTCTGCAACAGCTCGAAGTGTTGGATTTCCTTCGCGGATAATGTCATCCATATCAATCAAATGGGACGCTCTTGTAACTTTTTCAATTGCTTTCATCGTTTTACTCTCACTTTCTTTCTACCCTCCATGATAACACAAAAGAGCCTAAAATTAAAGTTATCTGTCGACGGTTTCCGCATGTTTGATGGACAAATCATTCATCCTTTTTGCATCTAAAATCGTATAGACTCGCCCTTCTCTTTGGATCAACCCCTCTTCGATCATCTGCTTGATGACGCGGCTAAGGTGGCGGTAGCTGATCCCAAAACGCAGGGCCAGCTGATTCATCTTGGGCTTGAGGGTCCCATTTTTATCGCAATGCTCCAGAAAATGCGTAGCGAGGCGTTCCTTGACCGAATAATGAAAGTTGGCAGGAGCCAAATAGTTGATCTGGTGCAATTTCTCAGCCAAGGTCTTGGCCGTAGAGTGCAAAAAGGTTGGATCAAGCAGGAGGCGCTTCTTAAAGTGCTGGGCTGGGAGCTGGACGACTAGCGAGTCTTGGTCTGCAATGACCGATGTGATACAGACCCGATCGAGCAGGAGCTCAATCTCTCCTAAGAGTCCAGGTTTTTCTTGGATTTCAAGAATGGTGTCACTGCCGTTTTCAAGACTATGAACGATCTTGAGCCGGCCATTGAGAAAATAAGGAATGACATCTTGCTCAGAGCCTTGGCGGCAGATATAATCTCCAGCCTGGTAGAGAACGAGGTCCAGCTGGCTAAGACAGTCGCCTGGAAAGATCTGGTCCAATTGGTAGTCTGTGATGATTTCCTTGAGTCTTGTAGATGGGGAAATTTTTTTCATCTCAATCTCCTAAAATAGGACAAATGTCCTGTTTTTCTATTTCTAAATTGATTATACTAGGATTCTATTGAAAATACTAGTTTGAATCTTTTCTGAAAAAACTAGTGAAATCAAAATGTTACCAGTAAAGTGTAGGAAATAAACAATGAAAAAAACAATGGAAAGAATCAGTCTCTTGAGCTTGTCGCTCATGCTGATCTCATCTTTTTCAATTACAGCTGGTTTGCCGGCTATGAAGGCTTATTTTAGCCACTTCGGATATTCAGCAGGCCAGGTGGAACTCTTGGTTTCCCTGCCAGCCTTTGCGGTCGTAGCCATGCTCTTTTTAAATAGCCTGATCGAGCGGTGGATGAGTGAGCGCCAGATGATTGTCGCAGGGCTCTTGCTCTTTTCAACTAGTGGCCTCTTGCCTTTGGTCGTGCAGGACTATCCTCTCATCTTTCTGAGTCGTTTGCTCTTTGGCTTGGGGACAGGAATGATCAATGCCAAGGCTATTTCAATTATCAGTGAGCGCTACTCAGGCAATGATAAGACCCGGATGCTGGGCTATCGGGGGTCTGCTGAAGTGGTGGGCTCTGCCATCTTGACCTTTATTGTGGGACAACTCTTACCCCTAGGCTGGCCAGCGATCTTTGCCGTATATGGTGGTGGTTACTTGATTTTACTCCTCTATCTCCTTTTTGTCCCTTATCCTAAGGAGCAAAAACAGGCTAGCTTGAAGGAGAAAAAGAAAGGTTCCGCACGTCTTCGCTCCCCTCAATGGCGTTTTAGTCTGATGCTAGCTGTGATTGCTGGTATCATCATTTGTTTCAATTCCATCATTAGTCTGCGCGTGCCGGATATCATCGTTGATGCTCGTATGGGAACAGCGACAACAGCTGGAACCGTCTTGAGTCTGATGCAATTAACAGGGATTGTCGCAGGGGTAGGCTTTGCCAGTTTGACACATGTTTTCAAAAAGAACTTGCTCATGATCATGTGCTTTGGTTTCGGTCTGGCTTTGGCCTTGATTGGCTTGTCCAGCCAGCTATGGAGCTTGGTTATAGGAACCCTTTTAGCAGGATTTACCTACAGTACGGGGGTCACCAGTATCTTTTATCACTTATCTGAAAAAATCCCGACCAATCTCCTGAACCTTGCGACCTCGCTGGTCTTGATCGGCTGCAATCTCGGATCAGCCCTCTCTTCTTTCTTCATCCAGTTGGTGACGCCACTAGCTCCCTCCAATCACCTGCTCTTTGTCTGGATTGGCGCTTTGATGGTCCTAACGGGAGTCTTCGCCTCGCAATTGTTAGCACGAACGAAATGATGGAGAAATCATTTCGTTTTTTTAATTCAATTGATTGCGTCCTGTCACTAGCTCGTGTTATTATAGGAGGAGTGTGAAAAAAAGATTAGTTTAAAGGATAGAATAATGAAAAAAATCATGGAGAAAGTGAGTATTCTCGCGCTTTCATTTATTTTGACGACCTCGTTTTCGATTTCGAGTGCGCAGTCGGCCATGTTTGCCTATTACAGGGGAATTCCTCACAGCATGATTGAGCTCTTGGTCTCGCTTCCTTCTGCCGGGATCATGGTTTCACTCATCTTCAATAAATGGATTGGGCGCCTATTTTCAGAGCGTCAGATGATTGTGACAGGCTTAGTTGCTTACGCTCTATGTGGCTTTATTCCCTTAATCAGTCCAGCTTATCCGGTTGTCTTTTTGTCTCGGATTATTTTCGGGATGGCAGTTGGTTTGCTCAATGTTTCTGCCATTGCCATTATCAGTGAGCGCTATAAAGGGAAGGAACGCGTTCAAACCCTTGGTATTCGTGGTTCTGCGGAGGTTGTTGGGACGGCCGTTTTAACCTTTGGAGTCAGCCTTTTGATTCGCTTTGGCTGGCAGGCTGCCTTTCTCGTCTACGGTATCAGTATTCCTATCTTACTTTTGTATCTCTTATTTGTGCCATATGGATCTACGACGGAAGCAGTGGAGGAAAAACACCGGGATGTCAAGATGACAGGGGGGCAATGGCAGACAGCACTCGGCTTAGCGGTCGTTGCGGCAGCTATCGTCTTGTCCAATGTCATGATCACCGTTCGGATTCCAAGTGTGGTAGAACAAGTTGGACATGGCACTGCCCAAACTGCTGGGGTTATATTAGCAGCCATGCAATTTGTTGGGATCTTGGCAGGTTTGGCCTTCTCGCCCTTGACCTATCTATTCCGTGATCGTTTATTATTGGTTTCGGGAGTAGCTTATGGTGTGGCCCAAATGTTGATCGGGGTCTCTCCAAATCTCTTGATTCTTGCCCTTGTAACCATTGCTTCTGGCTTCGCCTACAGTGTGGCTCTTACAACAGTTTACAATGTCTTATCTGATAAGATGCCAGCAGGGGTCTTGAGCCAGGCAACGTCCATTGCGGTTTTGGGATGTAGTACAGGTTCGATCGCAACGACCTTTGTCCTTAGTCTATTAGGGACGATCTCATCTGCTCCAGTCTTCATTTTTGGATTTTCTGGTATCCTCATGATCCTGGTTTCCTTTTTTGGCCTTTGGATTGTGCGAAAGAGCGGGAAATAACTATGCGCCTAGATAAATTTTTAGTGGATTGCGGCGTGGGGAGTAGGACCGAGGTCAAGCAACTCCTCAAGCAAAAGAAAATCGCAGTGAATGGAAAAAAAGAGACAGCAGGAAAGCTGCAGATTGATCCAGACAAGGATCAGGTGACCTTTATGGGAGAAGACCTGGTCCATGAAACCTTTGTGTATTATCTGCTCAATAAACCAGCTGGGGTCATCTCAGCGACTGAAGATGATCACCACCAAACTGTGCTAGATCTATTGGATGAGACAGCCCATCACAAGGAAGTCTTTCCTGTCGGGCGTCTAGATATCGATACCCATGGCTTACTCCTTTTGACCAATAATGGCAAGCTCGCCCATGCCATGCTTTCGCCGAAGAAGCATGTGTCGAAGATCTACCGTGCCCAGGTGGCTGGGATCATGGATGAGGCAGATGTGGCCCGTTTTGAAGCTGGCATTGCCCTCAAAGACTTCACGACCCTGCCTGCGAGATTGCAGATCTTAGAGGTGAATGAGGCAAATGCCAGCTCCTACGTCGAAATCGAAATCGCTGAAGGAAAATTCCATCAGGTCAAGCGCATGGTCGCTGCCTGTGGCAAGGAAGTGGTGGATTTAGAGCGGATCTCTATGGGGCCTCTAACGCTAGATTCAACTCTTCAATTGGGAGCATGGCGGAGACTCCATCCTTCTGAACTCAAGTCCCTAGAGGTCTTCGGAGTTCCCTTATAAGCAAAAAACCAAGAGGCTGGGACAAAAGTCCTAGCCTCTAAATTATTTTTAGATTGTCGAACAAGACGCAGTGGTTGAGTGGGCTCTACTACGCTGATTTCATCAGCTTTTACAGCCCTACTCAACTGTGCGGAGGTGGGACGACAAAATCGAATTCTAACGAATGACCGATTTCTGTCCTACTCTCTATTTTTTCTTTGTTTCAAAAAATTGTACTTAAAATACAAAAAGCATATATATTAGCTTGTCTTCTCAAAGTAAATCGATTATAATGAAACAAGATAGGTTGTGTATAAATTCACAATATGTAGTGATAATTTTTCGACTCACATACCTTATCTAGTAAACGTAGAAAAAGGAGAAAAATCGTTTATGAAAAAGTGGCTCTATTCTGTTGTGACAACAGTTGCCCTATTTTTACTAGCGGCTTTAGGATTTGCCAAACCCAATAGTCCAGCTAAAGTCCATGCAGATACGATCAATGATGTTGTGACATCTGTAAACATCTCGAAATCAACTGGTGGAGCGATTACAGATCCACTCGGTGTTTGGGAGAGTTTTCAAGTTGAAGCAAACTTTGTGTTGCCAAATGGACGTGTAAAAAAGGGAGATCAGACCGTTATCCAACTTGGAGATGGCTTTAAGGTCTTTGAAACGGACACCATTGACCTGCTGGATCCAAGTGGTCAAAAAGTTGCGACAGCAACGGTAGACGATCAAAGAAAGGTCATCACAGTAACCTATACAGACTATCCTGAAAGAATGGCCAATGTGACAGGGAAACTGCGTTTCTTTGCGCGTGTTGACCACCAAGTCGTCAAAGGACAAAAGACACTTGATTTTACTCTTACGATCGATAAGAAAGTGATTTCAGGTGGGAATATCGATTACAAAGGGGTCAATCCAGGTGAGAATCCTCCTACTCCAGAAGTCTTTAGCAAATGGGGTTGGACCAACTCAGATGATAAATTAAAATTGACCTATACCTTGAACATCAATCAAGGCCACACAGCCCTTCATAATATTGACATTAAAGACCAATTGGCCTTTACAGATGGGAAGATCAAAGCAGATTCTGTCAACATCCATACAGGAACTTGGCAGGTCAGTGATGAAGATGGGGCTTATCATTTAAAAGATACCACAAATGTCACGAAGAATTATTCTCCTGTTGTCAGCGCTGATGGTCGTTCTCTAACGATTCATATTGGCGATCTAGCTCCTGAACAAGGGATGACTGTTCGCTATGATGTCTATCTGGACAAGGTTCCAGCCATCAATACATCCTTTAAAAACAATGCTAGCATGACAGCTACAGAAATCAAGGAACAAAATAAGGTTGCAGACATTCTGTATCAGTTCCTTGATGGAAAATTCAATGGTGAGAAATACTCCTTCACCATTCACAAAAAAGGTGAAAATGGTCAAGCGCTTGCCGGTGCCGTCTTTGCTGTGACAGCAGATGATACTGGTGAGCAAGTGGGAACCATTACGACAGATGAGAATGGTGTTGGCACCATTACTGGCTTGATCAAACAAGCTTATACGGTTCAAGAAATTCAAGCTCCAGCAGGTTATGTTCTCTCAGAAGAACCTATCAAGATCAGCAAGGATGATTTTGGAAATGACCTTGCGATTACTCGTGATGTTGTGAACCAAAAAGAAAAAACAAGCGTTGCTGGCCAAAAGACATGGAATGATAATGACAACCAAGATGGCAAGCGTCCATCAAAAATCACAGTCAATCTCCTAGCAAATGGTGTCAAAGTCGCTTCTAAAGAAGTGAAACCAGATGCTACAGGAACTTGGGCTTATCATTTTGATAATCTCGATGTGGTCGATGATGCTGGCAATGTCATTGCCTACACTGTTTCAGAAGAACCTGTTGAAGGCTATGAAGCGACTATTGAAGGAACCAATATTACCAACAGTCGGACACCAGAAGTTGTTGAGATTCCAGTAACGAAAGTTTGGAAAGACAATGATAACCAAGATGGCGTTCGTCCTGACAAGGTCACTGTTCGTCTCCTTGCAGATGGTACAGAAGTAGCTAGCCAAGAGCTAAGTGCAGCGACTGATTGGAAGACAGTCTTTACCAATCTTCCAAAATACAATCACGGCAAACAAATTGTCTACACAGTCACAGAAGACACAGTAGCCAATTACTCTGCTGCGATTGATGGAACAATCATTACCAATAGCTACAAGCCAGGTAAAACCAGCGTTACTGTTACAAAACGTTGGGAAGACAACAATGACCAAGATGGCAAACGTCCAAGCGCCATTAAGGTACAGCTCTATGCAGATGGCAAAGCTCAAGGAAAAGAAGTGGAACTTTCTGCTAAAAATAACTGGACCCATACCTTTAGCAATTTGCCTCTAAAAGCGAAAGGCAAAGAGATTCAGTACCTAGTGAAAGAAGTTGGAACAGTCAAAGGCTATACTAGTACGGTCGATGACAGTAACAAGGGAAATGTAGTGATTACCAATAGCCACACACCAGAAGTAACAGAAGTAGCGGTCAAGAAGATCTGGGATGATGCAGACAATAAAGATGGTCTTCGTCCTGAAAAAATCACAGTTCGTCTCCTTGCGGATGGTCAAGAAGTAGCTGTAAAAGAAATCACAGCTACTGATAATTGGCAGGCAAGCTTCACGGATCTACCTGTATACAAGGAAGGTAAGAAGATTGCCTACACGATTACAGAGGATCCAGTAGCAGGTTATACAAGCAACATTGATGGTTTCACGGTAACGAATCGTCATACACCACCAACAACACCTCCTACCACACCACCAAGCACACCACCAAGCACACCGCCAACGACTCCGCCTACAACCCCACCAACGACACCGCCAACAACACCTCCTACAACTCCACCGACGACACCACCAACAACGCCGCCAAGCACACCGGAAAAACCAGAAACTCCAACTACACCAAAAGAAGGAAAGAAAAAAATTCTTCCATCAACTGGTGAAGTTGTTGCTTACGGATTGACCATACTCGGTGCCCTCTTAGCAATTTTTGCTTTGGCTTTGCTCTTGCGTGGTAAACGGAAAGAGAAATAAGCTTCATACCGATAAAGAGGCTGGGACAAAAGTCCTAGCCTCTCAATTATTTTTGGATTGTCGAGCAAGACGCAGTGGTTGAGTGGGCTCTACTACGCTGATTTCATCAGCTTTTACAGCCCTACTCAACTGTGCGGAGGTGGGACGACGAAATCAAATTCTAACGAATTACCGATTTCTGTCCCACTCTCTTTTGAATAAGTTGCTTGAAGAATGATCCATCAAACTGTCCAAATTCCCAAGGTTCTTTTTAGAAAAGTGAAAAGCTCCTCTCAAAGGAAACATAAGTGTTTGACAGAAAGATGAAATCTTGGTAGAATAAGAAGGTCGAATAGACAACTAACTCTTTCTTGGTAGCAGGATATGCCAAACCTGCCACTCGGATAGAGCATAAAGAAAAGGAGCTTATCATGGCAATCTCAAAAGAGAAAAAAAATGAAATCATTGCACAATACGCACGTCACGAAGGTGACACTGGTTCAGTAGAAGTACAAGTTGCTGTCCTTACTTGGGAAATCAACCACTTGAACGAACACATCAAACAACACAAAAAAGACCACGCTACTTACCGTGGTTTGATGAAGAAAATCGGTCGCCGTCGTAACTTGTTGGCTTACCTTCGTACAAACGACGTTAACCGTTACCGTGAGTTGATCAACTCTCTTGGACTTCGTCGTTAATTCAAGATACAAAGGCCGTCAAAAGCACAAAGCAAAAATAGGAAAATTGACGAAGAAGCTTCAGCTTCTAGGAGATTTTATCTTTTTTGCCAAGTGCTTAGGCCGTGTTCAATTGAGCATATCTTGAAATAAAGCTACTCTAGTTGAGTAGCTTTTTTGTTTTTTGTCACCTTGCCTCGATATACTCAAGTATAATCTTCAGCTTCGGTTCCTAGCATCGTAAGGTAAAATAGACCAGAACTATCTCCCTTCGGGGAGATTTTTTGTTTTCACCAAGATTTTATCCCGAGCTCAAAACAGCCCTCTGAATTCAGAGGGCTTTTTTGTTGTCTTTTTGTTATTGAACGAGATCCATCATTCTAAGGAAGTCGTTTTGTTTGACAGATGTAATACATAGAGTTACAATTGATGCATCATAAGAAATAGAGGTTATCGACATGATTGATATTACATATCTAGACGGTGCAAAACAAGAAAGAGTCATGCATTTTGATTCCTACGATGAGTTTGAACGCTCCCAACAAGCTTGCTTGATTGGGGTAGCAGATTTTTATCCTGTTGTGAAACTGACCTATAATGGGCATGAATTGGATTACCAAGGGACTTACGGA
Organism: Streptococcus gingivalis; assembly: GCF_035544715.1. NCBI lineage: Bacteria > Bacillati > Bacillota > Bacilli > Lactobacillales > Streptococcaceae > Streptococcus > Streptococcus gingivalis. Next base: position 1,152,280 of record NZ_JAYKTO010000001.1, on the reverse strand, counting down.
GATGTCTTCTTCTATTTGATGAAGCAAGATTTGACGCAGTACCAAAACTAAAGGAGAAAGAAAATGGCAAAAGCAATTACAGACGCAACATTTGAAGCAGAAACAAAAGAAGGCTTGGTCTTGGTAGACTTTTGGGCAACCTGGTGTGGTCCATGTCGCATGCAAGCTCCTATTTTAGAAAAATTATCGGAAGAACTTTCGGAAGATGAGTTAAAAATCCTAAAAATGGATGTGGATGAAAATCCAGAAACAGCGCGTGCTTTCGGCATTATGTCCATCCCAACCTTGCTCTTTAAAAAAGATGGGCAAGTGGTTAAACAAGTTGCTGGTGTACACACTGCAGCACAAATTAAGGCCATTGTGTCGGCGTTGAGTTAATATCATAAGCACTTCCAGTAGTAAAATGGGAGTGCTTTTATATATCCAAAGAAAGAGCCTTGCCCTCTTAAATGGGGAGCAAGGCTCTTTTGTCTTCAATAATTTTTTTCACGAAAAGTGACTTGAAAATTTTTGGAGGGTTTTACATTCACTGTGCAATAGTTAGTATTGAAAAGATTGAATGGCTTTTTTCAACTCATCTTGTAAAACGTTTCTTTGATCAAGTTGAATATAGACTTCTAACAGACAGGATCTAAGGTTGGAAAATTTATAAAAATCTTCCCTTTCTTCTATCGGAAAGTCAAGCGTTTTTATCCAAGAAGCTACTTGTTCTTGCTCGATTTTCCCTTGCAAAATAGGTTCATAGAGCACTCTAGCTAAACGCCAATCTTCATCATCAGTAAAACGAATTGAAATTCTTTTAAAGATTTGACCAAGTGTGTTAAAGACTTTATGAACTTTGTCATTAGGAAAGTCCGGATGACAAACTACTTCTGTCAAAAGATCAGCTCCATGCGCAAAAGCGTGAACCCAGCCATACTGACTGGAAAAACCTGTTGTATCCTTTTCTTTTAAAAGATAGTGTAAGCCTTGATCCAGTAAAATATATCTTATATCAGCTTTTAATCTTTGATAAAAAATCGATTGTTTGTTGGCATCTGCAGACAAGAGATTGGCATAAACGAGTGCTCTAAAAGAACGCTTAAGTGTTGATAGCCCAATCTTATCAATCTCTTTTTCTATTCCTTCGTCGGATGAAATCGTCTCAGCAATGAAATGAAATTGTTCCCGTGTAAAGAGTTCTTCCTGAATCCCTCTAGCCAAGCTTGTAAAAACGAGATCATCGCGAATTTCTGGTGAAGGATCACCCAAATGTTCCAGCAACCATTGGATTTCTTCTCGACTATAGCTTGGTTTTTCTTCTGTCACTTTACTTTGTAATTCTTGATACATCCCTAGCACCTCTGCATTTTTACTAGCTTATTTTAGAGTTAGCTGTAGAGGAGTTTATTCTCCCAATTCTGCACTGTAGGCAATGATTTGATCCACAGTGTCTGAAAGGAATTGGATGGTGTCGCGGAGTGGTTTGTCAGTTGAGATATCTGCTCCGATGATCATGGCTGACTCAAGTGGGGTCTTGCTACCACCTGATTTAAGGAGGTCTAGCCAATCTTTAGCTCCGTTTTCGGAGTTCTTCAAATGCAGGTAACCCGCTGTTGAGATAACCAAGCCAGCTGAGTAGGTGTAGCTGTAAAGCCCCATGTAGTAGTGGCTTTGGCGCATCCAGGTCAAGGCTGCGTCGTCATCGATTTCCACAGCGTCGCCCCAGAATTCGGTCAAGACTTCCTTCATGATGCTGTTGAGCTTGCTAGCGCCGAAGGTACCACCTTCTTCGATCAAGGTGTAGACCTTGCGTTGGAAGGCTGCTTCCAACAAGTGGGTGATGAAGTTATGGAAGTAGGTATCTGTCAAACGGTGAGCCAAAGCAAAGCGTTTTTGACGAGGGTCGTCAAACTGATGTTCCAAATAGTCGCTGAGGAGGAGCTCGTTAAAGGTAGAAGGAGCTTCCACATAGTAGGTCGACATGTGGGCGTTGAAGTAGCTTTGGTTGTTGTCTGAGAAGATAAACTGACCAGAGTGTCCGATCTCGTGGATCAGGGTGTAGACATCGCTCATGCGTCCTGTCCAGCTCATGAGGACATAAGGATGAACGCGGTATGGATCGGCTGCATAACCACCAGAATCCTTACCTTCATTAGCTGCGAAATCAACCCAGCGTTCGGTTTGGTAGCGGGCAATTTCGCGGGAATATTCTTCCCCAAGAGGTGCCACAGATTTCATGACCAAATCATAGGCATCATCAATGGTGACATCTGGGTTGAGCGCGCTGTCCAAATCCAACTTCCAATCAGCAAAGGTCATTTTCTCAAGACCGTTGACCTTGGCCACGTGTTTGAGGAATTTTTGAGCGACCGGAGCGAAGTCCTTCATGATCAGGTCAATCTGACGATCAAACATAGAGCGATCCACTTCCTGCTCAGCTAGGAGATAGTCAAAGACAGAATCGTAGCCCCGCATATCTGCAATCAGTTTTTCAGACTTGACTTGGGCTAGATAGGTAGCAGCAGCCGTGTTTTGGTGCTTGCGAAGACCTTCTGAGAAAGAACGAAAGGCTTTTTCACGGATTTCCGCATTTTCATGGTTTTGGTAGAAGTTTTCATAGGTAACAAAGCTATTCTTGTAGACTTTTCCATCCACTTCGAAATCAGCCATTTCAAAGTCGCCTGCCCGCATCTTGGTATAGATATCTTGCGGTCCGTAGAAGACTTCACCCAGGTTGGTCAAGGTCTTTTCCACATCAGCTCCCAAGTAGTGAGATTTTTTGATTTTAGCCTGACGAATGGCAAAAGTGAGGTGAGGGAGTTGCCCCAGGCGTTCGAGGACTTCTTCATCCGCTTCTACCAAAGCATCATCAAAGAAGGAAAGTTCAACGCTCGCCCAAGTTTCGAAATCCATCCCTGCTTGGGCAATTTCTGCAAAAGCTTCATCGCCAAAGTCCGTCGTTTGGGGCATAAAGCTGTAGTTGCCAATGTGGCTGAGTTGGATCTGAATTTGTTCAAAGACTGCAAAGGCAGCTTCAAAGTCTTCAAAAGTGTGGAGCTTGCCCTTGTAGTTACGGACAAATTCATTGATTTCTTCGCGTGTTTTTTCAATGGCACGCAAGAAGTCTTCCTGGTCTTGATAGAGGGCTGTGAGGTCCCAGAGTTCGTTCTCAGGAAATTCAGAACGTTTTTTTAATTCCATAGTGTTCTCCTTTTGATCAAATAACTATACTAAGTATAGCAGAAAAAAGGACAGAAACATAGAGGGAGAGGGAAAATGCTTGTGTAAAAATCTTGAAAAGAGCTGGAAAAATTGACCATTTTTGATATACTAGGATAGATATGAGGAGTTTTTATGAAAAAGGTTATGATTTCACTACTGGCGGGTGCGTCCGTTCTAGCTCTAGTGGCTTGTACGCCCAAACGCTATGAACGCCAAAGCAAACCAAAGACAGCAACGTCATCATCAGTTAAAAAAGAGAAGAAAGATACAGGTCAGAAGTATTATCAAGAGGTTTTGGAGCGGTATGCCAAGTATGATACTGCTCTTAAAAATGGGGATAAAGCAGGCCTGTTTGCGGAATTAGGTAAAATACAATCGGGTTCAGAAGAAAGCATCTATCTAGATGCTTTGGAGCGCTTAGGAACTCCGGTAACCTTTCAGTATGCTTTTACAGACTTGAACAAAGATGGTGTGGATGAGCTCTTGGTGTCCAATCAATACACTGGAAACAAACAGTATGTTTCTGCTATCTATTACCTCAAGGGTCAAAAAGCTGAATTACTCCATACAGCTTATACAGCTGCGGTGGGCGGTTATCGCTCCAGTTTAGATGTTTTTGACAATGGGCAAATTGTCTACGCCACTTGGCAATCTGTAAACCCAGACCAGGAATTGACTCTCTATGCACTAGGAAAAGGGGAAGCCAAGGAAGAAAAGAAAGCAACCATTCAAATTGGTGGGGACCAAACAGCAGAACAGGCTCTTGGGATTTCAGCCAAGAAGTTGGACCTCAGTAAGCTTGACTGGAAAACGTTTGAGGATTCAGGGGATTCCAAATCAACAGCAAAAGCAGAAGAGAAAAAATCAGAAAGCTTCCAAGTACAAGTTAGCGTGTCGGATCTTCGAATTCGTAAAGAGCCCTCGACGTCAGCTCCCTCTGCAGGAATGATCGCAAAAGGAATTCACACCATTACGGAAACCGTAGAGGCGGATGGTCATACCTGGGGTAAATTGGAATCTGGACAAGGCTGGATCGCCCTTGACTTCACAACGCGAGTGGATGGTTCTAAATCAGCAAGCTCAAGTAAGAAAAGCAGCGGAATGAATATTCAAGAAATTCAGAACGGTGATTTTTCAAGTATTGCAGGAACCTGGAAAAATGGGAAGGGTTGGACACTGGTATTTGATGGGAATGGATCAGCAGATCAGGTTTTCTTGAATGGTGAAAATATGCTGATCAATCGAATTCAACAAACAGATAATCACCTTAGTGGAGGATTCAGTAATCCTAAGCATAAGGTGGGTGGTGCAATTATAAGATTCATTCCAGCAGGAACTTCTCTACCTGTATACGTTGAACAAATAGCAGATCCTTCTGATATTGGAAAGGACCGCATTTGGACAGGTCAATCAGCAGGGTGGGAAGCTAGCGACTTCTTCTACCGTGTGGACTAAAGGAGTGGTACTATGAGAAAATTTATGATTTCACTACTGGCGGGTGTGTCTGTTCTATCTCTAGTGGCTTGTACGCCCAAACGCTATGAACGCCAAAGCAAACCGAAAACAGCAAGCTCTTCGTCGGTCAAAAAAGAGAAGAAGGATACAGGTCAAAAGTACTATCAAGAGGTATTAGATCGCTATAAGTCTTATGCGGTTGCCATTAATACTAAGGACCAAACAGCTTTACAAAATGAACTGAAGAAGATCGAAGCAACTTCAGAAGAATATGCCTATGTCTTTAACCTTCAAACACTTGGAAGCACCAATGAGTGGCAATATGCATTTGAGGATCTTAATCGTGATGGTAATGATGAACTGCTGATTGGGGATGGCAAAACGATTGCTGCTGTGTATTATTTGAAAGATAAGCAGCCAACCTTGCTCCACGTAGCCTATGTGGCTTCTGCAGGTGGCTATCGCTCCAGTTTAGAAGTTTTTGACAATGGGCAAATCGTTTATGCTACTTGGCAATCCCTTAATCCAGAAATGGAATTAACCCTTTATTCACTAGGAAAAGGGGGAGCCAAGGAAGAAAAGAAAGCAACCATTCAAATTGGTGGGAAGAAAACAGCAGAACAAGCTCTTGGGATTTCAGCCAAGAAGTTGGACCTCAGTAAGCTTGACTGGAAAACTTTTGACGGTTCAGGGGATTCCAAATCAACAGCAAAAGCAGAAGAGAAAAAATCAGAAAGCTTCCAAGTACAAGTTAGCGTGGCCGATCTTCGTATTCGAAAAGAACCGTCTACTTCAGCTCCATCTGCAGGAATGATCGCAAAAGGAACTCACACCATTACGGAAACAGTGGATGCGGATGGTCATACTTGGGGCAAATTGGAATCTGGACAAGGCTGGATCGCCCTTGACTTCACAACGCGCGTGGATGGGAATGCCGAATCAGCTCCTGCCCCTGCCAAAACAAGCACTGAGATGAATCTAGATGAAATAAAAGCTGGAAATTTCTCAAGTGTAGCGGGAGTTTGGAAAAATAAGTACGGTACGAGCATTGAGTTTAATGCGCAAGGAATTGTGAAAGTCAATGGTAGTGCTGTCAATGGTGTTCAATTTTCTGGTTTTTACTTCAAGGAGGGTAATCTACACGGAGTTAGTCGGATGCCTGGGGCAACGAATGAAACGCCTATTCTTTTCATTCCTTCAAGAGAAGGTGGCAGTGAATCCATTTACTGGAGTAAGAGTGATGCTACGAATGGGAACGATTTGTACTACCGTGTGGACTAAAAAAAGGAGACAAGCATGAAAAAAATAGGAACATATTTACTAGCTGCAGCCCTCTTGCTTTCTCTGGCAGCTTGCACCCCAAAACGCTATGAGCGTAAGCACAGTTCGGTAGGAGCTTCATCGGTCAAAAAAACATCTGACAAAGCCCAAGAAAAAGAGCAAACAGAAGAAGATAAGTCAGATGAACATGATAAAGAAGCCATTGGGACCTTGTCAAAAGCAGACCAAGCGGATATCTATTCGATTATTGAAAACAGTGCGTCTTTGACCTATTCACTTCAGGTGCAACCGACTCGCTTGCTAGAGTTGAACAATGATCACGGTGCAGTTGATGGTTACCCACAAGACATGTTCATTGATTACTACAATACCTACACGCCGGGGACCTATAATCTGCAAGATGTCATTGATAAATTGAATGCTGAAGAAACATCGGACTCTATCCGCAGTCTTTCACAAGACCAGCTGATCCAACTGACAAACGAAAAGAAGGACGGCTGGATCTATTCGACAAAAGACAAGGCCTTCTACGAAATTGTAGCTGGTGGTCGTGGCGGAGCGATGCCACCGATGGAAATTCCTTCACCGGATGAATGGGTGGTCAATGAAGATTCAGTTGAAGTGATAACGACTATCCAAGGAACTTCCGATCCATACAGACGTTTTGTCTTGAAACGCAACAACAAGAACTACAAGGGTGGAACCCACAAAACACGCTTTTATGTCGACAGCACTGAATTCGTGAAATCGTAAAAATAATCAAAAGCTATATCTAGCTCTAAAATTTTTATATAGAACTTGCTGAAGATTCACAGAAAAAGGCCCTCAAAGCCTTTTTCTTTTGGGCTTGAATATGTTAAAATAAAAGGTATACGTGCTTGGATACAAAGATGAGGATATAACATATAGATGGGCTGCGTCAATCGAATGCTATCATGCGTAATTGAACCCGCCTACAACTCTGTGGAAAAAGATAAATCTACCTAGGAGCGTTCGCTCCGTCGTTCGATTTCCTATTTTCCTTTGAGTTGCTTAACGGCTTAGTATCTTGAGTAATTGAATTTTGGCCTCATTTCTTAGGAAAAAAGATAAGCTTCCTAGCACTCATCGAGTGCGGCGTCACCTTCCTATTTTTCTACAGAAATGTTCGGCAAGCCGAACCGTCCAAAATATCTTGATAGTTGAACACGGGCTAAATCCCTAGTGAAAAAGATAGATTTCCTAGTGTGCGTGGCACACTGCGTCAATCTCCTATTTTCATACGGGATTCTACACGCCCTTTGTATCCTGATTTTTGTAGGCAAGTCGTATAATTTTATCAATCCAAAGGGGATTACAATGACAAAACAAGTGTTTCAAACGACTTTTGCGGGTCGTGAGTTAATCGTAGAGACTGGTCAGGTTGCCAAGCAAGCAAATGGCGCTGTTGTCGTGCGTTATGGTGAGTCAACTGTCTTGACGGCTGCTGTCATGTCTAAGAAGATGGCAACTGGGGATTTCTTCCCACTTCAAGTCAACTACGAAGAAAAAATGTATGCGGCTGGGAAATTTCCTGGCGGCTTTATGAAACGGGAAGGACGTCCTTCTACTGATGCGACTTTGACAGCGCGTTTGATTGACCGTCCAATCCGTCCAATGTTTGCGGAAGGCTTCCGTAACGAAGTGCAGGTGATTAACACAGTCCTTTCTTACGATGAAAATGCATCTGCCCCAATGGCAGCCATGTTTGGTTCATCATTGGCCTTGTCTATCTCAGACATTCCATTTGACGGACCTATCGCTGGGGTACAAGTGGGCTATGTTGACGGAGAAATCGTCATCAACCCAACGCAAGAACAAGCCGAGCGCTCGCTTCTTGAATTGACAGTAGCTGGTACCAAACACGCTATCAACATGGTAGAGTCTGGCGCTAAAGAATTGTCAGAAGAAATCATGTTGGAAGCTCTTCTGAAAGGGCACGAAGCTGTTAAAGAATTGATTGCCTTCCAAGAAGAAATCGTAGCAGCAGTTGGGAAAGAAAAAGCAGAAGTAGAATTGCTTCACGTGGACGCTGACTTGCAGGCTGAAATCATTGCAGCCTACAACAGTGACCTCCAAAAAGCAGTCCAAGTAGAAGAAAAATTAGCTCGTGAAGCTGCGACTCAAGCGGTGAAAGACCAAGTGACAGCCGTTTACGAAGAAAAATATGCAGACCACGAAGAATTTGACCGCATCATGCGGGATGTGGCTGAAATCTTGGAACAAATGGAACACGCAGAAGTGCGCCGTTTGATCACAGAAGACAAGGTACGTCCTGACGGTCGTAAGGTTGATGAAATCCGTCCTTTGGATGCACAAGTCGACTTCCTTCCTCGCGTTCACGGTTCAGGTCTCTTTACTCGTGGACAAACGCAAGCCCTTTCTGTTTTGACCTTGGCACCAATGGGTGAAACGCAAATCATCGATGGTTTGGATCCAGAGTACAAGAAACGCTTTATGCACCACTATAACTTCCCTCAATACTCTGTAGGGGAAACAGGTCGTTACGGTGCGCCTGGTCGTCGTGAAATTGGTCACGGTGCTCTTGGTGAGCGTGCGCTTGCTCAAGTCTTGCCAAGCTTGGAAGAATTCCCATACGCGATTCGTTTGGTAGCAGAAGTTTTGGAATCAAACGGTTCTTCATCTCAAGCCTCTATCTGTGCGGGAACACTTGCCCTTATGGCGGGTGGTGTGCCAATCAAGGCACCAGTAGCAGGTATTGCAATGGGTCTCATTTCTGATGGAAACAACTATACCGTATTGACAGATATCCAAGGTTTGGAAGACCACTTTGGAGACATGGACTTTAAGGTTGCAGGTACGCGTGATGGGATTACAGCCCTTCAGATGGATATCAAGATCCAAGGGATTACTGCAGAAATCTTGACGGAAGCTCTTGCTCAAGCCAAGAAAGCGCGTTTTGAAATCCTTGATGTGATCGAAGCAACCATTCCAGAAGTGCGTCCAGAATTGGCGCCAACTGCTCCGAAAATTGATACCATCAAGATTGATGTGGACAAGATTAAGATTGTCATCGGTAAGGGTGGAGAAACCATCGATAAGATCATCGCTGAAACAGGGGTTAAGATTGATATCGACGAAGAAGGGAACGTATCAATCTACTCGAGCGACCAAGATGCCATTAACCGTGCCAAAGAAATCATTGCTGGTTTGGTGCGTGAAGCGAAGGTGGACGAAGTCTACCATGCCAAAGTGGTTCGGATCGAGAAATTTGGTGCCTTTGTCAACCTCTTTGACAAGACAGATGCCCTCGTACACATCTCTGAAATGGCTTGGACTCGTACCAACCGTGTCGAAGACTTGGTAGCCATCGGTGATGAAGTCGATGTGAAGATTATCAAGATCGATGAAAAAGGTCGTGTCGATGCTTCTATGAAAGCTCTTCTCCCTCGTCCGCCAAAAGCAGAAAACAGCGAGGAAAAGGGTGAAAAAACTCATCGCCATGGCGATCGTCCTCGTCACCACAACAAAGACCACAAACCTAAAAAAGACTTTACTATTACACAAAAAGATTCAGAATAATCATTTAAAAAGGAGGAGCACGGTATGGGATGGTGGCGTGAAACCATCGATATTGTAAAAGAAAATGACCCAGCAGCGCGTACCTCGCTGGAGGTCCTTTTGACCTATCCGGGCGTCAAAGCACTGGCAGCTCACCGTGTTTCCCACTTTTTGTGGAACCATGGCTTTAAGCTCTTGGCGCGGATGCATAGTCAGTTTTGGCGTTTTTGGACCCAGATTGAAATCCATCCAGGTGCGACCATTGCTTCTGGTGTCTTTATCGACCATGGAGCGGGCCTCGTTATCGGGGAAACGGCCATTGTTGAAAAAGGCGTTATGCTCTACCACGGGGTGACCCTTGGGGGAACAGGGAAGGATGTCGGTAAACGCCATCCGACGGTTCGTGAAGGAGCCTTGGTCTCCGCTCATGCTCAGGTCATCGGTCCGATTGAGATTGGGGCCAAAGCCAAAGTAGGAGCGGGAGCGGTCGTGGTCTCCGATGTACCGAGTGATGTGACCGTTGTCGGAGTCCCTGCTAAAATTGTTCGTGTGCACGGTAAGAAGGATGAGCCAATCATTCACCAAGAAGAAGAAAAACGCGAATACTACGTGAATAAGATGGAGCATGCTAAGGAAGCCAGTCATCGATCTTCGAGCTTGTAAGGAGATCGCTACGTGATTCAATCAACCAATACATTGAATGACCACCAACTACTGGAAGCAAAGGCCCTTATTGCCATCTGTCAGAACTATGACGGAACGTTTCGGGATCCTTATCTCTCCAATATGCTCAATTTTGATCCCGATATGCCCGCCTTTTTCCTTTATTACGAAAAAGGTGAACTTGTTGGCCTATTAACCGTCTATGCAGATGACCAAGATGTGGAAGTAGCGATCCTGGTCCACCCTAATCACCGTCGGCAGGGAATTGCGCGTGCTTTGTATGGAAGTTTTGAGAAAGAAACGGCATCTTATCCAATTGAGTCTGTGACTTTTCAGACAGAGCGTATTTTTCTAGAGAATCATCCTGATTTTGCCAGCAATTGGGGACTGGTTGAGGATGACGAAACAGAAACCTGGTTAGGACGTGATCGAACCGCTTATGCATTAGATTCCCGTTCGGATGTCGATGTGCTCTTGGCAGAACCTTCTTATCTTGAAGCCATTGCCCAGCTCCACCACCAAACCTTTTCAGATGAAGTGGAAGCACCAGAAGTGAGCCACAGATACATTTCGGAGGCCTTGAAGGATCCTGATAGTCTGCTGTACATATTACTCAAAGAAGGTCAAGTGATTGGTGTTTGTACGGTCGATGTGTCTGGAAAATACAATTACCTTTATGGACTTGCGATTGCTGAAGTCTATCGTGGGCAAGGCTATGGAAGCTATTTGGCAAAATCTCTCGTCAACCAACTCATTGAACAAAATGACAAGGAGTTTCAGATTGCCGTGGAAGACAGCAATGTAGGTGCCAAACGTTTGTATGAAAAGATTGGCTTTGTCAAACAGACTCAGGTGGTTTATTTGAAGCCAAAAGAGTAGAAACAGAAAGGAAATGAAGCGTGTTAAAAATTTATGATACCATGTCTCGTGATTTGCGAGAATTTGTCCCCATCGAGGAAGGGAAGGTCCGCATGTATGTTTGTGGGCCAACGGTTTACAACTATATCCACGTTGGGAATGCCCGTTCAACGGTAGCCTTTGACACGATTCGTCGCTACTTTGAGTATCGTGGCTACGAAGTTGCCTATATTTCCAACTTTACCGATGTGGATGATAAGATCATCAACCGTGCCAAGGAAGAAGGCATTACTCCTCAGGAAGTGGCGGATAAGTACATCGCAGCCTTTCGTGAAGATGTGACGGCTCTTGGGGTCAAGCCTGCAACCCGCCACCCTCGTGTGGTTGAGTTTATGGATGACATCATTCGCTTTGTTACCGACTTGATCGAAAAAGGCTATGCCTATGAGAGCCAAGGCGATGTCTATTTCCGTGTGGAAAAATCCCATAACTATGCTAAGTTAGCCAATAAAACTTTGGAAGACCTAGAGCTAGGAGCTTCTGGTCGGACAGATGAAGAAACAGCCCGCAAGGAAAATCCAGTCGATTTTGCCCTCTGGAAAGCTGCCAAACCAGGTGAAGTTTCTTGGGAAAGCCCTTGGGGACCTGGTCGTCCGGGTTGGCACATTGAGTGTTCGGTCATGTCAACGGGGATTTTAGGCGATACCATTGATATCCACGGTGGTGGAGCTGACCTTGAGTTTCCGCACCATACCAATGAAATTGCCCAGTCAGAGGCTAAAACTGGTCAAACCTTTGCCAACTACTGGATGCACAATGGCTTTGTCAATATTGACAATGTCAAGATGTCCAAGTCTTTGGGCAACTTTATCACTGTGCATGATGCACTCAAGACCATTGATGGCCAAGTGCTTCGCTTCTTCTTTGCGACCCAGCACTACCGCAAGCCCATTAACTTCACAGAAAAAGCGGTACGCGATGCGGAGACCAACCTTAAGTATTTGAAAAATACCTATGAGCAACCTTTCGCCGGAGAAGTGGATCCAGCAGACTTACAAAACTTTGTGGACAAGTTTATTGCGGCTATGGATGAAGATATCAATGCCGCAAACGGAATCACTGTCGTCTTTGAATTGGCTAAATGGATCAACTCAGGTCACTACGACCAAGACGTCAAAGATGCCTTGGCAAAGATGTTAGAAGTCTTTGGAGTGGTCTTTGTTGAAGAAGTTTTGGATGCGGATATTGAAGCCTTGATCGCTGAACGTCAGGAAGCACGGGCTAAGAAAGATTTTGCGCGAGCAGATGCGATTCGCGATGAATTGGCTGCGCAAGGAATCAAGCTCTTGGATACAAAAGAAGGTGTAAGGTGGACACGTGATTGATGTCAATCTAATCAATGGGATCGCCCTTGCCTTTGAAGGGGATGCGGTCTATTCCATGTATATTCGCAGGCACCTAATTTTTCAAGGGATGACCAAGCCCAATAAGCTTCACCAGACTGCAACCTGCTACGTCTCTGCTAGAGCTCAGGCTAGCTTGATTGAAAGCATGCTGGAGCAAGAAATTCTGACAGAAAAAGAGTTGGAGATCTACAAGCGCGGTCGCAATACCAATAGCCATACCAAGGCCAAAAATGCGGATGTCGTGACCTATCGGATGTCGACGGGCTTTGAGGCTGTCATGGGCTATCTCCATATGACGGGGGAGCTCTCTCGGCTAGAAGAGCTGATTGACTGGTGCATCCAGCAAGTAGAAGAAGGAAGAAAGCAGTGAAAAATATCAGAGAGTGGTTTCCTCATGCAGAGGTGACGGATCAAGCCAATCCACCAGCTGGTTATGTAGCCATTCCCCTTCAGGCTCATCAATGGTTGCTGCTGAAGGAAGAAGAGCTAACCGAACGAGAAAAACAATTGATTTCCTGGTTGGGCGGTGAAGAAGAGGTTGCCCCTAATCCTTGGTACCAGTACCTGATCGATGGAAAGGGAGAAGCCCCTCAAGTCATCAAAAAAATGCAGCTTGTCTATTGCCACATTTCGCATTCGACAGCGGAAGGGACGGCTTCTTGGCTAGAGATGATGCAGACACTTTTGCCCAACTTCCGAGCAACCTTGCAACTGAGCGGACAAGATTATGTGCTCATTCTGGACCAAGACCAGTCTTTACCTGTGGCCGATATCTTAAAAGATACCGTCTCTGCCATGGAGTATGACTTCAATATTCGTTTATCTATCTTGGTCGGGCAAGTATGGACCGAGTCTAAAGACGGGAAAGTGTCTCCGGTCATCCGAGCAGAACGGGCGGTCTTTCGAGCCTGGATTCGAGAAGGCCATCAAGGTGTCTATCGCTTTTCTCAACTCTATCTATGGGGAATCGAGCAGGCAGATTTAGATCTCACTCCAATCAAGGCAAGCTTGCATCAGTTGATTGAAAGTCAAGATCAATTGCAAGACATCATTGTTGCTCTTTGGGACAATGGGGCAGTCGTCACCAAGGCCGCCCAGCAACTCTATCTCCACCGCAATTCGCTCCAATATAAGATTGACAAGTGGGAGGAGTTGACGGGTCTTCAGTTGAAAAATCTGACAGATCTAGCCCTGTGCTATCATTTAGTTTTACAAGATGTGATTTAAACGGAATCAATCCAGAGTTTTGTGCAACTTGCACAAAACTCTTTTTCTTTTTTGTGAGACTTGCCATAGATTTGTAAAACGTTTTCATTTACAATAGAACTATAAAAATCAAAGGAGTACCATCATGGTAGAATTGAATCTTAGTCACATTTATAAAAAATATCCAAATAGCGAACATTACTCAGTTGAAGACTTCAACTTGGACATCAAAGACAAAGAATTTATCGTTTTCGTAGGTCCTTCAGGATGTGGTAAATCAACGACTCTTCGTATGATCGCTGGTCTTGAAGACATCACAGAAGGTGAATGTTCGATCGATGGCACTGTTGTAAACAACGTGGCACCTAAAGACCGTGATATCGCCATGGTATTCCAAAACTACGCTCTTTACCCACACATGACTGTGTACGATAACATGGCCTTTGGTTTGAAATTGCGTAAATACAGCAAGGAAGATATCGACAAACGTGTACAAGAAGCAGCTGAAATCCTTGGCTTGAAAGAATTCTTGGATCGTAAACCAGCTGACCTTTCTGGTGGTCAACGTCAACGTGTGGCCATGGGTCGTGCCATTGTCCGTGATGCAAAAGTGTTCTTGATGGACGAACCTTTGTCAAACTTGGATGCTAAACTTCGTGTATCCATGCGTGCTGAAATTGCGAAAATCCACCGTCGTATCGGAGCTACAACAATCTACGTAACCCACGACCAAACAGAAGCGATGACATTGGCTGACCGTATCGTTATTATGTCTGCTACTAAAAACCCAGCTGGTACAGGTACTATCGGACGTGTAGAACAAATCGGTACTCCGCAAGAAGTGTATAAGAACCCTGTGAATAAATTCGTAGCTGGATTCATCGGAAGCCCTGCCATGAACTTCATTAACGTGAAGTTGGAAGGTGGACACATCGTTGCCAATGGATTGAATTTGAAAGTTCCAGAAGGTGCTTTGAAAGTCTTGAAAGAAAAAGGCTATGATGGTAAAGAATTGATCTTTGGTATCCGTCCAGAAGACGTGAATACAGAAGCTGCTTTCCTTGAAACTTTCCCAGAATCAGTCGTGAAAGCAACCATCTCAGTGTCTGAGTTGCTCGGTTCTGAATCTCACTTGTACTGCCAAGTTGGTGACAACGAATTTATCGCAAAAGTAGATGCGCGTGACTACCTTGGAACTGGTGAAACAATCGAACTTGGATTTGACTTGAACAAAGCTCACTTCTTCGATAAAGAAACTGAAAAAACAGTATACTAATACCTACTGACACTATGGAGACTGAGATGATTTGTCTCGGTCTCTTTCATTTAAGGAGACAAGACATGGAAAAAGATTGGTGGAAGGGGAAGGTCGCTTACCAGATTTACCCAAAAAGCTTTAAAGATAGCAATGGTGATGGCGTTGGGGATTTGAAAGGAATCACGAAGAAACTCGATTACCTTCAAAACTTAGGAATTGACATTCTCTGGTTATCGCCTATTTACAAGAGTCCGTTTATTGACCAGGGCTATGATATTTCAGACTACTATGCCATTGATCCTATTTTTGGAACTATGGAAGATATGGAGGAGCTAATTGCTGAAGGTAAGAAGCGGGGCATTTCTATCATTATGGACTTGGTGGTTAACCACTGCTCCAGTCATCACGAGTGGTTCCAAAAAGCTCTATCAGATCCAGATGGCCCTTATGCAGATTACTTTTATTTCATCGAAAGTGACAAGGAACCCAACAACTGGGAAAGTTACTTTGGAGGCAGTGTCTGGGAACCAGTTCCTGGCACCAACAAATACTATCTCCATTCTTATCACAAGGATCAGCCAGACCTTAATTGGCAAAATCCTGTCTTGCGCGAAGAAATTTACAAGATGATCAACTGGTGGTTGGACAAGGGAATTGCGGGCTTTAGGATCGATGCTATTATCAATATCAAAAAAGATCTAGAATGGCGTTCGCTTCCGTCTGATCGCGAAAATGGCTTGGTCCCAGTACTGGAGTCTCTAGTGAATGCCCAATCGATTGAACCTTTCTTGCAAGAGTTAAATGAGCGAACCTTCGCCAAGTACAATGCCTTCACAGTTGGGGAAGTGTTCAATGAAACCGACGAAGAATTGCATTTCTTCATTGGAAAAGACGGTGTCTTTTCTTCTATCTTTGACTTCAAGCAAACCTGCTTAGGGCAGGAAGGAAAGGGCTGGTTTGACCATACTCTTCCAACAGCGGAAGAACTTAAGGAAAGTATTTTCCAAGCGCATGAGCGCGCGGATAGCATTGGGGTTCTCTCGACCATCATCGAAAACCACGACGAACCTCGAGGGGTGTCCCATTATATCGCAGAAGGTCCAGTAAATGATACCAGTAAAAAAGCCCTGGGAACCATTCAGGTTTTGCGCAAGGGAATTCCGTTTATCTATCAAGGTCAAGAAATTGGAATGGAGAACCAAGTCTTTGAATCAGTGGAGGACTTTGATGATATTGCGACCATCAATGGCTACCACGTTGCTAAAGAAGCTGGTTTGAGTGAGGAAGAAGCCTTAGCAGCGATTGCCAACTATAGCCGAGACAATGCGCGGACACCGATGCAGTGGTCAGCGGAGCCAGGTCTGGGCTTTAGCGATGGACCAGCCTGGCTGATCAGTCCCAAACCAAATGTTGCCATCAATGTGAAAGATCAAGAAAAGGATCCAAATTCCATCTTGAATTACTATCGCCAGTTGACGGCCTTGTATCGCCATCCCCTTTATGGAAATACCATCCGATTCGGAGATATGATCCCAGCGTATCGGGACCGTGAAAACATCATCGCCTTTGAACGCCGTGGGGACAAGCGTCTCTTGGTTGTCAGCAATTTCCAAAATCGCCAGGCCACCTTGGAGTTGCCAGCTCCGATTAAAACGGTCGTTTTAAATAATACAGCAGGATTATTCCAAGAAGGAGACCAAGTGCTCGAATTAGCCCCTTACCAAACGGTTGTGTTGGAATTAGCAGAATAGAAAGAATCTTTGTATTATTGTTAGATTTAAGATGTAGAATAGTATGTTCATTAAAAAATCTGGAGAAATTTATAAAAGTTTTCTATACTTTAGAATCAGTCAAGTATAAACTGAAACTTTCCGCCGTGAGAAAAGTGCTTGAAACAACAATGTTTCAAGCACTCGGGAGTTTTGAGAGTAAAACAGTTCGGAGAACTGTTTTAGCCTGAGCCTAAAAATTAAAAAGCGAAGGGGACCAAAACGAATTGAACACGGGCTGTGGATTGTGTCAAAAAGCGCAAAATACATTAGTACTAAATCAAAGACACAGTAGCTGATTGAATTCTTCTCTCGCCTTTTAGCTCGAAAGAATCCTAATCAGCCTTGTGGGGCAGGACAATGAAGCAATCCTATACAACAGTGCTTCTGTCCTGCTCCAAATTTTGACTGTATCCGCAGACGCCCTTTGTATCTTGATTTAGTCATGGAACTTCCTGGATTGCTGAAATCATCCACTGGATAATTTCACCTAACGTCCGTACTCACCTAAGGAAAGTTTTGAAAGATAGTTTATCTCCAAAAAGAACCTTCGCGTCTGCGAAGGTTCTTTTCGTGTCATCCAAGTCTAAACCTGGAACTTACTCAACTTCTTTCTTTTTCAAGAGGAGGAAGCCTCCGCTAACGGCTAGCAAGAAGCCTGAAAGAATGAAGTGTGCAGCTGTGTCTTCTCCAGTTTGTGGCAATTGTGCCTTGGCTGGACTTTCTTGGAAGCTTTGTCCTACTTGGTAAGTCAAGGCTTGCACGCTTTCTTCATTTTTAGTTGTCATTTCTTTTTGTGGAAGAAGCACTTTAGGAGTCTCCTTCTTGGCTAAGATTGGCTGTGGATTGGTTGTTTGGTTATGAATTGGAACCACCACTTGATCTGGTTCTTTAGCTGGAACGTAATCCATCAAGCTAGCCAACTTGCTGCCAAAGATCGCATTGGTTACCCAGCGGAAGAAGTGGACAGGGTGTTGACGGTTGGTTGGATTTCCTGCATAGACAAAGAGTGGTTGTCCCATCAGTTCTCCAGAGATGGCCATGACTTTGTTGGCCAGCACATCGTTATGTGGCCACCAACCTGCAATATAATAATCGCTCGGAGCGATGCTCATCAAGGTCTTGAAATGTTCTGGAACCTTTTCAATCCAGTTTCCTGAGTTGGAGTAGAAGAGGGTATTCTTCTTGTATCCGCTAGTCAATGGATCCTGGTCATCAATGATCGCTTTCATCAAGCCTTCGTAGTCACTACCGCCTTTTAATTTTTCAGCGTCAAATCCTGTAAGAACTCCCAATTTTTCCAATTTTTGCATGGCTTCCCCACCAATGACAAGGGTTGGTTTCTTGCCGAAGATGGAAGCGTCAAAACGATTGCTTTCCAAAATAACAACATCCGCTTCTTCTGGAGTATTGACGATTTGGAAACCTAATTTTTCAAGGACTAGACTGGTATGAGCAGGCGCATCGACTCCAGCCCAATTATAGTGGTAGTTTGGAGAGTAGACCTTCATCGGTTTCAAGGTTGGCCCGCTTGGTACCTTGTAGAGGGCATCGCCATAGATGGCATAGTTTGGCAGGAGTGAAGCAAAGGTATCACGGTCAACGATGTAGCCATCGTCTGTTAGGTAGACGGATTTTCCTTGCGCGATGGCCTGGTTGACAGCTTTAACGGCACTGGCTGAGGTATTTGCGATCACATAGTAAGGAGCTTTTGGATCGATCTCAGAGGTACGAGTCGCACGGGTGGTGGTGACTTCGCCTAATTTTCCATTGAAAAGACCATCCGCAAAGACAGGTTCGGACTTGAACCCTCTCATATCTGGGAAGTTAACCAGCAACTCTGCGTACATCGCAGCCCAGGCAGATTCGTTGGAGCCCTTGTAGAGAATGTGGTTGGCATAGCCGCGTTTGGCTTGGGCCATATCAATGACTAAGTCTCCTTTTTTATAGTTGCCAATATCTTCTTTGAGCTCTTTGACGAGGACACCATTGCGTTTGAAGTAGTCGATCATATTGAAAGCTTCTTGGGCATCGTTTTCTTTGTCGAGGCTCATCGGGATGACGTAGTAGTCTGGGAAGAATTTTGGACGACCGTTTTTCACACGTCCAACGATTTCCCCATTTGGGCCGACCAGTTCATTTTCAGCTTTTGGATCTTCAGTTTTATTGAGACCACGCAGGTAGAAGTTGAGCCGCATCTCAAGGAGTTTGTCTGGATCTTGGTTGAGAAAGTCAATTCCTCCTAGGACAGCATTGCGACCTGCTTTGTAGGATTCTTCATTTCCTTCCGGAATTTCGATAGTATGGCCTAAGATACCATGGTAGACTGCATAAACCCCTGTATAGCCAGAGAAGGAGTCATCCCAGCCATCGCCCCAATCCAGTTTTGGAATGATGTAACTATTGTATTTAGAATTGGCAACTCCTGCCCGTCCCATATGATGGGCATTTTCTAGCATCAGGTCTGACAGAAGATCGTATTCGAAGTTCGGATCATGTGGTGGCGTTGCAGGTTCGATCAAGAATTCTTTGACAAAACCGTGTAAGTCGTAGAGAGCGATCGGATTCCATTTGTTGATCATTTGGATAACCGTGCGAACTTCAGGGTTGGTTTGGTAGCTGGCATCCCGGTTTGGATCGAGCCCGTTTGCTAGGGCCCGCAGGTTGAGAGCATCCCCATCTGGGTTTTCCGTGAAGTCAAATAAGAAGATGAATTTATTGAGCAGGGTTGGAATATCTAGCGTGACTGTTTTAGCATTTCCAGCTTCATCGGTGGTGTTAAAGGTCACCTTTTCCTTGGTCGCAAAGGTATTGAAGAGGCCTGTGATAATGTCAATGCCTGGCTGCTCATCCGCGTGGGTGTTGTGGACTAAGACAGGTAATTTGTAATCCAAGGTCTTGTCTTTTAGTGCGGCCAGCATTTCGCTTGGCTTAGTCAAGGCTGTAGGGTTGGTACTAGACAGGTAGTGATCGATGCTGGCTTGGTCCTTGCTCACGATTCCCATCTTCATATCCCGGCCTTGGGCACTCTTTCCAAGAGTTTCCAGCTGTACTAAACGATCGGGTTTCGCTTCTTCCTTGGATTTTTCGATGGCAGCCAGCATCTCTTCATGTGTATGGTAGTCTTGGTAAGGTCGAAAAACAAGGGTTTTATTGATGGTCACACCCAAGTCTGCATTGGTCCCGACTAGTTCATGGTTGCCGATGTAGTTGCGGTAAGTCCGGCGAATATTATTTGGGCTACGAAGGCTGAGATCTTCACCAAAGAGATCCTGCACGTCAATGTGGAGATCCAGATCATTGCCGTTTGCGGTCTCTGTGATAGTAAGGAATGGATCCTTGCTCAGTGTTCCTGTCTCCATATCCCAGGTTTTCCACTCAGAGAGTGGCTTATTGTCTAAGGTCCAGTTGATCTTGCCAGCAGCTTGAGCTTTTTCTTGGACTTTGTCATCAATTGTACTCTTTTCAGAGAGATAAATGGTGCTATCCGCCAATCGAGTCGCTTGATCAGCGGTTGTTGTCGCACGGTTAGTGACTGGACTAGCGGTTGGAGCAACTTCTGTAGTAGAAGCCACATCAGAAGTCGCTGCTGTTTCTGCAGAAGTGGCAGGGGCTGCGGTGTCTCCTTTTTCAGCTGTAGCAGGACTGGCAGTCTCAGCTGTCACAGCTTGCTCAGTAGCGGGTGCCGCTTCAAGGACCGTGCTTGGCTCTGTTTGAGGCGCTTCTACGCTATCGGCTGATACTTGGCCATGACCGATGACAGAAAGCAAGACAGCAGCTGAGAGGCTGAGCGTCGTAGTGTACAAATGTTTCTTATATGAAGACTTCATATAGAAGACCCTCCTTAAAAAGTTATTTTCCTGTTCTAGTATACCATTTTAGGAAAGCGTTTTCAACAGTTCCCGCAATAAAAAAGCCTTTGCATCTTGCAAGGGCTTCTCTGTCTATTCTGTCTCCTGATGAAATTGTTGGTAAAAATCAACCTTGACCTGAATGAAGGTTTCTAAATCTCTTAGCAATTGGAGCAAGGTGGCGCGTGTTTCGAATTCTTCCCGGGTCTTGGGAAGAGGCCGTTCGCGGAAGATCGCTAAATACTGAGTGATATCGTTGAGGAGCTCCTGAGCAGGGTTTTCCTGACTTAACTGTTGCGCAGTCTTCTTAAAAAGTTGAGCCAGGATCATACTTTCACTCGCTGCTAACTGACAGCGGTTGACGTTTTCTGCCATATCTCGCAGGATGTCGTTTTGCCGCTTGCGCATTTCGAAGTAGTGAATGTGGTAGTTGGTTTGATGAAAAAGGTGGTTGGAATGATCCAGATAGACAAGATTTAAAGCGTCTTCTAGGATACCATCCAACTCCTTGATCAAGCGAGCATCATTGCGACCATCCCCTTTACCAAGAAATTCCGCAAAACGACTAAGGATCTTCTTTAGTTGGTCTTCGACAACATCATGGTAATGATCGATCGCAGCCTGATTAGAAGGCATATAGAGATTGGCCAGCAGGGCAAAGCTGGTTCCTATCAAAAAGAGGGCAAGTTCATTGAGCAAGAGTCCCCAGGAAGTAGACTGCTCAATCAAGAGGTGGGTGACCAGCACCGTACTTGGGGTGATGCCGATCTGCCAACCCAATAAAAAGGCACAAGGGACATAAAGAGCGATAAAGACTCCCAGTGCCCAAAGGTTAAACCCTAATAAAGAAAAGGCGAGACTTCCGATAGCAAGGGCCAGCAAGGTCGACATAAAGCGCTGGTAGGCCTGCTTGATGGTACTGCGACGCGTATCAGAGATACTCAAGATGGCAATGACGCCAGCTGAGATGGCATAGGTCAAGCCCAGAGCATAAGCAAGGGCCGCTGCTAAACAGGTGGCCAAGGTGAGCTTGATGGTTCGTTGAAAAAGAGGCATGGCTTCCTTTCTAGTTCGGTTCCTTCATTGAGATAGATTTGATTTCATTATATCATGAATTGGCCTCTTCCTCCTTTCTTGTGGTATACTAGTTCTATGGAAAATAACGATATCGTATACGGTGTCCACGCAGTCACCGAGGCTTTACAAGCCAATACAGGCAATAAATTATATATTCAAGAAGACCTCCGAGGAAAAAATGTCGACAAGATCAAGGCCTTAGCAGCTGAGAAAAAAGTGTCGATTTCTTGGACACCAAAGAAAACCCTGCAGGAAATGACAGAAGGAGCTGTTCACCAAGGCTTCGTTCTCCGTGTGGCAGCCTTTGCTTACACAGACTTGGCAGCGATTCTGAAACAGACAGCCCAAGAAGAGAACCCACTTTTGTTGATTCTCGATGGCTTAACAGATCCGCACAATCTTGGCTCCATCTTACGGACAGCTGATGCGACCAATGTCTCAGGCGTCATCATTCCTAAGCACCGGGCAGTTGGGGTAACCCCAGTGGTGTCAAAAACTTCTACTGGAGCAGTGGAACACATTCCCATTGCGCGTGTGACCAATCTTAGCCAAACCTTGGACAAGCTAAAGGAAGAGGGCTTCTGGATCTTTGGGACCGACATGAACGGTACGCCATCGCACCAGTGGAATACGGCTGGCAAGTTAGCCTTGATCATTGGCAATGAAGGAAAAGGGATCTCAGCCAACATCAAAAAGCAAGTCGATGAGATGATTACCATTCCCATGAATGGCCATGTGCAAAGTCTCAATGCCAGTGTGGCAGCAGCCATCCTTATGTATGAGGTCTTTCGTAATCGACTATAATTCTAGAAAGGCAATGATATGAAACGAAAAATCTTATTGGTTGACGGCTATAATATGATTGCCTTTTGGCAGGAGACCCGCCAGCTCTTTCAAAAAAGTGAGCTCGATGCAGCCCGCAACATCCTCCTGCAAAAGCTGAGCCACTATGCTAGCTTTGAAGGGATAGAAGTCATCTGTGTCTTTGATGCCCAGTATATGCCAGGAGTGCGGCAGACCTATGAGGAGTTCAATGTTCAGGTGGTCTTTACCGGTGAGGATGAGACGGCAGATGACTATATCGAGCGTTTGGCGGCAGAGCTTAATACGCCCCTCCACCAAGTATCAGTAGCGACTAGTGACTTAAATGAGCAATGGACCGTCTTTGCTCAAGGAGCCCTTCGGGTATCTGCCAGAGAGTTAGAAAAACGGGTCGCAGTTGTCAAAGGAAACCTTAATCAAGCGCAGCGAGTGGTCAACGATCAAAAACCACCCATGCGACCACTCGATCACGAAGTATTGCGACAATTACAAGAAATGATGGGAGACAAGTAATGACATTTGCTATTTTAACCGATTCGACCGCAGATTTAGACCAGAACTGGGCCAAGGAACACCAGGTGACCATTCTTGGCTTGACCATTGAGTTAGATGGGACGGTTTACCAGACAGTTGGCCAAGGTCAATTGACTAGCACTGAACTTTTAGAAGCCATGAAAAATGGGGCCAAACCGACAACCAGTCAGGTCAATGTGGGCCAATTTCAGGAAACCTTTGAACAATTTGCCAAAGAAGGAAAAGATCTGCTTTATGTAGCCTTTTCATCAGTCTTATCTGGGACCTATCAGAGTGCAGTCATGGCACGAGACCTGGTTTTAGAAGACTACCCGGAAGCCGTGATCGAGATTGTCGATCCGAAGGCTGCTGGGATTGGAGAGGGCTACCTGGTCATGCGGGCAGTAGCTGCGCGTGATGCAGGTCGTTCATTAGCAGAAGCCAAAGAAGAAGTCATGGACCTAGCGCCAAAACTGCGGACTTATTTCCTCGTCGATGATCTCTACCACCTCATGCGTGGAGGTCGTCTCTCAAAAAGTGCTGCGATCATGGGAAGTTTGGCCAGCATCAAACCCATTCTCTGGATAGATGAGGAAGGGAAATTAGTTCCTATTAGCAAGGTTCGGGGACGCAAAAAAGCTGTCCGAGAATTACTGGAGCTGATCAAGGCAGACATCGGCGGAAGCACAGCCTTGGTGTCTTATACCAACGATCTAGAAGGAGCAGAGGCACTGAAGCAAGAAATGCTTGCGCTTGAAGGCATCGATGAAGTTCTCGTGATGCCTCTTGGACCGGTTATTTCAGCTCACGTCGGCCCGAATTCCTTGATTGGATTTGTCATTGGAAAAGAAAATCGCAAATAATTTTCCAAATCGGTTGACTTTTATCTTAGAATTTTGATACAATAGTAGGCGGTATTGTTTACCCCATTTGTAAGGCCCCGGAACCTTTCAAATAACTCGCGGACCGGAACATCCGCCCTGTAAACAAAAACGACATTCATATAGGAGAAATCATGAACAAAACTACATTCATGGCTAAACCAGGCCAAGTAGAACGCAAATGGTACGTTGTTGACGCAACTGATGTACCTCTTGGACGCCTTTCAGCAGTTGTTGCTAGCGTGCTTCGCGGAAAAAACAAACCAACATTCACACCTCACACTGATACAGGTGACTTCGTAATCGTTATCAATGCTGAAAAAGTTAAATTGACTGGTAAAAAAGCAACTGATAAGATCTACTACACTCACTCAAACCACCCAGGTGGATTGAAATCAATCTCTGCTGGTGAACTTCGTTCTAAAAATGCAGTACGTTTGATCGAGAAATCAGTTAAAGGTATGCTTCCACACAATACTCTTGGCCGCGCTCAAGGTATGAAATTGAAAGTATTCGTTGGAGCTGAGCACACTCACGCTGCACAACAACCAGAAGTTCTTGATATTTCAGGACTTATCTAAGGAAAGGAACAATAAAGTATGTCACAAGCACAATATGCAGGTACTGGACGTCGTAAAAACGCTGTTGCACGCGTTCGCCTTGTTCCAGGAACTGGTAAAATCACTGTTAACAAAAAAGATGTTGAAGAGTACATCCCACACGCTGACCTTCGTTTGGTCATCAACCAACCATTCGCAGTTACTTCAACTGTAGGTTCATACGACGTTTTCGTTAACGTTGTAGGTGGTGGATACGCTGGTCAAGCAGGAGCTATCCGTCACGGTATCGCTCGTGCCCTTCTTCAAGTAGACCCAGACTTCCGCGATTCATTGAAACGCGCAGGACTTCTTACACGTGACTCACGTAAAGTTGAGCGTAAGAAACCAGGTCTTAAGAAAGCTCGTAAAGCATCACAATTCTCAAAACGTTAATCAATACGATTATATCAACGTTTACAGACATTCAAGAATTATTTCTTGGATGTCTTTTTTGTTTCAAAAAATCAAAGTTCACCCCAAAATTCACCCCATATTCACCCCATCAATTTTTTAAACTACGAAAAGCAATATCACCTACAGTCTGATTGACTTTATCTTTGATATTAACGTAAGTTTTTGTAATCTCTTTATCACTATGAGTAAGAGCTTCTGAGAAGGCTTCAAGAGAAACACCTGCTTGTTTAGCAAGAGTAGCACCAGTATGTCTTAGTTTGTGTGGTGATGCTGGTGCTAATTCGGGATGTCTTCGTCTGACTGATTTCATCTTGATAAAACTTAAAATTTTTCTAATTATAACGAAGCATAGTCAAAAAGCTATGACCTCTATATTCACAAAAAAATCCAGACCAATACTAGTCCAGATTTCTTGTCTATTAAACATTCTTTTCAAAGAATGGAAGAACGGCTGTAACGGATTTGTCAACGCAATTATTTAACTGTGAGAATCCGACGCACATAAATTTTAAATGGTGTCTCAGTCACATTTAAATTTATGAGACGCTTAGACGTTAGGCTTTCAATTTATCAAATTTTGATTTGATGTTTGCCTTGAACTCTTCAAGTTTGGCCTTGCGATCTGCTTTACGTTCAGCCTTCATTTGTGCACGTGCCTGGTTGTAGAGGTCTTCTTGGACTTGCAGAGCTGCTTCGATTTCGGCTACGACGGTTGCTACATCCCAACGCATGATTTGGGTGTCGTACTTGGTGAAGTAAGCATCGATGACTGCTTCGTTGTCTTCTTGCACCAAGGCAACAACGGCTGTTTCACCGTTAGTCAATTTCTGAGAAACAACGTCAATCAAGCCAGCTTCTGCCGTATCAACGGTATCACCAGCAGCCAAACCATAGAGGCTACCCATACCATAACCAAACAAGACGCCGATAGGACCACCCAAAAGCCCGATAACTGCACCGAGCAAGCCACCTTTTAGGGCTGCATCCGTCGTTGAATCTTCAAAGTCATAGCGTTCTTTTTCAACGATATGACCGTTTTCATTTTTGACCAAGGCGATTTGAGCAACCTTGGTCGTCTGAGTTTGGCGGAAAGCCTTCAAATCCGCAAAGGACTGATAAGCTTCGCTTTCAGTGTTAAAGATTGAAACTACTAGGTTTTCCATAGTTAGTACCTCTTTTCTAAAAATTACACATACATTATAACACAGTTTCAATTACTTTTCAATCATTTTAGTGCGACATTTTATTTGATATGTCGCGTTTATCAGCGTTAAAGAACAGTTTCAGGCAGCGGTATATCTTTGCCATATCCCAGCCCAGACACTCTGGAGACTCTGAGTGACTATCAAGAAAGGCGTCCAGCAACATCTTAAAGCCTCCCGTGCAAAAAGTAAATAAATAGTGTTTTTCCTGTATGCCTGTCACACGGCTAAAAGACCGCTTGACCAAATCTTCCAGAAAATTATAGCAGATATTATGTACCAGCTCTGTGTAGCGAGTCTGATGAGCGTGCCGAATCACATCGACACTTTTATAGAATCTGCCAACTGTTTCCTTATGGTCGAATCCTTGAAAGAAGTCGCTTTATTCGTCGGTCAAGACAATTAATTTGGCTGGTGCAACTGATTCGCCAAGCTATGAACAAGCAATTATTACCTTTTGAAAGCAAAAATGGCAATTATGAAGGTGAAGCTACTCAGGTCTTAGTTCTTCTATCCAATTACTATGCAGACAAAAAACTATTTGATGAAAATACAGATGAATATGGAAATATCTTGATTTTAAAGGATTCATCCATCATTTCTAAATTATCGGCTATCCCAGATTTATTAAAAAGGGGATCTAGTAGGTAACAATAATATCGAATATATCAAAGTACGCAATATTAGGATTTCTTCAGAGGTTGAGTTAGAGTCAGATGTTGATGGGGATAAGTCGGATAATCTGCCAATAGATATAAAAATACTAGAAAACAGGCTTGAAAAAGGCTCGTAAAGCTAGCCAGTTCTCTAAACGTTAATTCGTTGCTGGACAGCAGAATACAAACGAAAACACTTTGCATCTTGCAAGGTGTTTTTTTCTATGAGAACTGGCGGTGCGCAATTAGGATAGCTCTAGCGACTTTAGTCGCATAGAGATATGCTATGCACAGTTGCCTCAAGAAAACAATGCTTCTTGGTCCACCCTGTTAGACAAGCTTCAAAACCAAGGAATCCAACAGATTTCTCTTGTAGTTACAGATGGCTTTAAGGGGCTTGAGCAGATTATCAGTCAGGCTCACCCATTAGCTAAACAACAATGTTGCTTAATTCATATTAGTCGAAATCTAGCTAGTAAAGTGAAACGAGCAGATAGAGCGGTTATTCTGGGGCAATTTATAATGATTTATCGTGCTGAAAATTTAGAAATGGCAGGACAAGCTTTAGAGGACTTTCTCGCCGAATGGAAACCAAAGTATAGGAAAGTCATGGAAAGTCTGGAGAAGACGGATAATCTTTTAACTTTTTATCAGTTTCCCTACCAGATTTGGCACAGCATGTATTCGACAAACCTCATTGAGTCTCTTAACAAAGAAATCAAACATCAAACGAAAAAGAAGGTTCTTTTTCCTAATGAGGAGGCTCTGGAACGTTACTTAGTTACGTTGTTTGAAGATTATAATTTCAAGCAAAGTCAACGAATCCATAAAGGGTTTGGTCAATGTTCTGATACACTTGAAAGCTTATTTAATTAACACTCCGTAACTCTACTTAAGTGTTTACACATAATTATTTACAGTATCAAAAAATAAAGTATATTGTTTTCATCATAATATAATTAAATATCAGTATAGAGAATTTTATCTATATATCAGATATCAGCAATTGCTTTTGCTGTCATTTTTCGCTACAATAGTTACAAGGAGGAAATAAACATGTTAAAAGAAGTATTAAACGTCGCAAAAGTTGCGAAAAAATCATCTCTCTTCTTAGGAGGGGTAGCATTTGGGACGCTTGGCTTGAAAGTCTTAGCAAGTAAAGAAGCTAAGAAAGGCTATTCTAAGGCCTTGGCTAAAGCTTACAAATTGAAAGATGGACTGGATGCATCTGTTTCTGTTGTAAAACAACACGGTGATGATGTTTTACAAGACGCTAAATATTTATACGAACAGGAAAAGAAAGAAGAACAATTAGATAGCCTGACAGGTGAATAATATGTCTTTTAAAGTGCTACACAGAGGATATCAACATATCCGATTATCGTCCTCGTTTTCACTGACCTTGGATATTCAAGATTATCTTCGTTCCTTGGCTAAAGATGAAAAAGGGATCGACTCTATTCAGTTTTATATGGATCAGCAGCACTTTACTCTACGTATGAAAGAAGGCTTCTCTGTATTAGAAAATGCAGAGGCCTTTTTAAAAAAAATTGACAAGGGGAAAGTTTCGGACTTGATGACTCTTCCCATTCGTAGAGAAGAGAGTGCTTATTCAATTGTATCGGGTGCAGCGATTAAGCGTTTGCTGTTTCGAAGTTTTGTACCCTACCCTATTCGTTATATTTGGACTTGTTATCAGGCTTTGGGTTATGTCAAAGAAGCCTATCAAACTTTAGCGCGCAAGGAACTAACCATGGAGGTCTTGGACTGTTCGGCCATTTTGTTGTCCTTGTTTATGAACCAATCCAAGACAGCTAGCAACATCATGTTTATGCTTGATTTGGGTAATCATCTGGATCAGTGGTCTTTAAAAAAAACAGCAACAGATTTGGAACAAAGCCTTCTTGCTAAAGAAAGTGATGTTTTCTTAGTGCGGGGAGACATGGTCATCAGCATCAAGAGTTCTGATGTTCAAGTAGGTGATGTATTAGTTGTCTCCCAAGGTAATGAAATCTTGTTTGACGGCCAAGTGGTTTCAGGATTAGGCATGGTCAATGAGAGTTCCTTGACTGGAGAGAGCTTCCCTGTTGAAAAGAAAGAGGGAGATTCTGTATGTGCGAATACTGTTTTGGAAACAGGAGAGTTAAGAATTCGTGTGACTGATAATCAGATAAACAGTCGTATTTTGCAACTCATCAATCTGATGAAAAAATCTGAAGAGAGTAAGAAGACAAAACAACGTCATTTTATTAGGATGGCAGACAAGGTTGTAAAATATAACTTCTTAGGTGCTGGTTTGACTTATCTGTTAACAGGTTCGTTTTCAAAAGCCATTTCCTTTTTATTGGTGGATTTTTCATGTGCTCTAAAAATATCCACACCTGTAGCCTACCTTACGGCCATAAAGGAAGGTCTAAATCGAGAAATGGTTATTAAAGATGGTGATGTATTAGAAAAATATCTGGAAGTGGATACTTTCTTGTTTGATAAAACGGGTACCATCACGACGAGTTATCCTTTGGTTGAAAAGGTTCTTCCTTTCGGAGATTATACTGAGAAAGATATTTTAAGAATAAGTGCATGTTTGGAGGAACATATCTATCATCCTATTGCCAATGCAATTGTTAAACAAGCTGAAATTGAAGGCATTGAACACGAAGAAATGCATGGCAAGCTTCAGTATGTTGCAAGCAAAGGGATTAAATCGCAAATTGATGGTCAATCGGTTGTCATTGGAAATTATGTACTAATGCAAGACGAACAGGTAAGAATTAGTTCTGAGCAGCTGGCCTTGATTGAGCAATATAAGACTCATTACAATTTATTGTTTTTGGCTTATAAGAAAGAATTAATTGGGATGTTTTGTATCCACACTCCCTTGAGAAGCGAGGCGAAAGTTGCATTGAAAAAGCTAAAGCGCCAAGGGAAAAAACTGATTCTGGCAACTGGTGATACGTTGGCTAGAACAGAAGAGTTGGTTAAAGATCTGCCATTTGACAACGTTTATACTGATTTAAAACCAGATGGTAAGTTTCAGTTGGTTCAGGAATTACAGAAAGCTGGCCGAACTATTTTGATGGTTGGAGACGGGTTAAACGACTCTGCTGCCTTGACGCTTGCAGATATTGGGGTTGTGATGAATGAAAGTGCTGATATTTCTAAGCAGATGAGTGATATTTTATTATTAGATAATCGTTTAGATTTCTTCGAGGAATTGAATTCTTTATCTGAATCGTTGCAGAAATTAATTCAAAGAAATATTCAAGAAACAGTTGTAATAAATGGAAGTTTAATTGGATTTGGGTTGTTAAATTGGTTAAGCCCATCTAATCTTTCGATATTGCACAATCTGACTACTTTAAGAATCGTCCTTCGTAGTCTTTCTATTAAAAGTAGGTAAGAGACCGAGAAGCTGAGGTTATAAAAACTAAAAGGAGTTGTCTCATTTGAGAATAACGGCTCTTTGTCAACTGTAGTGGGTTGGTGGAAAATTATACCCTGGAGAGGACCAAATTGGTTCTCTCCTTTTAAATATTGAAAAAACCATTGGCAGTGGACATACTTTAAGACTATATATTTCTGAAACTAGTTTCACAATACAAATATTGACATGCAATTATTAATTGGTGGATTTTAAGTTGACATCTACAAAGGTTAATGTTAGAATACATTCAAAAATATATTTGAATGAGGTGTTTTATGATTCAAAATATTGTTACTTCAATAATCCTGTATTCTGGGACAGCCGTAGACTTACTTATTATCCTAATGTTATTTTTTGCCAAAAGAAAAAGCAGAAAGGACATCATTAACATCTATTTAGGACAATTTCTAGGCTCTGTTAGTCTAATATTCCTAAGTTTGCTTTTTGCATTTGTCTTAAATTATATTCCTAGTAAAGAGATTTTAGGTTTACTCGGTTTGATTCCAATTTTCCTAGGCCTCAAAGTTTTGCTTTTAGGAGATTCTGATGGAGAAGCTATTGCAAAAGATGGTTTGCGAAAAGACAATAAAAACTTGATTTTTCTAGTCGCTATGATTACTTTTGCAAGTTGTGGCGCTGACAATATTGGTGTTTTTGTCCCATATTTTACCACCTTAAATTTAGCGAATTTGATAGTGACTTTACTTACTTTTCTAGTCATGATTTATCTCTTGGTTTTTTCTGCCCAAAAATTAGCACAAGTCCCTTCTGTTGGAGAAACTTTGGAAAAATATAGCAGATGGTTTATTGCCGTTGTCTATTTAGGATTGGGGATGTATATCCTGATTGAAAACAACAGCTTTGACATGCTATGGGCTGTGTTAGGCTAGGAGAAAAAATTATGAAAAAAGATAGTATCTGTCAAGTGGATGTTATTAATCAACAAAATGTTACAACCGCAACGAACTACCTTGAAAAGGAAAAAGTCCAAAAATCACTTCGCATTTTATCAAAATTTACCGATAATAAACAGATAAATATCATCTTTTATCTCCTTGCTGTTGAAGAACTCTGTGTCTGTGATATAGCCTGTTTACTAAATCTCAGTATGGCATCTGCCTCCCACCATCTTCGTAAACTAGCCAATCAAAACATCTTGGACACTAGAAGAGAGGGGAAAATTATATATTATTTTATAAAAGATGAGGAAATCAAAGACTTTTTTAATCAACTAGGATAACAACTATTTTTACTACTTTATCATGATTATATATAGGACTTATCTATGAAATTTTTTGATGAAAATTACTCACAAGAAAGACTACTCGTAGCAATGGATGAATATTTCTAAAGTTAAATAGAATATGACAGATACATGCTTTTTAGTGTATCTTGTTTGTACTCAAAATATGAAGTGACTATCCAATATTTAAGATTAATAAATATTATACGATGAGATAGAATACTACAAAATGAAAGGCAATGTAATCCGATGAAGAAAGATAGATTAATTGCATTGACAGATGCTGTTCTAGCAATTATTATGACCATTTTGATTTTAGAGTTAGAAAAACCAACGACACCAAGTCTTCAAGCTTTTTGGGATTTACGGCAAAATTTCTTTGCTTATTTTCTTTCCTTTTTCTGGTTGGGATCGTTATGGATGGCACTAAATACATTGTGGGAAAAGGTTGAGAAAATTTCCCCACAAATTGTTTGGTGGAATTTGTATCTTTTATTTTTTGTTTCATTTATGCCCTATGCTACTGGAATAGTTAGTAGTCATTTCATGAATCATACGGCACAGCTCTTTTATGGACTGATCGTTATTGTTTCAACGGTAGCAAACTGGTTTTTACATAAAGTAATTGATAAACCCAATATAGATCAGAAAGAATTACTTGAAGCTACCGCACAATATAGGAAGTTATTGATACCTGACCTAATAATTAAAGGAGTGGGATTGATTCTGTCCTTAATTCTCTATCCTCCGATTATGATGTATAGTGTTTTAATTGCGGCATTTTACATCATAACTTTAAAAACACTATCCGAAAAAAGAGTGAATAACTAAAAAACGGTGACCAAAGTTAGGTGTATTATTTTAATGCTTAGAGACCTAAACTATTCCCTATTTTAAAAATATTGATTCAGATTTTATGAAATTAAAAAGTAGATATTGTTCAGAAAATCCTTGATATTACGCTGTTTTTAGTCCAACTGAAATCCATACTTTCCAAACCAGGCTTGAAAAAAGCTCGTAAAGCATCACAATTTAGTAAACGTTAAAACTTATTTAAACTTATTGAAAGCATTTCGTATCAAAAATACGGGATGCTTTTTCTGTTCACCCCAAATTTTTGTAACTAGGTGATACTTGAAATTAATACAAATTTGGTTGTTTTTGATAAATCTAAGCAACACTAAATGATGAAGTGAAAGGGGATGAATCTTTGATAGTATTCATTTATTGTGAAATATGATATATTTATTAATTAGATGGATGAATACTTCTAGAGTTAAATATAGCATAATAGGGACAGACTTTTTGGTTTATTTTTGTTTGTAGTCGGATTATGAAAGAATATCCAATATTATGCGATAAGATAGAATGTTACAAAAAAGAAAGGGGATGCAATCCGATGAAGAAAGACAGATTAATTGTATTGACAGATGCTGTTCTAGCAATTATTATGACCATCTTGATTTTAGAGTTAGAAAAACCAACAACACCAAGTCTTGAAGCTTTTTGGGATTTACGGCAAAATTTCTTTGCTTGTTTTCTTTCCTTTTTCTGGTTGGGATCGTTATGGATGGCACTAAACACATTATGGGAAAAGGTTGAGAAAATTTCCTCAGAAATTATTTGGTGGAATTTGTTTCTACTCTTGGAGCGGCAGGAGTTCTCTTTGGAGAATTTCATGCCATCCAAGATACCAGTCTGA
The DNA here is from genome assembly GCF_035544715.1 of Streptococcus gingivalis. Lineage (NCBI taxonomy): Bacteria > Bacillati > Bacillota > Bacilli > Lactobacillales > Streptococcaceae > Streptococcus > Streptococcus gingivalis. Next base: position 1,119,256 of record NZ_JAYKTO010000001.1, on the reverse strand, counting down.
ATGATGTGGTGGACCGGATCTATATAAATGTCAAGGATTTACCGTTTCAGTCCTTGGGAGCTTTAGCTAATATCCTGTCTGATGTTAAGAAGGGACTGATTCAAGACAGTCATATCTGGTCTTTCTTCCAGTCATTTTTCAAACAATATCAGTTGATAATCAGCTTAAATCAGATCTATCAGTTTGTCTATCTTTCTCTGATGGAGATCATGTCCTATCTTCACTTTGATTATTGGAAAAAACGGCTCGGTCAGGAGCTAGTATGAATAAGGAGAACAAATGAGACGTTTAAAAATGTTATGGCATATTATACAGGTTACGGGTTTTACTCGGTTTGCTCTGAGTTTTGTGACCTTTGTTTTTGGGTCAGGAGGCGTGCTTTTCCTAGTTGAACCTGCTATCACAAATTACGGAGACGGTCTTTGGTATGCTTTTGTGACTTCGACGACTGTCGGCTACGGGGATCTCCTAGCTGTGACCTTGATTGGAAGGATTACCAGTGTCTTCTTGACGATTTATGGGCTCATATTTTTTGGCTGTTTATCAGCTGTTATTATTAATTATTATACCGATTTAAATAAGGAAAGAGGAGAGGACAAATGACTGCCAATTATTCAACACGGGAATACCGTGAGAAATTATACGATGACCTTCATGTTCGATTGAGAGATACAGCGATTTTGATGTGTGCAATTTTTATTGCCTCTATCGGTCTAAATATGAATTCAACAGCTGTTATTATTGGAGCCATGTTAATTTCACCTCTCATGACACCGATTGTTGGACTGGGATTCGGTTTTAGCTATTTTTGATACGCGTTTAATCAAGCAATCTCTAGAGGTTTTATTGACTCAAGTGTTGGTCAGTTTGCTTGTCTCGACTCTGTATTTCTGGATTTCTCCCTTGTCTTATGCAAGTAGCGAGTTGATCGCACGAACCTCTCCAACCATTTGGGATGTTCTCATTGCTATTGCTGGTGGGATTGCTGGTGTGATCGGTTCAAGGAAAAAAGAAGCAAACAATATCGTGCCAGGAGTAGCCATTGCTACAGCTTTGATGCCGCCTATCTGTACTGCTGGCTATGGTTTAGCTAATGGGAATGTACGATTTTTATTGGGGGCTCTCTATCTTTTCTTGATCAACTGTGTCTTTATCATGCTAGCCAACATTGTTGGAACAAGAATTTTGATGAGAAAATCTCCTTTAACTTCATTTAAAGAGCTGAGCATTAAAATGAGAATTGGCTTGATTTCTTTGATTGTATTGTTGATTCTTCCAGCTAGCTATTCGGCAGTTACTCTGACAATAGAACAAGCGCGCAAAGAAGGGATCAAACAGTTTGTAGGAAAAGAGTTCGCCAATTATACGGTTATTAATCAAGTCTACAAGTCAAGTAACAATGAATTGGTCTTGACGGTTGTTGGAGATCCGATTTCAGAAGAAGAATTAGAAACACTCCACCAAAAACAAGCCTCTTACGGTATTCAATCTGTTCAATTGAAAGTGAATCAAGTTCAGAACTCGCCAACATTAGATAGTGAAGCGACCAAGGAATTTTATGAAAACATTGACAAGTATATTGATCAAAAACTCTCTGAAAAAGATTCACAAAACGATCTCGTAAAAGAAAATGAAGCAGACAAGGATTGAGGACAATGAACTGAATCGGTTTTTACGCCGTGTTTTTCTTGTATCTTCCTCTTTCTTACTTATAGCAGGTTGTTTTTGCTTGAATAAGAAATAAATTAGAAGTTCTATCATCTAAGAAAAATGATGAAAAAAATCATTTAACTAATGGTGTGAACGTTTAGTGTTTATCAGCTCCATTCTCTGTAATTTTGGGAGTAAAATCCACACCATTTAGATAAAATTAGTTGAATTTGATTGGAAAAACGCTTTTATAAAAGCGGAGAAAAGTCTTGATATTACGCTGTTTTTAGTCCAACTGAAATTCATACTTTCCAAACCAGGTCTTAAGAAAGCTCGTAAAGCTTCACAATTTAGTAAACGTTAATTCGAAAGAATTACAATATTTACAAAGAACACCTTTCGAGGTGTTCTTTTTATGTTTTCATACTAAATTGTGGCAGTTGACGTAGTTGTTGTGGCTTTAGCCACTTACAAATACGGCTGCAATTCGACGAAGTCAATTGCCTCTAAACGTTAATTCGTTGCTGGAAAGCAGAATACAAACGAAAACACTTTGCATCTTGCAAGGTGTTTTTTGTATGAGAACTAGCGGTGCGCAATTAGGATAGCTCTAGCGACTTTAGTCGCGTAGAGATATGCTATGCACAGTTGCCCCAAGAAAACAAGCGAAGCGATATTTGAATGGATAGCAACCACTGCACGCAAAATGTTAATTCGAAAGAATTACTATACTTACAATGAGCACCCTTCGGGGTGTTTTTTTTGTATAACTGAATTTGAAGCAAATAAAAACCACCCTATCTTCCACGGTCAAACATGACTGTAGAAAATAGAGTGGGTCTAGGATGTTAAAGACTATTTGTCGTCTTTATGAAAGATATTTTTAACGCCCTTGATAGCTCCTTCAACAGCTTCTTTTGCATCTTCAGCAACTTCTTTTGCTTTTGAAGCAACTTTTTCAGCAGTGCCTTCAGCTTCTGTTTTTGTATCGCCGGTTAATTTACCAAGGCCTTCTTTAACAGAACCTTTTGCTTGGTTCAATTTTTCTTCTAATGACATAGCGTCACCTCCATGAAGTTAGTAGTTTTTTCTCTGAATGCAATACTGTTGATTTAAAAAAATAAAAAATATTTGTCTCAGATTAGAATGAGTATATTCTTTTTAAAATAGAAAGTCAAATTTTTGCTACGGCTAAAAAACAGGATCGCTTTCCGGTCACGAATAATGACCGACTAATAAGTCACGATATTTCGTTTTTCCAGCAAAGATTTGAAACGAAAGAAGCAAAAAACTTTTTCTGTCTCCAATGAAATAAATGGTATAATAATCGTGAATGGAAACATCGTAACGCTGTTTTTTGAAAAAGAGAAGATAAATATGAAAAGAATCCTCACAACCTACCCTATTATCAGCACTTTAGCTCTAATCTGTTTGTTGCTCGGTCTATTGACTTCCTTTTATGGGGATGCTATGTATGACTTATTAGCTTTTCATTCGAAGCCGGTGTATGGTTGGCAGTATGTCAGTGGGACCTTGATGCATGGTAGTAAAGGAGCCCCTGCCTGGTTTTTATGGGTCCATTTGATTTTAAACGGACTCATGATCCTTCCCTTCGGTGGACTGCTAGAAAGAAAAAGAGGCTCCATACAAGTCTTAATCGTTTTTGTGACGGCGACAGTCCTCTCTTCCATCGTTTTTCACTTCTTAACACACGGGCAGGACATTCAGGCAACAGGGATCTCTGCCGTCGGCTATGCCTTTGTGACCGGAGGGGTTATGCTCCTGCCAAACGTGTGGAAAGAATTTTCGCGCACCGTAAAATGGCTTTATCTATTCTTAATTTTCCTATCTGGCCTCATGCTCTTACCAGCAATCACCGGATGGATCTCAACACTATTGCATCTTTCAGGGATTGTGAGTTATCTGTTGGTCTTTATCGGAAGTAAAGGCTTGAAGGGAAAGAGCTAACTATTAAGACGGCTCCTCAGTATGGTTTTCATCGTACTTCCTTGACTCTTCCTCTACCGCGCCGTATAATATTCTATATCAATGAAGAAATCACCTTTTGTCATTGTGCAAAGGGTGATTTTATAACGGTAAAAAGGAGACACAATGGGGTATATCTCTACTATTAAAGCGGCTGTTCAGCTCTTTCCTTTTCTGGCATTTTTGTTGACCTTGCCCTACATGATTTTGAATTATCGAAAATATGGTTCGGTCAATAAATTGCGGGTGCTGATTTTCTATTCTTTTATACTTTACTTGATGACGGTCTATCTGCTGGTGATCTTGCCTCTGCCGGATCCAAGTAAGATTCATACTAGCTACTCGGAAATGGTCAATCTCCATCCCTTTGCTTTTGTAGTGGATTTTTTCCAGGAGAGCCCCTTTGATTTAGCGCAGACTGGTACATGGATTCAAGCCCTTAAGCATCCAACTTTTTATGTGCCTGCCTTTAATGTTCTGATGTTGATTCCTTTTGGGATGTATCTACGCTATTATTTCAAGTGTGGTTTTAAGAAAACGATTCTCCTGACAGCCCTCTTTAGTCTCTTTTTGGAGCTGACCCAGTTATCAGGTCTCTACTTTCTATATCCGGGTCCTTACCGCCTAGCAGATGTCGATGACATTATTCAAAATACCACTGGTGGTGGAGTGGGTTATCTGCTTGGTTGGTTCCTGGTTTGGTTATTGCCGACACGAGATGAAATTGACGAACATTCTTTCCGAGTAGGAACGAGAGTATCTGGTTTCCGGACGGGTCTTGCCTTCTTGATCGACTTTGTGATGCTATCCTTGCTTTACGCGGTAATCGAGCGTTTAGAGACGATTCCTTATGTAGCGGTTTTGGCTGTTTATTTTGGTTTGATTCCCTTGTGGCGGGGCAAAACCTTGGGAATGGCTTTATTGAAATTCCGCCTGCATTTTGACAAGCAAAAATGGCTTCGCACCATCTGGTGGGGAATCCTGGTAGTAGGTTATTTCTATCTGATTCCTCAAGGGTTGTTCTATTTGATTTCGCTCTTGAATAGCGATTTGACGGACAATTCTCTCTTAACCCTGTCCATGATTTTATTGCTCTTCTTTGTGGTTTTATTGTACCTGATTCTCACTCTTGCCATTATCTTGCTTAATCGTCGCTTTCTGTTTGACCGTCTAGCTGGGGCTGAGTATGAGAGTACGGTGCGCGTGAAGAAAGAGCTCTTAAAAGATGAAACTGAATCGTCAAAATAGAGAGAGTGGGACAGAAATCAGTAATTCGTTAGAATTCGATTTCGTCGTCTCACCTCCGCACAGTTGAGTAGGGCTGTAAAAGCTGATGAAATCAGCGTAGTAGAGCCCACTCAACCACTGCGTCTTGTTCGACAATCCAAAAACAATTAAGAGGCTAGGACTTTTGTCCCAGCCTCTTTATTTTTTATGCACGCGGAAAATATACGAACGTTCCCGGTTGAGAAGGGCGATTTTAAGGGGATTGTGCTACAATGGAAGCAAATAGATAGAATGGAGCAGTGAAATGAAAGCAATTATTACAGTCGTTGGTAAAGACCAAAAAGGAATCGTAGCGGGTGTTGCAACGAAAGTGGCAGAATTAGGACTCAATATCGATGATATCTCTCAAACCGTATTGGATGAATACTTTACCATGATGGCGGTTGTATCGTCAGATGAGAAAAAAGATTTCACACAGCTTCGTTCAGAGTTGGAAGAATTCGGTCAGTCTCTGCATGTGAAAATCAATATCCAAAGCGCAGCGATTTTTGATGCTATGCACAATTTGTAAGATAGGGGTTGAGAATTTATGGACATTAAACAGGTAACAGAAACCATTGCCATGATTGAGGAGCAGAACTTCGATGTTCGGACTATCACCATGGGGATTTCGCTTCTAGATTGTATTGATCCAGATATCGATAAGGCAGCAGAAAAAGTCTACAATAAGATTGTGAAAAAGGCTAAAGACTTAGTGGCTGTGGGGGATGAGATTGCAGCAGAACTTGGTATTCCTATTGTCAACAAGCGGGTTTCAGTCACTCCAATTTCTATTATCGGTGCAGCAACGGATGCGACAGATTATGTACCCTTTGCCAAGGCACTAGATCGTGCGGCCAAAGAAGTTGGGGTCAACTTTATCGGTGGCTTCTCAGCTCTGGTTCAAAAAGGCTACCAAAAAGGGGATGAAATCCTCATTAATTCCATTCCTCGCGCCCTTGCAGAGACGGATTTTGTCTGCTCTTCAGTCAATATCGGATCGACCAAGACGGGGATCAATATGACAGCTGTCCGAGATATGGGCCGTATCATTAAAGAAGCATCCCAAGCAGATCCAATGGGGCCTGGTAAGCTCGTAGTTTTTGCCAATGCAGTAGAAGATAATCCCTTTATGGCGGGTGCCTTCCATGGTGTCGGTGAAGCGGATGTTGTCATTAACGTTGGGGTTTCAGGACCAGGTGTCGTCCAACGGGCCATCGAAAAAGTTCCAGGCGCTAGCTTTGATGTATTGGCTGAAACAGTCAAGAAGACAGCTTTCAAGATTACCCGTGTTGGGCAATTAGTGGGTCAAATGGCTAGTGAACGTCTCGGTGTTGAGTTTGGGATTGTAGACTTGTCTCTCGCGCCAACACCAGCTGTTGGAGATTCGGTTGCCCGTGTCCTTGAAGCCATGGGGCTTGAAGTAGTAGGAACCCACGGGACAACCGCAGCCCTTGCCCTGCTCAATGACCAAGTGAAAAAAGGTGGCATCATGGCTTGTAACCAAGTCGGTGGTTTGTCAGGTGCCTTCATTCCTGTCTCAGAAGATGAAGGGATGATTGCGGCGGTCCAATCAGGCCATATCAACCTGGAAAAATTGGAAGCTATGACAGCTATCTGTTCAGTCGGTCTAGATATGATTGCCATCCCGGCTGATACTCCAGATACAACCATTGCGGCCATGATCGCCGATGAAGCAGCTATCGGCGTTATCAACCAAAAGACAACAGCGGTTCGGATCATTCCTTATGGAAAAGAAGGCGATATGTTAGAGCTTGGTGGACTTCTTGGATCTGCTCCAGTGATGAAGGTCAACAAAGCTTCGTCAGCTGATTTCATTGCCCGTGGTGGTCAAATTCCAGCTCCGGTTCATAGCTTTAAAAACTAAGAGAAATCTAGTATAATAGTAGAAAATAGAAAAGTCTGTGATGATGAAACTCCAGACTTTTTTCTTGCAAAAGGAGACAAGATGGCTAAAACAAGATTATTTGTGATTCGTCATGGGAGAACCATGTTTAATACCATTGGCCGTGCTCAAGGCTGGTCAGATACACCCTTGACAGCAAAAGGAGAACGAGGGATTCAAGCTCTAGGAATCGGCTTGCGTGAGTCCGGTTTGGAGTTTACTCGAGCTTATTCCAGCGATTCAGGCCGTGCCATTCAGACCATGGGGATCATTCTTGATGAATTGGGCTTGAAAGACCAGATCCCTTATCGCTTTGACAAACGGATCCGCGAGTGGTGTTTTGGTAGCTTTGATGGGGCCTACGGTGGGGAGCTCTTTCATGGTGTCGTGCCGCGCGTGCTAGATGTAGAAGACTATAAGACTTTGACCTTGGAAGACTTGGCCGATGGAATTTGCCAAGTGGACACAGCAAATTGGGCTGAACCTTGGGAAGTTTTGAAAAGCCGAATCCTAGAAGGTTTTGAAGCCATAGCCAAAGAAGTAGAAGAAAATGGTGGAGGCAATGCCTTGGTGGTCAGCCATAGTTGGACCATTCAGACCTTGGTCTGCTTGATCGAAGGAAAACCAAATCTCAATCTGCCTCTTTCAAACGGTAGTGTTACCCTTGTAGAATACGAAGATGGAGTATTGACGGTTAAGGGGATTGGAGATAGCAGTTACCGTGAGGTCGGTGAAAGCTTGCAAGAATCCTAGTCCATAATGAAAGGCTGACCCCTTGGTCATGGCCTTTTCTTTTTCTCAAAACTTGTAAGAGCTTTCCTACTTTCTTTTTGCAAAAAATGATATAATGAAAGAGATACATACGGAGGTAATAGAATGACAAAAACCAGATTATATATTGCTCGTCATGGAAAAACCATGTTTAATACCATTGGGCGAGCACAGGGCTGGTCAGACACTCCGCTGACAGAAGCAGGAGAGCGTGGGATTAGAGAATTAGGGCTTGGCCTTAAGGAAGCAGGTCTTTCTTTTAAAGAGGCTGTTTCGAGTGATTCTGGTCGAACTATTCAAACCATGGGAATTGTTCTTCAAGAGCTTGGTTTGACAGGGAAAACCCCTTATCATTATGACAAACGGATCCGCGAGTGGTGTTTTGGTAGCTTCGACGGTGCCTATGATGGCGAGCTCTTTATGGGGGTTTTACCCCGTGTCTTTAAGGTCGATGATTTCCATCGGTTGAGTTTAATGGAGTTGGCAGAAGGGATCGTTGAAGTGGATACCACGGGTTGGGCTGAATCCTGGAGCGCCTTGAGTGGCCGAATCTTAGAAGGATTTGAAGCTATTGCAAAAGAGGTAGAAGCAGCTGGTGGTGGGAATGCGATTGTTGTCAGCCACGGCATGACCATTACGACTTTGATTTATCTCATCGATCCGAAAGCAGTCGAAGAATTGGTCTTGGACAACGGAAGTGTAACGGTTTTGGCCTATGAGGATGGCGCCTTTCATATTGAAAAGATTGGAGATCTGTCCTATCGTAAGGTTGGAGCAAAACTCTTAGAGGATGGCCATGACAAATAAGTATAGACGCGCAAGAAAAAAACGTAAGAAATGGTGGCCCTACCTATTGAGTTTCTTTCTTCTTGTGGTCCTTGGATCAGGAATTGGTGCTTACTTGGCTAAACCAAGCTTGTTTTCAGGGCTTCAGTTTTGGAAGGCAAAAAAAACAGCTGTAACGACTCCCTCTTCTTCTAAGAAAAAGAAAGAAAAATCAGATTTACCAGCTGTTTCGACAAAAGACTGGCAGTTGATCTTGGTCAATCGTGACAATGTGAAGCCAGAGTTGAACCCGCAATTGACAGATGTGGATGCTATCAAAGTGGATAGTCGGATTGTAGAACCAACTCGTCAATTTTTAGAAGCGGCTCGAAAAATTGCCCCAGAAGAAACCTTGATATCAGGCTATCGAAGTGTGGCCGAGCAAACAGAGCTCTATAATGAACGTGTTTCGCAACTAGAGGCTAGCGGCCTTTCGCACGAAGAAGCTGAAAAGCAGGTACAGACCCAGGTACAGGTTCCTGGTGCTAGTGAACACCAGACGGGGCTTGCGATCGATATGAGTGTCGAAGCTGGCCAAAGTGATGAGTTGGGCTTGCAGCTGGCTGCCATCGCACCACAATATGGCTTTGTGCTTCGCTACCCAGATGGGAAGAGCAACATCACGGGTGTGAATTTTGAGAATTGGCATTTCCGTTATGTTGGCGTAGAAAATGCTCAGTATATGGCCAAGCATCAGCTAGTATTGGAAGAATATATTCAGCTCTTGAAAAAAGCTGGCAAATAAGAGGAGATTTACTTCTCTAGGTCTTAAGAATGATTTTTAGCACTCTTGAAAAAAGAGTGCTAATTTTTTGGTTTTTTCTCTTGACTTTCTTTTGGATGGGTGTATAATAGAATCATGGTTTAGCACTTGAGTGTTTAGAGTGCTAAATACGAAAGAGAGGTGAGGTCATGGTTACAGAACGTCAAAATGAGATTCTAAATCTTGTCGTCGATATCTTTACCAAGATCCGCGAACCAGTCGGTTCAAAAGCACTGCAAGATGTCATTCAATCTAGTAGTGCGACGATCCGAAATGATATGGCTGCCCTCGAAAAGCAAGGTTTACTAGAAAAAGCCCACACTTCGAGTGGTCGAATGCCCAGCCGAGCTGGTTTTCAATATTTTGTTCAGAACTCGCTGGATCTAGAGTTGATTGATGAGCAAGATGTCTACCAGGTGGTAAAAGCCTTCGATTTCGAAGCCTTTAAGTTAGACGATATCTTGGATGCTACGGCTAAGTTATTGGCCCAGATGACGGGCTACACCGCAGTCATTCAGGATGTTGAGCCGACGCGGCAGCGCTTGACTGGTTTTGAGATTGTTCCATTATCCAACCACGATGCTTTAGCGGTTCTGACCTTGGATGAATCAAAGCCTGTCACCGTCCAGTTTGCCATTCCAAAGAATTTCTTAACCAGTGATTTGGAAATTTTCCATCAGCTGGTTCAAGAACGTTTCATTGGAAATACAGTCTTGGATATCCACTACCGCTTGCGGACAGAGATTCCACAGATAGTACAGCGCTATTTTAAGACGACAGACAATGTCTTGGATCTGTTTGATTATGTCTTCTCGCAACTGTTTCAAGAACTGGTCTTTGTAGAAGGAAAGGTTTCATCCTTAACCTACGCCGATCTTCAGACCTATCAGTTCTTAGATAACCCCCAACACGTAGCTCTGGAGTTGCGAGGGGGAATGCCAGAGGACCAAATGACCCAGATTCTGGTTGCTGAATCCCAAGAGAAGGCTTTGAAAAATGTGACCGTGATTAGTCATAAATTCCTGGTTCCTTATCGTGGGATGGCCCTCATGCATGTGATTGGTCCCGTAGAGATGGATTACAGGCGTGTGATTAGCCTGGTCAATGTTATCGGACGGGTACTGGTCATGAAGTTGACGGATTACTACCGTTACCTCAACAGCAACCATTATGAAGTAAATTAAGATCAAATGAAAGGGGTGTATGCCTTGACAGAAGATATCAAAAAAGAAGACGTGAAAGAAGAGGAAGTTGCCCAAACAACTGAAGAAGTTGTAGAGGAGTCCAACCAACCTTCTGAGTTAGAAGAAGCACATGCGCGTGCCGAAGAATTTGAAAATAAATACCTTCGTGCTCATGCAGAAATGCAAAACATTCAGCGCCGTGCCAATGAAGAACGTCAACAATTACAAAAATACCGTAGCCAAGATTTGGCAAAAGCGATCTTACCATCACTGGACAACCTCGAACGTGCCCTTGCCGTAGAAGGATTGACAGATGATGTGAAGAAGGGCTTGGAAATGGTCCAAGAAAGTTTGGTACATGCTCTGAAAGAAGAAGGAATTGAAGAAATTCCAGCGGACGGAGCCTTTGACCATAACTACCACATGGCCATCCAAACCTTACCTGCAGATGATGAACATCCAGCAGATACCATCGCACAAGTCTTCCAAAAAGGCTACAAACTCCATGACCGCATCCTACGCCCAGCCATGGTAGTAGTATATAACTAGGCTACCTTGTCCGAAACGACACTAAACTATGAAAGAAAGATTAACATTGGTTTGGCTTTGCCAATAGTGAGCGAAGCGAACCAAAGGCGATACTCTTCGCCGTGGCGGTATCTTCGCAAACTTTGAGACCTTAGGCTCAAAGTTTAGTCAAAGAGATTGACGAAGTCAAGCTCTGACGGCGTCGCCACTTAAGAAGAGTATCAAAAAGAAAAAAAGAGAAAAAATAACGAGGAGAAAAACATATGTCTAAAATTATCGGTATTGACTTAGGTACAACAAACTCAGCAGTAGCAGTTCTTGAAGGAACTGAATCAAAAATCATCGCAAACCCAGAAGGTAACCGCACAACTCCATCTGTAGTTTCATTCAAAAACGGTGAAATCATCGTTGGTGATGCCGCAAAACGTCAAGCAGTAACAAACCCAGATACCATCATCTCTATCAAATCTAAGATGGGTACTTCTGAAAAAGTTTCTGCTAACGGTAAAGAATACACACCACAAGAAATCTCAGCTATGATTCTTCAATACTTGAAAGGTTATGCTGAAGATTACCTTGGTGAAAAAGTAACCAAAGCTGTTATCACAGTTCCTGCTTACTTCAACGATGCGCAACGTCAAGCAACTAAAGACGCTGGTAAAATTGCTGGTCTTGAAGTAGAACGTATCGTCAACGAACCAACAGCAGCAGCCCTTGCTTATGGTTTGGATAAGACTGATAAAGAAGAAAAAATCTTGGTATTCGACCTTGGTGGTGGTACATTTGACGTATCTATCCTTGAATTGGGTGATGGTGTCTTTGATGTATTGGCAACTGCAGGGGATAACAAACTCGGTGGTGACGACTTTGACCAAAAAATCATCGACTACATGGTTGAAGAATTCAAGAAAGAAAATGGTATTGACTTGTCAACAGACAAGATGGCGCTTCAACGTTTGAAAGACGCAGCTGAAAAAGCCAAGAAAGACCTTTCTGGTGTGACTTCAACACAAATCAGCTTGCCGTTCATCACTGCAGGCGCTGCTGGTCCTCTTCACTTGGAAATGACCTTGACTCGTGCGAAATTCGATGATTTGACTCGTGACCTTGTAGAACGTACGAAAACTCCAGTTCGCCAAGCCCTTTCTGATGCAGGTTTGAGCTTGTCAGATATCGACGAAGTCATCCTTGTCGGTGGTTCAACTCGTATCCCTGCCGTTGTAGAAGCTGTTAAAGCTGAAACTGGTAAAGAACCAAATAAATCAGTGAACCCTGACGAAGTAGTGGCTATGGGTGCTGCGATCCAAGGTGGTGTGATCACTGGTGACGTCAAAGACGTTGTCCTTCTTGACGTAACTCCATTGTCACTTGGTATCGAAACAATGGGTGGAGTCTTCACAAAATTGATCGACCGCAACACTACAATTCCAACTTCTAAATCACAAGTCTTCTCAACTGCAGCAGATAACCAACCAGCCGTTGATATCCACGTTCTTCAAGGGGAACGCCCAATGGCAGCAGATAACAAGACTCTTGGACGCTTCCAATTGACTGATATCCCAGCTGCACCTCGTGGTATCCCACAAATCGAAGTTACTTTTGATATTGATAAGAACGGTATCGTATCTGTTAAAGCGAAAGACCTTGGAACTCAAAAAGAACAAACAATTGTTATCCAATCAAACTCAGGTTTGACAGACGAAGAAATCGACCGCATGATGAAAGATGCAGAAGCAAACGCTGAAGCAGATAAGAAACGTAAAGAAGAAGTGGATCTTCGTAACGAAGTAGACCAAGCAATTTTTGCGACTGAAAAGACAATCAAAGAAACTGAAGGTAAAGGCTTCGATGCAGAACGTGATGCTGCCCAAGCTGCCCTTGATGAGCTTAAGAAAGCCCAAGAAGACAACAACTTGGATGAAATGAAAGCAAAACTTGAAGCCTTGAACGAAAAAGCACAAGGACTTGCCGTTAAACTCTACGAACAAGCTGCGGCAGCCCAACAAGCTCAAGCAGGAGCAGAAGGCGCAGAAGCAGCAGGAAACGCAGGCGATGATGTCGTAGACGGAGAGTTTACGGAAAAGTAAAACAATCCAGTGGATTGTTTTAGCGGAACCTCCTGAAATAAAGAAAGGTTCCGAGATTTGAGGATTCCTTTAAGCCGAAACTCAATTCAGCCTAACTAGTAAATGATAAAAAGAAATCCAGAGGTTGCAACCCAGCCTCTGTTTTTCGGTAAAATAGAGGATGCTGCCTATGAAAAAAGTACTTTGTATCATTTATCCTAATTTTTCTCTTTATGAGATTACTGCTTTAACGAGTACTTTAGCTCTGTCTTTTGATAGTACGATTGATTATGCCGCTTCAGATCATTCGATGGTGGTCTCTGAGGATGGCTTGCCCTGTCAACCAACGAAAACACTAGATCAAATCTGTATAGAAGAGTATTCTTGTGTGATTTTGCCAGGAATGATCAATATAGGGCATGCTCTACAGGATGAGAAATTGATTTCGTTTTTGAGGGACCTTGGTGAGCAAGATATCTTAATTGCAGCCATTTCTTCAGCGCCTCTTTTATTAGCGAAAGCAGGTCTGTTGAAGGACACGAAATTTACAGGTGGAATTTGGCAAAACTTCTTTGGTTATTTTGAATTTCTTCCACGTGAAAATTTCCAACCCAAACTGGTTGTGCAAGATAAACAGATCATTACGGCTATAGGATTCGCACATCAAGAGTTTGCAAGAAAAGTGATTCTAAGTTTAGGGCTGGCAGAGAATACGGACAACTATTTTAAAGAACAAAACGAGTACTCTGAAGAGGATTTGATATTTACTCTATCAGACCAAGAGTTTGATCAAGTGAAGCGAAGTATAGAAAACAGCCTCTAAAGATTTACATGAAAATTATAGAAAGGAACAAAGAGTGTTCGTAACTGAACACGGGTTCCAAAGTTTCTAACTCAATATAAAAGAAAGGAACTGAACCCGATCTAAATCGTGGTTTGATTCACAACATCAATAGAAAGGAACAAAGAGCGTTCGGGGAATTGAACTCGAGCGGAAAGCTTGGAAATTAGATAAACCGCCTAAGAAATCAGGATTTCTTGTCGGTTTCCTAAATTTCAGTCGCTTTCTGTTCGCTCTTAGTATCTTGTATGAACAATACTGAATTTTATGACCGTTTGGGCGTTTCAAAGAATGCATCTCAAGATGAGATCAAGAAAGCCTATCGGAAATTATCTAAAAAATATCACCCAGATATCAACAAGGAGCCTGGTGCTGAGGAAAAGTACAAGGAAGTTCAAGAAGCTTATGAGACTTTGAGTGACGAGCAAAAACGGGCTGCTTATGACCAATATGGTGCTGCAGGTGCCAATGGTGGCTTCGGTGGCGGAGCAGGTGGTTTTGGTGGCTTTGATGGTGCTGGTTTTGGTGGCTTTGAAGATATCTTCTCTAGCTTCTTTGGTGGTGGTGCAAGTCGTAATCCAAATGCACCTCGTCAAGGGGATGACCTCCAATACCGCGTCAATCTCAAGTTTGAAGAAGCGATTTTTGGTGCGGAAAAAGAAGTCAAGTACCATCGGGAAGCTAGCTGCCATACCTGTCATGGTTCTGGAGCTAAGCCAGGGACTAGTCCGGTGACCTGTGGACGCTGTCATGGTTCTGGAGTCATCAATGTGGATACGCAAACCCCTCTTGGGATGATGCGCCGTCAAGTGACCTGTGATGTCTGTCATGGTCGTGGCCAAGAAATCAAAGATCCATGTACGACTTGTCGTGGAACAGGTCATGAAAAACAAGCTCATAGCGTGAACGTTAAGATTCCTGCCGGAGTTGAAACAGGTCAACAAATCCGCTTAGCTGGTCAAGGAGAAGCTGGCTTTAACGGTGGAACTTATGGTGACTTGTATGTTGTTGTCAATGTTGAGCCGAGCGATCGCTTTGAACGAGATGGCTCAACCATCTACTACAAGTTAGACTTGAACTTTGTTCAAGCAGCTCTTGGAGATACGGTCCATGTGCCAACTGTTCACGGAGATGTCGATTTGGTCATTCCTGAAGGGACCCAAACCGGTAAGAAATTCCGCCTCCGTGGAAAAGGGGCTCCAAGCTTACGTGGTGGTGCTATGGGGGATCAATATGTATCTGTCAATGTCGTCACCCCAACTGGTTTAAATGACAAGCAAAAAGAAGCCCTTCAAGCCTTTGCGGAAGCAAGTGATTTGAAGGTCAACCCAAAGAAAAAAGGGTTCTTTGACAAGGTCAAAGATGCTTTAGATGATTTATAAGAATGAACGAGTTTCCTTTTGAGTAAGGAGCTCGTTTTATTTTGGATCGAATCCAAGAACTTCCTCTCCTAATTAAAGAATAATGAAGACCGTCATTGAATTTATTAAGATATCGTGGTAAATTTAAGAAAGCGATTACAAAGACAATTTAGGAGGTCCTGATGAAATCACATCAACCACGTTATGCGATTCGCAAGTATGCAGTAGGAGCTGCTTCGGTGCTAATAGGATTTTTTGCTGGTGCTCATGTTGTAGCTGCAGATACGTCGAGCGTTACAGACAGTCCTTCAACGACAGTTCCAACTCAGCCAAGCGAGGGTGAGTCAACGATTCCTCTTAATGAGGAAGCTTCTCAGCCAGCAGTAGAAAAACCATCGGCTCCCGCTCCAATCGTTGATCAAAGTCAACCGACACTGCCTGATCGTGAACTGCGGGTATCAGATCTTGACCGTTTGATTCGCGAAGAAGCGAGCTCGGTCGCAGAGTCGGATGTGGCAGCTCAACCAACGACAGCAGCGACGGAAACACCTGCTAAAGATCCTGAGCAAGAAGAAAAATTAGCCAAGAAAAAGATTGTTTCGATCGATGCTGGTCGCAAGTACTTCTCACCAGACCAGATCAAGGAAATCATTGATGAAGCTAGTAAGACTGGCTATACAGACTTGCATCTCCTAGTCGGAAATGACGGCTTACGCTTTGTTTTGGATGACATGTCCTTGAAAGTGGGAGATGCTTCTTATTCTAGCCAAGCCGTGACGGATGCGGTTGAAAAAGGGACGAAGGCTTATTACGATGATCCGAACGGAACAGCCTTGACCCAGGCTCAAATGGATGATATTTTGGCCTACGCCAAATCGAAGAAAGTAGGCGTCATCCCAACCATAAATAGTCCAGGTCACATGGATGCGATTCTGACAGCCATGGAACAATTGGGGATCGAAAACCCTCACTTTAATTATTTTGGTACAAAGAAATCAGCTCGGACCGTTGATTTGGACAACCAAAAAGCCTTAGACTTTACCAAGGCTTTGGTAGACAAGTATGCGGCTTATTTCAGCGGCAAGACCGACATCTTTAACATCGGTTTGGATGAGTATGCCAATGATGCCACAGATGCCCATGGTTGGCAGGTTCTCCAAGCCAGCAAGCATTGGCCGGGTGAAGGGTACCCGGAAAAAGGCTATGAAAAATTCATCCAATACGCCAATGATCTAGCGGCTATTGTGAAAAAACATAAGATGAAACCAATGGCCTTTAATGACGGAATCTACTACAATGGTGATACTTCCTATGGCACTTTTGACAAGGATATCATTGTATCCTACTGGACAGGTGGTTGGAACGGCTATGATGTCGCTTCTTCAAAACTTTTGTCTGAACTAGGCCATCAAATTCTTAACACCAATGATGCTTGGTACTATGTCCTTGGTCGTGACAAGGCTGGATCTGGTTGGTACAATCTTGATCAAGGTCTCGAAGGAATTTCCAAGTCAGCAATTGATGTCGTTCAAAAGAATGATGAGGCTAAGGTGCCCTTCATCGGTGGGATGGTAGCTGCCTGGGCAGATACACCATCCGCAACCTACAAAAAAGACCTTCTCTTTAAGCTGATGCATGCCTTCGCGGACAAGAATGCGGACTACTTTGTAGCAGATCCTGAAGTGGTCGAAAAGGCTCTTACGGAAGCCCCAACTGATTTGGACCACTATACACCAGAATCGCTAGTAGCCTTTACGGCAGCTAAAAAAGCTTTAGAAGGGGTAGGGGCAGACACGACTCGAGCAGAGGCCAAAACCTTGATCGATCATCTCAAAGCAGCTCAAGATGCTTTGGTATACACAGAAAGCTATGCGAAAGAAGTTGCTGCAAAAGAAGCAGCAGAAAAACTTGCCATGAAGAAGGTCATCTCGATTGATGCAGGTCGCAAATACTTCTCGCTGGATCAGTTGAAACGGATCGTCGATAAGGCCAGTGAGCTGGGGTATTCTGACTTGCACCTCCTGGTCGGAAATGATGGTATGCGCTTCGTACTCGATGATATGACGGTGGAATCCAATGGTAAAACCTATGCTAGTGACGATGTGAAAAAGGCCATTTTAGAAGGTACCAAGGCTTATTATGATGATCCAAATGGGCAAGCCTTGACCCAAGCGGAAATGGATGAGCTCCATGCTTATGCTACTGCTAAAGGAATCGGCTTAATTGCAGCAGTCAATAGTCCTGGACACATGGATGCCTTGTTGGTGGCCATGGAAAAATTGGGCATTGAAAATCCACAAGCCAGCTTTGATACGGTTTCAAAAACAACCATGGATTTGACCAATGAAGCAGCAGTCAACTTTACCAAAGCCTTGATTGGCAAGTACATGGACTACTTCAAAGACAAGTCTAAGATCTTTAACTATGGAACAGATGAATATGCCAATGACGCTACCAGTGCGCAAGGTTGGTACTACCTCAAGTGGTATGACCTCTATGGTAAATTTGCGGAGTATTCCAATAGTCTTGCAGCCATGGCGCGTGAAAAAGGCTTGCAGCCAATGGCCTTTAACGATGGCTTCTATTATGGAGATGAAGATGATGTCGCCTTTGACAAGGACGTCTTGATTTCATACTGGTCTAAAGGATGGTGGGGATATAACCTCGCATCTCCACAGTATTTGGCAGATAAGGGGTATAAATTCCTTAATACCAACGGAGACTGGTACTATGTTTTGGGAAGAACACCTGAAACGGGTGGTGGTTATATTGAAAAAGCGATTGCCAATGCAGCTGCTACTCCATTTAGACAACTCCCAAGTACAACATATCCTGAAACATCTTTGCCGATGGTCGGTAGCATGGTAGCTGTTTGGTGTGATACCCCAAGTGAAGAATACATCGAAAAAAATGTCTTTGATCTCATGGAAGCTTTTGCCAACCACAACAAGGACTATTTCAAGGCGGACTTCACTACTCTTAGAAAAGCAGTTGCTACGGTGCCAACAGATCTAGCCATTTACACACCAGAATCGCGCGCAGCACTTGCGAAAGTCTTAGATAGCTTGAATTGGAATGTGAGCGGTGCTCATCAAGATCAGGTGGATCAAGAAGTGGCTGCTCTGACTAAAGCCCTTGCGGGGCTCAAGCCAATCACGCAAGTAGGTAGCTTGGCTGAAAATGACGTCAAAGCCCTAGTGGAAGACAAACCAAGTCTTGAAATCGTAGAAAAAGAACTTGATTTTGACCTTGTGGAAAGGACCAATCCAGATCTCGCTAAAGGAGAACGCAGAGTGATCCAGGCTGGGGTTAAAGGGCAAGGTCTTGAGTATGTAGAGGTTTCGGCGCTTGATCAAAGTCGAAAAGTAATCGCTACAGAAGTTGCTACAGAGCCGGTTGCAGAAATTGTTGAAGTCGGTACCAAAGAAGTCGTGACCCCA
This sequence comes from Streptococcus gingivalis, assembly GCF_035544715.1. Lineage (NCBI taxonomy): Bacteria > Bacillati > Bacillota > Bacilli > Lactobacillales > Streptococcaceae > Streptococcus > Streptococcus gingivalis. The sequence continues at coordinate 1,100,669 of NZ_JAYKTO010000001.1, read as the reverse complement.
ACAAGCCCTTCCGTAGAAGCACCAGTGAAATCAGACGTGCTTGTGAACAAAGTGCTTCCAGATCATTCAACACCTCAAGTGATCTCGAAAGATCAACCAGTAGTACCAGGAAATACCCCAACGCCAGTTCCAGCAGCTGTGGAAAAAGAGGTTCGTTCAGAAGCAGTATCTTCTAACAAGCAACTCCCAGAAACAGGAGTGGAATCTGCTCTGGGACTCGCTTTACTAGGAGCGATCTTAGGAGCAGCAGGAATGGACTTGAAAAATAAAAAAAGAGACTAAGACCTAGTTGACTTGTAACAGGTCGAAGTTAGGAGAGTGGGACAGAAATCGGTAATTCGTTAGAATTCGATTTCGTCGTCCCACCTCCGCACAGTTGAGTAGGGCTGTAAAAGCTGATGAAATCAGCGTAGTAGAGCCCACTCAACCACTGCGTCTTGTTCGACAATCCAAAAATAATTGAGAGGCCAGGACTTTTGTCCCAGCCTTTTTTTGTGCTTGTAAAACTGTACCCGGACAGTTTGGATTTTTCACTCTTGTAACCCCTTCTATATCCTGCTAAAATAAAACCATGACACGATACAAAGCAACCATTTCATATGACGGGACCTTGTTTGCAGGGTTTCAACGCCAACCGCATGCCCGTAGTGTGCAAGAGGAAATCGAGAAGACCTTGACGCGCCTCAATCAAGGAACCCCTGTTACCGTTCATGGAGGGGGGCGAACGGATTCAGGTGTCCATGCTCTTGGCCAGGTGATTCATTTTGATCTCCCCCAAGCGCGGGACGAGGAGAAGCTTCGCTTTGCCCTCGATACCCAAACCCCAGAGGATATTGATTTCATCCGAGTAGAGCAAGTAGCAGATGACTTTCACTCACGCTACAAGAAGCACAGCAAAACCTATGAATTTATCGTGGATTATGGTCGTCCCAAGAACCCCATGATGCGCCACTATGCCACCCACTATCCTTATCCTTTGGATGTGGAAAAGATGCAAGCAGCCATCCAAAAGTTGGAGGGAACCCATGATTTCAGCGGTTTTACAGCTTCAGGAACCAGTGTGGAAGATAAGGTTCGTACGATTACAGAGGCTCGCTTGGTTGAGGATGCAGAACATCATCGCCTTGTCTTTACCTTTTCGGGCAATGGTTTTCTCTACAAGCAAATCCGCAATATGGTGGGAACTTTGTTGAAGATTGGAAATGATCGGATGCCGATCGAGCAGATCGATCTGATTTTAGAAAAAAAGGACCGCAATCTAGCAGGTCCTACAGCAGCACCAAATGGCTTATATTTAAAGGAGATCCGTTATGAGTAATGAATTGATTCTAGCTATTTCAGGAAATGATATTTTTAGTGGGGGAGGTCTTCACGCAGACCTTGCAACTTATACGACTAACAAACAGCATGGCTTTGTGGCGGTGACTTGTTTGACCGCTATGACGGAGCACGGTTTTGAAGTGATTCCGGTGGATCCGACGACCTTTGCTCAACAGCTCAACTCCCTAAAGGATGTTCCATTTTCTGCTATTAAACTCGGTCTTTTGCCAAATGTCCAAGTGGCAGACTTAGCCTTGGACTATGTCAAAGCCCATGCGGAGATCCCTGTGGTACTAGATCCTGTCTTGGTCTGCAAGGAAAGCCATGATGTAGAAGTTTCAGCTCTTCGAGATGAATTGATTAAGTTCTTCCCTTATGTGACGATCATCACGCCGAACTTGCCAGAAGCTGAGATCTTGACCCAAAGCAAGATTGAATCGCTCGATGATATGAAAGAGGCTGCTCGTAAGCTCCATGAATTAGGAGCAGCGACTGTCGTGGTCAAAGGGGGCAATCGTCTTAACAAGGAAAAAGCCATCGATGTCTTTTATGATGGGACAGACTTCACTGTTATTGAAGAGCCAGTCTTAGAAAAGAACAATACAGGAGCTGGTTGTACCTTTGCGTCTAGCATTTCCAGCCAGTTGGTAAAAGGGAAATCACCGCTTGAAGCTGTTAAAGTCTCTAAAGACTTTGTCTTCCAAGCGATTCAACATTCAGACCAGTATGGAGTAGTACAATATGACATCTAATCGAACTCAACTCATTGCCCGCCTTTCCATTTTGACAGCCTTGACAGTTGTACTCGGCTACTATACAAAACTTCCAACTCCTACAGGGATCGTCACCCTGCTAGATCTTGGAGTTTATTTCACAGCCTTCTATTTTGGACGCAAGGAAGGTGCTATTGTAGGTGGTGTCGGAGCCTTCTTATTGGATTTGATTTCAGGCTATCCTCAGTGGATGTTCTTTAGCCTCCTCTTTCACGGGGGACAAGGCTATTTCGCTGGCTTCAAGGGCAAAGCTCGTTACCTAGGCTTGCTCCTTGCGACAGTCGTGATGGTAGGCGGTTACGCACTAGCTTCTGCCCTCTTTTTAGGCAATGGTTGGGGTGCTGCTATCTCGGACATTCCGAATAACCTCGCCCAGAATTTTGTTGGAATGGCTTTAGGCTATGTGGTCTATTATGCATTTCAAAAGAAAGGAAGCTAATTCATGGATCTGGAGCAACTGAAGAAGGATACAAAAGAAATCTTGGTAGATGTCTTGGAAAAAAGCCGTCTCCACCAAGGACAGCTCCTAGTCCTCGGGATGTCTTCAAGTGAAGTTGCAGGAGGGCAAATTGGAAAGGCCTCCAACATCGACATTGCTGAAGCTATTGTCCAGACCTTGCTAGATGAGTTGAATCCAAGAGGGATTTATCTGGCGGTACAAGGATGTGAGCATCTCAATCGCGCCTTGGTGGTCGAAAGAGAATTGGCGGACAAGAAGGAGCTAGAAATCGTCAATGTCCTTCCGAGTCTCCATGCAGGAGGGGCCGGACAACTCGCAGCTTTCAAGTATTTTAAGGATCCTGTTGAAGTGGAATTCATCACAGCTCAAGCGGGGTTAGACATTGGAGATACCTCAGTAGGGATGCATGTCAAACACGTGCAAGTTCCAATTCGCCCTATCTTGCGTGAACTAGGTGGAGCCCATGTCACAGCCCTCGCCAGTCGCCCAAAATTGATCGGTGGCGCCCGTGCTCTCTACCTAGATGATCCTATCCGAAAATCATAAATAGAACTAGCTTTTAGAGGCTAGTTTTTTTGGATGAAAAGAGAGGCAAAAACGTTTTAAAACTTGCAATTTCAAAGTTTTGTGGTAAAATTATAAGGAATGACTATATTATTTTAAGGAGAGACAGAATGTCTGTATCATTTGAAAACAAAGAAACTAACCACGGTGTATTGACTTTCACAATCAGCCAAGAGCAAATCAAACCTGCTTTGGACCGTGTGTTTGAGTCAGTTAAGAAAACTTTGAACGTACCTGGATTCCGTAAAGGTCATATTCCGCGTCCAATCTTCAACCAACGTTTTGGTGAAGAAGCTCTTTACCAAGATGCTTTGAACGATCTTCTTCCAGTAGCGTACGAAGCAGCTGTTAAAGAAGCTGGAATCGAAGTTGTAGCACAACCAACTTTCGATGTTGTATCTATGGAAAAAGGTCAAGACTGGACATTGACAGCAGCTGTTGTCACAAAACCTGAAGTAAAATTGGGTGCTTACAAAGACCTTGAAGTGTCAGTAGAAGTTTCTAAAGAAGTAACAGACGCTGATGTGGATGCTCGTATCGAACGCGAACGCAACAACTTGGCTGAATTGGTTGTTAAAGAAGGTGCTGCAGCAGAAGGTGACACTGTTGTGATCGACTTCGTAGGTTCTATCGACGGTGTTGAATTCGACGGTGGTAAAGGTGACAACTTCTCACTTGGACTTGGTTCAGGTCAATTCATCCCAGGTTTCGAAGACCAATTGGTTGGACACTCTGCTGGTGAAACAGTTGATGTGATCGTAACATTCCCAGAAGACTACCAAGCAGCTGACCTTGCAGGTAAAGAAGCGAAATTCGTGACAACTATCCACGAAGTAAAAGCAAAAGAAGTACCAGCTCTTGACGATGAATTGGCAAAAGACATCGACGAAGAAGTTGAAACTCTTGACGAATTGAAAGAAAAATACCGCAAAGAATTGGCAGCAGCTAAAGAAGAAGCATACAACGATGCAGTAGAAGCAGCAGCAATCGATCTTGCAGTTGAAAACGCTGAAATCGTTGACCTTCCAGAAGAGATGATCCACGAAGAAGTACACCGTTCAATCAACGAGTTCCTTGGAAACATGCAACGTCAAGGTATCTCACCTGAAATGTACTTCCAAATCACTGGAACAACTCAAGAAGATCTTCACAAACAATACGAAGCAGAAGCTGAAAGCCGTACGAAGACAAACCTTGTGGTTGAAGCAGTAGCGAAAGCAGAAGGCTTCGAAGCAACTGAAGAAGAAATCAACGCTGAAATCGAACAATTGGCAGCAGATTACAACATGCCAGTTGAACAAGTTCGCAACCTTCTTTCACCAGAAATGTTGAAGCATGACATCACAGTGAAGAAAGCAGTGAACGTGATCACAAGCACAGCAAAAGTAAAATAATTGAGATTAAAAAGGCTGGACAACAACTGTTCAGCCTTTGATGTTTGATAGAAATAACTGTATGACGCAGTGGTTGATTGGCATCTTTGTTCGCCTTTAAGCTCCAAAGATGACCTAATCAACTGTGCGGGGGTGGGAAAACGAACTCTTTTTAACTAGTCGGAGTTCTTTCCCACTCCCTTTTCTGATTTCATGGAGAATCCTGGAATTTTCCTTTGACGAAAGGGGAAATTTATCGTACAATAGAGTGTAACGATAAAATGCGTGATAGATTTAGTGACGAGAAGTTTTCAATCTATCATTGAGGATAGGATGAGGTTTAAGACCGGATCCTTCTCCATTTAGGAAATGAAACATAAGGAGATTTACCCTTGGAATTAGAAGTATTTGCTGGACAAGAAAAAAGTGAACTTTCTATGATTGAAGTGGCGCGTGCGATTTTAGAATTACGCGGACGTGACCATGAAATGTACTTTAGCGATCTTGTAAATGAAATTCAAAATTACCTTGAAAAATCAAACAGCGAGATCCGTGAAGCTCTTCCATTGTTCTACACAGAATTGAATGTCGATGGAAGCTTTATCCCACTTGGAGATAACAAATGGGGTCTTCGTTCATGGTATGCCATCGATGAAGTTGACGAAGAAATCATCGCTCTTGAAGAAACAGACGAAGATGAAACTCCCAAGAAACGGAAGAAAAAACGTGTCAATGCCTTCATGGATGGAGACGAAGATGCGATCGACTACAACGACGATGATCCAGAAGATGAAGAAGTTTACGAAGCAGATCCAGCTCTTTCATATGATGAAGAAAATCCAGATGATGAAAAGAGTGAAGTCGAAGCTTACGATGCTGAAATCAATGAAATCGTACCAGATGATTTGGGTGAGGAAGTTGAATTAAGCGAAGAAGACGACGAAGAAGAGGATTCTGAAGACGAGGAAGAAGAATAAATCATAAGAAGAGGCTGGGACAAAAGTCCTAGCCTCTCAATTGTTTTTGGATTGTCGAGCAAGACGCAGTGGTTGCGTGGGCTCTACTACGCTGATTTCATCAGCTTTTACAACCCTACTCAACTGTGCGGAGGTGGGACGACGAAATCTAATTCTAACGAATTACCGATTTCTGTCCCACTCTCTTTTTGTTTGCATTGAAAAAAGTGGCGAAATGGTGTATGATAAACGTGTAAGCTTTCCTAGTAGGAGGTGTTCAGATGGACTTTCGTTTAGATCAAAGTTTAGTAGCTCTTGGTATTGATACGGTTGTGGTCGGAATTGCTAGAAATGTGGATCCTCAAGCAGTTTTGCCCCCTTCTTTTCTTGAAAAGAAAAAAGAGCTTGAACAATGGGCGCTTCAGTGTCAGACAGAAGAAGTAGTGGCATCTCCTGTCATTAAAGGGTATACAGACCTTTTGCAAAAAGTAGGGCGTAGCATCAAGAAAAATCCACCAACAGTCCTAGCTCTTATCCGAAACATCCAGCATCGAGGAGCTCTTCCTCAGATCAATAGCATCATCGATATCTATAATGTCGAATCGCTGAAGTCTTTTCTCGCGATCGGAGGACATGACCTAGATAAGATTGAGGGACCGATTGAATTTACAGTGAGTCAAAGAGACGAACTATTTCTCCCTATCCTTTCTAGTGAAAAACATGTCGCACCGACAGATCCTGTCTACCGGGATCAAAAAGGAGTTCTGGCTTGGTTGGATGTACGCGATAGTGACCATTACAAATTTGAGGAGACTACGCAAAACGCCCTCTTTGTCATCCAAGGAAATACCGAGACGTCAGTCGAGATGCGTTTAGAAGCGCTAGAACGAATCCACAAGGACCTTGCTCTTTGCATGCCTCAGCTTCAATTTGAGAAATTTCTCGTCACACAAAATGGAGTGGAAAAGGTCGTGTAAACAGCGAAAATCATTTTCATGAAATTTTCAATTTGACAAAGTAATCCATTTGCGGTAAGATATTGTTCGGGCACCTCATTTTGAGGTCGGAGCTCCCTAAAGATTAGGGAGCTATTTTTGTTTTTTCTGCAAAGAGGAATGGCCTCTACAACATTAGAAGAAGAGGAAAGCACATGTCAACAAAATATATTTTTGTCACGGGTGGTGTCGTATCATCCATCGGGAAAGGGATTGTCGCAGCAAGTCTTGGTCGCTTGCTCAAAAATCGTGGATTGAAAGTGACGATCCAAAAATTTGACCCTTATATCAATATTGACCCAGGGACGATGAGCCCTTACCAACACGGGGAAGTATTTGTCACAGATGATGGCGCAGAGACAGACTTGGACCTTGGTCACTATGAACGCTTCATTGATATCAATCTGAATAAGTACTCAAATGTGACGACAGGGAAAATTTATAGCGAAGTCCTTCGCAAGGAACGTCGCGGAGAATACTTGGGAGCGACTGTACAGGTGATTCCTCATATTACAGATGCCTTGAAAGAAAAGATCAAACGAGCAGCGACGACGACGGATTCAGATGTCATCATCACAGAAGTCGGAGGAACAGTTGGAGATATTGAGTCCCTTCCATTCCTTGAAGCTCTTCGTCAAATGAAGGCAGATGTCGGTGCTGAAAATGTTATGTATATCCACACCACCCTTCTTCCTTACTTGAAAGCTGCGGGAGAAATGAAAACCAAGCCGACGCAACACTCTGTGAAAGAACTTCGTGGTCTTGGGATTCAACCAAATATGTTGGTCATCCGTACAGAAAAGCCAGCTGGTCAAGGAATTAAGAACAAGTTGGCTCAATTCTGTGATGTGGCACCAGAAGCTGTCATCGAGTCACTTGATGTGGAGCACTTGTACCAAATCCCATTGAACTTGCAAGCACAAAATATGGACCAAATCGTTTGTGACCATTTGAAATTGGATGTTCCTGCAGCAGATATGACAGAATGGTCTGCGATGGTCGACAAGGTCATGAACCTCAAGAAGCAGGTCAAGATTTCCTTGGTTGGAAAATACGTAGAATTGCAAGATGCCTACATTTCTGTCGTTGAGGCCTTGAAGCACTCAGGGTACGCCAACGATGCAGAAGTCAAGATTAATTGGGTCAATGCCAATGATGTGACAGCTGAAAATGTGGCAGAACTCCTTGGAGATGCGGATGGAATCATCGTCCCAGGTGGTTTTGGTCAACGGGGAACAGAAGGAAAAATTCAAGCCATCAAGTATGCGCGTGAACAGGACGTCCCAATGTTGGGTGTCTGCTTGGGTATGCAGTTAACCTGTATCGAATTTGCCCGTCACGTTTTAGGCTTGGAAGGGGCCAATTCATCCGAATTGGATCCAGAAACCAAGTATCCGATTATCGATATCATGCGAGACCAAATCGATGTGGAAGATATGGGAGGAACGCTCCGTCTCGGTCTTTACCCATCTAAACTCAAACGAGGCTCAAAAGCAGCTGCTGCCTATGACCATCAAGAAGTGGTACAACGTCGCCACCGTCACCGTTATGAGTTTAACAATGCTTTCCGTGAACAGTTCGAAGAAGCAGGATTTGTCTTCTCAGGTGTTTCACCAGACAACCGTTTGGTCGAAATCGTTGAAATCCCAGAAAACAAATTCTTTGTCGCTTGCCAATACCACCCAGAATTGTCAAGCCGTCCAAACCGCCCAGAAGGACTTTACACAGCCTTTATCACAGCGGCAGTTGAAAACCACGATAGCAAATAAAAATCAAGGCTGGGCAATAAGTGTCCAGCCTTTGGACTATAATAGTAATAACTACATGACGCAGTGGTTGATTGGCATCTTTGTTCGCTTTTCAAGCTCCAAAGATGACCTAATCAACTGTGCGGGGGTGGGAAGACGAACTCTTTTTAATTAGTCGGAGTTCTTTCCCACTCCCTTTTGTGAAAAAATGACAAACTCTGAAAAAAGTTTGAAAAAAATCTTGACAAAAAAGTCGTTGATTGATATACTAGTAAAGTACTCAATCGCGGGGATGGCGGAATTGGCAGACGCGCAGGACTAAGGATCCTGTGACCGCTTTAGGTCGTGAGGGTTCAAGTCCCTCTCTCCGCATCGGATCAAGATAGCTTCGGCTATCTTTTTTTGTTTTCAAATCTCTTTGTGGTAGAATAGGTGTGAGATGAGGTGAGAACATGAAGAAGAAGTATCTGGTTTTGGTCGATGGTCTCTTTGCACTATTGGGAAGTGCCATTAATTTTTTCGGTCCTATCCTGATTTTAGCGATGGGGATAGGCGCATACAAGGATACTTTTAGATATTTTATCGCCTTAAACATATGGAATGTTTTCATTTTTTTAGTGGCGATTGCTTCTAAGTATCTGCTCAGAGAAGAGAAAAGGATGAAAAGATGGATTCCCAATCTCTTTCTGATAGCAGGCTTTATTCTCTTTCTTGCCTCAATCCTTGCTGTGTGTGAGAATATTCCCTTTCTTGAGGAATTGCTAAACGGACTTCTTGGAAAAATGTTTACCGACAGTCAGTTATTTGCTGCTTATTTCTATTCTCAATGGGTTGTAGCAGCACTCCTTGTGATCTGCGGGATCGCCTTTCTCCTTTCGCTAAAAAATTTTAAAGAAGAGAATTGAGAGTGGGACAGAAATCGGTAATTCGTTAGAATTCGATTTCGTCGTCCCACCTCCGCACAGTTGAGTAGGGCTGTAAAAGCTGATGAAATCAGCGTAGTAGAGCCCACTCAACCACTGCGTCTTGCTAGACAATCCAAAAATAATTAAGAGGCTAGGATTTCTGTTCCACTCTCTTTTACTTATTTGCTAGGATGAAAGCCTTAGGAGATAGGAGATTCCGCCCTATTTATCATAAGAAAGTGCTTAAAGACACAGGAAAAGCTAGCAATTTCATCTAAAAAGTGATAAAATAAACAATGTAAGTGGGATCAATCCCACAAAAATTTATAGGAGGCCTATTACACATGGCAATCGTTTCAGCAGAAAAATTTGTCCAAGCAGCTCGTGACAATGGTTATGCAGTTGGTGGATTTAACACAAACAACCTTGAGTGGACTCAAGCTATCTTGCGTGCAGCAGAAGCTAAGAAAGCTCCAGTACTTATCCAAACTTCTATGGGTGCTGCTAAATACATGGGTGGTTACAAAGTATGTAAAGCCCTTATTGAAAACCTTGTAGAATCAATGGGTATCACTGTACCAGTTGCTATTCACCTTGACCATGGTCACTACGACGATGCTCTTGAATGTATTGAAGCTGGTTACACTTCAATCATGTTTGACGGTTCACACCTTCCAGTTGAAGAAAACCTTAAATTGGCGAAAGATGTCGTTGAAAAAGCTCATGCTAAAGGTATCTCAGTAGAAGCTGAAGTTGGTACTATCGGTGGTGAAGAAGACGGTATCATCGGTGACGGTGAATTGGCACCAATCGAAGATGCTAAAGCAATGGTTGCTACAGGAATCGACTTCTTGGCTGCAGGTATCGGTAACATCCACGGTCCTTACCCAGCAAACTGGAAAGGTCTTCACCTTGACCACTTGCAAAAATTGACTGAAGCTGTTCCAGGATTCCCAATCGTATTGCACGGTGGATCAGGTATCCCTGACGATCAAATCCAAGCAGCGATCAAACTTGGTGTTGCAAAAGTTAACGTGAACACTGAATGCCAAATCGCATTTGCAAATGCTACTCGTCAATTCGTACGTGAATACGATGCAAACGAAGCAGAATACGATAAGAAGAAACTCTTCGACCCACGTAAATTCTTGAAACCAGGTTTCGAAGCAATTACAGCAGCTGTTGAAGAACGTATCGACGTATTCGGTTCAGAAGGCAAAGCTTAATTGAAAACAGGAAAGCAAGGTCCCGTGTGGATCTTGTTTTTTTGTATGGGAAAAGTTGCTTCCGGGATTTAATTTTTGTACAATATGCCTATGAAAAAATTTAAACAGTTTAGCTGGATCGTTTGTAGCTTTCTCCTGCTCTTTTTAGGTGCTACATTTGTTTTTCATCAATTTAGTTTACGAAATGAAAGTAAGCTTCTAACACCCATTGGTAAACAAGTTACAGTCAATGGACATCGAATGAATGTCTCTGTTAAAGGAGAAGGATCTGAAACAATCGTTTTTCTTTCCAGTGCAGGTATCGCCTCTCCTATTTTAGACTTTAAGAATCTATCAGATTCCCTATCCAAAAAATACAAAGTTGTTGTCGTGGAGCGAGCAGGATATGGTTTTAGTGAAGATAGTGATCGTTCAAGAGATGTGATGGAGGTCCTTTCTGAGACCCGTCAAGCTTTGGCGCAAGCTCATGTTTCAGGTCCTTATGTGATTCTTTCTCATTCAATGGCTAGTCTTGAAAGTCTGGCTTGGCAGGAAAAGTATCCTGATGAAGTGAAAGCCTTGGTTGGTCTGGATTGGGCATTACCAGCAAGTTATGAGGATTTAAAGGATAATCAGGCCTTGCTTACTGTGGCTTATTGGAGTAGTAAGATTGGCTTATTACGCTATTTCCCTGAGTCCTTTTATATAAAAAATCCAACTCTGACTGAAACTGAACGACAACAATATAAATTACTAGCATATAAGCAGTTGATGTCACAAGCCATGCTTCATGAATCCCGTTTGGCAAAGGAAAATGCCAAGAAAGTTCCATCTAGCATTAATCCGAAAATTCCAGCCTTACTCCTGGTTTCTAACGGTGAAGGCACGACCTTTAGCCAATCAGAGTGGCAACGTTATGCAGAGAGATTTGCAAGCGACCAGTCTAATGTTCAAGTCGACTATATGGATGCGCCTCACGACCTCTATCATTATCAAAGCGATGCTATTGTTTCTCGTATTAAAAAATTTTTAGAGAATAATTGAGGGCTTAAAAATCCATTGAGACTGATGATAATAATTAAATGCTGAAGGATTAACAGTAGAATCGTTAATTTTCTCGATTAAAAAAATTCTTTTTCTTAACAATAAGCCTGCCCCTAAGGGCAGGTTTTTTGGTGTTTTAAGGAAACTATTAAACCAGAATTTCTGACTCAAAAGCATTATTTCAAGAGAGAAATTTCTAATTTCATAATCTATAAGCAAACGCTTGCATTCCTTTTTTTATTGGATTATAATAGGTTGGTATAAAGCCTTCTGTAATAATATTGAGTAAGTGTAGAAAGTAAGGATTTAGAATATTTGTGGTCAAAAATACAATGTTGCTTCTTACGATAGGGAGATAGATATGGCAATGATAGAAGTGCAACATCTTCGGAAAAATTTTGTGAAGACAGTTAAGGAGCCGGGTTTAAAGGGAGCCTTGCGCTCCTTTATTCATCCTGAAAAGCAGACCTTTGAAGCGGTCAAGGATTTAACTTTTGAAGTTCCAAAAGGGCAGATTTTAGGATTTATCGGGGCAAATGGTGCTGGGAAGTCAACCACCATCAAAATGCTGACAGGGATTTTAAAACCGACATCTGGTTTTTGTCGGATTAACGGCAAGATTCCGCAGGATAATCGCCAAGATTATGTCAAGGATATTGGAGTCGTTTTCGGACAACGCACCCAGTTATGGTGGGATTTGGCTCTGCAAGAGACCTACACGGTTTTGAAAGAGATCTATGATGTACCGGACTCGCTTTTCCATAAGCGTATGGACTTTTTGAATGAAGTTTTGGATTTGAAGGAATTTATCAAGGATCCTGTGCGGACTCTTTCACTAGGTCAACGGATGCGGGCGGATATTGCGGCTTCCTTGCTTCACAATCCCAAAGTTCTCTTTTTAGATGAACCGACTATTGGTTTGGATGTGTCGGTCAAGGACAACATTCGTCGGGCCATTACCCAGATTAATCAGGAGGAAGAGACAACTATTCTCTTGACTACTCATGATTTGAGTGATATTGAGCAACTCTGTGATCGGATTTTTATGATTGATAAGGGGCAGGAGATTTTTGATGGAACGGTTAGCCAGCTCAAGGAAACCTTTGGAAAGATGAAGACTCTCTCCTTTGACCTGACGCCAGGTCAAAATCATCTAGTCTCTCATTATGAGGGTTTGCCTGATATGTCCATTGATAGACAAGGAAATACTCTCAATATTGAATTCGATAGTTCCCGCTACCAGTCGGCCGATATTATCAAGCAAACCTTATCTGATTTTGAGGTCCGTGATTTGAAGATGGTAGATACGGATATTGAAGATATTATCCGTCGCTTCTATCGAAAGGAGCTCTAAGATGGTCAAATTGTGGAGACGTTATAAACCCTTTATCAATGCAGGGATTCAGGAGTTGATTAGCTATCGAGTCAACTTTATTCTTTATCGGATTGGCGATGTCATGGGTGCTTTTGTGGCTTTTTATCTATGGAAGGCTGTCTTTGATTCCTCCCAGGAGCCTTTGATTCAGGGCTTCAGTATGGCGGATATCACCCTCTACATCATCATGAGTTTTGTGACTAATCTTCTGACTAGGTCGGATTCTTCCTTTATGATTGGTGATGAGGTCAAGGATGGTTCCATTATCATGCGCTTGTTGCGACCAGTGCATTTTGCGGCTTCTTACCTCTTTACGGAGCTTGGTTCCAAGTGGTTGATTTTTATCTCTGTTGGACTGCCATTTTTAAGTGTCATTGTTTTGATGAAAATCTTATCTGGGCAAGGGATTGTAGAAGTGCTGGGACTAACTACCCTTTATCTTTTTAGCTTAACGCTGGCCTATCTGATTAACTTTTTCTTTAATATCTGCTTTGGATTTTCAGCCTTTGTATTTAAAAATCTTTGGGGTTCCAACCTACTTAAGACTTCCATAGTGGCCTTTATGTCTGGGAGTTTGATTCCCTTGGCTTTCTTTCCAAAGGTCATTTCAGATATTCTGTCCTTCTTACCTTTCTCATCCTTAATTTACACTCCGGTCATGATTATTGTTGGGAAATACGATGCTAGTCAGATTCTTCAAGCACTTTTGCTTCAGTTTTTCTGGCTTATAGTGATGGTGGGCTTGTCTCAGTTGATTTGGAAACGAGTCCAGTCATTTATCACCATTCAGGGAGGTTAGGATGAAAAAATATCAACGCATGCATCTGATTTTTATCAGACAGTATATCAAGCAAATCATGGAATACAAGGTAGATTTTGTGGTTGGTGTGTTGGGAGTCTTTCTGACTCAAGGCCTGAACCTCTTGTTTCTCAATGTCATCTTTCAACACATTCCCTCCCTAGAAGGTTGGACTTTTCAAGAAATTGCCTTTATCTATGGATTTTCCTTAATTCCAAAGGGACTAGATCATCTCTTTTTTGACAATCTCTGGGCTTTAGGTCAACGACTAGTTCGAAAAGGGGAGTTTGACAAGTATCTGACTCGTCCTATCAATCCTCTCTTTCACATCCTGGTTGAGACCTTTCAGATTGATGCCTTGGGTGAACTTTTGGTCGGTGGGATTTTACTAGCGACAACGGCGACTAGCATTGCTTGGACTCTTCCAAAATTCCTGATTTTTCTAGTTTGTATTCCTTTTGCGACCTTGATTTATACTTCCTTGAAAATTGCTACAGCCAGCATCGCTTTTTGGACCAAGCAGTCAGGTGCCATGATTTACATTTTCTATATGTTTAATGATTTTGCCAAGTATCCTATTTCTATTTACAATTCGCTCCTTCGTTGGTTAATTAGCTTTATTGTACCTTTTGCCTTTACGGCCTACTATCCTGCCAGCTATTTCTTGCAGGACAAGGATGGACTCTTTAATATTGGTGGTTTGATTCTGATTTCCCTTGTTTTCTTTGTTATTTCCCTCAAACTTTGGAACAGGGGATTGGATGCCTACGAAAGTGCTGGTTCGTAAGAGGTAAAGTAAGACTAAAATCAAGAAAGGAACTTATGATGTTTGTAATTAAAGAAGTCAAGGGTGAAGATCAAAAAATGGCAGTTGTCGCTGAGATTTTAAGGGATTTGCCAGAATGGTTTGGAATACCAGAAAGCACGCAAGCCTACATCGAAGGAGCCAAGGACTTGCAAGTGTGGGCCACCTATCAGGAGGATGATTTGCTTGGCTTTGTAAGCTTGTCCTATTCTAGTGAAGATTGTGCAGAGATTGATTGTCTCGGTGTAAAAAAAGCTCATCAAGGCAGGGGGATTGGAAGTCAGTTGCTTGCTACTTTGGAAAGTGAAGCCTGCAAAAAAGTCGACTATTTACAGGTAAAAACAGTGGCAGAAGGTTCTAATAAGAACTACGATCGAACAAATGTCTTTTATCGCAGTCTTGGTTTTAAAAAATTAGAGATTTTTCCGCAACTATGGGATCCACAGAATCCATGTCAGATTCTGATTAAAAAGATCAACTAAAAGTGCTTGACATCCGCTATCAGAGTGCTATACTAAGAAGGTAATCGCCGATTTAGCTCAGTTGGTAGAGCAACGCACTCGTAACGCGTAGGTCACAGGTTCGATCCCTGCAATCGGCATAGGAAGAAACTGCTTTGAAAGAGCGAGACGACGAATGATGTTCATCACATATTCGTTCGGTCTCGTTTCTTTTTTTGACCGCATAGGCGCCATTTTTGACCACTTAGTCAAAAGTCCTTGTCTCCGTAGGAGCTCTCTGCTATCATAGAATCATCAAAGGAAGAAATACTTCCGAATAATCAAAATGAGGTATATGATGATGAAAAAACTACTTGGACTTGGATTTATTTTGGCTGCTCTTGCGGTTGTCACAATGGGAATGGTTGGTTTTCCAAAGCTCGATGTGAACATCTGGCCCCTATTTCCTGTTCTCTTATTTGCTTTCTTTACTCTTGAAAATCTCTTGAAAAAAGATTACAAGGCAAGTGTTATCTGCGCCTTGATCGCACTGATGATCGCAAATGCGATTTACGATCTCTTGCCGGTCTCAAATGGTCTGGTCATCACAGCAGGTGTGCTCGCTTGTGTAGGTCTAAGTTTTCTTTTACCGGATAAGGAAAGTAATAAATAAAGAAAGGAGGCTGGGATAAAAGTCCTAGCCTCTCAATTGTCTTTGGATTGTCGAGCAAGACGCAGTGGTTGAGTGGGCTCTACTACGCTGATTTCATCAGCTTTTACAGCCCTACTCAACTGTGCGGAGGTGGGACGACGAAATCGAATTCTAACGAATTACCGATTTCTGTCCCACTCTCTTTTTTACTTCTCAAAAACTACCTCTTGATGGGGAAAACGTGCCACTTACTGAAAAGCCCTTGTTTTGTTTTCAACAGCTGTTATAATGGTACTATCAAAACGTTGGGAAAGGAGTTTTATGAAAGTTAGAATCGAATTGGATCCATCTATGGACGAGCCTGAGATCTTGATTCGAGCTCCGCGCTTGACCCCGGAGTTGACCCAGCTGCAAGAGAGAATCCTAGAACAAAAAGTCGCTCCTTTAGCCTTCTACAAGGATCGAAGTGAGTATTTTCTGGATGTGGCATCGATCCTCTTTTTTGAGACGGACGGGGAGAAGATTTTTGGACACACCAAGGACGAGGCCTATGAGGTCAAGCAGAAGCTCTATGAGTTGGAGGAGCTGCTTCCTATCGCCTTTTGTCGGATATCCAAATCCACCATTGTCAACGCCAAGCAAATCTATTCTCTAGAAAAGTCTTTTTCAGGGACCAGCACGGTCAATTTCTACCAGACCCATAAGCAGGTTCACGTATCTAGACGCTACTATCAACTCTTAAAAGAACGACTAAATGAAATGAGGTAATATCATGAGAAAAAAATTAATCGGAGTATTCTTAATCCTTTTAGCAGCCTTAATCCTTTTACAGGGCTATTTTGTAAAATGGGACATCAGTATCTGGACCTTAGCTTGGGTTACCTTGCTTGCCGTCCTGTCCCTCTCTAGTTTCTTAAAACGCCATTTTGGTTGGGGCTTCATCTATGGACTTTTAGCCCTCTTTTGTCTCAATGGGCAATACCATTTCCTTCCGGTGTCCAATTCAGTTGTCATCCTTTCCTCAATTCTCGCTGTGATTGGGCTCAATATTTTGTTTAAACCCTCTAAGAAAACAAAAGCCCGCCTAGCTTCCTATTCTGCTGGGTCCATGAGTAAGTCGGATGGCAATGACATCGATGTCACTTTTTCAACAGTGACAAAATATCTCAATGACCAACACTTTACCCGCGGAAGTGCAGATGTGAGTATGGGAGAAGCATCGGTTTATTTTGACAATTGCCACATCGAAGGTCCTTCTGCTCAGTTTGTTGTCGATGTTTCCCTTGGAAGTTTGAGCCTCTATGTGCCAAGTGATTGGCGCGTCCATGTTAATGTGGATAATTCCCTTTCAGCGATCCAGCATCAGGAAAATCCGAGTGCTCTGACAAGCAAGGATTTCTATATTACAGGTGATGTTTCCTTAGGAAATCTGGAAATTATCTATGTCGGAGCGAATTCGTTTTCTTAAGTCTGAAATGAAAAACTTTGGCCAAAAGCTTGCCAAGAGAGATTTTTTTTGGTAATATAGTACGGTATGTGGTGCTAGCACATCCGTTATATTAGATCTAATAGGAGGAAACACAGAAATGGCTAAAGTATGTTATTTCACAGGTCGTAAGACTGTATCAGGTAACAACCGTTCACACGCTATGAACCAAACAAAACGTGCCGTAAAACCAAACCTTCAAAAAGTAACTGTCCTTATCGATGGTAAACCTAAAAAAGTTTGGGCTTCAGCTCGTGCATTGAAATCTGGTAAAGTAGAACGCGTTTAATAAAGAAAGAAGGCTGGGCATAAAGTGTCCAGCCTTCGCTTTTTGATAGGAATAGTAGTATGACGCAGTGGTTGATTGGAACTACTCATGTTTGAAACATTCGTACTTCCTAATCAACTGTGCGGGGGTGGGAAAATTGAAAAGGTTTGGGGAACCTTTTCAACTTTTTTTTATTTTACGGAGTTCTTTCCCACTCCCTTTTCTTTTTCTCTAGAGACAGCTGTCACAGCGGGAGAAGAATAATCCCTACCCTTTTACAGCTGATCTCTTTTATGGTAAAATAGAATATAAAATACTTTTGAGGTAGAAATTATGACAGTAAAAATCAATACAAAGGACGGTCAAATTGAATTGACTGATGAGGTTATCGCAACTGTTGTAGGCGGTGCCGCTACTGAGATCTTCGGTGTGGTTGGAATGGCCAGCAAAAATGCGATCAAAGATAATTTCCAAGCCCTCCTAGGGAAAGAAAACTTCTCTAAAGGTGTTGTTGTCAAAACAACGGAAGCAGGAACTATCGCAGTTGATGTTTACACTGTTTTGAGCTATGGAACAAAGATTAGCGAAGTCTCAAAAAATATTCAAGAACGTGTGAAATTTAGTTTGGAAAATCAACTTGGAATCACTACGGATACTGTGAATGTCTATATTCAAAATATCAAGATTGTGGGAGAATAATCGTGGCTAATATTACTACAAGTTTATTTCAAGAAATGGTTCAAGCGGGGGCTACGCGCTTAAATAAACAAGCGGAATATGTAAACTATTTGAACGTCTTTCCTGTACCAGACGGGGACACAGGAACCAATATGGGAATGACCATCGAAAATGGGGCCAAAGAAGTATCTGACCGTTCTGCTTCAACTGTTGGTGAAGCAGCAGGGATCTTCGCTAAAGGTCTCTTGATGGGCGCGCGTGGGAACTCAGGAGTCATCACTTCTCAATTGTTCCGTGGATTTTCTCAAAGTGTCAAAGACAAAGAAGAATTGGATGGAGCAGCACTTGCAGCAGCCTTCCAGTCTGGTGTAGAAGTCGCTTATAAAGCCGTTATGAAGCCGGTTGAAGGTACCATTTTGACGGTTTCTCGTGGGGCAGCCATCGGTGCCAAGAAAAAAGCAGAATCGACTAATGATGCGGTAGAAGTCATGCGTGCAGCTCTTGAAGGAGCTAAAACAGCTCTTGCTAAGACTCCAGATATGTTGCCGGTCTTGAAAGAAGTTGGTGTGGTAGACTCTGGTGGTCAAGGTTTGGTCTTCATCTATGAAGGATTCTTGTCAGCCTTGACAGGAGAATTCATCGCTTCTGAAGAGTTCCAAGCAACACCTGCAACCATGTCAGAAATGATCAATGCAGAACACCACAAGTCAGTCGCTGGTCATGTCGCAACTGAAGACATCAAGTTTGGTTACTGTACAGAAATCATGGTCGCTTTGAAACAAGGTCCAACTTATGTCAAAGACTTCGATTACGATGAATTCCGTAACTATTTGAACAACCTTGGGGATTCCCTATTGGTGGTGAATGACGATGAGATTGTCAAAGTTCACGTCCATACAGAAGATCCAGGTCTTGTCATGCAAGAAGGTCTTAAGTACGGAAGCTTGGTCAAGGTCAAAGTCGACAACATGCGCAACCAACACGAAGCGCAAGTTGAAAAAGAAGAGCGCCAAGCCAAACCAGTTGAAGAAAAAGAATATGCCATCATCGCAGTAGTTGCTGGTGACGGATTGGCTGATATCTTTAAAGCGCAAGGAGTTGATTACATCATCTCTGGTGGTCAAACCATGAACCCATCAACAGAAGACTTTGTCAAAGCGGTTGAAGAGTTGAATGCGCGCAACATCATTATCTTGCCAAACAACAAAAATATCTTGATGGCGGCTCAATCTGCAGCAGAAGTGATTGATCAACCTGCAGCAGTTGTTGAGACCAAGACTATCCCTCAAGGATTGACTAGTCTTCTTGCCTTTGATGAAAGCAAATCGATCGAAGAAAACTACGAACGCATGAGCGCTTCATTGGGTGATGTTGCGTCTGGTAGTGTGACAACAGCGGTTCGCGATACCACTATTGATGGGCTTGAAATCCATGAAAATGATAATCTTGGAATGGTCGATGGCAAAATCGTTGTTTCAAATCCAGATATGATGGAAACCTTGGAAGAAACATTCGCTCATATGTTGGATGAAGACAGTGAAATTGTGACCATCTATGTCGGTGAAGACGGCAGTGAGGAGTTGGCAAATGAATTGGCCCAAGCCCTTGCTGAAAAATACGAAGATGTAGAAGTGGAAATCCACCAAGGTGGCCAACCAGTCTACCCATACTTGTTTAGTGTAGAATAATTGAACAGAAGGTTCCTTTCGGAACCTTTTTTTGTATATAGAAAAACGAGGAGATTCCCTATGAAAGCAGCGTGATTCAGAGGGATTGAGATTGAAGCGACCCCTACACGGAAGCTTTATTCGTGAGAAAAAGGGGTTTCTGCAAAAAGTCTCACATTCATCAGATTTTTATTCAAATGGAAGAGCTTGAAAAGAGGGGGAAATGGTTTGAGCAGTGGAGTTTTTAGACAAGAAAGACGCGATATGTTATACTGGTATCAGTATGTGAAAGGAGAGTTATAAAAATGAAGAAATTTTTTGTAACCCTTGGGCTAGCCATTTTGGTATTGACTGGTTGTTCGCAATCCCAAACAAAGAAAACTACAACCGCTAGCTCATCTAGCAGTTCCTCTGTTAAAAAAGAAGTAAAAAATGAAGAAAAAACCACAACCTTAGTAGGAGATATCAATGGAACAAAACACCGGGATATCATCAAGTCTAAGGGAGATAAGGTTGAAAACCTTCGCATCGAAGTGACGGCTGATCTGCCCCAACAACTTGGGACCATCGCAGCAGAAAAGTCACCTGAAGAGCTCACAGCAGCCATTCAAGCTTTGCTGGAACAAAATGAAGACTATAAGAAGCTAAAAACCGTTCCCGGTTTTAGTTTGGAATACACAGTCACCCCAGAGAAAAAATTGCTCTCAACCAGTGTGATTGACCTCAACCAAATTGACGCCAAGTCTCTAGAAGAAATTTCTTACTTCAAAGATGCTGGTCTCAATGATTTGAAAAACATGAAGGCAGATGCCTTGGTCAAGGCCTTGAAACTGCATGGCATGAAAGAAGAAGGTCAGTAAGAAGAATAGAAAAAGTCGAGTGAAGTCACTTGGCTTTTTTTAGTGACTTTTGTCATGTGAGCGAGTGACAAAATTATCTAGTGGCTGTTATTTTCTTTCGCTATAATATAGTCAGAAAGTAAGAGGTAAGGAAAAATGAAACAATGGTTCTATAAAGTGTTTACGTTAACAGTGGTGGGGATGGTCGTCTATTTGATCTTTTCAAAGGATGATAGTCTCTATTACCATTTTCCTTGGGAATTATTTGCTGGGATTGGCATCATGAGCTGGGCGGTTCAAGAAGGATTGAAAATGATCAAGGCGGTTAAAAAGGAGATGGAGCAATGAAAACAACGGGAGTAACCCTGGTTGTTTTTGCCATCATTCCGGCCGTTTAAGCCTGGTTGAAAGGAGAGTATCATGAGCGTCATTAGAGTAGAGAACTTGAAAAAAAGTATCAAAGGAAAAGTCATTTTAGAAGATCTTTCTTTTGCAGTTGAACGGGGGGATTGTCTGGCCTTGATCGGGCCAAACGGAGCTGGGAAAACAACCTTGATGAACTGTCTTCTGGGAGATATGAAGGCGACTTCTGGGATTATTGAAGTAGAGGGGAAGGCACCTGGTCATCCTCAGTTAAAGGCTAGTGTGTCCTATCTCCCTCAAGAGAATGCCATTGTGCAAAAGCTAACCGTGCAGGAACTGATCAACTTCTTTCGCTCTATTTATCCCCAACCCTTAACAGGGGAAGAAATCGATGATTTATTACGTTTTAGCTCAGAACAAAAGAAGCAATTGGCTAGTAAGTTGTCTGGTGGTCAAAAGCGTCTCTTATCTTTTGTTCTAACCTTGATTGGTCGTCCTAGCTTACTTTTCTTAGATGAGCCAACTGCGGGGATGGATACGTCCACTCGCCAACGCTTTTGGGAGATCGTCGGGCATTTAAAGGAAGAAGGCGTGACCATTGTCTATTCTTCGCATTACATCGAGGAAGTAGAACATACAGCTGATCGGATCCTGGTCTTGCATCAGGGCCATTTGCTTCGGGATACGACACCTCTCGCTATGAGAAGCGAAGAGGTAGAAAAACATTTCACCCTACCTCTACGCTACCAAGCTCTAGTGGCAGAGATGGAAGGCATTGGTCAAGTGGTCATTAAACCCGATGCTCTTCAGGTTGTGACACGCGACGCCAATCGTTTGTGGACTCGCTTGCAAGAAGAAGGATGTTCGATCCAAGAAATCGAAGTGACCAATCGAAGTTTATTGGATTCTATTTTTGAAAATACAAAGGAAGTAGGTAGAGAAGATGAAACGCATGAAAGCTCTCGGCGTGGTTGAGTGGCATTTGACCAGTCGCCAGGCCATTTATTACTTGTTATCAATTGGGATGCCCACGGCCTTTTATCTTTTCTTTTCAGGGATGTACCAGGACACGCCAGGGGCACCCGCTCACTTTATGAGGGATTATCTTTTGTCCATGACGGCTTTTTCCATGATGTCTACGGCTATCTTTTCTTTTCCAACCGTTCTTGAAACCGATCGACTCAATAATTGGCAAAAAGTCTTGCGCCATACCCCCGTATCTATGGTAGAATATTATCTAATAAAGGTTGTGGGTCTCTTTGTCGATTTTCTCCTATCGATTGGAGTTGTCTTTACCGTAGGCCATGTGGTGCGGCATGTGAATATGCCCCTGCAGGATTGGATCTTAGGAGCCTTCCTTCTCATCCTAGGAAGCCTAGCGTTTGTGGCTCTCGGTCTGGTCTTGACCCTGCTTCCTTCTAGTCAATTGATGTCTGTTGTAGGTAATCTCCTTTACATGGGACTGGCTGTCATGGGAGGGCTATGGATGCCGATTAGTCTCTTTCCAGAATGGATGCAAGCCATCGGCAAATGCTTACCAACCTATCAATTGATGGAACTGATTAAGACCTTTTTAAACAAGGGGCAGATTAATGTCTTTGCGAGTGCCTATTTAACCTTGTTTACCCTGGTCTTGTTTGCCCTTGTTATCGTCTATCGTCGTCATTCTGAGGTTCGTTCATGATTGAAAAACTCAAACATATTCACCATATGTTTTACGTAGGCTTAATCTTTATGGCCTTTCCCTTTGCTTCTATTTTCTTGGGGCAGATTCCCTGGTGGCATTTCTTTTTAGCCATCTTCTTTATGATAAGCTATCTAGGAATCCTCATTACTGAAAATAAGAAACTGACCTGGCTTTTTTGGATTTATCTTCTACTTTATATTGCAGGAAATACCTTTTTTGTTGGAACTAGCTTTTGTTGGTTTTACTATTATCTGAGCAATATTTTGCTCTATCGTTTAGGGATTCGCGATTTTCGCTCGCCCTTTCTTTGGACGGCTGTTGGATCACTACTGATCCTTTTGGGAGCCTTGTTATTTAATAGGGAGATGAGAGAAAATGATTGGCTTTTTGTCCTGATCGTCTCTTTGTTTATCGCGATCATGACCTATAGTATGGCCCGGGCTGAGATGATGGAAGAGTTGAAAGCTGACCATGCCAAGCAAAATGCCCAGATCAATCTTTTGCTGGCAGAAAACGAGCGCCATCGGATTGGCCGTGATCTGCATGACAGTCTAGGACACACCTTTGCCATGCTCAGTGTCAAGGCGGACCTAGCTGATCAATTCTTAGCATTGGGTCAGGTTGAGAAGGCGCAGGAGCAGGTGCAAGAGATTCAAGCCATCAGTCAAGAGTCCATGCACCAAGTACGTGAGATTGTGGAGAACTTGAAGCAGCGAACCCTGGCAAGAGAGCTGGAAACCGTCAAGCAAATGCTGGAAGTAGCTCAAATCAAAGTGGAGATTCAAAACGAGCTTGATACTGCTAGCATCTCGCCGATTCTAGAATCTGCTCTGGCCATGGTATCTCTGGAATTAGCTACCAATATGATCAAACACGCTAAAGCGACGCAGGCCCTTCTCTCTTATCGCTCCACCGAAACAGGTGTAGAAATGGTCGCAGAAGATAATGGTATCGGCTTTGACAAGGTCTCTGACAAAGACCTGCACTCGATTCGCGAACGGATTGCCTTGTTGGGAGGAGAGCTGGAGATCAGTCATCAACACAAGCCGACCCGGATAGAAATACGGATCCCCTATCAAGAAAGGAAATAAGATGCGTTTATTAGTTGCTGAAGACCAAAGTATGTTGCGCGATGCGCTCTGCCAGCTCTTGCTCCTACAAGAGGATGTGGAAGATGTCTTGCAGGCTGGCGATGGGCAAGAGGCTATTCGCTTACTCGAAACACATCCAGTCGATATTGCGATTTTAGATATCGAAATGCCCATCAAAACAGGGTTAGAAGTGTTGGAATGGGCTAAAAGTCAACAACCCCAGCTCAAGGTCGTCATCGTTACCACTTTTAAGCGGCCGGGCTATTTCGAGCGGGCCCTCAAGGCTGGAGTCGATGCCTATGTCTTAAAAGAACGCCGCATTACGGATTTGATGGCGACTCTTCATGCAGTATTAGCAGGGCAAAAAGAATATTCGCCTGAATTAATGGAAGGGATCTTGACCCATCCCAATCCTCTGAGCCCTCAAGAAAAGGCAGTTTTAAAGGAAGTCGCAAAAGGGGCTTCTAACCAAGAAATTGCTGATCGCTTATTCCTCTCAAACGGAACCATCCGCAATTATATGTCAGCTATTTTGACCAAGTTGGATGCGGAAAATCGGACGGAGGCAGCAAGGATTGCCCAAGAAAAGGGTTGGTTATAAGGAAGAAAAGAGAGTGGGACAGAAATCGGTAATTCGTTAGAATTCGATTTCGTCGTCCCACCTCCGCACAGTTGAGTAGGGCTGTAAAAGCTGATGAAATCAGCGTAGTAGAGCCCACTCAACCACTGCGTCTTGCTCGACAATCCAAAAACAATTGAGAGGCTAGGACTTTTGTCCCAGCCTCCTTTTTTTGTGATAGACTTAGCAATCCTGGAGAAACTCTCATTCTTCGGATTTGGATAGAAAATTCAGAAAATTTACTATTTTTCCTTGAAATATTTTCTAAAAATGGTATGATAGTAGCATGCTAATTTGATATACAAAGTACTGGAAAGGAGAGACATGGAGAAAATTACCTTAGAAACTGCAAAAACCGGTTCAGAGCTCGTTCTTGAAACCCTGCGTGATTTGGGCATTGACACGATTTTTGGTTATCCTGGTGGAGCGGTTTTGCCTTTATACGATGCCATCTATAGCTTTGAGGGTATCCAGCATATCTTGGGTCGTCATGAACAAGGATGCTTGCATGAGGCTGAAGGCTACGCCAAATCAACTGGAAAGCTGGGTGTCGCAGTCGTCACGAGTGGACCGGGGGCGACCAATGCCATTACAGGGATTGCAGATGCCATGAGCGATAGCGTTCCCTTATTAGTTTTCACTGGTCAAGTCAATCGTGCTGGGATCGGGAAAGACGCCTTCCAAGAAGCAGATATTGTGGGAATTACCATGCCCATCACCAAGTACAACTATCAAGTACGTGAGACGGCAGATATTCCGCGAATTATCACAGAAGCTGTCCATATTGCGACGACTGGACGCCCTGGTCCGGTGGTAATTGACCTTCCAAAGGATGTGTCTGCTTTAGAGACAGATTTTATCTATGAACCAAGTGTGAAGCTTCCAAGCTACCAGCCTACCATTGAACCCAATGAATTGCAGATCAAAAAGATTTTGAAGCAATTGAGTAAGGCTAAAAAACCAGTTCTTCTTGCTGGTGGTGGGGTGAGTTACGCTGGAGCTGCAAAAGAGTTGATTGCTCTAGCAGAGCGCTATCAGATTCCAGTAGTGACCAGTCTGTTAGGTCAAGGAACGATTGCAACCAGTCATCCTCTTTTCCTAGGGATGGGAGGAATGCACGGATCCTTCGCGGCCAATATCGCTATGACAGAGACAGATTTCATGATCAGTGTTGGTTGTCGATTTGATGACCGTTTGACAGGGAATCCAAAGACTTTCGCTAAAAATGCTAAGGTTGCCCATATTGACATTGATCCTGCAGAGATTGGGAAGATCATTGCTGTCGACATTCCTGTTGTTGGCGATGCAAAGAAAGCCTTGCAACAATTGCTAGCAGAGCCAACGGTTCATAACAACACAGAAAAATGGATCGAAAAGGTGACCCAAGATAAGAACCGGGTTCGTTCATACGACAAGAAAGAACGGGTTGTGCAGCCACAAGCTGTGATCGAACGCATTGGAGAGTTGACCAAGGGGGACGCTATTGTCGTCACAGACGTTGGACAACACCAAATGTGGGCAGCTCAATACTATCCTTACCAAAATGAGCGCCAATTGGTAACATCTGGTGGTCTAGGAACGATGGGATTCGGTGTTCCTGCAGCTATCGGAGCGAAAATTGCCAATCCAGATAAAGAAGTTGTTCTCTTTGTCGGAGATGGTGGGTTCCAAATGACCAACCAAGAATTAGCGATCTTAAATATTTATAAGGTTCCGATCAAGGTTGTTATGCTCAACAATCACTCGCTTGGGATGGTCCGCCAATGGCAAGAAGCCTTCTATGATGGTCGGACGTCAGAGTCAGTCTTTGATAGCCTTCCGGATTTCCAATTGATGGCGCAAGCCTACGGGATCAAGAATTATAAATTTGATAATCCTGAAACTCTTGAGAAGGATTTGGAAGTCATCACAGAAGATGTACCAATGTTCATCGAAGTAGACATTTCTCGGAAAGAGCATGTGTTGCCGATGGTACCAGCTGGTAAGAGTAATCATGAGATGTTGGGGGTGAAGTTTAATGCGTAGAATGTTAACAGCCAAACTTCAAAACCGCTCAGGTGTTCTGAACCGCTTTACAGGAGTCTTGTCGAGACGTCAAGTCAATATCGAAAGTATCTCTGTTGGAGCAACAGAAAACCCTAATGTATCGCGGATTACCATTATCATTGATGTTGCTTCGCATGATGAAGTAGAGCAAATCATCAAACAGCTCAACCGCCAGATTGATGTGATTCGCATTCGTGATATCACTGACAAACCACACTTGGAGCGCGAAGTGATTCTGGTGAAAGTTTCTGCACCAGCTGAGAAGCGGGCAGAAATCTTGGCCATTATTCAACCTTTCCGTGCGACCGTGGTCGATGTGGCCCCAAGCTCTATCACCGTTCAAATGACGGGAAATGCAGAAAAGAGCGAAGCCCTCATTCGTGTTATTCGACCGTATGGGATTAAAAACATCGCCCGCACCGGCGCAACCGGATTTACTCGAGATTAATTCTCGACTGAAAATTGTTATCCTCGCCTTAAAAAGGCAAATTAAAATAGAAAAGAGATTTTACTTATGGCAGTTCAAATGGAATATGAAAAAGACGTTAAAGTTGCAGCATTAACTGGAAAGAAAATTGCTGTGATCGGTTATGGTTCTCAAGGACATGCACACGCACAAAACTTGCGTGATTCAGGTCATGATGTCATCATCGGTGTGCGCCCAGGGAAATCATTTGATAAGGCAAAAGAAGATGGTTTTGATACCTATACAGTAGCAGAAGCAACTAAATTGGCTGATGTTATCATGATCTTGGCACCAGACGAAATCCAACAAGAATTGTATGAAGCAGAAATTGCTCCAAACTTGGAAGCTGGAAATGCTGTTGGTTTTGCCCATGGATTCAACATCCACTTTGAATTTATCAAAGTTCCTGCAGATGTCGATGTCTTTATGTGTGCTCCAAAAGGACCTGGTCACTTGGTACGTCGTACTTACACTGAAGGATTTGGTGTACCAGCGCTTTACGCAGTTTATCAAGATGCTACTGGTAATGCGAAAGATATTGCTATGGACTGGTGTAAAGGTGTAGGATCAGCACGTGTTGGTCTTCTTGAAACAACATACAAAGAAGAAACTGAAGAAGATTTGTTCGGAGAACAAGCAGTTCTTTGTGGTGGTTTGACTGCCCTTATTGAAGCTGGTTTTGAAGTCTTGACGGAAGCTGGATATGCTCCAGAATTAGCATACTTCGAAGTGCTTCACGAAATGAAATTGATTGTTGACTTGATCTATGAAGGTGGCTTCAAGAAAATGCGTCAATCAATCTCTAACACTGCTGAATACGGTGACTATGTATCAGGCCCACGTGTCATCACTGAGCAAGTGAAAGAAAATATGAAAGCTGTTCTTGCTGACATTCAAAATGGTAACTTCGCTAACGACTTTGTTAACGACTACAAAGCTGGACGTCCAAAATTAACTGCTTACCGTGAAGAAGCTGCTAACCTTGAAATTGAAAAAGTTGGTGCTGAATTACGTAAAGCAATGCCGTTCGTTGGTCAAAACGACGATGACGCCTTCAAAATCTACAACTAATTGTCTGTAGAAGACTAAGCAAGTTGGGACACCCTGGCTTGCTTTTTTCATCAAAACACAGCAACAGAGGTATGAAATGATAACAGCAAAAGATGTGGCTAAGGCCCATAAAATATTAAGAGGGGTCGTTGTTAATACGCCTCTTGAATACGACCACTATTTATCTGAAAAATATGGGGCAAAAATTTATTTGAAAAAAGAAAACGCCCAACGCGTTCGTTCTTTCAAGATTCGTGGAGCGTATTTTGCAATTTCTCAACTATCAAAAGAGGAGCGTGAGCGTGGGGTTGTTTGTGCTTCAGCAGGAAACCATGCCCAAGGGGTTGCCTATACTTGTAATGAAATGAAGATTCCTGCGACTATCTTCATGCCGATTACAACACCGCAACAAAAGATTGGACAAGTCCGCTTCTTTGGTGGGGACTATGTAACGATCAAGTTGGTCGGGGATACCTTCGATGCTTCAGCTAAGGCAGCACAAGAATTTACGCTTGCAGAAAAACGAACCTTTATTGACCCATTTGACGATCCACATGTACAGGCAGGTCAAGGGACAGTAGCTTATGAAATCCTTGAGGAAGCTCGAAAAGAGTCGATTGACTTTGATGCTGTCCTCGTTCCTGTTGGTGGAGGAGGGCTCATTTCAGGTGTGTCTACCTACATCAAAGAAACGGATCCTCGGATTGAAGTCATTGGGGTAGAGGCTGAAGGAGCCCGCTCCATGAAGGCGGCTTTTGAAGCAGGTGGTCCCGTCAAACTACCAGAAATTGATAAGTTTGCAGACGGGATTGCTGTGCAAAAGGTGGGACAATTGACTTATGAAGTGACCCGCCAGCATGTAGAAACCCTTGTTGGGGTCGATGAAGGCTTGATTTCAGAGACCTTGATTGATCTTTATTCCAAACAAGGGATCGTAGCTGAACCAGCGGGAGCGGCCAGTGTGGCATCCCTTGAAATCTTGCGCGAATACATCAAGGGGAAAACCGTTTGTTGTATTATTTCAGGTGGGAATAATGATATTAACCGCATGCCTGAAATGGAAGAACGGGCTTTGATCTACGATGGAGTAAAACACTACTTTATCGTCAACTTCCCACAACGTCCAGGAGCTCTTCGAGAATTTGTAAATGATATCTTAGGGCCAAATGATGATATCACACGTTTTGAATACATCAAGCGCGCTAGTAAGGGAACAGGCCCTGTCTTGATTGGGGTTACTTTAGCCAATAAACATGACTATGCAGGCTTGGTCAACCGTATCGAGCGTTTTGATCCGTCTTTCATTAACTTGAACGGCAATGAAACACTCTATAATATGCTCGTCTGAGTATCATACAGAAACAATCGACCATTTAAGCAATATATTTTTAAGGAATATATTGCTTTTTTATCAATACTTGTGATATGATATGCGTAAATTAAAAGGAGGAACTTTTTATGCCTGGATTTATTATCTTTGTTTTATTCTTGCTACTGGTTGCAGGATTCATTGTGATTAGCTCACTATATGTGGTCAAGCAACAATCCGTTGCCATCATCGAGCGCTTCGGACGTTATCAAAAAATTAGCGATAGTGGCATTCATATGCGAGCGCCTTTTGGTATCGATAAAATTGCAGCACGAGTTCAATTGCGCGTCTTGCAGAGTGAGATCGTGGTTGAAACAAAAACTCAGGATAACGTATTCGTTACCATGAATGTGGCTACGCAATACCGAGTGAACGAAAGCAACGTAAAGGATGCCTACTACAAGTTGATGCGTCCAGAATCACAGATTAAATCATACATTGAAGATGCTTTGCGTTCTTCTGTTCCCAAGTTGACCTTGGATGAATTATTTGAGAAAAAAGATGAAATCGCCCTTGAAGTTCAAAAACAAGTGGCAGAAGAAATGTCAACTTATGGATATATTATTGTAAAAACCTTGATCACCAAAGTTGAGCCAGATGCCGAAGTGAAACAATCCATGAACGAGATTAATGCGGCGCAAAGAAAGCGCGTGGCAGCTCAGGAATTGGCAGAAGCAGACAAGATCAAGATCGTTACTGCTGCCGAAGCTGAGGCGGAAAAAGACCGCTTGCACGGGGTCGGTATTGCCGAGCAACGGAAGGCTATTGTCGATGGATTGGCAGACTCTATTAAAGAGTTAAAAGGAGCCAATGTAGACTTGACCGAAGAGCAAATCATGTCTATTCTGTTAACCAATCAGTACTTGGATACCTTAAATAATTTTGCAGATAAAGAAGGGAATAATACGATTTTCCTACCAGCTAACCCAGATGGCGTCGAAAACATTCGTACACAAATATTATCAGCCCTGAAAGCAAAGTAAACTTTTTCTCATTTTTTAAAAAAGGTTCGTATTTTCAGCGATTTTAGTTGACAAAATGTGCAAAACAATTTATATTAGTATTGGAAATAATAATATAGGAGAAAGATCATGGCTAAATCGAACTTTGAAAAAGTAGAATCAGTTGTTGGATGGGTACGCGATAAGAAAATTACGGGATATCGTATCAGTAAAGAAACAAATGCCCGTGAAATGTCTATCATTGCCTTGGCTCAAGGACGTGCAAAAGTGAAGAACATCTCGTTTGAAACTGCACTCGGATTGATTGATTTTTATGACAAAAATCATCAAAAATTCGAAGATTAATTTGTTGTTCCAATTAAAAACCAGAGAGGCTTCCTCTCTGGTTTTTTTCTATGCCTTAAAAGAAGAGGAGGTACAAAAAACAGCTTGCTTCCATACTGGTAAGCAAACTGTTTCAAGAGATTAGTGTAAGAAGCGTTGAAGGAATTCCTTGGTCCGTTCTTCTTTGGGATTACTAAAGATTTCTTTTGGATCTCCCTGCTCAGCAATGACCCCCTTGTCCATGAAGATGACACGGCTAGAGACATCGCGGGCAAATTCCATTTCGTGGGTTACGACGATCATGGTCAAACCTTCTTTAGCGAGGTCCTGCATGATTTTCAAAACTTCCCCAACCATTTCAGGGTCCAGGGCGGAAGTTGGTTCATCAAAGAGGATGGCATCAGGATCCATGGAAAGGGCACGCGCGATAGCAACCCGTTGTTTTTGGCCTCCTGAAAGTTGTTTCGGACGGGCAGCCCAATATTGAGATCCCATACCGACTTTTTCAAGGTTTTCTTTGGCAACTTTTTCTGCGGTTTCACGATCACGCTTGAGGACAGTTGTTTGTGCAACGATCGTATTTTCCAAGACATTTAAATTTTCAAAAAGATTAAAGCTTTGGAAAACCATTCCCAATTTCTCGCGGTAGTGGGTAAGATCATATTCAGGGTCAAGAACATTTTGCCCACGATAGAGAATCTCTCCAGCAGTAGGAGTCTCTAGAAGATTGATGGAGCGAAGAAAGGTTGATTTTCCGCTACCTGAGCTCCCGATGATGGAGATCACCTCTCCTTTTTCAACCGTAAGGGAAATATCTTTCAAGACTTCATTTTGACCATAAGATTTTTTTAAATGTTGAATTTCAAGAATTTTTTCTGACATTATTTCACCTCATTGACTTGCATTTGATTGGCACCTGTAGTATAAGTATCAGAATCTAAGCGACGTTCGATGTAGCGAAGGATTCGTGTGATAGTAAAGGTGAGAACGAAGTAAATCACAGCGATGATCGTAAAGGTTGGGAAGTATTGGTAGTTTTGAGTTGCGACCGTATTTCCTGTAAAGTACAGTTCAACTACAGAGATAACATTTAAAACAGATGTATCCTTGATGTTAATAACAAATTCATTCCCTGTTGCTGGCAAGATATTGCGAACAACCTGTGGAAGGACGACCTTGCGCATGGTTTGTCCATGGGTCATTCCTAGAGCAGTCGCTGCTTCAAACTGACCTGGATCCACTGCTAAGATCCCACCACGAACAATCTCACTCATATAAGCTCCGGTATTGATGGATACGATAAAGATGGCGGCCCAGGTACGATCCAAGGAAATGTTGAAGGCTTGGGCGGAACCGTAGAAAATGACCATGGATTGAACGATCATCGGAGTTCCACGGAAGATTTCAATGTAGACATTGAGGAACCACCCAAAGGCAGTTTGGCATCCAGCAAGAAATTTATTTTTAGCCTTTGGAGCTGTCCGGAAGACACCGATTAACAAACCGATAATCAACCCAGCAATGGTCCCTGTCATGGAGATTAAGAGGGTCATACCAGTTCCCCGTAGGAACTGTGGACCATTATCCTTTAAAATCTTCATCATTTGGCTAAAGAATGTCTGCTTATCATCACTAGCATCACTGGAAGCTGGTTGCTTCTTAATCATATCATCCATGAGTTTGACTTGGTCTTCAGACGAAATCTTAGCTAGTGCGGCATTGACTTGATCAATTCTAGTGTCACCCTTCTTCATCCCGATAGCGATAGTCGCATCTTCTTCCCCAACTTCAAATCCTTTTTTGAATTGAATCATCTTAAATTTAGAATTAGCGGACTCGGCGGTTAGGGCTTCGGGACGTTCAGAAACATAGGCATCAATAACACCCGATTCTAAAGCTTGACGCATCTGGGCAAAATCACCCATTGCAGTTTCTTGTTTCGCACCCTTGAGTTGGGAAATGAGAGAATAGAGGTAGACCCCTTGTTGAGAGGTGACCTTTGCATCCTTAAAGTCATCTAAGGTAGTAGCATTTGCATAGTTTCCATCTTTACGAACGAGCATGACCGGTTCACTGGTATAGTAGCTCTTGGAGAAGGCGACCTCTTTTTTACGTTCAGCGGTTGGACTCATCCCAGCGATAATCATATCGATTTTACCAGAAGTGAGGGCTGGAATTAAACCGTTCCAAGATGTTTTTACGATCAGAGGTTTTTTACCTAACTCCTCAGCAACTTTTTTGGCGATTTGGACATCGTACCCATTGGCATATTGATTGGTACCGTCAATTTTAACAGCTCCATTTGCATCATCTTCTTGGGTCCAGTTGAAAGGAGCGTAGGCTGCTTCCATTCCGATTCGTAAATAGTCATCTGCATGAGCAACCTGTGTGATCCCCAGGCAAATGAAAAGCCCTGTTAAGAGCGCGAATAATGTTTTTTTCATTTTTTCTCCTCTTCCTTATTTTAACTTCTCCTATTGTACAGTAAAATAGGCGGCATTTCAAACATGGTCCTCTTTTTATTTAAAAAATGCTTTAATAATACAAAGGAGCGTGATCAAATGAAAAAGTATTTGTATGTTTTTTTCGCCTTTCTGGCCTGCCTTTTTGTCAGTCAGAATGTCCATGCATCTAGCCCATCTTATGATGTAGTTTACTATGGTGGAACTTTGACCTTGGACACCTGGGACGACGCCACCTATGAGGAAGAACTGGTTTATTATTTCAAAGATTCTTATAGAGGGCAGTATGTTAGCCTAGGAACTGCGGGGAACATGCCACAAGGCTTTGCAATTGAGATACCGCCAAAGGTTGAGGTGGAAGGTCGTGATCTTCAAAGAGAACCCGAGATTACGAATCTAGGTGATGGCTACCGGGTGAAAATTTATAACAGTGGTGTGGCGACAGATACAGTTAAAATTAAAGTCACATGGAAATTAAAAAATCTTCTTTATTCACACAAGGATATCTTGCAGTTGAACTGGAAACCAATTACTGATGGTGATCAGAAGGTGGATGAAGTTCAATTTCGTGTCATTCCTAAGTTCGCACCAGCCAATGCCCAATCGGAACTGTATATCCATACAGCCTTTATGGGACCAGATGTGACTGTAAAAAAAGAAGATGGAATCTATTCTGCTACTTTCTATAACTTAGGCAAGGGAAAAGCGGTGGAGTTGTATGGATACTGGTTGAAGTCAGACTTATCTACTTTGTATGATTCTGGTCGAAATACAGGATTGACCAAATTGGATGAATTTCATAAGAACCAAGCCAAAATTGAACAAGAAAAATACTGGACACGCATGTTTTGGAAATGGATATTGCCAGCCTTAATTATTGCACTCTGGCTTCTTTCTCTCTTGGGTCGCAATCGGTTCAAAAAAATGATTTGGCCTGGTGTTACCTATCCGACCGATACTCGTCTTTATGAGATTCCACAGGACATTGCACCTCTGATTATGAGTTCGGTTGTTTATTCAGCTGAACTAGATGAGGCTTCCCCTACCAATAAAGAGAAGGCGACTCCTCCGGTATTTACATTTGAAAAAATGCTTCAAACCACTTTGCTGGATTTGATGGATCGTGGAGTGATTGTCTACGAGCAACAAGGAAATGAAGTCGTTTTGACCAGGAAGTCTCATGGACATGTGGATGATTTTGAACGCTCTTTTATGAATATGGCTTTTGGGGATCAGGTTTCCTGTACCGTTAAAGATCTCTTTAAGAATTATGAATTTAGTGATGACGTATACAAACATGCCAAAAAAGCAGATCAAGATGCTATTCGTTCGCTAGGAAGTAGGGCTCAGGCTCACTTTGATACGGCTGTCAACCAAGTGGCCCGAGATGTTCATCGCAAGGTGGAAGATCTCCATTTGCCAAGCTACTATCGCCCTTGGAGCAGAAATCTTTGCCATCTTTGTTCTGGGGTGGTTCTCTGTTCCTTGTTTAATTGCAATTTTGACGCTTTGGTTTTTGCCAGCACGCTTCAATGGCGTCTTTAAGGCCTGCCTACGAGATGGGGTTGTCAATGTTGCGGGTGCTGAGCAACGCTATTACTGGGATAGTTTTGGTCGGATGTTAAAAGAGATTGCTCACCTCAACGATGCAGAGTTGCAGTCTCTTGTCCTATGGAACCGATTATTGGTCTATGCGGCCTTGTATGGTGTAGCCGATCAGGTCACAAAGGTCATGAAACTTCGGAATATTCAGTTAGAAAATCAAGCCTTAAACGCCTTCGTTTACACCCCATTCTATCATGATGTGACCCACTCAAGTCATGCCATGTCTACTTATGGATCGACAGCATCGACAGCTAGTCATTTCACAGTTTCTTCTGGTAGTGGAGGAGGCTTCTCTGGCGGAGGAGGCGGAGGAGGCTTTGGTGCCTTCTAAGCAGTATTAAGAATGGTCTTAGTCTCTCTTTCCCTTCTAGTTTGGAAGGCCTGGTCCAGTCCATAGATTTATGATATAATAGAGCAAATGTAAGTTTAGGAGAAAAAGATGTTTCTGATCGAATTAATCAAGGCGGTTCTTTTTGGGATTGTCGAGGGGATTACAGAATGGTTACCGATCTCAAGTACAGGTCACTTGATTCTGTTACAGGATTTTGTGCAGTTTAAAAATCAAGATCCAGCCTTTATGGAGATGTTCAATGTTGTGATCCAATTGGGAGCGATCCTAGCGGTTGTGGTGATTTATTTCGATAAATTATATCCCTTCAAACCTGGTAAATCTCCACTAGAAGTACGTCGAACTTGGCAATTATGGGCAAAAGTTGCGGTTGCAACCCTTCCGCTTGTCTTTGTTTTTAAATTAGATGATTGGTTTGAGGCGCATTTCCACAATTCGATTTCCGTTGCGATTATGTTGATCACCTACGGGATTGCCTTTATCTATCTGGAAAGACGGGAACAAGTTGAGCCAGCAGTAACGGAGTTGCATAAGCTCCCTTATCGAACAGCTCTTTATATCGGACTCTTCCAAGTTTTATCGCTATTTCCAGGAACAAGCCGTTCAGGTGCTACGATTGTAGGTGGTTTGATCAATGGTGTTAGCCGCCCAGTGGTGACAGAATTTACCTTTTATTTGGGGATTCCAGCCATGTTTGGGGCTAGCCTCTTAAAGGTTGGAAAATTCGCTCTTGGCGGACATTCACTAGCACTGGGGCAACTCTTTATTCTACTGGTAGCGATGGGAGTGGCCTTTGTGGTCAGCATGTATGCCATCCGCTTCTTGACAGATTATGTGAAAAATCATGATTTCACCGTCTTTGGGAAATACCGGATCGTTCTTGGTTCCATCTTGCTATTGTATGGACTCTTCCGTGTTATTTTCTAAGAGAAGGCTTGAACTTGATCAAATTGTTTTCTGAGGTTGGAGACTTTTGTCCCGACCTCTTTTCGATGCATCCTTTTTTTGAATTCTATCCAATTTTTTAGTATAATAGTAAGACTAGAAGTATGAGGTTATGCTATGAAGATGAAGCAAATTAGTGATTCAACAATTAAGATCACGATCCAACTAGAAGACTTAGAAGAACGTGGAATGGAAATTGCTGATTTCCTTGTCCCACAAGAAAAAACAGAAGAATTTTTCTACGCTATTTTGGATGAACTCGAAATGCCAGAAAGCTTCCTGGATAGCGGGATGCTGAGTTTTCGTGTGACACCAAAACCAGACAAATTGGATGTTTTTGTTACCAAATCAAAAATTGACCAACAATTGGATTTTGAGGATTTGTCAGATCTTCCTGATATGGAAGAGTTGTCGCGCATGACGCCAGATGAATTTATCAAAACCCTGGAAAAAACAATCTCTGATAAGACAAAAGGGGATGCAGAAGCCATTCACCATTTGGAACAAGAAGAGTTGCGGGACAATCAAGAACAAGATCCTACATCTGAAGCACCAGTAAGTCAGTATATTTATTACATTTTGCGTTTTTCAAATATCCAGCAAGCAGTTGCCTTTTCAAAAACGGTCAGCTTTCCAGTGGATACCTCTGAATTATACAAAATGGGATCTGATTATTATTTAACCGTCTTGATCGATACAGAGGATCAACCAAATCAATATCCAACCTGGTTACTGGCCATCATTCGGGAGTATGCGGATGATTCAGAAGTGACACGAGCTGTTCTGCAGGAACATGGTCACTTACTAATGGTGTCTGGTGCAATTGAGAATTTG
The DNA here is from genome assembly GCF_035544715.1 of Streptococcus gingivalis. NCBI lineage: Bacteria > Bacillati > Bacillota > Bacilli > Lactobacillales > Streptococcaceae > Streptococcus > Streptococcus gingivalis. The sequence goes on along the minus strand of NZ_JAYKTO010000001.1, from coordinate 1,064,145 downwards.
AAGAAAGTTGCTAGCTTATGATGTCTTTTTCCTTGCAATTTGTTCTGGTGCTGATTGGAACTTTTATGATTGCCTTGGTATTGACGCCCTTGGTTCGCTTGTTCTCCTTTAAGATTGATGCCGTAGATTATCCGAATGCGCGTCGGATCAATACCAAGCCCATGCCAAGCGCGGGTGGACTGTCTATTGTGATTGCTTTTTCAATTGCGACTCTCATCTTTATTCCTATGCTGACATCCACTACCGCACCAATCAAAAGTTACCTATCTTATACCTTGCCGGTCGTGGGCGCAGGATGGATTATCGCTCTCACAGGCTTGATCGATGATGTAAAAGAGTTGTCTGCCAAGAAAAAGATGATCGGCATCCTGCTCGCAGCGAGTCTGGTCTGGTTTTTGACAGATTTTCGGCTGAATGATTTCAAGATTCCATTCGGTGGTCCCTTACTTCATTTTGAACCGTGGCTTTCTTATCTTTTGACAGTGATTTGGATTGTTGCTATTACCAATGCGGTCAATCTGATTGATGGATTAGATGGCTTGGTGAGTGGGGTCTCTATTATTTCCCTAGTGACAATGGGGATTGTATCCTATTTCTTTCTACCAGTACCCAATCTCTTTCTGACCATGACGATCTTTGTCTTGGTTGCGTCCATCGCTGGTTTCTTTCCCTTTAACTACCATCCGGCCATTCTCTATTTGGGAGACACCGGTGCCTTGTTTATCGGATTCATGATTTCTGTTTTGTCCTTGCAAGGTTTGAAAAATGCGACAGCTGTTGCAGTAGTCACCCCAATGATTATCCTTGGTGTACCGATTACAGATACCTTTTTAGCCATTATCCGTCGGACCCTGTCTGGTCAAAAATTCTATAAACCGGATCGCAATCACTTGCACCACCGACTTCTGTCTCTGGGCTTGACACATCGGGGAACTGTATTGGTGATCTATGGAATCTCGATGATTTTCTCCTTGATTTCTCTCTTGCTCAACATCTCGAGTCGCATTGGGGGCGTCCTACTTGTGATCGGGCTCTTGTTTGGAGTAGAGTTGTTAGCAGAATTGATTGGGGTTTTAGGGCCACATCATAGTCCTTTGTTAAATGTTCTGCGCTATATAGGGAATTCTTCCTATCGGGAGGAAGTTCGTCAAAAACGAAAAGAAAAAACTAAATAAGAATAGTTCTAATCAAAAGAAAAGCCATTTAGGCTTTTTTTTGATATACTTGAAAGGTAAAAAAATACTTTGTGATGAAGGAATCGATGCTTTGAGAACCTTCTAGACTTCAAAGTAAAAAGAAAGGGAATGCAATGTCGACATTAGAAATTAAAGACCTTCACGTTGAAATTGAAGGCAAAGAAATTTTAAAAGGTGTAAACCTGACCCTAAAAACTGGTGAGATCGCAGCCATCATGGGACCAAACGGAACAGGGAAATCTACTCTGTCAGCTGCCATTATGGGAAACCCAAACTATGAAGTAACTAAAGGGGAGATTCTGTTTGATGGTGTCAACATCTTGGAATTGGAAGTAGACGAACGTGCACGGATGGGCTTGTTCCTTGCCATGCAATACCCTTCAGAAATCCCAGGAATTACGAATGCAGAATTTTTACGTGCAGCCATGAATGCTGGTAAAGAAGAAGACGAGAAGATCTCTATTCGTGATTTTATCAAAAAATTGGATGAAAAGATGGAACTGCTCAACATGAAAGAAGAAATGGCAGAACGCTATTTGAACGAAGGCTTCTCTGGTGGTGAGAAAAAACGCAATGAAATCCTTCAATTGTTGATGTTGGAACCAACATTTGCCCTTTTGGATGAAATTGACTCTGGTTTGGATATCGATGCTCTTAAGGTCGTATCTAAAGGGGTTAATGCAATGCGGGGTGAAGGTTTTGGAGCTATGATCATCACCCACTACCAACGTTTGTTGAACTATATTACTCCTGACGTCGTTCATGTGATGATGGAAGGCCGTGTCGTGCTTTCAGGTGGGCCAGAATTGGCTGCACGCTTGGAACGTGAAGGCTATGCCCAACTTGCAGAAGAACTCGGTTACGACTATAAAGAAGAACTATAACCTGATGACAAGTGATCTAATGTTGTCATAAAATCAAACAGATAGTATCTTTATTAGGAGAAAAAAATGAGTATTGAAAATATTACCCTCTTTTCGGAACTGCATGCTGAGCCAAGCTGGCTGCAGGATTTACGAAAAAAAGCTTTTGACAAGATCGATCAGTTGGAATTGCCGGCCATTGAACGCGTCAAATTCCACCGCTGGAATCTTGGAGATGGGACGATCACAGAAAGCGAGGCTTCTGCCAATGTTCCTGATTTTACAGCCCTCGATTCAAACTTAAAATTGGTCCAAGTTGGAACTCAAACTGTATTTGAACAGGTGCCACAAGCCTTGGCAGACCAAGGAGTCCTTTTCACAGATTTCCATACTGCCCTAGAAGAAATTCCGCAGGTGGTAGAAGAATACTTCATGTCTTCAGTCAAATACGACGATGATAAACTAGCAGCTTACCACACAGCTTATTTTAATAGTGGGGCTGTCCTTTATATTCCAGATAATGTTGAAATTTCAGAACCAATTGAAGGCATTTTCTACCAGGATAGCGACAGTGATGTACCTTTTAATAAACACATTTTGATTATCGCAGGCAAAAACAGCAAGTTCAGCTATTTGGAACGCCTAGAATCAAAAGGTGATGGCTCAGCAACAGCAACTGCTAATGTGACGGTTGAGGTGATTGCCCGCTCAGGTGCCCAAGTGAAATTTGCGGCGATTGACCGCCTGGGTGAAAATGTCACAGCCTACATCAGTCGACGTGGGAAACTAGGTCAGGATGCCAGCATTGATTGGGCTATCGGTGTTATGAACGAAGGTAACGTGGTTGCAGATTTTGACAGTGACTTGGTTGGAAACGGAAGTCATGCAGATTTGAAAGTCGTTGCCTTATCAAGCGGTCGTCAGGTGCAAGGAATTGACACACGCGTGACCAACTTTGGTTGCAACTCGATCGGAAACATCTTGCAACACGGGGTTATTCTTGAAAAAGGAACCTTGACCTTCAACGGAATTGGTCATATTATCAAGGGGGCTAAAGGAGCAGATGCTCAGCAAGAAAGCCGTGTCTTGATGTTATCGGATCAAGCGCGTTCAGATGCCAACCCAATCCTCTTGATTGATGAAAATGATGTCACAGCAGGCCATGCTGCATCGATCGGTCAAGTGGACCCAGAAGATATGTATTACCTCATGAGTCGTGGTCTGGATCAACACACAGCAGAACGCTTAGTGGTGCGTGGTTTCTTGGGATCTGTTATTGTTGAAATCCCAGTTAAAGAAGTACGTGATGAAATGATTGCTACTATCGAAGAAAAGTTATCTCAACGCTAAGGAGAAACAATGCTAGATAAAAATACGATTGCTCAAGATTTTCCCATTCTCGATCAACTAATTCACGATGAGCCTTTGGTTTATCTAGATAATGCAGCGACGACGCAAAAACCTAAACGTGTTCTTGAAGCAGTCAATCACTATTATTTGCAAGATAACGCCAATGTCCATCGTGGAGTCCATACCTTGGCTGAACGAGCGACAGCAGCCTATGAGGCGGCGCGTGAGAAAGTCAGAAAATTTATCAACGCTTCATCAACCAAGGAAGTGCTCTTTACAAGAGGAACAACGACCGGACTCAACTGGGTAGCCCGCTATGCAGAAGAAGTCCTAAAGGAAGGGGATGAAGTCCTGATTTCCATCATGGAACATCACTCCAACATCATTCCTTGGCAGCAAGCCTGCAAGAAGACGGGAGCAAAACTGGTCTATGTCTATCTAAAAGATGGCTTACTGGATATGCAGGACTTAAAGAGCAAGCTTAGTGAGAGGACAAAATTTGTCTCCATCACCCATGCTTCGAATGTCTTAGGGGTGGTCAATCCGATCAAGGAAATTGCCCAATTAGCCCATGAAGTTGGAGCGATAATGGTCGTAGATGGGGCTCAATCAACCCCTCACATGGCCATTGATGTACAAGACTTAGATGCGGATTTCTTTGCTTTTTCTGGCCATAAGATGGCTGCACCAACAGGGATTGGTGTCCTCTATGGGAAGGAAGCAATCTTAGAGCAAATGTCTCCGATCGAGTTTGGGGGCGAGATGATTGACTTTGTTTACGAGCAATCTGCCTCTTGGAAGGAATTACCTTGGAAATTTGAAGCTGGAACACCTAATATGGCGGGAGCAATTGGTCTTGGTGCAGCGATCGATTATTTAGAGGAGTTGGGAATGGACCAGGTAGAAGCGCATGAGCAAGAATTGATTGCCTATGTGTTTCCAAAATTACAGGCTATCGAAGGCTTGACCATCTATGGTTCCCAAGACTTAGCCCAACGTTCTGGCGTCATTTCCTTCAATCTAGGAGATCTCCATCCGCATGACTTAGCAACAGCATTAGATTATGAAGGGATTGCTGTTCGTGCAGGTCACCACTGTGCACAACCGCTCCTTCAATACCTACAAGTCCCAGCGACAACGAGAGCAAGTTTTTATCTCTACAACACCAAAGCGGACTGTGATAAATTAATTGAGGCATTGATCAAAGCAAAGGAGTTTTTCAATGGCACTTTCTAAATTAGATTCGCTGTACATGGCGGTCGTAGCTGACCATTCAAAACACCCCCACCACCAAGGACAGATTGAAGATGTTGATCAGATCCAACTCAACAATCCAACTTGTGGAGATGTGATCCAGTTGAGTGTGAAATTTGATGAGAATGACAGGGTGGAAGATATTGCCTTTGTGAATTCAGGTTGTACGATCTCAACGGCTTCAGCTAGTATGATGACGGATGCTGTAATGGGAAAAACAAAAGAGGAAGTCGAAGAATTGGCACAGGTCTTTTCAGAAATGGTCCAAGGCCAATCAGATCCTCGCCAAGAGGAGTTGGGAGATGCAGCCTTCTTATCTGGAGTCTCAAAATTCCCACAACGGATTAAATGTGCAACCCTCTCCTGGAATGCTCTCAAAAAAGCGATCGAACGTAGCAAATAATTAAAAGAAGAAACAGAGAAAGAAAGGAAATTATGGCTGAAGAAAGAGTCGAACCGAAACCAATTGATCTCGGTGAATATAAATTTGGATTTCACGATGACGTTCAACCCATTCTCTCTACCGGGAAGGGATTGAATGAAGCGGTTATTCGTGAATTGTCTGCAGCAAAAAATGAACCAGAATGGATGCTCGAATTCCGTTTGAAATCTTTTGAAACCTTCAAAAAGATGCCCATGCAAACCTGGGGAGCCGATCTATCAGAAATTGACTTTGATGATTTGATCTATTATCAAAAACCTTCGGATAAACCTGCCCGTTCATGGGACGAAGTTCCAGAGAAAATCAAGGAAACCTTTGAGCGTATCGGGATTCCTGAAGCGGAACGTGCTTACCTAGCAGGGGCTTCTGCTCAGTATGAATCAGAAGTGGTTTACCACAATATGAAAGAAGAGTTTGAAAAGTTGGGGATTATCTTTACCGATACGGATTCTGCCCTAAAAGAATACCCAGACCTTTTCAAACAGTATTTTGCGAAGTTAGTACCACCAACGGATAACAAATTGGCTGCCCTCAACTCAGCAGTCTGGTCTGGTGGAACCTTCATTTATGTACCAAAAGGCGTAAAAGTAGACGTTCCCCTTCAAACTTACTTCCGTATCAACAATGAAAATACAGGTCAGTTTGAGCGTACCTTGATTATCGTGGATGAGGGAGCAAGTGTTCACTATGTGGAAGGCTGTACAGCACCGACCTATTCGAGCAATAGCCTCCATGCAGCGATTGTTGAGATCTTTGCCTTGGACGGTGCATACATGCGTTACACGACCATCCAAAACTGGTCAGACAATGTCTACAACTTGGTCACCAAGCGGGCCAAAGCTCAAAAAGATGCCACGGTTGAGTGGATTGACGGGAACTTAGGAGCGAAGACAACCATGAAGTACCCATCTGTTTATCTGGATGGAGAAGGAGCGCGTGGGACCATGTTGTCCATTGCCTTTGCGAATGCAGGTCAACACCAAGATACAGGTGCCAAGATGATCCACAATGCCCCTCACACTAGCTCGTCTATCGTGTCCAAATCCATCGCGAAGGGTGGCGGAAAGGTAGACTACCGTGGACAAGTTACCTTTAACAAAAATTCCAAGAAATCAGTTTCTCACATCGAGTGTGACACCATTATCATGGATGATTTATCTGCATCAGATACGATTCCATTTAATGAAATCCACAACTCACAAGTTGCTTTGGAGCACGAAGCCAAGGTTTCAAAAATCTCAGAAGAACAACTTTATTATTTGATGAGTCGTGGTCTGTCTGAATCAGAAGCGACAGAAATGATTGTCATGGGATTTGTAGAGCCCTTTACAAAAGAACTTCCAATGGAATACGCCGTTGAGTTAAACCGACTCATTAGCTACGAAATGGAAGGATCTGTAGGATAATTCGTTTTAATAGCAAAATAAAATCACAATGGATTTGACTCCATTGTGATTTTTTTGCTTATAGCTTTTCGTTGACATAACGAACAAATTCGTTCCACCAAACCTTTAAGAAAAAGCTTTTCTCAATGGTTCTTCCTGCTACCATATCGACTGTTGGTTCTTGATCTTCTAAGTAGCCACGTCCGATTTTATCTGGATCAGTGTAGTGTATTTTTCCAAGATTTGTGCCTGATTTGACAGGTGCTCGGAATGATTCTTGGTCACTCTTGAATTGAATTTTTGGTTCTGCTTGACTACCTTGTTTTTCGACGATATAGAAGTCTTTTTTTGCAACAGCTAAAACAGTCTCTGACTTCCCATCCATGATAGTTGCCTTACTTTTTCCGTAGGGATCTCCTTCTTTTACGACAATAGAAGAAACAAAGGTCCGTACCACGTAGTTCATTAGAGAAGAAGTAGCCACAAAGCGTGCATATGGATCACCGTCAACTGCCTCCACTCCTAGGACAACTGTGATCATATGGATGCCATTTTGCGTCGTTGATGCAGCAAAGGTGATGCCACCTTTGGTAGAGTTGCTGACCCGAAGGCCGTCAACGCCCGAACGGTAATTTGGCATGCCTTCTAGCATCAGGTTGGGGTTTTCAATCTGCGTGTTTGAAAAAAGAGCAGTGGGCTTTGAAGTATATTTGGTCACTTCAGGAAAATCCTGGAGTAAGTGCTTGGCAATAACAGCAATATCATAAGCACTCAATTGATTTTCGTCTTCTTTCCCGTCAGGATCTCCGCTGATGGTTTGAGTATTTAATCCGGTAGCATTAATTAAATGAGGAGATTGAATGCCCCATTCAGAAAGTTTCTGCTTCATTTTTTCAACGAAGCTTTTCTCAGAGCCACCCACTTTCTCAGCTAAGGCGAAGGCAGCAGTGCTAGAATTTCCAACTAAAAGAGCAGTCAATAACTGTTCAACTGTATATTGGTTCGCCTCCATAGGAAGAGTACCAGCACCTTCGATATCATTTAAGGCTAGAGCTTTCTCAGACAGTTTAATAGGATCTTTCAGAGAAAGTTTTTTTTCATGAATGGCTTCGAAAATCAGATAAGTGGTCAAGAGTGTAGATAGTCCCCCCACATCTCGCTTTTTCTCTGAATCCTTTTCATATAAGATTTTACCTGTATCAGCTTCAACAGCAATAGCACTTTGAGCAGGAAGATCTAGCTCATCTGCTAGAACGACTTGATAAGGTAAACTGCATAACAGCAGGATGAAGGTTAAAAAAGAAAGAAAGAATTTTTTCACAGTTGTTTCCTCGTTGCTTAGTCCTCTCTATTGTATCATACAAATGATTAATGGAAAATCGTAAAATCATCAATTAGGCTAAAAAGTCAATCATAGCAAGGTTTTTGGATGGGGTTGAAGCAAATATTCAGAAAATTTAGTTTACTTTTTTTTCTACTTGTGATATAATCTTAAACAAATCTAAAAAAACTATTGGAGAATTCCTATGAAAAAAGGTAAAGTATTCGCAGTTGCCGGAGTAACACTCCTTGCAGCTGGATTGTTAGCTGCATGTTCTAGTTCAAATACTAGCAAAGCAAGCTCAGGCGAAGACAAAAACTATGGTTATGTCTACACTTCAGATCCAACAACTTTGGACTACACAATTTCTTCTAAAGCTGCTACCCATGACATCACTACAAATGTGGTAGACGGTTTGTTAGAAAATGATAAATACGGCAACCTTGTGCCTTCACTTGCGGAAGACTGGTCTGTATCAAAAGACGGTCTGACTTATACCTACAAGATTCGTAAAGGTGTCAAATGGTACGATGCAGATGGTGAAGAACATGGCGAAGTGACTGCTCAAGACTTCGTGACTGGTTTGAAACACGCTGCTGATAAAAAATCGGAAACTCTTCCACTCGTTCAAGGCTCAATCAAAGGTTTGGATGATTATGTCCAAGGAAAAATCACAGACTTCAGCCAAGTTGGTGTCAAAGCGGTTGATGATTACACACTTCAATACACATTGAACAAACCTGAAACTTTCTGGAACTCTAAAACGACTAACGGAATTTTGTTCCCAATAAGCACAGAGTTCTTGAAGAGTAAGGGAGATGATTTTGGTCAACCAAACGATGTGAAGTCAATCCTTGCAAACGGACCATTCCTTTTGAAATCCATTACTTCAAAATCATCTGTTGTATTTGAAAAGAATGACAACTACTGGGATAAGAAAAACGTTCACCTGAAAGAAGTAAAATATACTTATTACGATGGATCAGACCAAGATTCATTGGCACGTGGATTCTCTGATGGTGCTTATACAAAAGCTCGCCTTTTCCCTGCAAGTTCAAACTTTGCAACTGTAGAGAAAAAATATAAAGACGATATCTTTACTACACCAGCAGGATCAGGTGTAGCAGTACTCGGATTTAATTTGGATCGCCAATCTTATAACCACACTGCTAAGAAATCAGATGCTGAAAAATCTTCTACTAAGAAAGCAATCTTGAACAAAGATTTCCGTCAGGCCATCACTTTTGCCTTGAACCGTGAAAACTACTCAGCACAAGTCAATGGTAAAGAATTTGCTAAACCAGCTATCCGTAATACCTACACAGCACCAGCCTTTGTCCAAGTAGATGGAAAAGACTTCGGAAATGTAGTTGCAGATAAGTTGACTACTTATGGAGACCAATGGAAGGGTATCAACCTTGAAGATGGTCAAGATGGTCTTTACAACAAAGATAAAGCGAAAGCACAACTTGAAAAAGCCAAAGCTGAACTTCAAAAAGATGGTGTTCAATTCCCAATTCATATTGATGTACCGGTAGCACAAAATTCTACAAACTTTGTTTCACGGATGCAATCTCTGAAACAAACTGTGGAAGATACTCTTGGTAAAGACAATGTCGTTCTTGATCTTCAAATGATGGACTCAGACGAAGTGTTGAATATTACTTTGAATGTGCCATCAGCTGCAGACGCAGACTGGGATCTTCAAGGAATGGTCGGATGGAACCCAGACTATGATGATCCATCAACTTACCTTGATACTCTTCAACCAGCTTCTGAGGACCAAACAAAAGTTTACCTTGGTTTTGCAGGTGGTGTAGATAACCCATCAGCAAAAGCAGTCGGTTTGGATGAATTCGCTAAACTTCTTGACGATGCAAATAACGAAACACAAGATGTTGTGAAACGTTATGAAAAATACGCAGCAGCTCAAGCTTGGTTGACAGATAGTGCGATTGTTATTCCAACGATGTCAAGTACAGGTGCTGCAACAGTTGTTTCTAAGGTAGTTCCATTCTCTGAACCATCATCACAAACAGGTAACAAAGGTTCAACATACTTGAAATACGTTGAAGTTCAAGATGAGCCAGTTACTAAGAAACAATACGAACAAGCACGTGAAAAATGGCAAAAAGAAAAAGCTGAGTCAAACAAAAAAGCTCAACAAGATCTTGAAAAACACGTTAAATAATTAAATTATTGCTTTTCATTAGAACTTTCTCTTCTAGGGGAGAAAGTTCTTTTGGACATTAAAGGAATGAAATATGAAAAAATATGTTTTTATGCGTATTTTGCGTTCGTTAGTGTCGATCTTTCTCGTCACGACATTAACCTACATGATTATCTATACGCTAACACCGAGAAATCTCATCTTTAAAAATGACCCCAACTACAATAAAGTAGCGAAGACAAAAGATTCGAAGATCAACTACGAAAATACTGTCTACGATCGCATGGGTTATTTGGAATACATGGATTCAAAGAGCTTGCAACAAAAAGCAAGTAAAGAAGATTCTTCCGTAACGGTTGATGCGACAACTGCTAATGAAAAGATCTACAAAAAATATATTGAAAAATTAGGTCATGGTTGGCAGTTGAAACGTTTCCCAGAGAGTAAGTCTTTCTATGCGGTGCGTGAAATTCCGGTTTTTGAACGTGTCATCAGCTTCTATGCGAATTTGATTCAGTTTGATCATCCAGGTTGGGTGAAAGATGCCTCAAATCCAAATCTCAAACGCTATATCCGTATTGAAAATGATCCATCTATTGGATGGTCTGTAGTGGGTTCTGGTACGAAACACAAATACCTCTTGTACTTTAATGGTCAGTTCCCATATGTACACCAAAACTTTGTAACCTTAAACCTTGGAAATTCATATCCAACTTATTCAAATACCCCTGTTCTTCAAGTTATTACCCAAGGACAAGGAACGACTAAGAAGACTGAAGTGAACTTCCCAACAGGTAAAAAGACATCTTCCATCGATATCTACTCACGTACCTACAAATCACCAAGTAAGGCAGATTCACAAGATATCAGTCGATTTGGTAAAGGGGATGCCTATACAGCAACGTTGAGCAACTATGAGAATCCATCCATGATTGCATCTTCTTCAATCATTGGTTTGATTGGTATTGCGATTGCCTACTTGATTGCGATCCCACTAGGATCTTATATGGCTCTTTTCAAGGACTCATGGTTTGATAGCATCTCTACTGCGGTCTTGACATTTATGATGTCTCTCCCAACCATTGCCCTTGTCTATATCGTGCGTCTAGCAGGTTCATTCTTTGGACTTCCAGACTCATTCCCAGTACTTGGAGCACAGGACTGGCGTTCATATGTATTGCCGTCTCTGATTCTTGGTTTATTGAGTGCGCCATTTATCGCCGTTTGGATTCGTCGTTATATGATCGATATCCATTCGCAAGATTTCGTCCGTTTTGCTCGTTCAAAAGGATTGTCAGAACGTGAGATCTCAAGAAAACACATCTTCAAAAATGCGATGGTTCCACTAGTTTCTGGAATTCCAGGGGCTATCATTGGAGTTATCTCAGGTGCGACGTTGACTGAAACAGTCTTCGCTTTCCCAGGTATGGGTAAAATGTTGATTGACTCTATTAAAGCATCAAACAACACCATGGTCATCGGACTTGTCTTCATCTTCACATCACTTGGTATCTTTGCTGCCATGTTAGGTGATATCTTGATGACAGTGCTTGATCCACGGATTAAATTAACGAATACGAAAGGAGGCAAATAATGGCTACAATCGATAAAAATAAATTTCAGTTTGTAAAACGCGATGACTTTGCCTCTGAAGTAATCGATGCTCCAGCGTATTCATACTGGAAATCTGTATTCAGACAATTCTTGAAAAAAAGAACCACGATCATTATGCTTGCTATTTTGATTGGGATTCTCTTGATGAGTTTTGTCTACCCGATGTTTTCAAATTTTGATTACAACGACGTAAGTAAGGTAAATGACTTTTCAGCACGTTTGAATCCACCAAGTGCCAAAGCTTTCTTTGGTACAGATAATAACGGTAAATCCCTCTTTGATGGAGTTTGGTTTGGTGCTCGGAATTCCATTATCATTTCTTTCATCGCCACTGTTATTAACGTGGTTGTCGGAGTTATCGTTGGTGGAATTTGGGGGATCTCAAAATCCATCGACCGTATCATGATGGAAGTTTATAACGTTATTTCAAACATTCCATTTATGTTGATCGTTATCGTCTTGACTTACTCAATGGGATCTGGTTTCTGGAACTTGATTCTTGCCATGTCCTTAACTGGATGGATCGGAATTGCCTATACCATTCGTGTCCAAATCATGCGTTACCGTGATTTGGAGTACAACCTTGCCAGCCGAACATTAGGAACACCAACTTTGAAAATTGTTACGAAAAATATTTTGCCTCAATTGGTATCTGTTATCGTGACACAAACATCACAGTTACTTCCAAGCTTTATTTCTTATGAAGCCTTCCTTTCCTTCTTCGGACTTGGTCTTCCAATCACAGTTCCAAGTTTGGGACGGTTGATTTCTGACTATTCTCAAAACGTAACTACAAATGCCTACCTATTCTGGATTCCGCTTACTGTTTTGATTTTAGTATCCTTGTCATTCTTTATCGTCGGACAAAACTTGGCCGATGCCAGCGACCCACGTACACATAGATAGGAGGAGTAGATATGACATCAAATAACAATATTATTTTATCTGCTCAAGATATCGTAGTGGAATTTGACGTGCGCGATCGCGTATTGACAGCTATTCGTGGCGTATCGCTTGAGCTAGAAGAAGGTGAAGTTCTTGCCTTAGTTGGTGAGTCGGGTTCAGGAAAATCAGTTTTGACAAAAACGTTCACCGGAATGTTAGAAGATAACGGCCGTATTGCCCAAGGTTCGATTAAATACCGTGGTCAAGAATTGACAGACTTGAAATCGAATAAAGATTGGGAAAATATTCGTGGATCTAAGATCGCTACAATTTTCCAAGACCCAATGACAAGTTTGGACCCAATCAACACAATTGGATCACAAATTACAGAAGTCATTATCAAACACCAAGGGAAAACAGCTAAAGAAGCCAAAGAAATGGCTTTGGACTATATGGAGAAAGTTGGAATTCCAGATGCTGAACGTCGTTTTGATGAGTATCCATTCCAATATTCAGGTGGGATGCGTCAACGGATCGTTATTGCCATCGCCTTGGCCTGCCGTCCAGATATTTTAATCTGTGACGAACCAACAACAGCCCTTGACGTAACCATTCAAGCGCAAATCATTGATTTGTTGAAATCCCTTCAAAAAGAATACCAATTTACAGTTATCTTTATCACCCACGACTTAGGTGTGGTTGCAAGTATTGCAGATAAAGTAGCCGTTATGTATGCTGGAGAAATTGTTGAGTTTGGTAAAGTAGAAGAAATTTTCTACGATCCAAAACATCCATACACATGGAGCTTGCTTTCAAGCTTGCCTCAATTGTCAACCTCAGATGGTGATCTTTACTCTATTCCAGGGACTCCGCCATCATTGTATGCTCCAATCAAAGGAGATGCCTTCGCACTTCGTTCAGACTATGCAATGCAGATTGATTTTGAAGAAGAGGCACCTGCTTTCAAAGTAACCGATACTCACTGGGCGAAGACATGGTTGCTCCATCCAGATGCACCAACAGTTCATAAACCAGAAGTAATCGAAAACCTTCACGAAAAGATTGGCTCAAAAATGGGCTTCACTCACATTACAGAATAGGAGGAAGGAAATGACTGAAAAATTAGTTGAAATTAAAGATTTAGAAATTTCCTTCGGTGAAGGAAGTAAAAAATTCGTTGCTGTAAAAAACGCCAACTTTTTCATTAATAAGGGAGAAACGTTCTCTCTTGTTGGTGAATCAGGAAGTGGGAAGACAACAATTGGACGTGCGATCATCGGTTTGAATGATACAAGTGCTGGAGAAATTATTTATGACGGTCGCAAGATCAACGGAAAAAACTCTCATAGTGAAAAATCAGAGTTGATCCGTAAGATTCAAATGATCTTCCAAGACCCAGCAGCAAGTTTGAATGAACGTGCAACAGTTGATTATATTATCTCTGAAGGTTTGATCAACCACCATTTGTTTAACAGTGAAGAAGAACGTCAGGAAAAAGTAAAAAATATTATGCATGAAGTCGGGCTTCTTGCAGAACATTTGACACGTTATCCTCACGAATTCTCAGGTGGTCAACGTCAACGGATCGGTATTGCACGTGCACTTGTCATGGAACCAGAATTTGTCATTGCGGATGAACCAATCTCAGCCCTTGACGTTTCAGTACGTGCGCAGGTCTTGAACCTGTTGAAAAAATTCCAAAGAGAATTAGGCTTGACCTACCTCTTTATCGCCCATGACTTGTCAGTTGTGCGCTTCATTTCTGACCGTATTGCAGTTATCTATAAAGGGGTTATTGTAGAAGTGGCAGAAACTGAAGAGCTATTTAACCACCCAATCCATCCGTACACACAATCCCTACTTTCAGCGGTCCCAATTCCAGATCCAATTCTAGAACGTAAAAAAGTTCTAAAAATCTACGATCCAGAACAACATGATTACTCTGAAGATAAACCACAAATGGTTGAAATTAAACCAGGTCATTATGTATGGGCTAACAAAGCTGAAGAAAACAAATACAGACAAGAATATAAATAGAGAGGATTCCCTCTCTATTTTCTTTATTTAAAAAAACTTTCAAAAAAATAAAATTTTTTGGAAAAAAGTGTTGACAGTAAGGAGAGGTCATGATATACTAATATAGTTGTCGCGCGAGAGCGACAAAGACCTTTGAAAACTGAACAAGACGAACCAATGTGCAGGGCGCTATAACGAAAGTTATAGTAACTGAACAATAAAAAAACAATAAATCTGTCAGTGACAGAATGAGTTTAAGACAAACAATTATTTTAATGAGAGTTTGATCCTGGCTCAGGATGAACGCTGGCGGCGTGCCTAATACATGCAAGTAGAACGCTGAAGCTTGGTGCTTGCACCGAGCGGATGAGTTGCGAACGGGTGAGTAACGCGTAGGTAACCTGCCTGGTAGCGGGGGATAACTATTGGAAACGATAGCTAATACCGCATAACAGTCGACATTGCATGATGTTGATTTGAAAGGGGCAATTGCTCCACTACCAGATGGACCTGCGTTGTATTAGCTAGTTGGTGAGGTAACGGCTCACCAAGGCGACGATACATAGCCGACCTGAGAGGGTGATCGGCCACACTGGGACTGAGACACGGCCCAGACTCCTACGGGAGGCAGCAGTAGGGAATCTTCGGCAATGGGGGCAACCCTGACCGAGCAACGCCGCGTGAGTGAAGAAGGTTTTCGGATCGTAAAGCTCTGTTGTAAGAGAAGAACGAGTGTGAGAGTGGAAAGTTCACACTGTGACGGTAACTTACCAGAAAGGGACGGCTAACTACGTGCCAGCAGCCGCGGTAATACGTAGGTCCCGAGCGTTATCCGGATTTATTGGGCGTAAAGCGAGCGCAGGCGGTTAGATAAGTCTGAAGTTAAAGGCTGTGGCTTAACCATAGTACGCTTTGGAAACTGTTTAACTTGAGTGCAGAAGGGGAGAGTGGAATTCCATGTGTAGCGGTGAAATGCGTAGATATATGGAGGAACACCGGTGGCGAAAGCGGCTCTCTGGTCTGTAACTGACGCTGAGGCTCGAAAGCGTGGGGAGCAAACAGGATTAGATACCCTGGTAGTCCACGCCGTAAACGATGAGTGCTAGGTGTTGGGTCCTTTCCGGGACTCAGTGCCGCAGCTAACGCATTAAGCACTCCGCCTGGGGAGTACGACCGCAAGGTTGAAACTCAAAGGAATTGACGGGGGCCCGCACAAGCGGTGGAGCATGTGGTTTAATTCGAAGCAACGCGAAGAACCTTACCAGGTCTTGACATCCCTCTGACCGCTCTAGAGATAGAGCTTTCCTTCGGGACAGAGGTGACAGGTGGTGCATGGTTGTCGTCAGCTCGTGTCGTGAGATGTTGGGTTAAGTCCCGCAACGAGCGCAACCCCTATTGTTAGTTGCCATCATTGAGTTGGGCACTCTAGCGAGACTGCCGGTAATAAACCGGAGGAAGGTGGGGATGACGTCAAATCATCATGCCCCTTATGACCTGGGCTACACACGTGCTACAATGGCTGGTACAACGAGTCGCGAGTCGGTGACGGCAAGCTAATCTCTTAAAGCCAGTCTCAGTTCGGATTGTAGGCTGCAACTCGCCTACATGAAGTCGGAATCGCTAGTAATCGCGGATCAGCACGCCGCGGTGAATACGTTCCCGGGCCTTGTACACACCGCCCGTCACACCACGAGAGTTTGTAACACCCGAAGTCGGTGAGGTAACCATTTGGAGCCAGCCGCCTAAGGTGGGATAGATGATTGGGGTGAAGTCGTAACAAGGTAGCCGTATCGGAAGGTGCGGCTGGATCACCTCCTTTCTAAGGAAATGGAAACCTGTACGTTGGTCTTGTTTAGTTTTGAGAGGTCTTGTGGGGCCTTAGCTCAGCTGGGAGAGCGCCTGCTTTGCACGCAGGAGGTCAGCGGTTCGATCCCGCTAGGCTCCATTAACACTTTAGTAGTGTTAAGTTTGAACATTGAAAATTGAATATCTATATCAAATAGTAACAAGAAAAATAAACCGAAACGCTGTAAATATTTAAAGAGTTTAGGTCGTAAGACCAAAAATAAGGTTAAGTTAATAAGGGCGCACGGTGGATGCCTTGGCACTAGAAGCCGAAGAAGGACGTGACAAACGACGAAATGCTTTGGGGAGCTGTAAGTAAGCGACGATCCAGAGATGTCCGAATGGGGGAACCCACTAGCTAATGGCTAGTACTCCTATCTGTTAAGGATAGGTAGAGGAAGACGCAGTGAACTGAAACATCTAAGTAGCTGTAGGAAGAGAAAGCAAAAGCGATTGCCTGAGTAGCGGCGAGCGAAACGGCAGGAGGGCAAACCGAAGAGTTTACTCTTCGGGGTTGTAGGACTGCAATGTGGACTTAAAGAGTATAGAAGAATGACATGGGAAGGTCAGCCAAAGAGAGTAAGAGCCTCGTATTCGAAATAGTCTTTATACCTAGCAGTATCCTGAGTACGGCGGGACACGAGAAATCCCGTCGGAATCTGGGAGGACCATCTCCCAACCCTAAATACTCTCTAGTGACCGATAGTGAACCAGTACCGTGAGGGAAAGGTGAAAAGCACCCCGGGAGGGGAGTGAAATAGAACCTGAAACCGTGTGCCTACAACAAGTTCGAGCCCGTTAATGGGTGAGAGCGTGCCTTTTGTAGAATGAACCGGCGAGTTACGATATGATGCGAGGTTAAGTTGAAGAGACGGAGCCGCAGGGAAACCGAGTCTGAATAGGGCGCTTTAGTATTATGTCGTAGACCCGAAACCATGTGACCTACCCATGAGCAGGTTGAAGGTGAGGTAAAACTCACTGGAGGACCGAACCAGGGCACGTTGAAAAGTGCTTGGATGACTTGTGGGTAGCGGAGAAATTCCAAACGAACTTGGAGATAGCTGGTTCTCTCCGAAATAGCTTTAGGGCTAGCGTCGACATTAGAGATTCTTGGAGGTAGAGCACTGTTTGGGTGAGGGGTCCATCCCGGATTACCAATCTCAGATAAACTCCGAATGCCAATGAATTATGGTCGGCAGTCAGACTGCGAGTGCTAAGATCCGTAGTCGAAAGGGAAACAGCCCAGACCACCAGCTAAGGTCCCAAAATAATTGTTAAGTGGAAAAGGATGTGGGGTTGCACAGACAACTAGGATGTTAGCTTAGAAGCAGCTATTCATTCAAAGAGTGCGTAATAGCTCACTAGTCGAGTGACCCTGCGCCGAAAATGTACCGGGGCTAAAACAATTTACCGAAGCTGTGGATACCTTTATAGGTATGGTAGGAGAGCGTTCTATGTGTGGAGAAGGTGTACCGTGAGGAGCGCTGGAACGCATAGAAGTGAGAATGCCGGTATGAGTAGCGAAAGACAGGTGAGAATCCTGTCCACCGTAAGACTAAGGTTTCCAGGGGAAGGCTCGTCCGCCCTGGGTTAGTCGGGACCTAAGGAGAGACCGAAAGGTGTATCCGATGGACAACAGGTTGATATTCCTGTACTAGAGTATGTAGTGAAGGAGGGACGCAGTAGGCTAACTAAAGCGTGCGACTGGAAGTGCACGTCTAAGCAGTGAGGTGTGAATTGAGTTAAATGCTTAATTCTATAACATTGAGCTGTGATGGGGAGCGAAGTTTAGTAGCGAAGTTAGTGACGTCACACTGCCAAGAAAAGCTTCTAGCGTTTAAACATACTCTACCCGTACCGCAAACCGACACAGGTAGTCGAGGCGAGTAGCCTCAGGTGAGCGAGAGAACTCTCGTTAAGGAACTCGGCAAAATGACCCCGTAACTTCGGGAGAAGGGGTGCTGGCTTTCAGTCAGCCGCAGTGAATAGGCCCAAGCAACTGTTTATCAAAAACACAGCTCTCTGCTAAATCGTAAGATGATGTATAGGGGGTGACGCCTGCCCGGTGCTGGAAGGTTAAGAGGAGTGCTTAGCGGTAACGCGAAGGTATGAATTGAAGCCCCAGTAAACGGCGGCCGTAACTATAACGGTCCTAAGGTAGCGAAATTCCTTGTCGGGTAAGTTCCGACCCGCACGAAAGGCGTAATGATTTGGGCACTGTCTCAACGAGAGACTCGGTGAAATTTTAGTACCTGTGAAGATGCAGGTTACCCGCGACAGGACGGAAAGACCCCATGGAGCTTTACTGCAGTTTGATATTGAGTGTCTGTGCCACATGTACAGGATAGGTAGGAGCCATTGAGATCGGGACGCCAGTTTCGATGGAGGCGTTGTTGGGATACTACCCTTGTGTTATGGCCACTCTAACCCGGTAGGTTCATCATCTACGGAGACAGTGTCTGACGGGCAGTTTGACTGGGGCGGTCGCCTCCTAAAAGGTAACGGAGGCGCCCAAAGGTTCCCTCAGAATGGTTGGAAATCATTCGCAGAGTGTAAAGGTATAAGGGAGCTTGACTGCGAGAGCTACAACTCGAGCAGGGACGAAAGTCGGGCTTAGTGATCCGGTGGTTCCGTATGGAAGGGCCATCGCTCAACGGATAAAAGCTACCCTGGGGATAACAGGCTTATCTCCCCCAAGAGTTCACATCGACGGGGAGGTTTGGCACCTCGATGTCGGCTCGTCGCATCCTGGGGCTGTAGTCGGTCCCAAGGGTTGGGCTGTTCGCCCATTAAAGCGGCACGCGAGCTGGGTTCAGAACGTCGTGAGACAGTTCGGTCCCTATCCGTCGCGGGCGTAGGAAATTTGAGAGGATCTGCTCCTAGTACGAGAGGACCAGAGTGGACTTACCGCTGGTGTACCAGTTGTCTCGCCAGAGGCATCGCTGGGTAGCTATGTAGGGAAGGGATAAACGCTGAAAGCATCTAAGTGTGAAACCCACCTCAAGATGAGATTTCCCATAACTATATGTTAGTAAGAGCCCTGAGAGAAGATCAGGTAGATAGGTTAGGAGTGGAAGTTGTGTGAGCAATGGAGCGGACTAATACTAATAGCTCGAGGACTTATCCAAAGAGTCAGAAGATATTGACAACGTGAGTTTAACTTGTTAGAATATAGATATTCAATTTTGAATGTTTAAGCATTCAGAGTTAAGTGACGATAGCCTAGGAGATACACCTGTACCCATGCCGAACACAGCAGTTAAGCCCTAGAACGCCGGAAGTAGTTGGGGGTTGCCCCCTGTGAGATAAGGTAGTCGCTTAGCTTGATTCCGCCATAGCTCAGTTGGTAGTAGCGCATGACTGTTAATCATGATGTCGTAGGTTCGAGTCCTACTGGCGGAGTATAGAAAAAAAGAGATCAGGTATGAACCGCACCCCAAAAGTTAGACAGAAAAAATCTAACTTTTGGGGTGTATTTATTATGAAATTGACATATAAGGATAAGGTTCAGATCTATGAACTTAGAAAACAAGGGCGAAGCTTCAAAGAGCTTTCAAATATATTCGGGATAAATATTCCTAATCTTAGGTACATGATTAAATTGATTGATCGTTACGGTATAGAGTTCGTCAAAAAGGGGAAGAACCGTTATTATTCTCCTAAATTAAAACGAGAAATTATTGATAAAGTTCTGCTTGAAGGTCGTTCTCAAATAAGGGTGTCTCTAGATTATGCTCTCCCAAACCAAGGAATGCTTCCAAATTGGCTGGCACAATACAAGAAAAATGGGTATACTATTGTTGAGAAAACAAGAGGGAGAGCACCTAAAATGGGACGCAAGCCAAAGAAAAAACCTGAAGAAATGACAGAGTTAGAACGTCTTCAAGCAGAAAATGAATTCTTGAGAGCGGAGAATGCTGTTCTAAAAAAGTTGAGAGAACTCCGATTGAAGGAGGAAAAAGAGCAAGAAGAAAAACGGAAATTGTTCAAGGATTGGTAACAGAGTTTTCTTTAGATATCCTTCTAAAGATTATTAAGCTTGCCCGTTCAACTTATTATTATCACTTAAAACAGCTGGATCAAAGCGATAAGGATGATCAAGTTAAAGCTGAAATTCAGTCAATTTATACTGAGCATAAAGGAAATTACGGCTATCGTCGCATGACTCTAGAATTACGAAATCGTGGCTTCGTAGTGAACCATAAGAAGGTGCAGCGTCTTATGAAAGTACTTGGTTTAACGGCTCGAATTCGCCGTAAACGGAAGTATTCTTCATACCAAGGAGAGGTTGGCAAGAAAGCAGATAACCTTATTCAACGTCAATTTGAAGCAACCAAACCAATGCAAAAGTGCTACACAGATGTGACAGAATTTGCCATTCCAGCAAGCAGTCAAAAGCTTTATTTATCACCAGTTTTAGATGGCTTTAACAGCGAAATTATCTCCTACAATCTTTCTACTTCGCCGAACTTAGTACAAATGAAAGCTATGCTAGAACAAGCCTTTACAGCGAACCATTACGAAAATACAATTCTCCATAGTGACCAAGGATGGCAATACCAACATGATTTCTATCATCATTTTTTAAAGAATAAGGGAATCCAACCATCTATGTCACGTAAGGGAAATAGCCCAGATAACGGTATGATGGAATCTTTCTTTGGCATTCTTAAGTCTGAAATGTTTTATGGTTATGAGAATACGTTTCAGTCACTTGAGCACTTGGAACAAGCTATTGTCGACTATATTGATTACTACAACAACAAACGAATTAAGGTAAAACTAAAAGGACTTAGTCCTGTACAATACAGAACTAAATCCTTTGCTTAAATTAATTGTCTAACTTTTTGGGGTCAGTACAGTAATTGATCTCTTTTTTACTTTTCATTTTAATGTTAATTAAAGCTCCGTTTAGTTAACGGAGCTTTTCTCTATTTAGTTATTTGGGAAAAATGCTTGATATAAGGCTTTAATTGCTTTTTCTTCTTGATCTTTACTTACAACGAACATAATGGAAACTTCACTAGAACCTTGCGAGATCATTTGAATATTCACTTCATTTTCTGATAGTGCTTTGGCTGCAGTGGCGGTAACCCCCACTTGACTCTTCATTTTCTCACCAACAATCATAATGATGGAAAGATCATGTTCAATTTCGGCTGTGTCAACTTCTAGCTTTTGCGTTAATTGTTTTAAAATTTCTTGTTCTTTAATTGGAGTAAGCTCACGTGAACGTAAGATAATGGACAGGTCGTCGATACCAGTTGGCATATGTTCCCAACTAATATTAAGATCTTCTAGTACTTGTAAAACTTTTCGACCAAACCCAACTTCACGGTTCATGAGGTATTTGGTCATATTGATACTTACAAACCCTGAATCTCCAGCGATTCCTACGACAGTTACATGATCATTTGAATGTTCCAAAACAATTCGGGTCCCTGGGTGGTCCGGATTGTTTGTATTTTTAATGACTAATGGAATTTTACCTCTGTAGGCTGGCACAAGAGCTTCATCATGTAAAACTGAAAAGCCAGCATAGGCTAATTCACGCATCTCTTTGTAAGTTAATTCAGGAATAGAATGTGGGTGTTTAATGTTACCTGGATGTGCTGCAAAAATACCATTTACGTCTGTAAAGTTTTCGTATAAGTCTGCTTTTACACCTGCTGCAATGATCGATCCTGTAATGTCGGATCCACCACGAGAAAATGTACAAATATCCCCATCTTGGGTAACACCAAAGAATCCTGGAATGACAATCACTTCACTTGAATCTTTTAGTTCTTCAATTTTATCGTAACTAGATGGTAAAATACGAGCGTTAGAAGGTTCTGCAGTGACCGTGATTCCTGCCTCTTTTGGATGGATATATCTTGCTTCTAATCCATTCTGATTGAAATAGGCAGCAATGAGTTTAGCATTGTTATTTTCACCTGCTGCTAAGAATGCATCGTATGTAAATGGATTTCCTTTTTTAGGCAAATTTGTCAGATCATAGATATCTTCAGCAATTTCCTGAATAATAGAATCTTTGAGACCCAATTCTTCTGTAATGGCACGATAACGTTCAATAATCCACTGTTGTGTTTGTGTGACATCCTTATCTGAAGTAAATTCTTTATAATACCGGATCAGAGCATCTGTTACTTTTGTGTCTTCAGCGTTGCGCTTACCTGGAGCTGATACAACTACAAATCTTCTTTCTGGATCATCTTTAATGATATCAAGTACTTTTTTTAATTGAGAAGCTGATGCTAGAGAACTTCCACCGAATTTAGTTACTTTCATATTTTCTCCTTAATAGTTTCATTAATACATTATACCAAAGTTCAGTTATTGATACAATGTATTTACAGATAGGGCATAAAATAATTGATTCTGTAGAGGAGAGAAATTGTAATTATTCAAATTTTACAATTTTGTTACATCTTATAGATATATTTTACTATTTTACTTTTTTGTGGTATGATATGTTATAATTCAAAAGTTTTAATATCAAAATATTTTATATTTAAACAAAAGGAGTCTGTGATGTTTGAAACAATTTTGTATTCTGTCGAAAACGACCTCGCGACAATCTCTTTAAATCGTCCTGAAGTATCCAATGGTTTTAACATTCCAATGTGTCAGGAAATTTTAGCTGCCCTGGAAGATGCAGAAAAAAATGAGGAAGTAAAATTCATTATTCTATCAGCAGAAGGGAAAATCTTTTCAGTTGGTGGAGATTTGAGCGAAATGAAACGCGCAGTCGATGCGGATGACATCGAGTCTCTTGTTTTAATTGCCGAATTAGTTAATACGATTTCAAAGAAAATCAAGCAATTGCCAAAACCGGTTATTATGGTGGCAGATGGAGCGGTTGCTGGAGCAGCTGCTAACATTGCAGTAGCTGTTGATTTTTGTATTATTAGTGATCGTACTAAATTTATCCAAGCCTTTGTTGGGGTTGGTTTAGCACCAGATGCGGGTGGGTTATTCTTGTTAGGAAAAGCCATTGGCATGTCTCGGGCTACTCATTTAGTAATGACGGGTGAAGCCTTGACTGCTGAAAAAGCATTTGATTATGGCCTAGCTTATCGTGTTTGTGAATCTGAAAAACTCGATAAAACCGTTGAGCAATTGCTTAAAAAATTAAGAAGAGGATCTTCAAATTCTTATGCTGCCATGAAAGAAATGGTTTGGGAAGCATTCTTGAAAGAATGGGACAAATATGCGGGTCTTGAATTGGATTTGCAAAAGAAACTAGCATTTACAGAAGATTTCAAGGAGGGTGTTATTGCCTACTCTGAGAAACGTCGGCCACAATTTAAAGGAAAATAAATTTGTAATTTTTCTATGTTTTGTGAAAAAATGCTTGCAAATTATTTTCATTTTTGATAAAATTTGACTATCAAAGTAAAATTAGGAGGTGGAGTTTTGAATTACCAATTAGTTAACGACTATTTAACATCCATCTTTAATAATGTTTTGGTTATTGAGGAGTCGAGCCTAAGAGCAAGTCGATTCAAAGATGTTTCTATTAAAGAAATGCATACGATCGATGTGATTGGTTCGACACCGAATGCAACCCCGAGTGATATTTCACGGGAGTTGATGGTGACTTTGGGGACTGTCACGACAAGTTTGAATAATCTTGAGCGCAAAGGGTATATCGAAAGAAGAAGATCGGAAGTTGATCGCCGGGTTGTACACTTGAGTTTAACGAAGAACGGTCGTCTACTTTATCGTCTTCATCAGCAATTCCATAAACGGATGGTCAACCAGATTATTGGAGATATGAGTCCCGAAGAGAAGAAAGTGATGCAAAAAGGATTGCAAAATCTGTATCGTTTCTTGGAGGAAATTAAATAATGGTCTTTGCTAAAATTAGTCAAGTTGCTCATTATGCACCTGACCAAGTCGTATCAAATGATGATTTGGCTGAGATCATGGATACAAGTGATGAATGGATCAGTAGTCGGACAGGTATCCTTCGGCGTCACATTTCAAAAGATGAGACGACAAGTGATCTAGCAACAATTGTTGCACAAAGATTATTAGCAAAAGCAAACTTAGATGCTGAGGAAATTGATTTCATCGTTGTTGCTACGATTACTCCAGACAGCTTAATGCCATCAACTGCAGCCCGAGTACAAGCTAATATTGGAGCTTCTCGAGCTTTTGCATTTGATCTGACTGCAGCATGTAGCGGATTTGTATTTGCATTAGCCACTGCTGAAAAATACATTTCTTCAGGAATGTATCGGCGAGGAATTGTGATCGGTAGTGAGACGCTTTCAAAAGTATTAGACTGGTCAGACCGTTCCACTTCAGTCCTTTTTGGAGATGGAGCTGGTGGTGTCTTGCTTGAAGCGAGCGATCAAAATTCGTTTTTGGCTGAGAATCTTTTTACGGATGGTAGCCGAGGTGCTAGTCTTGAGTCTTGCTATTTGGGTCTGTCTTCCCCTTATTCAGATGACGTTTCTGATCGAAGATATCTGACAATGGACGGACGGGCAGTTTTTGATTTTGTCATTCGTGATGTCACGAAAAGTATTCAAAAAATTATAGCAGACGCCTCTATGGAAGCAGAAGAGATTGACTATTTTCTGTTACACCAGGCGAATGACCGAATGTTAGATAAGATGTCAAAAAAACTGGGTGTCTCTAGAGAGAAAATCCCAGCAAATATGATGGAATATGGGAACACTAGTGCTGCTAGTATCCCCATTCTATTATCGGAGTGTGTCGAGAATCATCGAATCAAGATGGATGGAAGTCAAAAAATTCTTCTGACAGGATTCGGTGGAGGTTTGACATGGGGCACACTTCTTGTTACAATCTAGTTAAACATGTGGAAACACATTTTAAAAATTTATATATTATTTTTTAAGGAGGCCTATCATGGCAGTATTTGAAAAAGTACAAGAAATTATCGTTGAAGAACTTGGTAAAGAACCATCAGAAGTAACTCTTGAATCTACATTCGAAGATTTAGAAGCAGATTCATTGGATTTGTTCCAAGTTATCTCTGAAATTGAAGATGCTTTTGACATCCAAATCGAAACTGAAGAAGGATTGTCTACAGTTGGTGACCTTGTCGCTTACGTAGAAGAAAAAACAAAATAATGATAGATGAGAGTATCGAAAGATATTCTCTCTTGTTTAGGTAATAGTTTGAGGCTCAAAGAAACAATCTTTTAAACTCAAACTATTACTTAAGCGAAAAAAGAGGTAGGTATAATGCAAACACGAATTACTGAACTATTGAATATTAAATATCCAATCTTCCAAGGTGGTATGGCCTGGGTTGCTGATGGAGACTTGGCTGGAGCCGTTTCAAATGCTGGTGGACTCGGAATTATTGGTGGTGGTAATGCCCCTAAAGAAGTGGTAAAAGCTAATATTGATAGAGTAAAACAAATCACTGACAAACCATTCGGTGTTAATATCATGCTTTTGTCACCATTTGCAGATGACATCGTCGACCTCGTTATCGAAGAGGGTGTTAAGGTTGTTACAACAGGTGCCGGAAACCCAGGTAAATATATGGAGCGTTTCCACGAAGCTGGAATTACAGTAATCCCAGTTATTCCATCGGTAGCACTTGCTAAACGTATGGAAAAACTTGGAGCTGATGCTGTTGTCGCAGAAGGTATGGAAGCTGGTGGTCACATTGGTAAATTGACAACCATGGCACTTGTTCGCCAGGTTGCGGATGCGGTATCTATCCCAGTTATTGGTGCTGGTGGTGTTGCAGATGGACGTGGTATGGCTGCTGTTCTTATGCTTGGAGCAGAAGCTGTTCAGGTTGGTACTCGTTTCGCTGTTGCTAAGGAATCTAATGCACACCAAAACTTCAAAGATAAGATTTTGAAGGCTAAAGATATTGATACTGTTATTTCAGCCTCAGTTGTTGGACACCCAGTTCGTGCGATTAAGAATAAATTGGCTACAGAATATAACCAAGCTGAAAAAGATTTCTTGGCTGGTAAGAAGACTCAAGAGGAAATTGAAGAGCTTGGTGCAGGTGCCCTTCGTAACGCTGTTGTTGATGGAGATGTGGAATATGGTTCAGTTATGGCTGGACAAATTGCAGGTCTTGTTCGTAAAGAAGAAACATGTGCAGAAATCTTGGAAGACCTTTACACAGGTGCTGCCAAGGTGATTAAAGAAGAAGCTGCTCGTTGGGCAGATGTAAACGTCTAAAAACGTCGAAAGGATTAGGATAGTGACAAAACGTGCGTTCTTATTTGCTGGTCAAGGGGCTCAGAAATTGGGCATGGCGAGCGATTTGTATGCGGCTTATCCCGTTGTTAAAGAGACATTTGATACGGCTAGTCGTATTCTAGGCTATGATTTGCGTGAATTGATTGATTCTAACGAAGAAAAACTGAATCAGACACGCTATACTCAACCAGCTATTTTGACAACGTCAGTAGCCATTTATCGTCTCTTAGTAGAAAATGGTATCACTCCTGATATTGTTGCCGGTCTCTCTTTGGGGGAATATTCTGCCCTGGTTGCGGCTGGAGCTCTTTCGTTTGAAGATGCAGTAGCTTTGGTTGCGAAACGAGGTGAATTCATGGAAACGGCAGCTCCCGCTGGAAGTGGGAAAATGGTTGCTGTTATGAATACAGACCCAAGTTTGATCGAGGAGATTTGTCAACAAGCATCCGAAAAGGGTGTAGTAACACCAGCTAACTACAATACGCCAGCACAAATTGTGATTGGTGGTGAGGTTGCGGCTGTGGACTATGCTGTGGAACTATTGCAGGAAGCAGGTGCCAAACGCTTGATCCCTTTGAATGTGTCAGGTCCATTCCACACAGCCTTACTGGAATCTGCTAGTCAAAAATTGGCGGCTGAACTAGAAAAAGTATCATTTAATGATTTTGATCTTCCTTTAGTTGGGAATACAGAAGCTACTATCATGAAGTCAGAAGATGTGAAAGCACTTTTGGCCCGTCAAGTAAAAGAACCGGTTCGTTTCTATGATTCAATTGCTACGATTCAAGAATTTGGTGTAGATGAGGTCATCGAAATTGGACCTGGAAAAGTCTTGTCAGGATTCTTGAAGAAAATTGATAAAACTCTTCCAACTCATAACGTCGAAGATCAGGCTAGTCTAGATGCACTTCTGAATGCTTAAAACGAGGTAAAGATGGAACTTAAAAATAAAAATGTTTTTGTAACAGGTTCAACACGCGGAATTGGATTGGCTGTGGCTCATAAATTTGCGAGTCTCGGTGCTAATGTTGTCCTAAATGGACGTTCTGAAATTTCTGAGGACTTGTTTGCGCAGTTTGCTGACTATGGTGTGACTGTTGTTGGTATTTCTGGGGATATTTCTAATGGCGAAGATGCGCAACGTATGGTAGCTGAAGCAATTGAAAAGCTTGGAAGTGTTGATGTTTTGGTCAATAACGCTGGCATCACAAACGACAAGTTGATGTTGAAAATGACTGAAGAAGATTTTGAACGGGTCTTGAAAATCAACTTGACAGGTGCCTTTAATATGACTCAAGCTGTCTTAAAACCGATGTCTAAAGCTCGTCAAGGGGCCATTATCAACATGTCCTCTGTTGTTGGTCTAATGGGGAATATCGGTCAAGCGAACTATGCGGCTTCAAAAGCTGGTTTGATTGGTTTCACTAAATCAGTAGCGCGTGAAGTTGCGGCTCGTGGCGTTCGTGTGAATGCCATTGCACCTGGTTTCATTGAATCAGATATGACTGATGCTATTCCAGAGAAAATGAAAGATGCCATGCTAGCTCAAGTGCCAATGAAACGAATTGGTCAAGCTGAAGAAGTGGCAGAAGTTGCGGCTTTCTTAGCAGGTCAAGAATATTTAACTGGTCAAACAATTGCCATTGATGGCGGAATGACTATGCAATAATGAATGCTCACTGATCGAAAATCACTTACTTAAATATCCATCCGACAAAAGGAGAATATATATGTCTACAAATCGTGTTGTTGTTACAGGTTACGGTGTAACCTCACCAATCGGAAATACACCAGAGGAGTTCTGGAATAGCCTTCATGAAGGAAAAATTGGAATCAAGCCCATTACGAAATTTGATGCTTCTGAAATTCCAGTCTTTAATGCTGGTGAAATTCAAGATTTCCCATTCGATAAATATTTTGTAAAAAAAGATCAAAATCGTATGGATACTTACTCATTGTATGCAATCTATGCTGCGATGGAAGCTATTGAAAATTCAGGCTTGAACATGGAAGAAGAAGACCGCGATCGTGTAGGTGTGATTGTATCATCTGGTATCGGTGGTTTGCAAGAATTGGAAGATCAAATTATCCGGATGCATGAACGTGGGATGAAGAGAATCCAACCAATGTTTATTCCAAAAGCTCTTTCAAACATGGGGGCTGGAAACATCGCACTTAAGATTGGGGCTCAAGGGGTATGTAAATCCGTGACAACAGCTTGTGCTTCTGCCAATGATGCAATTGGTGAAGCTTTCCGTGAAATTAAATTTGGTATGCATGATGTTGTTTTGGCAGGTGGTGCTGAAGCTTCGATTACTAAGATTGGTATCGGTGGTTTCAATGCCCTTACGGCCCTTTCAACAACGGAAGACCCAGAACGCTCATCTATTCCATTTGACAAAGACCGCAATGGTTTTGTGATGGGGGAAGGTGCAGGGGTTCTTGTCATCGAAAGTTTGGAACATGCCCAAAAACGTGGTGCTAATATTTTAGCTGAGATTGTTGGTTACGGTTCAAACTGTGATGCCTACCACATGACAACACCAACACCAGATGGTTCAGGTGCGGCTAAAGCGATTAAATTAGCGATCAATGAAGCTGGTATCAAACCTGAAGATGTCGATTATGTCAATGCGCATGGTACCTCTACACCTGCCAATGAGAAAGGTGAAAGTGGAGCTATCGTTTCTGTACTTGGTAAAGAAGTTCCTGTATCATCTACTAAATCATTTACAGGACACTTGCTTGGTGCTGCTGGTGCGGTTGAAGCGATTGCTACCATCGAAGCGATTCGTCACAGCTTTGTACCAAAAACTGCTGGTACCAAAGAATTGTCTGACTATATCGAAGCAAACGTTGTTTATGGTGAAGGTCAAGAAGCGGATATTCAGTATGCTATCTCAAATACCTTTGGTTTTGGAGGACACAATGCTGTTCTGGCCTTTAAACGTTGGGAGGGTTAATTCATGAATATTTCTGAAATCAAAGATTTGTTGGCTCAATTTGATGCGTCAACTTTGCGTGAATTCTCATATAAAAATAATGGCGAAGAATTGAATTTGAGTAAAAACCAAACGAGTTCAGTTGCGGCTACACCGGTTGCTCCTGCAGTTGAAGTGGTAGCAACTCCTCAAACTCCTGTAGTAGCCCCTGTTGTTGAAGCCCCAGCAACTCCAGCTGTAGCGGCTGAACCAGTTGCTGCTCCAGCTCAGGCTGCAGAAGGTGATGTGGTTGAAAGTCCATTGGTTGGGGTGGCTTACTTGTCGCCAGCACCGGATAAATCAGCCTTTGTATCTGTAGGAGACAAAGTTACTAAGGGTCAAACACTCTTGATTATCGAAGCCATGAAAGTGATGAATGAAGTCCCAGCACCTAAAGATGGGGTAGTCACTGAAATTTTGGTAACGAATGAAGAAATGGTTGAATTTGGAAAAGGATTGGTTCGAATCAAATGACAATTGATATTAATGCTATTCGTGAGGCTTTGCCGCATCGTTACCCAATGCTTTTGGTGGATCGCGTATTGGAAACAAGCGAAGATACGATTGTTGCCATTAAGAACGTGACAATTAATGAACCATTTTTTAATGGACATTTTCCACAATATCCTGTTATGCCAGGTGTTCTCATCATGGAAGCTTTGGCACAAACAGCAGGTGTACTAGAGTTGTCAAAACCTGAAAATAAAGGAAAATTAGTCTTTTATGCAGGGATGGACAAGGTGAAGTTTAAAAAACAAGTCGTTCCAGGAGATCAACTGGTGATGACAGCTACTTTTGTCAAACGTCGTGGAACAATTGCTGTTGTTGAAGCGAAAGCAGAAGTAGACGGTAAGCTTGCAGCTTCAGGAACGCTTACTTTTGCAATTGGAAATTAAGAAAGGCCTATCTATGTTTCGTAAGATCTTAATCGCCAATCGTGGTGAGATTGCAGTTCGTATTATTCGTGCGGCTCGTGAACTTGGCATCGAGACGGTTGCAGTGTATTCTACTGCTGATAAAGAAGCCTTGCATACCTTACTAGCGGATGAAGCAGTCTGTATTGGACCTGCTAAATCAACAGAGTCTTATTTGAATATGAGTGCTGTCTTGTCTGCAGCTGTTCTAACAGGAGCAGAAGCTATCCATCCTGGTTTTGGATTTTTAAGTGAAAACTCAAAATTTGCGACCATGTGTGAGGAAGTGGGCATTAAATTTATTGGTCCTTCTGCTAAAGTCATGGATTTGATGGGGGATAAGATTAATGCTCGTAAACAGATGATCAAAGCAGGAGTACCTGTTATTCCTGGATCAGATGGTGAAGTGTATACTGCTGAAGAAGCCCTCGAGATTGCAGAGCGTATTGGTTACCCTGTGATGTTGAAAGCATCTGCAGGAGGCGGTGGTAAAGGAATTCGGAAGGTTGAAAAACCAGAAGATTTGGTTGCTGCTTTTGAATCTGCTTCCTCAGAAGCTCAAGCTGCTTTTGGAAATGGTGCCATGTATATGGAACGGGTGATTTATCCGGCACGCCACATTGAAGTACAGATTTTAGCGGATCAGCATGGACATGTTATTCACTTAGGTGAACGCGATTGTTCTCTTCAACGAAATAACCAAAAAGTTCTAGAAGAATCCCCTTCGATTGCTATTGGAAAAACGCTTCGTGATCGGATTGGTTCTGCAGCTGTTCGTGCAGCTGAATCAGTTGGGTACGAGAATGCTGGAACGATTGAATTCTTGTATGATGAAGGCAAGGGTGAGTTCTACTTTATGGAAATGAATACCCGTGTCCAAGTAGAGCATCCTGTCACGGAATTTGTAACAGGAGTTGATATCGTTAAGGAACAGATTAAAATCGCAGCTGGCCAAGAATTATCCGTTACTCAAGAGGACATTGTCATTAAAGGCCATGCGATTGAATGCCGGATCAATGCGGAAAATCCTTCCTTCAACTTTGCACCTAGCCCTGGTAAGATCACTAATCTCTATCTTCCAAGTGGTGGGGTTGGCTTGCGTGTGGATTCTGCTGTGTATCCTGGGTATACGATTCCACCATACTATGATAGTATGATTGCCAAAATCATTGTCCATGGGGAAAATCGCTTTGATGCACTGATGAAAATGCAGCGTGCTCTTTATGAGTTGGAAATCGATGGTGTCACCACCAATAGCAGTTTCCAGTTGGATTTGATTTCAGATTCACATGTGATCGCTGGTGATTATGACACTGCATTTTTGATGGAACAATTCCTTCCAAATTATAATAAGGAATGATGAAAAAGCCTGGACTTGTGAGGGAAGTATGAACATCATCTTCACAGTTTCAGGCTTTTATAGTAATGCTTCAGATACTGTAGCATATTATAAGGAGTAAGTAATGGCATTATTTTCTAAAAAAGATAAATATATTCGGATCAATCCGAATAGGTCAGCCTGGAAGGAGCCTCAGCCAAAACCTGAAGTTCCTGATGAACTATTTTCACAATGCCCAGGTTGTAAACATACCATTTACCAAAAGGATTTAGGTAGTGAACGAGTATGCCCGAATTGTGGCTATACCTTCCGTATTTCTGCTAAAGAACGCTTGGCGTTGACAGTGGATCCAGCTAGCTTTGAAGAAATGTTTACAGGAATCGAAACGACAGATCCTTTGAATTTCCCAAATTATAAGAAGAAATTAGCAACAGTGCGGGAAATGACAGGACTGGATGAAGCTGTCCTGACTGGAACTGCCTTGATTAAAGGTCAAAAAGTTGCGCTTGGGATCATGGATTCCAACTTTATCATGGCTTCAATGGGTTCTGTAGTAGGCGAAAAAATTACTCGTTTATTTGAATTTGCGACAAAAGAAAAATTGCCAGTTGTTCTTTTTACCGCTTCCGGTGGTGCTCGGATGCAAGAAGGAATCGTGAGTTTGATGCAAATGGCAAAAATTTCTGCGGCTGTTCAACGCCATTCCAAAGAAAAATTATTCTATTTGACGGTATTGACAGATCCGACAACTGGTGGGGTGACAGCCTCATTTGCTATGGAAGGTGATATTATCATGGCAGAGAGTCAGGCCTTGGTCGGGTTTGCCGGTCGTCGCGTGATCGAATCAACTGTGCGTGAAAAATTGCCAGATGATTTCCAAAAAGCAGAATTTCTACAAGAACATGGATTTGTAGACTTGATCGTGGAGAGAAGCCAAATCCGAGCAACAGTTGGACAATTATTGGCCCTTCATGGAGGTAAACATGAGTAAAATAACACAGATTATTAAAGAAGCACGTGACCAAGGAAGATTGACTGCTCTTGATTTTGCTCAAGGAATTTTTGATGATTTTATCGAATTGCATGGAGATCGAAACTTCCGTGATGATGGTGCGGTGATTGGTGGGATTGGACGCTTAGGCGATCAAACGGTTACAGTCGTTGGGATCCAAAAAGGAAAAAATCTTCAGGATAATCTAAAACGTAATTTTGGACAACCACATCCAGAAGGCTATCGAAAAGCTTTGCGCCTCATGAAGCAAGCGGAGAAATTTTGTCGTCCAGTTGTGACCTTTATCAATACAGCGGGTGCTTATCCTGGTGTTGGTGCTGAAGAACGAGGACAAGGTGAAGCCATTGCCCGTAACCTCATGGAAATGAGTGATTTAAAAGTTCCGATTATCGCGATTATCATCGGAGAAGGTGGTTCTGGTGGTGCCTTGGCTCTTGCTGTGGCAGATAAGGTCTGGATGCTTGAGAACTCCATCTATGCGGTCTTGAGTCCAGAAGGTTTTGCCTCTATTCTTTGGAAAGATGGAAGCCGTGCCATGGAGGCAGCAGAGTTGATGAAGATTACTTCTCACGAGTTGTTAAATATGGAAATTGTCGATAAGGTAATTCCCGAGCATGGATTTTCAAATGGAGAACTACTGGCTAACGTGAAGAAGGAATTACAGGAAGAGTTAAAGGTTTTACAAGCTTTACCTCTCGAAGAGCTTCTGGAGCAACGCTACCAACGTTTTCGTAAATATTAAAAAACTGAGCTTGCAATTTGCAAGACTCAGTTTTTTTAACTTTATTTTGGTGCGATGACTTCTACGCTACCCATGTATGGGCGAAGGACTTCTGGAATGGTCACAGAACCGTCTTCGTTTTGGTAGTTTTCAAGAATAGCAGCGACGGTACGTCCGACTGCCAATCCAGAACCGTTCAAAGTGTGAAGGAGTTTTACCTTGCCATCTGCTTCATCACGGTAGCGGATTTGCGCACGGCGAGCTTGGAAATCTTCTGTATTGGAACAGCTGGAGATTTCACGGTAGGTATTTTGTGCTGGAATCCATACTTCCAAGTCATAAGTCTTAGCAGCTGAGAAGCCCATGTCTCCAGTGGAGAGAGCTACCACACGGTATGGAAGGTTCAGTTTTTGAAGGATATTTTCAGCATTGACAACCATTTTTTCCAATTCATCATATGATTCTTCTGGCTTGGCAAATTTCACCATTTCAACCTTATGGAATTGGTGCAAACGGATCAAGCCACGGGTATCACGACCGGCTGAACCAGCTTCTGAACGGAAAGATGGACTCATAGCAGTGAAGTAGATTGGAAGATCTTTCCCATCAAGAATTTCATCGCGGTAGTAGTTTGTCAAAGGAACTTCAGCAGTTGGAATGAGGACATAATTGGTATCGCTAAGTTCAAAAGTATCTTCCTTGAATTTTGGATATTGTCCAGTACCAAACATAGAATCATGGTTGACCATGTAAGGAGGGATGACTTCAGTGTATCCTTCCTTGCCATGTTCGTCCAACATGAAGTTGTAGATAGCGCGTTCTAAGCGAGCTCCAAGTCCTTTGTAGAAGAGGAAACGAGCACCAGTGACTTTCGCACCGCGTTCCCAGTCAAGGATATCAAGGTCTTCTCCTAAATCCCAGTGAGCTTTTGGTTCAAAGCTAAATTCGCGCGGTGTTCCCCAACGGCGAACCTCAACGTTGTCATCCTCATCTGCTCCAACAGGGACACTGTCAGCAGGGATGTTTGGAAGGGTAGTAGTGAATTCAGTTAATTTGGCATCGATTTCAGCCAATTCTGTATCCAATGCTTTAACCTCTGCAGAAAGAGTTTGCATGGCAGCAATCTTATCATCTGCATTTTCTTTGTTGCGTTTAGCTTGTGCGATTTCAGCAGATACAGTGTTACGCTCTGCTTTGAGATTTTCTACTTTGACTAAGATGTCTCGACGTTTGGCATCGATTTCTTTCATTTCATTCAAAATAGCTGCATCTACGCCACGTGTTGCCAATTTTTTAGCAACCGCATCAAAGTCTGTACGAATCCGTTTAATATCTAACATAGCTTCTCCTTTAACAAAAAACACACCTGTTACAGTGTTGGAGTGGCAGAGCCACGGTTCCATCCAACTTCACAGGTGTGCACTTGATTCGATATTGTATTTTAAAGAAACGGTAGAATTTCAATTAAGATTTCTATCTGCTCGCAGCAACCGCAGACTTTCTGAAAGAGACTCTTAACTTACTTATCCGTTTGCGTCTATTATACAAGAAAAGATCCTATTTTGCAAATAGATTTTTAATTTTAGCCGTGATGATTTGGATCAACGTAGGAAGTTTGACAATTTTATCATTTCCTAGATGTTCCCGAGCAATCTTTAAAATTTTTCCAGAGTCTTTTGAAGCAAAGAGAAATTTTGATTCTCTGGTATAGATTTCAAAATGGCGGCTAATTTTACGTCCGGATACATTGGCTCCGATTCGCTCGATTTCTTGCCAGGGAATTTGGATGTAGTCTTCTACATTTGCATCCGCATAAAATTCAAAAGCGGCATTCCCGACTAGGATTTTTCCAACCTTTCCCCCCACTCCAAGGTAAGAAACCCCTGTAGTATGGAATTCAACGGTTTTATTCAATGATTGAGCCATGAGATCCTCCTGTATTGCTGTTCACTCCATTATATCATAATAAAAAGAAGGCCGAAACCTTCTTTTTAGTTGATCTTTGCTTACATCAAGCCAGCAACGTGTGCTAGTACACCGATTACAAAGAGGGCGATGATGATAGTGATTGGAGATACTTTCTTCTTAAGCAACCACATACAAGCGAAAGTAAGAAGCAATCCCATCAAACCAGGAATCAATGAATCCAAGTTTTGTTGGAAAGTTGTAACTTTTTCAGGTGTTTGAGATAGACCTGAACCAACTTGAGCGAAGGCTTCTTGGATACCCTTGTATCCTTCAGGAAGTTTATCCCAGTGGATATAAGCTTTGTCGTCTAATTTGACAGAAGAAACATTAAAGATAAATTTAATAGATACCCAACGTTCTACCAAGACAGCGAGGATAAACATCCCAAGGATAGAAGCTCCTTTAGTGATATCTTGCAAGATTCCACCAGACATATCTTTGGTAATTTCAGAACCGGCTTTGTATCCAAGTTCTTGGGTATACCACAAGAAGGACATACGAATTGCGTTCCATGCAAGGAAGAAGATGAGTGGACCAAGGATATTACCAGTCAAGGCAAGAGATGCACCAAGTGCTCCAAGGATCGGACGAACTGTAAACCAGAAGACTGGATCTCCGATACCAGCCAAAGGCCCCATCATACCAATTTTAACCCCTTGGATAGCAGCATCATCAATAGCAGCACCGTTTGCTTTTTCTTCTTCAAGGGCAAGAGTAACCCCGATGATTGGAGCAGCTACGTATGGGTGAGTGTTGAAGAACTCCATGTGACGCTCAAGAGCAGCCGCTTGGTCTTCTTTCTTGGTGTAGAGTTTTTTGATAGCTGGGATCAATGAGTAAGCCCAACCCAAGTTTTGCATCCGTTCGTAGTTCCAAGAACCTTGCAAGAAGGTTGAACGCCACCAAACTTTTTGACGATCTGATTTAGATAATTGTAATTTTTCAGTCATGATAGTGTCACACCTTTCTTAATAGTCTTCGAGAATATCGCCGATTGGGTCATTAGAAGTAGCGACTCCGCCACCTCCGTTGCCACCTTTCTTAGAAAGTGAAAGGTAAATCAAGGCAAGGGCAACACCAATCGCTCCAAGAGCAATCAAAGTTAATTCGCTGACGGCAGCAAGTGCAAAACCAATGGCAAAGAATGGCCAAACTTCACGGCTTGCCATCATGTTGATAACCATAGCATAACCAACGGCTACAACCATACCTCCACCGATTTGCATACCGTCTGACAACCAAGCAGGCATCGCTTCAAGCGCACCTTTAACGGTTTCAGCAGGGATCATCAAAAGAAGGGCTGCAGGAATGGCGATACGAAGACCTTGAAGGAGAAGTGCTACAAAGTGCGCACGTTCAACTCCTTTGATATCACCTTTTTTAGCAGCAGCATCGGCAGTGTGGACCAAACCAACGGAGAGAGTACGGACGATCATAGTCAAGAAAAGACCAGCGACTGCAAGTGGAATAGCCACACCTTGAGCCACAGCGATTCCTTTAGAACTAAAGTCACCACCAAGAACCAATATAATCGCAGCAGCGACAGATGCAAGAGCAGCATCGGGTGCAACGGCAGCTCCAATGTTTGCCCAGCCAAGTGCAAGTAATTGAAGGGAACCACCAAGCATCACACCGGCAGTCAAGTTACCTGTTACCAAACCGATTAAGGTACAAGCAACAAGTGGTTGGTGGAATTGGAATTGGTCAAGGATACCTTCAAGACCAGCTAAGAAGGCAACAACGACCACTAATACCATAGAAATAATAGACATGTTTAAAATCCTTTCGTAAGTAATCGATTATTGAACGTTGGCTTTGTTAATTAAGTCAAACAAATCTTTCTTAGAGTCATTTGGTACTTTACGGACATCAAATTCCACTCCAAGATCACGCATTTTTTCAAATGTAGCCACATCCTCTTTATCCATTGACAACACATTGTTAACCATGGTTTTACCAGTTGAGTGGGCCATTGAACCAACGTTCAAGGTTTTAATCGGAACACCACCCTCGATGGCACGAAGGGCATCTTGAGGTGTTTCAAATAAGATCAAAGCATGTGTTTCACCAAAGCGTGGATCTTTTGCAACGTCGATCAATTTCTGAATTGGGACAACATTTGCTTTGACACCATTTGGTGCTGCTTGCTTGATCAACTCTTTACGAAGTTCATCTTTGGCAACTGAGTCTGAAGCAACGATAATGCGATCTGCTTTTGAATCAGGAGTCCAAGCAGTAGCGACTTGTCCATGAAGGAGACGAGTATCTAAGCGAGCAAGATTAATCTTGAGCTTGCCATCTCCGATCACTGTTCCTTCTGGAATAGCAGCTTGGGCAACAGGGGCAGCGGAAGCAGTGCTTGCTTCTTCGACAGGATTCAATTCTTCTGGAAGAGCTTTGATTCCATCTTTAGATTCTTTGATGATGTTTGCAGCAACTTTATCAACGCCAGCATTTGCATCCATCAAACGCTCTGTATAAGCTTGAATCAACATCGGAAGGTTTAATCCAGTAATGATCGCAAATTTACGATCGGGATTTTCCCCCATGACACGACTTGCTTGGTTAAATGGAGAACCACTCCAAAGGTCAGCCAAAACCAAGATTTCATCTTCTGCATCAAATGCGGCAACAGCAGCATTGAATTTAGCATAGAGATCATCTGGGCCTTCACTTGGCATGAACGTAACCACTTGAACTTTCTCTTGATCCCCAAAGATCATCGAGCCGGATTGGTGGATTCCAGCTGCAAATTCACCGTGGCTAGCAATAATGATACCAATACTCATTATTGACATTCCTCCTTATAAAATTTGTTTGACTTTCAGTTTAAGAAAACTTTGAGCTTCTTTATTATAAACCGTTTTCATATTTAAGTCAATTTTTCTATCAAAATCTCGATGTAAAAACATCGATTTATTATATTAAATTATCGTTAGATAGAAAAAGAATGCTCTTGAATGAATTTTGTTTATTACTTGTTGATGCTTAAAAAATCAATAATAGATATGTTTTATAGGATTTTGTTCTCAATGAAAAGATTCCGAGAATC
This sequence comes from Streptococcus gingivalis, assembly GCF_035544715.1. Taxonomy (NCBI): domain Bacteria; kingdom Bacillati; phylum Bacillota; class Bacilli; order Lactobacillales; family Streptococcaceae; genus Streptococcus; species Streptococcus gingivalis. The sequence continues at coordinate 1,025,605 of NZ_JAYKTO010000001.1, read as the reverse complement.
AAACGATATTCTCGAAAACAAAAATAAATATATAATAAATTGTAAATAAGAGTGATTGAGAGCACTCAAAAAGACTAGCCCAACTGGGCTAGTCCTGTAGGTTCAGTTGTTTAGTTTGTAAAGTCAAGTACCATACGTCCTTGAATGGTTCCAGCTTCCATTTCGTCAAAGACTTTGACAGCATCTTCTACTGGACGTTTTTGAACGACTGGCACTACCAAACCTTCTGCGCCAAATTGGAAGGCTTCTTCCAAGTCTTTACGAGTTCCTACAAGAGAACCAATGACTTGGATACCATCTAATACAGTTTTCACAATGCTGAGGTCCATCATTTCAGAAGGAAGACCAACTGCGACAATGCGGCCACCTGCACGAACAGAATCTACTGCTTGGTTGAAAGCTACTTTAGAAACAGCTGTTACGACAGCAGAGTGAGCTCCACCATTTGTTTTTTCTTTGATCAATCCTGGGACATCTTCGACTTCGCGACCGTTGATGACAAAGTCTGCACCAACTTCTTTCGCCAATTCCAGTTTGTCATTGTTGATATCAACAGCTATGACATGTGCGTTGAAGACTTTCTTGGCATATTGAACAGCCAAGTTACCCAATCCACCAGCTCCGTAGATAACGATCCATTGTCCTGGTTCTGCTTTGGCTTCTTTGATGGCTTTGTAAGTTGTAACACCTGCACAAGTGATAGAAGAAGCTTGGGCTGGATCTAATCCTTCAGGTACTTTCACTGCGTAATCTGCAGTAACGATACATTGCTCAGCCATTCCTCCGTCAACAGAATAACCAGCATTTTTTACAGTACGGCAAAGGGTTTCGCGACCGGTTGTACAGTATTCACAAGTTCCACATCCTTCGAAAAACCATGCGACACTGACACGATCTCCAACTTTTAGGCTCTTGACATCTGGAGCGACTTCTTTCACAATTCCGATTCCTTCGTGTCCAAGAACACGGCCTGGCACTTTACCGAAGTCTCCGTGAGCGACGTGCAAGTCAGTGTGGCAGACACCACAGTATTCGATTTGAACAAGAGCTTCCCCTGTTTCAAGTGGACGCATGTCTTTGTTTGCAACGATTTCAACACCAGTACCTTCTGGATTTACAACAACAGCTTTCATTTTGTTCCTCCTTAAGTGAACGAGAAGCGATTTAGAATTTTTGAAAGCGCTTCTTTAATAACTATGTTAATAATATCATAAACTAGATGGCAAGGCAATGAAAAAAATATAAAAATAGGAGGGTATTGATTAACCGATTAAGTATTTAGGATAGAAAAAGACATGAGGGGATAACTCATGTCTGTTCCTATTATAAGAATAATTGAATGAGTTGGCGCGCGACACCATCTTCGTTATTTGTGAAATCTGTGACGGAATCCGCGTAAGGGAGAAGGACGGAGCTAGCATTTTTCATGGCGTATCCATGACCAGCGAGAGCTAGCATGTCGGTATCGTTGTGCTCGTCTCCAAAGGCAATCAAATCCTTCTGATCCATATTGAGTTTATCTAGAAGGTAGGTCAGAGCAGATGCTTTGGTCACATTTTTGGGATTGCATTCCAGAATATTTAAGGGACCCCCCCAAGTATTTATAGACAGATTGTAGTCATAATGCCGATTCATTTCATCTGCCAGAGCATATTTGTCTTCCGCTTTCGTTTGAAAGAGGATACAGTTTGGGTCGCTCGTTACCCGCTCGGGATTGAATTGATTTTCTGGTTGGAAAGATTCAATACCGAATAATTTAGGGTCTGCAACGTGCTCATTTGGATCGGTAATAAAGAATTTATTGCGGTATTCGCCTGCTATAAAGTCCGCTTGGATGGTATCCCGGTTAGCGACCATATCTAGCAGGTATTTTTTATCTAAAGTCAAACATTGTTCATCCCCCCATTTTTTCTCAGGTAGATGCGTAAGGGAGCCGTTAAAATTGATCATCGGAGTATCTAGCTCTAGTTGTTTGTAATAGGTATGTGCCATACGGTAGGGGCGGCCTGTTGTAATAATGACTTTATGGCCAAGAGCACTAATTTTTTTTATCGTATCAATGGTAAAGTCGCTCAATTTGCTTTCGGAATTTAAGAGAGTGCCGTCTAGATCTAGAGCGATCATCTTTTTATGCATATTTCAGTTCCTTTCGAGAAGAATGAGACCATTATATCAGAAAAATCGGAAAAGCGCTCAAAAATCGAGAAGAGAAGTAGGATTTCTTGAAAGGCGAAAGATCTTTTGGTAAAATAGAAATAACGTTCGCAAATTGATTGGGAGCGAGAATGATGAAAAAGGAGTTTATTCTGAAATGGATAAGTTTTTTAAACTTTCAGAACATGGAACCACTGTTCGAACAGAGGTCCTTGCTGGTTTGACAACCTTTTTTGCGATGAGTTATATCCTCTTCGTAAACCCTCAAATGTTGTCACAAACAGGTATGCCAGCTCAAGGAGTCTTCCTTGCAACGATTATTGGATCCGTTGTCGGGACCTTGATGATGGCTTTTTATGCCAATTTGCCTTATGCACAAGCACCAGGGATGGGCTTGAACGCTTTCTTTACCTTTACCGTTGTATTTGGTATGGGCTACTCATGGCAAGAGGCTTTAGGAATGGTCTTCATTTGTGGTGTGATTTCATTAATTATCACATTGACAAATGTTCGGAAGATGATCATCGAATCGATTCCGACTGCTCTTCGGTCTGCTATTTCAGCGGGGATCGGGATTTTCTTGGCCTATGTTGGGATTAAGAATGCAGGATTTTTGAAATTCACGATTGACCCTCATACCTATACAGTGGTCGGGGAAGGAGCAGATAAGGCGAATGCAACGATCTCAGCCAATGCATCTGCTGTTCCTGGATTGGTTGATTTTAACAATCCGGCTGTCCTCTTGGCTCTTGTTGGTCTTGCGATTACTATTTTCTTTGTTGTCAAAGGGATTAAGGGAGGGATTATCCTTTCTATCTTAGCAACGACTGTGCTTGGAATTCTCATCCATGTGGTTGATATCACTAAAATTGACTTTGCAAGTAACCATCTAGGAGCTGCCTTTAATGATTTAGGCACGATCTTTGGTCAAGCTTTGGGATCAAAAGGATTGGGTTCTTTGATTTCCAATACGTCTCGTTTGCCTGAGACCTTAATGGCAATTTTAGCCTTCTCCTTGACTGATATTTTTGATACAATTGGAACTTTAATCGGTACGGGTGAAAAAGTTGGGATTGTTGCGACAAATGGGGAAAACCATCAATCAGCGAAATTAGATAAGGCCCTCTATTCAGACCTTGTAGCGACTTCAGTCGGAGCCATTGCAGGAACTTCAAACGTAACGACTTATGTTGAATCTGCAGCTGGTATTGGAGCTGGTGGACGCACTGGTTTGACAGCCTTGGTTGTGGCAATCTGTTTTGCTATTTCAAGTCTCTTTAGTCCTTTGTTGGCGATTGTACCGACCGCTGCTACAGCTCCAATTTTGATTGTTGTTGGGATCATGATGTTGAGTGGCTTGAAAAATATCCATTGGGAAGATATGTCAGAAGCAGTTCCTGCCTTCTTCACCTCTATCTTTATGGGCTTCAGCTACTCGATTACACAAGGGATCGCTGCTGGATTTATCACCTATAGCTTAGTGAAAGTGGTTAAAGGACAAGCCAAAGAAGTGCACAGCATGATTTGGATTTTAGATGTTCTCTTTATTTTAAACTACGTTAGCATGGCCTTGAATTAAGTATCAGAAAAGTGCCAAAAAGGAATGGGAGTTGTCTCCCATTCCTTTCAGATTGAAGACAAAGTTATACCAAAAACATTCCTTAGGTGAGTACGGACGTCAGCGAACTTCTTTGAAGTTCCATGACTAATTATTGAGCCTAAGGTCTCAATAATTCCGAGTGCCTGAAACGTTATTGTTTCAGGCACTTTTCTCACAGCGGAAAGTTTCAGTATTTTCTTAAATCGATTTAAAAATTGGAACTCAAATTTATTTTTTTTTGCAGAATCACTTAACTTATTTTACTTTAAAATAGTTTGTCTATCTATCTAAAAAGCAAACCTGAGTCGAACAATTTCTAAAAGAAAGAGCAGATTTTTAAAAAGTTTGGTATAATAGAGAAATGATTAGTCACAATGAAACGGAGCTGATCGCTCTAGGAAAACAGCTAGGAAAACTCTTAGAAAAGCAAGACGTGATTATCTTATCAGGTGATCTAGGAGCAGGAAAAACGACCTTTACCAAAGGAATTGCAAAGGGGTTAGGGATTGATCAGATGATTAAAAGCCCGACCTATACCATTGTTCGTGAATACGAAGGTCGCTTGCCTTTATACCATTTGGATGTTTACCGGATTGGGAATGATCCAGATTCTATTGATTTAGATGATTTTCTATTTGGAGATGGTGCTACCATTATTGAATGGGGAGAGCTGATTGAGCCGAGTCTCTCGGATGCTTATCTAAAAATTTTTATCCGAAAATTAGAAGATGGGCGAGAGTTAGCTTTTGAAGCTCATGGAGCGCGTGCAGAAGCTTTGCTGGCATCCTTTGAGCAGGTGGAAAAAACCGATGACTAAGGAAAAGGAAGTAACATTAGAAATTCGGCAAGCTGACAGTGCAGACGCGGCTCTTGTCGTTGATTTCTTAAATCAAGTTGGGAAAGAGTCAGATTACATGACGCTAGATGAAGCTGGAATTGGCATGTCTCCAGCAGACATGGAGCAATTTCTGATGGTGCAAGAGATGGCGGAAAACCGGATTTGCCTCTTGCTATTTCTAGATCAGGAACTGGCAGCTTTGTTAAATATCACTGCAGCTTCTCAACGGTCCATTCAGCATATTGGTGATGTCTTTATTGTGGTTCAAAAAGCTTATTGGAATCAAGGGCTTGGACAGATCTTGTTGGAAGAAGGAATTGAGTGGGCGCACTCGACCGGTGTTCTCAGGAAACTAGTCTTGAATGTCCAAGTGCGCAATGAACGAGCAGTTCACCTGTATAAAAAGTTAGGTTTTGAGATCGAAGGTTGTCAAGCTCGTGGAGCTTGTTCAGCTGAAGGAGAATTCTTAGATGTTTACCTTATGGGGAAACTGATAGATTAGAGAGAGATTCTAAATGGTTAAAAAAATTATTTTGATGTTTTTGAGCTTATTGACGGTAACAGTGATTGGGATTGGGGCCTATGGCCTTACCATCCTAAACCAAACGACTGGGACTCTCAGTAAGACCTATAAAGGCTTTGGAAATGAGACCAATGTCATTGCAGAAAACAAGCCGATGACTATCCTTTTGATGGGGGTTGATACAGGTAGCGGTTCTCGGGAAGATCCTTGGGCCGGCAATAGTGATACCATGATTTTGGTGACTGTCAATCCTCAAACAAAAGAAACAACCATGACGAGCTTGGAAAGAGATATCCTAACCAATATTACTTCAGATGGCGAAACGGTCCAAGCAAAATTGAATTCGGCTTATGCTCAAGGTGGTGCCAAGTTAGCCATTAAGACCATTCAAGATCTTTTGAATATCCATATTGACCGCTATGTCATGATCAATATGAAGGGATTGGTTCAATTAGTGGATAAGGTTGGTGGTATCACGGTTAACAATCCATTTGACTTCGATATCTCGATCGAGGAAAATGAGCCAGAATATACGGCTAAGATCGCACCAGGACGTCAGGAGATTAATGGGGACCAAGCTCTCGTTTATTCACGCATGCGCTACCAAGACCCAGAAGGAGACTATGGACGTCAAAAACGCCAACGTGAAGTGATCAAAAAGATTGTTGAGAAAGTTTTAAGCCTCAATAGTTTGAGTCACTACAAAGGAATCATTGAGTCTGTTAGTGACAATATGCAAACCAACATAGCGCTTGACAGTAATAGTCTTCTTCAATTGCTAGGGTATAAAGACGCCCTTTCAACGATTCATCAGTACCAGTTGAAAGGAGAAGATGCCACCTTAGCAGATGGCGGAAGTTATCAGATTGTCACTTCAAAACATCTCTTGAAAATTCAAAATATCATCCGCAAAGCTTTGGGACTAAAAGAAATCAAAACATTGAAAACCAATGCTTACCTATTAGATGGAGATGAAGATTTGAAGTCTTCTTCTTCTCAAACTGAAAATCCAGTTCCAGCATCTGGGGAAGCACCTGTTTACCAAGAGTTTAACCAACTACCAGTTGTACCATCGACCCAGGATACGGGAGTGGTGACGCCTCAAAGTTCTGTTGCACCAGTGACACCAGTTGCTCCTGCAGCTACAGAGTCGAGCAGTGTGACACCTACGGTGCCTTCAGAATAAGAAAAAAACGATTGAGTTTTCTCAATCGTTTTTACTTGGTTGCCAGATGTCTTGAATTTCTTTTAGAGAAGCTGTTGCTTGTTGACTAAATAGTTTGGTCTTGTATTGGAAATCCGTTACCAATTCTTGAAGATTGGTCTTTTGGTCTTGGATAATATCCAGATTGCGTTGGATTTTTGCTAGGTTATCTTGAATTCCCTTGACCAATTGGCTGGATTCAGTCACCTCTGTTTTAATTTCTTTGCGGTTTTTTACTAGGTGGTAGCTAATGCTAGCTCCTGTTGCAAACCAAAAGAGATTTTTGAGTTTCATATGGCCTCCTTTTTAACTGTTTTTGATGGTTTCTGCGAGAACTGCTAGTTGTTCAAAATTAGGCTCGTGTTCAGTAAATGAAATGGCAAGCTCATCTTGATCGGAATAGCGAGGGATAATGTGGACATGTGTGTGAAATACGGTTTGTCCAGAAACTTCTTCCATGTTGCTGATGATATTCATTCCCTTAGCTTGGGTAGCAGCTTCTACTTTTTTAGCAACTTTAGAAACACGTGCAAATAGTTGAGCTGTGGCGGTTTCGTCCATCTCTAAGAGGTTGCGAGCGTGTTTTTTTGGAACCACTAACGTATGACCTGGTGTAACCTGAGAGATGTCCAAAAATGCGAGGACTTCCTCGTCCTCATAGACTTTGGAGGAAGGAATGTCGCCAGCTATAATCTTACAAAAAATACAATCATCAACCATAAATACACCTCATTTAGACTAAATTTTGTTATAATATAAGAACATTATACCAGAAATCGGAGAAAATATGTTAGAAATCAACAAGTTGACAGGGGGCTATGTCAACATCCCTGTCCTGAAAGAGGTGAGTTTTTCAGTTCCGGATGGCCAACTGATTGGTTTGATTGGACTTAATGGAGCTGGGAAGTCAACCACGATTAATGAAATTATTGGTCTCCTGCATCCTTATGCTGGGGAAGTACGGATTGACGGCTTGAGTCTTCCAGAAGCTCCAACAGACTATCGTAAAAAAATCGGCTATATTCCAGAAACCCCTAGCCTATATGAAGAATTAACCTTGAGAGAGCATATCGAAACCGTAGCTATGGCCTATGATTTAGACATGGATCAGGTCATGGTGCGCGTCCAGCCTTTGTTGGAACGATTTCGTTTGGCTGAAAAATTAGATTGGTTCCCGACCCAGTTTTCAAAAGGGATGAAGCAAAAGGTCATGATTATTTGCGCCTATGCAGTGGATCCAAGTCTTTATATTGTCGATGAACCCTTTTTGGGATTGGATCCTGTTGCGATTGCAGATTTGATTCAGTTATTGGCAGATGAGAAAGCAAAAGGAAAATCGATTTTGATGAGTACCCACGTTCTGGATTCGGCTGAAAAGATGTGTGATGGTTTTGTGATCCTCCATAAGGGTCAGGTCCGAGCAAAAGGGACCTTGGACGAGCTGCGTTCAACTTTTGGGGATGAGAAAGCAAGTCTAAATGATATCTACATGACCTTGACAGAAGAGGAAACAGCATGAAAGAGTTGATGAAAAAACGGCAAGAAACGTTTCGAACTCAATGTGTAAAATATAGCCGCTATGTTCTCAATGATCATTTCGTTCTCTTTATGTTGATTTTCATAGGATTTTTGGCGGTTCAATACAGCCAATTCTTGCAAGATCTACCCAAAGATACAAGCCTGATCCGCTGGAGTCTCATGATTGGCTTGCTCCTCTTGGTTCCGATTGGCTCCATTGCGACCTACTTAGAGAAGCCCGATGCTTTATTCCTTTTGGTAAAGGAAGAGGAAGTGAAACGTTATGTCAAAGGGCAGGCCAAGAAGTCTTTTGTGTTTTGGTTTTTGATTCAAAGTTTTGTCCTTCTATTATTTGTGCCTCTTCTTCTGGCAACAGGGCTGGATAAACTTGCTATTGTAGCTTATATCCTTGTCTTAGGGGTGGCTAAAGGGGCTGTTTTTAGCTGGAAGGAAGCGCGTTTCTACCAGGATGAAAATTTAAATTGGCCCTTGGCTATTGCTCGTGAGAATGCAAGGAAACAATTGATTCTTCGCTTCTTTGCCTTGTTTACAACGGTGAAAGGTATTACTAACAGTGTCAAAAGAAGAGCGTACTTGGATGGTTTCTTAGGGCTTCTTCCCAAAACACATGGCAATACGTGGCTGCACTTATATATGCGCTCCTTCCTACGGAATGGAGATCTTTTCTCTATGACTCTACGACTCTTGGCTCTTTCCATTCTCGCTATCATCTTTATTCCCCAGCCTCTCGTAGTGATTGCCCTTGTAGCCTTGCTCAATTACTTGGTTATTTTTCAATTACTGGGGCTTTACAGTGCTTTTGATTACCAACCCTTGACCCTCCTTTTCCCGATGAAAAAGGGCAGTAAAAAGGCAGGGTTGAACAAAACGATTCAGCTGGTCATGGGGATGATAACGGTGATAGAAGGAGGAATTGGCCTGGTCTTTATTTCAGATAAAGTCCTGTTGTTAGGCCTACTGGCTTATACAGTTGCTTTAATCCTACTCTATCTTCCATTTAAGATGGCGCGCTTGGTTGACGAAAGTCGTTAAAATTAGTAAAATAGATTGGAAACTTTTTACGGAGGAAAAGATGGACTCGAATGAAAAAGAGCTAAGCCTCACCCCAATTCCTGGGAAGAGTGGGAAGGCCTACATGGGGACCTACCCAGATGGTGGGCGCGTTTTTGTAAAAATGAATACGACCCCAATCCTTGCGGGTCTAGCAAAAGAACAGATTGCTCCTCAATTGTTATGGAGTCGACGCTTGCCAGATGGAAATGTGATGAGTGCCCAAGAATGGTTGAATGGGGAAATTCTCACGCCAAATGGGATGTCGAAAAAACAAGTCGTCAATATTTTAACGAGATTGCACCGTTCTAGACCTTTGATGACTCAATTAAAAAAACTTGGCTATCCTGTGGAATCTCCATTAGAATTGCTCAATTCTTGGAGTAACCGGTTGCCAATTGCCCTACGTCAGAACCACTATATCCAATCAGTCGTAAAGAATTTACGTAAGACAGTGCCTGCCTTTCGGGAGGATTATGCGACGATCGTCCACGGAGATGTTCGTCATAGTAACTGGATTGAGACAGAGAGCGGCTTGATTTATCTAGTCGATTGGGACTCTGTTCGTTTGACAGACCGGATGTTGGATGTGGCGCATATCTTGAGTCACTATATCCCAGATTCTAATTGGCGCGATTGGTTAGGCTATTATGGCTACAAGTACAATCAAAAAGTATTTGATAAACTCTATTGGTTTGGTCAATACTCTTTCTTGTGCCAAATTGCTAAATACTATGAAAATAATGATTTAGAAAATGTCAATCGCGAGATCTATGCTCTGCGCAATTTCCGGTTGAAATATGGAAAGGAAATATGAGAGTTAGAAATCGCAAGGGAGCGACTGAATTATTAGAAGCGAACCCGCAATATGTGGTCCTAAATCCAGAAGATGCCAAGGGAAAGTGGCATGAGATTTTTGGAAATGACCATCCTATTCATATCGAAGTGGGTAGCGGAAAAGGGGCCTTTATTACTGGGATGGCCAAGGCCAATCCAGAGATCAACTACATCGGAATTGATATTCAAAAATCAGTCTTAAGTTATGCTTTAGATAAGGTCTTAGAAGCTGATGTTCCTAATATTAAATTACTTTGGGTAGATGGGGATAGCTTGACTAACTATTTTGAAGATGGAGAAATTGATCAGCTCTATCTGAATTTTTCAGATCCATGGCCAAAGAAACGTCATGAGAAGCGTCGCTTGACTTACAAGACCTTCCTAGACACCTTCAAGCAAATTCTTCCAGAACATGGGGAGATTCACTTTAAAACAGACAACCGAGGTTTGTTTGAATACAGTTTGGTGAGTTTTTCGCAATATGGAATGACTTTGAAGGGAGTCTGGTTAGACCTTCATGCTAGTGACTTTGAGGGCAATGTCATGACGGAATATGAGAAGAAGTTCTCAAGTAAAGGCCAGGTCATTTACCGTGTAGAAGCACAGTTTTAGCATATTCCTTGCAATCATTGGGAAATCGTGCTATAATACATTAAATGAATAGAAAAGGAGAGGCGGGGAAATATCTTCGCCTCTTATCTATGAGGAGGTGGCAACCATCGCAACGATTGTTGACTTAGTAACAGAAGTGATTCAGCCAGCTATAAAGGAACCATTTGAATTGGTTGATGTTGAATATGGCAAAATGGGTGGTGACTACGTCTTAAGCATTTTCGTAGACAAACCAGAAGGAATCACACTGAATGATACAGCGGATTTGACAGAAATCATCAGTCCGCTATTGGATCAAATCAAACCAGACCCATTTCCAGAACAGTACTTTTTAGAAGTCACCAGTCCTGGCTTGGAGAGACCTTTGAAAACCAAGGAAGCACTCGAGGGAGCTGTTGGTAAGTACGTCAATATCAGCTTGTACAAGGCTGTTGAAAAGCAAAAGGTCTTTGAGGGGAACCTGGTAGGTTTTGAAGAGGATGTTTTGACCATTGAATATATGGATAAAACACGAAAGAAAACAGTGGATATTCCTTATAACCTTGTGTCCAAAGCAAGGTTGGCTGTAAAATTGTAACAGAATGAAAGAAAGGATGCCTTTATAGAAGAGGCAAGAAAAACATGAGTAAAGAAATGCTAGAAGCCTTCCGCATTTTGGAAGAAGACAAAGGGATCAAAAAAGAAGATATCATCGAAGCAGTCACAGAATCATTGCGTTCAGCCTATCGCCGTCGTTATGGACAATCAGAAAGTGCAGCGATTGAATTCAATGAAAAAACTGGAGATTTCCGTGTTTATACGGTTCGTGAAGTGGTGGATGAAGTCTTTGATAGCCGTTTAGAAATCAGCTTGAAGGATGCCTTAGCCATTAGCTCTGCTTATGAGTTGGGTGACAAGATCAAATTTGAAGAAGCACCAGCTGAATTTGGTCGTGTAGCAGCTCAATCTGCCAAACAAACCATCATGGAAAAAATGCGGAAGCAAACGCGCACCATAACCTATAATACTTATAAAGAACATGAAAATGAAATCATGAGTGGAACGGTGGAGCGCTTTGACAATCGATTTATCTATGTCAATCTTGGTTCAATCGAAGCACAATTGTCTAAGCAAGACCAAATTCCAGGAGAAGTGTTCCAATCTCATGATCGAATTGAAGTATTTGTCTACAAGGTAGAAGATAATCCACGTGGTGTCAATGTCTTTGTTAGTCGAAGCCACCCTGAAATGATCAAACGTTTGATGGAACAGGAAATTCCTGAAGTCTATGATGGAACTGTTGAGATTATGAGTGTAGCGCGTGAAGCTGGAGATCGTACAAAAGTTGCGGTTCGTAGCCATAACCCAAACGTAGATGCGATTGGGACTATCGTTGGTCGTGGTGGATCGAATATTAAAAAGATTACCAGCAAGTTCCACCCAGCTCGATACGATCAAAAATTAGACCGTATGGTTCCGACAGAAGAAAATATCGATGTCATCGAGTGGGTTCCAGATCCAGCTGAATTTATCTACAATGCGATCGCTCCTGCAGAAGTGGACCAAGTTATTTTTGATGATGAAGATAGCAAACATGCTCTCGTTGTGGTTCCAGATAATAAACTATCTCTTGCCATCGGTCGTCGTGGTCAAAACGTTCGTTTGGCAGCTCATTTGACTGGTTACCGCATCGATATCAAATCTGCTAGTGAGTTCGAAGAAATGGAAGCAGCTCAAGAAACTTTTGAAGACCAAGTAGAAAGTGGCGAAGAGCAAGTCGATTAAGAGAGGGAGGGAACATGGTAAAAACAAGAAAAATCCCTTTAAGAAAATCTGTCGTTTCAAATGAAATTATTGATAAGCGCGATTTGCTCCGCATTGTCAAAAATAAAGAAGGACAAGTCTTTATCGATCCAACTGGCAAAGCCAATGGTCGAGGCGCTTACATCAAGCTAGACAATGAAGAAGCGGCACTTGCTAAGAAAAAGAAAGTTTTTAATCGTAGCTTTAATATGGAAGTGGAAGAAGCTTTCTATGATGAATTGATCGCTTATGTAGATCATAAGGTGAAGAGAAGAGAGTTAGGCCTTGAATAAGCAAAAGATAAGTAATTTGTTGGGCTTGGCGCAAAGAGCAGGAAAACTCATTTCTGGAGAAGAACTCGTGATCAAAGCAATCCAGGAAGAAAAAGCACAATTAGTTTTTCTGGCAAATGATGCAGCTAGTAACCTGACAAAAAAGGTGACAGATAAGGGTCACTATTATGAGGTTCAAGTATCTACCGTGTTTTCAACACTAGAATTAAGCACTGCAATTGGACGTGCCCGTAAGGTCGTCGCTGTTGTAGATGCTGGATTTTCAAAGAAAATGAGGTCTCTTATGGAATAGAAGAGGAGGACAGCAATTGTCTAAGAAAAGATTATACGAAATTGCCAAAGAATTGGGCAAGGAAAGTAAGGAAGTCGTCACTCGTGCGAAAGAATTAGGTTTTGACGTCAAGAGTCATGCATCTAGTGTCGATACTGATGTTGCTGAAAAGTTGATCAAGAGCTTTTCAGCGAAAAAAGAAACAGTCGAAAAGAAAGTAGCAGAAGTGGCTGCCAAGACAACGGCTGTCGCAGAGAAAAAAGAAGCAGCGCCCGTCAAAAAAGAAGGAGCAACTGAGACAAAATCAGTAACGCCAGCTGCTAAACCAAAGAGTCGTAACTTTAAAGCGGAACGAGAAGCGCGTGCAAAAGAGCAGGCTGAACGTAGGAAACAACAAGATAATCGTCCAAAACGCGATCGCAAGGACAATCAGCGTCATGGTGACAACCGAAATCAACGACCACAAGAGCGAAATGAACAACGAAATCAAGGTTCTGAGCGTCGCAATAACCGACCAGATCAAAGACGTAGTGCACAACCCCAAGTGGCACCAAAAGTTGATTTCAAAGCGCGTGCAGCAGCACTGAAAGCTGAACAAAATGCTGAGTACGCACGTGGAAGTGAAGATCGCTACAAACAACAAGCTGCAAAAGCAGAACAAGAACGTCAACAGCGCCGGAAACGGGTAGAAGCACCAGAAGTGAAAGCACCTGTACAGGAGCCAGCTGTTGAGAACCATACAAAACCAGCTGTTGCTGCTGCTCCAGCTCAAGTCGATACACGTCGGAAGAAACAAGCGCGACCAGATAAGAAACGCGATGATTTTGATCGTGAAGAAGATGGTCCAAGAAAACAACAAAGGAATCGAAATAGTCAAAATCAAGTGAGAAATCAGAGAAATAGTAACTGGAATAACAATAAGAAAAATAAAAAAGGAAAGAACAACCGTAATGATGCTCCAAAACCAGTAACAGAGCGTAAATTCCATGAATTACCAAGTGAATTTGAGTATACGGATGGAATGACGGTTGCAGAAATCGCAAAACGCATCAAGCGTGAACCGGCTGAAATCGTCAAGAAACTCTTTATGATGGGAGTCATGGCGACTCAAAACCAATCGCTGGATGGAGATACGATTGAACTCTTGATGGTGGATTATGGAATTGAAGCCAAGAAAAAGGTTGAAGTGGACAATGCCGATATCGAACGCTTCTTCGTTGAAGATGGTTATTTAAATCCAGATGAGTTGGTAGAGCGTCCACCAGTTGTCACCATCATGGGACACGTTGACCACGGGAAGACTACCCTTTTGGATACCCTTCGTAATTCCCGTGTAGCAACAGGTGAAGCGGGAGGAATCACCCAGCACATCGGTGCCTACCAAATCGTGGAAAATGGTAAGAAGATTACCTTCTTGGATACACCTGGACACGCGGCCTTTACTTCTATGCGGGCGCGTGGTGCATCTGTTACCGATATTACCATCTTGGTTGTAGCAGCAGATGATGGGGTGATGCCACAGACCATCGAAGCCATCAACCACTCAAAAGCTGCCAATGTCCCAATCATTGTGGCTATTAACAAGATTGATAAACCAGGTGCCAACCCAGAGCGTGTCATCGGTGAATTGGCAGAGCATGGGGTTATGTCAACTGCTTGGGGTGGCGATTCTGAGTTTGTAGAAATCTCAGCTAAGTTCAACCAAAATATCGACGAACTCTTGGAAACGGTCCTTCTTGTGGCTGAAATCCAAGAACTCAAGGCAGATCCAACTGTTCGTGCCATCGGTACTGTTATCGAAGCGCGCTTGGATAAAGGAAAAGGTGCGGTGGCAACCCTCCTTGTTCAACAAGGTACCTTGAATGTTCAAGACCCAATCGTTGTCGGAAATACCTTTGGACGTGTCCGTGCCATGACCAATGACCTTGGACGTCGTGTGAAGGTGGCAGGACCATCTACTCCGGTTTCTATCACTGGTTTGAACGAAGCGCCAATGGCGGGTGACCACTTCGCGGTTTATGAAGATGAAAAATCAGCGCGTGCAGCGGGTGAAGAACGTGCCAAACGTGCTCTGATGAAACAACGTCAAGCAACCAACCGCGTCAGCCTTGAAAATCTCTTTGATACCTTGAAGGCTGGGGAAGTGAAATCTGTTAATGTCATCATTAAAGCCGATGTACAAGGTTCGGTTGAAGCCCTTGCTGCCTCCCTTCAAAAGATTGAAGTGGAAGGTGTGAAAGTGACCATCGTTCACTCAGCAGTTGGTGCTATCAACGAATCAGACGTGACCCTTGCAGAAGCTTCAAATGCCTTCATCATCGGATTTAACGTCCGCCCTACGCCACAAGCACGTCAACAAGCTGAAGCTGATGAGGTAGAAATCCGTCTTCACTCAATTATCTACAAAGTGATTGAAGAAATGGAAGATGCCATGAAGGGTATGTTGGATCCTGAGTTCGAAGAGAAAGTCATCGGGGAAGCAGTTATTCGTGAAACCTTTAAGGTCTCTAAAGTGGGTACCATCGGTGGATTTATGGTCCTCAGTGGTAAGGTCACTCGTGATTCCAAGGTTCGTGTCATTCGTGACGGTGTCGTGATATATGACGGTGCTCTTGCAAGCTTGAAACACTTCAAAGATGATGTCAAAGAAGTGACAAATGGTCGTGAAGGTGGATTGATGATTGAAGGCTACAATGATATCAAGACAGACGATACCATTGAAGCCTACATCATGGAAGAAATTAAAAAATAAGAGGCTGACTAGGAAAAAAGAGGAATTTTCTCTGATTTCCTAGTTTTTAAACACAAAGCAGAAAGGAGTTCCTATGGCAAGTCATTTTCGGACAGATCGAGTAGGGATGGAAATCAAGCGTGAAGTCAATGAGATTTTACAAAAGAAAGTCCGTGACCCGCGTGTTCAAGGCGTTACTATTACGGATGTTCAAATGCTAGGTGATTTGTCTATGGCCAAAGTGTATTATTCAATTATGAGTGATTTGGCTTCAGACAATCAAAAGGCTCAGACAGGCCTTGAAAAAGCAACAGGAACCATCAAGCGTGAATTAGGTCGGAATTTGAAACTGTACAAGATTCCGGATCTTACTTTTGTCAAAGACGAGTCTATCGAATACGGTAACAAGATCGATGAGATGTTACGCAATTTGAACAAAGACTAGAGAGGTTGGAAATTTTCCACGCCCAGATTGAAAGACAAAGTCTTCTTAGAAACTTTCCTTAGGTGAGTACGGACGTCAGCGAACTTCTTCGAAGTTCCATGACTAATTATTGAGCCTAAGGTCTCAATAATTCCGAGTACCTGAAACTATTAAGTTTCAGGTACTTTTCTCACGACGAAAAGTTTCAGTAGATGATTGAATCACTCTAACGAGTAACATTTCTTTTTATAGAATTTATTAGATTTATAAAAAAGAATAGTTTGTCTACAGTCTCGGGTTGGAAATTTTCCACCCTCTTTTTTTGGCTCTTAAAACGAGGAAAATAAAACAGAAGGAAAAACGGTTTCAAAAAATAATAGAAATTTACAGAAATCTCTTGTGTGATTGGAAATTATCCTTTACAATAGGAGAGGAGTTTTATTTCTGATCTCAAATTTGGAGGAATGAACATGTCGATTAACTGGCAGGAAATTGTATTTAACTTTTTGGGAGGCCTGGGGCTCTTTCTCTATAGTATTAAAACCATGGGAGAAGGCTTGCAACAGGCTGCAGGAGATCGACTTCGATACTATATTGATAAATATACGAGTAATCCCTTTCTAGGGGTTCTAGTAGGGATTGGGATGACTGCCTTGATTCAGTCGAGTTCAGGGGTTACAGTGATTACGGTCGGTCTGGTGAGTGCAGGACTTCTAACCCTCCGTCAAGCTATTGGTATTGTTATGGGGGCCAATATTGGAACGACTATTACCTCCTTTATCATTGGTTTTAAATTAGGAGACTACGCTCTTCCCATGCTCTTTATCGGAGCGGTTTGTCTCTTCTTTACCAAAAATCGTTTGGTTAATAATGTTGGACGAATCGTTTTTGGTGTCGGTGGTATCTTCTTTGCCCTCAACTTGATGAGTGGGGCTATGGAACCTCTTAAAGATTTGCAAGTCTTTCGTGACTATATGGTGCAGTTAAGTAAAAGTCCTATCTTGGGTGTCTTTGTTGGATCAGGCTTAACACTTTTGATTCAGGCCTCTTCTGCAACCATTGGTATCTTGCAAAATCTCTATGCTAGTCATTTGATTGACCTGAAAGGAGCCCTCCCAGTTCTCTTTGGTGATAATATCGGAACGACCATTACAGCTATCATTGCTTCCTTGGGAGCTAATATTGCGGCCAAACGTGTGGCAGGTGCCCATGTAGCCTTTAATGTTATCGGAACCATTATCTGTCTTGTCTTCCTTGTTCCGTTTACCTCTTTGATTCAATGGTTTGAAACGACTCTTCATTTATCCCCAGAAATGACCATAGCCTTTGCTCACGGAACCTTTAATATAACCAATACCATCATCCAGTTCCCATTCATTGGAGCTTTGGCATACTTTGTGACCAAGCTGATTCCTGGTGAGGACGAGGTTGTCAAATATGAACCGCTCTACTTGGATGAAAATTTGATCACTCAAGCACCTTCGATTGCTCTTGGAAATGCGAAAAAAGAGTTGCTTCATTTAGGTGGATATGCAGATAAAGCCTTTAGCCTCTCTTATGATTATATTGTTCATCAAAATGAGAAAACAGCTGAAAAGGGTCATAAGACAGAAGAAGCCATCAATACCATCGATGATGATTTGACTCGCTACCTGATTCGTTTGTCAAGTGAAGCCTTGAGTCCGAGAGAAAGTGAAGTTCTCACCAATATCTTGGATTCTTCACGGGATTTGGAGCGGATTGGAGATCACGCGGAAGCCTTGATCAATCTGACCGATTATTTAATTCGTAAGAAAGTGGTCTTTTCAGAAGCGGCCTTGGCTGAATTGGAAGATATTTACAACCAAACCCATCAATTTGTAGAGGATGCTTTGAAATCTATCGAGCACAATGATGTGAGTCTTGCAAATCAACTAGTAGCACGTCACGATGCAATTGAAAAATTGGAGAAAAGACTTCGGAAAACTCATATTCGTCGGTTGAACCAAGGTGAATGTACGCCACAAGCAGGAGTGAACTCTATTGATATCATTTCTCACTATACACGTGTTGCAGACCATGCCATGAATCTAGCTGAAAAAGTACAAATCGAGCAAATTTAATGAATGTCAAACAGAGTAAGTAGGAAGCTTGCTCTGTTTTTATATGATTCTATCTAAAAATAGGTCTAGACCATTTACAAATGGAAGTGAAAGCGTTATAATATGTATGAATATAAATGGAACACAGTTCCTACAATGGAAAGGACGATTTTATGTCTACATATATTAAAGCAGATCAATTCTATTACCCGCATGGGGTTCGCCGTGGAGGTTATTTGGAGCTCGTCAATGGCAAGTTTGGAAAACATGTGGAAAGCTTACCAGAAGGAGCAGATGTGCTGGATTATTCAGGTTACAGTATTGCTCCGGGCTTGGTGGATACCCATATACACGGTTTTGGTGGAGTAGATGTTATGGATAATAATATCGAAGGCACTCTCCATACCATGAGTGAAGGTCTCTTGAGTACCGGGGTCACAAGCTTTTTGCCTACGACTTTGACTTCCTCTTACGAACAACTTTTGGCGGTAACTGAAAATATTGGTGCACGATACAAAGAAGCAACAGGCGCTAAGATTCGCGGTATTTATTTTGAAGGACCTTATTTTACAGAAAAATACAAGGGAGCTCAAAATCCAGCTTATATGAAAGATCCAAGTATGGAAGAATTCCGTGCTTGGCAAAAAGCGGCTAATGGTCTGTTGAATAAGATTGCCCTTGCTCCTGAGCGTGAAGGGGTAGAAGACTTTGTTCGGACCATTACAGGAGAAGGAGTGACAGTCGCCCTGGGACACTCCAATGCTACTTTTGAAGAAGCTAAAAAAGCGGTTGATGCAGGAGCGAGTGTCTGGGTGCATGCCTATAATGGTATGCGTGGTTTGACTCACCGTGAACTCGGTATGGTTGGAGCTATGTATGAGTTGCCTCATACTACAGCAGAGTTGATCTGTGATGGTCATCACGTTGATCCGCTAGCTTGTGATATCCTGATGAAACAAAAAGGAAAAGAAAATGTTGCCTTGATCACTGACTGTATGACAGCTGGGGGCTTAGAAGACGGGGACTACATGCTTGGGGAATTCCCAGTTGTGGTCGCTGAAGGGACTGCTCGCTTGAAATCAACTGGTAATTTAGCTGGCTCAATCTTAAAATTGAAAGATGGATTAAAAAATGTCGTAGAGTGGGGGATTGCCAACCCTTACGAAGCGGTGATGATGGCCAGTCTCAATCCGGCAAAATCAGTCCATATTGATGACGTTTGTGGTCAAATTCGAGAAGGTTATGATGCGGACTTCATCGTGCTTGACCAAAATTTGGATCTGGTTGCGACCTATCTCGATGGAGTTAAACGTTACCAAGCTGCCAACTAGATTCAAGAATTAAAGATAGAATACTTCCTCTCTAGGTCATACCTGGAGAGGTTTTTGTGATGTATTCATAGGGGGATCAGTATGTAGGATCTTTTTTTGTTTATCCATGGTAGTGCAATTTTGTGAATGCTGTCTTTTCATGCTATAATGGGAATTGAAATGTGAGGTAGCTTATGAAGGCAATTGATATACGTTTTTTATTGATGGGAATTTTTTTCTTGCTCTATGGTATTGTAAGAAAAAATATTTTTATTGTGATCGTTGGTGGGGCATTCTTAGTTTATAGTTTTTATAGCAAGAAGATGGAGCCAACCAAGAAGAATATTTTTAAACCAGAGCTCAAGCTTCGAGGGCCTAAGAAACCGAAATTGAAGAAAGGAAAGAAAAAATGAATCATTATCGTTTAAATAATGGGGTGGAGATTCCTGTATTGGGATTTGGAACTTGGAAAGCAGCGGATGGAGAAGAAGCCTATCAGGCTGTTTTAGCTGCTTTAAAAGCAGGTTACCGGCATATCGATACAGCTGCGATTTATCAAAATGAAGAGAGCGTTGGTCGGGCGATCAAGGATAGTGGTCTTAAACGCGAAGACTTGTTTATTACTACCAAACTTTGGAATACGAATCATACTTATGAAGATGCTCAAGCTGCTTTGGACGAGTCTCTTGAGAAACTGGGTTTGGACTATGTCGATCTTTATTTGATTCATTGGCCAAATCCAAAACCCCTTCGAGAAAATGATGCTTGGAAAGTGCGAAACGCTGAGATTTGGCGAGCCATGGAAGATATGCTAGCTGTTGGTAAGGTTCGGGCTATTGGCATTAGCAATTTTCTTCCCCATCATTTGGAAGCGCTCCTTGAAACAGCTCGGGTCATCCCAGCTGTGAACCAAATTCGTCTAGCACCTGGGGTTTACCAAAGCGAAGCCATTGCTGCAAGTCGCAAGCAGGGTATCTTACTAGAGGCTTGGGGACCTTTTGGCCAAGGGGAATTGTTCCAAAATGAACAAGTAAAAGAAATGGCTACTAAATATGGAAAGACCGTTGCTCAACTAGCTTTAGCTTGGAGTTTACAAGAAGGCTTCCTTCCTTTGCCAAAATCGGTTACGCCTGAGCGGATTGCGAGTAATCTAAATTGCTTTGATTTTGAATTGACGGCAGATGATGTGGAACTCCTGCGCCATCTTCCGGTTGAAGCAGGTGCACCAGATCCGGACACCAAAGATTTTTAAAAGAGAATTTCTATTCATTAATGAAAACCGAGGACAGTTTCGTTCTCGGTTTTTAAAAACCTTTCAAACATGAAGTAATTTTAAGGATCCAAAAAAAACAGATGTTCTATAATATTTTCCTGTTCAACTTCAAAAATTTCCGAACGAAAATAAGTTAATAATTAGTAATATACGTAAATATTACAATTGTGTTACAATTCATTTTTGAATGAATTTTCAGATAATTTTGCGTTATAATAGTTACTATTAAAATAAAAGGGGAGTTTCTATGAATAGACAAGAGCGTTTTTCATTAAGGAAATACAAATTTGGTGTAGCCTCAGTTTTATTAGGGGCTGTTTTGGTATTTGGATCTGCACAAGCGAGTGCAGAAGAACAAACAGCGGGTCAAACGAGCGCTGGGACACAGCTTGTAGCAAACAGTCAACAGGCACCTGCTGAAGAAGAGCATTCACAAGCAACAGAAGCAAGTACAGCAGTTGCTAGTGAGAAAGTTGAAGTTACAAAAGACGCAGCTGTTGCTGAAAAGGCAAGTAATACAAAAGACGCAGCTGTAGTTGAAAAAACAGAAGCTCCGAAAGAGGCAGCTGCTGTTCCAGAAACAAAACCGGAAGAAGCGAAAAAACCTGTTGAAAAAGCAACAGTAGTGGCTACTGCGACAAGTTCGGGAACAACGAATCGCCATGAGTCAACTGAAAAACCTCAAAGCATCGAAAGTGACGAAATCATTACTGTTCCCCAAACCTGGAAGCAAGGCTACAAAGGGGAAGGGATGGTGGTCGCCGTCATCGACTCTGGTTTGGATGTGAACCACGAGGTTCTTCGGATTACCGATCCTTCAAAAGCTAAGTTTAAAAATCAAGAAGAAATCGAAGCTGCTAAGAAAGCAGCAGGAATTGATTATGGTAAATGGTACAACGACAAAGTTGTCTATGCCTATGACTATTTTGATGGTACAGATAATATCAAAGAGGCTGAAAGAGATTCTCACGGGATGCACGTTACAGGGATTGCGACAGGGAATCCTGATAAAGAAGCAGGAAACGGAGAAAAGATCTATGGTGTAGCACCAGAAGCGCAAGTTATGTTTATGCGTGTCTTCTCAGATCGTCAAAAAACAACGGGTTCTGCTCTTTATGTAAAAGCAATTGATGATGCTGTAGCTCTTGGTGCAGATACCATCAATATGAGTCTTGGATCTTCTACTGGTTCTACGGTCAATGCAGGTTCAGATATCATTGACGCCATCAAACGGGCGCGTGCTAAAGGTGTATCTGTCCTAATCTCTGCAGGAAATAGCAATACTTTTGGGAATGGCTATTCAAGACCAGCTGCAGAAAATCCAGATTACGGCTTGGTCGGAAACCCATCAACAGTAGAGGACTCTATTTCTGTTGCTTCAATCAATAATAAAATCATTACCACAGAGGTTTTCGAAGTCAAAGGTCTAGAAGGTAATGCAGAAGTAGATAACGGGAAATTTGACTACAGTAAATCTGCAACAGATACAGACTTTGAAAAAGGCAAAGAATATGAGTATGTATCTGTTGGTCTTGGGAAAGAAGATGATTTCAAAGATCTAGATCTTACTGGTAAATTAGCGCTTATTCAACGTGGAGAAATTCCATTCACAGAAAAAATTGCGAATGCCCTCCATCATGGTGCAGTAGGGGCTTTGGTCTACAATAATGTGGAAGGATCAAACCTTGGAATGTCAATTGATGGGGATGCTAAGAAAATTCCATCTGTCTTTATTTCAAAACGCTATGGGGAAGCTCTTAAAGCTGGATCTTACAAAGTTGTCTTTAACAATACCATGGCCAACCGTCCATCTCCAGAAGCAGACCAATTGTCTGATTTCTCAAGCTGGGGTGTAACAACAGATGGTCAGTTGAAACCAGATGTCACTGCACCTGGTGGGAACATCTTCTCTTCTTTAAATGACAATACCTATGGGGATATGAGTGGTACTAGTATGGCCTCACCTCACGTAGCAGGTGTTGCAGCCTTGGTTAAAGAATACCTTGTGAAGAACCATCCAGAATTAACTCCAGAACAAGTTTCTGAAACAGTGAAAGCCTTGATCATGTCTACGGCTAAACCACACGTTAATAAAGAAACGGGTGCTTATACTTCTCCTCGTCAACAGGGAGCAGGGGTTGTTGACACAGCAGCTGCCGTTTCAACAGACTTGTATGTGACCGGTGAAAACAACTATCCAAGCGTCACTCTTGGTAATGTTGGAGATAGCTTTACCTTTGATGTTACGGTTCACAATATTTCAGATACCGATCGTACCTTGAAAATGTTGGTGAATACTGACACAGATGAAGTGAAGGATGGTAAATTTACCCTCCGTCCACGTAAATTGACTGAAACAGCTTGGCCTGAAGTAACTGTGAAAGCTCATAGCTCTGAAACAGTTACAGTGAAAGTCGACACAAGGAAATTCACAGAAGAATTAAGTAAAGAAATGCCAAATGGCTATTTCCTTGAAGGATTTGTTCGTTTTGTCGATCCAGCAGATGATGGGGATGTAGTTAGCTTGCCATTTATGGGATTCAAGGGAGAATTCCAAAACCTTCCAGCTGTTGAAAAACCAATCTATGATTTGGTTCGTGAAGGAAAAGATGGCTTCTACTATCATGTTCCAAAAAATTTGAATATCTCTTCTAGTGCGAATGTTTCTGCACTCGTCACCCAGCAAAATGACTTCCTTCTCACTCAAGGAAAACGAGACGGTCGTCGGATTACAGTCCTTGGTATTGACGAAAATGCAGAAGGAACTCACACCCTTCAACTAGATGAAAACGGAAATGTTCGCATTGCCATTTCACCAAATGAAGATGGAAATAAAGATTTCGTCGAATACAAGACAGTTGCCCTTAGAAACATTGAAAACCTTCGTGCAACTGTTTATGCAGCAAGTGATACGGAACATAAAAATCCATTGTGGGAAGGAACTCCATCTGACCATCGTAAGAACTTCTTCAACGGTGACCAAAAGAATCCACGCAGCTACACATTAGATAATACTGCTTGGAATGGTATTGATGCGAATGGGAATGCAGTAGCAGATGGTCTATATGATTATGTCATCCATTATACCCCAATGGTTCCTGGAGCTGAGGAGCAATCAACGACCTTCAAGGTTCGGGTTGATACTCAAAAACCAGTGATTACATCTGGCTATATTCGCTTTAAAGACGGAGCACAACAGTTTGTTGCACGTAAAGCCAAAGATGTTGGTGAAGGCGGTATTTTGACAGAAAAACTAGTTTATGTCACACCATTTGATGAACAAGGAACGATGGTCCAAACCAGTGAAGATAAGAATGGTACTCGTGCGCTTGAAAATTACCATGTGATCAAGGCCAATACAGATGGTAGCTTCGATCTTCCTGAAAACATCGATAAGAAGAATATCTACTACTATGTAGAAGACTTTGCGGGGAACGTAGATTATGTTTCACTAGCTGATTTAGTTCGGGATCAAAATAGTGGTCGGGTTCAAATCGCAGTTCGTGACGCTAAAACGAACAAAGCTTTGGATACTATGTATGTTTACCGAATCAAAGATAGCAATGGTCAATATGTATCAGTTGACAAGACAAAAGATATTAACTTCTTGAACTTTGGTCATTACACTGCAGAAATCTTTACTTATGATCGTACAGAAGTGAAATTTGTCAGCAGCTTGACGCAAGAATTTGATTTGACAGAAGATAATAGTTTCCAAACGATCGCTTTTCTTGCCAATACTTTAGAATATGCACCAGTTAGCATCAGCTTTGATCAACCGGTTTCAAAAGCAGCTACGATCGTATTAAAAGGGGCAGATGGTGAAAACTTTGTCTTGCCTGCTGAAAAATATGGTAAAAATGGCTTTGGTAAATCTGTAGCGACTGGTCAATATACCTTGGTTGCAACTCTTCCTACAGGCTATGAACTAGCTGAGGAAGCACCAGTGATCTCAGTTGTCGCAGGGCGTAACAACAATTATCGTATTGGAGTGATCTCAAAAGTGGATCTCTTAGCTGCTTTGAACAACCAAGCAGATGTTACAAAGACAGCGCAATACTTCAATGCCAGTGTGGATAAGAAGGAAGCCTATGATCAAGCCTTGCAAGCTGCCCAAGCAGCCTTGATCAATAAGGCCAGTCAAGAGCAAGTCAACCAAGCTCTAGCTAGTCTTGAAGCTGCTAGCCAAGCTTTGGATGGGAAAGATTCAAACGTTGCGGCTTTGAAAGAAGCCATGCAAGCTTATGATGCTACGACTAAAACGGGTCGTTATGCTAATGCCAAAGAAAAAGTACGTCGAGACTACGATCGCGCTTTCCAAACAGTGGCCTTGCTTGCAGTTGATCCAACTGTGAAACAAGAACAAATCAATCAAGCACTTGCTGAGCTTAGCCGTGCGGAAGGAAAATTAAACGGGAAAGCAACTGATTTTTCAAGCCTTGAAAAATACATCAAGGAAGAATTGAAGTTCCAAGAAAAGAATGCGAAATTCATCTATGCTGGAAATGAAGAAAAAGAAGCTTACCTAGTAGCCTTCAAGGATGCACAAACTATCCTTTCAAATCCAGGAGCAAGCCAACAAGATGTGAAAGATGCTTTGACAGCCTTGAAGAATGCCAAGAAAAAACTTCATGGTAAAAAACCAAAAGCTGCAAGACGTCCATAAGAAAAACAACATTGTTTGTTAGCCTAAAATCCGTATGAAACGATTGCTTCATGCGGATTTTAATTTACAAGTCACTAAAAATCTGCTATAATACTAGTCAAGAAAGAAGGGCTTACGGCGTTTTTCTAGCGAGCTTGGGATAGTGAGAGCCAAGTAGAGCAAAGTAAGCAAGTGGCGCTTTCTCTCAGTAAAAAGCTGAGTAAAGTAAAATAAAATGAAGTAATAAATTAGGGTGGAACCGCGTTTCTGACGCCCCTAGGTCAAAGGACTTAGGAGCAGAGACACGGTTCTTTTTGTATCCTAAGTCACAAGAAACTTTATGAATAAGGAGTATTCAATGTCAAAAAAACTAACCTTTCACTGCGTTAGTGGCAGATACCTCCTTACAGTCGGACTGCCCCAAGCTCAGGCACCCTGGTGCCTGAGCTAGACGCAGTACTAACTCGTCTTGCTTCGTAAAATCGACGAGGCAGACTCATGTCGCAAGAATTTATAAAAAGGAGAAGAAGATGTCAAAAAAACTAACCTTCCAAGAAATTATTTTGACTTTGCAACAATACTGGAATGACCAGGGTTGTATGCTGATGCAGGCTTATGATAACGAGAAGGGTGCGGGAACCATGAGTCCTTATACCTTCCTCCGTGCCATCGGTCCTGAGCCATGGAACGCGGCTTATGTGGAGCCATCACGTCGTCCTGCGGACGGTCGTTACGGGGAAAACCCAAACCGTCTTTACCAACACCACCAATTCCAAGTGGTCATGAAACCATCGCCTTCCAATATCCAAGAACTCTACCTAGAGTCATTGGAAAAATTGGGGATCAATCCTTTGGAACACGATATTCGTTTCGTTGAAGATAACTGGGAAAACCCATCAACTGGATCAGCTGGTCTAGGTTGGGAAGTTTGGCTTGACGGTATGGAAATCACTCAGTTCACCTACTTCCAACAAGTTGGTGGATTGGCAACTGGTCCGGTAACTTCTGAGGTCACTTACGGATTGGAGCGTTTAGCTTCTTATATCCAAGAAGTCGATTCTGTTTACGATATTGAGTGGGCTCCAGGCGTTAAATACGGAGAAATCTTCCTTCAACCAGAATATGAACACTCAAAATACAGCTTTGAAGTTTCTGACCAAGATATGCTTCTTGAAAACTTCGAAAAATTTGAAAAAGAAGCAGGACGTGCTTTGGGATTGGGCCTTGTTCACCCAGCCTATGACTACGTTTTGAAATGTTCACATACCTTCAATTTGCTAGATGCTCGTGGAGCAGTATCCGTTACAGAACGTGCCGGCTACATTGCCCGCATCCGTAACTTGGCTCGTGTCGTAGCCAAAACTTTCGTCGCAGAACGTAAAAAACTTGGTTACCCACTTCTCGACGAAGCCACACGCGCCAAACTCCTAGCAGAAGAGGAAGAATAACGAGAGCGTATTAGATGGGATTGGCTGATCGAGCAATCCTACAGAACCAATTGCCACAGTGATAAAGGTATCGTTAGAGAAACTAACGATACCAGGCAAAATTGGAGACCTTAGGCTCCAATTTTAGCAATGAAACGACGAAGTCGGTTGCTTGCGTGCCAATCACATAAGGCAAACTGGAAAAAAGATATTTTTCGGAGAAAAAACATGACAAAAAACTTATTAGTAGAACTTGGACTTGAAGAGTTGCCAGCCTACGTTGTCACACCAAGTGAAAAACAACTCGGTGAGAAAATGGCAGCCTTCTTGGATGACAACCGACTTTCATACGAAAGCATTCAAACCTTCTCAACACCACGCCGTTTGGCTATCCGTGTGATTGGTTTAGCAGATCAACAATCTGATTTGACCGAAGATTTTAAAGGACCTTCTAAGAAAATCGCCTTGGATGCAGATGGAAACTTCTCAAAAGCGGCTCAAGGATTCGTCCGTGGGAAAGGCTTGACGGTTGATGATATCGAATTCCGTGAAGTCAAGGGTGAAGAGTACGTTTATGTTACGAAGCACGAAGCTGGAAAACCAGCTAAAGAAGTCTTGGCTGGCCTTCCAGAGGTGCTTGCTTCATTGACCTTCCCTGTTAGCATGCACTGGGCTAACAACAGCTTTGAATACATTCGCCCAGTTCACACCTTGATCGTTCTTTTGGGCGACGAAGCACTCGACCTTGATTTCTTGGATATCCAATCAGGTCGTGTGAGTCGTGGCCACCGTTTCCTTGGACATGAAGTAGAAATTACCAATGCGGATTCGTATGAAGAAGACCTTCGCACGGTTTACGTGATTGCGGATAGCAAAGAACGTGAAAACATGATTCGTGAGCAAATTAAGGCTATCGAAGCAGAACAAGGTGTTCAAGTTCAAATCGAAGAAGGACTTTTGAACGAAGTCTTGAACTTGGTCGAATATCCAACTGCCTTTATGGGAAGTTTTGACACTAAATATTTGGATGTTCCAGAAGAAGTTTTGGTGACCTCAATGGAAACGCACCAACGTTACTTTGTTGTACGTGACCTTGATGGTCAGCTCAAACCAAACTTCATCTCCGTCCGTAATGGGAACGCTGAGCACTTGGAAAATGTTATCCGAGGAAATGAAAAAGTCTTGGTGGCACGTCTTGAAGATGGTGAATTTTTCTGGCGTGAAGACCAAAAACTTAAGATTGAAGACCTCGTTGCTAAATTGGCGAACGTGACCTTCCATGAAAAAATTGGTTCTCTTTCAGAACACATGGCGCGTGCGGGTGTTATTGCAGCGTCACTAGCTGAGCAAGCTGGTTTGACTGCAGAAGAAACGGCAGCCGTCGCTCGTGCAGCTGAAATCTACAAATTTGACCTCTTGACGGGTATGGTCGGTGAGTTTGATGAATTGCAAGGAATCATGGGTGAAAAATACGCCCTTCTCGCTGGTGAAGATGCTGCGGTTGCGAGAGCTATCCGTGAGCACTACCTTCCTGATTCAGCAGACGGAGCCCTTCCAGAGACTAAGGTTGGTGCCATTCTTGCCCTTGCAGATAAATTGGATACCCTTCTTTCCTTCTTCTCAGTTGGCTTGATTCCATCAGGTTCCAATGACCCTTATGCACTTCGTCGTGCAACACAAGGGATTGTTCGTATCTTGGATGCCTTTGGTTGGCACATCCCTATGGATGAGTTGATTGACAGCCTTTACGGACTTTCATTTGATAGCCTTTCCTATGACAATCAAGCAGAAGTGCTCAACTTCATCAAGGCGCGTGTGGACAAGATGATGGGACGCACACCAAAAGATATCAAAGACGCTGTTCTTGCTGGTTCAAACTTTGTCGTGGCTGATATGCTGGAAGCAGCTGAAGCTCTTTCAGAAGCTGCGAAGACCGATGGTTACAAGGCAGCTGTTGAATCCCTCTCACGTGCTTTCAACTTGGCAGAAAAAGCAGATGCTTCAGTAGCAGTCGACGCTAGTCTCTTTGAAAATGATCAAGAAAAAGCCCTTGCTAAAGCGATTGAAGAGCTTGAATTGACCGGTTCAGCTAGCGACAAATTGGCTCAACTCTTTGCTCTGAGCCCAGTCATTGATGCTTTCTTTGACAATACCATGGTGATGGCAGAAGATGAGGCTGTTAAAAACAACCGTTTGGCCCTTCTTGCAGGTCTTGTAGCGAAAGCTAATGCTGTTGCAGCCTTCAACCAATTGAACACAAAATAAGTACCTGATGACAGGTAGAAAGTAGGTTTTATTATGACACCTGAAAAAATCGCTCGGATCAATGAGCTTGCTAAAAAGAAAAAAACAGAAGGTTTGACTCCTGAAGAAGCAGTGGAACAAGCAAAACTTCGTGAAGAATACATTGAAGGTTATCGTCGTTCGGTTCGTCACCACATCGAAGGGATCAAAATTGTGGATGAAGAAGGTAACGATGTAACACCTGAGAAACTACGCCAAGTGCAACGTGAAAAAGGTTTGCATGGCCGTAGCCTCGATGACCCTAATTCATAAGCAAAAGAGTGCTGGAAGAGACTCCAGCACTCTTTTTAATCTATAAAATTCAGAATATTCTGGACTGGATTGACCAATTTTTAAAAACATGGTATAGTAGATTGTATGAAAATTTGAAGTATACTTTTCTGAAAATGTACAGAAAAAGAATGGGAGTAATTATATGTCAAAAAAACATCATCCTGGTGAAGAAACCGAAAATGGGATGGTTCGTGGTCTGCAAAATCGGCATGTTCAGCTGATCGCTATTGCAGGAACCATCGGGACAGGACTCTTTCTTGGAGCCGGTCGTTCCCTTTCTTTGACAGGGCCCTCTATTATTTTAGTCTATATGCTGACTGGCGCCTTCATGTACTTGATGATGCGGGCAATCGGAGAAATGCTCTATATGGACCCTGATCAACACACCTTTATCAACTTTATCACCAAGTATATAGGAAAAGGTTGGGGTTATTTTTCAGGATGGTCCTATTGGGTCTCCTTGGTATTTTTGGGAATGGCAGAGATCACCGCTGTTTCCAACTATGTCCAGCTTTGGTTTCCAAATTGGCCAGCCTGGCAGATTCAAATTATCTTTTTAGCGCTCTTAAGTTGTGTAAACTTGATCGCTGTGAAGGTTTTTGGAGAGGTTGAATTCTGGTTTGGAATGATCAAGATTGTCACTATTTTAGCTTTGATCGCAACAGGGATCTTTATGGTGACGACGAATTTTGAAACACCAGCTGGACACGCTAGCTTAACCAATATTACCAGTGGTTTTCAAATGTTTCCAAATGGTTGGGTCAAGTTTGTCATGGCCTTCCAAATGGTCTTCTTTGCTTATCAAGCGATCGAGTTTGTCGGAATTACTACTTCTGAAACCGCTAATCCCCGCCAAGTATTGCCAAAAGCCATTAAAGAAATTCCAATCCGAATTGTAATCTTTTATGTAGGAGCTTTGTTGGCGATTATGGCTATTTTCCCTTGGCAACAGCTTCCCGTCAATAAGTCACCGTTTGTAACGGTCTTTCAGATGGTAGGAATCAAGTGGGCAGCAGGATTGATTAATTTTGTTGTACTGACAGCTGCTGCATCTTCCTTGAATTCCACCCTCTATTCAACAGGGCGTCACTTGTACCAGATTGCAAAAGAAACACCAAACAGTAAAGTGATGAATCGTTTGAAACTGAATAGCTTATCTCGTATGGGGATTCCAAGTCGCGCGATTATTTTTTCTGCGATTGTGGTTGCTGTTTCTGCCTTTATCAATGTCTTGCCAGGTGTCTCAGATGCCTTTGCCTTGATTACGGCATCTTCTTCTGGTGTCTACATTGCTATTTACATTTTGACCATGCTTGCCCATCTTAAGTACCGTAAATCGAAAGAATTTATGCCAGATGGTTTTGTCATGCCAGCCTATAAAGTGTTGAATCCATTGACCATTGTTTTCTTCCTCTTTGTATTCGTTTGTCTCTTCTTGCAAGAATCAACTTACATTGGAGCGATTGGAGCAACTATCTGGATCATTCTTTTTGGGATTTACAGCAATTGGAAACATAATAAATAAACCGCAAAACTCACCCGTAGGTGAGTTTTTATTTCTGAGCTAGTTTGCTTTTTTTAAGAAATTTCTTGGAGTGATTAAAAGAAAAACAGAGATGGAAGAAATTATTTTTCTTCCATCTCTGTTTTTTGTCCTTGAATGGCTTTTTTGAACCACCAAAGTGAGCCGACTAGGATCAGGGCAGCAAGCCAAAAAATCCAAGCCTCAATAGTGGTTAGAAAAAAGTAGAGAGCGATAGCATCGACCAATAAAAGTGGGATGAGAATCTGTTTTCTTATTTTCATAAGAATATTGTATCATAAATCCTAGAGGAAACAAGTGAAATCAAGCCTTTCTAGGTATTTTGTAGGATCCGAAAAGGTCCGATAGGATTAGTTAGTGAATTTTCTTTCAGGAGTGCATCTTGGTCCCATTTGTGGTAAAATAGTAAAGATATGAGTAAAGAATTTCATCATGTAACGGTTTTGCTTCATGAAACGATCGATATGCTGGATGTTAAGCCAGATGGGATCTATGTAGACGCCACATTGGGTGGGGCAGGCCACAGCGAATATTTGTTAACAAAATTAAATGAATCGGGCCATCTTTATGCCTTTGACCAAGATCAGCATGCAATTGAGAATGCTAAGATTCGATTGGCACCTTTCATTGAGAAAGGCATGGTGACCTTCATTAAGGATAACTTTCGTCATTTGAAGGAACGTCTAAACGAATTGGGTGTGACTGAAATTGATGGAATCTGTTATGACCTAGGTGTCTCTAGTCCTCAGTTAGATGAACGGGAACGCGGATTTTCTTACAAGAAAGATGCGCCGTTAGACATGCGGATGAATCAAGAAGCTTCCTTGACAGCCTATGAGGTTGTAAATAGCTACGATTACCATGATCTAGTCCGTATTTTTTTCAAATATGGAGAGGACAAATTTTCCAAGCAAATTGCGCGGAAAATTGAGCAAGCACGAGCAATTAAACCGATTGAAACGACGACTGAATTAGCAGAGATTATTAAATCTGCTAAACCAGCTAAGGAGCTCAAGAAAAAGGGCCATCCTGCTAAACAGATTTTCCAAGCCATTCGTATCGAAGTCAATGATGAACTGGGAGCTGCAGATGAATCGATTCAGCAAGCCATGGATTTGTTGGCCCTCGATGGTCGTATTTCTGTGATTACCTTTCATTCGTTAGAGGATCGATTGACCAAACAATTGTTTAAAGAAGCTTCGACGGTTGAGGTTCCAAAGGGACTTCCCTTTATTCCAGATGATTTGAAACCAAAGATGGAGTTGGTCAACCGGAAACCTATTTTACCAAGTGAAGAAGAGCTTGAGGATAATAATCGATCCCATTCAGCAAAACTACGGGTTGCTCGAAAAATACACAAGTAAGAGGAATTGATATGGCAGCAAGAGATGAGAGAACAAGAACACAGCTACTGCAAGACCGCTTTCGCCGTTTCTCTAGAGTAGAAAAGGCTTTTTATGGGTCGATTGTCCTAACAGCTGTTATTTTAGCCATTAGTATCGTCTTTATGCAGACACGGATTTTACAAGTTCAGAGTGAATTGACTGATTTGAATACGGAACTAGAAGCCAAAAAGACGGAATTAGCAGATGTTCGTCAAGAGGTCAATGAATTAACACGTTATGACCGCTTATCACAGTTGGCTAGCTCCCAAGGAATGAAGCTGCAAAAAGAAAATCGAAAAACAGTGAGTGCAAGTAGTGATGAATAAATTCAAAAAATTTTTGATCGGGTATTCGATAAAGAAACGTCGCTTGCCGGATCAGAATCGAAAACAAGTTGGGAAAAATCTTAGTGTACTGGCGATTTTCCTCTTTTTTCTCTTTCTGATTAATTTTGCAATGATCATTGGGACTGACAAAAAATTTGGTGTAACCTTATCGGATCAAGCCAAAAAAGTCCATGAGCAGACGGTCATTGTTCCTGCAAAACGTGGAACGATCTACGACCGAAATGGAGCAGTAATTGCTGAAGATGCTACGACCTATAACGTTTATGCTATTATTGATAAAAAGTACAAATCAGCAACTGGGAAAATCCTCTATGTAGAAGAGAGCCAATTTAAAAAAGTAGCAGAAATCTTTAAGCAGTACTTAGGGATGGATGAGGATTACGTCATTCAACAGTTGTCGCAAAAGAAATTGAAACAGGTTTCTTTTGGCTCGAACGGAAACGGCATAACTTATAGTAATATGACAGCCATCCGTGAGGCCATGGAAGCGGCGAAGATTGAAGGGGTTGCCTTTACAACCAGTCCAAATCGAAGCTATAAAAATGGAGTTTTTGCTTCTCAATTTATAGGTCAGGCCTCTCTTCAAGAAGATAAAGAGGGGAATAAAACTCTGAAGGGGCAATCAGGGATGGAGAAATCCCTCGATCGTATTCTCGCTGGTCAAAATGGGGTTATCACCTATGACAAAGACCGAAACGGCAATATCGTTCCTGGTTCAGATAAGGTTTCTGTCAAAACAGAAGATGGAAAAGATGTCTATACGACCATTTCAGCAGAATTACAAACCTACCTTGAGACGCGAATGGATGTTTTCCAAGAAAAAGTAAAAGGAAAGTATGTTAGTGCGACTCTTGTGAGTGCAAAAACTGGAGAAATCCTGGCTACAACGCAACGTCCATCCTATAATGCGGATACCAAACAAGGGTTGGATCTGAAAAACTTGAAAACCTGGAATACCATCCTTTATCAAGATCAATATGAACCGGGTTCAACGATGAAGGTCATGTTATTAGCTTCGGCGATTGATCATGGAACCTTCCCAGCCTATAATGAGGGATACTACAATAACGAACTACAAGTAAAAGATGCGACCATCCGTGACTGGGATGTCAATATGGGACTGTCAGAAGGTCGCTATATGAATATTGCCCAAGGTTTTGCCTATTCAAGTAACATTGGGATGACCAAGCTTGAACAGAAGATGGGCAATAATGTCTGGATGAATTACCTCACACTCTTTAAGTTCGGACTTCCTACACGTTTTGGAATGGGGGACGAAAGTTTTGGAGGCCTACCAGGTGATAACTATGTCACTCAAGCCATGTCTTCCTTCGGTCAAGGGATTTCGGTGACCCAAACGCAGATGTTACGTGCATTTTCTGCCATTGCAAATGATGGGGAAATGTTGGAGCCGAAGTTTATTAGTGCCATTTACGATAAGAAATCAGACACAGCCCGCAAATCAAAAAAAGAAGTTGTTGGAAAACCAGTTTCAGGATCAGCTGCGCAACAGACTCGAAATTATATGATCACGGTCGGAACAGATCCAGAGTATGGGACTTTGTACAGTGATGGACCTATCATTCAGGTACCCGGTCAAAACGTTGCAGTGAAATCAGGGACTGCCCAAATGGCGACAGATCAAGGATACTTGCAAGGAGAAAATGATTATATCAACTCGGTTGTAGCCATGACACCTGCAGAAGACCCTGAATTCATCATGTATGTGACGGTCCAACAACCAGAAGTGAAATTCTCAGCTACTAGCTGGGAAGAGCTGGTCAATCCTATTTTGGAAGATGCAGTTGCTTTAAAAGACGAATTGCACTTAACATCAGAGGCACCAACTTTGGATGATGTGACTAAAGAAACGACTTACAAAATCCCTTCAGTGGAAACTCTCTCTAAAGAGTTGAATCTGAAGCAAAATCTAAGCCCAGGTGCTTATTCAGAGGAATTGCGTCGCAATTTGGTGCAACCAATTGTACTAGGGACCGGGAAAAATATCCGCAAGATGTCTGTGGATGTGGGTTCTAAAGTCAAAGCCAATCAACAAGTATTGTTATTGACAGAAGACTTTGATGTTGTTCCAGATATGTATGGTTGGACTAAGAAAAATGCAGACATCTTTGGAGAATGGACTGGAATTGAAATTACCTATAAAGGTAGTGGAAAGAAAGTAACCAAACAAAGTGTCAAAATGAACACCTCACTCAATAAAACCAAAAAGATTACGTTAACATTAGGAGACTAAGATGTATATTGCTACGATCCTTGTATCGTTTCTATTAACAGTGGCTGCTATTCCAGCCTTTATTCGATTTTACCATCGTGCTCATATTTCTGGGCAACAAATGCATGAAGATGTGAAACAACACAAAGCGAAAGCTGGCACTCCAACAATGGGTGGAGTGGTGTTTCTCATTACAGCAGTTCTAGTCAGTTTTGTCGTTACCGTATTGACTGGAAATTTCACGCGCCCCGTTCAACTGATTCTATTTATCTTGATTCTATATGGAATTGTTGGATTTTTAGATGACTTTTTAAAAGTTTTTCGTAAGATTAATGAAGGGCTCAATCCAAAGCAAAAATTAGCTCTTCAACTCGTTGGTGGAATCATCTTCTATATTTTTTCTGAACGCCACGGTGCAGGAAGCCTTTTGAATGTCTTTGGTTACGATCTTTACTTGGGCCATTTCTATATTCTCTTTGCTTTGTTTTGGTTGGTTGGTTTTTCAAATGCTGTCAATTTGACAGATGGGATTGATGGATTAGCCAGCATTTCCGTTGCCATTAGCCTGAGTGCCTATTCCTTTATTGCCTATATGCAAGGAAAATGGGATATTCTCTTTGTCACCTTAAGTATGATTGGGGCCTTGCTTGGATTCTTTGTCTTCAACCACAAGCCGGCTAAAATCTTTATGGGAGATGTTGGTAGTCTAGCTCTTGGTGGGATGCTTGCAGCCTTGTCAATGGCGCTGCATGTCGAGTGGACGCTGCTCTTGATTGGTCTGGTCTATGTCATTGAAACAGGTTCAGTGATGCTACAAGTGACCTATTTCAAATGGACCAAGAAACGCTACGGAGAAGGACGTCGGATTTTCCGAATGACTCCTTTCCACCATCATTTAGAACTGGGTGGCCTTTCTGGTAATGGGCAAAACTGGTCAGAATGGAAAGTGGATGCCTTTATGTGGACCATTGCCTTGGTAACAAGTGTCATCACTCTTGTTCTTCTCTACTTATAAAAAAGACGGTGGGCTTGTCCATCGTCTTTTTGCTGACTCAGAGAGACTTTGTTGGTTAGGAAAAATGACTCATAAGAGAGGCACGAAGTCAGCTTTTCTGATATAATAATAGAGATCATGAAAGGAACTGAGAAAATGAAATTTACAGAGTTTAATTTTAAGCCTTATATTCAAGAGGCACTGAAAGAAATCAATTTTAGAGAAGCAACCGAAGTACAGGAAAAACTAATTCCGATTGTCTTAGCTGGGAATGATTTGGTTGGGGAATCTAAGACAGGATCTGGAAAAACCCATACATTCCTCTTGCCGATTTTTCAAACGTTAAATGAAGACAACGATCATGTTGAAGCGGTGATTACGGCTCCTAGTCGGGAGTTAGCAACGCAAATTTACCAAGCTGCTCGTCAAATCGCTAGTCATTCTGAAAAAGAAATTCGGATTGCCAATTATGTTGGAGGAACGGATAAAAGTCGTCAGATTGAAAAATTGCAGGTCAAACAACCGCATATCGTGATTGGAACTCCAGGACGGATCTATGATCTGGTTGCATCTGGAGATCTGGCCATCCATAAGGCCCATACCTTTGTGGTGGATGAGGCGGATATGACACTGGATATGGGATTTTTGTCTACCGTGGATAAGATTGCTTCAAGACTTCCGCAACAACTGCAATTTTTAGTCTTTTCGGCTACGATTCCACAAAAATTGCAGCCTTTCTTGAAAAAATATCTCTTCAATCCAGTCATGGAGCAAATTAAGACCAAGACGGTGATTTCAGATACCATCGATAATTGGCTGGTTTCTACCAAGGGGCGGGATAAAAATGAGCAAGTTTTCCAATTGACCAAGACCTTGCAACCTTATTTGGCCATGATTTTCGTCAATACAAAAACGAGAGCAGATGATCTTCATGCCTATTTAGTGGCTCAGGGCCTAAAAGTGGCGAAGATTCACGGAGATATCCCACCACGTGAACGGAAACGGATCATGAATCAGGTTAAAAACCTTGACTTTGAGTATATTGTGGCCACAGATTTAGCAGCGCGTGGAATTGATATCGAAGGGGTGAGTCATGTCATTAACGATGCCATTCCTCAAGATCTTTCTTTCTTTGTTCACCGAGTCGGTCGGACAGGACGCAATGGTCTACCAGGTGTAGCCATTACCCTTTATCAACCGAGTGATGATTCAGATATCCGTGAACTAGAAAAAATGGGGATTCGTTTCGTACCGAAAGTGTTGAAAAATGGGGTTATTGAAGATACTTATGATCGGGACAGACGGGCGAATCGTGAGAAAAAGCAAGAGAAACTCGACATCGAAATGATCGGTCTGGTGAAGAAGAAAAAGAAAAAAATCAAACCAGGTTACAAGAAAAAAATCAAATGGGCAGTTGATGAAAAGCGGAGAAAAGCTAAGCGAGCTGAAAACCGAGCGCGTGGTCGGGCGGAAAGAAAGGCCAAACGCCAAACTTTCTAATCCCTGGTTTCAAATGTTCAGAGCAAAACATAAATTTTCTTTATGAACTCCATAAAGAAAAACTATTAGGAACTTGTCTAAAATTATGATAGACTAAATTTGAGTAGTCTATCATTTTTCTATTTCTGTAGCAATTTTTGGGATTCCGATAGTGAATGTGATAGAATGTTTATGTTCGAGAAAGGAAGTAACAAGAATGTTTACAACTAATCTATTAACAGCCAACTGGTATGCCGACTTTTTAAAACACGTTCCAGATAGCAAGCTGTTTAGTTTGAGAGCTGTATTGGATGCATTCCCGGCTGTCATAGGGAAACTGCCTGTGACGATTTTACTAGCCCTGGGAGGCGCATTTGTTGGGATTATTTTTGCCATGATTTTTGCTCTGGTCAAAATTAATCGTGTACGAATCCTCTACCCGATTCAAGCTGTTTTTGTCAGCTTTTTGCGGGGGACTCCTTTGTTGGTTCAATTGATGTTGACCTATTATGGGATCCCTCTTATTTTAAAAGCGATCAATCAGTCTTATGGAACAGCTTTTAATATTAATGCCATTCCAGCTGAGCTATTTGCGATTGTGGCCCTTGCCTTTAATGAGGCAGCGTATGCGAGCGAGACCATCCGGGCAGCGATTTTATCGGTGGATCCTGGTGAGATAGAGGCAGCACGTAGTCTTGGAATGACCAACCGTCAAGTTTATCGCCGGATTATTATTCCCAATGCAGCAGTCGTTGCAACTCCAACCTTAATCAACTCTCTCATTGGTTTAACCAAGGGGACATCGCTAGCCTTTAGTGCCAGTGTGGTTGAAATTTTTGCCCAAGCACGGATTATTGGGGGGAGCGATTTGAAGTATTTTGAACGCTTTATCACGGTATCGATTGTTTACTGGATTGTGAATATCCTCATAGAAATGCTAGGCCGACACATTGAACGTCGACTGGATATTGAGACTCCCGTAGCAATTGATTTACCAGATCAGGAGGTCCGTATCTAATGATTTATATTTCAGAATTATCAAAGACATTTTCAGGTCAAAAGGTTTTAAATAATCTAAGTTTGGAAATTCAAAAAGGGGAAGTAGTAGCCTTGATTGGGTCTTCTGGAGCGGGTAAATCGACCTTTTTACGCAGTTTAAACTATTTGGAAGCACCAGACAGTGGTAGAATTAAGATTGATGATTTCGAAGTTGATTTTGAGCACATTACCCAAGATCAAATCTTAACTTTGCGGAGAAAGTTGGCCATGGTTTTCCAACAGTTTAATTTGTTTGGAAGGAAAACAGCTCTTGAAAATGTGAAAGAAGGGCTCATTGTTGTAAAGGGCTTATCCGATCAAGAAGCAACGAAAATTGCACGAGAAGAACTGGCCAAGGTTGGCTTATCGGATCGTGAAAATCACTATCCTCGTCACCTCTCAGGCGGACAAAAGCAACGCGTGGCTTTGGCTCGTGCCTTGGCCATGAAACCAGAAGTTCTTTTGCTGGATGAACCGACTTCAGCCTTGGATCCAGAATTGGTTGGAGAAGTTGAAAAATCCATTGCCAATGCCGCAAAAACGGGACAAACTATGGTACTGGTCAGCCATGATATGTCTTTTGTAGCGCAAGTGGCAGATAAGGTCTTATTTTTGGATAAAGGACGGATTATTGAAACTGGAACTCCAGAGGAAATCATGCAGCATCCAAAAGAAGAACGGACAAAAGAATTCTTTGCTAGTTACAAACGGACCTATGTTTGATATAATAGAAAAGAGGTAAGACTCAGCTGGCGATGCTAGCTGGGTTTGTTTTCTGAAAATGTAAAAATATTTGGAGTCGTGATGTTAAATAAATTATTGTCCTTATATTTACAAAGTTTAGTGACGACAACGATTTTAGTTGGGATCGCTTCTTGTATTTGGATTGGCTACCGTGCCCTTAAGAAGAAAGATAAAACAGCCAAGCAACGACAAGCGCATTTGTATGATATCCTCTTAATTGATATCATGACGATTCCTATTTTAACCTTTGCGGTCATAGGGATCTTGTTTATCTTTCAAGCACGATAATTGCAAAAATGCCGTGTTAGAATTATAATGATTACAACGAAACGGAAAAGAGGTTGACTATGTTTGATACAGTGATTATTGGAGCAGGTCCTGCAGGGATGACTGCGGCCCTTTATGCAGCACGAAGTAATTTAAAAGTCGCATTGATTGAGAGAGGGATTCCAGGCGGCCAAATGAACAATACGTCTGACATTGAAAACTATCCTGGCTATGCCAATATTAGTGGCCCGGAGTTGGCTGAAAAAATGTTTGAGCCCTTAGAAAATCTTGGTGTGGAACATTTGTTTGGTCAGGTAGAGCGCATCGAAGACCACGGAGTAACCAAAAAGATTGTCACAGATGACGGGGAATTTGAAGCTAAGACCCTTGTGATTGCAACAGGGTCTAACCACCGTTTATTAAATGTCCCTGGTGAAGAGGAGCTGAATAGTAGAGGGGTTTCCTACTGTGCTGTTTGTGATGGAGCTTTCTTTAGAGATGAGGATCTCTTGGTCGTTGGTGGTGGCGATTCTGCGGTAGAGGAAGCTGTCTTTTTGACGCAGTTTGCAAAAACAGTGACCATTGCTCATCGTCGTGATCAGTTGCGTGCCCAAAAAGTTCTTCAAGACCGTGCCTTTGCCAATGATAAAATTCACTTTGCTTGGAATACAGTTGTTGAAGAAATTAAGGGGGAACAAAAAGTAACGTCTGTCCTTTTAAAAGATGTGAAGACAGGAGAGGTTAGAGAGCAGGCCTTCGGTGGTGTCTTTATCTATGTCGGTTTAGATCCTGTCAGTGATTTTGCGACGGAACTTGGTATTTTAGATGAA
The DNA here is from genome assembly GCF_035544715.1 of Streptococcus gingivalis. Taxonomy (NCBI): domain Bacteria; kingdom Bacillati; phylum Bacillota; class Bacilli; order Lactobacillales; family Streptococcaceae; genus Streptococcus; species Streptococcus gingivalis. Next base: position 985,574 of record NZ_JAYKTO010000001.1, on the reverse strand, counting down.
AATGGCTGGGTGGTGACGGATGATCATATGAGGACCACAGTCCCAGGTATTTTTGCGGTTGGTGATGTTCGTCAAAAAGACCTACGTCAAGTGACGACAGCAGTCGGAGACGGTGCGATTGCTGGCCAAGAAGTTTATAAATATATCACAGAAAACTTTTAATCTTTTAAAAATCTGAGGTTTGTGTCTCAGATTTTTTTTGTGCTTTCCTTTCAGTATTCAATAGGGCTGAAATGTGCTATAATGGTACTAATTTTATGGTAGGAATTCATAGAACAAATCAAAAAAAAGAGGTATTCATATGTATCCAGATGACAGTTTAACCTTGCATACTGATTTATACCAAATCAACATGATGCAGGTCTATTTTGATCAAGGTATCCACAATAAACATGCTGTATTTGAAGTGTATTTTCGTCAACAGCCTTTTAAAAACGGCTATGCTGTATTTGCTGGCTTAGAGCGAATTGTGAAATATTTGGAAAACTTGAGTTTTTCTGAGAGCGATATTGCCTATTTAGAGTCACTTGGTTATCATGGAGCCTTCTTGGAATATCTCCGTGATCTTAAATTGGAACTGACAGTACGCTCGGCTCAAGAAGGTGACTTAGTTTTTGCCAATGAACCAATTGTCCAGGTCGAAGGTCCTCTGGCTCAGTGTCAATTGGTGGAAACAGCCCTCTTAAATATAGTCAACTTTCAAACCTTGATAGCCACAAAGGCTGCACGCATTCGTTCGGTCATTGAAGATGAGCCTTTGATGGAATTTGGGACACGTCGCGCGCAAGAAATGGATGCTGCGATTTGGGGAACTCGTGCGGCAGTCATCGGAGGTGCTAATGGGACTAGTAATGTTCGGGCAGGAAAACTCTTTGGAATCCCTGTTTTAGGAACCCATGCCCATTCTCTTGTACAGGTATATGGAAATGACTACCAAGCCTTTAAGGCCTATGCGGAAACCCATAAAGATTGTGTCTTCCTCGTCGATACCTATGATACCCTTCGTATTGGGGTACCAGCAGCTATTCAGGTAGCGCGTGAAATGGGAGAGAAGATCAATTTCTTAGGCGTTCGGATTGATTCAGGAGATATTGCCTATATTTCTAAAAAAGTTCGCCAGCAATTAGATGAGGCTGGGTTTACAAATGCTAAAATCTACGCTTCTAACGACTTGGATGAAAATACCATCCTCAACTTAAAAATGCAAAAAGCAAAAATTGATGTATGGGGTGTGGGAACCAAACTAATTACGGCTTACGATCAACCAGCACTTGGGGCGGTATACAAAATTGTTTCTGTTGAAAACGAAGCAGGAGAGATGATCAATACCATCAAGCTTTCTAATAATGCAGAGAAAGTTTCTACTCCAGGTAAAAAGCAAGTCTGGCGGATTACCAGTCGTGAAAAAGGTAAGTCAGAAGGGGACTACATTACTTATGATGGAGTAGATGTTTCTCAACTGACAGAACTTAAAATGTTCCATCCGACTTATACCTACATCAATAAAACGGTCCGAAACTTTGAGGCTATTCCTCTTTTAGTGGATATTTTTAAAGAGGGGCAATTGGTTTATCAACTACCACCATTATCAGAAATTCAAGAATATGCTCGTAAAATTTACGATCAATTGTGGGATGAATACAAGCGTGTCCTTAATCCACAGCATTACCCAGTTGACTTGGCAAAAGATATTTGGCAGGATAAGATGGATCTAATCGAGGAAATGCGTAACAAGGCCAATGGAGAAGGAGAAGCAAAATGAGTTTGCAAGAAGAGATTATCCAACAATTGGGTGTCAAGCCTAGCATTGATCCTCAGGAAGAGATTCGCCGCTCGGTTGATTTCTTAAAAAGATATCTAAAAAAACATCCCTTCTTGAAAACATTTGTATTAGGGATCTCAGGAGGACAAGATTCGACTCTTGCTGGACGATTAGCTCAATTAGCCATGGAAGAAATGCGCGCAGAAACAGGAGATGCCTCCTATCAATTTATTGCTGTTCGTCTTCCTTATGGGGTACAGGCAGATGAAGCAGATGCACAAAAAGCATTGGCCTTTATCCAGCCGGATGTTAGTCTGGTTGTGAATATCAAGGAGTTTGCTGACGAAATGGTACGAGCAGTAGAAGCGACTGGAACAGAAGTTTCTGATTTTAACAAAGGCAATATTAAGGCTCGCAGTCGCATGATTGCTCAGTATGCTCTAGCTGGAGCACGTAGCGGAGCGGTGATTGGGACGGATCATGCTGCAGAAAATATTACTGGTTTCTTCACAAAATTTGGAGATGGTGGTGCAGATATTTTACCCCTTTTCCGTTTGAACAAGCGCCAAGGAAAACAATTGCTTAAAGCCTTGGGAGCTGATCCTGCTCTCTATGAGAAAATCCCAACTGCAGATTTGGAAGAAGAAAAACCAGGAATAGCAGACGAAGTAGCGCTGGGTGTCACCTATAATGAAATCGATGATTACCTAGAAGGCAAACAAGTGAGCCCAGAAGCTCAAGCCACTATTGAAAAATGGTGGTACAAAGGCCAACACAAACGCCACCTGCCAATCACAGTATTTGATCATTTCTGGGAGTAAAAAGGTCCACTGGACCTTTTTAGCCCGAGTCTTAAAATAGGAAAACGAGACAGAAATCGGTAACTCGCAGAGTTCGATTTCGTAGTCTCACCATACAATATTGTGAAAAGCATCAAAAAGAAGGGCGATTTCATCCGTCCTTTTCTTCTAGATTAAAGTAACCAACTTGCAACGTTCAAGTTGCATGAAAAAATGAAGGGAGACAATCTATGAATCATCTTGGAAGTCTTGTCATAGAGACAGAGCATTTATACTTGAGGCCTTTCGTTTTGGAAGATGCACCAGCGATGTTTGAAAATTGGGCTTCGGATCCTGAAACCCTGAAATATGTCACTTGGGATGCCCATGCATCTACTGAGAGAACCAGAGAATCGATCAAAAGATGGATCGAACAGTATCGTAAACCAGATACTTATAAATGGGCGCTTTGTTTGAAAACATCACTGGATCAGGTAATTGGAGATATTAGTGTGGTTTCTCAAGACCAGGAAAGTCAATCATGCGAGCTAGGTTATATCCTTGGCAAGAAATTCTGGGGGCGGGGATTCATGACAGAAGCCGTCATAGCTGTTTTGGATTTCTTATTGAACAAAGTCGGATTTAAAGAAATCAAAGCCACTTATGTCAGTTTAAATCCTGCTTCAGGGAAAGTCATGGAAAAGGCAGGAATGCAGTATGTAGAAACCATCCCTCATGCCATTCAACGCAAAGGATATTGCGGGGATAAAATCATCTATTCTAAACAGAATCCCTCTCTATAGGGTGATTTTTACTTGAAGATTCTGCTCAAAGGATTATAATAGTAAATAATGAAAAAAGGAGATTGCTATGTCAGAATTAACGAAAGAATTTACAGACCAGCTCTATGCTAATTATGAAGCAAATGTGAAATATGCGGCTCTTGAAAATGCTGTTACCCACAATGGGATCCATGCATCGCTTGAAACGCGCAAGAGTGCAGTAGAAAATACACCAGTTTTTTCACTTGATTTGACCAAGGATAAGGTGACAAACCAAAAAGCATCTGGACGTTGTTGGATGTTTGCGGCTTTAAATACCTTCCGTCACAAGATGATTTCAAGCTTCCAATTGGAGGATTTTGAATTGTCTCAAGCACATACTTTCTTTTGGGATAAGTATGAAAAATCAAACTGGTTTTTGGAGCAAGTGATTGCTACAGCAGATCAAGAATTGACCAGCCGTAAGGTGGCTTTTCTCCTACAAACCCCACAACAAGATGGTGGTCAATGGGATATGGTGGTATCCCTCTTTGAGAAATACGGAGTGGTTCCAAAATCAGTTTATCCGGAATCGATTTCTTCAAGTAATAGCCGGGAATTGAACACCTACCTCAATAAACTCTTGCGTCAAGATGCGCAAATCTTGCGTGACTTGATTCACTCAGGCGCAGATAGTGAGGCAGTTGCGAGCAAGAAACAAGCGTTGTTGCAAGAAATCTTTAACTTCTTGGCTATGTCTTTAGGATTGCCTCCGCGTGAATTTGACTTTTCATACCGTGATAAGGACAACCAATTCCATACCGAAAGTGGCTTAACTCCACAAAGCTTCTACAAAAAATATGTAGACCTTCAATTAGACGATTACGTCTCCATTATCAATGCCCCAACTACAGATAAGCCATATGGAAAATCTTACACCGTAGATATGCTGGGCAATGTGGTTGGTAGCCGTCCAGTCCGCTACCTAAATGTTCCAATGGATCGATTGAAAGAATTAGCTATTGCTCAAATGAAAGCAGGAGAAACTGTCTGGTTTGGTTCAGATGTAGGCCAAGTCAGCAACCGTAAAGCCGGAATCCTGGCAACAGATGTCTACGATTTTGAAGCAGGCATGGACATTCATTTGACACAAGACAAGGCGGGTCGCTTGGACTATGCAGAAAGTCTCATGACACACGCTATGGTCTTGACAGGGGTTGATTTAGACGAAGCAGGTCAGCCTCGTAAATGGAAGGTTGAAAATTCATGGGGAGACAAGGTCGGTACAGATGGTTACTTTGTGGCTTCTGATGCTTGGATGGATGAATATACCTATCAAATCGTGGTTCGTAAAGAATTCCTAACAGCAGACGAATTAGCAGCCTATGAAGCAGAACCAATTGTCCTAGCACCGTGGGATCCAATGGGAGCTTTAGCAAAATAATGATATAGAAAAGAGCCGAAAGGCTCTTTTCAGATTGAAGACAAAATATCTTAAAAACTTTCCTTAGGTGAGTACGGACGTCAGCGAACTTCTTTAAAGTTCCATGACTAATTATTGAGTCTAAGGTCTCAATAATTCCGAGTGCCTGAAACAATAACGTTTCAAGCACTTTTCTCACAGCGGAAAGTTTCAGTATTTTCTTAAATCGATTTAAATATTGGAACTCAATTTTGTTTTTTGCAGAATCACTTAACTTATTTTGCTTTAAAATAGTTTGTCTACATTCTAATAAGAGCCGAAAGGCTCTTTTTTTTATATACTCAAAAATAAAAAAGCTGGGAAGTCTAACTAAATAAATCAGATTTTATTCGTTCTGGTTTTTTAACCATTGTTTTAAAAAAAGCCGGGCAAAAGCCCGACTTCTCCATTCTATTATTCGTTATGATTGTTAGAGTCTTGCGAAGAAGGCTCAGATGGTTTAGATTGATTTTCTTCGTTCGAAGAGCTAGACGATGGTTCTTCATACGAATACTGATCAGTGGAATAACTTGGCTCATAGTAGTAGTTATTGTAGTTGTTCTTACCATTGTTTAAGTAGAGATAAGAACCACTTCGATACAGTCCACTTGGTTGCGTCCAATCCGTATGACCAGAGTTATTATTATTAGCAAGATAGAGCATCATTTGACGGTAGACATCCGTTGCGACCTGTATTCCATTATCCAATACTGGTGTAAAGCGATTGGAATAACCTGTCCATACTGCCATGGCATATTCAGGAGTGTAGCCTACAAACAATTCATCCGGTGTTACAATATTTGAATAAGCATTTTTTGTCAATTTACCGATTTCGTTATCAGCATAGTTTGATGTACCTGTCTTACCAGCTTGGTAGATTCCCGAAATGGCAGCATTTGTACCGGTACCAGACAAGAGAACTGTCTTCATCATATCTGTCATCATGTAGGCAGTTGTTGCTTTCATTGCACGAGTTCCTTCGGACTCAAATTCCTTGGTTGTGCCATCACTAAAGACAACCCGACTAACATAGGATGGTTTGTAATAGGTACCGCCATTGGCAAAAGCAGCATAGGCAGCTGCCATTTTCTCACTGCTGGCTCCGTATTTGTTGCTAGAATCGCTAGTGTTACTCGAGATAGCGTTGGCGTAAACCATTTCTGGGTAATCGATCCCTAATCCATTGAGGAATTTCTTAGCTTGTTTAAGACCAACTTTTTCCAGGGCCTTCACCGCAGGCACGTTACGAGATTGTTGAATTGCGTAGGTAATGGACATGCTACCATAGTATGAACGGTCCCAGTTGTAGACAGGCGTTGATGAATGAGGGAAGTTGTATGGCGCATCTGTTGTAGTAGCTGCTGTAGAGGTATATTCCTCATGTTCAAGAGCTGGTGCGTAATCTGTGATTGGTTTCATTGTTGAACCCCAGTCACGGTTCGTTTCAACCGCTTGGTTTGTACCAAAGGAAACATTGCTGGATTGGTGACGAGAACCCAGCTGAGCAATGACTTTACCAGTATTGACATCAATAACGGTAGAAGCTACTTGCATTTCATCATCCGGGTAATTGACATATTCATCTGTATTGTAGATATCCCATAGTTTCTTTTGAGCTTCTGTATCCACGTTTGTATAGACATCCATTCCGGTTGTCAACAAATTGTAGCCCGTTTCTTCTTCGACTTGCTCGATCACTTCTTTTAGGTAATTATCCATATAGGCTGGGTAACTGCTTGAAGAACTGAGACTTTGCAGACCATCTGTAACAGGTGTATTGACCGCTGCTTCGTATTGTTTGTTAGAAATGGTCTTCATATCGAGCATTTCTTTTAATACTAAGTTTCGGCGCTGTTGCGCTGCTTCAGGATGGGAGTATGGATCGTATTGGTTTGGTGCTTGGGGCATCCCCGCAAGGAGTGCCAATTGAGGGAGCGAAAGATCTTTTAGATCTTTTCCGTAATAACTTTTCGCAGCTGTCTGCATTCCGTAGTTCCCATTCGCCATAAATACTTTATTGACGTAATAGGTCAAGATTTCTTGTTTGGTTGCTTTCTTTTCTAGTTGGGTTGCTAACCAAGCTTCTTGGATCTTACGAGAGAGGGTACGGTCAGAGGCTGAAGTGGAGAAATAGGTTAACTTGATCAATTGTTGCGTCAAGGTTGACCCACCTTGACTTCCTCCTCGTAAGTTGTGAAGGAAGGAACCGCCGATCCGAATGATGTCGACCCCACGGTGATTGAAGAAACGGTGGTCTTCAATCGCTACGATAGCATTGACCAAATCAGTAGGGATTTCATTGGCTGTGACATTGATTCGTTTCTCAGCTCCCAAATCCGCGATCAAGTTATTTTGGTTGTCATAGATCTTACTAGATGTTGTTGCAACCAAATCTTTTTCAGACAAGGTTGGTGCTTTCATAGCATAGTAACTAAATATCAGTCCACCGAGGACAAATAAAAGTAAGAAAAATGAAATGGCTGCGATGGCAACATATTTCAACCATTGAATGACTGTTTGTTTATTCATTTAAATACCGCCTAGAAGTTTCTGTTCGATAATATCAAGATAAGGAACGCTTGGAAGACGATTCTTATCTACTAGAAAGCCGTGCTCCTGAATATAGGAGAGGGGCATGGATTTACTACCATGATCGATGTTGTAATAGTGAATTAATGCAGGAGCAGGAAGTAAGTAGGTTTCACTCAACTTTGCAAAATGCAAGAGAACGAAACAGATACCGCCTTGCTGGACAACCGCCTCCATATGATCGATCTGATGTTGATGAAAATTTTTCATCGGCATGGATTGCTTTTGCTGTGTTTCCTTAGCTTCAAAATCGATATAGCGTCCCTTGTATACTCCAGAATAGTCCGTCGTTGAGGCTTGCCTGAAATAGGCTTCAACAATCTTTGCCCGACTGCGACGTGGATAATCCACTTTCACGATTTGAATTGGTGTTGGTTTTTTATGGATGACTGCTAGACCTCGAGAAAGATAGTATTGATTACTTTCATTGATCATTTTTTCAAATGTCATCCCACGATTCGCAAAGTCGACTGGATATTTCCTTTGTGTAGAGACCAAGGTTTTTTTGGCTACTTTATGTGGATAGTTGACCATAGTTCTCCTTATTGGTACAATTACATCACTCTATTATATCATAAATTAGAATAATGAGGAAAAAATGAATACCATACTTGTTGCAGGTTATAAGAGTTTTGATGTGGGCGTCTTTTCCAATAAAGATCCTCGACTGACCATTATCAAAAAAGCCATTGAAAGAGATCTTCGTCGTTTATTTGAAGAAGGAGTGAAATGGCTAGTTTTTTCTGGTAATTTGGGATTTGAGGCTTGGGTACTAGAGGTCGCCTTTGCATTAAAAAAAGATTACGATTTTCAAATGGCGACAATCTTCCTATTTGAGAATGTTGGCGAAAATTGGAATGAAAGCAATCAGGAATTATTAGCACGCTTCAAACAGGTGGATTTCGTGAAATATGCCTATCCCCACTATAGCAATCCGGGTCAACTAAAAGAATACAATCAGTTTTTGATAGATAACGCGGATGGAGCTTATGTTTTTTATGATCCAGAAAATGAAACCAATTTAAAATATCTTTACAAAATGATGGTAGAAAAAGAACCATTTTATGTCAAACAATTAAGTTTTGATGACTTAAATGAACTTGCTGAAAATTTTTACGAAAACTAAGTGTTATACCTTGATTTTTCTTACCATTTTTTTATATAATTGAGATGATGAACTAGATTGGAGAGAGTAATGGCGAGTATTATTTTTACTGCGAAAGATATTTTTGATCAAGATTTCAAACGAGAAGTTCGTGGTTATAATAAAGATGAAGTAAATGAATTTTTGGATGATGTCATAAAAGACTATGAAACCTATGCTGCTTTGGTGAAGGAATTGCGTGAAGAAAACGCCCGCCTTCGTGAAGAACTTGCCCAAAAAGCACAGGAAACACCACAAACATCTCCGATTGCTAGCACTGCTACGCAAGAATTCCCGCAAGTGACAACAGCGACGAACTTTGATATCCTCAAGCGTCTCAATCGTTTGGAAAAAGAAGTTTTTGGGAAACAGATCGTAGATCGCGATTATTAATCCCATAGATCGTGCAATTTTTGGATAATCGCGTGAGAGAATCCTCTCATGAGGAAAGTCCATGCTAGCACAGGCTGTGATGCCTGTAGTGTTTGTGCTAGGTGAATCCATAAGCCTAGGGACTTGGTATTCAAGTTACGGCGAGTGAAGGAGCTAAGTCTAAGGATAAGCTCTAGTAACTCTGAAAGTGCCACAGTGACGTAGTTTTTAGGGAAACCTAAAAAGTGGAACGAGGTAAACCCCTCAAGCTAGCAACCCAAACTTTGGTCGGGGCATGGAATGCGTGGAAACGAACATAGCATTCTGACTGGAAACAGTAGACAGATGATTATCGAAGGAAATGGTACCTAGTCATTTCTGGAACAAAACATGGCTTATAGAAAATTGCATATAGGTTGATGAGGTGGAGAGAGATCTCAACCTCCTTTTTTAAAGTGATAGGAATAAGATGAAAAAACAATTTGAATTGATTGCAACGGTCGCTGCTGGCTTAGAGGCTGTTGTTGGTCGAGAACTACGCGATCTCGGTTACGATTGCCAGGTTGAAAATGGACGGGTTCGATTTCAAGGAGACCGTCGAGCAATCATAGAAACCAACCTCTGGTTGCGCGCGGCTGATCGTGTGAAAATTGTGGTTGGGACTTTTCCAGCCAAAACCTTCGAAGAACTCTTTCAAGGTGTCTTTGCTTTGGATTGGGAAAACTATTTGCCTTTAGGAGCACGTTTTCCTATTTCTAAGGCTAAATGTGTCAAATCAAAGCTTCATAATGAACCTAGCGTTCAGGCTATTTCGAAAAAAGCAGTGGTTAAAAAGTTACAAAAACACTATGCCCGACCAGAAGGTGTTCCTCTCATGGAAAATGGGGCAGAGTTTAAGATCGAAGTATCAATCCTTAAAGACCAAGCCACCGTCTTGATTGACACCACTGGTAGTAGCCTCTTCAAACGTGGTTATCGGACTGAAAAAGGGGGAGCCCCTATTAAGGAAAATATGGCAGCGGCAATTCTTATGCTGTCAAACTGGTATCCAGATAAACCCTTGATTGACCCGACATGTGGTTCTGGAACGTTTTGTATTGAGGCGGCGATGATTGCGAGAAATATGGCACCTGGTTTACGTCGGACCTTTTCTTTTGAAGAATGGAACTGGATGGATGATCGCTTGATTCATGAAGTCCGTCAAGAAGCAAGCAGAAAAATCAATCGCGAGATCGAATTGGATATTATGGGAACTGATATCGATGCACGGATGGTTGAGATTGCCAAAGAAAATGCCCATAAAGCGGGCGTTAGCAGTGACATTACTTTTAAACAAATGCGAGTCCAAGATCTTCACTCAGATAAGATCAACGGGGTGATTATCTCCAACCCTCCATATGGAGAACGCTTATCCGATGATGAGGGTGTGACGAAATTGTATACTGAAATGGGGCACGTATTTGCACCTCTCAAAACCTGGAGTAAATTTATCCTAACCAGTGATGAAGGTTTTGAATCTAAATTCGGTAGTAAAGCAGATAAAAAACGAAAACTTTATAACGGAACCCTAAAAGTTGATCTTTACCAATATTTTGGGGAACGAGTAAAACGGCAGATTAAGGCATAGAAAGGATTTTTATGACAGAGAAGGATAAAAAGCCATTAGAGCAAGAAACAGAATCAATTTTAGAGTTTGAAGATGCTAAAGAGATGACGATTGGGCAGGCCAATCGAAAGGCAGAAGAAATCGAAGCAGGTGTAACGGAAGGTGATAATGTCTTAGACAAATACATCAAACAACACCGAGCTGAAATTGAAGCTGAAAAATACGATACAAAAATTTTGGCCAAAGAAGAATTGGCTAAAGCTGAAGAGTTGGCAGCTACAGAAACAGTTGCTGAAGTAGCTGAAGCAGTGGATGCACCGGAAGTAACGGAAACGGTCTTGGAACAAAGACCTGAAATGGATGCTATCTCAACAGAATTACCAGCTAAGATTAAATTTGGCCCCACACCAACTGAACCAATTGTAGAAGCTGAGGAACTTCCTGAGGAAACACCAAGCAATGCGGGTAAACGAATCAAAGCGATTCTATACTCTGCATTAGGTCTTGCGATTGTCGGTTCGGCCATTTTTGTGACCTATAACTGGATGCACAGTCGTGGAAAATCTGGTGGTACCACAGTTGTATCGTCTTCATCTAGCAAGTCATCTTCTACTTCTAAATCAAGTAGCAGTGAAACACAAGCTCAAAAACTAGAAGAGTTTACCAAAGCCTACGATGCCTTTTTTGTAGATGAATCAAAAAGTGCTCTTAAAAATGATAAATTCGGAGACTTGGAAAATCTGAAGAAACTGCTGGACAAATTAGAAGGAAGCAGTGATTATAATGCGGCTAAAACAAAATATGAAGACCTTGTGAAGCAAGTTTCTGCTATTCAAAAAGTGAATTCTCAATTTAGTTCTCCAGTCATCAAAGATGGAGTTCTTGATGCAACTGCCAAAGCGAAAAGTGATGCGACCTTTGCAGAAACAAAGACAGGCAATGAAAAATTAGATAGCTTATTGAATGAAGCGGTTTCGCAAGGACGTTCACAACAAGTTGCGACACCGGCACCAGTAACTGGAACAGGAGGTACAGATACTTCTAATGCAACTCCAGCCCCGGCTCAAGTAGCAACGCCTACGGCCCCAGCCGTCAATGCTGCTACAGGTGGTGCAGGAACGGCAAGTCCAGGTTATTCAGGGTACGGTCTTCCAAGCGATGGTGTCCCACTTCAGCGGAACTTGAGTCGTGTGCCATATAACCAAGCAGCTATCAATGATGTCAATAACCCAGCTTGGGTATTTGGTGATGGGATCCTTGAAAAAGTATTGAATATTGCTCGTAAACGTGGACATATCACTGGCAATCAATACATTTTAGAGCGTGTCAATATCATTAACGGTAATGGCTATTACAACCTCTTCAAACCAGATGGAACCTATCTCTTTAGTATCAATGCCAAAACGGGTTATTTCGTAGGAAACGGAAAAGGTCATTCAGATGCTCTGGATTATTAATGCTTGATCAGACATACCATTTCTGGGAAAAAATGACAATAAAAAAGGATGAACCAGAGGTTCATCCTTTTTTTAGTCTTAAACAAGATGACGTTCAAACGGATCGTCAGAAATTCCTTGGTCTAGAATCAAGCGACACCATTCTTTGGCTGAGAAGAGGCTGTGGTCCTTGTAATTTCCACAAGACTCAATGGTTGTGCCTGGGACATCCTCCCAAGTGCTGACTGATGAAATTTCTTCTAAAGATTCTTTAATCACTTTAGCAATTTCCGTACTCGAATGCTGTCCCCACATGATCATATGAAAACCGGTGCGACATCCAAATGGGGAACAATCAATCATACCATCGATGCGTTTGCGAATAAGCATCGCAAGAAGGTGCTCGATCGTGTGGAGCCCTGCAGTTGGAATCGCATTTTCATTGGGTTGCACCAGACGAATATCGAAGTTAGAGATGATGTCTCCTTTGGGTCCAGTTTCTTCCCCAATCAAGCGTACATAGGGAGCCTTCACCGCCGTGTGGTCCAATTCAAAACTTTCAACAATTACTTCTTTTGTCATACTCAAATCCTTCTTTGTTTTTCTTGATTATAGCATAAAAAAGCAGATTCAACAAAGTGGAAATAAATGAATTCCTCACAGATGTTCCATGAAAGAAAAGACGATAAAAGAATAAGCGTTAAGCAAAAATATAAAAGGTTTTTCCTGTTTTTTTAGATTGTTAATTTTAGTAATTTATGGTAAAATGTAAAAGAATTTTTAATTCAACTAATTAAATAGATTTGGGGTAAAAGCATGAATTTTGTTATTACAGGTGTTTTTGCCGCGGTCATTGGTTTAGTCATTGGATATGTGGGAACTGCTCTTAAAATGAAAGCTTCAAAAGAGGCTGCGGAACTCACCCTTTTGAATGCTGAACAAGAAGCAACGAATTTACGTGGACAGGCTGAACGCGAAGCCGATTTGATTTTAAAAGAGGCGAAGCATGAGTCAAGTTCACTTAAAAAAGAAGCACTTTTGGAGGCAAAGGAAGAAGCCAGAAAATATCGTGAAGAGGTCGATGCTGAGTTTAAGTCAGAACGACAAGAATTGAAGCAATTAGAAAGCCGTTTGGCAGAACGTGCTAGCAATCTTGATCGCAAAGACGACATTTTAACAAGCAAAGAACAGTCTCTTGAACACAAAGAGCAAAGTCTTACAGATAGAACTAAACACATTGATGCGCGTGAACAACAGCTGGAAGAGCTTGAACACAAGAAAGTAGAAGAACTGGAACGTGTCGCTGCTCTAAGTCAAGGAGAAGCGCGTGACATTATTTTGAGTCAGACGGAAGAGCAACTTTCAAAAGAAATTGCCTCACGGATTCGTGATGCTGAATTGGAAGTGAAAGAACGTTCTGATAAAATCGCAAAAGACATTCTCGTGCAAGCTATGCAGCGAATGGCGGGTGATTTTGTTGCTGAGCAAACAAACTCAACCGTTCATTTGCCAGACGATAGTATGAAGGGTCGGATTATTGGTCGTGAAGGTCGCAACATTCGTACCTTTGAGAGCTTGACAGGTGTCGATGTGATTATTGATGATACGCCTGAAGTGGTGACCTTGTCAGGGTTTGATCCGATTCGTCGTGAAATTGCCCGCATGACAATGGAGAGCCTTCTCAAAGATGGTCGGATCCATCCAGCCCGTATCGAAGAGCTGGTTGAGAAGAACCGTCAGGAAATTGACAATCGTATTCGTGAATACGGTGAGGCGGCTGCCTATGAAATTGGTGCGCCAAACCTCCATCCAGATTTGATGAAAATCATGGGACGGTTGCAATTCCGTACTTCTTATGGTCAAAACGTTTTGCGTCACTCCATTGAAGTTGCCAAACTTTCTGGTATTATTGCTAGCGAGTTGGGTGAAAATGCTACCTTGGCACGACGTGCAGGATTCTTACATGATATCGGAAAAGCGATTGACCGTGAAGTGGAAGGAAGTCACGTCGAGATTGGAACTGAATTGGCACGGAAGTACAAGGAACATCCAGTGGTTGTCAATACTATTGCCAGCCACCATGGTGACGTGGAACCAGAAAGTGTCATCGCAGTCATTGTCGCTGCAGCTGATGCCTTGAGTGCAGCTCGACCTGGAGCACGAAGTGAGTCACTTGAAAGCTACATCAAACGCTTGCAAGATCTTGAAGAAATTGCAAATAGTTTTGAAGGAGTTAAGACAAGTTTCGCCCTTCAAGCGGGTCGTGAAATCCGTATTATGGTTAGCCCTGAGGCAATCAAGGATGATAAAGTGACGATCTTGGCTCATGATATTCGTGAGAAGATCGAGTCTAATCTTGAGTATCCTGGAAACATTAAGGTTACCGTGATTCGAGAATTGCGTGCAGTCGATTACGCAAAATAAACAAAAAGCTTGAGATCTAGCATCTCAAGCTTTTTGAATGAAAAAATCAGTTGAAAATTAGGCCGATTTTTGTTACACTAGATAGAAAGACATTGAAGGAGAAATCATGGCGGATCGTGGCTTATTAATCGTATTTTCTGGCCCTTCGGGGGTTGGAAAAGGAACGGTCAGACGAGAAATTTTTGAAAATTCGGACAATCAGTTTCAGTATTCTGTATCGATGACGACGCGTGCACAACGTCCAGGTGAAGTGGATGGTGTCGACTATTTTTTCCGTACACGTGAAGAATTTGAAGATTTGATCCTTCAAGGGCAAATGTTGGAGTACGCTGAGTACGTTGGAAATTACTATGGGACTCCTTTAACCTATGTGAATGAAACCTTGGACAAGGGAATCGATGTATTCCTTGAAATTGAAGTTCAGGGTGCCCTTCAAGTAAAGAAGAAAGTTCCAGATGCAGTTTTTATTTTCTTAACTCCGCCTGATTTGGATGAATTGCAAGATCGATTAGTGGGTCGCGGGACAGATAGTGCAGAAGTTATTGCGCAACGGATTGAAAAAGCAAAAGAAGAAATCGCCATGATGCGTGAATATGACTACGCCATTGTGAACGACGAGGTTCCTCTTGCTGCTGAGCGTGTCAAACGTGTGATCGAAGCAGAGCATTTCCGTGTAGACCGTGTCATTGGCCATTATCTGGATATGTTACCAAAAACACAAACTATTGTGAAGAGATAAATAATTAGAAATTAGGTATAGGAATATGATGTTAAAACCTTCTATTGATACATTGCTTGACAAAGTACCATCAAAATATTCATTGGTCATTCTTGAGGCAAAACGGGCCCACGAATTGGAAAGTGGTGCAGTACCAACTCAAGAATTCCAATCAGTTAAATCAACATTACAAGCGCTTGAAGAAATCGAGTCTGGAAACGTAGTTGTTCACCCGGATCCAGAAGCAAAACGTGAAGCGCTTCGTCGTCGGATTGAAGCAGAGCGGATTCGCAAAGAAGAAGAAGAGCGCAAAATTAAGGAACAAATTGCCAAAGAAAAAGAAGATGGTGAAAAAATTTAAGGTTGGGGCTTCTCAATCTTATTTTTTGCTATTTAAAGGGTTCCGTGATAAAGTAAAGCTCATATGATAGAGGCTGGAGGTGAAAAAGTGATAGCAAAAGTCATCGTAGATGTCCCATTGATGCAGACAGATAAACCCTATTCTTATCAGATCCCATCAGAATTTGAGGATATGGTGGAGGCAGGTATGCGAGTTCATGTCCCCTTTGGTAAAGGGAATCGCCTCATTCAAGGGATTGTGGTAGATGTTTTAGAAGAGGCAGACACAAGCGAGGAATTGAAAGCGATTGTGGAGATCTTGGATTACACTCCGGTCTTAAATCAAGAGCAGTTTTGGTTGGCGGATCAATTACGAAAAAGTGTTTTTTCTTATAAGATCACGATTTTAAAAACCATGCTTCCTTCTCTCCTCAATTCGAGTTATGATAAGATTTTGTATCCTCAACCTTCTTTAGATCCCACTCTCAAAATAAAACTTTTTGGTGCAAAAAATGAAGTTTCTTTTTCTTCTCTAGATGCAGCCGATCAAGCCCAAGTGATGCGGTTGGTCAGAAAAGGAGATTTGGTACTTGAATACAAGGCCAAGGATAAGAAACAAATTAAAACAGAAAAATGGTATCGCGTTAACCAGGAAGGATTAAAAGAACTTCAACCATCAGCGAGAGCTAAAAAAAGGCTAGCATTGAAAGAGCGCCTGTTACTAGAGCAAGGGGAGCAACCCTTAGCAGGATTGTATCAGGATTTTTCACGAGAAGTAGTGGCTTATTTTATTGATCAGGGTGTTTTAGAAATTACAGAACGAGAAGTGAATCGGGCGGCTGCATATTATGAAGGAAAAGAACAGACCCAGGCCCTGCTTTTAAATTCAGAGCAAGCAAAAGCTGTCGAAACAGTAGTTTCTCAAATTGGGAAAATATCAAAGCCTTTTTTATTAGAAGGTGTGACTGGAAGCGGGAAAACAGAAGTTTATCTGCAGATTATTCAGGAAGTTCTAAATAAGGGGAAAACGGCTATTATGTTGGTCCCTGAGATTTCCCTGACGCCACAGATGACGGATCGTTTTATCTCGCGTTTTGGCCAGGAAGTAGCCATTCTGCACTCGGGTTTATCAAACGGTGAGAAGTATGATCAATGGCGGAAAGTTGAACGTGGGGAGGCTAAGGTAGTCGTTGGAGCGCGCTCAGCCATCTTTGCCCCTTTAAAAAACATCGGAGCCATCATCATTGATGAAGAGCACGAGGCTTCCTACAAACAAGATAGTAACCCACGCTACCACGCAAGGGAAGTCGCGGTCTTAAGAGCTCAGTACAATCAAGCAGTTTTGCTTCTTGGATCTGCTACACCAAGTTTAGAATCGCGGGCTCGTGCAACAAAAGGGGTTTATGAATTAATTCGTCTCACCCAACGGGCCAATCCGGCAGCCAAAATTCCAGAAGTTAAAGTCGTTGATTTTCGTGATTATATTGGTCAAAATGAAGCTGGTAACTTCACTCCGGTTCTAGTGGAAGCTATTGCTGATCGCTTGCAGAAAAAAGAGCAGGTTGTCTTGATGTTGAACCGCCGTGGTTATTCCAGCTTTGTCATGTGTCGCGAGTGTGGAACTGTAGATACTTGTCCCAATTGTGATATCTCACTGACCCTCCACATGGATACTAAAACCATGAACTGTCATTATTGTGGCTATAGCAAAGCGATTCCTCGACACTGTCCAAATTGCCAAAGTCCTTCCATTCGTTATTACGGGACAGGAACGCAAAAAGCCTATAATGAATTACAAGAGATCTTTCCTGAAGCTAAAATTCTGCGCATGGATGTGGATACCACTCGAAAAAAAGGGAGCCACGCAGCGATATTAGATGCTTTCGGGAATGGAGAAGCGGATATTTTGTTAGGGACGCAAATGATTGCGAAGGGGTTGGATTTTCCAAATGTGACGTTAGTGGGTGTCTTGAATGCGGATACTTCTTTAAATTTACCGGATTATCGATCCTCTGAGAGAACCTTTCAACTCTTGACTCAGGTGGCAGGAAGGGCCGGACGAGCAGAGAAAGAAGGAGAGGTTATCATTCAAAGCTACAACCCCAATCATTATGCGATTCGATTTGCCAAAGACCAAGATTATGAAGGCTTTTTTGCCTATGAAATGCAGATTCGCCGGCAGTTAGGCTATACACCTTATTACTTCACAGTTGGGTTAACCCTATCCCATAAGAGTGAGGAAATGGTGATGGAGAAGTCACATCAGGTCATGGAAATTCTCCGATCTGGCTTATCTGATCAGGTCCAAATCTTAGGACCAACACCTAAACCAATTGCACGCACACATAATTTGTATCATTATCAAATCATTGTGAAATATCGTTTTGAAGAAGGCATGACACAGGTCTTGAATCAAATCTTAGAATTTACACAAGAAAGAGGCAACCAAGATTTACGTGTCAGTATTGATAATGAACCTCAAAGTTTTATGTAAGGAAGAAAGAAATGACAAAATTAATTTTTATGGGAACGCCTGATTTTTCAGCGACGGTTTTAAAGGGATTGTTAGCAGATTCGCGCTATGAAATTTTGGCAGTTGTGACTCAACCAGACCGCAAAGTAGGTCGCAAAAAAGAGATTCGAATGACCCCGGTGAAGCAGGTAGCTTTGGAATATCAACTACCGGTTCTTCAGCCGGAGAAATTATCGGGTAGTCCAGAAATGGAAACTCTCTTATCACTGGATGCAGATGGAATTGTGACCGCTGCTTTTGGACAATTTTTACCGACAAAATTGTTGGAGAACTTTCAGTTTGCGGTGAATGTCCACGCGTCTTTATTACCTAAATATAGAGGTGGAGCTCCCATTCACTATGCCCTGATCAATGGTGACGAAGAAGCTGGGGTTACAATTATGGAAATGGTCAAGGAAATGGATGCCGGAGACATGATTGCAGCTCGTTCTCTCCCAATTTTAGATGAGGACAATGTGGGAACTTTGTTTGAAAAATTGGCAGTCCTTGGACGTGACTTACTCCTAGATACTTTGCCAGCTTACCTGGCAGGGGAGATCAAGCCATGTCCACAAGATCCAAGTTTGGTCACATTTTCACCGAATATTTTACCGGAAGAAGAGGTTTTGGACTGGACAAAAACCAATCGCCAAGTCTTTAACCAGATTCGGGGAATGAATCCTTGGCCGGTCGCTCATACGTTATTAAATGGTCAACGCTTAAAAGTCTATGAAGCTGAACTATGCGAAGGAAATGGAAATCCAGGAGAAGTGATTGCTTTGACCAAAAAAGAGTTGCTGGTCGCTGCAGGAGAAGGCGCATTGTCCCTTAAAGTTGTGCAGCCAGCAGGAAAACCAAAAATGTCCATCACAGACTTTTTGAATGGCGCTGGCCGTCAATTGAAAGTAGGAGATCACTTTGGAAGTTAAACAAATGAATGCGCGTGAACAGATCGTTCGAGTATTAGAAGAGGTTTTTGAACAGGGGGCTTATTCTAATATTGCACTAAATCAAGCGCTAGAACACTCTCAACTTTCAGATAAAGATAGAAGCTTTGTTACGGAAGTTGTATACGGTACTGTAGCACGGAAGATAACACTCGAGTGGTATCTCGCCCACGTAATTGAAGACCGGACGAAATTAGATCCTTGGCTCTATTATCTTTTGATGATGAGTTTGTATCAACTTGTCTATTTAGACCGCATTCCCGATCATGCCATCGTCAATGAAGCTGTCCGGATAGCAAAACGTCGTAAAGAAGGCAGTGAGAAGTTTGTCAATGCTATTCTTAGAAAGCTCCTCCGCGAGGGACTACCAGCTATTGATACGATCAAGCGAAAGAACAAACGTTATTCGGTAGAGTATTCCCTACCTGTATGGTTGGTCAAAGCATTGATCGAAGAATACGGTGAGGAACGTGCTTGCGCTATTTTTAAGAGTCTCTATCAGCGTAATAAATCCAGTATTCGTGTGATTGATCTAGACGAAAAAGAAGAGTTGGCTCAGCTACTCGAAGCAACCTCCTCTCTACTTGCTCCGTCCGCTCTCGTGAAAGAACAGGGACATTTTGCAGCGCATTCCTTGTTCAAAGAAGGGCGCATTACTATTCAAGACGAGTCCAGTCAATTGGTGGCACCGGCTTTGGATTTGCAAGGAGATGAGTGGGTTTTAGATGCCTGTGCGGCGCCAGGTGGAAAGACGACTCACCTGGCTTCTTATCTCACAACTGGGAAAGTCACAGCCTTGGATCTCTATGACCATAAGCTCAAATTGATTCAAGAAAATGCTAATCGGCTCCATGTTGCGGACAAAATTTTGACAAAGAAGTTAGATGCGACAAAAGTCTTTGAAACATTTGGACCTGATGCTTTCGATAAAATTTTGGTGGATGCGCCTTGTTCAGGGATTGGTTTGATCCGGAGAAAGCCTGATATCAAGTACAATAAAGAGAGTGCAGATTTTGTATCTTTACAAGCTATTCAATTGGCCATTCTGGATAGTGTTTGTCAAAGTGTGCGTAAAGGTGGTATAATAGTGTACAGTACGTGTACAATTATGGGTAAAGAGAATTTTGAAGTGGTGGACCAATTTTTGAAAAACCATCCAAATTTCGAACAAGTCCCATTGGATCACGAAAGAAAAGATATTCTTAAAAATGATTGTATCCTTATTACACCCGAATTATATGGAAGCGACGGCTTCTTTATCAGTCGTTTTAAGAGAATCTCATAATATCAGGAGGAAACTGACAGTATGGATATGACGATCTTAACCGATGTAGGTCAAAGACGGACAAATAACCAAGACTATGCAAATCAATATAAAAACAAGGCAGGAAAATCTATGGTTTTACTTGCTGATGGTATGGGAGGACACCGTGCCGGAAATATTGCTAGTGAAATGGCAGTCACAGATCTAGGTGCGGCTTGGGTTTCTTCTGAGATCGAGACGGTTAATCAAGTACGGGAATGGTTTGCAGAACATTTAGAAGCTGTGAACCGTCGGATCCATTTAGCTGGGCAAGATGATGAGCACAAAGGAATGGGAACTACACTGGAAGCTTTGGCTTTTGTAGAAGGACAAGTGATTTATGCCCATGTTGGAGATTCGCGGATTGGCCTCATTCGTCAGGGCGAATACCAGCAGTTGACCAGTGATCATTCTCTTGTAAATGCTCTTTTGCGAGCAGGTCAAATCACAGAGGAAGAAGCAGCCCATCATCCTCAACGTAACATCATCACTCAGTCCATTGGCCAAAAAGATGAGTTGGAGCCGGATTATGGTTTGGTGACGGTTGAAGCAGATGATTATATTTTGATCAATAGTGACGGTTTAACTAATATGATTGGCCCGGATGAAATCAGAGATATTGTCTTGAGTGATGTTTCACTGGAAGAAAAAGCTCAAACCTTGATTCGTTTTGCCAATAATGCTGGAGGCTTGGATAATATCACTGTTGTACTGCTCCACTTTACTGAGGAGGACGCAGCATGATTCAAATCGGCAAAATTTTTGCCGGGCGATATAAAATCATCCAACAAATTGGACGCGGCGGGATGGCAGATGTTTATCTTGCGCGTGATTTGATTTTAGATGGGGAAGAAGTTGCAGTCAAGGTACTGCGTACGAATTACCAGACGGATCCCATTGCAGTTGCGCGTTTTCAGCGTGAAGCAAAGGCGATGGCAGAGCTGGACCATCCAAATATCGTTCGGATTACAGATATTGGCGAAGAAGAAGGACAACAATACCTTGCAATGGAATATGTTGCAGGTTTAGACTTGAAACGCTATATCAAAGAAAATGCTCCTTTATCAAATGAAGAAGCTGTTCGTTTGATGGGGCAGATCCTTCTAGCTATGCGTCTTGCCCATACGCGTGGCATTATCCATAGAGATTTAAAACCACAGAATGTCCTCTTGACACCAGATGGAACAGCAAAAGTTTCAGACTTTGGGATTGCAGTGGCCTTTGCAGAGACTAGTTTGACCCAGACCAACTCGATGTTGGGGTCGGTTCATTATTTGTCCCCTGAGCAGGCGCGTGGTTCAAAAGCTACGGTGCAAAGTGACATCTACGCTATGGGAATCATTTTCTATGAGATGTTGACAGGACACATTCCTTATGATGGAGATAGTGCAGTCACAATTGCTTTGCAGCATTTTCAAAAGCCACTCCCATCTATTCGTGAAGAAAATAAGAATGTTCCACAAGCTTTAGAAAATGTAGTGATCAAAGCGACAGCTAAAAAACTGACGGATCGCTATAAATCAGTGGCAGAGATGTATGTGGATCTTTCAAGTTGCTTGTCCTATGAGAGAAGAAATGAGAAAAAACTGGTTTTTGAAGACCAAGCGAAAGCTGATACAAAGACTCTTCCAAAAGTGAGTCCAACTCCAAAAACGGCTCCTGTTCCAATCTCTGAGGTACGCAGTGAAATCAGTTCGGTAGATCCTAATCGACCATTATCTGACCAGCAGACCATGGCACCAAGTAAAAAGCCAAGAAGACGCTTGCGGGCGCGCTACAAGGTCTTGTTTGTTGCCATTGCCCTAGTTCTTGCTGCCTTTACTTTCTTGTTGTATATGAGCCCAGCCAATAAAACCGTTCCAGATGTTTCCGGCAAAACCATTGCCGAAGCTAGAGCGGTTATTGAGGGACAAGACCTTCAAGTCGGTGAAGAGAAAGAAGAGTACAGTGATTCGGTTGCAGAAGGCTATGTCATTCGAACCAATCCAAATGCAGGGGCCCAAAAGAAAGAACAAAGTCGAATTGATTTGATTGTTTCAAAAGGACCAAACAGCTTTGAAATGCCAAATTACGTGGGTGAAACACGGGCAAAAGCAGAAGAAGATTTGAAAAATACTTATAAAGTATCAAGCAAAATGATCACGATTGAAGAAGTTGAGACCTTCGATTATGCTGCAGGGACAGTTCTTGAACAAACTCCAGCTCCAGGAGAGCAATATTCTCTGAATTCAAAAACTAAGATTGTTTTGAAAGTAGCGAAAGAAACGACTTCAATTGAAATGCCAAACTATGTTGGATCAACTTATGATTTTGCTAGAAGTAATTTGATTGAGATCTATGGTATTAAAGAAGCCAATATCGAATTAAGAAAAACAGAACATCTCCCTGATGGAGTATCTGTTTCTGCAGGTCAAATTGTCAGTCAAACTCCAGAAGTTTCGAGTACGGTGGATATTAACCGAACACGAATTGTTTTGACTGTATATGAGCCTAAAGTGACAGCTTCTTCAAGTACGAAAGCCTCATCAAGTTCTGATACATCTAGTTCATCCTCTGGTGAACGATCAGATACAGAAAGTTCAAGCAGTAGTGCAACTAGTGGAGATTAATAAATCAGTCTAAGACTCAGATGGATTTCTGGGTCTTTTTGATTGTCTGCTATTATCCAACCACAGACGGAAGTCAAATGAGGAAAAATTTGATAAAATAGGAAAAGATGAGGTAGACTATGTGGAAAATACAAATTTTTATTTTCGTTGAAGCCGTTTTGTTAACATTAGCAGCGATCACCATTTTATCAATCGATTTTTCCAGATTTGTTGTCTTGATGGTTCTCTTTTTGCTCCTTTTGTATTACTATTTTGGCAAACAAAAAGCGAATTTTCTATTAATCGCGCTGAGTGTGCTATTGTTTTTTATCGTGATGCTGAATCCTTTTGTGATTGCAGCCATTTTATTTGCGGTGGTTTATGGTTTATTGATTGCTTACCCTTATATGTATAAGGAAAATAAAGCCGTTGTGTTTGATGTTGAAGAGGATACGAAAATTCGTCAGGAAAAAACTCGATGGATTGGTGATTTACAACATTTTTCAAAGCAAAGTCGAGGGTATCGAGATCTGAATGTAATCCGAGTTTTTGGAAATGACACCCTCCATTTAGAGGAGGTAGCCATTTGCAATTGGGACAATGTAGTGATCATTCGGAAAGGGTTTGGAAATACAAAAATTATCTTACCGATTGATTTGGAATTGCATTTACAAATTAACACCCTGTATGGAGATCTGAAGTTTTTAGATCTTCCTGTCCGTAAAATGAGGAATGAAACCATAGACATTGAAACGGCACATTATCGGAGATCGCACCGTTCTATAAAAATTGTGTTAGTTGGTATTGTTGGGGATGTTGAGGTGATTCGCGCATGAAGAAATTAGACTATCTCCTATTGTATTTCTATTCCCTAATGGTGGTTGCGGTCATTTGTCATACCATTTTCCATTTTGTTGGTTTTCAGTGGGGCAAACTTCTCTCAGATCTTTCCTTGCTTCAATCATTCCTATTTTTGGTTTTTAGTCTGACGCTTGCATTAACAGCTTTGGTTATCTTAATTATCAAAATCACGCAATTTGTAACGGTCCATGCAGTACAACAAAAGGTAGAATCTATCTTGACTGCTTCACAGCGAAAAGAAATTGCCCCTAAAGAATTGAATCAACAGTTAGATTTATTGGACAGCAAATTGCTTCGACTAGAAGAAAATTTACAAAAAAGTGAAAATCGTGTGATGCGAAATGAAGAAGAAATTGTGGAAATCGAGCGTAAGAGAATTGCGCGTGATCTACATGACACGGTTAGTCAAGAATTGTTTGCAGCCAATATGATTTTATCTGGAGTGGCAGCACAGGCCCTTGAGTTAGAGAAAAGTCAGATCCAGCAGCAACTAAATGGTGTGTCAGATATTCTAGGTACAGCCCAAAATGATTTACGCGTCTTGCTCCTACATCTTCGTCCTACAGAATTGGAAGGAAAAAGTTTGGTAGAAGGTATGGAGATGATTTTTAGAGAATTGAAGGAAAAGAGTAACCTAACAGTTGTCTTCCATCATAATGACGTGAGCATTCCAAAAGAAATGGAAGAACATCTATTTCGAATCGTCCAAGAAATTGTCAGCAATACCTTAAAACACGCTAGAGCTCAACAAATGGATGTCTATTTGCATCAGGAAGGAAAACAACTTCATTTACGGATGGTAGATGATGGAATCGGCTTTGAGCAGGAAAAATTGGAACGATTGAGTTATGGGTTGAAAAATATTCAAGAACGTGTAGAAGACATGGCGGGAACCATTAAAATAAGAACGAGTCCTCAAAAGGGAGTGGCTGTAGATATTCGCGTTCCCCTCCTTGTAAAAGATAAAAATGAAAAGGAAACTGTATGAAAGTATTATTAGTAGATGATCATGAAATGGTCCGATTGGGATTGAAAAGCTTTTTGTCCATGCAAACCGATATTGAGCAAGTCTTAGAGGCACAAAATGGGCAAGAAGGGGTGGACTTGGCGTTGAAAGAAAGACCAGACGTCATCATCATGGATATTGTGATGCCAGAGCTAAATGGAATCGATGCGACTCTAGCCATCCTAAAAGAGTGGCCGGAAGCAAAAATTGTCATTTTGACGTCTTATTTAGATAACGAAAAGATTTACCCTGTCTTAGATGCCGGTGCAAAAGGGTATATTTTAAAGACCTCGTCAGCAACTGAGATCTTACAGGCTGTCCGGAAGGTTGCAAAGGGAGAATTTGCAATTGAGACAGAAGTTAGTCAAAAAGTTGAGTCACGAAAGAACCATGCTGAATTGCATGATGATTTGACAGCTAGAGAACGAGATATTCTGGCTTTATTGACGAAAGGATATGAAAATCAGCGAATAGCAGATGAACTCTTCATTTCTTTAAAAACAGTGAAGACCCATGTCTCCAACATCTTATCGAAATTAGAAGTCAGTGATCGGACGCAAGCAGTCGTCTATGCCTTTCGACACCATCTGGTGAATCAAGAAGATTTTTAAAAGGAAACATGCTATAATAGAGCGTGATCATAAGGGGGAGACAAGTGGACGCAAAATTACGTTATAAAGCCAAAAAAGTTAGAATCGTCTTTTTTGATATTGATGATACATTACGTGCAAAAGAAACTGGATTGATCCCAGAATCTGTCAAAGAAGTCTTTCATCAGTTGAAAGAAAAAGGAATTCGAACAGGGATTGCAACCGGTAGAGGGATTTTTGGGGTTGTTCCTGAAATCATGGACTTAAAGCCTGATTTTCTAGTAACCTTAAACGGTGCCTATATAGAAGATACAAAAGGAACTGTGATCTACCAATCACCAATCAATGAAGCAATCGTTTCTTCTTTTGTAGATTGGGCCAAAAAATCCGAGATTGATTATGGGTTAGTGGCTAGTCATCAAGCTGCCCTGTCTAATCGGACACCCTTGATCAGTGATGCTATTGACATCATTTATCCCAACTTACCTGTAGATCCAGATCTGCATCTGAAAGAACCTATTTTCCAAATGTGGACCTTTGATGAACAGGATAGTGAGCTAGAGTTGCCCCCTTCTTTGCAAGAGGATTTGCGCCTAGTTTCGTGGCATCCCCATTCGTCAGATGTTGTTCGCTTTGAAGCTTCAAAAGCTTCAGGAGTTTCTCATCTTGTAAATCATTTGGGCTTGAAGCCAGAGAATGTTTTAGTATTTGGGGATGGATTAAATGATCTAGAACTGTTTGATTATGCTGGAATTAGTATCGCAATGGGAAAATCTGCTCCAGAGTTACAAGAAAAAGCTGATTATATCACTAAGAATTTAGAAGAAGATGGCATATTCTATGCCTTAGAGGAGTTAAATATGGTTGAAAAAGAATTGACATTACCACAGTTAGAACTTGCTACGGTTGACGGTCCTGTCGCTGTGATCAAAACCAATCACGGTGAGATGAACATTCAATTGTTCCCGGATCAAGCGCCAAAAACAGTTGCAAACTTTGTAGCTCTTGCTAAATCCGGCTATTATGATGGTGTCATTTTCCACCGGATTATTAAAGATTTTATGATCCAAGGGGGAGATCCAACAGGCACAGGTATGGGTGGTGAATCCATCTATGGGGAGAGCTTCGAAGACGAGTTTTCAAAAGAATTGTACAATATTCGCGGAGCCCTTTCAATGGCAAATGCTGGACCAAACACAAATGGCAGCCAATTCTTTATTGTACAAAATCAACATCTCCCATATTCGAAAAAGGAATTGGTCCGCGGTGGCTGGCCTGAAGAAATTGCTGAAATCTATACGACAGAAGGAGGAACTCCTCACCTAGATCAACGCCATACCGTATTTGGACAATTGATGGATGAAGCTTCTTTTGCTGTGTTGGATGAGATTGCGGCTGTTGAGACAGGTATGATGGATAAGCCAGTAGAAGATGTCGTGATTCAAACCATCGAAATTGAGGACTAAAATGAAAATTGGAGATAAGTTAGAAGGAACCATCACAGGCATTCAACCTTATGGAGCCTTTGTTGAACTAGAGTCGGGTGTCACAGGCTTGATTCATATCTCAGAGATTCGAAGTGGCTATGTAAGTAATATTCATGATATTCTTTCGATTGGAGAGAAAGTCTTTGTCCAAGTCATCGATGTTGATGAATATTCTAAGAAAGCCAGTCTTTCTTTGAGAACCTTAGAAGAAACGCCGCAACGAAGTATTCGACACCATCGTTTTTCAAATGACCGCAACAAAAGTGGTTTTGCTCCCTTAGCTCAACAGATGCCAACCTGGGTCAAAGAAGGAAAAGCATTCTTTAGCAAACAAGAAAAAAAATAAAAACTTCGATAGGTTGATGAAACCTACCGAAGTTTTTTGGTATAGTGAGTTATTCAAATTCGTAAAGAGTAGTGGAAAGGTAACGTTCCCCATTATCTGGTGCAAGGGCAAGAACTTTTTTACCGCTACCTAATTCTTTTGCGACTTCAATAGCAGCATAGATAGCAGCTGCGCTTGAGATACCGACTAAGAATCCTTCAGTTCCACCGATAGCGCGTGCAAGTTCGAAAGCTTCTTCTGAAGATACGCGACGAACACCATCATATGCATTAGTGTCTAAAGTATTTGGGATAAAACCAGCTGAAATCCCTTGGATTTTATGTGGTCCAGGTTTTTCGCCAGAAAGGACTGCGGATTCATTGGCCTCAACGGCATAGACTTTGACAGCAGGATTATTCTTTTTCAAAGTATGAGAAATACCAGAAACAGTACCACCAGTACCAACACCTGCGACAAAAGCATCTAAACCATCTTTTCCAAAGGCATCAACGATTTCTTGTCCTGTTGTTCTTTCATGTACCTCTGGGTTAGCAGGGTTTTCAAATTGAAGAGGAAGGAAGCCATTTCTTTCTGCAGCGATTGCTTCAGCTTTAGCGATAGCGCCTTTCATTCCTTCACTTCCAGGAGTCAAAACGAGTTCAGCTCCATAGGCTTGGATGATTTTACGACGTTCCACACTCATGGTTTCAGGCATGACAATCACAACTTTGTAGCCTTTAGCTGCGCCGACCCATGACAAGCCAATCCCTGTGTTCCCACTAGTTGCTTCGACAATGGTATCACCTGGTTTGATCAAGCCATCCGCTTCAGCTTTTTCAATCATGCTCAAAGCAATCCGGTCTTTAACAGATGATCCAGGATTGAAGGCTTCGAGTTTGACATAGACATCTGCAGCTCCTTCAGGAACAAGACGGTTCAATTTGACAATCGGAGTGTTCCCAATCAATTCTGTAATATTTTCATAAATAGCCATAATATACCTCAGTTCTAGGTTTTCTTGATACTAACAAGTATAGTCTCTTGCGAGAAGAATGTAAAATATAGAAATTTTATGGGTGTGATAAAAAAAAACTATCGTTGCCGATAGTATTTTAATTATTTTTCTACAGAAAGTAGGGGTACTTCAACCTCACGAATTCCTTGGTCCTCAATAATGACTTTGCCATTGTAAAATTCGACTAAAGCTGCTGTGATAGAACTTGTGTTTTCTTTATCTACAAAAATAGTTGTCATCACCTGATCTGTGAACATCGGATCTTGTTCTGCCAATTGATGGTCTTTTAAGAAATTAGCAAACTCTTGGTATTGGGAATAAGAAAGTGTGATCCCAAGAATCACTTGCTCTTTGATTTCTACCAGTCCAATTTCTCGAACTGCTTGTGCAACACTTCCAGCATAAGCACGAATCAGACCGCCAGCGCCTAATTTAATACCTCCGAAATAGCGGGTAACCACGACACAACTATTAGTGATGCGATGATTCTCCAAAACTCCTAACATCGGTACCCCAGCGGTTCCACTAGGCTCTCCATCGTCACTGGTCCGTTTGATGTCACTTTGTTCCCCAATGATGAAAGCAGAGCAGTTATGTGTAGCCTTATAGTGTTCCTTTTTGATGGCATTGATAAAATCTCTAGCTTCCTCTTCAGAGGAGACTCGCTTGACATGACAAATGAATTTTGATTTTTTGATTTCTTCTTGAACAGTGCCGTTCTCTTTAAATGTAACATATTCCATATTCTTATTTTACAAAAAAAGAATGATTTTCTCCAACTTTTGCGAATTAATAAGTATGAAGATAGAAGAATCTTATGGAAGACTCTTAACGGAGAGTCAAATGACAAATGATTTAAAAGAAATTGCCCAAGAACTTCCCGCTATAGAAAAACAGAATGGAAGGTACCAATGCTTTCGATGTGGCAGTTTGATTGATCAAAAACTGTGGAAGTTGAGTGAAGAGGTACTGTATTGTAGAGCCTGTATCCAATTGGGGAGGATCCGGAGTGATCAAAAACTTTATACTATTGCACAGCAAGACTTTGAAGGACAGGAGGTGTTAAACTGGAAGGGAACCTTGACTTCCTATCAACAAGAGGTATCCGAAGGTCTCATCCAAGCAGTTAAGGCGGGAAAACATGCCTTGGTACATGCTGTGACAGGAGCTGGAAAAACGGAAATGATGTATCAGGTTGTAGCAACAGCGATCAAGGCAGGAAAAGCAGTCTGTATTGCCACCCCAAGAATCGATGTCTGTATCGAACTGTACGGAAGGATGAAGGAAGATTTTTCCTGCCCCATCTCTTTACTTCATGGAGAATCGGAACCCTATTTTAGAACACCCTTGGTGATCGCTACAACCCATCAATTGCTAAAGTTTTATCAGGCCTTTGATCTCCTTATTATAGATGAAGTAGATGCGTTTCCCTATGTGGACAATCCAATCTTATATAAAGCAACTCAGAATGCAATAAAAAAAGAGGGAAATACCCTATATTTAACAGCAACCTCTACAGATGAGTTAGATAAAAAGGTCAAGAAAAAAGAAATCATTCGTTATAGTCTTCCAAGAAGATTTCATGGGAACCCACTAGTGGTCCCTGAAATAAAATGGGTGCCGAAAATTAGAGAAAAAATAGAAAAAGGAAGAATCCCTTACCAACTATTGCAACTGATCAAGAAACAAAGACAGACTCACTACCCATTGTTAATCTTTGTATCTGAAATAGAATTAGGACAACAATTCACTGAGAACTTAAAAAAATACTTTCCAAAAGAAACAGTAGGTTTTGTATCCTCTCAGACACAGGATCGCTTGAGAATTGTAGAAGAATTTAGAAATAAAGAAAAAACAATACTAGTCTCAACTACCATTCTAGAAAGAGGAGTGACCTTTCCGCTTGTAGATGTTTTTGTTTTAGAAAGCAATCACAAATTATTTACTAAAAGTGCTCTCGTACAAATTTCAGGAAGGGTCGGTCGAAGTAAAGAAAGACCAACAGGTAAACTACTTTTTCTATCAGATAGCATAACACGAGAAATGAAGAAAGCGATCAAAGAAATAAAGGAAATGAATCAGGAGGCTGGATTTTGAAAGAATGTTTGCTTTGTACTAAAGAGTTGAAAACTGGTGAACATTTCACAGACCTTATTTTTATGAATCAACAAGAAGAATGGATTTGTAAAGAATGCAAAGAAGACTTCGAACAAATTGGCGAAATCCATTGTCCTAGATGTTATAAAGATAAGGAGGAGAAAGTATGTAAAGATTGCGAATACTGGATACAAAAGGGGAATATGGTCGAACATGAAGCATTATATAGATATAATACAGCAATGAAGGACTATTTCAAGCGATATAAATTTGAAGGCGATCGTTTATTAGGAATGGTATTTGCAAGTGACCTCAAAAAAGCCTTGAAAAAGTATAAAAGCTATACGATAATACCGACTCCAATCAGCCATGAAAAAAGGCAGGAAAGAGGATTCAATCAAGTATCGACTATACTAGATTTTGCAGAGATAAAGTACAGCAGTGTCTTCCAAAAAGAAGACACTTTAGCCCAATCAAAAAAAACAAGAGAAGAAAGATTAAAAACCTCTCAGCACTTTCAATTAAAAGGAGAAATTTCAGGAAAGCAGAAATATCTAATCTTCGATGATATCTACACAACGGGCAAAACAATCGAATTAATGAAGCGCCTACTAATTGAAAAAGGTGTGAAAGAAATAAAGACATTTTCAATCGCAAGGTAAAAAAAGATTTGCAAAAACTTTATGAAAGCGTTATAATATACATATAAATAAAAACATAATGTTTAGAAAGTAGGTACTAATATGATTAAATATAGTATCCGTGGTGAAAACCTAGAAGTAACAGAAGCCATTCGCGACTATGTCGTTTCTAAACTCGAAAAGATTGAAAAATATTTTCAGGCAGATCAAGAGCTAGACGCTCGAGTAAACTTAAAAGTTTACCGTGAAAAGACCGCAAAAGTAGAAGTGACCATTCCGCTTGGATCTATCACACTTCGTGCAGAAGATGTCTCTCAAGATATGTACGGTTCAATTGATCTGGTTGTGGATAAAATTGAACGTCAAATTCGTAAGAATAAAACAAAAATCGAAAAGAAAAATCGTATTAAATCTGGTGCGGGTAAATTGTTTACCGATGCAGTTGTAGAAGAAGCAGCAACCACAGAAAAAGTTGTTCGCTCAAAAACAATTGATCTAGAACCAATGGATTTAGATGAAGCGATCCTTCAAATGGATCTATTAGCACACGATTTCTTCATTTATCGTGATGCAGAGGATAACACAACAAATGTGATCTACCGTAGAGAAGATGGAGACATCGGTCTATTGGAAGTAAAAGAATAGAGATCAAAAAAGAGATCGAAAACATCAATTAATTATAGAGGAATCAGGAGCATTTATGCTCCTGATTTTTTTATATAAACCAAAAAAGTAAAAAAACTTTCAAAAAAATAAAATTTTTTGGAAAAAAGTGTTGACAGTAAGGAGAGGTCATGATATACTAATATAGTTGTCGCGCGAGAGCGACAAAGACCTTTGAAAACTGAACAAGACGAACCAATGTGCAGGGCGCTATAACGAAAGTTATAGTAACTGAACAATAAAAAAACAATAAATCTGTCAGTGACAGAATGAGTTTAAGACAAACAATTATTTTAAAGAGAGTTTGATCCTGGCTCAGGATGAACGCTGGCGGCGTGCCTAATACATGCAAGTAGAACGCTGAAGCTTGGTGCTTGCACCGAGCGGATGAGTTGCGAACGGGTGAGTAACGCGTAGGTAACCTGCCTCTTAGCGGGGGATAACTATTGGAAACGATAGCTAATACCGCATAAAAGACGATATCGCATGATATTGATTTGAAAGGTGCAAATGCATCACTAAGAGATGGACCTGCGTTGTATTAGCTAGTTGGTGAGGTAACGGCTCACCAAGGCAACGATACATAGCCGACCTGAGAGGGTGATCGGCCACACTGGGACTGAGACACGGCCCAGACTCCTACGGGAGGCAGCAGTAGGGAATCTTCGGCAATGGGGGCAACCCTGACCGAGCAACGCCGCGTGAGTGAAGAAGGTTTTCGGATCGTAAAGCTCTGTTGTAAGAGAAGAACGAGTGTGAGAGTGGAAAGTTCACACTGTGACGGTAACTTACCAGAAAGGGACGGCTAACTACGTGCCAGCAGCCGCGGTAATACGTAGGTCCCGAGCGTTATCCGGATTTATTGGGCGTAAAGCGAGCGCAGGCGGTTAGATAAGTCTGAAGTTAAAGGCTGTGGCTTAACCATAGTACGCTTTGGAAACTGTTTAACTTGAGTGCAGAAGGGGAGAGTGGAATTCCATGTGTAGCGGTGAAATGCGTAGATATATGGAGGAACACCGGTGGCGAAAGCGGCTCTCTGGTCTGTAACTGACGCTGAGGCTCGAAAGCGTGGGGAGCAAACAGGATTAGATACCCTGGTAGTCCACGCCGTAAACGATGAGTGCTAGGTGTTGGGTCCTTTCCGGGACTCAGTGCCGCAGCTAACGCATTAAGCACTCCGCCTGGGGAGTACGACCGCAAGGTTGAAACTCAAAGGAATTGACGGGGGCCCGCACAAGCGGTGGAGCATGTGGTTTAATTCGAAGCAACGCGAAGAACCTTACCAGGTCTTGACATCCCTCTGACCGCTCTAGAGATAGAGTTTTCCTTCGGGACAGAGGTGACAGGTGGTGCATGGTTGTCGTCAGCTCGTGTCGTGAGATGTTGGGTTAAGTCCCGCAACGAGCGCAACCCCTATTGTTAGTTGCCATCATTCAGTTGGGCACTCTAGCGAGACTGCCGGTAATAAACCGGAGGAAGGTGGGGATGACGTCAAATCATCATGCCCCTTATGACCTGGGCTACACACGTGCTACAATGGCTGGTACAACGAGTCGCGAGTCGGTGACGGCAAGCTAATCTCTTAAAGCCAGTCTCAGTTCGGATTGTAGGCTGCAACTCGCCTACATGAAGTCGGAATCGCTAGTAATCGCGGATCAGCACGCCGCGGTGAATACGTTCCCGGGCCTTGTACACACCGCCCGTCACACCACGAGAGTTTGTAACACCCGAAGTCGGTGAGGTAACCTTTTAGGAGCCAGCCGCCTAAGGTGGGATAGATGATTGGGGTGAAGTCGTAACAAGGTAGCCGTATCGGAAGGTGCGGCTGGATCACCTCCTTTCTAAGGAAATGGAAACCTGTACGTTGGTCTTGTTTAGTTTTGAGAGGTCTTGTGGGGCCTTAGCTCAGCTGGGAGAGCGCCTGCTTTGCACGCAGGAGGTCAGCGGTTCGATCCCGCTAGGCTCCATTAACACTGTAAGGGTGTTAAGATTGAACATTGAAAATTGAATATCTATATCAAATAGTAACAAGAAAATAAACCGAAACGCTGTAAATATTTAAAGAGTTTAGGTCGTAAGACCAAAAATAAGGTTAAGTTAATAAGGGCGCACGGTGGATGCCTTGGCACTAGAAGCCGAAGAAGGACGTGACAAACGACGAAATGCTTTGGGGAGCTGTAAGTAAGCGACGATCCAGAGATGTCCGAATGGGGGAACCCACTAGCTAATGGCTAGTACTCCTATCTGTTAAGGATAGGTAGAGGAAGACGCAGTGAACTGAAACATCTAAGTAGCTGTAGGAAGAGAAAGCAAAAGCGATTGCCTGAGTAGCGGCGAGCGAAACGGCAGGAGGGCAAACCGAAGAGTTTACTCTTCGGGGTTGTAGGACTGCAATGTGGACTTAAAGAGTATAGAAGAATGACATGGGAAGGTCAGCCAAAGAGAGTAAGAGCCTCGTATTCGAAATAGTCTTTATACCTAGCAGTATCCTGAGTACGGCGGGACACGAGAAATCCCGTCGGAATCTGGGAGGACCATCTCCCAACCCTAAATACTCTCTAGTGACCGATAGTGAACCAGTACCGTGAGGGAAAGGTGAAAAGCACCCCGGGAGGGGAGTGAAATAGAACCTGAAACCGTGTGCCTACAACAAGTTCGAGCCCGTTAATGGGTGAGAGCGTGCCTTTTGTAGAATGAACCGGCGAGTTACGATATGATGCGAGGTTAAGTTGAAGAGACGGAGCCGCAGGGAAACCGAGTCTGAATAGGGCGCTTTAGTATTATGTCGTAGACCCGAAACCATGTGACCTACCCATGAGCAGGTTGAAGGTGAGGTAAAACTCACTGGAGGACCGAACCAGGGCACGTTGAAAAGTGCTTGGATGACTTGTGGGTAGCGGAGAAATTCCAAACGAACTTGGAGATAGCTGGTTCTCTCCGAAATAGCTTTAGGGCTAGCGTCGACATTAGAGATTCTTGGAGGTAGAGCACTGTTTGGGTGAGGGGTCCATCCCGGATTACCAATCTCAGATAAACTCCGAATGCCAATGAATTATGGTCGGCAGTCAGACTGCGAGTGCTAAGATCCGTAGTCGAAAGGGAAACAGCCCAGACCACCAGCTAAGGTCCCAAAATAATTGTTAAGTGGAAAAGGATGTGGGGTTGCACAGACAACTAGGATGTTAGCTTAGAAGCAGCTATTCATTCAAAGAGTGCGTAATAGCTCACTAGTCGAGTGACCCTGCGCCGAAAATGTACCGGGGCTAAAACAATTTACCGAAGCTGTGGATACCTTTATAGGTATGGTAGGAGAGCGTTCTATGTGTGGAGAAGGTGTACCGTGAGGAGCGCTGGAACGCATAGAAGTGAGAATGCCGGTATGAGTAGCGAAAGACAGGTGAGAATCCTGTCCACCGTAAGACTAAGGTTTCCAGGGGAAGGCTCGTCCGCCCTGGGTTAGTCGGGACCTAAGGAGAGACCGAAAGGTGTATCCGATGGACAACAGGTTGATATTCCTGTACTAGAGTATGTAGTGAAGGAGGGACGCAGTAGGCTAACTAAAGCGTGCGACTGGAAGTGCACGTCTAAGCAGTGAGGTGTGAATTGAGTTAAATGCTTAATTCTATAACATTGAGCTGTGATGGGGAGCGAAGTTTAGTAGCGAAGTTAGTGACGTCACACTGCCAAGAAAAGCTTCTAGCGTTTAAACATACTCTACCCGTACCGCAAACCGACACAGGTAGTCGAGGCGAGTAGCCTCAGGTGAGCGAGAGAACTCTCGTTAAGGAACTCGGCAAAATGACCCCGTAACTTCGGGAGAAGGGGTGCTGGCTTTCAGTCAGCCGCAGTGAATAGGCCCAAGCAACTGTTTATCAAAAACACAGCTCTCTGCTAAATCGTAAGATGATGTATAGGGGGTGACGCCTGCCCGGTGCTGGAAGGTTAAGAGGAGTGCTTAGCGGTAACGCGAAGGTATGAATTGAAGCCCCAGTAAACGGCGGCCGTAACTATAACGGTCCTAAGGTAGCGAAATTCCTTGTCGGGTAAGTTCCGACCCGCACGAAAGGCGTAATGATTTGGGCACTGTCTCAACGAGAGACTCGGTGAAATTTTAGTACCTGTGAAGATGCAGGTTACCCGCGACAGGACGGAAAGACCCCATGGAGCTTTACTGCAGTTTGATATTGAGTGTCTGTGCCACATGTACAGGATAGGTAGGAGCCATTGAGATCGGGACGCCAGTTTCGATGGAGGCGTTGTTGGGATACTACCCTTGTGTTATGGCCACTCTAACCCGGTAGGTTCATCATCTACGGAGACAGTGTCTGACGGGCAGTTTGACTGGGGCGGTCGCCTCCTAAAAGGTAACGGAGGCGCCCAAAGGTTCCCTCAGAATGGTTGGAAATCATTCGCAGAGTGTAAAGGTATAAGGGAGCTTGACTGCGAGAGCTACAACTCGAGCAGGGACGAAAGTCGGGCTTAGTGATCCGGTGGTTCCGTATGGAAGGGCCATCGCTCAACGGATAAAAGCTACCCTGGGGATAACAGGCTTATCTCCCCCAAGAGTTCACATCGACGGGGAGGTTTGGCACCTCGATGTCGGCTCGTCGCATCCTGGGGCTGTAGTCGGTCCCAAGGGTTGGGCTGTTCGCCCATTAAAGCGGCACGCGAGCTGGGTTCAGAACGTCGTGAGACAGTTCGGTCCCTATCCGTCGCGGGCGTAGGAAATTTGAGAGGATCTGCTCCTAGTACGAGAGGACCAGAGTGGACTTACCGCTGGTGTACCAGTTGTCTCGCCAGAGGCATCGCTGGGTAGCTATGTAGGGAAGGGATAAACGCTGAAAGCATCTAAGTGTGAAACCCACCTCAAGATGAGATTTCCCATAACTATATGTTAGTAAGAGCCCTGAGAGAAGATCAGGTAGATAGGTTAGGAGTGGAAGTTGTGTGAGCAATGGAGCGGACTAATACTAATAGCTCGAGGACTTATCCAAAGAGTCAGAAGATATTGACAACGTGAGTTTAACTTGTTAGAATATAGATATTCAATTTTGAATGTTTAAGCATTCAGAGTTAAGTGACGATAGCCTAGGAGATACACCTGTACCCATGCCGAACACAGCAGTTAAGCCCTAGAACGCCGGAAGTAGTTGGGGGTTGCCCCCTGTGAGATAAGGTAGTCGCTTAGCAAGAGATTGAGCCTAGTTAATTCTAGGCTCATTTGGGAGTTTAGCTTAGTTGGAATCGAGAGGTATTCGAGATTCCAATCGGCGGATAAGAGAAACGTAGTTTCTCACCGTTGGCTGAGTTAAACGACCATCTGGGAGTTTAGCTCAGCTGGGAGAGCATCTGCCTTACAAGCAGAGGGTCAGCGGTTCGATCCCGTTAACTCCCATAGGTCCCGTAGTGTAGCGGTTATCACGTCGCCCTGTCACGGCGAAGATCGCGGGTTCGATTCCCGTCGGGACCGTTAAGATAATGAAAATTATTTTAAGACTCGTTAGCTCAGTTGGTAGAGCAATTGACTTTTAATCAATGGGTCACTGGTTCGAGCCCAGTACGGGTCATATTTTGCGGGTTTGGCGGAATTGGCAGACGCACCAGATTTAGGATCTGGCGCTTTACGGCGTGGGGGTTCAAGTCCCTTAACCCGCATAGAAGAATAATAATGAGCCGGCTTAGCTCAGTTGGTAGAGCATCTGATTTGTAATCAGAGGGTCGCGTGTTCAAGTCATGTAGCCGGCATTTTTTTATATAAAGAAAGTGATGCGAACGTAGTTCAGTGGTAGAACACCACCTTGCCAAGGTGGGGGTCGCGGGTTCGAATCCCGTCGTTCGCTTGAGGAGGCCGGGGTGGCGGAACTGGCAGACGCACAGGACTTAAAATCCTGCGATTGGTAACGATCGTACCGGTTCGATTCCGGTCCTCGGCATAGACAAAGGTTGAAAGAAGCACCCTTAGCTCAACTGGATAGAGTACCTGACTACGAATCAGGCGGTTAGAGGTTCGACTCCTCTAGGGTGCATGGTCGTGAGACTATGTAAGAATAGAATAAGAAAGAGCACCCTTAGCTCAACTGGATAGAGTACCTGACTACGAATCAGGCGGTTAGAGGTTCGACTCCTCTAGGGTGCATAAAGCGGTAGCTTTAGATCGGGAAGTAGCTCAGCTTGGTAGAGTACTTGGTTTGGGACCAAGGTGTCGCAGGTTCGAATCCTGTCTTCCCGATAGTGTATTGAAAAAGTCTAATGATTGTCATTAGGCTTTTTTTGTAGGTGATTATCTTATTGGATTACAAGAAAAAAGAGCTTTCGCTCTTTCCAACTTTATTTATTTCGCAGTTCAACATAACGGTTATACCAAATTTTGATATATTCCTCAGAAAAGGGACCTTTGTTTTGGTTTATCCAATCTACTAGAACCTTAACATTTTCCTTTAAAATAAAATCGATGTCATCTGAATAGTGCATTTTTTCTTTATGCTGCTCGTATTCTTCCACATCTAACAATTTTTTTTCACCATTGGTAAAGACCTTGACATCGAGATCATAGTCGATATATTTTAAGGCTTCTTGGTCAATGTGAAATGGACTTGCTAGGTTACAGTAGTAAGACACACCATTGTCACGGATCATGGCGATGATGTTAAACCAATATTTTTTATGGAAATATACGATCGCTGGTTCACGTGTAATCCAACGTCTACCATCACTTTCAGTAACAAGTGTATGATCATTTACTCCAATAATTGCATTTTCGGTTATCTTTAATACCATGGTGTCACGCCATGTTCGGTGTAAACTGCCATCATGTTTATAACTTTGAATTGTAATAAAGTCGCCTTCTTTAGGTAGTTTCATAACTTACCAACTTTCTACAATCTAAGTATATCCTCTATATTGTATCATATTTTTTCAAATTTTTTCTTATTTTTCTATTATATTTCCAAATTGATTGTTTAAGATAGAATTATTCATCTAAGAAGTCCCTGATGGCTGATTTTATATCAGAATAGTCGTGGCCTTTTCTGGCCAGTGCTTGAGTCAAGCGTTGTTTGAGGTCATAGCCTTCATATTTTTTACTGTATTTACGGTATTGTTTTTCTAACTCTTTTAGAACGAGCTCATTGGTTGTTTTTTCATCTGCTTCTAGTTCAAGATTTTGGAATGCTATCTTTGCATGGTTGTAAGCAAAGCCTTTTGAAATGAGTGCTTGGATGATTTTCGTTTCAATGGCTTTTAACGGATATTTACCTTGGTATTTTTTTAGGAGTTTTATTGCGGTACGGTCGATCACTTCTGAAAAATCATAGTCTGTAAGTATTTCTTGAAGGATAGATTTTGGGATCCCTTTTTGTTGAATTTTTTGTTGTAATAAGAGAGGGCCCTTATCGCCACTGAGAAGGTTGGCCTCTATCAAGTTTCTTGCATATTGACGATCATCTAACCACTTGTCTTCTTTTAGGGCTTGGATGACTTGTGGTATGATTTTCTCATCAATCTCATGTTTAACTAAATAGTCTCTGACTTCTTTTTCAGTACGGGCCTTGAAGGATAAGTGGTAGAGCGCCAAGTTTTTTCCGTAGGAAAATTGTGCAAAGGTTTGAATTTCTGTAAACTCTTGAGGACTAATTTCCTTATCCTTGGTCAACATAAAGTGAACAATGGTATCCTCTGTAATATAGCAGGTTTGGTCGCTATCAAGTTCTAGCAGGTAGAGACGTTTTTTCTTTTCTAGTTTTGTGATTTTCATGGTTTTCCTTTTATCCAAACGCTTCAAAGGCAGCAACGAGTCGAAGTTTATTTATATCGACCTGTTCTCTCCCATAATAGTCAAGAAATAGTTCAGCGTATTTCGGGTCATGTAGGTTATAGTTGAGGGACCAAACTGCCCAAAAGAGATCGATATGTCGGTCACTGAAATCAGCTAAGCCAAGGTCAATAAAGCAAGAGAAGTGGTCAGCATCTTTTAGAATAAGGTTCGGTAGACAGGCATCCCCGTGAATAAAGGCATCTGTCTTTAAAAGGTGCCCTTGTTCTCGAATGAGCTGGAAGGCCTCTTCACGACTGCTAATCCGGAATTGGGGTAGGAGAGCCTTGGCATAGAACTCACCTTTTTCATAGTTTTTTAAGGCTCTGTCTTTATAGGCCTGTAAATGATTTTCTGATGGAAAATTTTGCGGATAAAAGCTGTGAAGTTTTTTAAGAGCTTCGGCCATGGTTCGGCAGATTTTTTCTGGCTGGTCTAAAAAAGCGAGAGTATCATGACCAATAGCCTCTTTAGTCAGGAGGTAGTCTTTATCTGTAGATAGATAGTGGATGACTGGAGTTCCTATTCCCTCTTGTTCAAACAAACTTGCAATTCTAGCTTCTCGCTCTAATCTTCCCTTTTGATCTATTTTCAAATAGTAACCTGAATCAAGATAGAGAACCGTTGCGCCTGAATGAGAAGAGCTGTCAGAAAGAGTTGTTCCCTCTATATAAGTTCGTAATTGCTCAGGAAAATCCAATGGGGAAAAATGAGATATCTTTGTATTCATGGTTTTATTGTAACATATTCTTAAACATTGAGAAACTACGTGGTATAATAGACTTATGAGTCTTAAAGTTAAACAAAAAATTCCATTAAAAATCAAGCGTATGGGGATTAACGGAGAAGGAATTGGCTTTTATAAAAAAACACTTGTCTTTGTGCCTGGTGCTTTGAAGGGAGAAGATATCTTCTGCCAAATTACAAGTGTCAAGAAAAATTTTGCGGAAGCCAAACTCCTATCTGTGAATAAGGCCTCTAAGTTTCGTGTGACGCCCATGTGTGATATCTATGAGACCTGTGGTGGCTGTCAAATCATGCATTTGAAGTATGACAAGCAGCTGGAGTTTAAGACAGATTTATTGCAACAGGCCTTGAAGAAGTTCTCACCTGAAGGATTTGAACAGTATGATATTCGGCCGACAATTGGAATGCAGGAGCCTCTTTACTATCGGGCAAAATTGCAATTTCAAACAAGGAAATTCAAGGGCCAGGTGAAGGCGGGGCTTT
Organism: Streptococcus gingivalis; assembly: GCF_035544715.1. Taxonomy (NCBI): domain Bacteria; kingdom Bacillati; phylum Bacillota; class Bacilli; order Lactobacillales; family Streptococcaceae; genus Streptococcus; species Streptococcus gingivalis. The sequence goes on along the minus strand of NZ_JAYKTO010000001.1, from coordinate 945,107 downwards.
ATGCTCAAAATTCACATTATTTGGTGGAATTAAAAGATTGTTTGGTTCAAGATCCGGTTATTCAAGCTATCGCTAACGATCTAGCGGATTTATTGACCTATTATCAGATTCCGATTGCTGATGAGCGTAAAGAACTGGGGGTCAAAACCATGATGGTTCGACGGGCGCGGAAGTCTGGTCAAGTTCAGATCATTGTGGTCACTAGTCGTCAGATTAACGTAAAGAATTTGGTGGAAGACTTGGTCACGAAACATCCTGAGATTGTCACAGTTGCCGTTAATAAAAATACGTCTCGCTCCAGTGAGATTTATGGGGAACAAACGCAGATTATTTGGGGAGAAGAGGCTATTTTGGAAGGTGTTTTGGATTACGAATTCTCCCTTTCTCCTCGAGCCTTTTACCAGTTGAATCCGGAACAAACTGAGGTATTGTATAGTGAGGCTGTTAAGGCTCTAGATGTTTCTCCAGAAGATCACCTGATTGATGCCTACTGTGGGGTTGGAACGATTGGGTTTGCTTTTGCTAATAGAGTGAAAAGTGTTCGGGGGATGGATATTATTCCTGAAGCAATTGAAGATGCCAAATACAATGCTAAGCGGATGGGATTTGAGAATACCCACTATGAGGCTGGTACAGCAGAAGAGATCATTCCTCGCTGGTACCAAGAAGGCTATCGGGCTAATGCTGTGATCGTGGATCCACCTCGTACGGGCTTGGGTACAAAATTAATCGAGACCTTGTTGCACTATGCACCTGAAAAGATGGTCTATGTCTCTTGTAATGTCTCTACTTTGGCACGGGATTTAGTGGCTTTGACAAAGGTTTATCAGGTTGAATACATTCAATCAGTGGACATGTTCCCCCATACTGCAAGGACAGAAGCAGTTGTGAAATTAGTGAAGAAGTGAAAATGAACAGAATGAGTGAAGGAAATAGGAAAATGGACAATGTTATTGATGTATCGATTCCAGTGGCTCAAGTCATTGATCAACATCCGGAAGTATTGGATTTGTTGGTGGAGTTGGGCTTTAAACCCTTAGCCAATCCTATCATGCGCAATACAGTTGGGCGCAAGGTTTCTTTGAAACAAGGATCAAAATTAGAAGGTACTCCTATGGAGAAGATTGTGCGAACACTAGAGGCTAATGGCTATGAAGTAGTGGGGCTAGACCAATGAGTGATGAACGAATTCACGTCTTAAGAGATATCTTATTAGAGCTTCATCATGGAGCTTCCCCTGAATCGGTTCAGGAACGGTTTGATGCGACTTTTGCAGGGGTGTCTGCGATTGAGATCTCTCTTATGGAGCATGAACTGATGAATTCAGATGCAGGTGTGACTTTTGAAGATGTTATGGAGCTTTGTGATGTCCATGCCAATCTCTTTAAGAATGCGGTTCAAGGGGTCGAAGTAGCAGATACCGACCACCCTGGCCATCCTGTTCAAATCTTTAAACAGGAGAACTTAGCCCTTCGTGCGGCTATGATGCGGGTACGTCGTTTGCTAGACAATTATGAGACAACCGATGATCCTGAGATGATTCAGGAAATTCATAAGGGCTTGTTACGTCAGCTGGGCTTGGTGGGTCAATTTGACCGGCATTACCGACGCAAGGAAGAGTTGATGTTTCCGATTATGGAAAAATATGGGCATGATTCCCCACCAAAAGTGATGTGGGGAGTAGATGACCAGATTCGGGACCTCTTTGCGAAAGTTTTGGACACTGCCAAGGAACTGCCGAATTCTGGCATCTTAGAAGTCAAAGAGCTCTTTGAAGCCTTTGCGCAAGAGTTTGAGGCCATGATCTTCAAGGAAGAGTCGATCCTCTTGATGATTTTGCTGGAGGCCTTTACTCAGGATGACTGGCTCTCCATTGCAGAAGAAAGTGATGCCTATGGTTATGCCATTATTCTCCCAAGTGAGAAATGGGTGCCGAAACGTGTTGACTTCAAGGAGGAAGCTTCGAAAGAGTCAGAGGGTTCAACTGAGCTTCCTTCTTCAAAAGGCGATGAGCAACGTCAGGTCATTGAGACTCCTGAGGGGCAGTTGACGATTACCTTCACGCCTAAGAAAAAAGAAGAGAGCTTCGATCGCAAGCAGCCACAGGCTTTTGGCCATGGCTTTCTATCGGTGGAGCAAGCGAATTTAATCTTGAACCAGTTACCAATGGAGATCACCTTTGTCAATAAGGATGATATTTTCCAATATTACAATGATGCTGCGCCTTTTGAGGAAATGATTTTTAAGAGGACGCCATCGCAGGTAGGACGCAATGTTGAGCTGTGTCACCCACCGAAATATTTGGAGAAGGTCAAAGCCATCATGCAAGGGCTTCGTGAAGGGAAAAAAGACAAGTATGAAATGTGGTTCAAATCAGAATCGCGTGGGAAATTTGTCCATGTCACCTATGCAGCCGTGCGTGATGAAGCTGGAGAGTTTCAAGGAGTCTTGGAATATGTTCAGGACATTCAACCTTATCGGGAGATCGATACGGATTTTTATAGAGGAATGGAGTAAAGATGAGTTACGAAACAGAGTTTATGAAAGAGTTTGAGGAGTGGATCAAGACTCAAGTCATGATCAATGAAATGGCTCTCGAAGAAAGTAAGAAGGTTTTTGATGAAGATCAGGATGAGCGAGCTAAAATTGCTATGATTCGCTATGAAAGCCGTTTGGATGCGTATCAGTTTTTGCAAGGGAAGTTTGAAAATTTCCATGCTGGAAAAGGATTTCATGATTTACCAGATGGCCTCTTTGGTGAAAGAAAATACTAGAAGGTGATTATTGAAGGCGTTTTACTAGCTAGATTTACCTGAAAATCGAGCAATGACTTGATTTTTTAGGGGATTGTGTTACAATAAAAAAGTTGAAATGACATCAACGGATTATTGAATGGAATAATGGTGATGAAACCTTGTTGCCTTAGGGATTGATCACTGAATTTAGGAGGAAAAATGGCAAAGAAGAACGTAAACCGTGCGAAACAATACAAACATCAAAATAGACATCTTTTGAAAAAAGCTGTCGCAACTGTAACTGCAGCTGTGAAAGAAGCACCTAAAAAGGTTGAGAAAGCTACAAAAGCAGTGGCGAAAGAAGTGAAACAAGCGGCTTCTTCAGTGGAAGAATTTGCTGCAAGTTTGGAAGGTGTGGCACTTGATCGTGCGCAAACATTCTATGATGAAGGTATTCGCTCTGTTGCGGACTTCGCAAACTGGACAGAAAAAGAGTTGTTGGCCCTTAAAGGAATCGGTCCAGCTACGATCAAGAAATTGAAAGAACTAGGCGTTAAATTTAAATAATTGTTTTTGTGATTTCTTGCTATTTCAAGGAAAACTTGCTAAAATGAACCTATTAGAGGTGTTTTGAATCCCACATTTTACAGAAAGTGGCGGTGCTGAGAAGTCCACAAATGTGTCAAAACTGGTTGCTAATGGATGAAAATGAAATAATAATGTCTTTTTGTTTTAAAGACGAGAGATGCGGGCTTTGCCCGAATTTGGGTGGTACCGCGGATCAACACATTCGTCCCTGTCAGATTAATGACAGGGACGATTTTTCTTTTACACCCCTAGCCAAAGGAGGTTGTCATGAAACAATCTTTTAACACCAGTAAACTCTACTATGGTTTTCCGATCTTCATCTTGGGGTATCAGGACCAGAACTTTGAGCACAATATCACAACCTGCAGTTCCTCTTATAGTCTGGGAGATTGGCTGGTCATCGGTGTTGGTGCTGAGGAAAATGCGGCAGACCAGATTAAGCATTATCGACAGTTCACTGTCAACATCCCTGATGAACATCTCATGCTTGAGATGGAGCAAGCTGGCTTTATTAGCCATCGGGAGAAATTGAAACACCTAGGGCTGGACTACGAGATTTCTGAGCAGACTCAGGCCCCAATTTTGGAGGCTTGTCCAGTCGTTTTGGATTGCCAGGTAGATCGGATTATCGAGGAAGATGGCATCTGCCATATCTTTGCTAAGATTCTCGAACGACTGGCCGATCCAGAGCTCTTAGATGACAAGGGGCATTTTAAAAATGACCGTTTTGCGCCGACTTACTTTATGGGGGACGGCCATCAGCGCGTTTATCGTTATCTAGATGACCGAGTCGATCCCATGGGAAGCTTTATGAAGAAAGCGAGGAAGAAGAATGACAAGAGCTGAGTCGCCAGATAAAATCGAAACGGAGCGTCTGGTCTTACGAGTCCGAACAGTGGCTGATGCAGAGGACATCTATGCTTACGCTAGTCTTCCAGAGGTTTCTTACCCAGCAGGCTTTCCACCCGTCAAGACCTTGGAAGACGAGATTTATTACCTAGAACATATCCTTCCTGAGCGCAATGAAAAGGACAATCTCCCAGCAGGCTATGGAATTGTGGTCAAAGGGACCGATAAAGTAATCGGTTCTGTTGATTTCAACCATCGCCACGAAGACGATGTTCTAGAACTTGGCTATACCTTACACCCAGACTATTGGGGTCGAGGCTATGTGCCAGAAGCAGCGCGTGCTTTGATTGATCTGGCTTTTAAAGAACTGGGGCTTCATAAGGTAGAATTGTCTTGCTTTGGCTACAATATCCAAAGTCAACGCGTCGCTGAGAAACTTGGTTTTACCCTCGAAGCTCGCATAAGAGACCGCAAAGATGCTCAAGGCAACCGCTGTGATGATTTGAGATATGGCTTGCTGAAGAGTGAGTGGGAAACTCAAGATCAACATTAAAAATAGAAATAACTAGAAAGGACACACACATGTCTAAAGAACTTTCACCTAAATACAATCCAGCCGAGGTTGAGGCTGGTCGTTACCAAAAATGGCTTGACGAAGATGTTTTCAAGCCTTCTGGAGATCAAAAGGCTAAGCCTTACTCAATCGTGATTCCACCACCAAACGTAACTGGGAAACTTCACCTTGGTCACGCTTGGGATACGACTTTACAGGATATCATCATCCGTCAAAAACGCATGCAAGGTTTTGATACGCTTTGGCTTCCAGGGATGGACCATGCTGGGATTGCCACTCAAGCTAAAGTAGAAGCGCGATTGGCTGAAGATGGCATCTCTCGTTATGACCTGGGTCGTGAAAAATTCCTTGAGAAAGTCTGGGAATGGAAAGACGAATATGCGACGACTATCAAGGAACAATGGGGCAAGATGGGGCTCTCTGTAGATTACTCTCGTGAGCGTTTCACCCTTGACGAAGGTCTATCAAAAGCCGTTCGTAAGGTCTTTGTAGAGCTTTACAAGAAGGGCTGGATTTACCGTGGTGAATTTATTATCAACTGGGATCCAAAAGCTCGTACAGCCCTTTCTGATATCGAGGTTATTCACAAGGATGTGGAAGGTGCCTTCTACCACATGAACTACATGTTGGAAGACGGTTCACGTGCCCTTGAAGTAGCAACAACACGCCCTGAAACCATGTTTGGGGATACAGCCGTAGCGGTTAACCCAAATGATGACCGTTATAAAGACTTGATTGGTCAAAATGTTATCTTGCCAATCTTGAACAAGCCAATCCCAATCGTTGGCGATGAGCACGCAGACCCTGAATTTGGTACTGGTGTGGTGAAAATCACTCCTGCCCACGACCCGAATGACTTCTTGGTTGGTCAACGTCATAATCTTCCGCAAGTGAACGTTATGAACGATGATGGTACCATGAATGAATTGGCTGGTGAATTCAACGGCATGGACCGCTTTGAAGCTCGTAAGGCTGTTATCAAGAAGTTAGAAGAAATCGGTGCGCTTGTTAAGATTGAGAATATGACCCACTCAGTTGGTCACTCAGAGCGTACTGGAGTTATGGTTGAGCCACGCTTGTCTACGCAATGGTTCGTGAAGATGGACCAATTGGCTAAAAATGCTATCGCAAACCAAGATACAGACGACAAAGTAGAATTCTACCCACCTCGTTTCAACGATACCTTCCTTCAATGGATGGAAAATGTCCACGATTGGGTTATTTCTCGTCAGCTCTGGTGGGGTCACCAAATCCCTGCTTGGTACAATGCTGAGGGTGAAATGTACGTTGGCGAAGAAGCTCCAGAAGGTGACGGATGGAAACAGGATGAAGACGTTTTAGATACTTGGTTCAGTTCTGCCCTCTGGCCATTCTCAACTATGGGCTGGCCGGATGTCGACTCAGAAGACTTCAAACGTTACTTCCCAACATCAACCTTGGTAACAGGTTACGACATTATCTTCTTCTGGGTATCTCGTATGATTTTCCAATCATTGGAATTCACTGGCCGTCAGCCGTTCCAAAATGTCCTTATCCACGGTCTCATTCGTGACGAGCAAGGACGCAAGATGTCGAAATCTCTTGGTAACGGTATCGACCCAATGGATGTTATCGAGAAATACGGTGCCGATGCCCTTCGTTGGTTCCTTTCAAACGGTTCTGCACCAGGTCAAGACGTGCGTTTCTCTTACGAGAAAATGGATGCGTCATGGAACTTCATTAACAAGATTTGGAACATTTCACGTTACATTCTCATGAACAATGAAGGGTTGACCTTGGATGCGGCACGTGAAAATGTAGCTAAAGTGGCTGCTGGTCAAGCAGGAAACGTTACAGATCGTTGGATTCTCCACAACCTCAACGAAACGATCAGTAAGGTCACTGAAAACTTTGACAAGTTCGAATTCGGTGTGGCTGGTCACATCCTTTACAACTTCATCTGGGATGAGTTTGCGGACTGGTATGTTGAGTTGACTAAGGAAGTGCTATACAGTGACAATGAGGACGAAAAAGTCATCACTCGTTCTGTTCTTCTTTACACCTTGGATCAAATCTTGCGTCTCCTTCACCCAATCATGCCATTCGTGACTGAGGAAATCTATGGTCAAATCTCTGAAGGAACGATCGTGACTGCGGAATACCCAGTGGTTCGTCCAGAATTTGAAAACGAAGAAGCAGCAGCCGGCGTTGAAGCTCTTAAAGATGTGATTCGCTCCGTTCGTAACTCACGTGCAGAAGTGAACGTAGCTCCAAGCAAACCAATCACTATCTTGATCAAGACAAGCGACAGCAAGCTTGATGCCTTCTTCAATGATAACGTCAACTACATCAAACGCTTCACAAATCCAGAACACTTGGAAATTGCAGCAGATGTAGAGGTACCTGATTTGGTTATGTCAAGCATCATCACAGGTGCAGAAATCTACTTGCCACTTGCTGACCTTCTCAATGTCGAAGAAGAATTGGCTCGTCTTGAAAAAGAATTGGCCAAATGGCAAAAAGAACTGGATATGGTCGGTAAGAAGCTCTCTAACGAACGCTTCGTAGCCAATGCCAAACCAGAAGTCGTCCAAAAAGAACGCGACAAACAAGCCGACTACCAAGCGAAGTACGATGCGACTGTCGCACGTATTGATGAGATGAAGAAACTCGTTAAATAAACACAGAAACACGGCGGTATGCCGTGTTTTTTGTATGATTCTGTAAGAGAAAAAGTTTAAGTAACCTATTTTTAGACCATTTTCCAGAAATAATCGATGATATAGGTCAGGCCATAGGTGTAGATAACGAGGGTGATAGGCTTGCAGAGGATGATGATAGTCATGTAGCGTTTGAAGGTCATCTTCGTCAGACCTGCCAGCATACAGATGAAGTCAGCGGGACTAATGGGCCAGATCATCATGAAGATAAAGAAGCGATCGAACCGCTTGCCTTCATTGAGCCAGCCAATGTACTTGTCGTAGGTCTTCTGACTGACCATAGATTGGACGAACTTAGGCCCGTACATTCTGGCTAGGTGGAAGATAATGGCACAGCCAATGACGATTCCGATGTAGTTGTAGATGGTACCAATGATGTGGCCATAGATAAAGACACCAGCGACAGATGTCAGGGCGCCAGGAATAATAGGGACCACTGTTTGAAGGATCTGAAGAAAGATAAAGAGAGGTGGTCCAAAGATGCCTGCTTGGAGAATAAAAGCTGACAAGGTTTCTTTGGATTGAAGGATGCCAGAAAAGTAGGCCCAGATACAAAAGGCCAAGGTTGCGAGGGCCCCAATAATGGATGACCAATTGATGATGCGCTGGAGAAGAGGAGAGACCTCTTTTAAGCTTGTTTGTTTCATAAAAAATTCCGAGTTCTTTTTCTTCTACTATACCATGTTTTTGGAAGTTTGTAAGGATTTTGTCTATTTTTTGAGTAGTGAAAGCGACCTGATCGGAGTCTGTCGCTGTTTTAGTCGTGAAGCGGGTGCAAAATGGGCCTTTTTATGCTACAATGAAAGGAGTATAAAAAATGGAGAAAAACGTGTCAATCGAAAATTACAAACCAGATTTTGCGGTGGAAGCAGCCTATGATCTCACCGTTACAGACTTGAAAAAACAGGGTATCAAGGCGGTCCTTGTGGATTTGGATAATACCTTGATTGCTTGGAATAATCCGGATGGGACTCCTGAAATGCGCCAGTGGTTGCATGACCTTCGTGATGGAGGGATTCGTGTTATCGTGGTGTCTAATAATAGTCCCAAACGGGTCAAGCGCGCTGTTGAGCAATTTGATATTGACTATGAAGCCTGGTCGCTCAAGCCCTTTACTTTTGGGATTGATCGGGCCCTCAAACGTTTCCACTATGAGAAAAATGAAGTGGTCATGGTCGGGGATCAACTGATGACGGATATCCGGGCTGCCCATCGTGCAGGCATTCGTTCGATTTTGGTCAAGCCTTTGGTCGAGCATGACTCGATCAAGACGCAGATCAACCGGGCGCGTGAACGCCGTGTTATGAAGCAAATGGCCGAAAAATATGGTCCGATTGTATACAAAAAAGGAATTTAAGAATGGAAGAATTATTCTGTATTGGCTGTGGAGCGTCCATTCAGACAGAAAACAAAGAGGGGCTAGGCTATACTCCCCAATCAGCTCTTGAAAAGGGCTTGGAAACAGGCGAAGTCTATTGCCAACGCTGTTTTCGTCTCCGTCACTATAATGAAATCACAGATGTGCATCTGACAGATGATGATTTCCTAAAACTCCTTCACGAAGTAGGGGATAGTGACGCACTAGTGGTCAATGTAGTGGATATTTTTGACTTTAATGGATCCGTTATCCCTGGCCTACCGCGCTTTGTATCAGGAAATGATGTCCTCTTGGTCGGGAACAAAAAAGATATATTGCCCAAATCTGTCAAGGACAGCAAGGTAACTCATTGGTTGATGGAGCGGGCTCACGAAGAAGGGATGCGTCCTGTCGATGTGGTCCTCACCTCTGCCCAAAACAAGAGTGCTATCAAGGACTTGATGGAAAAGATCGAACAGTACCGCAAGGGCCGTGATGTCTATGTGGTAGGTGTGACCAACGTTGGAAAATCAACCCTCATCAATGCGATTATCCAAGAAATCACTGGAGACAAGGATGTCATCACGACCTCTCGCTTCCCAGGGACGACACTGGACAAGATTGAAATCCCACTGGACGATGGATCCTACATCTACGATACACCGGGGATTATCCATCGCCACCAGATGGCTCACTACTTGACGGCGAAAAACCTCAAGTATGTCAGCCCTAAAAAGGAAATCAAGCCCAAGACCTATCAGCTCAATCCAGAGCAAACCCTCTTCTTGGGTGGCTTGGGACGTTTTGACTTTATTAAGGGAGAAAAGCAAGGTTTCACCGCCTTCTTTGACAACGAACTCAAGCTTCACCGAACCAAGCTAGAAGGAGCGACCGCCTTTTATGACAAGCATGTCGGTGGTCTATTAACACCCCCTAATAGCAAGGAAAAAGAAGAATTCCCGTCCTTGGTTTCTCATGAGTTTACCATCAAGGATAAGACAGACCTGGTCATCTCAGGACTCGGCTGGATCCGCGTCAATGGAGAAGCCAAAGTAGCCGTCTGGGCACCAGAAGGCGTTGCCGTCGTTACCCGCAAAGCTATTATTTAAAAATTTGAAAGGAAATAGTTTCTTTATAGACTGGGCGAATGCAACGAGCCTAGAAAGGATACTTTTCGCTGTGGTGAAAGCCTAAGTAGATATTTTACTACTTAGGCGCGGAAAATTTGAGACTTTAGGCTCAAATTTAAGTCATGGAACTCCGCTAGGAGGTCGCTGACGACCGCCACCACATCAGAAAAGTATCAAAAAAGAAACAATGAAAAAAGCATGACATTAACATCCAAACAACGGGCTTTCCTCAATAGCCAAGCCCACAGCCTCAAACCCATTATCCAAATCGGGAAGAATGGGCTCAATGACCAAATCAAAACCAGTGTGCGCCAAGCGCTAGATGCGCGCGAATTGATCAAGGTGACTCTTCTTCAAAATACGGATGAGAATATCCATGAAGTAGCAGAAATCTTGGAAGAAGAAATCGGTGTGGAAACGGTCCAAAAGATTGGTCGGATTCTCATCTTGTTCAAACAATCGAGCAAAAAAGAAAATCGTAAAATTTCAGCGAAGGTAAAAGAAATTTAGGACATCGAGGAGAGCAAACCTATGGCAATTGAACTATTGACTCCCTTTACCAAGGTAGAGTTAGAGCCAGAGATCAAAGACAAGAAACGCAAACAAGTTGGTATTTTGGGAGGGAATTTCAATCCGGTCCACAATGCCCATTTGGTCGTTGCGGATCAAGTGCGCCAACAATTAGGGTTAGATAAGGTGCTCTTGATGCCTGAATATGAGCCACCGCATGTCGATGCCAAGGGGACGATTGCAGAGCACCATCGCCTTAAGATGCTGGAATTAGCCATTGAAGGTATTGAAGGTCTGGAAATCGAGACGATTGAACTCGAGCGGAAAGGGATTTCCTATACCTACGACACCATGCTATTGCTCAATGAACGCGATCCAGACACAGATTATTACTTCATTATTGGTGCAGATATGGTAGATTATTTACCAAAATGGCACCGCATCGATGAATTGGTGGAGATTGTGCAATTTGTCGGGGTCCAGCGACCACGCTATAAGGCAGGGACTTCTTATCCGGTGATCTGGGTGGATGTTCCTCTAATGGACATCTCCTCTAGTATGGTGCGTGATTTTGTAGCCAAAGGCCGGACGCCGAATTTTATGTTGCCAAAACCAGTCTTGGACTACATCAAGAAAGAAGGATTGTATCAATGACCTATGAAAACTATCTAGGCTTTTCTCGTGAGGTCTTGCTTGAAAAAATGCGTCAAATCCTGCCAGAAAAGCGGCTTACTCACTGTTTAGGGGTTGAGAAGGCTGCGCGTGACTTGGCCAAACGCTATGGGGCTGATGAAGAGCAGGCTGGCCTAGCAGGTCTCTTACATGACTACGCCAAGAAATTATCAGATCAGGAATTTCTAGACTTGATTGATCGCTATGAGCTAGATCCAGCATTAAAAAACTGGGGCAACAATGTCTGGCATGGGATGGTCGGGATATACAAGATCCAAGAAGATCTGGGGCTGACAGATCCAGCCATTCTTCGCAGTATTGAGATTCACACCGTGGGGAGTGGACAGATGTCAACCTTAGACAAGATTGTCTATGTGGCTGATTACATTGAGCACAACCGGGCCTTTCCAGGGGTAGATCAGGCGCGCGACATTGCGCAAGTCTCCTTGGATCGTGCCGTGGCCTATGAGACGGCTCGCACAGTCGAACACCTAGCCCACCAAGGATTGCCGATTTATCCCCAAACCCTTGAAACCTACAATGCCTTTGTGAAGTATTTGAAAGAGGAGCAGTGAGTGAAAACAGCTTTAATCATTATTGATGTTCAAAATATTCTCGTGGAAACAGGTTTTGAGACAGAAAAACTCTTAGAGAAGATTGCTTATTTGCAAGATCGGGCTAGAAAACAGCAGATTGAAATCATCTACATACAGCATATTGAAACGCCAGAGGCTTTAACTTCAGAAGATTGGCAGTTATCGCCCCTGTTGAATAGACAGGAGAATGAAAAGGTGTTTCAGAAGCGATACAATAGCATGTTTAAAGAGACAGGATTAAAAGAATACTTGGATCAACAAGGGATTGAACAACTGGTCCTGTGTGGTATGCAGACAGAATATTGTGTCGATACATCCGTCAAAGTCGGGTTTGAATACGGCTACAAGCTGGTCATTCCAGAAGGAGCTGTCACAACCTTTGATGGAGAGGATATTCCGGCAGGAACGCTTAATGAATTTTATGAAAATATTTGGGCAGAACGTTTTGCGGATGTCTTAGATTACAAATCAATTTTTTAAGGAAAGAGAATTACATGAAAGAAAAAGAACTACTTGAATTAGTTGTCAAAGCAGCAGATGAAAAGCGTGCAGAAGACATTGTGGCTTTGGATGTTCAAAGCTTGACCAGCGTGACAGACTACTTTGTCATCGCAAGTTCTATGAACAGCCGCCAGTTGGAGGCGATCGCTGAAAATATTTGCGAGAAGGTCGTTGAAGCTGGTGGCAATGCCAGCCACGTCGAAGGTGATTCAGCTGGAGGTTGGGTCCTTCTTGACTTAGGTGGTGTAGTGGTTCATGTCTTCTCAGAAGAAATGCGTGCCCACTATAACCTAGAAAAGCTTTGGCACGAAGCAAGTGCTGTCGATCTTTCAGCAGCCCTAGCATAAGCAGGTAAACTCAGTTGGTAGCAACTGAGTTTTGTTGGTTAAATTGAAATTCTATGGAAAGAAAGGATAGGGCCTCGTGTTTGGTTAATTTGATAATTGAACACGAGCTAAAAGCTGTGAAAAAAGAGTAACTTCCTTTGTATCTGAGGATAGGGCAGAAAGTTCCCTATTTTCTCTATGCTTTTAAGGCTCTTTGTATCTTAGAAAGGATTTGAACCCGTCCTGTAATCCTCGGAAAATAGATAGGGCTATGTCAAATTATTAACTAAAAAATTTATTGTTTGACGCAGTAGCTGATTGGACTCTTCATTCGCTTTTTAAGGTCGGAAGAGTACCTAATCAGCCTTGCGGGGGTGAGACAACGAACGAATTTTCTAAGAAAACTCGTTCTGTCTCACTCCCCTAATTTTCTATCGGATTATGGGCGGACTTGGTATCATGAATATGGCGACTTATGAAACGTTTGCAGCGGTCTATGATGCGGTTATGGATGACAGTCTGTATGATTTGTGGACGGATTTTTCCCTCCGCCATCTCCCAAAGACAAAAGATAAGAAAAAATTGCTGGAATTGGCTTGTGGGACAGGGATTCAGTCTGTCCGCTTTTCCCAAGCTGGCTTTGACGTAACAGGATTAGACTTGAGTGCTGACATGCTGAAGATTGCTGAAAAAAGAGCGGCTTCAGCCAAGCAAAAGATTGATTTTATCGAGGGCAATATGCTGGACCTGTCTCAAGCGGGTACCTACGATTTTGTGACCTGCTACTCTGATTCTATCTGCTATATGCAGGACGAGGTGGAAGTGGGAGATGTCTTCAAAGAAGTCTATAACACTCTTAATGAAGATGGTATCTTTATTTTTGATGTCCATTCGACCTACCAGACGGATGAGGTTTTTCCGGGCTATTCTTACCATGAAAATGCAGAAGACTTTGCCATGCTCTGGGATACCTATGAGGATGCGGCCCCTCACTCGATCGTCCACGAGCTGACTTTCTTTGTCCAAGAAGAGGATGGCAGCTTTAGTCGGCACGATGAAGTCCATGAGGAGCGCACCTATGAAGTTTTAACCTATGACATTTTGCTGGAGCAGGCTGGCTTTAAATCTTTCAAATTGTACGCGGACTTTGAAGATAAGGAGCCAACAAAGACCAGCAAACGATGGTTTTTTGTAGCACAGAAGTAGGACAGCATGACAGTTACAGGTATTATTGCAGAATTTAATCCTTTTCACAATGGGCACAAGTACCTGCTGAAACAGGCAGAGGGGCTGAAGATTGTGGCTATGTCTGGGAATTTTGTTCAACGTGGCGAGCCTGCCATTGTAGACAAGTGGACACGGGCGCAGATGGCTTTGGAAAATGGAGCAGACCTGGTGGTCGAGCTACCCTTTCTCGTAGCTGTTCAGTCGGCGGATCATTTTGCCAAGGGAGCGGTGGAGATCTTGTCCCGTCTGGGAATCGACCAATTGACCTTTGGGACAGAAGAGGTCTTAGACTACCAAGCGATTGCAACTATTTACTCTGAGAAAGAAGTGGAAATGGAAGCTTTCTTGCGAAGCCTTCCGGACGATTTATCCTATCCACAGAAGACCCAAAAAATGTGGGAAACCTTTGCTGGAGTGGAGTTCACAGGAGATACTCCCAATCATATCCTGGGTTTGGCCTATGCCAAGGCTTGTGCTGGGAAGGGAATTGCGCTCAAGTCCGTCCAGCGCCAGGGAGCAGGCTACCATTCAGAAGAAAAAGAGGTGGCCTATGCTTCTGCCACTAGTCTACGCCTGCACAAGGCAGATCAGGACTTTGTTGACAAATTTATGCCCAATAGCCAGCTCTTTCAGACGTCTTCTCAGGTGTCTTGGGAGGATTATGACCAACTGCTCCGTTATCAAATCCTAACCCATCCGGAGCTGACACGGATATTTCAGGTCAATGAAGAGCTGGCCAATCGGATAAAGGATGCGGTTCGAAGTGCTAGCTCTGTGGAAGACTTGGTGGAGAAAGTCGCAACCAAGCGCTATACCAAGGCGCGTGTCCGCCGCATTTTGACTTATATTTTAGTAGGTGCGAGAGAAGAAATCTTGCCGACCGCTCTCCATGTCTTGGGTTTCACTGAAAAAGGACAAGCTCACCTCAAATCACTAAAAGGTCAAGTGGACTTGGTGACCCGAATTGGTAAGGAACCTTGGGATGCTTTGACCCAACAAGCGGATCAGGTGTATCAACTAGGCCATCCCCAATTGCCAGAGCAGATCTGGGGCCGGGTGCCTGTGAGGGTGGAAGATCAATAAGAGGTGAATAGCCGAGCAACTCCAATTGGAAGGATACGCAAAAAACTCTTCCAAGTCTTGTGATTTGTGATATAATATAAAAGATTGAAAATAATTTGAAAAAATTTAAGGAGAATCCTCATGGGACGTAAATGGGCCAATATTGTTGCCAAAAAAACTGCCAAAGATGGTGCCAACTCAAAAGTATATGCCAAATTTGGTGTGGAGATCTATGTAGCTGCTAAAAAGGGTGAACCAGATCCAGAACTAAATACTGCTTTGAGATTCGTTATTGACCGTGCGAAACAAGCGCAAGTGCCAAAACACGTGATTGATAAAGCGATCGATAAGGCAAAAGGAAACACTGACGAAACCTTTACAGAAGGACGTTACGAAGGATTTGGACCAAATGGTTCGATGTTGATCGTTGATACCTTGACTTCAAACGTTAACCGTACAGCTGCCAATGTCCGTGCTGCTTTCGGTAAAAACGGTGGGAACATGGGAGCTTCAGGTTCTGTATCTTACCTCTTTGACAACAAGGGAGTTATCGTCTTTGCTGGTGATGATGCCGATGCCATCTTTGAGCTTTTGCTTGAAGCAGATGTTGATGTAGATGATGTCGAAGCAGAAGAAGGAACGATCACAGTCTACACTGCTCCAACTGATCTTCACAAAGCGATCGTTGCTTTGCGTGAATCAGGTGTCGAAGAATTCCAAGTAACAGAATTGGAAATGATTCCTCAATCAGAAGTTGAGTTGTCAGGTGAAGATTTGGAAACATTTGAAAAACTTTATAGCGTTCTTGAAGACGATGAAGACGTACAAAAAATCTACACCAACGTAGATGGATTCTAATCACTCGTACGGACTGTAGTGAAATTAAAAATTAAATAAAAGGATAGCTTCTCAGATAAAGCTATCCTTTTTTTGTAAGAAATGTCCTGTATAAGCGTAAATACGGGTCAGGGGTGATTGGGAGAGTGTGGAAACCTTAAAATAGAAATAATGGTCTCGATGATCCCGACTTTTGGTGTGGTGGAGACGAAAATAATTTCGCTGGCCTGCTGCCATAGAGTGGAGGATATCGTCTTCTAAAAAGACAAGTGGCGTAGAAGTAGCCGCCCACTTGTAAAAGTCTGTCTCAAATTGGTGGTAATTCTCTGAAAAATAATCAAATTGTAATTCGTGTTTAGTCTGAATAGGTTTCATACGGTGTTTCCTCAGCTTCAATAAAAATGATAGAGGTCAGAAGGAGCCGGTGGTAGTGACCATCGCTTTTGAGAAGAAGCTCAGAAGCAGATAAGGTGTGAATCGAACCTGTGTAGGTTGCAAATTGATTCCCCTCTAGAGTCGTGATCGAGATCGTCGTTTGTTGTTGGAAGGCCTGCTCGAGGAGCTGGATCTGCTCAGAAAGAGGAAGAATCGTAAGCTGACTGCGGTCGATTTCTTTAGTATGCAGGGCGGTTGTGTGCTCAGATAAAAAGAAGCCGGCCCATTTGGCCATGCCACGGTCTTGAAATTCGCGTGCGGATTGATAAGGGAGATAAGAACGGTCGATCATGTTAATCCATCTAAGCCTCCTGCGGAATGTCCGCCTGTTAGTTTACTGCGAGCAATGGCGCGTGAGTTTTCTAGTAGTGAGGAGCCTTTCTGAAGAGAGGTAAAGCCAAATTGATCCCGAATGCGGTCAATGGTCTGCTGAAGTTTCTCCTCTTTTTCCAGGGCTACTGGATCATCAAAGAGAGAAAAGAGTTGAAGAGACTCCTCGACAAGTTCTCCATAAAAAACGCCGATCTGCCGAATGGCGCCTCCTTCGTACTTGGAGCGAAAGAGCCGCAGAACCGTATCGGATAAAACCTTGGTGGATTGGGTAGGCTCAATCTTTTGCTGGCAGTGAATGGACGGAAGCCCCTCGATTTTGGAGTAGGAGGCATGAATGGAGACCAGCTGGGTCTTCTTTTTTTTCCGTCGCAAGCGAATAGCCACCTGTTCAGCCATCTCCCGAAACACCAGTTCAATGTCGGTTTGTAGATGGTAGTCATAGGGCAAGATTTGAGAGTTGCCAATGCCTCGTGATTTCGGACGATAAGGCTTGTGGACATTGCTTTCATCAATGCCATGAGCATGGAACCAAAGTTGAAGGCCCATGACTCCAAATTCTTTCTTTAAGAGATCTGGATGAGCCTGGGCCAGTTCTTTAATCGACGTGATCCCGATCTTTTGCAATCGCTTTTCAGTCCGACGTCCAATGCCCCAAAAATCAGTGAGCTGGGGCAGTTTCCAGACCTTACTTTCTACATCTTCATAAGACCAATTGGAGCGCATATTTCGGCAATGCTTAGCTTCATTGTCCAAGGCTAGCTTGGCAAGAAGGGGATTGGCATTGCTGAGGCCGATGGTAGAGTAGATCCCAGTTTCCTGCCAGATCCTTTTTTGGATTCTGGCAGAAAGGAGATCCAGTTTCTCCTTTCGAGAGAGGGAGGGATCTGGAATAAAATAATTTAAGGAAGAGGTCAGATCGATAAAGCCTTCGTCAATCGAGTAAGGGAAAATATCATCTGGTGCCGCAAATTCCTGAAAGACCTTCTGAATTTCCATATTGACCTGAATGTAAGCATTCATCCGTGGAGGGACAATCAGGGTCCTCTTGGCCCAGGATTCAATGTAGGAAACAAAGGATGGATCCGTTGGCAATCCTTGCTTTTTGGCCACGTAGCTATTAAATTTTCTAGTCTTGAGATCAAAAGGTAGGTCGTAGCTACGGCTGACATTTTTCTTGCCAAAGACTTGTTTAAAAACGGGAGAGCTCGCCAAAATCAGGCCAGCAGAATTGTCGCTTCGACTCATGACGCAAAGGGAAGTCGTCAAGGGGTTGAGCCCCAGACGGACACATTCACAACTGGCATAAAAACTTTTCATATCCACAAAAGCAATATCAGAATGAGGCTCACGTGAATAATCAAATAGCATATTTACACCTCAAGTGGAAGAAAATGCCCGACCACAATGCCGACAATTTTGGGCTCGTCTTCATAGGGAGCAAATAAATCATCGTAGTCAGGGTTGATGGATTCTAAGCGCAAGCCTTCAGCCTCCCGATAGACTTTCTTGATGTAGGTTTTTCCATTCCAGATGAGGGCGTAGACAGCACCATCATAGTCAAAACCAGTCTGCTTCATGAGGGCAACAGAGCCATTGAGATAGAGAGGTTCCATCGAATCTCCGGATACCCAAGAAGCGAAATCGTGCTGGATCTCTTGATCAAAATAGACAGTTTCATAGTCCGTTTCGTTGTCATAAAAGGTGTGTCCTAAACCGGCTGCTAGCTCAATCGAAAGAACCTTATAAGCAGTCAAGGAAACAACTTTTTGCTGCTGTTCCAATAACTGGCTGGCCAACTGGTCGACTTTCTTTTGATGAGGTGGGGTTAATAAAGGGTAGGTGTAGAGTGCGGAGTCTTTGTTAATAAAGTAGTCCTCTTTAACGGAGAGGCGCTTGGCCAACCTCCTGAGATTTTTTTCGTGTGGCTCCGCCAAGCCATTCTCCCAACTGGAGTAAGTCTTGCGAGAAATCTTGAGATCCTCGTAGACATCTGCTTGGGTCAAGCCTTTTTCCAGGCGTCTTTCTTTTAGTTTTTTTGCATCAAACATGTTGCTTCTCCTATGTAACGTTTTAAAAGTTACATATAGTTTATCAAAAATGAATCCTTTTTGCAAGAGAAAAATTCAGTTGAAAACGAATGAAAAGGCTTGGATTTTGAATGAAAAAGGAGTATAATCAGTTTTACAACTTCTAACAACGAGGAATTATATGAAAAAAAGTTTTATCCATCAACAAAAAGAAATTTCGTTTGTTAAAACGACTTTCACACAATATTTAAAAGATAAATTGGACATCATTGAAGTCCAAGGACCAATTTTGAGCAAGGTCGGAGACGGGATGCAGGATAACCTTTCTGGGATTGAACATCCGGTATCTGTCAAGGTCCTTCAAATTCCTGATGAGACTTATGAAGTCGTGCATTCACTCGCAAAATGGAAACGCCATACTTTGGCACGTTTTGGTTTTGGCGAAGGAGAAGGTCTCTTTGTCCATATGAAGGCTCTTCGTCCAGATGAAGATTCGCTAGACGCTATCCACTCTGTTTATGTAGACCAATGGGACTGGGAAAAAGTCATCCCAAATGGTCAACGCAATATCGCCTACCTCAAAGAAACGGTTGAAAAAATCTACAAGGCGATTCGTTTAACAGAACTAGCAGTAGAAGCGCGCTATGATATTGAGTCAGTTCTTCCAAAACAAATTACCTTCGTTCACACAGAAGAATTGGTGGAACGCTATCCAGATTTAACTCCAAAAGAGCGTGAAAATGCCATTGCCAAAGAATTCGGAGCCGTTTTCTTGATCGGGATTGGTGGAGAGCTTGCAGATGGCAAACCACACGATGGACGTGCACCTGACTACGATGACTGGACAACAGAGTCTGAAAATGGCTACAAGGGCTTGAATGGTGATATCCTCGTCTGGAATGACGTTCTAGGTTCAGCCTTTGAGCTGTCTTCAATGGGGATCCGTGTCGATGAAGATACGCTTCGCCGTCAAGTTGCGATCACAGGGGACGAGGATCGTCTCCAATTAGAGTGGCACAAGGCTTTGTTAAATGGTCTCTTCCCACTCACGATTGGTGGAGGGATTGGGCAATCTCGTTTGGCTATGTTCTTGCTTCGTAAGAAACATATCGGTGAAGTCCAAACCAGTGTCTGGCCTCAATCTGTCCGCGATGAATATGAAAATATCCTATAAGGAAGAAAGAGAGTGGGACAGAAATCGGTAATTCGTTAGAATTCGATTTCGTCGTCCCACCTCCGCACAGTTGAGTAGGGGTGTAAAAGCTGATGAAATCAGCGTAGTAGAGCCCACTCAACCACTGCGTCTTACTCGACAATCCAAAAATAATTGAGAGGCTAGGACTTTTGTCCCAGCCTCTTTTAGTTGTCGCTTGACCATATCAAATCGCAATTTTCTGATTTTTTTTGGTATAATGGTCCCTATGAAAATAGTATCTGGAACCTATGGGGGACGTCCCCTCAAAACACTTGAAGGAAAAACAACCAGGCCGACTTCTGATAAGGTCAGAGGGGCCATGTTCAATATGATTGGTCCTTACTTTGATGGTGGAAGAGTGCTAGATCTCTATGCAGGAAGCGGTGGGCTCTCTATCGAAGCAGTTTCTCGAGGCATGTCAGAGGCCGTTCTAGTGGAAAGAGATCGTAGAGCGCAGGAGATTGTAGCAGCCAATATTGCCATGACCAAGGAAAAGGAACGGTTTCAACTGCTAAAAATGGAGGCCAAGCAAGCCTTAGGGCTTTTAACGGGCACCTTTGATTTGGTGTTCTTAGACCCTCCGTATGCTAAGGAAGAGATTGTTCGCGATATCGAAACCTTGTGCGAGCGTCAACTCTTGTCAGAGGAGATCATGATTGTGTGCGAAACCGATAAACACGTAGAACTTCCTGAGGAAATCGGACAAGTGGGAATCTGGAAAGAAAAAATCTATGGAATTAGTAAGGTAACAGTATATGTCAGATAGAAGTGGATTGTTTACAGGATCGTTTGATCCGATTACCATTGGGCATGTGCAATTGATCGAGCGAGCTAGTCGCTTGTTTGACCGTGTCTATGTCGGAATTTTTTATAATTCGGAAAAAGTCGGACTCTTTTCCATTGAGCAGCGTGTGCGCATGGTGAAAGGGGCCTTGGCTCATTTGGAAAATGTTGAAATTGTGACGTCGACTCAAAAGTTGGCTGTGACAGTGGCGCGCAATCTTGGCGTGGTCACCTTGATCCGGGGCTTGCGCAATGCACAGGATCTGGTATACGAAGCCAATATGGATTATTTTAATCACCAGTTGGCGCCTGAATTGGAGACGGTTTATCTCTATGCCCAGCCTCCTTACCAGGCCATTAGTTCAACCCGTATTCGAGAGTTGCTGGCTTTTCAGCAGGATATCTCACCTTATGTACCAAAGAGTGTAATGGAGGAAATCAAAGATGACACAAGCGAATAAACCAAGCTTGACTACTAAAAAGAAAAAAGGACGGTTGAAAGAATACCGATGGCCGATTGCAGGAGTTCTTTTCTTGCTTCTCTTGCTAGCTGCTTTTGTGATTCGCCTTCCCTATTATATTGAGATGCCGGGAACGGCAGAAGATATTCGATCCGTCATGACAGTGGATGGAAAAATAGATACCAAGTCAGGATCCTATGATTTTGTAACCGTAGCAGTGAAAGAAGCGACCCCGGCTGATTTGATCTATGCTTGGGCGACACCTTTTACAGATATCTACTCTGCCAAGGATATGACAGGTGGTAGTTCGAGCCAAGAATTTACGCGGATTAACCAATTCTATATGGAAACCTCTCAAAATATGGCCATCTACCAAGGGTTAAAGACAGCTGGGAAAGAAACCCAGATGGACTTTCTAGGTGTTTATGTCATGCAAGTGGCAGATGACTCGACCTTTAAAGGAGTCTTGAACATTGCGGATACCGTCACTGGTGTGAATGGCAAGACCTTTAAGAGTTCCAAAGAATTGATTGACTATGTTGGTTCTCAAAAAATTGGCGCCCCTGTTTCGGTGACCTATATAGAGGATGGACAAACCAAGACCGCAGATGGGAAGATCATCAAATTGACCAATGGGAAAAACGGAATTGGGATTAGCCTGATCGACCGAACTGAAGCCAAAGGCGATGTTCCTGTCCAGTTTGCGACAGCTGGCATCGGTGGCCCAAGTGCCGGTATGATGTTTAGCCTAGCCATCTACACTCAAGTGGCAGAACCGGACCTTCGTCAGGGACGCCATATTGCTGGGACAGGAACCATTAACCAAGATGGAACGGTTGGCGATATCGGTGGGATTGACAAGAAAGTCGTTGCAGCAGATAAAGAAGGAGCAGAAATTTTCTTTGCCCCTAATAACCCTGTTTCCAAAGAAGAAAAGAAAGCCAATCCCAAGGCTAAATCAAACTACGAAACCGCTAAAGATGCAGCAAAACAAATTCATTCGAAGATGAAAATTGTGCCCGTCAAAACCCTTCAAGACGCCATTGATTATCTGAAGAAGTAGAAGTATCTTGTTAGATCAGTCTCGTACTTGAAAGTACGAGGTAGAGTTGGCAGATAGGAAGATTCACCTTCTAATCAAATTCAAGTTTTTGCTTATCAATCTCTCTATTTTTAGAGGGATTTTTTCTTTATACTGGTATCAGAAAGAAAGGGAGGTAGTGAAATGATTCAAACCAGTTTGTTTTCCATTTCAGTATTCTTAGCGGGAGTTCTATCCTTTTTCTCCCCATGTATTTTGCCACTGATGCCAGTCTATGTAGGGATTCTATTGGATTCTGAACGTGTGAAAACCGTTCGGATTTTTGGAAGAGATATTTCTTGGTATGGCTTGGTGAAGACTCTTTGTTTTATCGCAGGTCTATCAACTGTTTTCCTGATTCTAGGATACGGTGCAGGGGCCCTTGGGCAGGTGCTTTATGCTCCATGGTTTCGCTATCTGCTAGGAGGGATTGTGATCTTACTAGGGATTCACCAAATGGAAGTGATCAATCTGAGACAACTCCAAAAACAAAAGAGTATCCAACTGAAGAAGGATGAAAAACGCAATGAATTCTTCAATGCTTTTCTGATAGGGGTCACCTTCAGTTTTGGTTGGACCCCTTGTGTCGGACCAGTTTTGAGCTCTGTTTTAGCCATTGCAGCTTCTGGAGGAGATGGTGCATTGCAAGGCGCTCTCCTGATGCTGGTATATACATTAGGCTTGGCTCTGCCTTTCTTGCTTTTGGCCTTGGCTTCTAGCTGGGTTCTACAACATTTTGCTAAACTCAAGCCCCATATGGGAACCTTGAAAAAAATTGGTGGTGCCCTCATCATCTTGATGGGCATCTTGCTGATGCTAGGAAATCTTAATAGCCTCGCATCCCTGTTTCACTAATCTTGAATGATTAAAGGAGAAAAATCATGAAAAAAATTCTTGCACTTTCTATTGCTACACTTAGCATCGTCACTTTAGCAGCTTGTTCTGGACAGAAATCAGATTCAGACATGAAAAAAACGGACGATAGTAGTATGATGAAGAAGGACGATATGAAGAAGGATGACATGAAGGATTCATCCATGTCCGATGATAAAATGAAAAAAGAAGACATGAAAGATTCATCTATGATGTCTGACAGCAGTTCTGAAATGAAGGACGATATGAAAAAAGATGAGATGAAATCTAGCGATTCAGAAATGAAAGACGAAAAGAGTGGATCATCGGATATGAAATCAGACAAGGAATAAAAGAAGGGAGAGGTCATCTGAGGATGACTTTCTCCTTGTTTAAAGAGGTGATAATGATGAAAAAATTAGCTTTAGTAGCTGCAGGAATCTTGTGTACTGGACTTTTGGGGGCTTGCTCGAGTCAAGGAATGGCTACTTCCAATAAGGACATGAGCCAACAAACAGCCAAAGCTGGGGCTAGGCAGCCATCTGGCAAGAAAGTGAAGGAGTTTAGCTTGCAAGGAGTGGATGGTAAGACCTACCGCTTATCCGATTACAAGGGAAAGAAAGTTTACCTCAAATTTTGGGCTTCCTGGTGCTCTATTTGCCTATCGACATTAGAGGATACCAATGAGTTGGCAAAAGAAGAGGCGGGTAAGGATTATGTGGTCTTATCCGTTGTAGCTCCAACTTTTAATGGTGAAAAATCAGAAGCAGATTTCAAAAACTGGTACCAGTCTTTGGATTACAAGGATTTCCCAGTCTTGCTCGATAGTAAAGGGGAACTGCTAAAAGAGTATGGGATTCGTTCTTATCCATCGGCACTCTTTATTGCAAGCGATGGAACTCTCGCTAAGACCCATATCGGTTATATGAGCAAGGAAGACATCGTCCAGACTCTAAAAGAAATGAAGTAAGGAGGACATAAAATGGAAACAAAATGGAAACTCATTTCCATTCTTTTAGTGGGGCTATTTTGTTTTGGAATCTTTTTCCTTGTCAAAGGATCCATGGCCTTGGATACATCAGATGCGACGACTGAGCAGATCAAAAAAGCGTCCATGAGTCAGACACCAGTAGCAAACAAAAAGAAGGAAGAAAAAGTCAATCCAGAAGACCAACGAGAAATCTATCTAGCTGGTGGTTGCTTCTGGGGTGTGGAAGAGTATTTTTCCCGTGTTCCGGGTGTCATTGATGCCGAATCAGGTTATGCCAATGGAAAAGGGGATACCACCAAGTATGAATTAGTCCCTCAAACAGGCCATGCTGAAACAGTTCATATCACTTACAATGTCAAGCAGGTATCTCTGAAAGAATTGCTCCTGCATTATTTCCGGATTATCGACCCAACGTCGAAGAATCGTCAAGGAAATGATCAAGGGACTCAATACCGAACAGGTGTCTATTATGTCTCTCAAGAGGATCTTCCAACTATTAACCAAGTCTTTGAAGAGGTAGCAAAAAAATACGACAAACCGTTAGCAGTGGAAAAAGAGCCACTGACCAATTTCATCAAGGCTGAGGACTACCACCAGGATTATCTAAAGAAACATCCGAATGGGTACTGCCATATCGATGTCAATCAGGCTTCTTATCCTGTTATTGATGCTAGTCGCTACTCCAAGCCAAGCGATGAGGAAATCAAAAAGAAGTTATCTCCCGAAGAGTATGCGGTGACACAAAAAAATGATACTGAACGTGCCTTCTCCAATCGTTACTGGGATCAGTTTGATGCCGGTATTTATGTAGATGTCGTGACTGGTGAGCCCCTCTTCTCCTCTAAGGATAAATTTGATTCTGGTTGTGGTTGGCCAAGTTTCAGTCGTCCTATTAGTCCGGATGTGGCAACCTACAAGGAAGATAAGAGTTTCAATATGACTCGGACAGAGGTTCGGAGTCGAGTAGGAAATTCCCATCTAGGCCACGTCTTTACTGATGGACCTAAGGAAAAAGGCGGCCTTCGCTATTGCATCAATAGCTTGTCAATCAAATTCATCCCTAAAGCAGAGATGGTGGAAAAGGGCTACGGTTATTTATTGGACTATGTCTGAGACATTTGGAACTACAATTTGCTATAATAAGCCTAGCAAAAACAAGTAGGTGAAAGACATGTATGCGATCATGATTGTGGAAGATGAAGAGCTTATCCGGCAGGGACTGACTTCCTTAGTGGATTATGAACAGTTTGGAATGACCGTCATCAACCAGGCAGAAAATGGCCGTGAGGCCTGGGAGAAGTTTCAAGATCAACCAGCCGATATCCTTCTAACCGATATTAATATGCCACAAATGAATGGCTTGGATCTGGCCCGTCTCGTCAAAGAGCAGTCTCCGTCTTGTCATATCATTTTTTTGACAGGTTATGATGACTTTGAGTTTGCGAGGAAAGCCATCAAGTTAGGTGCAGATGATTATTTGCTGAAGCCTTTTTCAAAAGATGATATCGAAGAGATGTTAGCAAAGGTGAAAGGAAAACTCGATCAAGAGCGAAAAAAGGCGCAAGTCGAAGATTTGGTCAGTCATGGTTATTCGACAGACTTGGAAGAAGCTATTCATGCTCGTTTAGCAGATTCCCAGTTAACCCTGAAGGATTTGGCCTATCAACTTGGTTTCAGTCCCTCTTATCTAAGTGTATTGATCAAGAAAAAATTGGGACTTCCCTTTCAAGAATACCTTATCCAGGAGCGAATGAAGAAGGCTCGGCTCTTGCTTCTCACGACAGATTTAAAGATTTATGAGATCGCCGATCAGGTTGGTTTTGAAGATATGAACTATTTTTCTCAACGCTTTAAGCAGGTTGTTGGGGTGACGCCAAGGCAGTACAAAAAAGGAGAGCATGAATGAAACGATATCCCTTGCTGATTCAGCTGGTCCTCTACTTTTTTCTCTTCATTCTCCTACTTTTTGGTCTCATCGGTAGCCTTTACTATCAAACGAGTTCAGGGGCGATCCGCCAGCTAACGGAGCGGACGACAAGAAATAGTATCGACCAAAGTAGTCAGTTTATCACGTCTTATCTAAAAAAATTAAAGCAGACCACAACAGTGCTTAGTAAGGAACAGGCTGTTCGCCAATTTGCCCAAGATAGAAGTGCGGATCAAGAAACGGTTCAGCACTTGATGCGAACGATGATTGAAACGGATCCGGACCTGGTCTCAGCGGTCTTGGTGACCAAGGACGGACGTCTGGTAGCGACAGATACCAAAATCAGCATGCAGACTTCTTCAGATATGATGAATGAAAGTTGGTATCAAGAGGCGATTAAGGAAAGAGCCATGCCGGTCTTGACGCCAGCTCGAAAGGAATCCTTGACCTCGGAAAAAGAAAAATGGGTGGTTTCTATTACCCAAGAAGTGGTCGATCAGACTGGTCAAAATCTCGGAGTAGTACGCTTGGATATTGGCTACGATAGCCTTCAGGCTTACTTGGATCACCTTCAACTAGGGAAACAAGGCTTTAGTTTTATCATTAATCAAAAGCATGAGTTTGTCTACCATCCTAAAAAGGCGGTCTATTCCTCCAGCCAAGAAATGCAGGCCATGCAGCCCTATATTGCTGTGAAAGATGGCTATGCTAAAGGTGGGCAAAATTTTATCTATCAGGTTCCGATTCCAGATAGTGATTGGACCTTGATTGGAGTGGCTTCACTTGAAGGACTTCAGATGCTTCAGTCGCAGCTCCTGTACTCTTTCATTGGACTAGGATTGCTAGCTTTGATTATGTGTTTAATAGGGATTGGCTTTGTTCTGCGTTTGTGGATCAAACCCTTACGAGACCTTCAGACTATCATTTTGAGGATTGGAGCAGGAGATGCTCACGTGAGAGCTGCAGCCAAAGGATCTCCAGAATTGGTGGACCTCGCTCAAGCTTTTAATGCCATGTTGGACCAAATCGATAACCTCATGCAACAGGTCAAGGAAGAGGAGCAGAACGCACGGCGTTACGAGTTGCGGGCACTTTCGGCTCAGATTAATCCGCATTTCCTCTACAATACCTTGGATACGATTGTCTGGATGGCGGAGTTTAATGATAGTCGGCGCGTGGTCGACATCACTAAGTCTCTGGCTCAATATTTTCGACTGGCTCTCAACCAAGGCCAGGAACAAATCCTACTGAGAGATGAAATTGACCATGTCCGCCAGTATCTTTTCATTCAGAAGCAACGCTATGGTGAAAAGCTCAACTATGAAATTCTAGAAGATGAACGGTTGGGCGACTATCAGCTCCCCAAATTGGTACTTCAACCCTTAGTGGAAAATGCGATTTACCATGGCATTAAAGAAATCGATCGGCCAGGTCTCATTCGAGTGACGACTGAAGTCAGTGGAGACTCCGCCTGCGTATCGATTTTTGACAATGGACGAGGGTTTGACCGATCAGAGTCAACAGACCAAACCCTTCTTCGTTTAGGAGGTGTTGGCTTGAAAAATGTGGACCAACGATTGCATCTTCAATTTGGCGAAGCCTATCATATGGAGATTGATTCTAAGGCCAATAGCTATACGAAAATCACTCTTTATTTGCCTCTTCCATCCGGCAATGAATATTCATAGAGGCTGGGACAAAAGTCCTAGCCTCTCAATTATTTTTGGATTGTCGAGCAAGACGCAGTGGTTGAGTGGGCTCTACTACGCTGATTTCATCAGCTTTTACAGCCCTACTCAACTGTGCGGAGGTGGGACGACGAAATCGAATTCTAACGAAATACCGATTTCTGTCCCACTCTCTTTTTGCTCTCAAAGGAATTTCAACTCTTTTCTAGTCAAATCTGACGCAAGTCATCAAATTTATGATAGAATAAAGTGTTACAGTAAATAGATTTTGATGAAGGAACACTATGCGAAAAGAGATTGACCCTGAATTATATAATTACAATAAATTTCCTGGACCTGTGTTTCGTCAGGTAGGAGACCAGATCCTTTCAGAAAACCTCTCCTTTGAGCTATTGAAAAATGAGAAGGAAGCTTTTGATGCGACTGTTTTTGGTCAGCGATTTTCTGAGATTTTAACCAAGTTTGATTACATTGTTGGTGATTGGAGCAATGAGCAGTTGCGCTTGCGTGGCTTCTATAAGGAAGAGCGCGATGTTGCAACGATGGATAAACTAAGTCGCTTAGACGATTATTTGTTAGAATATTGTAGCTATGGTTGTGCTTATTTTGTCCTTGAAAATAAGGAACCTCATCGTGCTTCTTTTGATAAGAAATCACCGGTCAAAAAAGCTCAATCAGAAGAAAGAGATCCCAAAAAGCGTTCGCGCAATCGCAAACAAAAAGATCGTTTCCAAAAACGAGAACGCGACAAGGGACAACCAGCCAAAAACTCGAAAAAAACAAGACCGTCTGCTGAAAATAAAAAAACAACGAAGACAGACAACAAACGTCATTTTGTGATTCGGCAAAAAGAGGAGTAAGAAAGAATGAAACCATCCATTTATAGTTTAACACACCAAGATATGATTGATTGGGCGGAAGAAAACGGCGAAAAGAAATTCCGTGCAGCACAAATCTGGGAATGGCTCTATCGCAAACGCGTCCAGTCCTTCGAAGAAATGACCAATCTGTCCAAAGATTTAATTGCGAAGTTGAATGATCAGTTTGTTGTCAACCCACTCAAGCAACGGATCGTGCAAGAGTCAGCAGATGGAACGGTTAAGTATCTTTTTGAATTGCCAGACGGCATGTTGATTGAAACCGTCTTGATGCGTCAGCACTATGGTTTATCTGTCTGTGTAACAACTCAGGTAGGATGCAATATCGGTTGTACCTTCTGTGCTTCTGGTTTGATTAAAAAACAACGCGATTTGAACAATGGAGAAATCGTGTCTCAAATCATGTTGGTCCAAAAATACTTTGACGAACGTGGCCAAGATGAACGGGTCAGCCATATCGTTGTCATGGGGATCGGAGAACCATTTGACAACTATAACAATGTCTTGAAATTTATCCGGACAGTTAACGATGACAAGGGATTAGCGATTGGTGCTCGCCATATTACAGTGTCAACTTCTGGTTTGGCTCATAAAATTCGTGACTTTGCAAATGAAGGTGTGCAGGTCAATTTGGCAGTGTCCCTTCATGCTCCAAACAATGACTTGCGCTCTAGCATCATGAAGATCAACCGGGCCTTTCCAATTGAAAAATTGTTTGCGGCGATTGAATACTATATTGAGACTACGAACCGTCGGGTGACCTTTGAGTACATCATGCTCAATGAAGTCAATGATGGAGTCGAGCAAGCCTTAGAATTGGCAGAATTGCTTAAGAATATCAAGAAATTGTCTTATGTTAACTTGATTCCTTACAATCCTGTCAGTGAGCATGACCAATATAGCCGGAGTCCAAAAGAACGGGTCATGGCCTTCTATGATACCTTGAAAAAACAAGGTGTTAACTGTGTAGTGCGTCAAGAGCACGGTACAGATATTGATGCTGCCTGTGGCCAATTGCGTTCAAATACCATGAAACGGGACCGGGAGAAAGCGATTGTTGAACATGCGCAACCTTAAACAAGGGCTGATCGATCATACAGAACTAACAAAAAGAGGAAGAAGGCTGTTACGGAGTGGCAGCTTCTTCTATTTTATCCTTTTGTGTCTGATGTGTTTTTTGCCCCAACAGCCAGAGCCGGGTATGGAAACACCGGGTATTCAATATTTCGGTCGCATCGTCGTCCTGCTGGTTCCTCTTAATTCGGTGATGAACCTTGGTCAGATCACCAGTGTCCTCCAACTCATTATGGTCATTCTCCAAAATATAGCCAATATCTTTTTGTTAAGCCCGCTAGTCTTTCAACTTCTCTGGCTATGGCCCTGGTTGAGGAGTCGAAAACGGGTCTTGTGCTTCGGCTTTGCCATGAGCTTGTGGATTGAATGTAGCCAAGTTCTGTTAGATCTCTTGTTTGATGCCAATCGTGTCTTTGAGCTAGATGATTTGTGGACCAATACCTTAGGGGCTTATCTGGCTTATATAGGCTTTCAGTATTTCAGAGCACGATTGCTAGCAAAAAATGGTGAAATGTAAAATCCGAACATTTTAACCACTTTTTAAAATTTTTGTTGACAAAATCAGAAGCGGGAGCTATAATAGCTTCAAGACATCAGAAAAGTAGAGGTTTTTCTCACTTCCAGGGAGCTTGTGGTGATTGCGAACAAGCAGTGGTGAATCTTGAAATGGGCTGATGCGTTTATGATAATGAATTTGAAACAATAAAAATTCGGTGAGCACACCTTATCGTGCACCCTGTTGTTAGACAGGTCAGAGATGTAGGAGAAAGAATATCTTCCTACAATTGAGGTGGCACCGCGGTATCGAATCGTCCTCACACAGATTTTTCTGTGTGAGGTTTTTTTGTATCTCAAAGGAACCCAGTGAGACTGCAGCTCAAAGGGCCCGCGAGAGAAAAAGATCATAAACAGGATTGAAGATATAGAAAAGAGGACACAATCATGACAGAAACAAAAGGCTATTTCGGACAATTTGGTGGATCTTTCGTACCAGAACCCATTCAAAACTTGCTCAATCAATTAGAGGAAACCTTTGAACAGTATAAAAATGACCCAGAATTTATTGCAGAATACAAACATTATTTGAAAGACTATTCTGGACGCGAAACACCGCTCTACTTTGCAGAAAGTTTGACAGAGCATTTAGGTGGGGCAAAAATTTATTTGAAGCGCGAAGACTTGAATCACCTAGGTTCGCATAAATTAAATAACGTCTTGGGGCAAATCCTCTTGGCTAAACGCATGGGCAAAACGCGCGTGATTGCTGAAACAGGAGCAGGTCAACACGGTGTCGCTACAGCAGCTGCGGCAGCTAAATTTGGTATGGCCTGTGATGTCTACATGGGGGCAGAAGACGTGGAGCGTCAACGTCTCAATGTCTTCCGCATGGAAATGATGGGGGCAACCGTTCATGCGGTTGAAACAGGAACCAAGACCTTGAAAGACGCCGTTGATGCTGCTTTTGGAGCATGGATGGCGGATCTGGATGCCTTTTACGTTTTGGGTTCTGCTGTTGGACCTCACCCTTACCCAACCATTGTGCATGAATTCCAAAAAGTGATCAGTGAAGAGTCTAAACGTCAAATTTTGGAAAAAGAAGGTCGTTTGCCAGACTATGTGATTGCCTGTGTTGGTGGTGGCTCCAATGCCATCGGTGCCTTTTCTGAATATGTCGAAGAAGAGGAAGTCGGCTTGATTGGGGTAGAAGCAGCTGGTCATGGCTTGGATACCGATCAGCACGCCGCTACCATGACCAAAGGGACTGTAGGAGTTGTCGATGGTATGAAGACATATGCTGTTTTTGGCGAAGATGGAAAAGTAGCGCCAGTTTACTCGATTTCTGCTGGTTTGGACTACCCAGGGGTTGGTCCAGAGCATGCTTTCTTTAAAGATTCTGGTCGTGTCGAATATGTAGCAGCGACAGATGATGAAGCAGTAGAAGCTCTTCTTCTTCTCAGTAAGACAGAAGGGATCCTCCCAGCCATTGAAAGCTCACACGCGATTGCGGAAGCTGTCAAACGTGCTCCACAATTGGATAAAGACAAGATCATCATCATCAATGTTTCCGGACGTGGGGACAAGGACGTAGCTGCCATCGCTGATTATCTAGAAGCGAAGGCTACAAAATAAGCAATCTTATCTGCAAAACATTGTATAAAGCAGTAAAGCGTGATAACTGAGAAAGAGACAGGGAACAAAGGGAATCCGGTCTCTTTCTTTTTTGAGAGCAAAGAAGAGAATGCCTAAGATGGATGCGATCTGGATGAGAATGAGGATCTGGGTAGAAGAAAAGCTTAGCGAAAAGGTGGCGAGTAAGAGAAAATCTCCCGCCCCCATTCCAATAAAGAAAAAGTGGGCACCGATCGCAAGGAGTAAAAAGACCAGCATGAGGAGATTACTAGCGGATAAAAAGAGGACTAAGGCATGGAGACAACACCAGATGACCAAGGGGTATTCCATAAAGCGTAGGTCATAGATGGCTAAAATAGCAGATCCGAGTAACGTCAGAAGTTGAGGCAGAGAAAGAAAACCATTGGCACAGGCTAAGAAGATCAGGCCACTCCAGATCTCAAAAAGGCAGTACCAAAATGGGTAGGTCTGATGACAATAGCGACAGCGAAAACGATGCAGTAGTTGCGAGATAATGGGGATTAGATCCCAAACGCCAAGGACGTGCTGGCAGTGATCGCAATGACTGCGAGGAGCGAGAATGGATTGGTTTGGGAAGCGATCGATCACTAGTCCCAAAAAAGAGGCGAAACAAGTACCGATGGTAAAAAAATAAAAGTTGATCATACTTATTTATTCGTAAAGCAATCGAAAAATGTCATCATTTACTTGAAAATCTTGTAAAGCCTTTCTAAATTTGATACAATAATGAACATGAAAAACCTGTATGATGTTCAACAATTTTTAAAACGTTTTGGAATCATCATTTACGTAGGGAAGCGCCTCTATGACATCGAATTGATGAAAATTGAGCTTCAACGTCTTTATGATGCAGGCCTGATGGAGCGGCTTGATTATTTAGAAGCCGATACCGTTTTAAGAAGAGAGCACAAGCAAGAATTAGAATTTTTGAAAAAGAGTGAGGTAGAGTGATGGGAAATATCATTTTTTGGTTGGTTGTTTTAGGAGTAGTTGGATGGATGGCCTTTAATTATTTCCGCATCCGTAAAGCTGCTAAATTTGTGGACAATGCCGCTTTTGAAGAGTTGATTCGTAAAGGGCAGTTGATTGACTTGCGAGAGCCAGTTGAGTTTCATGCCAAGCATATCTTGGGTGCACGTAATATTCCTTCCAGTCAATTGAAGCTGAGTACAGGTGCCTTGCGCAAAGACAAACCGATTTTGCTCTATGAAAATAGCCGTAGTTCGCGTGTAACCAATGCGGCTCTCTATCTTAAGAAACAGGGCTATACAGACATTTATGTCTTGTCTTATGGTCTCGATTCTTGGAATGGGAAAGTGAAAAAAGACGCTTAATAAAAAGAGCTCTAACTGCACAAAGTGTGTGGTTAGAGCTTTTTTATCTCGTTTTTTCAAGGTAGTCTTTGACCCATGTGAGCTCTACCTCATTCAAAGGCCGGCTTTCTCCAGGGGCTAACTGAGGATCCAAGGTGAAGGGACCAAAAGACAAGCGTTTTAAGGTCATTACTTTGACCCCAATGGCCAAAAACATCTTTTTCACTTGGTGGTATTTTCCTTCTGAGATTCGGACCTGGGCCTTGCTGTAGCTGGGGTGGCTTTCTAGAATGGTCAAGGAGGCAGGCTTACAGATAGGGCCGTCCGTGAATGAAATCCCATTCTGAAATTGCTCGATGTGGGCTGCACAGAGCGGACCATTGACTTCTACCTCATAGACCTTCTCCACATGGTATTGAGGATGGAGCAGTTGAAAGCCTAAGGGACCATTATCTGTGATGAGGAGCAGACCACTGGTGTCGCGATCGAGGCGACCAAGCGGATAGAGGTCGGGGTACTCTTGCTGAGGGTCCACTAGCTCGATCACCGTTGGATGGTGGGCGTCTCTTTTGGCGGTCACGGCCCCGATTGGTTTATGGAGCATATAGTAGTGGTGACGCGGTTCTTGAATGATTCGTTCCCCGATTTGAATCTGTTGAAGTCCAGGGTCGATGTTTTGGGATAGCTTTTTAGCTGGTAGGTGATCGACCAAGATTTGCCTTCGGGCCAGAAGTTGTTTGATGTCTTTGCGAGCGTACTGATGGTCTGCCATCAATTGATCTAATCTCATGGGACCTCTTTTTCTGAAATTCTTATTATCAGTGTATCATGAAAAGAAAAGGAAATCGAGTCGGAGAAAAGAAACGAAGATGAAAACATTTACAACTAGCTGAACTGTGTTTTTTAGATAGGACTGTGGTATAATTGTTCAGTTAGAAATATTATTTAAAATTTTATAGAGGAAATCATGACAAAATTAAGAGAAGATATTCGTAACGTTGCGATCATTGCCCACGTTGACCATGGTAAAACAACCTTGGTAGACGAATTGTTGAAACAATCGCACACCTTGGATGAACGTAAAGAATTGCAAGAACGTGCAATGGACTCAAACGACCTTGAAAAAGAACGTGGGATCACGATCCTTGCTAAAAATACAGCTGTTGCTTATAACGGAACTCGAATCAATATCATGGACACACCAGGACATGCGGACTTCGGTGGAGAAGTGGAACGGATCATGAAAATGGTCGATGGGGTTGTATTGGTCGTAGATGCTTACGAAGGAACCATGCCTCAGACTCGTTTCGTATTGAAAAAAGCCTTGGAACAAGATCTTGTTCCGATCGTTGTAGTTAACAAAATCGATAAACCATCTGCTCGTCCAGAAGAAGTTGTAGATGAAGTTCTTGAACTGTTCATCGAATTAGGTGCGGATGATGACCAATTGGAATTCCCAGTTGTTTATGCATCAGCGATCAACGGAACATCTTCACTTTCAGATGATCCAGCTGATCAAGAGCACACAATGGCACCGATCTTTGATACCATCATTGATCATATCCCAGCTCCAGTTGATAACTCAGATGAGCCTCTTCAATTCCAAGTATCCCTGCTTGATTACAACGACTTCGTTGGACGTATCGGTATCGGACGTGTCTTCCGTGGTACTGTAAAAGTTGGGGACCAAGTAACCCTTTCTAAATTGGATGGAACGACTAAGAACTTCCGTGTTACCAAACTCTTTGGTTTCTTTGGTTTGGAACGTCGTGAAATTCAAGAAGCTAAAGCGGGTGACTTGATCGCTATTTCTGGTATGGAGGATATCTTCGTTGGAGAAACCATCACACCGACAGACGCAGTTGAAGCTCTTCCAATCCTTCACATCGATGAACCAACGCTTCAAATGACCTTCTTGGTTAACAACTCACCATTTGCTGGTCGCGAAGGAAAATGGGTAACCTCTCGTAAAGTTGAAGAACGCTTGGAAGCGGAATTGCAAACAGACGTCTCTCTTCGTGTTGACCCAACTGATTCGCCTGACAAATGGACAGTTTCAGGACGTGGGGAATTGCACTTGTCTATCTTGATCGAAACCATGCGTCGTGAAGGATACGAATTGCAAGTATCTCGTCCAGAAGTTATCATCAAAGAAATTGATGGTGTCAAATGCGAACCGTTTGAACGCGTGCAAATCGATACACCAGAAGAATACCAAGGATCTGTTATCCAAAGTCTTTCTGAACGTAAAGGTGAAATGTTGGATATGATCTCAACTGGTAACGGTCAAACTCGTTTGGTCTTCCTTGTTCCAGCGCGTGGGTTGATTGGGTACTCAACTGAGTTCTTGTCAATGACACGTGGTTACGGAATCATGAACCACACCTTTGATCAATACTTGCCAGTGATTCCAGGAGAAATCGGTGGACGCCACCGTGGTGCTCTTGTTTCAATCGATAACGGAAAAGCAACCACTTACTCTATTATGTCTATCGAAGAACGTGGTACGATCTTTGTCAATCCAGGTACAGAAGTTTACGAAGGAATGATCATCGGGGAAAACTCTCGTGAGAACGACTTGACCGTAAACATTACGAAAGCAAAACAAATGACCAACGTTCGTTCAGCTACTAAGGACCAAACAGCGGTTATCAAGACTCCTCGTATCTTGACCTTGGAAGAATCTCTTGAGTTCTTGAACGACGATGAGTACATGGAAGTAACACCGGAATCTATCCGCTTGCGGAAACAAATCTTGAACAAAGCAGAACGCGAAAAAGCAAATAAAAAGAAAAAATCAGCAGCTGCTGAATAATACGGAAAGAAAGGAGAAACAAAATGGTCTATTTTATCTTAGGGATTTTGATTCTCCTTTTTTACCTTTTTATGACCCCAAAAAGTATTCGTGGTACCTTGAACAGTGTCACAATGGTGGTCTTGATCGTCTCCATTATCGTACTGACTTGTCTCGCCATTTTTCAGATATTCCAATTACCGTCTGAGTTTTTTGTCGGTGCCTTTCTCGCCTTTGTTGGCTACCTGGCTTTGGTAGATATTTCCAAAATGACGACCAAACAGAAAAAATAAACGCTGACCTGATTTTTAAAGCCCTTTGGGCTTTTTAATTTTGCTAAAAAAAGGTAAAATAGAGAGTGATAAAAATGGAGCGAAGAAATCATGAAATTTGTGAAACAATTTGAAAATAAAAAGGTTCTTGTATTAGGTTTGGCTAAGTCAGGCGAGTCAGCTGCCCGTTTGTTGGATCGCTTAGGAGCGATTGTGACCGTCAATGATGGCAAACCTTTTGAAGAAAATCCAGCAGCACAAAGTTTACTGGAAGAAGGGATTAAAGTTGTGACAGGAGGCCACCCTCTGGAATTGTTGGATGAAGACTTTGCAGTCATGGTCAAAAATCCAGGAATCCCTTATTCCAATCCAATGGTTGAAAAAGCGCTTGAAAAAGGCATTCCCGTCCTCACTGAAGTGGAATTGGCTTATCTGATTTCGGATGCGCCAATTATTGGGATTACAGGATCAAACGGAAAAACGACGACAACAACCATGATCGGGGAAGTCTTGACGGCTGCCGGCCAAGGTGGTTTATTGTCTGGGAATATCGGTTTTCCAGCTAGTCAAGTTGCACAAACAGCAACAGAAAAGGATGTTCTGGTCATGGAATTGTCTTCTTTCCAATTGATGGGAATTGAAACCTTCCATCCAGAGATTGCAGTGATTACCAACCTCATGCCAACCCATATCGACTATCATGGTTCTTTTGAAAATTATGTAGCTGCCAAATGGAATCTTCAAAAGAATATGACAGAAAAAGATGTCATTGTCTTGAACTTCAACCAAGACCTGACCAAGGAACTGGCTACAAAAACCAAGGCAAGGGTCCTTCCATTTTCAACGGTTGAAAAAGTGGACGGGGCTTATTTGGAAGATGAACTTCTAAAGTTTAAGGGAGAAGTTGTTATGCGTGCAGATGAACTGGGCGTTCCAGGTAGTCACAATGTAGAGAATGCCTTGGCAACGATTGCGGTTGCAAAAGTCCGGGGTGTGGAGAATGAGGTCATTAAAGAAACCTTGTCAGCCTTTGGAGGTGTCAAACACCGCCTTCAATATGTGGATGAAATTCAAGGTGTCAAATTCTACAATGACAGTAAATCGACCAATATTTTAGCAACACAAAAAGCCCTTTCTGGTTTTGATAACAACAAGGTGATCTTGATTGCAGGGGGGCTCGATCGTGGCAATGAATTTGATGAATTGGTGCCTCACATTACTGGCTTAAAGGAAATGGTGATTCTAGGGGAATCAGCTCCTCGAGTGAAACGCGCAGCCGATAAAGCAGGCGTCCCTTATGTCGATGCGACAGATGTAGCAGATGCTACAAAGAAAGCCTTCGACTTGGCTAGCCCTGGCGATGTTGTACTACTAAGTCCTGCCAATGCCAGCTGGGATATGTATCCGAATTTTGAAGTGCGTGGGGATGAATTCCTTGCTACAGTAAAAGGGTTGAAATAAGATGAAAAAAATAATGTTTACTGGTGGGGGAACCGTGGGACATGTGACCCTTAATCTCCTCTTGATTCCAAAATTTATCGAAGATGGATGGGAAGTCCATTATATTGGAGACAAAAAAGGAATCGAATACCAAGAGATCAAAAAGTCTGGCTTAGACGTACGCTTCCATTCAATTGCAACGGGGAAATTGCGCCGCTATTTCTCTTTCCAAAATATGATGGATGTGTTCAAGGTAGCTTGGGGAACGCTCCAGTCCATTGCAATCCTGCTTCGTGTGCGCCCACAAGTTCTCTTCTCAAAAGGGGGATTTGTCTCTGTGCCACCAGTGATTGCGGCCCGACTCACGCGTGTTCCTGTCTATATCCATGAGTCCGATCTCTCGATGGGATTGGCCAATAAAATTGCTTATAAATTCGCTACCAAGATGTACACGACTTTTGAGCAAGCTCATGGTTTAACAAAGAGTGCGCATATCGGTGCGGTAACCAAGGTTACAGATCATATTCCGACAACTTCTGAAGAATTAGACGAAAAAACAAAAGGTTTCCGAAAAGATTTGCCGATCCTTCTCTTTGTCGGAGGATCTGCTGGTGCGCGTGTCTTTAATGAATTTGTGACAGAGCATCAAGCAGAGCTCTTGCAGCACTACAATATCATCAATTTGACGGGCGATTCAACATTGAATCAGGCTGAGGGTGGTTTGTATCGAGTGGATTATGTAACCGATCAGTATTTGCCAATGCTCCAGAAGGCTGATTTAGTGGTGACTAGAGGTGGGGCCAATACCTTGTTTGAACTCTTGGCCATGAACAAACTCCACCTGATCGTACCGCTAGGAAAAGAAGCTAGCCGTGGCGATCAGATTGAAAATGCCCAATATTTTGTGGATAAAGGTTATGCAGAGCAATTGCAGGAAGATCAATTGACCCTCGAAACCTTTAATGAAACCATTCAAGAAATGTTGAAGCAAAGCCAAGTCTACCACCAAGCAATGGAAAAATCGACAGAACTCCTTTCACTAGACGATTTTTATGGCCTGCTTCAAAAAGATATCAGTAAGGGAAAAGATGACGGACGACAATAAAAAAACGCCAACGGATGACAAAATTACAGAATTGTCAGCCTGGCAAAAAAGAAACAAAGAATATTTAGAAAAAAAAGCGCTTGAAAAAGCGGAAGAAGCTGAAACAGAGGAAACTGAAAGCGAAGAAGCACAAGAAGACGAAGACCTTTCAGAAAAAGAGACAGCTTCCGTCTCAGAGGAAGAATCTGAAGAAATAGAAGAGTCTGAAGAGGAAGATGAATCTGAGGCCGAAGAGGATCCAGATGCGGATGGAGAAAGTTCAGAAGGAGAAGAAGTTGATCCGGCTAAAGAGGAGCTAGATCCTTCAGAGAAACAAGAGAAAAAGCCTTCATTCTTTAAAGGCTTAAAGACGAAAAAGCCAAAGAAGGAACCGACAGTGGCAAAACGCCATATCTATCGTGCCCTTCCGGTTATCGGAATCAGCTCGCTTGTCGCCCTTCTCTCCATCTATTTTTTAAGTCCCTTGTCCACACAGAAAGTGATTGAATTTTCAGGGAACAAGGCGGTTGACCAGCAACTCTTGTATGAAAAAAGTCGCATCAAAGAAGAAGATTATACTCTGACGACTTTCCTTCATAAATCGGTCTATGAACAAAATATGAAAACGGCTAGTCCATGGATCAAAGAGGTTCACATGCATTATCAATTCCCGGTGACCTTTAAAGTCAATATCGTGGAACACAAAGTGGTTGCCTATTATGTGACCGGAGAAGACCACTATCCAGTATTGGAAAATGGAGAAGTCGTTGAGACAGTAACTCCAGCTTCGGAATTGCCGTCCTCCTATATTAGTTTAAAATTCTCAGATCGAGAATTAGTTAGACAATTTGTCCAAGAAATGAAGTCTATTTCTTCTTCCATTACGGATAAAATTGTTTCGGTTGATCTGACACCGAGCAAGGTCACCAAGGATCTGGTGACCATCACCATGAAAAACGATAATAAAATCTTGGTGCCTGTTTCCCAAATTACCCGCAAGCTTCCTTACTATAAGGCGATCAGTAAGAAATTAGACGATGATTCGACTATCGATATGGAGGCTGGAGTCTTCAGTTATAGTGAACAATCCATCGCAGATGCCAAAGAGCAAGCTGAGAAAGAAAAGGCTGAAAGTACAGAAAATCAGAATGAACATTCTGAGGAAACAAGCCAAGAACAGAATCAAGAACAGAATCCAGAAGGGGAGAATTCTTCTGGGAATGAGTAAAGCCCATAAATTATCTCAAATAATTGAAGAAAAAATGTCCATTTTAGGCTTCTTTGTGATATAATGAAGTTTGGATAGTTCCAACTAAAAGGGCTATAAATAGATGTAAAGTGAAAACAAATAAAGAGAGAGGACTGGTGTAATGGCTAGAGACGGCTTTTTTACAGGTTTAGATATCGGTACTAGTTCAATAAAAGTATTGGTGGCAGAACATGTCAATGGAGAAATGAATGTAATTGGAGTCAGCAATGCAAAAAGTGCTGGCGTCAAAGATGGAATTATAGTAGATATCGAAGCTGCTTCAAATGCAATTAAAAATGCAATCAGCCAAGCTGAAGAAAAAGCAGGGATTTCAATCAATCTAGTCAATGTTGGGTTGCCTGCAAATTTACTACAAATCGAAGCAACTCAAGGAATGATTCCAGTCACAAGTGATTCAAAAGAAATCACAGATGCAGATGTTGAAAATGTTGTCAAATCTGCACTCACAAAAAGTATGACACCGGATCGTGAAGTAATCACCTTCATTCCTGAGGAATTCACAGTTGATGGTTTCCAA
The DNA here is from genome assembly GCF_035544715.1 of Streptococcus gingivalis. Taxonomy (NCBI): domain Bacteria; kingdom Bacillati; phylum Bacillota; class Bacilli; order Lactobacillales; family Streptococcaceae; genus Streptococcus; species Streptococcus gingivalis. The sequence goes on along the minus strand of NZ_JAYKTO010000001.1, from coordinate 904,878 downwards.
GGAATCCGCGATCCACGCGGAATGATGGGGATCCGACTTGAAATGCGTGGTCTTCTTTATACAGGACCTCGTACAATCTTGCACAATTTGCGTAAAACAGTTGAACGTGCAGGCTTACAAGTAGAAAACATCATCATTTCCCCACTTGCGATGATCAAAACAGTCTTGAACGAAGGCGAACGTGAATTCGGAGCAACTGTGATTGATATGGGTGGTGGCCAAACAACAGTGGCATCTGTGCGTAGCCAAGAACTTCAATTTACAAATATCTACCAAGAAGGTGGCGATTACGTTACCAAAGATATTTCTAAAGTATTGAAGACTTCTCAAAAATTAGCAGAAGGCTTGAAGTTCAACTACGGTGAAGCCTATGTGCCATCTGCTGGAAACGAAGTGTTCCATGTAGAAGTTATTGGTGAAGTTGAGCCAGTTGAAGTGACTGAGAAGTACTTGGCTGAAATCATTTCAGCACGTATCAAACACATCTTTGAGCAAATCAAGCAAGACCTTGAGAGAAGACATTTGTTGGATCTTCCTGGTGGTGTTGTGATTATCGGTGGAGGCGCAATCCTTCCTGGTGTTGAAGAATTGGCTCAAGAAGTCTTTGGTGTAAATGTGAAATTGTTTGTTCCAAATCAAATTGGAATTCGCAATCCAGCTTTTGCCCATGTGATTAGTTTGTCTGAATATGCAGGCAATTTGACAGATGTGGATATTATTGCTCAAGCTGCGGTTCGTGGAGACGAAGTCTTGCGTCAACAACCGATTCAATTTGATCGACCTGTGCAACCACAAGTACAACCACAACCTGCTGCTCAAGCACAACCGGTAGTACCTGCGTACAATGCTGAGAAGATTGAATCTCCAGTAGATGCTCAAGAAATTCCAGTAGCAAGCAATGATAGCAAACAAGAACCAAAAACTACATTCACAGACCGAATGAAAAATTTGATCGGTAATATGTTTGATTAAGGAGTGTAAGTATTTATGACATTTTCATTTGACACAGCAGCGGCACAAGGTGCAGTAATTAAAGTAATCGGTGTCGGTGGCGGTGGCGGTAACGCCATCAATCGTATGATTGACGAAGGCGTTGCCGGTGTAGAATTCATCGCAGCTAATACAGATGTTCAAGCACTTTCAAGTGCTAAAGCTGAAACAGTTATCCAATTGGGTCCAAAATTGACTCGTGGATTGGGTGCTGGAGGTCAACCTGAAGTTGGTCGCAAGGCAGCTGAAGAAAGCGAAGAAGTGTTAACAGAAGCTTTGCAAGGTGCAGACATGGTCTTCATCACTGCAGGGATGGGTGGAGGATCTGGTACAGGTGCTGCACCAGTCATCGCTCGTATTGCTAAAGCAGTTGGTGCTTTGACAGTAGCAGTTGTTACTCGTCCATTCGGGTTTGAAGGTTCAAAACGTGGGAACTTCGCTATTGAAGGGATCAATGAACTTCGCGAACATGTAGATACATTGTTGATTATTTCTAATAACAACTTACTTGAAATTGTGGACAAGAAGACACCGCTTCTTGAAGCGTTGAGTGAAGCTGACAACGTTCTTCGTCAAGGTGTTCAAGGGATCACTGACTTGATCACAAGTCCTGGATTGATCAACCTTGACTTTGCAGACGTGAAGACTGTTATGGAAAACAAAGGAAATGCCCTCATGGGTATTGGTGTTGGTAGCGGTGAAGAACGCGTTATCGAAGCAGCTCGGAAAGCCATTTACTCTCCACTTCTTGAAACAACCATTGACGGTGCTGAAGACGTGATCGTCAACGTAACAGGTGGTTTGGATATGACATTGATCGAAGCTGAAGAAGCTTCAGAAATTGTGAACCAAGCTGCAGGTCACGGAGTAAACATCTGGTTGGGTACATCTATTGATGAATCTCTTAAAGATGAGATCCGCGTGACGGTTGTTGCAACTGGTGTCCGTCAAGACAAGGTAGAACGTGTTAGCGGAATTGCTTCCTCACAACGTCCTTATAAAACAGGACCACGTGAACAACGCCCACAAGCTGCACCATTTGACCGTGAATTTGATTTGAAACAAGATGTTGAATTGCCAACAACTCCAAGTCGTCCAGCGGTAGAACCAAACCGTGGCTCAGCCTTTGGTGATTGGGATATTCGTCGTGAGAATATCGTTCGCCAAACTGAACCAACATCAACACATCAAGTTGATCGTTACGTAGATTCATCTTCAGATGATGATGAATTGGAAACACCACCATTCTTCCGGAATCGTTAATCATGAATCTGGTAGAGAATGCTGATCTTGTTCGGCAACAAGTAGAAACAGCAAGAAACAAAGCTAACCGTCAAGATCAAGTTAATGTGATAGCTGTCACCAAGTATGTGGATGTTGTTACAACAGAAGCAATGGTGAAAACAGGTATCCAACATATCGGTGAAAATCGTGTCGATAAATTCCTAGAAAAGTATCAAGCTCTAAAAGGGTATGATCTCACTTGGCACTTGATTGGGAGCCTCCAACGGCGGAAAGTAAAAGACGTGATTAATCTCGTCGATTACTTTCATGCCTTGGATTCGGTGAAACTGGCTCAAGAAATTCAAAAGCGAGCAGAACACCCGATCAAGTGTTTCCTCCAAGTGAACATTTCTGGTGAAGAAAGTAAGCACGGATTTGCACCCGATGAACTGGATGATGTTTTAGCGGAAATCGCACAGCTGGACAAAATTGAAATTGTTGGTTTAATGACGATGGCTCCCTTTGAGGCTAGTCAAGAAGAGTTGCAGGATATTTTTTCAAAAACTCACCAACTTCAGAAACAACTAGAAAAGAAACAATTAAAAAATATGCCTTTTTCAGAACTAAGTATGGGTATGAGTCGTGACTTTGAAGTAGCCGTTGCGAACGGAGCGACTTATGTTAGAATTGGGACATCATTTTTTAAATAGGAAAGAACTATGTCATTAAAAGATAAATTTAACAACTTTATTGACTACTTCACAGAAGACGGTGAAGAAGTAGAAGTTAGCGAGGCAAAAGCAGCTGGTGCGGAAACACAACCAGTTCCACAGCCACAGCCAACTCCTCAAGTGACTTCTCCACGTCCACAGATTAGTCAAAAAGAACCGGTAAAACCAAAACCAAAACCGACTCCTGTCGCACCTGTTACAACTCCTGTATCTACAGCAGCTGTGAAGGAATCTGTGCCTACAACGAAAAATACATCTGAAAATATCACTCGCTTGCATGAACGTCAACGTGAATTGGCTGCTAATCGTGCAAATACAGATGAAAAGATTACCATTGATGTACGCTATCCCCGTAAATACGAGGAAGCGACTGAAATTGTCGATCTATTACTATCTAATGAGAGTATCTTGATTGATTTCCAATATATGACAGAGGTACAAGCCCGTCGTTGTTTGGATTATTTGGATGGAGCTCGTTATGTTTTGGCAGGAAATCTTCGCCGTGTTGCAAGCACCATGTACTTGTTGACTCCAATTAATGTAGTCGTTAATGTGGAAGATATTCGCCTTCCAAATGATGTGGAAGTGACAGAATTCGACTATGATATGAAACGTAATCGCTAAGATGATTATCTTTCAATATCTTTCAAATATCATTCAAATCTATTCCATCATTCTTGTCATCTATGCCTTACTTTCTTGGTTCCCTGGGGCACCTCAGAGTACTCTTGGACAAATGGTTCACCGCCTAGTTGAACCATTTTTGAGCCTTTTTAGAAAGTTACCTTTGCAGGTTGGAGGCTTGGATTTTACGGTACTTGTAGCACTTTTTGTCTTGAACCTAATGAATCAGCTATTAGCTCGGTTGTTTCTATTTTTGATTGGTTAGAATACGATGGGACAGAAAGAGATTTACCAACATTTCAATCGCGAAAATCACGAATTTATTGATCGTTGTATTGAATTGTCAGAAAGAGTAATTGAACGCTATTCTGTTGAAGTGACGGGGTTTTTAAATCCTCATCAGGTCGCTATTTTACGAAATGTTGCGGCAAGCTATCAATTACAGGTCTTTGCTTCCAGTGATGAGCAGAAAATGGAGTATGCCAAGGTCATTGTGGCTCCGGATTATTATCAATTGGATCCAAGTGACTTTGATCTGGCATTAATAGAGATGGTCTATGCTTCCAAATTTCATCACTTGACCCATTCCCAGGTTCTGGGGACCATTGTTCACCAATTAGGAGTGGAGCGCAAGTCCTTTGGAGATATTCTGACAAGTGATGGAAAGATCCAAGTATTTGTTGAACAGCGTTTTGTTCCCTATTTCATGGATCACATCCAGAAAATTTCTCGGGTACCTGTTAAGCTTAGGGAAGTTTCTCTATCTGAACAGATTGTTGTAGAGGAAGAAAGCCAACAGCGAGATATTCTCGTGTCGAGTTTTCGGTTAGACAAGGTGATTGCTGGGACTTTCAAGCTTTCACGCTCACAAGCCAGTCAGTTGATTAGTTCTGGCTTGGTGAAAGTTAATTATGCGACAACTTCCAATGTTAGCTATACTGTAGGTTTGAATGATTTAGTCAGTGTTCGACGCTTTGGGCGTCTTAAAATTGTTTCTGAAAATGGTATTTCAAAGAGTGGAAAATATAAAGTAACTGTTGAAGTACTCTTGAGTAAAAAATGAGGAGGAGTTATGGCTCTTACTGCTTTAGAAATTAAAGATAAAACTTTTGGCGTTAAATTTAGAGGATATGATGCGAACGAAGTAGAAGAATTTCTAGATATCGTTGTTCGCGATTATGAAGATCTTGTTCGTTTAAATCATGATCAAGAAGCAAAAATTCATGCTCTTGAAGAACGCTTAAACTATTTTGATGAAATGAAAGATTCATTGAGTCAGTCTGTTTTGATTGCACAAGATACTGCTGAACGTGTAAAACAAGCAGCTAACGAACGTTCTGAAAATATTGTTCGTCAAGCTGAACAAGATGCACAACATTTAGTAGATGAAGCAAAACAAAAAGCAAATGAAATCCTTCGTCATGCAACGGATAACGCCAAGAAGGTTGCCGTTGAAACAGAGGAGTTGAAGAACAAGACACGCGTCTTCCATCAACGTTTGAAATCAACAATCGAAAGCCAATTGAGCATTATCGATACGCCTGAATGGGATGAAATTCTTCGCCCAACAGCTATGTATATTCAAACAAGTGATGAAGCTTTCCGTGAAATTGTGGAGAAAGCTTTGGGTGAATCTGTTCACCATCATCATGCAGAAGATGAGAACATTGATTTGACTCGTCAATTCTCTCCAGCTGAAATCGAAGAATTGCAAAAACGCATTGAAGCAGCTAACTTAGAATTGGGTGCGACACAAGCGTTTGAAGGTTTGAATGAAAAAGTTCAATCCGCTTTAGAAGAAGCAGAGCACGCTCGTTATGAAAATGAGGAAGTTGTTGCGGTTGAAGAAACTGTTCAACCTGAAGATAATGCAAATCGTGAATCTGTCAATATTTTATAATTTTGTAAAAACAGGTCCATTAATGATAGGTCTAGCGAGCAGATGATGGTGGAAGATCTGCACTCCCTCTTAATGGATGATCCTTTTACAGTATTCGTTCTGAATCATTGAGTAAGAACGGACGTTTCCCTCGTTACGGGATGAGAGGAGAAAGTCTCTTGCGACTTCTCGAACAAAGGTGGTACCACGAGCAATCGTCCTTTTTAGGATGCTCGTGTTTTTTTTTATAGCTTTTTAAATCAATAAGGAGACACAATGAAACTTAAAGAAACATTGAATCTTGGGAAAACAGCCTTTCCAATGCGGGCTGGTCTTCCAACGAAAGAACCTGTTTGGCAAAAAGAATGGGAAGATGCAAAATTGTATCAACGCCGTCAAGAGTTGAATGAAGGAAAACCGCATTTTACACTTCATGATGGCCCTCCATATGCCAACGGAAATATTCACGTAGGACATGCCATGAACAAGATTTCAAAAGATATCATTGTTCGTTCCAAATCTATGTCAGGATTTTACGCCCCTTATATCCCAGGTTGGGATACCCATGGTTTGCCAATTGAGCAAGTATTAGCTAAACAAGGTGTGAAACGCAAAGAAATGGACTTGGTTGAGTACTTGAAACTCTGCCGTGAATACGCTCTTTCTCAAGTAGATAAACAACGCGAAGACTTCAAACGCTTAGGTGTTTCAGGTGATTGGGATCATCCTTATGTAACCTTGACGCCTGACTATGAAGCAGCACAAATTCGTGTCTTCGGTGAAATGGCCAATAAAGGCTATATCTATCGTGGAGCGAAACCAGTTTACTGGTCTTGGTCTTCTGAATCAGCCCTTGCTGAAGCAGAGATTGAATACCATGATTTGGTATCAACGTCTCTTTACTATGCTAATAAGGTTAAAGATGGCAAAGGTATTCTAGATACAGATACCTACATCGTTGTTTGGACAACAACTCCATTTACGGTTACAGCTTCTCGCGGTTTGACTGTTGGTGCAGAGTTTGATTATGTCGTAGTGAAACCTGCTGGATCTGATCGTAAGTATGTCGTAGCATCTGAGCTCTTGCCAAGCCTTTCTGAAAAATTCGGTTGGGAAAATGTTGAAGTCCTTGCTACTTACCAAGGGAAAGAATTGAACCACATCGTTACAGAACACCCATGGGATCCTGAAGTGGATGAATTGGTGATCCTTGGTGAGCATGTAACCCTTGATTCAGGTACTGGTATTGTCCATACGGCTCCTGGTTTTGGTGAGGATGACTACAATGTAGGGATTGCAAATGGGCTCGAAGTAGCCGTTACGGTAAACGAACGCGGTATTATGATGGAGAATGCTGGTCCTGATTTTGCAGGTCAGTTCTACGACAAGGTTGTTCCAACAGTTATCGAAAAACTTGGCGATTTACTCCTTGCTCAAGAAGAAATTTCTCACTCCTACCCATTTGACTGGCGGACGAAAAAACCAATCATCTGGCGTGCAGTTCCACAATGGTTTGCCTCAGTATCAAAATTCCGTCAAGATATCTTGGACGAAATTGAAAAAGTGAAATTCCACTCAGAATGGGGGAAAGTCCGTCTTTACAACATGATTCGTGACCGTGGTGACTGGGTCATCTCTCGTCAACGTGCCTGGGGTGTGCCTCTTCCAATCTTCTATGCAGAAGACGGAACGCCAATCATGACAGCTGAAACAATTGAGCATGTAGCTCAACTCTTTGAAGAGCATGGTTCAATCATCTGGTGGGAACGTGATGCTAAAGACCTCTTGCCAGAAGGATTTACCCATCCAGGTTCACCAAATGGGGAATTCAAGAAAGAAACTGACATCATGGACGTTTGGTTTGACTCAGGTTCATCATGGAATGGGGTTGTGGTTAACCGTCCAGAACTCAAATACCCAGCTGATCTTTACCTAGAAGGTTCAGACCAATACCGTGGTTGGTTCAACTCATCTCTGATCACTTCTGTGGCGAACCATGGTGTCGCACCATACAAACAAATCTTGTCTCAAGGTTTTGCTTTGGATGGGAAAGGTGAGAAGATGTCTAAATCTCTTGGAAATACCATTGCTCCAAGCGATGTTGAAAAGCAATTTGGTGCTGAAATCTTGCGTCTCTGGGTAACCAGTGTAGATTCAAGTAATGACGTGCGTATCTCAATGGATATCTTGAGCCAAGTGTCTGAGACTTACCGTAAGATCCGGAATACTCTTCGTTTCTTGATTGCCAACACTTCTGACTTTAACCCGGCTGAGGATACAGTTGCTTACGACGATCTTCGTTCAGTGGACAAGTACATGACGATTCGCTTTAACCAGCTTGTCAAGACTATCCGTGATGCTTATGAAAACTTTGAGTTCTTGACGATCTACAAGGCGCTTGTTAACTTTATCAACGTTGATTTGTCTGCCTTCTACCTGGATTTTGCCAAGGATGTTGTTTACATCGAAGGAGCTAAATCCCTCGAACGCCGTCAAATGCAAACAGTCTTCTATGATATCCTTGTAAAAATCACGAAACTCTTGACGCCAATTCTTCCTCACACTGCTGAAGAAATCTGGTCCTATCTTGAGTTTGAAACAGAAGACTTCGTTCAATTGTCAGAATTGCCAGAAGCAGAAACGTTTGCCAACCAAGAAGAAATCTTGGATACTTGGTCAGCCTTCATGGACTTCCGTGGTCAAGCTCAAAAAGCCTTGGAAGAAGCGCGGAATGAAAAAGTGATTGGTAAATCACTTGAAGCTCACTTGACTGTTTATCCAAATGAAGTTGTGAAAACACTTCTTGGAGCTGTTGATAGCAATGTTGCTCAACTCTTGATTGTTTCTGAATTGACCATCGCAGAAGGCTCAGCTCCAGAAGGTGCAGTGGCCTTTGAAGATGTAGCCTTCACAGTTGAACGTGCCACTGGTGAAGTTTGTGACCGTTGCCGTCGCATCGATCCAACAACGACTGAACGCCACTACCACGCAACCATCTGTGATCACTGTGCACGCATCGTCGAAGAGAACTTTGCGGACGCAGTCGCAGAAGTATTTGAAGCTAAATAAAAGCCATTAAAAGAAGTTCCATAAAGGAACTTCTTTTTTAATAGCTAGAATGGTGTAGAGGTTCATCCATTAAGGAAATAAAAAAAGTAAGGCAAATTGGCCTTACTTTGTAATTGGAAAGGAAATTTCAATTAGTTTATCGGAGTAGAGGGTTTTAATAGCGGATTGGTCAATGATTTGAAGATCAATCTTACGTTTTAAAAAGAACTCACGAATTTTTTCTACTTCAGTTTCACGAATAGCTCGGTGTTTGTTACTGATCAATAATTCATAGTGGGTTGGGGCCTGTGTAAAAACGACATCAGTATTGCCCGCGGAATAAACCTCGACAAGCAAGGCGTCAGTGCTGGCAAGTTGGCTTTTGACCAGTGCAGCATGACTATTTGTGGTATTAATGAGCTTCATATGAGTTCCTCCTAACCTCTATCTTCATTTATTATAGCACTTTTTTATTTTTTGTGAAAGAATCCCTTTATTTTTTGTGGGTATTTTTCCACTGTTCAATGCCCCATTTGTGACTGCCACGTTTGAGTTTTTCAATGGCTTCATCTACAGGAAACCAAGCAAGATTGTTAAAATCTTCCAGTGGTTTTTGAGCCTCTGTATAATCCACTACTTCATAAATATAGGCAGGATTGTAGTAGTAGGTGTCGCGATGACTGGAATAGAAATACTCATCTGCTTGGCCATAGTATTGTCCTAAAACAGCGGTAAAACCTAATTCTTCGATCAGTTCCCGTTTCAGAGCTTGCAAGTGATCTTCACCTGCCTCGATTTCCCCGCCGGGCAAGAACCAGGCTCCATTAGGAGCTTGAACGAGGATGATCTGATCCTGGTCCTTATTGGGAATAACAGCGTAGACACCATAGCGATTGACGTAGGTCACGTCTTGTTTCTTATCACCAAAACTAGGAATGGTCATGGTTTTCTCTTTTCTTATTTTTTCATTATTATAACATATTTTTTAGCAAAAATCTGGAGGAAAAAAAGAAAGAGACTGGGACAAAAGTCCTAGCCTCTCAATTATTTTTGGATTGTCGAGCAAGACGCAGTGGTTGAGTGGGCTCTACTACGCTGATTTCATCAGCTTTTACAGCCCTACTCAACTGTGCGGAGGTGGGACGACGAAATCGAATTCTAACGAATTACCGATTTCTGTCCCAGTCTCTGAATGTACATTTACTGATTATGATTCTGAAGTCTGTTCAACTGGTTTGTGAGCAGACTTGATAGAGATTTTCCCATTGCTGGTCAAGACGGCTTTGAGTTGTTTTTCACTTGGATGTTCCAGGTAATAATCGGTAATGGCATCTTCGATATGGTCTTGGATGGTACGACGGAGTGGGCGGGCCCCCATTTTTGGATCGTATCCCAGATCGACCAATTTTTCTTTGACCTTCTCTGTCACGTCCAGATGAATCTCATTTTGTGCGAGACGTTGATTGACTTCATCGAGCATGAGGGTAACGATTTGAAGCAGATTTTCTTTTGATAGAGGTTGGAATTCAATGATGCCATCAAAACGGTTCATGAATTCGGGACTAAAGAAGTTACCGAGTTCTCCAAGTACAGAGTTGGTGCGTCCTTCTCGAGCCGCTCCAAAACCAACATTGGCCTCAGCTTTGCCGGTTCCAGCATTAGAGGTCATGATGATAATGGTATCTTTGAAGCTGACGGTACGGCCTTGACCATCTGTCAAACGGCCATCATCCAAGACTTGCAAGAACATGTGCATGACATCTGGATGGGCTTTTTCCACTTCATCCAACAACACGAGGGAGTATGGATTGCGACGAACCTTTTCCGTTAGTTGTCCAGCTTCATCGTAGCCAACATAGCCCGGAGGAGCTCCGACTAGTTTCGCTACGCTATGTTTTTCCATGTATTCGCTCATATCAAAGCGGATCATATTATCTGAAGAGCCAAAGAGCTCGATCGCCAATTGTTTAGACAATTCGGTCTTCCCGACACCGGTTGGTCCGACAAAGAGGAAGCTTCCGATTGGACGGTTAGGCGATCCTAGGCCGACACGATTGCGTCGAATGGCTTTCGCAATTTTATCAACAGCATCATCTTGACCGATCACATGGGCTTTCAAATCAGAAGCCAGATTGATCAATTGAGACTGTTCTTTTTCTTTCAAATCACCAACAGGAATATTGGTCTTTTGTTCAACGATGTGTTCAATCGTTTTTTCGCTGATGACAGGGGTTTCCTGATCGGTGACATGTTGACCTTGCATTTCCTTGTATTTCGCGATTTGGTCGCGGAAGTAGGCTGCTTTTTCAAAGTCTTCTTCGCGTGTCGCTTGGGCTTTGAGGTTTTCCGCTTCAATCAAGCGCTGGTCGATCACTTTTGGATCCACAAAGTTTAGGGTCAGGTTCATCTTAGATCCCGCTTCATCCAACAAATCAATGGCCTTGTCTGGCAGGAAGCGATCTTGGATGTAGCGGTTTGAAAGAATAGCTGCCGCTTCGATGGCCCCGTCTGTATAGTGGACGTGGTGGTAGTCTTCGTATTTTTTCTGGATGCCCTTGAGGATGGTGATGGTTTCTTCAACCGTTGGCTCATCGACCTTAACGGGCTGCATCCGACGTTCCAAGGCTGCATCTTTTTCAATGATACGGTATTCATTGAGGGTAGTAGCACCGACTAATTGGAGTTCTCCACGCGCCAAGGCTGGTTTGAGGATATTTCCAGCGTCCATATTGCCTTCGCCAGCAGATCCTGCGCCAACAATTTCATGGATTTCATCGATGAAAAGAATCACATCTTCACGTTGACGAATTTCATCCATTAATTTTTGCATGCGTTCTTCGAATTGACCACGAATACCTGTGCCTTGAACGAGGCTAACGACGTCCAGGCGGATGACTTCTTTTCCTTGCAATTTATGAGGAACGTCTCCGTCGACGATTTTTTGGGCCAAGCCTTCCACAACGGCAGTTTTTCCGACCCCAGGTTCTCCGATCAGAACCGGATTGTTCTTGGTTCGACGGTTGAGAATTTCGATGACACGGATAATTTCTTCATCACGGCCGATGACAGGGTCAATATCCCCTTTGCGGGCAATTTCTGTGACATTGATACCGAATTCTTCTAATAGTCCTTTAGGCTTTTGAGGGCGAGCTTGACGTGGGTCTTGATTGCCGCTACGGTTATTGTTTTGGCCGTAACCGCCACCTCCATAACTGCCTCCAGATTGAGTTGGAGGTGTTTGAGGTTCTTGTGGACTTTGGAAGTTTCCAAGGTTATTGAAGAAATCTTCGAAGGGATCTCCAGTCAGTTGGCTCCGTTGGGTCATGCCTTTCAAAAAGCTGTTATTTGGGTCTGTTTTCATAATTTTATAGCAATTTTGACAGAGGTCTACTTGCTGCTGACGTCCATTTACATTTGTATATAAATGGATGGTTGATTCATTTATTTTACAATTTTGACAAAGCATATACATACCTCACAGTAGGTTTTTGATGGTCTTCCATCAAGAGACGAGCCTATTTTTAAAAGGTCAAAAATAGTCAAAGATTTATAGTTTCATTATATCAGTATTCTAGAAGTTTGCAAGAATTTGCTACGAAATGTCGCTTAGGAATACTGAAGAAAGCAAATCAATGGAAAAATGTGAATTTTTATTGGAAGAGCTTTCTCTTTTATGATAAAATAGGAGAGTAGAAAGTAAAGAGGAGAAATAAAATGGAATCACATTTAGTACGGATTATCAACCGTTTGGAGACGATGACAAAAGACGGTGGAAACTTAAAACGTAATTTTGAACGTGACGGTGTTGTTGTCGCTGAAGTAGCCTACAACCACAATGAAGAAGAAGGTTCAACCTTTACACTTCGTGATGTTGAAGCGCGTGAAACCTATACATTTGATAGCATTGATTTAATTGCAATGGAAATTTATGAATTGCTTTACTAAGCAGCTGTGTGGATGAGTTTGGGGTGGTCTCAAGCTCATTTTTTGTCCATCTGGCTATAGTTTTCGTCTATAAGAAATTCTAATTAGGAACAGTTAGGTTTGAGAGTTGAAATCTGCTATAATAGAGAGGACTATTTTCATTACTTGACTAGAAAGAGAATTGATATGACGACACTCATTGATGGGAAGGCGCTCGCTACAAAATTACAGGGTGAGATTGCAGAGAAAACAGCACGATTAAAAGAAGAGACAGGAGTTGTGCCTGGCCTCGTTGTCATCGTGGTAGGAGATAATCCAGCTAGCAAAATCTATGTAAGAAATAAAGAGCGTTCTGCTATTGCGGCAGGCTTTCGGAGTGAAGTGAGACGACTTCCTGAAAGCATCAGCCAAGCTGAATTATTAGAAGTGATCGAACACTACAATCAGGATCCCCTTTGGCATGGGATTTTGGTGCAGTTGCCACTGCCTAAGCATATCGATGCGGATGCAGTCCTTTTAGCGATTGACCCGGCAAAAGATGTGGATGGCTTTCATCCATTGAATATGGGGCGCTTGTGGGCTGGAAATCCTATTATGGTGCCATCGACCCCCGCTGGCATCATGGAGATGTTCAAAGAGTACGGGATTGATCTAGAAGGGAAGCGAGCAGTCGTGATTGGTCGTTCCAATATCGTTGGAAAACCAATGGCGCAGTTGCTCCTCGCCAAAAATGCGACGGTAACCTTGACCCATTCCCGGACCCATCATCTGCCTAAAATTGCTAGAAGAGCAGATATCTTGGTTGTTGCGATCGGTCGTGCGAAATTTGTAACAGCAGACTTCGTGAAAGAAGGTGCCGTCGTTATTGACGTCGGAATGAATCGCGATGAGAATGGCAAATTGTGTGGGGATGTCGATTTTGACTCCGTTGCCCCTTTGGCCAGTCATATTACTCCGGTACCAGGAGGGGTTGGGCCTATGACCGTCACAATGCTGATGGAGCAGACCTACGAAGCAGCTGTTCGTGCCTTAAAAAAATGAAAGTGTGAACAAGATGAAGTTTGTATTTGATTTAGATGGAACCCTTTCATTCGATGGTGTCACAATCGATGATGAAATCAAACAGGTCTTATTGAGAGCAGAAGAATTTGGTCATGAAGTTGCCTTTGCTTCTGCACGTTCTTACCGGGACTGCTTGGGCCTTTTAGGAGATCCATTGAGTCAGCAACTCGTGATAGGCTTAAATGGTGGATTGGCCTATCGCCAGGGGCAATTGGTATATGAGGAACAATTGGACAAGGATGTGTATCGGGAAGTCCTTGGCTTTTGTCGCCATTACAATCTACCATTTTTTGTGGATGATACCTTTGATTATAGCGGACAGATTTTGGAAAAGATTCCTTTTGTTGCGAATGTAGATCCCCTCAAGAAAGCCCAGTATCGGTCTTTAGAGGAGCTGACAGATCCGATTAAGGTCGTGATCTATATGGGTGGCCATGAGGAGCTCGTGGATGAGATCATCGAGCGGATTGAAAAGACAGACAAGGCCCATATCCGCTATCATGCGCATGAAAAATGCATCTATCTCAATCCAGCAGACACGCATAAAGCGACAACCGTAGAAGAACTCTGTGGAGAGAATTTCGTGGCTTTTGGCAATGATCAAAATGATATCGAGCTCTTTGAAAAAGCTCTTTATGCAGTTCAGATTGGTGATTTTCCAGCCCTTCAGCCTTATGCGGATGATCAATTGGTAGCCAAACAAAATCAACCACAAGCTGTGGCTGCTAAGATCTTGCAAGTCTTCGCAGAATTCAGAGGAAAATAAAAGATGGAGGGGGAGTCGTGGCTTCTCCTTTTTCGCTAGAAATGAGGAAGGTATGAAAACAGTTCAGAAAGAAGAGATCCAACGTGTCATTGCAAAGCGAGAGGTGAATTCTTATAAGGGAGATTTTGGTCGCCTGCTCTTGATTGGGGGGACTTACCCCTATGGGGGAGCCATCATTATGGCGGCGCTTGCTGCGGTTCATAGTGGTGCGGGGCTGGTTACTGTAGCAACAGATCCTGATAATCTGACAGCCCTTCATAGCCATCTTCCTGAAGCTATGGGCTTTGATTTGGCAGATCACGAACTCCTTTGTGAGCAGCTCCAAAAAGCTAGCGTGATTCTCGTAGGACCGGGCTTAAAGGAAGCAAGAGAAAACCAAGCAATCTTGCACATGATTTTTGAACAAGTCTCTAGCCAGCAGGTCTTGATATTAGATGGAGGAGCTATCAGTCTTTTTACAGCCTCTCAGTTTGACCTGCCAGAAGCTCAGTTGGTCTTTACCCCTCATCAAAAAGAATGGGAAAAACTGTCAGGGATTGATCTTGCAAGCCAGACTAAAGACAAGAGTCGAAGAGCAGTACAGAACTTTCCTCAAGGGACTGTCATTGTAGAAAAAGGGCCTCACACCCGCATTTGGACAAGTGGGCAAGAAGAGGGCTATCAGCTAGATGTTGGTGGTCCCTATCAAGCAACAGGGGGTATGGGAGATACCTTGGCAGGGATGATCGCAGGATTTGCGGGTCAATTCCCACAGGTCAGTCTCTATGAGCGCGTGGTGGTTGCGACCTATCTCCATTCAGCCATTGCTGAGGACTTGAGCAAGGAGGCCTATGTGGTTCTACCCACGACCATTAGCCAAGAAATTCCCAAATGGATGAAAAAGTGGAGTGACAAAGATCAGGTTACCAGCACTGAAAATAGAAAATAGGTAAAAAAGATGAAGGAAAGCATTCGAAAAGCAAATCAGTATATCGATGAAAACAGGGAGAGGGTTAACCAGCAATATAGAGGAGCATTTCATTTGCTACCTCCAATCGGCTGGATGAACGATCCAAATGGCTTTGTTTATTTCCATGGGGAATACCATTTGTTTTACCAATTCTATCCCTATGATAGTGTTTGGGGGCCCATGCATTGGGGGCATGCCAAATCAAAAGATCTTCTCCATTGGGAAGAATTGCCAGTAGCTTTAGCACCAAGTGAAAGCTATGATAAGGATGGTTGTTTCTCGGGTAGTGCTATTGTGAAAGATGACAAGCTCTATTTGCTGTATACTGGTCATGTAGACGATGAGGAAAAGCGCGAAGAGACTCAGTGTCTTGCGGTTTCGACAGATGGCATTACCTTTGAAAAAATCCCCACTAATCCAGTGATCCATTCTCACCATATTGAGGGGATTGCAGATATTGCAGATTTTCGTGATCCTAAAGTATTTGAATACCAAGGAAGCTATTACGCTGTCGTTGCTTCTAAGACACCGGATGAGAGAGGTCAAATTCTCCTATTTGCATCAAGTAATCTAGTAGATTGGACCTTTACATCAGTTCTTTTAGAAGGTGAAAAAGGGCAAGGGATTATGTGGGAGTGTCCCGATTTCTTCCCTTTAGATGGCAAATGGGTCTTGATCCTGTCTCCCATTGAAATGGAAAGGCAGCAAGAAAAATACTGGAACTTAAATTCGACGGTTGCCTTTATCGGTGACATGAATTGGGAAACAGGGCGCTTTCATGTCGATTCCTATGATGAAATCGATGGCGGTTTGGATTTCTATGCCCCTCAAACTTGTCAAGGACCAAATGGCGAACGATACATGGTTGCCTGGATGCAAATGTGGCACCGGTCTATCCCCAGTCATGATTTAGCTCATGGGTGGGCAGGTAGTATGACTCTTCCAAGAAAATTGTCTCTGAAAAACGGACGATTGGTTCAGGGGTTACCTGAGTCAGTGAAAGAACACTTTCTTGTAGAGCATGCGTCAGAAACCATTGTTAAGGCCAATCAGATCACGATCCCAGCGAAAGGGAAACAAACCTTGTTTGAACTAAATGCCAAACCGGGTCGCTCCTTTATCCTAGGTTATGGTGATGAAACTGATCCTGATAGTGTCTTGCAATTGAGTTACGACGCCTCTCAAAAACGCTTTAGCTTAAGTCGAGACCAATTTGGGCACCCAATTTCTGGAAAAGAAAATCCAGCATTTCAATCGAGATGGATTCAGTTGGATGCTGAAAAAGATCATCATTTTTCGATCATTCGCGATACCAACTCCATCGAAGTATTCGTGGATGGTAAAACTCTCTCGATGACTTTTTATGAAACGACTGAGAATCCCGTCTATACTCTCACGGCAGATGAAGGGGTTGATTGGGTCGTGAAAACCTATCAAAAATAGAAAATCAATAGCCTCCTAAAGAATAAAAGACAAGTCCTATGACTTGTCTTTTTGTTGTATCCTAAATAGGATTTGTGTTCATCGAAGAAAATTTGGGAATTGGTCTCATGACCGATCTGACTCTCTTCCCAGAATATCCAAATCTTGTCAAAATTCCGCTGGTTGAAGAGGAAAAAACAGTCTTCTATATTAGTTATGCCTATCCAAATGAAGGGGAACCCCAAGCGCTTCTTAGCTCCTTTATTGAACGGTTGGAGAAGTGTGAAAAATAAGGAAGCTGGTGTCAAACAGACAAATAGAAAGTGTCTTGAATAAAATGAGGCTTGTAGAGAAAGGAAATTCATGATTTCGCTTTGTCTGCCAGCCTTTTTTGGCGTTTTTTGGTATAATTAAACTTGATCATATTCTGCAGAAAGGAGTTCCTATGTCCAACTATTTATCCGTATCAAGTTTGACCAAATATTTGAAATTAAAATTTGATAAGGATCCCTATTTGGAAAGGGTTTATCTGACAGGGCAGGTCTCCAATTTCCGAAAACGCCCCAACCACCAGTATTTTTCATTAAAGGATGAAAAAGCGGTTATTCAGGCGACGGTCTGGGCTGGGGTTTATCGAAGCTTTGGTTTTGAGCTGGAAGAAGGCATGAAGATCAACGTCATCGGTCGCATTCAGCTCTATGAGCCAAGCGGGAGTTATTCCATTGTCATTGAAAAGGCTGAGCCAGATGGGGTAGGGGCCTTGGCCATCCAATTTGAACAACTCAAGAAAAAGTTGACCGAAGAAGGGCTGTTTCAGGATCGGTGGAAGCAAGCTCTGCCACAATTTCCAAGAAAGATTGGGGTCATCACCAGTCAAAGTGGGGCCGTGATTCGCGATATTATCACAACGGTGAGCCGACGCTTCCCTGGTGTAGAGATTGTGCTCTACCCGACCAAGGTTCAGGGTGAAGGCGCATCTAGTGAGGTGGTTGCTAATATTCAAAGAGCCAACCAACGGGATGATTTGGATGTCTTGATTATCGGTCGTGGGGGTGGTTCGATTGAAGACCTCTGGGCCTTTAATGAAGAAGCGGTGGTGCGAGCCATCTTTGAATCGCGGATTCCGATTATCTCCAGTGTTGGACATGAGACAGATACGACTCTAGCCGATTTTGTAGCAGACAGACGAGCCGCTACTCCGACAGCCGCTGCTGAATTGGCCACTCCAGTAACCAAATTGGATCTCTTGTCCCATTTACAAAAGCAGGAAAATCGCATGGCAACAGCCATGTCCAATCGCTTGGCCTATAATCGTGAACGCTTGGCCAAATTAAGTCAATCGGTCATTTTTAGACAGCCTGAAAGACTCTATGATGGCTACCTGCAAAAGATTGACCAGTTGCAATTGCGATTGAAACAAGGGATGCGGGATGCTTATGGCCAAGGGGCCAATCAGCTGCAAGGTCTGCGTCATCGCCTAGAAGCCATGTCTCCTTTGCATCGCATCGAGCGCTACCAAGATCGCCTGCTCCAAGATAAGAGAATCTTAACCAACCGAATGGAACAAGTTTTAAAAGAGCAAAAAATCAAGGTGCAAGGCTTATCAGAAGCCCTCTTGATGCTCGATACTAGTCGGATTATTGCGCGTGGCTATGCCATGGTTAAGGAAGGGGATCAGGTACTAGATTCGGTTGCAAAAGTAACAGAAGGGGACCCGCTGTCACTCATCATGAGAGATGGCCAGTTAGAAGTAGAGGTAAAACATGTCGAAAGAAAAGAAATTTGAAGAAAATTTAGCAGATTTGGAAGCCATCGTCCAAAAATTGGAAAGTGGGGATGTGGCTCTTGAAGAAGCCATTACAGAATTTCAAAAAGGAATGAAGTTGTCAAAAGAATTGCAAGATACCTTGGATCAAGCAGAGAAAACCTTGGTCAAGGTCATGCAGGCAGATGGTACTGAAGCGGATCTAGCATGAGACAAGAAGAAAAACGAAATAGAGTAGAGCAAGCAGTTCGCTCTTTTTA
This sequence comes from Streptococcus gingivalis, assembly GCF_035544715.1. Taxonomy (NCBI): domain Bacteria; kingdom Bacillati; phylum Bacillota; class Bacilli; order Lactobacillales; family Streptococcaceae; genus Streptococcus; species Streptococcus gingivalis. Next base: position 886,234 of record NZ_JAYKTO010000001.1, on the reverse strand, counting down.
TGAGGAGAAAGCCGTCGCCCCCCATTTAGTGGAGTCGGTCCTGTATTCGATCCAGGCAGGCGGAAAACGCCTGCGCCCCATGCTCCTTCTAGAATTGTTAGAGGCCTTTGGACTGGAATTGACGGAGGCTCACTTTCAAGTGGCAGGAGCTTTGGAGATGATCCATACAGGAAGCCTTATTCATGATGATCTGCCTGCCATGGACAATGATGATTACCGTCGGGGGCAATTGACCAATCATAAGAAATTCGGAGAAGACCTGGCAATTTTAGCAGGGGATGCGCTTTTTCTCGATCCCTTTGGGATGATAGCTGCGAGTGCCCTTCCAGATGCGGTCAAGGTCTCTTTGATTCTTGAATTGTCAGATGCTTCCGGTAGTCGTGGAATGGTAGCTGGCCAAGTCCTTGATATGGAAGGGGAACACAAACAGCTCACGCTAGCAGAGTTGCAGACTATCCATGCCAATAAGACAGGACGCCTCCTTGCCTATCCTTTCATCGCAGCAGGTTTGATGTTAGAGTTGCAAGCAGACATTGCTCAGCTCTTAGAAAAAATCGGGAAAAAATTAGGCCTGGCTTTTCAAGTGCGGGATGATATTTTGGATTTGGTAGCTGATTTTGAAGCTTTGGGGAAGACTCCTCAAAAGGACTTAGTAGCTGAAAAATCGACCTATCCAGCCCTGTTGGGATTGGAAGAATCAAAAGCTTTGCTGACAAGTGAATTAGACGCTTGCGAGGACTTGTTGGATCAGATTACAAGTGCTTGTGACTTTGATCCGCGAGCGATCAAGAAATTAATAGAAGGATTACGAATAGATGGCTAAGGAAAGAGTGGATGTATTAGCCTATAAACAAGGCCTATTTGATACCCGCGAACAAGCCAAAAGAGGGGTGATGGCAGGTCTTGTCGTTGCCGTTATCAATGGTGAGCGCTTCGATAAACCGGGTGAAAAAATTGATGAAGCAACCGAGTTGAAATTAAAGGGCGAAAAGCTCAAATATGTCAGCCGGGGCGGTCTTAAATTAGAAAAAGCCCTGAACCAATTCGGTTTATCTGTAGAGGATAAAATTGCGATTGATATTGGAGCTTCTACAGGTGGCTTTACAGATGTCATGCTGCAAAACGGAGCCAGCCAGGTCTTTTCGGTGGATGTCGGGACCAATCAGTTGGCCTGGAAATTGCGCAATGATCCTCGGGTGGTCTCGATGGAACAGTTCAATTTCCGCTATGCCGAGCCAGATGATTTTGAAGCGACACCGAGCTTTGCGAGTATCGATGTCAGCTTTATTTCCTTGGACTTGATTCTGCCAGCCCTTCACCGGATTTTGGCAGATAATGGACAAGTCGTGGCCTTGGTGAAACCTCAGTTTGAGGCAGGACGCGAACAGATCGGGAAAAATGGGATCATTAAGGATCCTAAGATTCATTTAGCCGTTCTGGAAAAGGTCGTTGCTTTTGCAGGAACACATGGCTTTTCCGTGATGGGAGTGGATTATTCCCCTATCCAAGGAGGCCATGGCAACATCGAATTTTTGATGTATCTAGAAAAAAAAGAAGAGAAAACAAAGCCGACTACAGAGCAGCTGGAGGCTGTTGTGGAGCTGGCACACAAGGAATTTAAACATGAAGAGTAAGAATATCAGATTAGAAAAAATTCGTCGCTTCATTCGCGATCATGAAGTGGGGACGCAAGAAGAGATCGTCGAACATTTGAAAGAAGAAGGCATCTCAGCAACTCAAGCGACGGTGTCACGGGATATCAAAGAATTGGGCATCGTAAAACGCCCTCTGAAAGACATGACCTATGTCTATGAATTGCCACGTAAGCACCACCAAGGGATTGGGATGATTGAAAGCAATATCTTGTCTCATCGTCGCATGGGAGAATATGTCAATTTCACCATGGTTCCAGGGACAGCTCCTTTAGTTAAACGTCGCTTGCGGGAGATTTATAAGGAGCATATCTTTAGTATTGTTGCAGATGATGACACGATCTTACTGATCGCCTATTCAGCTCCAGAAGCAGAGAACATCCTCAAATCAATTTTTGGGTGGTAAGAGCCTATGCTATTAGAAATTTCGATTAAGAACTTTGCCATTATCGAAGAGATTTCCTTAAATTTCGAAAAGGGAATGACGGTACTGACAGGGGAAACAGGTGCAGGGAAATCCATCATCATCGATGCCATGAACATGATGCTGGGAAGCCGCGCAACGACGGACGTCATTCGACATGGAGCCCCAAAAGCGGAAATCGAAGGGCTCTTCACCATTGAGAGCAATCGCCACTTGACGGCTCTCTTTGAAGAACAAGGACTAGAGTGGACCGATGAATTGATCATTCGCCGAGAAATCTTGCAAAATGGACGAAGTGTCAGCCGGATCAATGGTCAGATGGTGAATTTATCTGTCTTAAAGGCAGTCGGTCAACATTTGGTGGACATCCATGGCCAGCATGATCAGGAAGAACTCATGCGCCCCCAATTGCATATCGCTATGCTGGATGAATTTGGGGATGCAGCCTTTTTCCAAACCAAAGATGCTTATCGTCAGACCTTCGAAGACTACAAACGCTTGCGCAAACAAGTAGTGGAACTTCAGCGCAACCAGCAGGAAAACAAGGCCCGTATTGAGATGTTGGAGTTTCAAATTGCAGAGATTGAGGCAGCTGCCTTGGAAGTGGATGAGGACCTGCGTCTGGAGCAAGAACGCCAACGCCTGCTCAACCACAAGATGATTGCAGATACCTTAACCAATGCCTATACCATGCTGGATGCAGAAGAATTTTCGAGCCTCTCCAATGTTCGCTCAGCCATGAATGATCTGGAAAGTATCGAAGAATATGATCCCAGCTACAAAGAGCTCTCAAGCCAGTTATTGGAAACCTTCTATGCCCTTGAGGATATTACCAAGCGCTTAGAAGATGTGGTCGATGGTCTGGAGTTTGATGGCAATCGTCTCATGCAGGTGGAATCGCGTTTGGATTTGATCCACTCCATCACTCGCAAGTATGGTGGCCAAGTCAAGGACGTCTTGGAATACCTGGCGCAAATCACCAAAGAATATAGCCTCCTCACCGGAAGTGACCTCTCGTCTGAGGACTTGGAAAAAGAACTGAAACGTTTGGAAAAGAGTTTGGTCACCTTGGCTCAAGATTTGAGTGATCAGCGGCATACTCTGGCTCAAGCTTTGGAAAATGAAATCCAGCAAGAATTGGCAGATCTCTACATGGACAAGGCGCGTTTTCAAGTGCGTTTTAGCAAGGCTAAGTTTAATCGTGAGGGAAATGAAGCTGTCGAATTTTACATTTCGACCAACCCAGGTGAGGACTTTAAACCTCTTGTCAAGGTAGCATCCGGCGGAGAATTGTCACGCTTGATGTTGGCCATTAAGTCTGCTTTTTCTCGAAAAGAAGGAAAAACCAGTATCGTCTTTGACGAGGTGGATACAGGAGTCTCTGGGCGCGTGGCCCAAGCCATCGCAGCGAAAATTCATAAGATTGGTCAAAATGGCCAAGTGCTTGCCATTTCTCACCTGCCTCAAGTCATCGCTGCAGCAGATTATCAATTCTATATTGAGAAAATCAGTGATGAACACTCAACTGTATCTACTGTGCGTTTGCTCAATAGAGAAGAACGAATCGAAGAAATTGCTAAGATGCTGGCAGGAGAGGATCTAACGGAAGCTGCCCGTCAACAGGCAGAGCAACTTCTCAAGCGTTAAGAGAAAGAAGGTTTATAACCATGTCAACATACTTTGTAGTCGGAGATATTCACGGGAAAGCACAAATGCTAGAAGAGCTCATGACAGAGTGGGACGGAAAAGCTCAATTGGTCTTTTTAGGGGATTTGATAGATCGAGGCGAAAACAGCAAACGATCGATTGAGATCGTAAAAGACTACGTAGACCATCACGGAGCTGTTTGCCTTTCCGGGAACCACGAGTACATGTTTTTAGCTTGGTTGGACAATCCAGAAGAACGTTATGACCACTACCGAAGAAATGGTGGCGATACGACCATTAATTCTCTATTGGGACGCCCGCTCGATGCTCCTGTAGATGGGGTTGCAGATGCGCAAGCAATAGAGAGCACTGTTCCTGAATTGGTGGCCTTCATCCGCAGTTTGCCTTTTGACTACGAGACAGAGACCTATTACTTTGTTCACGCTGGTGTGGATCTAAGCCTTGAAAATTGGCGAGAAACCAGTGATTACCAAAAAGTTTGGATCCGAAAACCATTCCATGAAGCGGAGAATCATACAGGCAAATGGATCGTCTTTGGCCATACACCAGTCTATGGACTGCTCAATGAGCCAGTCGGTACCGAAAATCTTTGGATTTCAGATCAAAAAATGGGTGTCGATGGGGGCGCTGTTTATGGAGGGGTTCTCCATGGGTTGCTCTTGGATGATCAAGGAATTGTCCAAGACCATGTCCTTCACAATACAGGTTTTTCTGCTGCAGATGATTAAGGGAGCCGAACTAGTTATCTTTCACTGCAAAAACCCGTGTTTTTTGATATAATGAAAGCAGAACATTCTTAGGAAGAGTATAGAAATATATGGCAAATATTAAAATAGTTACAGACTCATCTATTACAATTGAACCTGAAGTGGTTGAAGAATATGGCATTACCATTGTGCCACTTTCTGTTATGGTGGATGGAGTCCTTTATTCCGACAGTGAGTTGGGCGAAGGGGACTTCTTGCGCTTAATGCAGTCTAGCAAAAATCTTCCAAAGACCAGCCAACCACCCGTTGGAGTCTTTGCGGAGATTTATGAAAAGTTAGCAGCAGACGGAGCTCATATCGTTTCGATTCATATGTCTCATGCCTTGTCAGGAACAGTAGAGGCGGCACGTCAAGGAGCAACCTTGTCAGGAGCAGAAGTGACTGTGATTGATAGTGGCTTTACAGACCAAGCCATGAAGTTCCAAGTCGTTGAAGCAGCCAAGTTGGCCAAAGAAGGAGCTGATTTAGACACTGTCTTGGCCCGCATTGAAGAAGTTAAAGAAAAGACAGAGTTGTATATCGGCGTATCTACCTTGGAAAATCTGGTTAAAGGTGGTCGGATTGGCCGTGTTACCGGACTTTTGAGCTCGCTTCTTAACATCCGTGTGGTGATGCAAATGAAGGACCATCAGTTGGAACCAATCGTCAAGGGCCGTGGAAACAAGACCTTTAAGAAATGGTTGGATGAATTGGTAGAGAAACTTTCCCATAGTAAGGTGGCTGAGATCGGGATTTCTTACGCAGGGACACCAGAATGGGCCAATGAAATGAAGGCTCAGTTGCAATCGCTCGTTGAAAAAGCAATCCCAGTTCTCGAAACTGGATCGATTATCCAAACTCATACAGGTGAGAATGCATTTGCAGTTTTGGTACGCTACGAATAAGCTGAATAAAAGTTTGAAAAAACAGGTTTAGTACTTGACCTAAAGGCTTTTTTTAGATATTATAGTACTGTTAAGGCGTAAAGCCTAAAAAAAATTGGAGGATTTGTTAAATGGCTAACAAACAAGATTTGATCGCAAAAGTGGCAGAAGCTACAGAATTGACTAAGAAAGATTCAGCAGCAGCTGTTGATGCTGTATTCGCAGCAGTTTCAGAATACCTTTCAAAAGGTGAAAAAGTTCAATTGATCGGTTTCGGTAACTTCGAAGTTCGTGAACGTGCAGCTCGTAAAGGTCGCAACCCACAAACTGGTAAAGAAATCAAAATCGCAGCTTCTAAAGTTCCAGCATTCAAAGCTGGTAAAGCTCTTAAAGAAGCAGTTAAATAATTGCATTTTGAAAAGCCATCCTAGATTTCTAGGATGGTTTTTTTGTTGGACAGCTCTATAGGATAAGGGTATAATAGGAAAAAAGAAAGAGAGAAAAGACCATGCGATTCATTTTAGGCCTCTTTGCCTTGTTGTTTATCCGACCTATTTTGTATCTATTGAAAGGGCTGTGGTTCGTACTGGAATTTTGCTTTATGATCCTCGTGGTCAAAATGATCCTAGGGACCGTGCGCTGGATGACCAGTTGGATCGGTTGAGAGAAGATTAGACTCGCTTTTCCATTTTCAGGCTCGTGAATCAATGTCCACTGGACATAAACTCGCTTTTCGGTTTTCAGGCTCATGAAAAAAATGTCCCCCGGACATTTTTTTTAATTAAAAGCATTCTAAATAGTGATTTATTTTGAAACATGATATAATAAGGGTAACGAATCGATTAAATCATATTGGAAAGGGGGAATCATAGTGAACGCATTGCATCGTCATGAAGAAGAGCGCGTGGAAGAAGTCTTGCAAAATTTGCGTGCCAAGGGCATTCGGATTACCGATACCCGCAGAGCAGTTCTTTCCTATTTAGTGGCGAGTCATGAACATCCAAGCGCTGAGAAGATCTATCGTGATTTATTGCCTCAGTTTCCAAGCATGAGTCTAGCAACTGTCTACAACAATATCAAGGTTTTAATTGATGAGGGTGTTGTTTCTGAGATCAAGGTTCGCAATGATACCACGACCTATTTTGATTTCATGGGGCATGACCATTTGAATGTGGTGTGTGAAAAATGTGGCCGTATCGCAGATGTGGACATTGAAGTCCCAGATCTGCGCGAAGAAGCAGCCAGTCAAAGTGGCTACCAGATCACCAAGACCCAGATGACCGTCTATGGCATTTGCCCTGACTGTCAGAAAAATTAATGTGAGAGAAATCAGAGCTGTCAGGCTCTTTTTTGTGAGAAATTGCACTTTTCTATGGTCGCCACTAGATTTTTTACTGAAAATCTAGTAGAATAAAATAGATAAACGGGGGAAACCTCGGAGAATAAAAAGGAGATCCATCTAATGGTAAAATTGGTTTTTGCTCGCCACGGTGAGTCTGAATGGAACAAAGCTAACCTTTTCACTGGTTGGGCTGATGTTGATTTGTCTGAAAAAGGTACACAACAAGCGATCGACGCTGGTAAATTGATCAAAGAAGCTGGTATCGAATTTGACCAAGCATACACTTCAGTATTGAAACGTGCGATCAAAACAACAAACCTTGCGCTTGAAGCTTCTGACCAATTGTGGGTCCCAGTTGAAAAATCATGGCGCTTGAACGAACGTCACTACGGTGGTTTGACTGGTAAAAACAAAGCAGAAGCTGCTGAACAATTTGGTGATGAACAAGTTCACATCTGGCGTCGTTCATACGATGTATTGCCTCCTGCAATGGACCGTGATGATGAACACTCAGCACACACTGACCGTCGTTATGCTTCACTTGACGATTCAGTGATTCCAGATGCTGAAAACTTGAAAGTGACTTTGGAACGCGCCCTTCCATTCTGGGAAGATAAAATCGCTCCAGCTCTTAAAGACGGTAAAAACGTATTCGTAGGAGCACACGGTAACTCAATCCGTGCTCTTGTAAAACATATCAAACAATTGTCAGACGACGAAATCATGGATGTGGAAATCCCTAACTTCCCACCATTGGTATTCGAATTTGACGAAAAATTGAACGTTGTAAAAGAATACTATCTTGGAAAATAAAAATATCCAGTGGATATTTTTATCCCGAGCCTGAAAACGCAAAAGCGAGGCAATTATAACGTGATTCGTTATCAATCATAGAAAGCTGACTTCGGTCAGCTTTTTTGCTTGTCTTTCCAAGCTCCTAGCTGGTTTTGGGTTTTCAGGGTCTCCTAAAAATGTTATAATAGAGTGTTACTAAATTGGGTTCCATTAGCCCTGAAAGGAAAAGAAACATGACAAAATCATTCTACATCACAACCCCTATCTATTACCCATCTGGTAAATTGCATATTGGTTCAGCATACACAACGATCGCCTGTGACGTCTTGGCGCGTTACAAACGTATGATGAACTACGATGTGTTCTACCTGACTGGTCTTGATGAGCACGGTCAAAAGATCCAGCAGAAAGCAGAAGAAGCTGGGATCACGCCGCAAGCTTATGTAGATGGGATGGCCGTTGGAGTGAAAGAACTCTGGCAATTACTCGATATCTCATATGATAAATTCATCCGTACGACAGACGACTACCATGAAAAAGTGGTGGCCCAGGTCTTTGAACGCTTGCTGGCACAAGATGACATCTACTTGGGTGAGTACTCTGGCTGGTATTCAGTCTCTGATGAGGAGTTCTTTACAGAAAGCCAATTGGCTGAGGTTTACCGTGATGAGAATGGCAAGGTCATCGGTGGGGTAGCCCCATCAGGCCACGAAGTAGAATGGGTTTCTGAAGAATCTTATTTCCTTCGTCTCAGCAAATACCAAGACCGCTTGGTTGAATTTTTCAAATCCCAACCAGATTTCATCACGCCAGATGGTCGTCTCAATGAAATGTTGAAAAACTTCATCGAGCCAGGCTTGGAAGATTTGGCAGTATCTCGGACTACCTTTACTTGGGGAGTCCCAGTTCCATCTAATCCAAAACACGTGGTCTATGTATGGATTGATGCCCTTCTCAACTATGTGACGGCTCTTGGTTACGGTCAAGAAGATCATGAAAACTTTGATAAATTCTGGAACGGAACCGTCTTCCACATGGTTGGAAAAGACATCCTTCGTTTCCACTCGATCTACTGGCCAATCCTTCTAATGATGTTGGATATCAAATTGCCAGAACGCTTGATTGCCCATGGTTGGTTTGTCATGAAAGACGGCAAGATGTCGAAGTCTAAAGGGAATGCCATCTATCCAGAAATGTTGGTGGAACGCTTCGGCTTGGATCCACTCCGTTACTACCTCATGCGTAGCCTTCCAGTTGGTTCTGATGGGACCTTCACACCAGAAGACTACGTGGCTCGTATCAACTATGAATTGGCCAATGACCTTGGAAACCTCCTTAACCGGACGGTAGCCATGATTAACAAATACTTTGGTGGTCAAGTTCCAGCTTATGTGGAAAATGTCACTGCATTTGATGCAGATTTGGCTAAGGTAGTTGAAGAAAACATCGCAGAATACCACAAGCAAATGAACGCGGTTGATTACCCACGCGCTTTGGAAGCCGTATGGAACATCATCTCTCGGACCAATAAGTACATCGATGAGACTGCTCCTTGGGTCCTCGCTAAAGAAGATGGGGACAAGGAACAATTGGCAGCGGTCATGGCTCACTTAGCGGCTAGCCTTCGTGTTGTGGCTCACTTGATCCAACCATTCATGATGAACACCTCAAATGCCATCATGGAACAACTTGGCTTGGGCTTGGACTTCGATCTTGAAAACTTGACCCTAGCAGGTTTCCCTGAAAATGTCACAGTGGTTGCCAAAGGAACTCCAATCTTCCCACGTCTCGACATGGAAGAAGAAATTGCCTACATCCAATCTCAAATGACTGCTGGAAAACCAAAAGAAAAAGAATGGATTCCAGAAGAAGTGGAACTCAAGTCTGAAAAAGACGAGATCAAATTTGAAGACTTTGACAAGGTTGAAATCCGTGTAGCAGAAGTCAAAGAAGTGGAACGCGTCGAAGGATCAGACAAACTGCTTCGCTTCCGCCTAGACGCAGGAGATGGCGAAGACCGTCAAATCCTCTCTGGTATCGCGAAATTCTATCCAAATGAACAAGAATTGGTCGGTAAAAAACTTCAAATCGTGGCCAACCTTAAACCACGTAAGATGATGAAGAAATATGTCAGCCAAGGCATGATTCTTTCCGCAGAACACGGAGATCAATTAACAGTCTTAACAGTTGATCCATCTGTTCCAAATGGAAGCATCATCGGCTAAACGATAGAAAAAGAAAAAATCATCTAAAAAACTTTCCTTAGGTGAGTACGGACGTCAGCGAACTTCGAAGAAGTTCCATGACTTAGTTTTGGACCCTAGGTTCCAAAACTCCCGAGTGCTAGAAACACAATTGTTTCTAGCACTTTTCTCACGGCGGAAAGTTTCAGTAGATGATTGAATAATTCTAACGAATAAATTTTTTGATTTTTATAAAATTAATTTGATTTGTAAGGAAAAACAAATTGTATACGCTCTCAAGCACTCCCGCGGGAGTGCTTTTCTTGTATTGATATAGTTCCCATCATTGAGTTTTACAAGGATGGTATTTGAGTCCTATTAGTAATGGATATTAATGGAGACTTCCGCAGTGAGAAAAGAGTCTGAAACGGTATCATTTCAGACTTTCGGGAGATTTGAGACAGTAGGCTCAAATCTTAGGTATGGAATCCCAAAGGGATTCGCTACCGTCCGTCCTCACCCAAGGAAGGTCTCAAATTATATTTTCCTATTCATCCGGCCGGTATTCTAGGATATCTCCTGGCTGGCAGTCGAGTTCTTTGCAGATGGCTTCAAGGGTGGTGAAGCGGATGGCTTTGGCCTTGCCGGTTTTGAGGATGGAGAGGTTGGCTGTGGTGATGCCGATTTTGTCGGCTAGCTCGTTGGATTTCATCTTTCGCTTGGCTAGCATGACATCTAGATTGACGATAATCATGGCACCCTCCTTAAATGGTTAGCTCATTTTCTTCAGCAATCTCAATACCTCTCTCCAGAATCTTGCCAGAGACCCAGACGATTGGAACGGCAAGGAGAAGCCCTGTGTTAAAGGTAAATTGGAAAGTGAAGGGAAGGAGATAAGCATTTCCACTGGTTTCAAGTGTGCCAGACATAAAGGACAAGACCAAGAGAATCTTCCAAGCTCGGTTGCAAAGATCAATGTTAGAGTGAGAAAAGATCTTTTCTTGGTAGAGATTTTGGAGGAAGTTGCGAATGGTGATGAGAAGGTAAATATAGATAGCGCTTGAGGCTAGTGGGAAGAGCAGCTGCCAGAGAGGTTGTGGATGTTTGGGAAAGAGCTGGATGCCATTCGCATCAAAGGACAAGCGACCTGATTGAATGAGATCTTTGAAAAGCCCCATGCGGGAAAGCAGGTGGACGACCAGTGCAGCCAGGGTCATAAAGCCACAGAAGTAAATGAAAGCCGTTAAGACTTCAATGACATTTTTTAAGGTTTTTGAGTTTTTCATCGCAAGCCTCCTTGAAGTTTATTTATTTTTCACTTATAGTATACTCCTTATAAAAAATTAGTCAATAAAAAAGTATCGAAAAACGATAAAAAAATAATGATAAACAAAATATAATTTTTGAGAAACAGGTATTCTCTGCTCAAACTAGTCAGTTCAAGCCTGGAAAACCACTACATAGAGGGGAATTTTACTATACTTTCGATTTAGGGTATACTAGTGTAAAGATCTTATTCCATGGAGGTAGTAAAATGAATCTTAAGTGGAAGAAAAAATACCTGGTACCGATTCTGGGGCTGGTCGGAGCAGCTGTTCTGATCGGTGGAGTCTATCTCTACTCTAGTTCCAACATCCAACCAGACCATCAAAAGGAATTTAAGCAGACCAGCAAGAAGGTCACCAAGCCAAAGGAAAAAGCCATTGACTTGAGTGGTGACTATGTCTCTAATGAACGGGATGAAGCCAAAATCGAGAAAAAGGGCAAGGCCTGGAAGATCGATTACCAAACGGCTGACGGCAAGGTATCCGCTGAATTTAGTACGGATTGGAAGGTCGAAGGGTCTAACAAAGTTTCGACAGGCAAGATGAAAAAGTCCGATGGCAATACAGACTTTACAGTCACTGTTCGTGTCTTCAAATACAAGACAGATAAGAAGCCTTTGATCACGGTCACCATGTCTGATAAAAATCCCTACCACGAGATGGTCTTTGCCAATCGAGAGGATTTTTTCAAATCGACAGATCCAAATGATGTCGTCCTTGATGGCAATCTCTCACCGTTTGAAGGTGCTTATTCCAATGATACCTATGAAAAGGAAATCGCCGATTCCGGTTTTAAACTTTATGGCTATACTCCAGAAGAATATTACCAAAACAAGACCAATGCCTTTCCAAGTATTGTAAATGGGGAGACTGGCTGGACTTTCTGGAGTGGAGGCACTCGGGCAAGTTACTTGTTCAATAAAGAAAAAGAGCCCAAGAAGCGAAAAGGCTATTATGAAGTTTATTTCACTGGGGCAAATGGGACTGCGATCCAAGGGCAAGAGCAAACCTTGTACTTAATCCCAGCGGGTGTGACAGGTCCTGATGGAGTAGCTTCCCAAGAACGTCGGATTCTCTTTGGGGATGCGGCCTACCGGGATTATCATCTAGAGTGGTGGAAAGCATACCCACAACCGAAAAAAGAGAAAGACTTGGATATTGCGGCCATTAACGGAGGCGACTTCTCTAGCTTAGCTGGAACCTGGCGCAATGGCAAGGGTGCTGAAATCGTCATCCAAGCAGACGGAAAAGTCAAGGGCCAAGGTAGCCTCAAGGCTGTTGCGGACTCGGATAAGAAGAGCAAGATCCCTTATGTTGAGATGAAGATGGGTGAGACTGGTGCTGCGATTGGACTTCTGAAAATCGGTTTCCAAAATCCGGATGGAGACCAGTCTGACACCAGCAAGCCACGTCTGGTGCTCACGCAATCTGCAGGAAACTACCCAGCTGATCAATATTTCTACCGTCAATAAAAGAGAGTGGGACAGAAATCGGTCATTCGTTAGAATTCGATTTCGTCGTCCCACCTCCGCACAGTTGAGTAGGGCTGTAAAAGCTGAGGAAATCAGCGTAGTAGAGCCCACTCAACCACTGCGTCTTGCTCGACAAACCAAAGACAATTGAGAGACTAGGACTTTTGTCCCAGCCTCTTTTTTTCTGCAAGGAAGGCTCGTAGAATCTCGTAAAATGCTCGCACCTAACATTAAAAGGGAAAAAATGTAAAAAAAGCTTGACAAAGCAAATGATTCGCAGTATGATTAACTAGTTAATTAACTGATTAATAAACTAGTTAACAAAAATGAAAAAGAGGTGAAGAATGATTAGGAGAAAAATGAAGGTTCTGGGACTCATGTTCCTCAGTTTCTTTCTGCTGACAGCTTGTGCTAGTCAAGGAAATGCAAAGCCCCCTTCTAAAAAAGGTCTTAAAATTGTCACGAGTTTTTATCCCATCTATGCCCTGGTCAAGGAAATCTCTGGCGATCAAAATGATATCTGGATGGTTCAGTCAGGTGCAGGGATCCATGATTATGAACCCTCAACCAAGGAAGTGGCCCAGATCTATGATGCGGATGTATTTGTCTATCATTCTCAGACCCTGGAATCTTGGGCCGGTCGCTTAGATCCCAATCTTCAAGGTTCCAAGTTGCGAGTGATCGAAGGCAGCCAAGGAATGACCCTTGATAAGGTGGCTGGATTAGAGGATGTCGATGCTGGTCAGGGAAAAGAATCCAAGCACTTGTATGATCCGCATACTTGGTTGGATCCTGTAAAAATTGCAGAGGAAGGAAAGGTTATCGCCCAGCGTTTGGGAGAGATCGATCCAAAGAACAAGGAGCTCTATCAGGCCAATGCTCAAAAGCTTGAAAAGCGCTGTGAGGACCTAGTAGCCCACTACCAGCCTCTCTTTGACAAGGCCAAGCAAAAGACTTTTGTGACCCAGCATACGGCCTTTTCTTATCTGGCCAAACGCTTTGGTCTCAAGCAGTTAGGGATTGCAGGGATATCCCCAGAGCAAGAACCGACCGCTCGGCAATTGGCCGAGATCCAGCAGTTTGTCAAAGACTACAAGGTGAAAACGATCTTTGTGGAAAAGCACACGTCGTCAAAGGTGGCAGATAGTATCGCCAAGGCAACAGGGGCGCGTGTTAAGGTTCTGGATCCACTGGAAGCTGATCCACAAAATGATAAGGATCTATTAGAAAATTTAGAAGAAAATATGGCGACTTTAGCCAAGGAATTAGAGGAGTAAATCAAGAATGAAGAAAAAGGGAACGATTGGAATTGTAGCGACTTTGGGGCTAGGACTCTGTGCCTATGCGCTCAGTCAGCAACCACAAGTCAAGGAAGAGAAAAAGAATCAGATTCAGTATTTGCAAGCGGACAAGAAATCGTCATCGTCTGCCTCCAGTAAAAAGGAAGACAGCATCGAAGCGGTCAATGCCAAGGAAAAGACCCAGGCAGAGCAGATTGTCATCAAGATTACAGATGAAGGCTTTGTCACTTCTCATGGGGATCATTTTCATTACTACAGCGGCAAGGTCCCATTTGATGCCATCTTTAGTGAAGAGTTGATTTTGCGGGATCCAACTTATCAGCTGCAAGAAGCAGATATCGTGAGCAAGGTCAAGGATGGCTATATCATCAAACGCGCTGGGAAATACTATCTCTACTTAAAGGATGCCCAACATACAGTTAATGTGCGCTCGATCGAAGAGATCGCCCAACAACAAAAGGGAGGCACCAAAGAAGAAGGAGAGACGGGAGCGGTGCAAGCGAGCTCCTCGCACAAGGCAGGCAAGACCCGTGACTTCCGTCAACCGAGTCAAGCGCTGAAAGAAGGAAAGACTCTAGAGATGCTGACGGCTAAGAACCATACAGGTGATGGCTACCGTACGGACGATGGTTATGTCTTTAGCCCTGGAGATGTCATTTCAGATACAGGGGACGGCTTTATTGTGCCCCATGGCGGCCATTTCCATTTTATTCCAAAGAGTGCCTTATCTGCTGGAGAGTTAGCAGCAGCTCTCTCTGTCTTAGGTGGTCAAGCTGGCCATCAGGCAGGAGGTTCACACCTAGCTGGAGCAAGTACAGAGCAAGGAACTCCGGATCAAGCCTCTCCAAGCCTTGGGAAGCAAGCGAGCAACCAGCCGTCATCCAGTCCAAGCAATACACAGACAACCCCAACGACTTCTAAACCGGCTGACTCTAAACCGAGTCTAACCCTGACCAACTTGATCGAAGAATTGCAGAAAGCCCCGTTGTCTTCTCGTCATGTGGAGTCTGATGGTTCTGTCTTTGATCCAAGTAAGATTACCAAGTGGACCGATCAAGGGATTGTCTACCCTCATGGGGATCATTTCCACTTTATCCCATACAGCTCCCTATCTCCTTTAGAGCGTGAGCTGGCGCGGCAATTCCAACTGCTTCGTGCTCAAGGAACTGATAGTTCAACAGAAGAAAGTCCAAGCTTGCCTTCAAATCCAAGCACAAGACCAGTTGAACATGAGCATGATCATGAGCATGGCGACAGTCACGAGCACGAAGAGGAGCACGATCATGGTTTCCACGCAGACAAGGTCATCAGCAAGGACGAGGAAGGCTATATGGTCGCTCATGGCAACCATGCCCATTATTTCTATAAAAAGGACCTCTCTCCTCAAGAGATTGCAGCAGCGGAGGCAACTCTAACTGGTAAGAAAGAAGAAGACAAGGGTCAGCCCCTGACAGATGATGTTGCGACCTATTCTCGTGATGCCTCAGATGAGGAAAAGATCCAGTACATCAGTAAGACCTACGGTGTCCCTCGCGAGGCCATTAAAATTTCCAATGGTTTCTTTGTCTTTAATAATCCAGACCAAGAATACGATCCGACCCACATCCATCCTTATGCCGTTCGGAAGGAACATGTCCGCATCCCACTTGAAACTGGCAATCCTGAACTAGACTTTATCAATGAACTCTATGCAACAGCGCTTCGTTCGGGGATTTCTCCTTATAGCCTCCAGATTGAAAATGGTCAGTTTGTCATCCCGCACGGCGATCACAACCACTACATCAAGGTGCGTTCAGCAGGACTAGCAGACTACTTAGCCCACCGTCTTCCAACCATCCAATCTCCTTACAAAAAAGGAGACTTGGACAAGAAAGTTGTAGAGGACAGGGTCAACCAGCTCTTAGCAGAAAGCCGCAGTCTCTATGCTTCTGATCCATTGCAACAACGACGGATTGAGCTGATCTTGGGCCACTTCTTGGAAAATGTCAAGAGCTTCCCAAGTAACTCAACAGAGGGCTATCTAGCCAGTCTCAAACAGGTTGATGAGCAGTACATTCATGCGACCCAAGCGGTCAAACCAAAAGAAGAGACAGCCCTAGATCGTCGTTACCAAGAATTGCTGGAACAAGTGCGCTTGCTAGACACAGAAGCCTTCCAATTGAAGAAGGAAGAGTTGGTCTCTCAACTGCAGGAAGCCTATGCTGCCAAGGACAGTAAGCGTCTAGAGCAGGAAGGGAAGCTATTAGAAGCTGTTCAGGAGATGCAAGATCGGACGGGTGTGACATCGGTCGACTACCTCAAGTATTTCTACCAAAGCTTGAGCGATGCGCGCTTGACACCAGAACTCCGCACCAAGGCAGCAGATCTAGCCTTGAAGCTCTACCGAGCTCAAGCCTTTGAAGAAGCTTGGGATTCCAAGTCTCACTTTATGGAGCTCTACCAAACTAAGCAAGCTATTGACCAGCTCTTCTCCCAAGAAAAAGGCCAAACCTATCCTATTGAAAAAACAGTTTTGGATCAAAAAGGAAGTCAAACCCCATCCTACAACGTAGCGGTTTATGATTTCCTCAAAGGTTTGTATGGAGAGTTGGACAAGGCGACAGAATCCCGTCAACGAACCAACATCCTGACAGCACTATCAGAGCAAATCCAGTCGCTCTTGCCACAAGTCGAAGACCAGGCCAAACGAACTGCCTTTGAAGCAAGTTTGGCTCAACTTGGAAATGAGACGGATCCAGACAAGGCTATTGCAAGTGGACAAGCTCTGTTACGCGAAATCAGTGACACCATTGAAAAGCAAAAACAAAAGCAAACAGAAGAGCCTCAGATTGGGGATGTCGCCCTTTATCAACAGCTCTATAACCAATTGATGGCCCTACACCAACAATTGCAGGACAAGGGGGCTAGTGATGCTGTATTTGACCGCTTAGAAGCTCTCTTTGACCAATTGGCTAATCCAAAGAGTGACAAGTCAGCCTTACTACAGGCTATCCAAGCCTTTCAGGCAGAGTTAGCAGCAGTGCCATCTGCAAGCGAAGCGGGGAAACCAGCTAGCATGGTCGAAACGCCTGTAGCTACAGAAACTCCGGTAGAAAAAGAAGCAGCAGCTTCAGCAGGGAACAAACCTGCCACAACTGAGACAGAAACAGAGCTTGCAAGCCCAGCTTCCATAGAAGAAGGCACGCCAGATGCTCTATCTTCTCAGGACCAATAGAAAATAGAAAATCATCTGAAAGACATTTCAGATGATTTTTGCGTTCTAGTGAATAGAAGAGGTGGTCTCTTTTTTCAGTTGTTGAGTCTCAATCTTTGTGCTCAAGGAGCAGAGGTGAGGAGGACTCGACTGCTTTTTTTCGCTTAAAAAATGCTGCCATTTGAACCAGAATACGGGGAACCGTCTGCCATTTTTTCCAAGCTTGGACACGGGTATCGAGGAGTTGCTTGGCTAGACGTTCCAGCATTTCCCTTTCTGTAGGATCTAGGTCTTGAGCATTTTGAAAGATCTCTTTGATCTTGGAGAAATTTTTCAAGTTCCTCAAATCATTGATTGAAGTAATGCCTGCATCTAAGAAGAGGCCGAAGAAGGTATCAAAGAACTTCTTGCGCTCATCCGCCGATGTTTCGCGAACCCACTGCTTCAAGGTCTCGTTGGTCTGCTGGCTATCGGGACTGGTTTGATCCAGGGTCACAAATTTATCTTTCTCAATCATCCAAGTAAAAGCGTCATGCTGGACAAAGCCACCAAAAGCTCGGCTTTTTACGATTGTAGCAGGCTCAGGCACTTCAAACATCATGCCAACGATGGATCCTTGGGGGACAAAGCGACGAATGTTTGGGGATGTCCGCTGGTAGCCTTCGGTCTCGATAATGGCCCTGTTGAGGCCAGGAGCATCGTAGCTGTAGATGGCATCGACTCGTTCAAATAAGGAATCCGGCAGGTAAGTGCAGGCATAGGTTGCGAGATTGCCCCCTTTGGAGTGACCGGCTACTAAGAAGCGCCCTTTAGGAAATTCCTTCATGACGTTTTGCAGGTAGCTGGCTGCGCGCCTCTGAGCTGGGACATGATCCATATAGGTCATGTGGAAGTCTTCCTTCCAGCCGATCAAGGTGTCATCCGTCCCTCTGAAGACAACTAAATAAACATCCATGGTAAGACGATAGGTCATAGCCGCAAACTGCTTCTGAACATCGGGGTCATATTCGTTGACATAGTTGAGGAGTTTGATGTTCTTAAAACGCTTTGAACTAGCTAAGTCATCGACTAATTGCAGGTGTTGGTCTGTCACGATGAAATCGGTGGTTCGATCGACTAGCTTTGCAGCATCAGATAAGCGGACTTCAATATTGGTCGTATCCCCTTGGGGCACGATCCGATCAAAAGGAAGATAGGTCAGCTCTGTCAGTGCCAGGACATCCAGTTCATTGAAAGGGCGGTCATATATGGAATCGTAAGTCACTTCTTTTAGGTAATCAAAAATCGTCGACATCTGTGCCTCCCGTGTCTTATTTCTCTCAGTATAGCACAAAAATGGATGGAGAAAAAGCGCCTCCCATCAAGAAAGTAGGCCTTAGCTCTTCTTTCCCTCTGAAACAGCCTTTTTCTCTGCTGTTTAATCTGTTATAATAGGAAGAAGAAAAAAAGAAGGAAAGAAAGCCATGCATAAAATTCTCTTAGTGGAAGACGATGAAATTATCCGCCAACAGGTCAAACAATTATTGGAACAATGGGGCTATGAAGTGGTCGCAGTCGAGGATTTTATGGATGTCCTCGGGATCTTTGTCGAAAGTGACCCCCACTTGATCCTCATGGATATTGGCCTGCCTCTCTACAATGGTTACCACTGGTGCCAGGAGATTCGTAAGGTTTCAAAGGTTCCGATCATGTTTCTTTCTTCACGGGATCAAGCCATGGATATTGTCATGGCCATCAATATGGGTGGAGATGACTTTGTCACCAAGCCCTTTGACCAAAATGTCCTCCTTGCCAAGGTCCAAGGACTCTTGCGTCGCTCTTACGAATTTGGGACAGATCAAAATCTGCTAGAGCACCGGGGAGCCATCCTCAATCTCAAGTCCACGGACTTGGTGTATGAAGGGGAAGTCATCAAGCTGACCAAGAATGAATTTCAGATCCTGCGCGTCCTGTTTGAGCATGCAGGCAGTATCGTGGCGCGCGATGACATGATGAAGGAGCTCTGGAATAGCGACTTCTTTATTGATGACAATACCTTGTCTGTCAATGTGGCCCGCCTTCGCAAGAAACTAGAGGAGGCTGGCTTGTCAAACTTCATCGAAACCAAGAAAGGCATCGGTTACGGGTTGACCCATGAATAAATTTGGAACGATCTTCTGGCAGTATGTGGTATCCCGCAGGCGCTTGCTCTATCTAGTGCTTATCTTTTTGATCGTCGATTTGGTTTTTGCCTTTCTCTTTCCAGAGACGGGGACGGTTTTCCTCTATGCGACTCTGATGCTAGGATTCTTTACCCTCTGTATCTTGATCTGGGATTTCTCTATGACCCTTCAGGACTACCGCAAAGCCTTGCTGTATGAGGAAATAGAAGTTGCCTCACCACTGGAACATCTCCTTTATGAAAAATACACGGAAGAACAGCAGGCGCGCTTGGAGGAAGGGAAGACAGCCCAGGCCAAGTTCAATGACCTGATGGATTACTACACCCTCTGGGTTCACCAGATTAAGACGCCCATTGCAGCTAGCCAGCTCTTGGTCCAAGATGTCGAGACACCTATTGTCAAGCAGCAGATGGAGCAGGAGCTTTTCAAGATTGACTCCTATGCCAATCTGGTTCTGCAGTACCTGCGATTGGAGAGTTTTCATGACGATCTGGTCTTAAAGCGCGTGTCGCTAGAGGACTTGGTCAAAGAAGTGGTCCGCAAATATGCCCTCTTTTTTATCCAAAAGAACTTGACAGTGAACCTGCATGATTTGGATGTCGCCGTCATTACCGATCGCAAGTGGCTTTTGGTCATCATCGAGCAACTCTTGTCCAATAGTCTCAAGTACACCAGTACCGGTGGAATTGAGGTCTATTTCAAAGACCAGACCCTCTATATAAAAGACAGCGGGATTGGGATCAAAAATAGCGATGTCCTCCGCGTATTTGAGCGGGGCTTCTCCGGTTACAATGGCCACATGACCCAGCAATCCTCAGGGCTGGGGCTCTATCTGTCTAAGAAAATTGCCGAGCAATTGGGCCACAAGATTAGCCTCCACTCAGAGGTTGGGCAAGGCACAACCGTCGCCATTCACTTTGAAGAGAAGAAGCTGGTCATGGATTAGTTTTTTTCCATCTTACAAAAATGTAAGAAATAAACGGTAAAATGAAAGGTTAGGTTATGGTAGCCGCCTTTTATTTTTTATACAATAGTCTCATCAAATGAAGGAGGTCAAGAAAATGAAACTCTTGAAATGGATGAAACAACCCAAAAAGATTAAGAAACCAAATGAGCAAATCGATCTGGAAAAGACGGAATTTGGTCTCCAAGTCCTGCAACAAACCCAAGAATTTTTCTTGATCTACTAGAAAAAGGAGAAAAGTATGTCATTGCTAGACGTTCAACATATCAAAAAAATCTACAAAACCCGCTTCCAAGGAACCCAGGTTGAAGCCTTAAAGGATATTCACTTCACTGTGGAGAAAGGCGAATATGTCGCCATCATGGGGGAATCAGGATCCGGGAAATCGACCCTTCTCAATATCCTAGCCATGCTGGACCAGCCGACGGAAGGACGGGTCTACCTCAATGGCACCGATACTTCAACGATCAAGAACAAGGATGCCTCCAGCTTCCGTCGGGAAAAACTGGGCTTTGTCTTTCAAGACTTTAATCTGCTAGATACCTTGTCTGTCAAGGATAATATCCTCCTGCCTCTAGTCCTCTCACGCAGACCGGTCAAGGAAATGATGAGCAAGGTCGATAGCGTGAGTCGGGAATTGGGCATTCACCAACTCCTTGAGAAATATCCCTACGAAATTTCTGGTGGGCAAAAGCAACGGGTGGCTGTAACACGGGCCATCATCACCTCACCTGAAATTCTCCTTGCTGATGAGCCAACAGGGGCGCTGGATTCCAAGTCATCAGCTGCTTTGCTAGATGTCTTTGAAGATATTAATAGCATGGGCCAAACCATCCTCATGGTGACCCACTCAACTGCAGCGGCAGCTCGGGCCAAGCGCGTGCTCTTTATCAAAGACGGAATTCTCTACAACCAGATCTTCCGCGGGGAAAAGACAGAGCGTCAGATGTTCCAAGAAATCTCGGATACCTTGACGGTCATGGCAAGTGAGGTGGAGTAGATGTTACGATTAACCACTAAATTAGCTTGCTCTAATCTGATCAAGAACCGCAAGCTCTATTATCCCTTTGCTATTGCGGTCATTCTCGCAGTGACCATCGCCTATCTCTTTGACTCCCTGACCTTTAATCCTCGCATTTCCGAGCTTCGAGGGGGCTCTTCTATAGTGTTCACCCTCAGCTTGGGATTCTTCGTGGTCAATGTCGCGGGGGCCATCATCGTGCTTTATGCCAATAGCTTCGTCATGAAAAACCGCTCCAAGGAGCTGGGAATCTACAGCATGCTGGGCCTTGAGAAACGCCATCTCATCAGCATGATTTTCAAGGAACTCTTGCTTTTTGGCTTTCTAACCATCTCAGCCGGAGTCTTGATCGGAGCTCTCTTTGACAAGTTGATCTTTGCCTTTCTCTTGAAACTCATGAAGATGAAGGTCCAGCTAGTATCCACCTTCCAACCTGGGATTGTGGTTTTGGTCTTTGTCACCTTTGGTCTCATCTTTGGCCTCCTGGTTTTTCTCAATGCTTGGCGCATTCTCCGTTTGAATGCCCTGCAGTTGACGCGTGAGAAGGCTAGTGGTGAAAAGAAAGCCCGCTTCTTGTGGCCCCAAACCATCCTTGGCTTAGCCTCTCTCGGTTTTGGCTACTACCTAGCTGTGTCTGTCAAAGACCCTATCATTGCGCTTGTGACCTTCTTTCTAGCCGTTATCTTGGTCATGATCGGGACCTACCTGCTCTTTAATGCTGGGATCACCGTCTTCTTGCATCTGCTTAAGAAAAAGAAGAGTTATTATTACCAACCCAACAACATGATCTCGGTCTCTAATCTCATCTATCGTATGAAGAAAAATGCAGTGGGGCTTGCGACCATTGCCATCCTCTCGACCATGGTATTGGTAACCATTTCTGCTGCGACCAACATCTATATCGGTGGTGAAACGATCAAGAAGATCATGTCTCCTCATGATTTCTCTGTCCAAGGAAAAGGGGTAGACCTAGAGCAAATCAACCAGAAATTTGATGAATTTGCCTCTGAGCATCATCTTGAGATCAAAAATCGTGACCTGATGACCTATGCCAACTTTGGAGTTAAATCACAAAAGGGTACGGATTTCACCGTCTATCCAGCTGATGAACGCAACGTCACTCCCAAAACTGTCTTTATGGTCTTTGATGCAGCTAGCTATGAACAAATGACCGGAGAAAAGGTCGATCTGACCGGTAACCAAGTCATCCTCTTTGCTCATAACAAGGCTCTGACAGGGCAAAAGCAGTTCACTATCAATGGGCAAGACTTCCAAGTCAAGGAAGAAGTGAGCAAGGATTTTATCACGGATCATGTGCCAAATCAGTTCAATATGCTGACGGAGGATTTCAATTACCTGATCGTGCCAGACCTTTCAGCCTTTGTCGCTCAGTTTCCGGATCTTGCCATCAATACCAATATTTACGGTGGCTTCAATGTCAATGTTGACGAAGACCAGCAACTCAAGCTGGCAGCCAGCTATGACAAGATGATCGATGAATTGAGTAGCCAACAGGCCCAAGGAACATTTATCTATGGAGGCAACCGAGCCAATGATGTGGCAGAGTTGAATAGCCTCTTTGGCGGCATCTTCTTTATCGGTATTTTCTTGTCATTGATCTTTATGGTCGGAACCGTCATCGTTATCTACTACAAGCAAATCTCAGAAGGCTATGAAGACCGTGACCGCTTCGTCATCCTCCAAAAGGTAGGGCTTGATGAAGATGAGGTCAAACGGACCATCAACCGTCAAGTGCGGACTGTCTTCTTCCTCCCCCTCATCTTTGCCTTTGTCCACCTGGCCTTTGCCTACCATATGATCCGCCTCATTCTCAAAGTGCTCGGTGTCATCAATAGTGGCCAAGTCCTCATCGTGACCCTCAGCGTCTGCGCCGTCTTTCTCATCACCTACCTGATCGTCTTTTGGATCACCTCACGGAGTTACCGTAAGATTGTCCAGATATAAGAAAAGAGAAGCTCGAATCAAATTAGAAACTTTCCTTAGGTGAGTACGGACGTCAGCGAACTTCGAAGAAGTTCCATGACTAATTATTGAGCCTAAGGTCTCAATAATTCCGAGTGCCTGAAACAATCGTGTTTCAGGCACTTTTCTCACAGCGGAAAGTTTCAATATACTCTAAATAATAATCAGAAATCATTTTGATATTTTTGAACAATAGTCCAGCTAAGGTTATTCAAAGAAAAGAATTGTCAATTTTTAAGCTCTCTCATTGCGGGCTTTTTGTTTGAAAACCGATGCGATTGTTTGTGTTTTTCAAAGGGATATACAAAAAAAACCGAACCACTACAGTTCGGTTTTTTATCGATTTCTATTAAAGTGATGTAAGGAAAGTCAATCCCCCTAGGATGACACCTGCTGAATTTGGAATGATCAAAATCCAGTCTTTTTTAGGTTCCTTTGTCCAACCATAAATGACCCAGATCAAGCAAGAAATAGCAGCTGACAAGGGTTGGAAAGGTTGGGCCTTGTTTCCCTGTAAATTAGCAATAATTTGTGGGATGTAGGCAATGAAAACGATAATCCCAATAAAGGCACCGATCGAGCCAACGATTTGGTTGATTTTTTGTTTATTCATAAAATTTTACCTCTGTGTATTAAAATAGCATAAGTAGGAAGAAAATGCAATTAATTTGCATGCTATGCAAGATGAAAATGATTACATTCGCACAAAATTAGACAATGTGTCAAAAAAATGGCAACTAGAGAGAAGACTCTCTCGAAAAGAAATCCATCTTCCTGCAAAATCACAAGATTGTGACACTTTACAGTTCGGTAACATTTGAAAAAAAGACTTGAATTTGTAAAGGACAAAAGGTAGAATAGTGCATACTTTAAAAAAAGAAAAGGAAATGGTAGTTTCAAAATGAATGAAAAACAAATGAAAATTCTTGGTTGGGTTGCGACCTTTATGTCTGTTATGATGTATGTGTCTTACTTCCCACAAATCATGGATAACCTCGCAGGTCACAAAGGGAACTTTGTTCAACCCCTTGTCGCAGCCATCAACTGTAGCCTTTGGGTCTACTACGGCCTCTTTAAAAAAGAACGCGATATCCCACTTGCTGCAGCCAATGCACCAGGGATCATCTTTGGTTTGATCACAGCGATCACAGCCTTGTAATTAATTAAAAAAGCTGGACAAAAGTCTTGCTTCTTTTTTTATGACTTAACTCATTTCCATGGTATAATGGGAGGACTATTCATAGAGAAGATCAAAAGGAGACACGAGTGGATCAAAAACATCACTGCCAAGTCCTATGGGCGAAAAATAAATACCTGGTGCTGAGTCATTCCAGCAACATTTACAAGGAGATCCGGGAATACCTCAAGCAAGACCAGGTGGAGGTCAGTCATGTCGAGGCTCTGATCCATCAAGCGTTGGCCTTGCCGGAAAATCGTGGCCAGGTCTCCAATGCCTTTCAGCATATCTGGGGCTATTTCAAAAAGGAGGCGACTCCTGAGGAAAAGGCGGACTTTATGCTGCTACTTGAGAAATACCAGCATGGCCAAGCTAGCCAAGAGGATCTCATCAAGGGGATCCAGACGCTCCTTGAGTGCTATCCCAATCGCTACTTGCAAGACTCGACACTACTAGGAGGTCAATAGATGAGACTGTGGCACCAAGATTTGATTACCAAACTCCCTCGTCCCCAGCTTCTCGGCCAACACCGGGAATGCTGCGCCCTGAGAGGCAATGGCTGGGGCAAGAAGCACGCGACGGTCAACTATGTCTTTGACTACTCGCCTTATCGCCTCTATGCCTATCACCGCTTGATCATGGAGGAGATGACGGCTCGTGGCTACAAGGTCAGCCCGGAGTGGTGGGAGCCGACTTACCGAGGCAAGACCTGCCCAGCCTATCCAGAACTGAAAGAAGAAGCCTTGAGCACCCCTATCTATCCCGAGCATCAGGACACTTACCTCCAAGAATGCATAGACAATCTAGCAGAAAAAGGGATTCAACTAGACTAAGAAAAAACGAACCAAATCAGGTTCGTTTTTTTGCGCGAAAAACCAACAAAATGCTTTGAAAGCGTTAATTTCTTTCCCAAACATGCTATAATAATAGGAGATTATGTACAGGAAAAGGATAGACGGATGAAGGCAGTAGCAACTCCAGAACTTGAGATTGAAAGACAGTTGATCCAGCAGTTGACATCAGGGGAGAGTCAGTGGACTTATCGCGAGGATCTCAAGAACGAAGACCAGTTATGGGACAATTTCTTTGACAAGCTCGCGCAAAACAATGTCGCCTTGTTGGCGGACCATCCCTTGACCGAGCAAGAAAAGCGCCAGATCAAGAACCAGCTCAACTTTGTCAGCTACTATGAAGCGGCCAAGTGGCTAGCTGGTGAAAATGGCATCGCCAAGGTAGAAGTCCAGCGTGAAGATGCCAGTCTAGGAACCATCCGTCTGGCTGTCATCTGGCGGGACAATATCGCAGCTGGTAAGTCAAGCTACGAAGTGGTCAACCAAGTCGAACGCGACAAGGCCTATCCGCTAGACCAGGATCGACGGCTCGATACGACCCTTCTGATCAATGGCCTTCCCCTCATCCATATCGAACTTAAGAGTCCACGAGTGGCCTTTCTAGATGCCTTTCATCAGATTAAAAAGTATGATCGTGAAGGCAAGTTTCGGGGTATTTACTCAATCTTGCAGATGTTTGTCGTGACCAATAAAGTCGACACACGCTATATCGCTGCCGCCCGTGAAAGCAAGCTAAATAAGCAATTCCTGACCAAGTGGGTGGACAAGGACAACCAGCCCATGATCGATCTCAATAGCTTTGCTCATGAGGTCCTCTCCATCCCTCGGGCCCACCAGATGGTTATGCAGTACTCAGTCATTGACGATAGTAAGAAAGCTCTCCTCCTCCTGCGTCCCTATCAGATCCATGCCATTGAGGCTGTGCAGGAAGCTTCCCGCCGTCAAGAGTCAGGTTATATCTGGCATACGACCGGTTCAGGTAAGACCCTGACCTCTTACAAGGTAGCGCGCAATCTCTTGCAAATCCCAGCCATTCAAAAGACCATCTTTGTCGTCGACCGCAGAGACCTGGACCAGCAGACGACTTCATCCTTCCTCTCTTATGCGGCCAATGATGTCATCGACATCGACGAGACGGACAATACCCATGAGCTGGTCAAGCGCCTAGGGGGCAATGACAAGCGCGTGGTAGTCACGACCATCCAGAAAATCACGACCATGATGCGCAAGTTCGAAGAAGGAAAGTACCAGCGGGATGCTGGGAAGATCAAGGATTTGCGCGTGGCCTTTGTCGTGGATGAGTGCCATCGGGCAGTCACTCCACAGACGCAAAAAGAGATCAAAGCCTACTTCAAAAACTCCCTCTGGTACGGCTTTACAGGAACTCCGATCTTTAAGGAAAACAAACGCAAACAAGTGGGAGACCTGGCTCAGACTACCCACCAACAGTATGGCGACCGCCTACATGAATACACGGTCAAGGAAGCTATCCATGATGGAGCGGTTCTAGGCTTTAAGGTAGATTACCGCAATACCATCATCTCAGATCTCCTAGAAGAAGAGATCCCAGACCAAGCCTATGAGGACAAGGAGCACATGCTAGAGGTTCTAGATGCCATCCTCAATAAGAGCCAGCAACAGCTCAATATCCCTAAAGGGGTCGGAAAGAGCTACGAGGTTATCTTGACGGTTAAGTCTATCCCACGAGCACAGGCCTATTATAATCTGCTCAAGAGCATACTCGCTGGTAAGGAGCGGGTCAAAGTCTCTGAGCGGGTCAAACGTTATTTGCCAGATTTTCCAAAGTTCACCATCACCTACTCGGTGTCTGAAAATGAGGAGGAGTCTATCGGCTACCAAGACCACATGAAGCAGGTCATGGAGGACTACAACCAAGAGTTTGGTACGCATTTTAGCCTAGCGGATCTGCGGGGCTTTAATAGCGATGTCAATAATCGCCTGGCTAGAAAGCAGGACAAGTACCTCTACCGCAATGAGCAGTTGGACCTGGTCATCGTGGTCGACCGTCTCTTGACGGGCTTTGATGCACCCTGTTTATCTACCCTCTTTATCGATCGCAAGCCTATGCGCCCACAGGACTTGATCCAGGCCTTCAGCCGGACCAATCGGATCTTTGATGATAAGAAGCACTTTGGCCATATCATCACTTTCCAGCGCCCTCAAGCCTTTAAGGAAGCTGTCGACAATGCCCTCAAGCTCTACTCTAATGGAGGAGAAAATGAGGTCCTGGCACCGAGCTGGGAAGAAGAGAAGCGCAACTTCTTAAAAGCCTGGGCAGAGTTTAAAGGCCAAGTCACAGACTTGGAAGAAGAGGGAGTCGCCCTCGAGCAGGCTCCAACGGCCCAGCTCCGTAAGGTCGCAAAAGCCTATCAGGTCTTTGACAAGTACCAAGCCTCGATCCGTGTCTACTCAGAGTACGATAAGGAAGAGATCTACCGAGAAACAGGCCTCAGCGATAGCCAGCTCGAAGCCTATCTGGGCCTCTATCAAAATATCCTGGCGGAGATCAAGAGCAGGGATCCAGAAGTGGACAGCGAGGATGAGCTGGACATCCATTATGAGCTGGAGTCTGTCCAAGTCGATGAGATCAACTATGCTTATATCCTCATGCTGATCCAAAGCATGATCCAGCAGGAGGAAAATGACGAGCAAGCCCTCAGTGACAAGGATATCGCAACTGTAGATAGCTATATCGAGAGCCTGAACCGGACCAATCCAAGCCTAGCGGAGATCATCCAAAACCTCTGGACCCAAGTCCAAGAAGAGCCCGAACGCTACCGAGGACAATCCATCACCGGAGTCTTGGACCAGATGATCGAATTCATCATCGATAGCCATATCGTAAGCTTTGCTAAAAACTGGTATATCGGAGCCGACGAACTGCGCTACTATATCCAACACTACCGCAAAGGTGCTAAAAAACAAGCCGGTGAAAGCCAGCTGACCAAGAGCCAACGCTACAAAGACTACAAGGCAGAAGTAGCCGATGCCCTCAACCCACTCAGCTACAAAAAACAAATCAAAGAAGCCTATACCCAACTGATCGAAGAGGTGATTGAACCACTGAGAGTGGGGAGGTAGGATATGAAGAAAGTATCAATATAAAACCCAAAATCTCCCCTAGAACAGTCATTCTAGGGGAGATTTTGAATTTTGCATTAAGGAATTAAATACACTACATATAGATTATGATAGGAATATGAACTTAAAAGGGTAATAAATAACTATATATTGTGTTCATTAAATTTATTTTCAAAAAATACCACAAGATATTGATTTTTTATTTTTGTATGCTATAATTTTAAATGTAGAAAAAAGACGTCAGTTGGGGCTGACGACTTAATAGAACAGTGAATTTTCAAAATGGTGATAGAGGCACTATTTAAAAAATCATTTTTATTTTAACACTAAATAAAAGAAATGTAAATCTTATTTTGAAAATTTATCTTTTTCTACAAATTATTAAGAAATGAGGAAAAGAACATACATATTTCAGAAATGTTAAATCGAGAATCTATCCAAGTAGGACTAGATTTTGTTGATGTAGATACATCAAAAGATGTTAAATTATTTGTAGATCCATTGCTTTTACCAGATAGGTTTAGTTATATTGCTAACGATTTTGTAAAAACAGTTTATCAAATCTATAATTTGGGTGATAAATCAGGCGCATTGAAATTATTTTCACACTCTAAAGAATGCGATGCTGTTCATTTTGGTTATTCTTCAAATAAATCTAAAGGTACAGGTGTTTCAATGCAAATGCTTGATCAATTTTTTGGATATATCTATAAATCTGTCGATACAATAAAAGATAAATTATTGACTCCGTTAGCTATGCCGATCTTTGTCAAGAAATTTTCAGAAGATAGGATGTCTGATTTATTAGTGAGTCTATTAAAAAAGGAATTGATTCTATTTTCTTTAGAACAAGCGAAATTACACGGCCTAAAAATTAGTAAAGAAGTAGCCTGTTTTGATTATTGGGATGTTGATAAACATGAATGGGCTAGCTTTGAAAGTCAATATGTACTTGCTCCTAAGGAAGGTGACGATGAGGAACTTTTAATCTTAGTTCCTAAGTCGATTGTAAGTAAAAGATTTCTGGTAAATCCGTCTAGATATATTTCAGTAATATTTCAACACTTGCAGTCTTTAGAAGAGTATCAAAGAACGAATGGTACACCGAAGACTAAAAAAGAATTACGAGAATCAGAGATAGTAGCAAATTATCAAAAAGATAAAGATAAAAGTTACATTCTAGATAAAACATTAGCTTCACCGGAATACTATGAGGCGTACTATGATGATTCAATCAGGTTTAGTGATAATAAATCTCTGACAGATGAAGAGTTGATAGAATGTCTGACTAAGTAAATAAATATAATTAAATAGTGCCAAAAGAGAAGAGTGATATTCTTCTCTTTTTAGTTGTTAATTTTTTTCAAATTGTATATATGATAATAAATCATGTTATAATGCTAGTTGTAGTTACAAACATGATTAAGATGAAAATTAAAAAGAAGGGAGATTTTATGTCAATCTCTAAAATTAGATTTAAGGGATATGATAATTCTCTTGAAAGAAAAACAATAGGAGATATAACGACTAGTTTTTCAGGAGGGACTCCAAAATCAAGTAATAAGGCTTATTATGAAGGAAATATTCCTTTTATCCGTTCTGGAGAAATTAAATCAAAGCAAACAGAATTATTTATTAGTGATGACGCTTTAAAAGACTCTTCAGCAAAAATGGTAGAAAAAGGTGATATTTTATATGCACTGTATGGTGCAACAAGTGGAGAGGTCGCAATAAGTCAGATAAATGGTGCCATCAATCAGGCTATACTTGCTATTAAACCAAATTCAGGATATTCTTCTGAGTTTATTATGAATTATCTAAAAAAAGAGAAAGATAATATTTTAGAAAAATATCTACAAGGTGGGCAAGGGAATCTTTCTGCGGCAATAGTTAAAAGTATTGAATTACATTTACCTAGCCAAGAAGAACAAACCGCTATTGGCTCTCTTTTCCGCACCCTCGACGACCTTCTAGCTAGCTACAAGGACAATCTTGCCAACTACCAATCTCTCAAGGCGACCATGCTCTCCAAGATGTTTTCCAAAGCTGGGCAGACCGTTCCTGAGATTCGTTTGGATGGATTTGAAGGCGAGTGGGAAAAGTCTAAATTAAAAGATGTCGCTCATCGTGTACAGGGGAATGATGGAAGAATGGCTTTGCCAACTTTAACAATTTCTGCTTCTGGCGGTTGGATGAATCAAATTGATCGATTTTCTGCTAATATTGCGGGAAAAGAACAAAAGAATTATACCTTGTTAAAAAAGGGGGAACTATCATATAACCATGGTAATTCAAAATTAGCAAAATATGGAGTCGTTTTTGAATTACAGGATTATGAAGAAGCTCTTGTTCCAAAGGTTTATCATAGTTTTAGAGTTAATCAACTTGCAGATGCAAAATTTATTGAAATAATGTTTTCAACAAAAATCCCAGATCGGGAATTAGGAAAACTCGTTTCATCAGGGGCTAGAATGGATGGATTGTTAAATATTAGTTTTGATGATTTTATGAATATTACTATTATTATCCCAACTATTGAAGAACAACAAGCTATCGGCTCTTATTTCTCTAACCTCGATAACCTCATCACTGCTCATCAAGAAAAAATTTCTCAGCTAGAAACTCTCAAAAAGAAACTCTTACAAGATATGTTTATCTAACCTTCAAAAATTCCCTTTATCAACATCCATAAGCACAGCATTTTTCGAATAGTATAAGTGAGCCCCTTTGATTCGTTCAAAGGGTGTTCCTTAGTATTTAATAACTTAAAAGTATTTACTTTTAATAACTTTAGAGTTATAATAAATTCGAAAAGGGGTTGCTTTGTGCACGCTATTTATTTTTATAAGGACAAACAAGGGAATCAACCGGTCTTGGACTACATGAGGGAGCTAGCTCGTCACGATAGCAAGGACAGCCGGATCAAACTCAACAAGCTCAACGACTATATCGAGCTTTTAAGCCAGCATGGAACCCGTGCTGGCCAACCCTACATCAAGCAACTGGATGCAGAGATTTGGGAGTTGAGACCCTTGCGGGATCGGATTTTATTCGTGGCTTGGCTGGATGGGAGCTTTGTCTTGCTGCATCATTTTGTCAAAAAGACGCAAAAGACACCGAGACGAGAGATCGAGAAAGCCAAGCGGGAGTTGCAAGATTTGAAGGAAAGAGGGCTAAGAGATGAAAAATAGTGCCATCGGCAGCAATTGGAAAGATGTGAGAGCAGAGCTCTTCACCAAGGAAGAAATCCTGGAAAGTGATCTGCGGGTCGCGATTATGACAGAGCTGATCGAAGCTCGGCATGAAAAGGGCATTAGCCAAAAGAAACTAGAAGAACTCAGTGGGGTCAGTCAACCGGTCATCGCTCGGATGGAGACGGGCAAGACCAGTCCTCAATTGGACACAGTTTTGAAAGTCTTAGCCAGTCTGGGCAAGACCCTCGCTGTCGTCCCACTGGAACAAGAAAAGGTCTAAAAGAAATCAGAAAGAATTACTATGGAAACAACACAAACCTCCCAGTCGCTCTACCAAGCCCTGTGGAACTCAGCGGATGTGCTCCGCTCTAAGATGGATGCCAATGACTATAAGTCCTATCTATTGGGGATGATCTTTTACAAGTACCTCTCAGATAAATTGCTCTTCTTCGTGGCGGAGACCATGGAGGAGGAGACAGAGAGTCTGGATGAAGCCTTGGCGCTTTACCGAACCTACTATGAGGATCCAGACTCTCAAGAGGATCTCATCACCGTCATTACCGATGAGCTCAACTATGTTATCAAGCCCGACTTGACCTTTACGGCCTTGGTAGACCGGGTCAATGAAGGGACTTTCCAGCTAGAAGATCTAGCTCAGGGCTTCCGAGACATCGAGCAAAGTGACGATCTCTATGAGAATCTCTTTGAGGACATTGATCTCTACTCCAAGAAGCTAGGGGCGACACCTCAGAAGCAAAACCAGCTAGTGGCTGCTGTTATGAAAGAGCTGGCAGTGCTGGATGTGGCAGGTCATGCAGGAGACATGCTTGGGGATGCTTACGAGTACTTGATTGGTCAGTTTGCGACCGACTCGGGTAAGAAAGCAGGAGAGTTCTATACGCCCCAGCCTGTAGCCAAGCTCATGACCCAGATTGCCTTTTTAGGGCGTGAAGACGTGCAAGGCTTTACTATCTACGATGCCACCATGGGATCGGGCTCACTCTTGCTCAATGCCAAAAAGTTTTCTCACCAGCCTCAAACGGTCCAGTATTTTGGTCAGGAGCTCAATACCTCTACCTATAACCTGGCTCGGATGAACATGATCCTACACGGGGTTCCGGTGGAAAACCAGTTCTTGCACAATGCCGATACGCTGGACGAAGACTGGCCGACCCAAGAGCCGACCAACTTTGATGGGGTTCTTATGAACCCTCCTTACTCAGCTAAGTGGTCCGCAAGCTCCGGCTTTCTCCAGGATCCACGCTTCTCCCCATTTGGTAAGCTGGCGCCTCAGTCCAAGGCAGACTTCGCCTTTCTCTTGCACGGTTATTACCACTTGAAACAAGACAATGGTGTTATGGCCATCGTCCTCCCTCACGGAGTTCTTTTCCGTGGTAATGCGGAAGGAACCATTCGCAAGGCCTTGCTGGAAGAAGGGGCCATTGATACCGTCATTGGTCTTCCTGCCAATATCTTCTTCAATACCAGCATCCCAACGACGGTCATCATTCTCAAAAAGAACCGGACCAATCGGGACGTTTACTTTATTGATGCCTCTAAGGAATTTGACAAGGGCAAGAACCAGAATATCATGACGGATGCTCATATCGAGAAGATCCTCAAGGCCTATAAGAGCAGAGAGGACATGGAGAAGTTTGCCCATCTGGCTAGTTTTGAGGAGATCGTCGAG
This sequence comes from Streptococcus gingivalis, assembly GCF_035544715.1. NCBI lineage: Bacteria > Bacillati > Bacillota > Bacilli > Lactobacillales > Streptococcaceae > Streptococcus > Streptococcus gingivalis. Next base: position 853,105 of record NZ_JAYKTO010000001.1, on the reverse strand, counting down.
AATGACTACAACCTCAATATCCCACGCTATGTGGATACCTTTGAGGAAGAAGAAGTGGAGCCACTGACAGAGATCGTGGCTAAGATCAACCAGACTAACGCAACCATTGATACCCAGACAGCCTCTCTTCTAGACATGCTTAGCCAACTTCATGGAACGACACCAGAAGCCGATGCCGAACTCAAGAAATTTGTCCAAGAGTTTAAGGGCTAGGGTGTGAGGAGATAGGGATTAGGTAAAGGGTACTCTATTCGCTATTTCCCAAATTTTTTTCGAATAATAGAAGTAGAGGGACCTTCCCTCTATTTTTTATCGAAAAGGAGCAGGGATGCAGAAAAGACACGCGCATGTATCGCCGACCTTGGACATCATGGCCAAGAAGATTTTTAGTTTGCCGGAGGTGACGGCAGCATTTATTCGGGACATTTTGGAGCTGGATGTGGCGGATGCTCAGATTGTGGAGGGAAGCCAGCCCCACAGCATGGCTTATGAGGAGGATGACTTGTTCTCCACTGCGGTGGATGTGAGAGCCAAGCTCCATGACGGGACCGAGGTGATCATCGAGATCCAGATTCGCAAGCAACAGTATTTCTTGAATCGGTTCCATTACTATTTGGCCAATCAGCTGGTGGAAAATGTGCAAAAACTGCGCCAGCAAGGCCAGACACATAAGATGTACGAGCAGATGGAGCCCGTCTACGGGATTGCGATTTTGGAGAAGTCGCTCTTACTGGACGAAGAGGCCGCCATCAATAAATACTGGCTGACCAATAGCCGGTCTGGCAAGCAACTCAAGGCCTATTATAAAAATGGCAAGCACCAAAATCTTCTGCAGGTTGCCTTTTTAGAGCTAGACAAGTATAATAAAGATGAGAACCTGACAGATGCAGGCAGACAGTGGCTGGAATTTTTTGGGAATCTTCCCTTCACAAAAGCTCCCAGTCAGGCTGTAGCTCACGCAGATTCATTACTGGATTCATCTAGCTGGACCAAGGAGGAGAAGACCATGATAGACGAGCGGATTCGTATTCAAGAAAATTATGATATGACCCTGGAGACGGCTATAGACGAAGCGCGTGAAGAAGGCCTAGTACAAGGTCTGGAACAAGGTTTAGAAAAAGGCTTGGAACAAGGTCGTAAACAGTTGGTATGCGAGATGGTCTCACGAGGAATGACGCCTGATCTTATATCGGAGATGACGGGTTTGTCGCTGGAAGAGATTGAGACTCTTCTTTCTTGAGTAGTTAAAAGAGGCACTGCCTCTTTTCTTTTTGAAAAAACTTGAAAATTTTCCCATTTTTTCAATCCGCCTTTCTAGAATTGTGGTAGAATAGAGTCAACAAAGAGCTATCCTCACCAACAGTGTGATCGATACTAGAAAAGAGGATTCTGATGACAAGAAAAATTGGTATTATTGGTTTGGGGCATGTGGGTGCGACCTTGGCCCACAGCATGATTTTGAAACACACCTGTGATCATTTGGTTTTGATTGATACCAATGAGAAAAAGGTCAAGGCAGATGCCTTGGATTTCTGTGATACAGTTGCCAATACCGGGTATCCGGTTCATATCACGGTCAATGACTACGCGGCTTTAAAAGATGCGGATGTCGTAGTGTCGACTCTTGGAAATATCGAGTTGCAGGCTAATAACACTGATGACCGTTTTGCAGAGCTTCCCTTTTCCAGCAAGCAAGTGGTGCAAGTAGCGCGTGATTTGAAAGCTTCTGGCTTTAGTGGTGTTTTGCTAGTGGTGACCAATCCGGTCGATGCGGTCACTCAACTCTATCAACAATATACCGGCCTTCCAAAAGAGCAGGTGATTGGGACAGGGACCTTACTGGACACAGCTCGAATGAAGCGTGCAGTCGCCGATCGTTTGCAGGTTTCTCCTGCTAGTGTATCAGGCTACAACCTCGGTGAGCATGGAAATTCTCAATTTGTCGCTTGGAGTCAGGTCCGTGTCAAGGGACATGCTATTACAGATATCTTCTCTCAAGAAGAGCTTGACGCCATCAACTACGAGTCCTTGCGTGGCGGCCACACGGTTTTCTTTGGCAAATTTTATACCAATTTTGGGATTGCAGCAGCAGCCCAACGCCTGGCAGAAGCTGTGATCAATGATAGCCACGAGGAAATGCCTGTGTCTAACTATCGTCCAGAATATGGAACCTATCTTGGCTACCCAGCAATTGTAGGTCGAAAAGGAATTCTTGAACGATTGGATTTGCATTTGACAGAAGAAGAAAAAGAAAAATTACTCCATTCAGCCGAAACCATTAAGGAAAACACACGAAAAGGATTGGAGCATGCATAAAAGCAAAGAGAGTGGGACAGAAATCGGTCATTCGTTAGAATTCGATTTCGTCGTCCCACCTCCGCACAGTTGAGTAGGGCTGTAAAAGCTGATGAAATCAGCGTAGTAGAGCCCACTCAACCACTGCGTCTTGCTCGACAATCCAAAAATAATTGAGAGGCTAGGATTTTTGTCCCAGCCTCATTTTCTGCAATTTTTTCGAATAGTATAAGTGAGGGGATTCCCTATACGAAATCATCGGAGGTTGCTATGAAAAAACGACATGAGTATGTATCGCCCACCTTGGATTTAATGGCGAAAAAGATTTTTAGTCTGCCGGATGTGACAGCGAAATTCATCCGCGAAGTCTTGGATCTGCCAGTAGAGTCCGTTGAGATTTTAGAAGGAAGACCAGATCCATGAGCAGGGGTTTTTAGGAGATCTTCTTTTGAAACATCTGTTGATGTGAGAGCAAGACTAGATAGTGGGCTTGAAGTCATCATTGAGATTCAAGTTTTGAAGCAAGAGTATTTCTTGAATCGTTTTCACTATTATTTAGCCAATCAACTGGTAGAAAATGTCCAACGCAAGCGAAAGAAAGGGGCAACCCATTCTATGTACCAGGAGCTGGAGCCGGTCTATGGGATCGCTATCCTGGAGCGAAGTATTTTTCCTCATTTAGATTCACCTGTCAATGTCTATGAAATGCGCCATACAGTAGATGGGACACCTCTTTATAGCTCTCGAAAGGATGGAGTAGCTCATAATATGTTAAAGGTTGCCTTTTTAGAGTTGGATAAGTATAATGAAAGTAGAGATACGGAGTTGAATGCTCACTGGAGACAATGGCTTGAATTTTTTGGCAATCGCCCATTCAGTCATCAACCAGATCAAGTGATCGAGCAGGCAGAATCACTCCTGATCCCATCAAATTGGACAAGGGAGGAAAAAGAAATGATTGATGAACGGATTCGTATCAGAGAAAATTGGGAAATGAGCATGGATACCTTTCGGAAAGAACAACTGGAAGCCGGTTTTCAGAAAGGGTTGAAAAAAGGTCTTGAACAGGGACTCGAACAGGGACTCGAACAAGGTCTTGAACAAGGTCTTGAACAAGGTTTAGAACAAGGTCTCGAGCGTGGTCTTGAACAGGGATTGGAACAAGGCAGACAAGAAGGCATGGAGTTAGGAGTTCAAGCTGGTCAGCAGTCTCTGATTCAGAAACTGGCTTTGAAGGGGATGAGTATCGAGATGATTGCTGAAATGACGGATTTATCCAGCGAATCCATCAAAAAAATGTTGGCTACGGATTCGTCTGACGAGGAGTAGTAGCGTGAACAGAATTTTGGGAACAATGAAACTTCGAGAATTACCTTGCTGAGAAAAAAGTAGTTCTAAAATGGATTGTAAAGATCGTCAGGAGTTCGTTATTTTTGGATCTTGATCCTCTACAGATTTATACGGTTATGATGTATTGAAGGTTGGAAACTTTTATCCAACCTTTTTTCTCACTCCTCTTGCCCCTCACCTAGTGAACTGGAATAGAAGTTTAAAAATACGAGTTGTAATCCTTGACATTACATTTTGATCCTGTATAATAACTATTGTAATGAATAATCTTACAACAGAAAGAGGAAACAACTATGAAAAACATTTTATTTATCGTCGGATCTCTTCGTCAAGGATCATTCAACCACCAAATGGCCCAGAAAGCAGAAAGCCTTCTTGAAGGAAAAGCAACGGTGACTTACTTGGACTACAAGGACATCCCAATGATGAACCAAGATTTAGAAACACCAACCTTGCCAGCTGTGCAAGCAGCGCGTGATGCGGTCCTTGCTGCGGATGCCATCTGGATCTTCTCACCAGTCTACAACTTTGCCATTCCAGGTGTAGTGAAAAACCTGATCGACTGGCTTAGCCGTGCCCTTGACCTGTCAGAAACTCGTGGTCCATCTGCCCTTCAAGACAAGATCGTAACCGTCTCTTCAGTCGCTAATGCAGGACACGAGCCAATGTTTGCGGCTTACCAAGCGCTCTTACCATTCGTTCGGACTCAAGTGGTTGGAGAGTTTACTGGAACAACCGTTAACCCAGAAGCTTGGGAAACAGATGAATTGGTCTTGACAGATGAAGCGGTCGCAGGACTGGAAAAACAAGCACAAGCCTTATTAGAAGCATAAGAAAAAGCTGAGACAAAATTCTCAGCTTTTTTAGATACTAAAGAGTTGTCCGAAGAAGTAAGTCACACCCATGGTGAGAAGTCCAATGATGAGATTGCGAAGCATGGCTGGCTTGGTTGGTGCTTTTCCCAGTTTTGCACTGGTATAGCCAGTGAAGATCAAGGATAGTCCAACAACGAAGACCGTCACCGGAATGCGATAGGCAGCTGGAAAGAGGATGATAGAGAGCATTGGAGGAAGGGAACCAACCGAAAAAGCAAGGAAGCTAGATGCAGCAGCATGCCAAGGATTGGTAAACTCCTCATATTCGATACCATATTTCTCTTCGACCAGGGCTTTGAGTGGATGTTTCAGAAAGGCCCGTTCTGTCAAAATCTTTGCGGAAGTTTCGCATTCTCCATTTTGAAGATAAGCGTGGTAGAGAGATTCTCTCGCTAACTTTGGATCGCGATCCAACAAGGCTTGTTCGCGGTTCACAGCGGCTTCTTCCGTGTCTTTTTGTGTGGAAACAGAGACATACTCACCGCCCGCCATCGAGAAAGCACCTGCCAGAATCGCCGATAAGCCAGAAAGGAAAATGATCCAGATGTTTGACGTGGCACTGGCTACCCCGATCACCACCCCAGCTATAGAAATAATCCCATCATTGGCCCCGAGAACAGCGGCTCTCAAGATATTCAAGCGGTCGTTAAATGATTCATCTACTCCATGTTTCATTTCAGTCATACAATATCTCCTTCATCTTATTTAGAATGATTATAAATAAAATACAAAAAGAAAGCAAGGATTTTAACTCAAATGATAAAAGTTCGACAATTTAATGAAATTTAAGTTATAATCTTTGGTATTGCAAGCAAAAAGAAAGAATAGGACATACGCCTATTCTAGCAAGATTTATTTAGCAGAAGTGACTTTACCTTTGAGGATCCTGATGGCATTGTCACACGGGTCAGAAAAGGATAATAAAAAGGGAGTGGGAAAGAACTCCAACTAATTAAGAAGAGTTCGTTTTCCCACCCCCGCACAGTTGATTAGGTCATCTTTGGAGCTTAATCAAGCGAACAACTACTTAGGAAACTTGCTTCGCAAGTCCTATCTACCACCTCAAAGCAGTGCTTTGAGCAATCAACCACTGCGTCATACAATTATTTCTATCAAAGATCGAAGGCTGGACAGTTTATTCCCAGCTCCTATTTAATGAGATAAATTAGTTCATTTCATTTTCTTTTCCGACAACCCAAAATAAGAGAAGGAGTTGGAAGATGCCCAAGGCGAATAAGACCATAAAACCGTTGCGACTTCCTTTAGCAGTGGCTTGGGTGAAGTCCATCTTTTGATTAGCTTGGCTCATGGCAACGATCAAGGAAGCCAGGGTTGTTCCGACAGCGCCTGCAAATTGTTGCAAGGTGTTAAAGATCGCGTTCGCATCGGGTTGCTCTTCCAGAGAGAGTTGTTTTTGTCCGTTGGTCATGATATTGCCAAAGGCAAGGCCCATACCGGTCATGAAGATCATGTAAAAGATAAGAATCAAGCCATTTGTCAGCTTCAGGCCAAAGAGGGTGAAGTGGAAATGGGCCAGAAGGATTAAAGCAGCTCCAAGGAGAATCGGTTTACGGGCGCCCAACTTATCTAGAATGAGACCGGAGAAAGGAGCAAAACCTGCTCCAATGATGGCTCCTGGAAGCAGCATCAAGGCTGCAAGCGTGGTACTCGAGTGGTTGACCAATTGGACATAATTGGGCAAGAGGAAACTCATGGCCAGAGAACCTAATTGAAAAGTGAAAAAGGCAAGAACATGGCCAGTGAGGAGAGGATTTTTTAAGATGGCGAGGTTGATAATGGGAGTCTCTAACTGATTGGACCGGTAGACTAAGAGAACCAGTCCCAAGAACCCAATCACCAGCCAACCAAGGACAGAAAAACTAAAGAAAGCATGATCAGAAAGACCGTGAATACCTAGAATCAAGCCTAAAAATGAAGCAATAATAGCGAGAAGGCTCATGATATCAAGGGTTTCTCGTTTGACTGTACTGATTTGTTCAATGGAGCGAAGTCCTGCAACTAGCGAAGCTAGAAGGATCGGGAATTGAACCAAAAAGATGGACCGCCAACCGAAGTTAGCAGTCAAGAGACCACCGACAGTAGGCCCAATGGCGGGAGCGATGGCTGTGATCAGGGTACCCACTCCCATCATGAGACCGATCTTGCGTTTTGGGACCTGCTCTAAAATGATATTAAACATCAGAGGAAGGGCAAAACCAACCCCCATTCCTTGGACCAAGCGACCCAAAACCACAAAGCCAAAACTAGGAGCTAGGAAGTCAATGAGAACACCTAAAACAGATAGGAGATTTCCAACTAAAAAGATGGACTTCATTTTAAAAGAGCGCTTGAGGTAGGCAGATAGTGGGACTACACAGGCAACCACTAGAAGATAGATGGTGGTGACCCACTGGACGGTTGCGGTATTGATCTCAAATTCCTTCATCAATATTGGGAAGGTGATATTCATGGCAGTTTCTCCAGCCACCCCGCAAAAGGAAAGGATCCCTGTTGCAAAAATAGCATACAGGACCTTGGCTGAAATTTTTTCTTGTGACATCGGTGTCTGATTCCTCCTAAATCTTTCTATAATCTTGTAAAAATGGTCTGAAAATCCATCCTAGCTCTCTCATTTCCCATCAATTCCAATTGCTATGAGCATAGCAGGACCGATGGTAACCTGATTCATCGTTTTGTTAGCTAACAAATAGTATAGAGGAAATGAAGACCCCTGTCAAAGAATTTTTGAAAAATTGTGAAAATTTTAAAAGTGTTCTCAACTGATGACGTCTCTCCAAACGAAAGGATATGCTCGCCACTATGGTATAATAAGAAGAAAGTAAGCAATGTGAATAAGTCAATCAACTCGAACAGGAGGCCCCATGACCAAGTATTTAGTCCAGAAGTTTTTCTGGTTACGAGAAAAAAGTTTGATTCAAATTTCCCAGAAAACCCTGGTTTCCTTATTTCCTTTTTTCCTATTTTCAGGGATCATTCGGGTGATCGCGCTATCGGTCTTCTCCGATCGAGGCTATATCCATCAGCTCTTTTCGATGGATAGCTGGTTGCCGTGGGATCAAGCTATTAGTCAAGTCCTTATCAATTTTTCCAATTTTTTAGGAGGTCTAGCAGGACCTTTAGCGACTTACTTCGCTGGGAAATATACAGCTGGGCATTACGGTCGAAGTACGGGGACAGCCGGCGTGACTGCTCTTTTGGTCAGCTTGATTGTAGGGTCTCAGGAATTGTTGGTGGGACCACTCCATGATGGGCAACTGACGCGTATCAACTTACCTGCGACGACCAATATCGTCTTAGCGATTTTTTTAGGCTATCTAATCGGGCAAATCTTTCGTCTATCCAAGGCTAGTGACGACCAGATTGTGGACAAGGATTTCATCTATCAGCCCAAGACTGTGCGTCCCATTTTCTTGTCCTTAGTTCTAGGGGTCAGCCTCAATCTTCTTTTGGTTCTTGGAAATCAATTTAATATTTTTCAGACTATCCGACAGTTCTTGGCTTCTCTAACGGTAAGCAGTCATCATCTCCTGTCCACCTTTGTCATGGGACTATTTAGTGGGCTATCTGCTTGGTTTGGTAATAGTCAAGCCTTTGCCTTGAACTCAATTGCGGATGATAACTTTGCTTTGGAAAATCTCACCTACGCTGTGACCCATCATTCAACGACAGGCATTCCTCATCTCTATACCTTGACCAATTTGTACCGCAGTTTTGGTCTGGTAGCTGGAATTGGTGCAGTTCTAGCCTTATTGGTAGCGATCCTGCTGGTTTCACGAAGTCAAAAGGACAAGAAAGTCAGCCTCCTCAGTCTGTTTCCAAGTCTCTTTAACAATGGGGCTTCTTTCATGGTAGGAATACCGGTCCTTCTCAACCTCCTATATGTGATTCCCTTCTTATTGATCCCTTTGGTGAATATGGCGATAGCAGCTCTAGCTTTGTGCTTCAAGCTGATGCCAGCAGCCGTCTATCCGGTGCCAGATGGGACTCCTAGCCTTCTCTATGCTTTTATTGGAACAGGAGGGAGTCTGAGAGCCTTAGCTGTCAGTATACTTTGTTTTGCCGTCGATGTGCTCCTTTATCTACCATTTGTCCGTATGGGAAATCGTATTCGAAAAGACATAAAAGTGAAAGGAGAAAGCGATGAAGCCATCTAAAAAAACAGCCATCGTCCTTACTTTGGTCAGTCTTTTCTTGATCGCTTTAGCCATTCCTTCTTATAGCTGGACTCGGACGAATGTATCCAAAATCGAGAAATTCTACAATTCAAAATTATCTCCTATCATTATGATTCCAGGAAGTTCAGCGACAGAGAATCGATTTGATGGTTTGGTAACCAAACTAAACCAAGATCGACGCGGGACCAAACACAGCCTGCTCAAGGTCAAAGTTTGGAATGATGGGCATATCACCTATAGTGGAAGTATTGATGCCAAGGACAATGAGCCGGTAATTGTGGTTGGTTTTGAAAATAACAAAGATGGCTATAGCAACATTAAAAAGCAGGCTAAACTATTCAATCAAGCCTTTGAAGCCCTTCAAGAAAAATATAAATTTAATAATTTTAAGGGCTTGGGTCATTCCAACGGTGGCTTGATTTATACAGCCTTTATTGAAAATTATCTAGGGGATTATGATGTGGATCTCAAGACCCTTATGACCATCGGAACTCCCTACAATTCACGGAGACCAATATCAAAAATAAATCTGAGATGTTGGCCGATTTTATCAAGGCCAGAAAAGCTATCCCGACAACCCTTCATATGTATTCAGTAGCAGGGACCATTACCTATGATTCAGATGAGTTGGTCCCAGATGCCAGTGTTTCTGCTGGGAAGTATATCTACCAAAACCAAGCAGCTAGCTATACGGAGATTACGGTGACGGGGGAAGATGCACAGCACTCGGACCTTCCAACCAATGATGAGGTGGTTGCCTTGGTGAAAGAGCATATTGAAAGTCAACCGGATCGTAGAACCAAACCAAATAAAGAAAACTAAGTGTGAAGAAGGGATTCCTTCCTCACACTTTTTTTAGTATAATAAAGTTTAGTATGAAAATAGGGGAGATTATAGGAAATAAGATGAAAAGAAAACAATGGGTGCAATTGGGCTTAGTGGCTTCGAGTATGGTCATGTTAACAGGATGTTACCAGAGATACCAACGCCAGTCCAGTCCCAAAAAAGAGGCTGCAACAAGCCAGACTTCAGCAAAAAAACAAGCCAAAAAAGCAGATAACAAACAATTATACCAGTCTGTTTTTTCAGACTACCAAAGGATTTTTGCCACTTCAAAAGATTTAGATGCTATTTCCAAATTGAATGATGCATTAGCCAAAGAAGATCGTATGATCAATAGCTGGGTGATCGAGACCGTGATCAATCAGCCAGATGCCGTTCGCTATGCCTTTAAGGACTTAAATAACGATGGGGTAGATGAGATGATCATCGCCAATCAGCAGACCGATGGAAGCTACTTTGTGACGGGAGTCTACTATCTCAAGGGCCAAAAACCGACTCTACTAGCTGAAGGTTTCGTCGCTGGACACGGTGGAGCACGCAATGCGACGACCCTCTATAAGGGAGGAGAAGTCTTAGAAATCAGCTGGATGTCAGGAACTGGCCGTGGGGTAGCTGTGCTCTCACGGATAGAAAAGACGCCTCAAGCCGCGACCAAAGTCCAGGAAGAAGAAGTCCAAGTACCTGGTTCAGATCTGAATGCCCTCTTTGGGAAATCGGATGAAGATAAACTGGATCTCAAGAGTTTTGACTGGCAAACTTTTGACAGCACACCATCAGCGGGAAATAGCCAAAGCCAGGAAAAAACGCCTTGGAACGCTGAGAAATCAGCAAAATTAGCAGAATTTATGAAGACCTGGGGCGAAAAGATGGGCCAACCCAACTACCAAAAAGGCATCGCTGGCGGTGATGTAGGCCCAGACAACCTCTATACTCTAGGGGAAAATAGTAAGATGGATGCCATTTATACAGATACTGGTCAGGGAAATGCAAAATACCGCATCGTGGAACGCTATAGCAATTGGGACAAGTATCCAGATGTGCATAGTTATTTCTTTGCCATTACAGATACAGGAGAAGGTATTGTCTTTCATTCTCCAACGACCAATGGTGGAAAGATGTATCTAAAACCAACGGACAACAAGGAACTTCAAGAAGAATTTACACAGTTGCTTCATCAATAAAAAGAAGAATAAACCAGAAAAAGACTGTTTTTCTGGTTTTGTTTATTCAAATAATAAATAAAAATACAATAAAAGAAATAATTTTTAGGATATAAAATATGTTAAAAACTAGTGATAATTAGCGGTTCATAAGTATTTGAAAACAGAAAATGTTTGACAATTAAAGGAAAATCATTTAAAATATATTCATTCTTTATTTATAGGAGAAAAAATATGAAAAAACTTCTTACAGCCGGTGTGGCTCTCTTGTCCGTTGCAACGTTAGCAGCTTGTTCTGGTAAAACTGCTTCAGAATCATCAAGTAAAGATGCAAAAGCTTCTTCTAGCAAAGTAGAAAAATCATCTACTTCAGAAAGCAAATCAAGCAGTTCATCAAAATCATCTAAATCAGCAACCTCTTCTGTTAAAATTCCAGAAATTGTCTTGTTGACTGATGAAGAAATCGATAACGCCAAAACAATTGGTGATATGAAAACTCTTTATAGTAAATTAGTGGATAACTATAAAAAATATGCTCAAGATCTTGGCGATCAAATTCCAGAATCACATAGATCTATATATACTCAACAAGTAGAGCCAGCTCTCAAGACACTGGACGAATCAAAAACTCAATTTGATTCAGCACTTTCAACTGGTGGTTCAGATGATACAGTTGTTCCTGAACAAGGGCGTACTATTTTTGTACAACAATTGAAATCTTCTCGTGATGCAATGGAACAAGCTCTTGAAACTGCTTATCAAGCAATTTCACCATATATTTCTTCATCTTCAGATGATGAATAATTCATAAATAAAGATAGGTTAGGGCCTCAAGCTCTAGCCTGTTTTTTTGCTTTCTTACAAAAATGTAAGAAATAAAGGGTAAAATGTAAGGTTATGTTATGGTGAAAGCGTTTCAGTTTTAGTACAATAGATTTGTAAAAAACGATTGAAGCTTTTATCGAGCTAGAAAGGAATGGACCATGACCCTACTAGACGTTCAACATATCAAAAAAATTTACAAAACCCGCTTTCAAGGAACGCAGGTTGAAGCCTTAAAGGATATTCACTTCACCGTGGAAAAGGGTGAGTACGTGGCTATCATGGGGGAATCAGGATCCGGGAAATCCACCCTCCTCAATATCCTAGCCATGCTGGATCAGCCGACGGAAGGGCGGGTCTACCTCAATGGCACCGATACCTCAACCATCAAAAACAAGGACGCCTCCAGCTTCCGCCGGGAAAAACTAGGCTTTGTCTTTCAAGATTTCAACCTGCTCGACACCTTATCTGTCAAGGACAATATCCTCCTGCCCTTGGTCCTTTCCCGCAGACCAATCAAGGAAATGATGAGTAAGGTCGATAGCGTGAGTCGGGAGTTGGGCATTCACCAGCTCTTAGAAAAATACCCTTACGAAATCTCTGGTGGACAAAAACAACGGGTAGCCGTAGCACGGGCCATCATCACCTCACCTGAAATCCTTCTTGCGGATGAGCCAACAGGGGCGCTGGATTCCAAGTCTTCGGCAGCTTTGCTAGATGTCTTTGAAGATATCAATACCATGGGGCAAACCATTCTCATGGTGACCCACTCAACCGCAGCAGCAGCTCGGGCCAAGCGCGTGCTCTTTATCAAGGACGGGATTCTTTACAACCAGATCTTTCGTGGGGAAAAGACAGAGCGTCAGATGTTCCAAGAAATCTCAGATACTCTGACGGTCATGGCGGGAAAGGAGGATCCTGATGTTTAAATTAACAAGTAAATTAGCACTTTCCAACCTCAAACAAAATCGAAAGTTGTATTATCCTTTCGCTATAGCTGTCATTTTAACGACCATGATCCTTTATAGTTTTATCGCCTTGTCATTGACCCCTCATTTAGAGGATTCTTACGGAGGGGGATCGGCGAGAACTGTTCTTGGTTTTGGCAGTTTCGTCGTCCAGCTGGTCGTCATCATTTTGGTGGCTTATGCCAATGGCTACGTCATGAAAAATCGTTCCAAAGAACTGGGACTCTACAGTGTTCTGGGAATGGAGAAGAAGCATCTCCTCATCATGACCTTATGGGAATTGCTCTTCTTCTATGTTCTCACAGTTGGAGTAGGACTGGGTTTGGGACTCTTGTTTGATCGCTTGATTTTCGCCTTGCTTCTAAAATGTATGGGTTTACCAGTCGTCATTCAATCAACCTTCCAGATAGAGGCTGTTCTTAACACTTTACTTGGGTTAGCCTTAGCTTTTGGCCTCATTCTCTTGTTGAATTCTTTCCGCCTCTTGCGCTACAGTTCCCTCCACCTTATGCAGCAAAAGAAAGCAGGAGAGAAGAAGGGACGCTTCTTGCTGGTTCAAACTCTGTTAGGACTTGGGCTCTTAGGAATTGCGTTTTATATAGCGCTAACCGTTGAGCGGCCAGTTGCGGCTGTCCAAGGATTCTTTATTGCCGTCATCTTGGTCATTCTAGCGACTTATCTCTTATTCAACGCAGGCTCTATTACCTTCTTAAGATTTCTCAAAGGTCGGAAATCCTACTATTACAAGCCAGAGAATTTTATATCTGTCTCCAACTTAATAGCTCGGATGCGAAAAAATGCAGCGGGCCTTGCGACCATTAGTATTCTATCCACCATGGTCTTGGTCACCTTAACCGGGTCGCTCAATATCTTTATTGGAGGGCAGAATTACCTAGATACGGTTTACCCTTCTGATTACATGATTAGTGTGGGGCATATGCCTTCAGATGCTGAAACAGAATCGGTTATTGAGGATGTTCAAGCTCAAATTAAGAAAACAGCCGATGCGACACATCTATCAGATTATCAGGTGGCACAGACTACATACTGGTCGGCTGAAATTCGAAAGATTGATGGAAGGAGCTTAGAGGTGAATGACCAGTCCACTCCATCAACTGGTCAGGAGTTGAAGTCAGAAGGAACAGTCTACTTTTTTGATCAGGCGACTTATGAGCAACTGACCGGTCAAAAAGTTGAGCTTGGGGAAAATGAAATCCTAGCCTATGGGTATCAATATCCTGGAAAATTAGACGCACAATTAGAAATCAATGGGAAGACCTTCACGATTAAAGAAAAACTAAACTCCAATTTTATCCAAGGGAAACTCCCTCAATCCGACCTGTTTCAACACCAAATGGGCTTGTACCTGGTCCTCCCTGACTTGAACCAACTGGGACTAAAAGTTGATAAAAATTTGGAATTCTCTATTACTGCTAAAAATAAAGATAACCAAGATTTTATTTCTGGCTTGATCAAAGAGCTGTATTCGACAGACAAAATCAGTCAATATGGTGCGACTTATTTTGGTGGATTTGATCGATACAGTATAGAGAAAGATTGGCGTGAAACAGCAGGGACTCTTCTATTTATCGGGATTTTTCTATCGGCGATCTTTCTATTAGCTACAGTTCTCGTGATTTACTACAAGCAGATTTCAGAGGGTCATGAGGATCGAGATAATTTTGTGATCTTGCAACAAGTAGGATTGGACCAAAAGCAAACCGGCACCACCATTCGCAAACAGATACTCACTGTCTTTTTTCTTCCATTATTCTTCTCCTTCCTGTACCTAGGAGTAGCCTACAAGATGATCGCAAAAATCGTTGCTATCTTAGGAGCAACCAATGCGGGCTTGGTGCTTCAAACAACTCTTTCTATCTGCGCTGTCTTCTTCATCTCCTATGTCCTTGTCTTTCTTCTGACTTCTAGAAGTTATCGGAAGATTGTCGTGAGGTAGCGTTCGAGTCTATAAAAGATTAGAAATAAGATGAAACATACAACATTTTGTTAGCACAAAAAACACCGAGGATCAAATCCCCGGTGTTTTCTATCACGATTATTTCACGTGTTTTGCAAGTTCTTCTTGCGCTTTTTTGTTTGATTCTTCTTTTTCTTTCAACCAATTCTTATAAGCTTTTTCGTAATCAGCAGTTGTAACTGTCTTATCTTGAACTTTTTGGTATTTGAAGAAGCTTGATTCACCTTTAATACCAATTGCAGAATTTGCTGCTGAGAATGGCGTTACCTTCGTGATAGATGGAACTCCACCCTTAGAGTAGATTGGAAGTACCATTGCGTTTTCAGTCAACCAAGCTTGGGCAGCAGCGTATTTTTCATAACGCGCATTGGTATCCAATTTTTCAGCATTAGCAGCATCCAACAATTCTTTGTATTGGTTCAAACCAATTTTTTCGATGAGAGCTTGGTCTTTCTTAGGATCAAGTCCCATACCAGTCAAGGTTGAACCATCTGTTGGGTTCAAGATATCCAAGTAAGTAGATGGATCTTGGAAGTCAGGTCCCCAACCTGTGATATCCATATCAAAGTCTTTTTGATCTGGTGATTGGGCGAAGTAAGTAGCGTTGTCTGCATCGTCTGTAGACAATTTTTGTACATCGATCACGACATTGTCTTTACCAAGAGCTGTTTCAATAGAACTCTTCATAGAGTCTGCTTGTTGGACAAGAGCATTAGAAGATTGGTCTACGACATAGTCGATATGGATTGGGAATTGAACACCTTGTGATTGCAATTCAGATTTCGCTTTTTCAAGTTCCGCTTTGGCTTTATCCGCATTATGCAAGCTATCTTGCGCGTCAGCAAAGCTAACACCTTTCCACTCATCTCCTGTTGCGGCAAGTTTTTCTTCAACGAGCGTACCGAAGTCTTTTCCGTTGGCTTGCACAAATGTTGGTGGAACTAGAAGGGTACGTAGAGTTTTTGATGCTCCGTCTTTCCCGTTAACTTGAGCGCTGTAGGAAGTTCTGTCTAAAGCAAAGTTCAAGGCTTGACGGAAATTCTTGTTTTGAAGAGCTGTCTTAGTACTGTTCTTTTGCTCATCAGACGTCTTCTTCGTATGACCGTAGTTTTGACGGTTAACGTTGAAGTAAGCGTAGTAAACAGTAGAATCTTGAGGTGTATAAACGATGTTATCCTTGAATTTCTTCTCAATTGTGCTGTAAGTTGAGCTTGTTGGGAAGAGACGAGCAGTAGATAGGTTCCCATCTGAGAAGTTACGAGCAAGATAGTCTTGGTCAGATCCATCGAAGTAAGTCAATTTAACCGTATCGATGTGAACATTTTTCTTGTCGTAGTAATCAGGGTTTTTATCCAACTCGATTTGTGATTTTGAAGTGAAGGATTTCAAAATGTATGGACCATTGTAGAGGATACCATTTGGTTTCACGCTACCAAAGTCTTTCCCAGCTGATTCCAAGAATTTTTCATTAACTGGCATCATGGTAGCAGTCGTCAATTTAGAATTCCAGAAAGATTCTGGTTGGTTCAAAGTGTATTGAAGAGTGTGATCATCAACAGCTTTTACCCCAACAGTTGAGAAGTCTTTGGTTTTCCCGTTTACATAGTCATCCAAGCCTTTGACCGAGTTTTGAACCAAGTAAAGAGCATCCGATTTTTTATCTGCTACGTATTTTAGAGATGTCACGAAATCTTGTGCAGTGACGTCAGCGTATTCATTTCCTTCTGAATCATACCACTTCGCATCTTTTCGAAGCTTGTAAGTATAAGTCAGACCGTCTTTTGAAACGGACCAGTCCTCAGCAAGAGCAGGCACTAAGTTACCGTATTGATCGTTTTCAAACAAACCATCGACCAAGTTGGTTGTAATGTCGCTTGTAGTTGAACGATTTGAAGTCAAATAGTTCAAGGAATCAGGGTCTGTACCATACACGTAGTTGTAAGTAGTCCCTTTTGACGCATTAGAAGATGAGCCACATGCAGCAAGGAAAAGCGTTGAAGCCGCGGCGACACCTGCTAAAAGAGCAAGCTTCGATTTTTTCATATTCGTGTCTCCTTTTGAATAATTTTAATTATTATACTCCAATCAATCTACAAAATAAAGTGTTTTTTGAACTTTTTTTGTATATTTACACACCACTATACAGTAAAACCCTTGATTTTAAGGGATTTTTAAGGAATAAAAATTTTTTTAAAAAATTACTATTATGCTTTACATACTAGTAAAGAAAGAGTATACTGATAGTGAGCAAACTAGTATGTAAAACAAACTAGTGAAAAATGTGAAGAAAGAGGTGAGAAGGATGAAAGAGTCCCAATTACTAAAGGGAGTCTTGGAGGGCTGTGTGCTGGAGATTATTTCCAAAAAGGCTATCTATGGCTATGAATTGATCCAAAGTCTCAAAGAGATGGGATTTGATAAGATTGTCGCTGGGACCATTTATCCCCTGCTTCAAAAATTAGAAAAACAAGGGGTCATTCATGGGGAAATGAGGCCGTCTCCAGATGGTCCTGATCGCAAGTATTTTTCACTCAGTGATGCTGGAAGAGAGCGCTTAGAGGAATTTTGGGACCAGTGGCAGGAGCTAGTCACAAAAGTAGAACGTATCAAGAAGGAGGGAGAAGAATGGTAGAAAGTTATACCGAAAAAATGTCAGATGAATTGATTCATCTAAACAAAGAGGATCAAGCCTATGTGAAAAAAATGGTGGCCTATATTGGGGCCAAATCCTATTTTTATGATGATGAAGCACTCGGTGAACAACTCTACAATATGGTTTGCGACCTGAAAGTTGCTGAAAAAGAAGGCATTCGGGCAGTGGATTATTTTGGAAAGGATCCACGGGCGATGGTGGATCAAGTTCTTTCAGATTTGCCTAAACGCTCTTTAGGATCTTATGTGGGACTCGTCTTCCTAATTGGAGTGATCTTAGTTGGCATGCGTTATTTAATGGATTTCACCTGGATGACACCACTGAAAATCGAACCCTTAACCTATATTGTCATTCTCCTCAATTTCTTGGTGTTTAGCCAGTTCATCACGTGGCTTTGGTCCAAACAGAGCTATGGTGAAATGAAGTGGTCTTGGGCTATTTTTATCAGTGTGATCTGCCTGATGGTATTTCTGAACATCGTACGACTATTTTCGATTTATTTTGGCCACATTGGGAGTCTCTTCTTATCAGATGGTTGGGCGGTTGTTCTTGCTGTCCTAGTCCTACTTGGGTTTGCGGTTATGGCTTATAGAAGCAGGGAGCGTTTGATGACGAGTCTACTAGTCATGGGCCTGACTTTCCTAGTTACGGGATGCTGGATTCGTCTTGTGAATCAGGAAACTGCTCACTTATTAGGCTGGCTACTTCCTCTCATAGGACTAGTCCTTACCTTCGTTGTATTTCGTCTCCAAAGAAAGGGGGAAGAAAGATGACATCAGTTATTTATTATGAAGAAACGCAGGCTTTGGTTCAAACCTTTAGCCAAGAGGACCAAGCTTATTTCCAAGATCTCTGGGATTATTTCAATTTCGCCGGTTTCTTATATGAGGAGAAGGCTTTGAGAGAGCAGGTCTATAATTTAGCACTAGATTTTTCGCAAGCAGGAGCGGATGGATGGACGGCCAAGGACTATTTTGGTCTCGATCCAAAGGAAATGGCAGACCAAATCATAGAGAACATGCCTAAAGAATCCACGCGATCTGTTCTAAAATATGGGGCGATCATCTCGGGAATTGTGATTTTTTATCGCCTCTTAAGTGATTTTGCTTCACAAGCGGTCCTTGTGCTCAAGCCTCTAGTCTATTTAACCGACATCATTTTGGGACTCCTAGCAATTGGGCTACTCTTCTATCTCCTTCGTCGCCTCATTTTTGCAGAAGTAAAGTCGAAAAAAGTAATCCATGTGGCAATCGTTTTGGTTTTAGGAGTCTATTTCGCTAGTGAGATCGTGGGGGTCCGTTTCTTACCAGCACTTGCTTGGTTGACAGTGCCGAATCCATGGGATACTCTCCTTATGACAGGAGCTAGTGGAGCTCTCATTCTTTGGCAATGGAAAGAAGAGCTTGGCAGAGCCTTCGTCTTTCCTATCATTGCCTTTTTAGTGGTTGGATTCTTACATCGCTGGACCTTGGCACAAGGAGTTCAGAATCTTGGTATGACAGTTCTTCTGCCCACAGTGATCATCATCTTTGGGCTGGTTATTTATTATTGGTTTACGATTCGTTCTTTGAAAAAGAATAGGACTGAAAGTGATAAATAGAAAGAAAAGGGGGAGAAAGTGTCTCCCTTTTCTCTTCCAAGTATGATAGAATAAACTCAATAGATGGGAGAATAGACATGAATATTTTTCGAAAAAAAAGTCTCGGGCAAGTACACCCGGCTCTAAACCGTCATTTACGGTTGTGGGATTTAATTATTTTAGGAATCGGTGCCATGGTGGGGACAGGGATCTTCACGATTACGGGGACTGCAGCGGCGAATTTAGCTGGTCCAGCCCTCATTATTTCGATTGTGATTGCGGCTTTTTGCGTCGGCTTATCTGCCCTTTTCTTTGCTGAATTTGCGTCTCGCATCCCTTCAACTGGTGGAGCCTATAGTTACCTCTATGCCATCTTTGGAGAGTTTCCCGCCTGGATTGCCGGTTGGTTGACCGTGATGGAATTTATGACAGCCGTATCAGGGGTGGCTTCAGGTTGGGCTGCTTATTTCAAGGGCTTGTTGGCCAATCTTGGCTGGAGTCTGCCGACGGCTTTAAACGGGACTTTTGATCCAGCTAAGGGAACTTATGTGGATCTCTTGCCTATTTTGGTCATGGTCCTCGTAACTGCCTTAGTTCTTATGAATGCAAAAGCGGTCTTACGTTTTAATTCCTTGCTGGTCTTACTCAAGTTCTCCGCTCTTGCCTTGTTTATCCTTGTGGGGATTTTTCATCTAAATCCTAGCAACTGGGAAAACTTTGCTCCGTATGGATTTGGCGAAATCTATGGTGGTCAGACAGGGATTATGGCTGGTGCTTCGCTCATGTTCTTTGCCTTTCTTGGTTTTGAGTCCATTTCAATGGCGGTCGACGAAATCAAGGAACCACAAAAGAACGTCCCTCGCGGGATTGTCCTCAGTCTCTTGATCACAACCGTTCTTTATATCTTGGTCACCCTGGTTTTGACCGGTATGGTTCCTTTTAAGAACTTAAATGTAGAAGACGCGGTTGCCTTTGCCCTTCGTCAGGTCGGAGCTGGCTGGGCAGGGAATTATGTATCGTTGGTCGCTATTTTGACCCTGATTACCGTCTGCATTTCGATGACCTTTGCCCTCTCACGGATGATTTACAGTTTGGCGCGAGATGGCCTTTTGCCGAAAGCGATGAAACAGCTCGATCCTAAAACCAGAATTCCCAAAAATGCGACCTTGGTCGCTGGATTGATGGCTGCCATTGCTGGTGGAGTTTTTCCGCTAGCTAGTATCGCTTCCTTTTTAAATATCTGTACCTTGGCTTACCTGGTTATGTTGGCCTTCGCCCTCTTGAAATTGCGCAAGGAACACGGGGCTCCTGGACCTGGTGAATTTAAAACGCCTTTGGTTCCGGTCTTGCCAATCCTATCAATTGTGGTCTGTGTGTCCTTTATGACCCAGTATTCTCTATCGACCTGGCTGGCCTTTGGAGTTGCTCTCCTGATTGGGGCTGGAATTTATTTTGGCTATGGGTATCGCCATTCAGAAGAACATAAATAAAAGATGAAAGCTAGAGTAGAAGGACTCTGGCTTTTTGTATAGGGAAAGCTCTTTTTTTGGTATAATAAAGGGAGAAAGTTAAATAGATAACAAAGGAGAAAAAACATGACATTTGAAGAGATTTTACCAGGCTTAAAGGCCAAGAAAAAATACGTACGTACGGGCTGGGGTGGAGCAGAAAACTACGTCCAACTTTTTGATACCATTGAGCAAAATGGGGTGGCTCTGGAAGTGACACCTTATTTCCTCATTAACGTGTCTGGTGAAGGGGAAGGCTTTTCTATGTGGAGTCCAACCCCTTGTGATGTCTTAGCGACAGATTGGGTGGAAGTCCATGACTAAAGGAGTCTTGATTACAGGCGTGAGTTCCGGGATTGGTCTGGCTCAAGCTCGCCTCTTTCTAGAAAAGGGCTACCAGGTCTATGGGGTGGATCAGGGAGCGGATCCTCAGTTAGCAGGTGATTTTCACTTCTTGCAGCGGGACTTAACTCTTGATTTGACGCCGATTTTCGACTGGTGTCCTGAGGTAGATGTCTTGTGCAATACAGCGGGTGTATTGGATGATTACAAACCGCTTCTCGAGCAAAGGGCACAGGAGATTCAGGAGATCTTTGAGATCAACTATGTGACTCCGGTAGAGCTGACACGATATTATCTGCCCCAAATGTTGGAGAAGAAGCAAGGGATTATCATCAATATGTGCTCCATTGCTTCTAGCCTAGCAGGAGGAGGCGGCCACGCTTATACTTCCTCCAAGCATGCCTTAGCAGGTTTTACCAAGCAGTTGGCCCTGGATTATGCAGAAGCTGGGGTTCAGGTCTTTGGCATCGCACCAGGAGCCGTCAAAACAGGCATGACCGCAGCAGACTTTGAACCAGGTGGCCTAGCAGACTGGGTAGCTAGTGAAACGCCCATCAAACGCTGGATAGAGCCAGAAGAAGTGGCAGAAGTCAGCCTCTTTTTGGCTAGCGGGAAGGCATCTGCCATGCAGGGACAAATCCTGACCATTGATGGCGGGTGGAGTTTGAAGTAGGAGGATGAAAAAGCAAGAGTTGAAATCTTGCTAAGAAATGTAATTGTTTTTTCCTTACTGAAAGAGGATCAAACCTAGGTGAACAATTAAGTTAGGACAGTGGAGAGACAGGTATTTATCTCTATGCTAAAGAAGATCTTACTGAACGAAATTAAACCTACCAGAGTGATCAGGATGAATCAGATTTCTTTATGATTGGTCACGATGGAGATCTAGCCTATTTCACCAAAAAAAGACAGGGATAATAACAATTATGAAGATAACTGAGGGTAAGTTCAGAAGAACTTTTTGAATGGGCTACCTGAAACCTTAAGAGATTGTTTTAGAAGAAACGAATAGTACAATTGATTTGCTAAGTTATTGTGGAATGAAGGTGAAGTCATGATTAAATTAGTGAATGTTACTAAATGTTTTAGTGATGGATCGAATGTCAGATATATTTTCAAAAATTGTAATTTTGAATTTAAAAAAGGTAGCACGACTGCAATAGTTGGCCGTTCTGGATTAGGAAAAACTACTCTTGTTAAAGTAATATTAGGGATTACCAGTTTAAATGAGGGGGATATCTTAGTCTGTGGTAGTTCCATTTTAGATATGAAAAATTTGAGTAAGGTAAGGCGTAGGAATATTGGCTGTGTCTTCCAAAACTTTAATTTGATTTCAGGTTTCACGGTGAAAGAGAATATTCTACTTCCAAGATATTTTTTTGAAAATGGAGAGAATAACATTAACGAAATTTGTAACACTCTAGGCCTTTCAAAGGAAATATTAAGTAAGAGTATTGATAAGATTAGTGGAGGTGAAAAACAAAGAGTTGCTTTGGCAAGAGCTCTTATTAACAATCCAGAAATATTGATAGCGGATGAACCTACTGGTAATTTAGACGCTGCTAACGAACAAAATATAATAGAATTGTTGAAGCGGATCAATGAGGAGTTAGGTATCACGATTATAACAGTAACTCATAGTGATAAAGTGGCCAGTAGTATGCAGTCTATTTGCACAGTTGTAGATGGCAAAATTGAGTACGTAAGGAGATGATAAAATGAATCATTCCATATTATTCATTGCTAAAAGAGATTTAGAAGTTAACAAACGAAGATATAGATTAGTTCGACTGTCAATAGCGATCTCTGTTTTACTAATTGTTTTAGTGATGCTCATTTCTAATTCTTTCTATAATAAAATGATTAAAGAAATGACTGTAGCAAATAAAAATGTTGTTACTGTTGCCTTTGGTAATAAAGAAAATTCTCTGAATTATAAAGCTTTACCTTTATTTTCTAGTGATGATATTAATCGAGTTAAAAAAATAGATGAAGTAAAAAATATTACTGGTGTAAAACTATTATTTACGGATGATATCAAATTCCAAAATGGTAAGACATCGGTTTCCAATACTATCCATTGTCTAGAAGAAAAGTATTTAAAAAACCTGAATATTAGAATTGCTGAAGGGAAATTTCCAGAGAAGAACAATGAAATATTAATCGGAGATTCCGTACACAAGGCTACATCAATGAATGTCGGAGATACGGTGACTATTAAGATTGATAATCATAATGTAAAGTTTGTAATTTCTGGCATTATAGACAAGCAAGTAGCGCAGTTATTTTCTACCTTGCCAACAGAAATAAATCAAATGATGGCAATCAATGTAAAAAGTAGTAGCGTTTCATCAAATAAGTATTACTATCTGAATGCTACTGTAAAAAATGGAACCGATTTAAATGAGGCAGCAAACAGGATAGAAAAGATTGTTTTAAAAAATGAAAATTTAAAACAATCTTTATCAGGGACAGGATTAGATGTTGTTGTAGCAACACAACAGGATGTTATCAATATGCTATCCAGATGGTTTTCCTACATCGACCTTTTTATCCTATTAATCATAGTTCTTATCTCTATTGTAGCGATTATTAATATTATCAATATTCTAGCTATTACCATTCAGGAGAATTATAAACAGATCGCAACTTTTAAAATCATCGGTGCATCTGATCGACAGATAAAAAGAATATATTTATTTGAAAGCTTCATGATGGGAGTACGAGGCACAAGCGCGGGATTGGTGATAGGAATTGCTATTTCTTATTTGATCATCTTTTTGAGTGGATTACCACTAGATATTGAACTTATCAGATTGTTGTTCCCAGTATTAATAGGGATTCTCACTTCAGTTTTTGCAGGATTTTTGGTATCTAAAAAATTACTAAAATAGATATTGAAAAAGTATTAAATCAATAGAGAAGAAATGATTAGTGGCAATCAGAGATGGTGTTGCAAAAAGAATATCTATACTGATTTCACTATCGACTGAGATTTAAATGAAAGTAGGAGGATTTGATGGAAATCAAAAATCACTTTGGCGTTTACGGAGTCTGTGTTCAAGAAGGGAAACTGCTCTGCATTGAGAAAACGAGAGGACCTTATCAGCATCGTTTTGATTTACCTGGTGGTAGTCAAGAACCAGGTGAGGGACTGACAGAAACCCTCAAGAGAGAAGTTCTGGAAGAGACAGGATATTCTCTTAGCAGTTATTCAAATCCTAGAATTTACGATGTGATGGTTCAAGAAGAAGGGCAAGACTTCGCCGTACACCATATCATGGCCTTTTATGATATCGTACTCGATTTCGAGAGCTCTCAACAATCCCTTCCTCAGGAGGTTCTTGATGGGACTAATGATTCAGCCAATGCCATTTGGTTGAATGTGGAAGACATTACTGCCGACAATGCTTCTCC
The DNA here is from genome assembly GCF_035544715.1 of Streptococcus gingivalis. NCBI lineage: Bacteria > Bacillati > Bacillota > Bacilli > Lactobacillales > Streptococcaceae > Streptococcus > Streptococcus gingivalis. The sequence continues at coordinate 829,119 of NZ_JAYKTO010000001.1, read as the reverse complement.
TTTAGTATTGAAGGTGAAGGCAGAGTTAGGAGGATTTCCAGAATTAGAACTGACAAGCTATAGAAATTGGAAGGTAAAAGAAAAAAAGGAGAACCTATGACACCTCAAGAAATGTGGAATGCCTACAAGCAAATCAATCCCTCTATTGGAGATGAGATAGATGCCTGGGCCTTTGGAGTGGACCCAGACCTTTTAGCGGAACTGGTCTTTAAAGGCGAAAAAACAGCAACAGCCTCAGCTCATGACCTCTACGCAGTAGAGGACGAACCCCTTCCACAAGAAGGGACCTTTGATGTTGTTTTAGACAGTAAGGATCAAGCTGTCTGCATTGTCGAAATTACAAAGGTTTCTGTTCAGCCTTTCCATCAAGTGTCAGCTGACCATGCCTATAAGGAAGGTGAAGGAGACAAATCTCTAGCTTATTGGCGTCAGGTTCATGAAGACTTTTTCAAAGACTGCTTAGGAGAAGCGGGACTAACTTTTACACCTGATAGCAAGGTGGTTTTAGAAGAATTTCGCAAGGTTTATCCATTATAGAACACTTTTTTCTTTTAGAAAATCAGAAAAGAGAATAACTGTTTTCTATTAAAAAATAGCTAGTGATTGTGTCAAGCTAAAAATACTGCCCAGTTCTTAGAACTATTAAAAGATTTTTTGAGACTTTCCGCTGTGAGAAAAGTGCTTGAAACCTAAAGTTTCAAGCGCTCGGGAGTTTTGAAACTTTAGGTTCAAAACTAAATCATGGAACTTCCTGGATTGCTGAAATCATCCACTGGATAATTTCACCTAATGTCCGTACTCACCTAAGGAAAGTCTCAACGAAGATATGATCTTAATCTAACTCTCCTTCTAGTAGAGTTTTTTGATCTGGTCTTATTTTCCAAAAGGGGTGAAAAATGGTATAATAAGTACGATATTGTACAGAAAAGAGAAATGTTATGCCAAATTATGCCATTATTTTAGCAGCGGGGAAAGGTACCCGTATGAAATCAGATCTGCCCAAGGTTCTCCATAAGGTTGCAGGGATCTCTATGTTGGAGCATGTCTTCCGTAGTGTTGGAGCCATCTCACCAGAAAAGACTGTAACAGTTGTGGGCCACAAGGCGGAATTGGTAGAGCAAGTCTTAGCGGGACAAACAGAGTTTGTCAAACAAACCGAACAATTGGGAACTGGTCATGCGGTCATGATGGCAGAGCCAGTCTTGAAAGGTCTTGAAGGGCATACCCTCGTCATTGCAGGAGATACTCCTTTGATTACGGGTGACAGTCTCAAACACTTGATCGACTTCCATATCAACCACAAGAATGTGGCAACGATTTTGACAGCCGAAGCAGCTAATCCATTTGGCTATGGCCGGATTGTTCGTAATGACAATGCGGAAGTGCTTCGCATCGTCGAGCAAAAAGATGCGACAGATTTTGAAAAACAAATCAAAGAAATCAATACAGGGACTTATGTCTTTGACAATGCCCGCCTCTTTGAAGCTTTGAAGAATATCAATACCAACAATGCCCAAGGTGAATACTACATCACAGATGTGATTGGGATTTTCCGAGAAGCAGGAGAGAAAGTTGGAGCCTATACGCTCAAAGACTTTGATGAAAGTCTCGGGGTTAACGACCGCGTGGCCCTTGCGACAGCAGAAGGCATCATGCGTCGTCGCATTAACCAAGCCCACATGGTCAATGGGGTGAGCTTTGTCAATCCGGATGCAGCCTATATCGATGTCGATGTTGAAATCGCTCCTGAGGTACAAATCGAAGCCAATGTTACCCTAAAAGGACACACAAAAATTGGGGCTGAAACAGTCTTAACCAATGGAACCTATATTGTGGACAGTGAAATTGGGGCAGCTGCTGTCATCACTAACTCTATGATTGAAGAGAGCACGGTAGCTGATGGCGTGACGGTAGGACCATACGCTCATATTCGTCCAGGATCTAGCCTCGCCAAAGATGTCCATATTGGAAACTTTGTCGAAGTCAAAGGTTCGTCTATTGGCGAAAATACCAAAGCAGGTCATTTGACCTACATTGGCAACTGTGAAGTCGGCAGCAACGTTAACTTTGGTGCAGGAACCATCACAGTGAATTATGATGGCCAACATAAGTTTAAAACGACGATTGGAAACAATGTCTTTGTCGGCTCCAATTCGACGATCATTGCGCCAGTTGAATTAGGCGACAATTCCTTAGTCGGTGCTGGATCAACCATTACCAAGGATGTACCAGCTGATGCGATTGCGATTGGTCGTGGCCGTCAAGTGAATAAAGAAGAGTATGCCCTTCGCTTGCCACACCATCCTAAAAATAAATAGGAGATTCTCATGCAATTTGAAGAAAAAACCATTGAGCGCAAGGAGATTTATCAGGGACCGATTTTCCAAGTGGTCACTGATCAAGTAGAACTACCCGCTGGAAAAGGCCAAGCGCAGCGTGATTTAATCTTCCATAATGGAGCAGTAGCGATTTTGCCGATCACAGAAGATGGGAAAACGATCTTGGTCAAGCAGTACCGCAAGGCGATTGAAAGGACCTCAGTGGAGATTCCAGCAGGGAAGTTAGAAAAGGGAGAAAATGCAGATCCCCAAGCAGCTGCTCTGCGTGAATTGGAAGAAGAAATTGGCTACACAGCGGATCTAGAGTTATTGTATGATTTTTATTCTGCCATTGGATTTTGTAATGAGCGGATCAAACTTTATGGTGCGACCAACTTGAAAAAGGTGGAAAATCCACGTCCACAAGATGCGGATGAGACCTTAGAGTTATTAGAAGTGACCTTGAAGGAAGCGAAAGATTTGATCCAAACTGGCGAAATCTGTGATGCCAAAACCATCATGGCCATCCAATATTGGGACTTAATCAATAAATAGAGGAGGATCCGATGGGAAAACCTTTATTAACCGATGAAATGATTGAACGAGCAAGGCGAGGCGAGGACATCACCGGTCCTAAAATGGTCGATGCTGAAGAGACGAAAATTATTCGAACAGACCACAGGGGATTTGGCTATGAACGTCCTATGAGAGAGAGTCGTATGGAGCGTCCACAAGAGCGTTATTCTCAGGATACTGTGCAGATCCAAGTGGAGCCCACAGTGACCAAGAGTCGTCGTATTGAAGAGCGCAAACAAAGTGTGGTCCAATCCAAACTCAATAAGATTTTGTTCTGGATCATTGTGCTCCTCATTGTTTTAATTATTGCTATTTGGCGTCTATAAGGTCGTTACAAGGAGAGAAATGACATGAAAATTGGAATTATCGCAGCCATGCCCCAGGAGTTGAAGATCTTGGTTGAAGCCCTTGAAAATGGGGAAAAGCATCTGCGTCTTGGAAAAGTCTACTATACAGGATCTATTGGACGCCATGAGGTCGTTTTGGTTGAAAGTGGTATCGGAAAAGTCATGTCTGCTATGAGTGTAGCAGTCTTGGCCAATGATTTTAAGGTGGAAGCCATTATCAATACGGGTTCTGCAGGTGCGGTTGCACCGGGAATGGCTGTTGGGGATATCGTCCTTGCAGACAAATTGGCTTATCATGATGTGGATGTGACAGCCTTTGGCTACAAGTATGGTCAAATGGCAGGTCAACCACTTTACTTTGAATCCAGTCGCTATTTTGTTTCAGAGATGAAAAAAGTTCTGGAAGAAGAAGCTGCAACCACACATGTGGGCTTGATTACAACAGGAGATAGCTTTATCGCGAGTGAAGAAAAAGTCGCAACAATTCGGGAGCATTTCCCAGAAGTATTAGCAGTTGAGATGGAAGGGGCAGCTATTGCCCAAGCCGCTCATGCAGCTGGACGTCCCTTCATGGTCATCCGAGCGATGAGTGATACGGCAGATCACGCAGCCAATATTTCTTTTGATGAATTTATCGTAGAGGCTGGCGAACGCTCTGCTCAAATCCTGATTACCTTCTTGAAGAGATTGGTGTAGAAAAAATATAGGGAGATGGACCATGTATCGTGAATCGTATTTTGATGGAGGCTTATTTTCATATATTGGCCATGTTTTATTAGCAACCTTCATTACAGTATTTACTTTTGGGATTTGTGCTCCTTGGGGCGTGTGCATTATGTATAACTGGAAGGTCAAGCATACCGTGATTGATGGTCGTCGTCAGTACTTTGACGGCACGGCTATGCAGTTATTTGGAAATTGGATCAAATGGTGGTTCTTTACCATCATTACATTTGGGATCTATGTGTTCTGGTTAAATATCAAGGTCACTCAATGGATTACCAAGCATACTCATTTTATAGACTAATTGAAAAGGACTCGTCTACGGACTAGTCTTTTTCTGAAGCCGATTCTTTCAGAAATAGGGTGCTTTCATGCTATAATAAGGACTAGTAGTGTAAAGGAGAAATGATGGTTTTATCAAAGAAACGGGCACGTCATGTGATTGAAGAAATTATCGCCCTTTTTCCAGATGCTAAACCGAGTCTGGATTTTCGTAATCATTTTGAATTATTAGTGGCAGTCATGCTCTCTGCTCAGACGACTGATGCGGCTGTTAATAAAGCGACACCAGGTTTGTTTGCGGCTTTTCCAACCCCACAAGCCATGGCAGCAGCCAGTGAAGCAGCTATCGCCAAGCATATTTCTAAATTAGGTCTCTATCGAAATAAGGCCAAATTTCTCAAAAAATGTGCCCAACAATTGCTAGACAACTTTGATGGGCAGGTGCCTCAGACTCGTGAAGAGTTAGAAAGCCTGGCAGGAGTAGGACGGAAAACAGCTAATGTCGTCATGAGTGTAGGATTTGGGATTCCAGCTTTTGCTGTCGATACCCATGTGGAGCGGATCTGCAAGCACCATGATATTGTCAAGAAATCAGCGACGCCATTGGAAGTTGAAAAGCGGGTCATGGATGTTCTGCCAAAGAGCGAATGGCTGGCGGCTCACCAAGCCATGATTTACTTTGGACGGGCCATCTGCCATCCTAAAAATCCTGAATGTGACCAGTATCCTCAACTCTATCATTTTGATTAGGAATCAGTTCCTCTGCTCGAAAGTGCAGAGGTTCTTTTTTGTGATGAAACGTATATTTATTAAAATGATTGAAAGGTGATATCTTTGTTGGATCTGGTGGTAGGTGCCTAGACTCCCCTATCCGGCTTCTTTGAGATCGATTTCAAGATGCTTTTTCTTTATATCTTATTATATTCATTCAGAAATAACGAACTTTTTTTAAATAAATTTGGTTTTTTTTAAGAAATAGTGTATAATGGTAGAAAATCTAACATAAGGAGATAGTGATGAAAGCAAAAAAACTGTTAGCTCTTGCAGGAGTTTCTGTTGCAGGTGCCTTTCTTTTAGCAGCATGTGGCGGTGGTAGTAGCAATCAAGCAACCTACTCATTCGTCTATTCAGCAGATCCAAATACCTTGGATTACATCGCTGCAACTCGTACAACAACTTCAGATGTCACAAGTAACCTTGTAGATGGTCTTCTTGAAAACGACCGATACGGAAACTTTGTGCCAAGTCTAGCAGAAGATTGGACTGTCTCTGAAGATGGATTAACCTATACTTACAAACTTCGTAAGGATGCCAAATGGTATACGAGTGAAGGAGAAGAATATGGTGCTGTAACGGCTCAAGACTTTGTTACAGGGATCAAACACGCGGTTGAGTCTAAATCAGAAGGTCTCTTCTTGATTCAAAATTCGATCAAAGGTTTGGATGCCTACGTAAAAGGGGAAACCAAAGACTTTAACACAGTTGGTGTCAAAGCCTTAGACGACCACACCATCCAATATACTTTGGTTCGTCCAGAAAGCTTCTGGAACTCAAAAACAACCTCAGGTGTTCTTTTCCCAGTCAATGCGGATTTCTTGAAATCTCAAGGAAAAGATTTTGGTTCTTTGAAACCTAGCAGCATCTTATACAATGGTCCATTCTACTTGAAATCTTTGACTTCAAAATCTGAAATTGAATTGGTCAAGAACAAAGACTATTACGATGCGAAAAATGTTCATATCGACAATGTCAAATTGACCTTTAACGATGGATCAAACCCAGATTCTATCATTAAAAACTTTGAAAAAGGTCAATATTCCTTTGCATCTGTTATGCCAAACAGCTCGACTTATAAGAGTGTCAAGAAAAACTTTGGCGACAACATTGTCTACGGTTTGCAATTGGGAACATCCTACTATCTTGGATTCAACTTGGACCGTCAAAAGTATGACCACACTGCCAAAACAACGGATGAACAAAAAGCTTCTACTAAGAAAGCAATTCTGAACAAGGACTTCCGTCAAGCGGTGAACTTTGGCTTTGACCGCAAATCATATGCGGCACAAGTATCTGGATCTGATGCGGCTGAAAATACCCTTCGTAGCACTTTGGTGCCACCAACTTATGTCCAAGTCAATGGAGAAGATTTTGGTAAAGTCGTTGAAAAACAATTGGTTACCTATGGGGATCAATGGAAGGGTGTGAGCCTGGCCGATGGTCAAACGAGCCTTTACAACCCAGAAAAAGCCAAAGCTTCCTTTGCGAAAGCCAAAGCTGAATTGCAAAAACAAGGCGTTCAATTCCCAATTCATTTGGACTACATTGTCAGCCAAGTGGACAACAGCATGGTCCAACAAGCGAGCTCCTTCAAACAATCTGTAGAGTCAGCGCTTGGTGCAGACAATGTCGTTGTAGACCTTCAAAAGGTTTCGGATGATGATTTCCAAAATATCACCTACTTCAGCGATACTGCTGCTGCGAGAGATTACGATATCTCAGGCGGTGGTTGGGCTCCTGACTACCAAGACCCATCGACTTACCTCGAAAGTATCAGCCCAGTAAATGGTTCTGTCTTCTACTATCTTGGTATTGATGCAGGTTCAAATAATCCAGCCATTGCAGCAGTTGGTTTGGATCAATACGCTAACATGTTGAAAGATGCCGATGCTGAATTGTTGGATCAAGCAAAACGCTACGAAAAATATGCAGCAGCACAAGCTTGGTTGACGGATAGTGCGATTACGCTTCCAACTGTTTCAAATGGTGGTTCTCCAATGCTTCAACGGACCGTACCATACAGTCGTGCTGCTTCATGGGTTGGTACAAAAGGAACAGGAACATTCTACAAATACCTTGAAATGTCCAAAGATGTTGTCACAACCAAAGACTTTAACAAGGCCAAAGAAGAATGGTTGAAGAAAAAAGCAGAATCCAATAAAAAAGCTCAAGAAGATCTCAAAGATCACATTGAGAAGAAAAAATAAAAAATAAAAAATCAATCATTGGTCTATCAATGAAGATAAAAAAGTCGAGGCTGGGACAAAAGTCCTAGCCTCTTAATTATTTTTGGATTGTCGAGCAAGACGCAGTGGTTGAGTGGACTCTACTACGCTGATTTCATCAGCTTTTACAGCCCTACTCAACTGTGCGGAGGTGGGACGCTCCAGTCTTCTATCAACTATTTGAAAGCTGGCAATCTAGGGGATGTCCTAACCATCAGGGGGGAATGTGTCCATCAAGGTCGTACAACCTGTGTCGTCGATGTAGATATCACCAACCAAGATGACCGAAATGTCTGCAAGGCAACCTTCACCATGTTTGTCACAGGCCAACGGTCTGAAGATAGACAGGTGAGGATATAGGAAAGCATGAGTAGGAAGTTACATCCCAAAAATCCCGAGTGTGATCACTATCCGCAACTCTATAACTTTAAAGACATTTGAAAAGCGAGGTCTGATGACTTCGCTTTTATTTGATAGGGAAGAAAGTCAGTAAGAGCCAAGAAAACAACAGAGCAATAGCTCCAATTCCAAGGCAAAATAGAACAGGAAGGATAATATTTTGGTAAGGAGCCTTGCCCCTTTCCTCGGCTTCTTCAATCTCGCTCAGGCTGCGTCCTTGATCATAGGCGACAATCTGGCGAAAGGTACGAAGATTATGCTGTTTCTTAAATTTCTCAATGCGTAGGGCGTAGAACATTGTGATAGCATAAATCAAGCAACTAATAGCGATACCGAACCATTCCAGATAAAGAATTAGAGGAATCATTATTATAGGACTTCCAATTAGTAAAATGGTAAAAACCACTCCATCTTTTTGATAGCGCATAAATTCTTGGTCGTGAATAATTTGTTTCATGGTTTCCACATCTCCTTTTATGAGTTGGTCCAATGACACTTCAAAGACCTTGCTCAGTAAAAGCAGGTTTTGAATATCAGGGTAGGTTGCTCCGCGTTCCCAGTTGGAAATGGATTGACGGCTGACAAAGATGATTTCAGCCAAATCATCTTGAGATAAATTTTTCTCTTTACGATAGTGCTGGATCTGCTTTCCGACTTGCATAAGATTTCCTCGCTTTCTGATTTCATTCTACTCAATTATACAAAAAATGGCTATCAAAGTTCTTTGACATGCTGATTTCATGGGCTTTAGCAAAGGTTTCTGTCACTGGATTTACAGTTCTGTCAATTTATATTTACTTACTGAAAAAGAGGCCAACAACCTCCTTTTTCTTATTCACTAAATCTTAAAAAATAGCCATCTGGGTCTAAAACTGCAAATTCATGAGGATAGATAAAATGGTCGTCAACACGAAATTTTCTTTTGGTCAGGGGACGATGGATGTGATAGTCAGCTTCCAGCAGTTTTTGGTGGAGCTGAGGAACATCCTCAATGCCAAAGGAAATATTGACACCACGCCCGAAAGGATAAGTCAGCTGAGCTAATTCTTCTGCGTCGCCTTCTTCTAACATGAGTTGGCAGTCTTCAAGGGAGAGGAAGAGAAATTTCTCCTCGGGGCGTTCGTATTCGACAGAGAAGCCCAGCAAGTTGCAGTAGAAGTAGCGCGATTTTTCGATGTTGGATACCACAAATTCGGGGATGACAGCTTGATAGTCCATTAGCTTTCTCCTTAGAGTTCAATCTCCATCACAATTGGTGTATGATCTTGACGAGCGCCTGAGTCAATCATATCTGATTTAGTGACCTTGTCAGCAATGCGGTTTGAGGTCAACCAATAGTCGATTCTCCAGCCTGTGTTGTTGATTTTTGAGGTTTTACTTCGTTGTGCCCACCAAGTGTAGCGTTCTGGGACATCACCATGGACATGGCGGAAGGTATCTGTAAATCCTTTGGCCAAAAGATTTGTAAATCCTTCACGTTCTTCGTCTGTGAAACCTGGTGAACGGCGGTTGCTGGCAGGGTTGGCGAGGTCGATTTCCTTGTGAGCGACATTGTAGTCACCTGTAGCAAGAACAGGCTTTTGCTTGTCTAGTTCAGTCAAGTATTCCGCATATTTGACATCCCAGACTTGACGTTCTTCCAAACGTTTGAGTCCATCACCAGCGTTTGGTGTGTAGACCTGAGTCACGAAAAAGTGATCAAATTCTAGTGTAATGATCCGACCTTCCAAGTCCATGGTCGAAGGAGCTCCGATTTCTGGGAAAGTCACAATGGGAGTAAGTTCTTTTTTATAGAGGAACATGGTTCCAGCATAGCCTTTGCGAGCAGGCTCTTGAGAGGAACGCCAGGTATTTTCGTAGCCAGGGAAGAGCTCCTCAAGGATTTCGAGGTGTTTTTTAGTAGGACCTTTGGCGGATAACTTGGTTTCTTGAATGGCAATGATATCCGCATCCTCAGCAACCAAGGTTTGAAGGACTTCTTGAGAGAGTTTGGCGCGTGCTGAGTCGCTAGTCAATGCAGCGTTTAGCGAGTCGATATTCCATGAAATGAGTTTCATTGTGTTTCCTTTTCTTGACATAATTGATAGTTTTATTATAACAAAATTTTAATGATTTCCTGATCACAATGCCTTGAAAATTCTTATAAAATCCGTTATAATAGCTTGAATTCATTTGGAGAAAGGGAGTTGTTTATGAAATTTTACTCTTATGACTATGTATTGAGTCAGATCAGCCAGCAAAACTGGGTGACCATTGGGATATCTGGCTTGCTCATTCTTCTGACTGGTTTTTTTGTGGCGAAAGCCTATCGGAATAAGCACGATAGCAATAAGCACGATAGCAAATTCCGCGAATTGTCTATTATCTCCATTTTAACTCTGGTGGTAGTGGTCTTGATCAGTATCAGCAATTTTCAATATAGCCAAAGTAATAATGACCAGTTCCAACGCTCACTCCATTTTATTGAAGTCATCTCAAAGGAGTTGGATGTCAAAAAAGAAGATGTCTATGTCAATACTTCAGCGGCCACAGATGGGGCGATTCTGAAAGTTGGAGAGGTTTATTACCGAGCTATCGCAGGCTCTGACCCGGATCGCTATCTATTAGAAAAGATGGATCTATATAAAACAGACGTAGAACTTGTGGAGGTGAACAAATGACAGTAAATTTTATAACCATTTTGATTAAATTAGCTCTTGGCTTGATTTCCTTGGTATTTGTGATCAATGTGACCGGGAAAGGAAACTTAGCACCAAGTTCTGCAGTAGACCAGATACAGAACTATGTTCTGGGGGGAATTATTGGTGGGGTGATTTACAATAGCTCCATTACCATTCTTCAATACATAGTGATTCTCTTGATGTGGACTATTTTGATCTTGCTCTTAAAATGGCTCAATACCAATGTCCGTTTTATGAAGCACTTGATCGATGGCAAACCAACTGTCATTATCAAAAATGGGAAGCTTGATCCGGAAGCTTGTCGATCCAAGGGACTTTCTGCTTCAGACGTTGCCTTGAAATTGCGTTCACAAGGAATTTTCCAATTAAAGGGAGTGAAACGAGCTGTCATTGAACAAAACGGTCAAATGATCGTTGTCCGTGCGGGGGATGAAAATCCTAAATACCCAATCATTACGGATGGTGTGGTTCAGCTTGAAATTTTGGAAACAATTGGGAAAAGTGAAGAGTGGTTGCTAGCTGAATTGGAAAAAGAAGGCTATGACAACGTTTTGGATATTTTCATTGCTGAGTATGACAAAGGAAAAATCAATGTTGTGACATATTAGAAGAAGGAGGCTGGGACAAAAGTCCTAGCCTCTCAATTATTTTAGGATTGTAGAGCAAGACGCAGTGGTTGAGTGGGCTCTACTGCGCTGATTTCATCAGCTTTTACAGCCCTACTCAACTGTGCGGAGGTGGGACGACGAAATCGAATTCTAACGAATTACCGATTTCTGTCCCACTCTCTTTTTTCCTTATAAAATTCCAGGAAAGGTCTCTTCCTTTTCTTGAGATACTCTTGGAAAAATAGTAAAATGGAAGGTAAGTGTTGATTAGAAAAGAAGGATAGAACATTTCATGAAGAAGAAAATACGGAAGTTTGAGAATCATTCGATCACACGCAGACTCTATCTGCTGTTTAGTTTGATTTGCCTTCTTTTTTTGGTTCTGATTACCCGACTTGGCTATATGCAGATCTCTCACCAAGCCTACTATACGGATAAATTGGCAAAAGCTACCAAAAAGACGGTCAAACAAGGGAGTGTGCGAGGGCAAATTTATGATGCTTCTGGTAAGCCCTTGGTGGAAAATGTGGGAAAACAAGTCTTGACCTTTACTCGGGATCGTAAAATGACGGCCCAAGAAATGCGAGAGACAGCTGGAAAACTCTTGCAGTATGTCGATGTAGAAAATCCTCAAGTAACCGAACGGCAAGAAGTGGATTACTATCTAGCCAATACCAAGGTCTACCAAGAGGTCGTGGAACACCTGCCTGAGAAAAAGAAATTTGATACCGATGGCAACCGCCTGCCGGAAGCCAAGATTTATCAAGCGGCAGTGGATAGTATCGACCCTTCAAAACTCGGCTATACGGATGATGAGAAAAAGATTATTTATCTCTATAGCCAGATGAATGCTGTGGAGAATTTTGCGACGGGGATTATTTCGACGCAAGCACTAGGAGCTGAGCAGATTGCGACCATCGCGGCTGACAGTCAGGACCTTCCTGGAATTGCGATCACGACCAGCTGGGACCGCAAGGTTTTGGATACTCCTTTAGCTTCTATCATCGGAACGGTTTCGACTGAGCAGGCAGGACTTCCAGCAGAAGAAGTCGAGGACTATGTCAAAAAAGGTTATGCCCTCAATGACCGGGTTGGAACCTCTTATCTCGAAAAGGAATACGAAAACGTCCTTCAAGGAAAACGCAGTGAAAAAGAAATTCTCCTGGATAAAAATGGCAATATGGATAAAGTGGTAGACATTTCAAAAGGAGCTAAGGGGGAAAACCTCAAGCTCTCGATTGACTTGGATTTCCAAAAAGGGGTGGAAGATATTCTCCGCTCTGCCTTTAGCGCAGAGTTGCAAGCTGGAAATGCGACCTACTCCGAAGGTGTCTATGCTGTAGCCCTTGAGCCTGATACAGGGAAAGTCCTTGCCATGGCAGGGATCAAACACCAGGCTGGTAGTCAAGATTTATCAACCGATGCTTTGGGAACAGTCACCAATGTTTTCGTCCCAGGATCGGTCGTTAAAGGAGCAACCTTGACTTCAGGATGGGAAAATGGTGCCATTTCCGGCAATCAAGTACTGACCGATCAGCCCATTGTTTTTGCAGGATCAACGCCGATTAACTCTTGGTTTACCCAATATGGCAGTCGCTCCATCAATGCAGTAGAAGCTTTGGAATATTCTTCCAATACCTACATGGTTCAAATTGCTCTTAAGATGATGGGGCAACCCTACACTCCAAATATGACCTTACAAGTAGATCAAGTGGACCCTGCTATGAAAAAACTCCGTTCTACTTTTGCAGAGTACGGTCTTGGAACGTCAACGGGGATTGACCTTCCCAATGAATCGACCGGTTTTATCCCGAAAGAGTATACAGTCGGTAATTATTTGACCAATGCCTTTGGCCAGTTTGACAACTACACCCCTATGCAATTGGCTCAGTATGCGGCAACCGTTGCAAATGATGGGAAGCGGGTGAGTCCTCATGTCGTCGAAGGCATCTATGACAATAATGATCAAGGTGGCCTCGGTCAGTTGAAAAAAGCGATCGAAGCCAAGGAGCTCAATCAAGTCCATATCTCAGCGGAGAACATGGCTTTGATCAAGCAAGGGTTTTACCAAGTGGCCAATGGTACGAGTGGGTTGACGACAGGAAAAACCGTTGGTCGTGGGGCCAGTGTGCCCATCAGTGCAAAGACTGGTACAGCTGAAACCACTGTCGATGGGGGCAAACAAGCCATTAATACTAATGTGGTGGCGTATGCACCATCGAATAATCCAAAGATTGCGGTAGCGGTGGTCTTTCCACATAATACCAATCTACAGGCGACAGTTAGTCATTCCATTACGCGTGACATTATTAACTTATACAATCAGAAACACCCCATGAATTAGAAAGGAAACTATGCTTTATCCAGCACCTATTGCAAAATTAATTGACAGCTATTCCAAGTTGCCAGGAATTGGGATCAAAACAGCGACCCGTCTTGCTTTTTACACTATTGGCATGTCAGATGATGATGTTAATGAATTTGCCAAGAACTTACTAAATGCCAAGCGTGAGCTAGGGTATTGCAGTATTTGTGGCAATTTGACTGATGAAGAAACCTGCGAGATTTGTCGAGATGAAACGCGGGATCCATCCCTCATTCTTGTTGTAGAAGATAGCCGGGATGTCTCTGCTATGGAAAATATCCAGGAATACCACGGTCGCTATCATGTCTTGCATGGCTTGATCTCACCCATGAATGGCGTGGGACCCGATGATATCAATCTCAAGAGTTTGCTCAGTCGCTTGATGGATGGAACAGTTACTGAGGTCATTGTTGCGACCAATGCGACGGCAGACGGGGAAGCGACTTCTATGTATATCTCACGCGTGCTCAAACCAGCAGGCATCAAAGTGACCCGTTTGGCACGGGGGCTAGCAGTTGGAGCCGATATCGAGTATGCGGACGAAGTGACCCTTCTTCGCGCGATCGAAAATCGGACAGAATTATAAGAGAAGTTCTTTCGAAAGGGCTGTCATTGTGGTATACTATCAAGTAAGAAATCAAGGGAACAATTAGGGAGAAACTATGAGTAAACAAGACTTAATCCTGTTATATGGTGGACGTAGTGCAGAACGTGAAGTATCTGTTCTTTCAGCAGAAAGCGTGATGCGCGCGATTGATTACCAAGCATTTTCGGTTCAAACCTACTTTATTACGCAGTCAGGAGATTTCATCCAGACGCAAGCTTTTGAAGAGAAACCAGCGGATGATGAGAAATTGATGACCAATGAGACAGTGGACTGGTCTAAAAAAGTGGCACCATCTGCGATTTACAAGGAAGGAGCAGTAGTCTTTCCAGTTCTTCATGGACCAATGGGAGAAGATGGTTCCATTCAAGGCTTCTTAGAAGTCTTGAAGATGCCTTATGTCGGCTGTGGCATCCTAGCTTCCAGTGTTGCGATGGACAAGATCACGACCAAACGGGTCTTGGAGTCTGCTGGAATTCCTCAAGTTCCTTATGTAGCTGTAGTGGAAGGCGATGACGTGGATGAGAAAATTGCTACAATTGAAGCGACTCTCTCTTATCCTGTCTTTACCAAACCATCCAATATGGGCTCTAGTGTTGGGATTTCAAAATCTGAAAACCAAACAGAGCTTCGGACTGCTCTCGAATTGGCCTTCAAATACGATAGCCGTGTCTTGGTAGAGCAAGGAGTCAATGCGCGTGAGATCGAAGTTGGACTGCTTGGAAACTATGATGTGAAGAGTACCTTGCCAGGTGAAGTTGTGAAAGATGTGGCCTTCTATGATTATGATGCCAAATACATCGACAACAAAATTACCATGGCGATTCCAGCTCAATTGGACCCTGAGGTTGTGAAAACCATGCGGACCAACGCAGAAAAAGCCTTTCGTGCAATCGGTGGTCTAGGTTTAGCGCGTTGTGATTTCTTCTATACCGATAAAGGAGAGATCTTCTTAAACGAACTCAATACCATGCCAGGATTTACCCAATGGTCTATGTATCCTCTGCTTTGGGACAATATGGGACTCAACTATACAGATTTGATCACCAAGTTAGTAGAGCTTGGAAAAGAAGTCTTCCAAAAACACGAAGCGCATTTGTTGTAAGAAAAGAGAGAGTGGGACAGAAATCGGTAATTCGTTAGAATTCGATTTCGTCGTCCCACCTCCGCACAGTTAAGTAGGGCTGTAAAAGCTGATAAAATCAGCGTAGTAGAGCCCACTCAACTACTGCGTCTTGCTCGACAATCCAAAAACAATCAAGAGGCTAGGACTTCTGTCCCAGCCACTTTTTTTGTGGTCTAGAATATGGTATAATGAGAAGAATTTGAAACGAGCGTTTAGACCTTTGGGGAAGACGCTACGGAGAACTGAGGAGTCGGATATGAATCTCACATTACATGAAGTTGCTCATCTAGTACACGCAAAAAATGATATCAGCCAATTTGAAGATGTGGCCCTCGTCAAGCCGGAATTTGACAGCCGATTGATTGGGCCTGGAGACCTGTTTGTTCCTTTAAAGGGAGCGCGTGATGGTCATGACTTTATTGAGACTGCTTTTGAAAATGGAGCCGTAGCCACTTTTTCAGAGAAAGTGGTAGAAGGCCACCCTTATATTTTGGTGGAAGATGTGCTGAGCGCTTTTCAAACACTTGCTGCAGCCTATCTTCAAAAGACAAAAGTAGATGTTTTTGCAGTGACGGGGTCAAATGGTAAAACCACCACAAAAGATATGTTGGCACAGCTTTTGTCCACCACCTACCTGACCTATAAAACACAAGGAAACTATAATAACGAAATTGGTCTTCCTTATACGGTTTTGCATATGCCAGAAGGGACGGACAAACTGGTCCTTGAAATGGGGCAAGACCATCTAGGAGATATCCATCTCTTGTCAGAACTGGCGCATCCAAAAGCTGCTATTGTCACCTTGATTGGGGAAGCCCATTTGGAATTCTTCAAAGATCGAAGTGAGATCGCAAAAGGAAAACTCCAGATTGCGGATGGGATGCCAGAAGGCGGTCTTCTGGTAGTTCCAGCTGATCCGATCGTCAATGCCTACCTCCCTGAAAATCAAACAGTCGTTCGCTTTGGGCCAGATGAGGAGATTTTTATTACCGAGTTAATCGAGCGAAAGGATAGCTTAACTTTCCGAGCTAATTTCTTAGAAGAAGCGATCGATCTTCCAGTAACAGGAAAATACAATGCGACCAATGCTATGATTGCAGCTTATGTTGCCTTGAAAGAAGGAGTGAGTGAAGCTGCGATTCGTGATAGTTTTGAAACCTTGCAATTAACGCGCAACCGGACAGAATGGAAGAAGGCCAGTAACGGAGCGGATATCCTATCCGATGTCTACAATGCTAATCCGACGGCTATGCGCTTGATTTTAGAAACTTTCTCGACTATTCCTGCGAATCCAAATGGCCGAAAATTAGCCGTACTTGCAGATATGAAAGAACTAGGGGAGCAATCTGTAAATCTACACAACCAAATGATCCTCAGCCTCTCACCGGATGTCTTGGATACCGTTATTTTCTATGGGCAAGACATTGCGGGCTTGGCTCAATTAGCGAGTCAGATGTTCCCACTCGGACATGTCTATTATTTCAAAAAGACCGCTGAGGAAGATCAATTTGAGGACCTGGTCAAACAAGTCAAGGAAAGCTTAAAAGAGCAGGACCAAATCCTCATCAAGGGAAGCAATTCCATGAATCTAGCCAAATTGGTAGAGGAATTAGAAAAAGCCTAGCAAATGTGAAGGAAGTTATACAAAAATAGGCTACTATAAACTAAAGGAATAGAAAAATGACACTTTGGGATTTATTGTTTACGAACCAAAAATCAGCCCCGCCTGAGTTTGGACTCTGGTATGTTTTCCTACCAGCTTCCTTGTTGGTGGTTGGCTATTTTTCCATCAAATATGCACAGTCTAAAAGCTACCAACGCTTTTGGTATTGGGCACAATTGATTCAAGTCTTAACCATCAATGCTTGGTATATTCTAGCCCACATGCCTTTGACAGACAATTTACCTTTTTATCATTGTCGCTTGGCTATGCTTGCGATCCTCTTTGCTCCTAGAGGGACCTATATCAAGCAATATTTTGCCTTGTTGGGTGTTCTAGGATCCATTGCGGCTTTGGTTTATCCGGCCTTTGACCCCTTCCCATTCCCCCATATTACTGTACTCAACCTGATTTTTAGTCACTGGGCCTTGTTTGCCAATAGTTTGATTTACCTGCAGGAGTTTTATCAGTCGGAAAAACAGGACACCTTACGGATTGTTAAGATCACCTTTGGTATGAATGCAGTCATCTTTTTGGTCAATCTTTTGACCAGAGGAGATTACGGCTTCTTACGACGTCCACCAATCATTGGAGACCACGGTGCTCTCTTGAACTACCTCTTGGTCAGCATCGTGATGGTGGCTGGTATTTGCTTGGTCAACCAGCGCTACAAATACAAGATGGTTGAAGAGACTGTCGTTTCGCGTTCGGAATAGAAAAAAGAGTAGATGAGGGAAAGAAATCATGGCACTTTGGGACTTATTTTTCACTAGTCAACCAACATCCCCTCCTCAATTGGGGGTCTGGTATTTCTTATTGCCTACTTCTTTGGTAGTAGTGGGAGTTCTGTCCGTTCGATTTGCTCACTCCAAAAGCTACCAAACCTTTTGGTATTGGGGACAGTTGATCCAGTTGCTCATTATCAACTCTTGGTATTTAGCAGCTCGCTTGCCTTTTTCAGAGAGTCTTCCCTTCTATCATAGCCGGATGGCTATGTGGATTATTCTTTTGGCCCCCAAGGGAAGCTTCAAGCAATATTTTGCCCTCGTGGGAGTCTTTGGCTCCATTATGGCCTTGGTTCATCCTGTTTTTTATCCCTACCCTTTTCCTCACGTTTCCTCGATCAACAATGTCTTTGGTCACTGGGCCCTCTTGGCCAACTGTCTAATCTATCTGGTTCAATCCTACCAGGTGGAAGAAGGGGCTGTTTGGAAGATCTGTCAGATGACGTTTGGAGTCAATGCCATTATTGTTCTAGCCAACCTTGTAACGGGCGGAAACTATGGCTTTCTGCGTCGACCACCTGTCATAGGTGACCATGGCCTTGTGCTCAACTATTTGATCGTGACAGTCCTAATGACGGGGACACTGATCCTCATCAATACTATCGTTCAGTACAGTAAGAAAAGAAGAATACCTGAATCTGTTTAAATAAGGAGACTTTATGCATCATTTTTTTACCACAGAATCAACAGCACCACCAGCAATCTCAGCACTTTGGTATAGTGTGATGGTCTTGTTAATTGTGACAGCGATCATGATGTCACTTCGCTATTATCAGAATGAGCAATTTCGCAAATGCTTTCAATACTTACAAGGCTTCCAGTTAATTTGCTTGTATCTTTGGTATTTTGCCTACCACATTCCTTGGTCCAATAGCCTGCCTTTTTATCACTGTCGCTTGGCTATGTTTGCGGTCTTGTTTTTACCAGACAGATGGAAAAGCAAACAGTTCTTTGCCTTGATGGGAGTGAGTGGAGCCATCTTTGCTTTGGGCTATCCAGTCTTTGACCCCTACACTTTCCCTCATATTACGAGCTTTTCTTTCCTCCTCGGACATTACTGTCTCCTGATCAATTCCTTGATTTATCTCTTGAGATGGTATGATCGAAACCTCTTAAAAAATAGTCAGATTGTTCTCTATACCTTTGTTTTAGATTTATTTCTGGTTGGAGTCAATCAATTGACGGGAGGTAATTATGGTTTGATGGCCCGCCCTCCGATTATGAGAGGGGATAAAGTCTGGCTCAACTACCTGGTTGTATCTAGTATTTTAGCCCTTGCTTTATTACTCTTTAATCAGATCTTCAATCGTAGAAGTGAGCGGGTAAAAGTGAGAAAATAACCAGTATAAAGGTTGGGGCATCTCTGTCTCAACCCTGTTTTATATCAAAGGAGAATATATGAAGCGTTTCTTGCTAATGATCTCCCTCGTTTGGAGTTTGTTTTGTACAATAACGACAGCACATGCGGATGAAGAAGTTCGCTATTCGATTGAATCCTATGTAGGACACCTCCAATTGCAGGAAGATAGCCAGGCAACATTTACACAAGAGATCACCTATCAGTTTCAGACAGGCTATCATGGTCAATATGTGACTCTAGGAAGCGCAGATCCTCTTCCAAAAGGGTTTAAGATTCATCGTAATCCTGAGGTGGAAGCCTATGTGGATGGGGAAAAACGAGAGATTCGTGTAGAGGAAACAGACCTGGAAGATGGCCGTCAATTAAAAATATACAATGCCCGTATCGTCGGTGGCACGGTCAAGATCAAAGTGAAATGGAAGATTGATCATCTCTTGACTTTCTACAAGGATAGTGCAGAATTGAACTGGTTTCCTATTTCAGATGGAGATGAGAAAGTCGCGAAATTAGACTTTTATGTGGATGGCTTGGATGCTAAGCAGGGAAAACTGTATGCCCATACTGGTTACTTTAATCCACCAGCCCAAGTCGAACGGACTGAAACTGGTTATCATATTTGGACAAAGGATTTTCCAAAAAATGGAAAGCTCGAACTGCATGCCTATTGGCCAATGACAGAAGCCCTGCGTCAAGACCAAGCAAATGAGATTAACAAGGGAAATGGAAAAGAGAAATTTCTCAAAAAAGAGAAATCCATTGAACAAAAAACGTTCCTCTATCGGACCCTTCTACTTAAGGTTGTACCAATTGTATCGATTCTTTTATTTATCCTCGCTTTCATTCCATGGATCCGGTATTTTATCAGTACCAGAACTCGTCGGATTGCAAAAGGAGTACGATTATACGAACCACCACAGAATTTACCTCCTCTTGTCCTAGCTAAGGCACTGTATCAACTTGATTTTGAACGGATGGTGATATCTAGAGAGAAAGGACCATTAACATTTAATCATCTCATTCAAGCAAGCATTTTAGATCTCATTGACCGGGGAAATCTTCGTTTGACTAGGGATGAAAATGGGGAAACCTTGACCTGTCTCCATTATGAAGGTTTGGCTGATTTTGAATTGAAGTTTATTGAAATGATCTTTGATCAAGAATCTGAAATCAATATCAGTGAAGTATTTTCAAGGTATAAAATCGACAAAGCAGCCTTAAAAAAAGATTTTCGAGCTGCTAAATCAGACACACAACGAGACCGTATTCGAAAAGTCGGAAGTGCCGTTCAATCGCTTTTAAAAAAGGATGCCCAGCAATTGTCAAAAGGGGTAGAAAAGGAAATTGCAAAATTAGGATTGCCTTCTTATTTTAGAGACTTATCTGAAAAAGAAGAAGCTTTTTCTAAAACAGGCTGCGCCTTACATTTTTGGCTCTTACTGATCTTATTTGTGAGCATGTGTTTCTTATCTCTTGGATTTGGATCACACCTATCTTCCTTCTATTTTTGGATTATTTTACTTTTGGTTTTGTTATTCATTCCATTTTATATTGTTGTGAAAATCCGTGAAGATCATCTACAATCCTTAGAGAACTTGGATTCACAATTCCAATGGATGGCCTTTCGAAATATGATCGAAAGTATTCCAAATTTCAACCAAGCAGAACTTGAGAGTGTCATCCTATGGAATCGCATCTTAGTCTATGCAACCATGTATGGCCAAGCAAAAAAAGTGAGCCAGGTACTCCAAAATCATCAGATTTCCTTACCATATGAAGACTGGGATACTGTTCTTTGGCTAACAACCTCCCCAAATACCTTCCTAGACGGCTCTACCTTGATGAACTATGCAGATGATTCCTATAGTGTTTCAAGCTTCTCTATTAACTCTTCAGATGGCAGTGGCGGCTTTGACGGCGGTGGCTTCTCTGATGGTGGCGGTGGCGGAGGATTTGGTGCCTTTTGATTGCCGTGAAAAGAAGACTAGAATCTACGGATTTTGGTCTTTCTTTTTGCTCTCAAAGAAGAATCATCGTTGAAAAAAGTGCCTATTTTCGCTATAATAGGACAGATAGAGAAATTGAGGAGAAATCCGATGTAGAGATGGATTTGTAAATTTATCAGAAAATAAAAAGAGAAAGAATTAGGAACATGAACGTACAAGAAGAAATTAAAAAACGCCGTACCTTTGCCATTATCTCCCACCCGGATGCTGGTAAAACGACGATTACAGAGCAGTTGCTCTACTTTGGGGGAGAGATTCGGGAAGCCGGTACTGTCA
This sequence comes from Streptococcus gingivalis, assembly GCF_035544715.1. Taxonomy (NCBI): domain Bacteria; kingdom Bacillati; phylum Bacillota; class Bacilli; order Lactobacillales; family Streptococcaceae; genus Streptococcus; species Streptococcus gingivalis. The sequence continues at coordinate 808,004 of NZ_JAYKTO010000001.1, read as the reverse complement.
AAGGGAAGAAAACAGGAAACTTTGCTAAATCTGACTGGATGGATATCGAGAAGCAACGTGGGATTTCGGTAACCTCATCTGTTATGCAGTTCGACTATGATGGCAAACGGGTCAATATCCTTGATACGCCAGGGCACGAGGACTTCTCAGAAGATACTTATCGGACCTTGATGGCGGTGGACGCTGCCGTCATGGTGGTAGACTCTGCCAAAGGGATTGAAGCTCAAACCAAGAAATTGTTTGAGGTTGTGAAACACCGTGGCATTCCAGTCTTCACTTTTATGAATAAGCTGGACCGTGACGGTCGTGAGCCACTGGACCTCTTACAAGAATTAGAAGAAGTCTTGGGAATCGCCAGTTACCCAATGAACTGGCCGATTGGGATGGGGAAAGCCTTTGAGGGACTCTATGACCTTTATAACCAACGTTTGGAACTCTATAAAGGAGACGAGCGTTTTGCTAGTCTAGAAGACGGAGACAAGCTTTTTGCCAACAACCCTTTCTACGAGCAAGTAAAAGACGATATCGAACTCTTGCAAGAAGCAGGAAATGACTTTTCAGAAGAAGCCATCCTTGCGGGTGAATTGACTCCCGTCTTCTTCGGCTCAGCCTTAACCAATTTTGGAGTACAGACTTTCTTGGAAACCTTCCTCAAGTTTGCTCCGGAGCCACACGGCCACAAGAAGACAGATGGCGAACTTGTCGATCCTTATGATAAGGATTTCTCAGGCTTTGTCTTTAAAATCCAAGCCAATATGGACCCTCGTCACCGCGACCGGATCGCCTTTGTGCGGATCGTATCTGGCGAATTTGAGCGTGGGATGAGCGTCAACCTGCCTCGTACTGGTAAGGGTGCTAAGTTATCTAACGTGACTCAATTTATGGCCGAAAGCCGTGAAAATGTCAGCAATGCTGTAGCAGGAGACATCATCGGGGTTTACGATACCGGTACTTATCAGGTTGGAGATACTTTGACAGTGGGCAAAAACAAGTTTGAATTTGAACCACTGCCAACCTTTACGCCTGAAATCTTCATGAAAGTGTCAGCCAAGAACGTCATGAAGCAAAAATCCTTCCACAAAGGGATTGAGCAATTGGTGCAAGAAGGAGCTATTCAGCTCTATACCAACTACCAAACAGGTGAATACATGCTTGGTGCCGTTGGTCAATTGCAGTTTGAAGTCTTTAAGCACCGGATGGAAAATGAATACAATGCCGAAGTGGTCATGAGCCCAATGGGTAAAAAGACAGTTCGCTGGATCAAACCAGAAGACTTAGATGAGCGCATGTCTTCAAGCCGAAATATCTTGGCGAAGGACCGCTTTGACCAACCTGTCTTCCTCTTTGAAAACGACTTTGCCCTCCGCTGGTTTGCGGATAAGTATCCAGACGTTGAGCTGGAAGAAAAGATGGGGTAAGGAATTTTTCAAAACTGATCCATAACAAAAAAATAAGAAAACGAAAATCTATCCGTTTTCGCTTATAAAGGAGAAATGATGGGATTATTAAGTGGTTTGATGGGCAATGCCTCTCAAAAAAATGTCGATAAGGTAGAAAGAGATCTGGAAGATATCTTGGTGCCGGGAGAGCAAGTCACACTTGCTTTTAGCTTGATTCGTGATTTAATCGTCTTTACAGAGTTTCGTTTGATCTTGGTGGATAAGCAAGGAGTAACAGGGAAGAAAACGTCCTACAAATCCCTTCCTTATCGCTCTATCTCTCGATTTTCAGTAGAAACTTCTGGTCATTTTGATTTGGATGCCGAATTAAAAATCTGGGTCTCTTCTGCAGTCGAGCCTTCAGAAGTTTTACAATTCAAGAGTGACAGCAGCGTCATTGAAATCCAGCAAGCATTAGCCAGTGCAGTTTTTAAATAAAAATATCATTTTGATAGAGAACAGTTGAGAAAGGAGACGGAATGTTTATCGAAAAACAATTGGGTCAAGATCGGAAATGGATCAATATCGACTCGGATATGATTGCTGAAAACTCATATCTTTATAAAAAATACGAGATTGACAAAGAAACCATTGAGTACGCGATGGATAAGAACGAACGTGCCCATATGGATTATAATCGAGAAAACGGTACGATCACATTTATCTACAATGTATTGGATTTAGAAAAGGACAAGGAATACTACGAAACCATCCCTATGACCTTTATCGTTCAAGATACGCGACTCGTGACCATCAGTAACCAGGACAATGCCTATATCATTGAACAAATGGTTCGCTATTTGGAAAGCCATGGGGAGTTGTCGATCTATAAGTTGCTTTTTGCAGGTCTTGAAATGATCAGTAATGCTTATTATCCGATTATTGATCGCTTAGATAAGCACAAGGATGAACTCAATCGTTTGCTTCGAAAGACAACGACGACCAAGAATCTTTATGCCCTGTCTGACCTTGAGACCGGTATGGTGTATCTGGTCGCAGCAGCCAAGCAGAATCGGATGTTGCTAGAACATATTAAAGCGCATGCCATTTATCGCAGGATGAATGATGTTGAAAAAGAGCAGTTTGATGATGCCATGATCGAAGCGCGTCAGTTGGCTTCGATGACTGAGTTGATTTCCAATGTCTTGCAACAGTTGTCAGGATCTTACAACAATATCCTAAACAACAACTTGAATGACAACTTGACAACCCTAACCATCTTTGAAGCCTTGTTGGCGGTTTTAGCCGTTATCACCGGTTTCTTTGGAATGAATATCCCTCTTCCGATGACAAAGGATCCCAATGCTTGGATTTATGTATCCGTATGTAGCTTTATATTATGGCTCATTTTGGGAAAGGTTATGCGGTGGATTGTGAAACAAAGATAAAAAAGAGGCTTGGAGAAATCCGAGCCTCTTCGTATCTAGAATAATCTGAGAAATAGGAACCATCTAGACACCTGCCCTCCTCTCCAAAGAAGGGGCAGTGTGAATAGTTCATTGACTGTACAAAATCTTCTTGGAAATAGTAGGAGTAGATTTAATAGTACTGAGTGGTTCTAAATAAATCAGAACTTAGAATAAATCGTTGAATCAGATAAAATGATCCTATTTCTTTATACAGAAATATTTTAGATACTAACTGTATTATACATATTTATTTGTAAAAACGCAAGAACTACCAAAAAAAGTTTTTCCGAAGTTTTTATACTCCTATTTAAAGGGATTCTTGAACGGTGTCAGAAGAAAGTCAGCTAAATCTAGGGGAAACTGCCCTCTTGACTATTTTCAAGTTTTTAAAAATTTTTCCTAAAAAATAAAATTATTCTCCTTTGACTATCATTTGGTCGTCCATTGTGTTATACTAGATAAGTTGCAAACTTGTATGAGAGAAATGCTGGTGAGATGGAACAATTAGAAAAGGAATGTTGGTCAATCTCCCACAAGGAGGATCTTGGTGTCTTTTCGTTTGGAAAACGACTTTAATCAACCAAATCCGCTAGTGCGAAAACATTTTTCGCAGAAGGGAATTCCATAAAAAAACGATTGGGTTTTCCTTTAGATGAGTCTTGCGACAGGTAACCGGGAAGGAGACTTCCTATGCAATCAGTGCGTTTTCGCATTGAAAAGAAGTGTGATAAAGTGGCTTCGCACCACTTTTTAGAAAGAAGAAAGAATTGAAATTCAATGAATTTAACTTATCTGCTGAATTATTAGCAGAAATTGAAAAAGCTGGCTTTGTAGAAGCGAGCCCCATCCAGGAACAAACCATTCCTTTGGCCCTTGAAGGAAAAGATGTCATTGGTCAGGCACAAACAGGGACCGGTAAAACGGCTGCTTTTGGTCTTCCAACTTTGGAGAAGATTGATGTTGATAACACAGTAATCCAAGCCCTTGTTATTGCCCCGACACGTGAGTTGGCGGTTCAAAGTCAGGAAGAACTCTTCCGTTTTGGACGCAGCAAGGGTGTCAAAGTCCGCTCTGTCTATGGTGGATCAAGCATCGAAAAGCAAATCAAAGCCTTGAAGTCAGGTGCTCATATCGTTGTGGGAACCCCTGGACGCTTGCTAGATTTGATCAAGCGCAAGGCCTTGAAACTCGATCATATTGAAACCTTGATCTTGGATGAAGCAGATGAAATGCTCAATATGGGCTTTTTGGAAGATATCGAAGCTATCATTAGCCGTGTTCCAGAAACACGTCAAACTTTGCTCTTTTCAGCAACGATGCCAGAAGCCATCAAACGCATTGGTGTTCAGTTTATGAAAGAGCCAGAACACGTTAAGATCGCAGCCAAAGAATTGACAACTGACTTGGTCGATCAATACTATATTCGTGTCAAAGAAGGCGAAAAGTTTGATACCATGACTCGATTGATGGATGTCGAGCAACCGGAGCTTGCCATTGTCTTTGGTCGGACTAAACGCCGGGTCGATGAATTGACGCGTGGCTTGAAGATCCGTGGTTTCCGAGCAGAAGGGATTCACGGAGATTTGGATCAAAACAAACGTCTTCGTGTACTTCGTGACTTTAAAAATGGGAACTTGGACGTCTTGGTGGCAACGGACGTTGCGGCACGTGGTTTGGATATTTCAGGTGTGACTCATGTCTACAACTACGATATTCCACAAGATCCAGAAAGCTATGTTCACCGGATCGGACGGACAGGTCGTGCTGGGAAAACAGGGCAATCCATTACCTTTGTTTCGCCAAATGAAATGGGCTATTTGCAAATCATTGAGAACTTGACTAAAAAGCGGATGAAGGGAATGAAACCTGCAACAGCAGAAGAAGCCTTCCAAGCGAAAAAACAAGTAGCACTGAAGAAAATTGAGCGAGACTTTGAGGATGAAAAAATCCGAACGAACTTTGAGAAGTTTGGTAAGGATGCTCGCAAATTGGCTGCAGAATTCACTCCTGAAGAATTGGCTATGTATATCTTGAGCTTGACCGTTCAAGATCCAGATAGTCTTCCAGAAGTTGAGATTGCGCGTGAAAAACCATTGCCATTTAAACCATCCGGTGGTGGCGTTGGTGGAAAAGGCAAAGGTGGCCGTGGAAATGGCCGTCGTGGAGACCAACGCCGTGATCGAAATCGCAGAGATGACCGTGAAGGTGGACGACGTGATTTCAAACGCAAGTCCAATAAAAACAGCCGGGACTTTGAAGGCAAAGGCAACAAACGTCCTCATCGTACGTCAAGTGAAAAGAAAAATGGATTTGTCATCCGCAATAAAGGGGATAAATAAGTCCTAAGAACGGTCTAGCAATAGGCCGTCTTTTTAATGAAAATCAAAAATACAAGGGTTAACTAGCTGTTAACCCTTGTATATTTATAAGGAGACCTAAATGATAACTGACTCTTTTAGAAAAAATGTATCATGATAAGGAGCATCCTAAAAAAGTCAGAAAACAGAAAGAACGGATTCCTAAAACGGAATGTTTCTGTTAACATATTAAGTTTACAATTATTTCTAAGCTTTGTCAAGGTTTTTTTCTTATATTTTTAAAAATTTTTAACGAAAAAGATAAAAATTGACAATCTTAGCTAAAAGGTTATAATGAATATAATAACTATATTAATCATAAAGAGGTGGCGTCCATGGTGATTGCATTAAAAAACGATGATCTAGAAGTACAATGTAAGACATTTGGAGGGGAATTGAGCTCCATTCGTAATAAAGAAGGCTTAGAATATCTCTGGCAAGGGGATCCGGAGTATTGGTCGGGACAAGCGCCTGTTTTGTTTCCAATTTGCGGAAGCGTTCGTAATGGCCAAGTACAGTATCATCTAAAAGATGGAGTGAAGACAGGTCAGCTGCCAAGACACGGTCTCATTAGGAAGAGAGAGTTTGAACTTAAAGAACAAACAGACCATCGTCTTGTCTTTGAAATCACCTCTAACGAAGAGAGCCTGCAAAATTATCCCTACCATTTTCGAGTTGAAATCGTTTATGAACTACAAGGGAAAGAAATCACCATCACCTATCGTGTACAAAATCTAGAGTCTGATCAAGTCATGCCTTATTTCATTGGAGGGCATCCAGCTTTTCATTGTCCCCTTTTAGCAGATGAAGACTATGAAGACTACGAGTTGATTTTTGAAAAAGAAGAAACCTGCAGCGTCCCTCTCTTGTTCACAGAAACTGGATTGGTCGATCGCCTGCAGCGGACGCCATTTTTCGATCATAAGCGTAGCCTACCTTTGCGACATGAACTATTTGAAAAAGATGCCATTATTTTAGATCAGTTAACCTCTAAATCTGTGAAGCTTATCTCGAAAAAATCAGGTAAAGGTTTGGAATTTGATTTTGCAGATTTTGAAAATCTGGTCCTTTGGTCTACCAATAACAAGGGCCCCTTCATTGCCTTAGAGCCTTGGACAGGTATTTCCACATCTGCAGAAGAGGGCGATTTCTTCGAAGACAAAAAAGGTGTGATCCAGTTGGACCCTCAAGAGACACGGAGTCATCAGTACCGTATCACCATTTTGTAAATGAAAAACCGTTGGACTATGGAGTCCGACGGTTCTTTTTGATATAGTTTAGTTTTGCCTGGCGCGATTTCTTTTTAAAGAGAGCTTCGGCAGACATCGCAGAGGGTTTATCTGGATAGGATTCTTTGTAAAGAAGTTTAACGGGGAGGCGAGCCCGTGTGTATTTGGCCCCTTTTCCAGCATTGTGAGTCTTCAGGCGTTTTTCGACATCCGTGGTATAGCCAGTGTAGAGAGAGCCATCCGCACACTCTAAAACATACATGTAAGCCTTAGTTTCCATAGTAGATCTCATGAATCTCGTCTGTATAGCTGCCATCTTCATTGTGAATAAAGAGAGGAGGAAGAATTTTTAAACCATCCAGTGAGCCATCCTTGATCGCCTCAATCAATAACATATTCGCCTCTTTAGTCACTTTGGGGTAGACAAACTGGATCCGCTTAGGTGCAAGATTGTATCGTTTCATGGTTTCGATGATATCTAAAAAGCGATCTGGACGATGGACCATTGCTAAGCGACCATTTGATTTGAGAACCCGCTGGGCCACATGGCAAATCTCATCTAAGTTGGTGGTAATTTCATGTCGAGCTAAGAGGTAGTGTTCACTCTCATTGAGATTGGAATGCTCATCCACCTTGAAATAAGGAGGATTGCAGAGGATGATATCCACCTTACTCCCCTTGATATGTTGAGGCAAATGCTTGAGATCATCGGTGATCATGGACATTTGCTGGTTCAAGCCATTGAGAGCAATGGAGCGGGTTGCCATATCCGCTAGACGTTCCTGTATTTCGACACCAATGATCTGGGCCTCTGTACGAGTACTCGCAAAAAGTCCCACGGCCCCATTTCCAGCGCAGAGATCTACGATCAAGCCCCGCTTGGGCAATTTTGGAAAGCGCGAGAGGAGGACGCTATCCACGGAATAACTAAAGACTTCCCGATTTTGTATAATTTTCACATCACTTGAAAAAAGTTGATTGACGCGCTCGCCGTCTTTTAATTCGATATCTGTCATGGCTCTATTATAGCATGAAAAGAAGCTTGGGGAAAGATCGATAAAACATAAAAAGAGGCTGGGACAAAAGTCCTAGCCTCTCAATTATTTTTGGATTGTCGAGCAAGACGCAGTGGTTGAGTGGGCTCTACTACGCTGATTTCATCAGCTTTTACAGCCCTACTCAACTGTGCGGAGGTGGGACGACGAAATCGAATTCTAACGAATTACCGATTTCTGTCCCACTCTCTTTTTTCAATCAAATTCATATTTTTGGAGAATCGTAGTGAGGATAAAGACTCCTGTAAAGATAGCCATCAATGCCAGATAAACTGGGAAAGTAGTGGCTGTAAGGAGGGAAATCTCGATCAAGTTTTTTAACACGACCGCAGATGTGTAGAATCCTACTACAGAGAAGAGGATGAGGAGAGCCCGCCAGATATTTAGCGGCAGGCAAGCACGGATAACGGATAGGAAACCGATGGAGCCAAGTAAGTAGTAGGATACAGTAGACATATCGGCTGCAGACCAACCATGGCTTGCTCCCCAAAGGTGAATAAACAAGACACTAAAGACGACCATCAAGGCGCTTGGTAAGGCTAACAGAAGGGAACGTCTCAAGAAGTGTTTTTCAACCGGTTTGATATTGCGTTCAAAGGTCAACACAAATGGTGGGATTCCTTCGACGAATTGGTCGATCAGGGTGATTTGAATAGGAATGAAAGGGAAAATCAGCAAATAGTTGACGTTAAAGAAGAGAGCACTGGCAATACAGATGATAGCCAAGAGGAAGGAATAGATCGTTTTGATAAAGAAGATTGGAGCGATTCGTCCAATGTTATTGACCACACGACGGCCTTCAAAAAGAATTTCTGGAACGTCATTAAAGTCAGAGTTTAAAAGAACAATATTGGCAATTTGACGAGTTGCGGGATCTCCCTCAGCCATCACGATGGAGCAGTCTGCTTCGCGAAGAGCAAGGATATCATTGACCCCATCTCCTGTCATAGCAGTTATCCGACCAGCAGCTTTCAAGGTTTGGATAAGTAGTTTTTTCTGGTGAGGAGACACGCGCCCAAAGATAGCTGTTTCTTCTGCTTGATCCACTAATTGATCATCAGAAATTTTTGAACAATCGACGTAGTTCTCATAATTTTTGAAGCCAGCTTGTTGAGCGATATAAGAGACCGTCACAGGGTTGTCACCAGAGATGATTTTGAGATCCACTCCTTGAGAGCGCAAATACTCAAGAGTATCTGAAGCCCCTTCACGAATGGGGTCTGTAATCTCAATAACCGCAATCCCTTCAAGATTTTCAGGCAGTTTCAATTCCTGCATGCTGATCAGTTCTGAACTGTGAGCCAAGACGAGCACGCGCGATCCACGAGCTTGTGCTTCGACGACAGCAGCGGGATTTTCTTTAAGGAGCATTTCAGGAGCACCGAGAAAGACGGTGCCAAGATTGGAGAGGTGCATGGCTCCCCATTTCCGATCACTTGAGAAAGGAATAATGTTTTCCGCAGTATAAGCATGCTCCAACTCCCCATAAGCCTTGCGAATAGCTTGAGCAGTAGGATTGGTGTCCTCGCTATATTGCATGTAAGCTGAAAGGATAACTTTGATGGTTTCCTCAGAAAAATGATCCGATAAGCTATGGAGAGATTCGACTGTCATCTTCCCTTGAGTGATGGTACCGGTCTTATCTAGACACAAGGTATCCACACGTGCGAGAGTTTCCACGGAATACATTTCTTGAACAAGTACCTTGCGCATGCCGAGCTTAATGACAGCAGTCAAGAGAGACGTAACTGTCAGAAGGGCGATTCCTTTTGGCAACATTCCCAGGAGAGCTGTTGAAGAATTCACGACAGAATCCTTGATCGGCAGCATCTTGATCAACAATGCTTCAAAGAAGAGGGCAAGGCCAAATGGGATGATAATTTTACCAGTGAAGCTAGAAATTTTCGCTAAGTTATAAAGAATACGCGAATTGATAGGCTTCAGGGTTTTAGCTTCCATCATCAGTTTGTTGGCATAGTTGTTTGCTCCAACTCGCTTGACACGGGCATAGACTTGACCACTGGCAATATAACTACCAGAAAGCAGTTCATCGCCAACTTCTTTTAAGACCAGATCACTCTCACCAGTCAGCATAGCTTCATTGGCTTCAGCGATACCAGACATGACTTCGGCATCACTAGGGATCTGCTCACCCGAAGACAGAAGCATTAGATCACCTAGGACAAGCTTCTCTGGTGGAATCGCATCTTTTTCCCCGTCTCGAATGACAGTCACCAGCTCACGACTCATGAGATTGAGTTTATCAATCATCCGCTTGGCGCGCATCTCGGTCATGATTCCTGTAATGGCATTGAAGCAAATAACCGCGAAAAAGATCATATTGCTCCAGGCCTGTACAGCAGCCAAGGCTACGGCAATCACAAAGTTTAAGGTATTAAACAAGGTGAAGACGTTGCGCTTGATGATTTGCCAGGTACTGGTACTTGTATTCGTTGTAAAATCATTGGTTTGTCCGCGATCCATTTTCTTGCGGACTTCACTGAGGGATAACCCCTTTAATTCATTCGTTTCCATAGACAATATGATATCATTTTTTTGAGAAAAAGACTATCTAGAATCGGTCCGCTGAGACATTTTTTATCTAAAAAAGGTTTGCGGTCAAAATCAGGATACGGTATAATAAGAAAGACCCTTTTACAGGATGGAATATCTTGTAGAGAGACGAATGAAATGGATTTGAGGAACAACTATGTTTTATACCTATTTACGTGGCCTTGTTGCCTTTATTCTGTGGGTTTTAAATGGGAATGCCCATTACCATCATAAGGACAATATTCCAGATCGGGAAGAGAACTACATCCTGGTATCCCCTCACCGGACTTGGTGGGATCCGGTCTATATGGCCTTTGCAACCAAGCCAAAGCAATTTATCTTTATGGCGAAAAAAGAACTCTTCACCAATCGTATTTTTGGCTGGTGGATTCGCATGTGTGGGGCATTTCCGATCGACCGTGAAAATCCGGGAGCAGAAGCCATTAAGTATCCTGTCAATATGCTGAAAAAGAGCAACCGTTCCTTGATTATGTTTCCAAGTGGAAGCCGTCATTCTCAAGACGTAAAAGGCGGTGTTGCCATCATTGCCAAAATGGCGAAGGTCCGTATCATGCCAGTGACTTATACTGGTCCAAGAGACTTGAAAGGGTTGGCAACGGGTGAACGCATTGATATGAACTTTGGACATCCCATTGATATTTCGGATATTAAAAAGATGAATGACGAAGGAGTGGCAGAAGTTGCCCGCCGTATCCAAGAGGAGTTTGACCGTTTGGATGCGGAAGCGCAAGCGATCAACACCCCAACAAAACCGTTTATCTTGATTCGTTTGTTAAAAATCCTTTTGATTCCCCTTGTCTTAGTCGTTGGCATCTTGACCTTGCTCTTTAGTTACCTAGCAAGCTTTGTATGGGATCCAGACAAACATCGGAAAAACAAGTAAAAAAACTGAGAGTTTTTCTCAGTTTTTTTTATTTTTACGAATAATAAAAGTGAGAGGAGGTTTCTTATGGAGGATATCATCGAAAAAATCAAAGAATATAAGCTATTTTTAGCTCTTACTGCTATCGGACTCTTACTTGGAGGGTATTTTCTTTTTCATCGACCTCAGTCAAGTGCATCCACCATACCGGATCTTTATCAGGCTTCTAGTTCAACTTCGAGCAAAGAAAAGGTGCAGACCACTAGTTCCAAAGAAGAAAAGACGGCGACTTCTGTGTCTGATGCACCCGAGATCATTACGGTCGATGTCAAAGGAGCCGTCAAACAACCAGGTGTCTATGAGTTGCGCTCCAATAGCAGAGTCCACGATGCTATTTATAAGGCAGGCGGGATGACAGCAGATGCCAATAGTCAATCGGTCAACTTGGCGCAAAAACTCTCCGATGAAGCAGTGATCTATGTTGCTAAAGAAGGAGAGGATGTTCCAGCACTTGGAAGTTCAGAAAGTCCTGCAACTTCGTCAGCACCAGCAGAAAAAACAGGCAAGGTCCATTTAAATCGAGCAACCGAATCAGATCTCCAGACAGTATCAGGCATTGGCCAGAAACGTGCCCAGGACATTATCGCCTATCGCGAAGCAAATGGTCCTTTTCGATCAGTGGATGATCTGAAGAATGTTTCAGGAATCGGAGAGAAAACACTGGAGAAACTAAGAGATGCTTTCACGGTGGATTAAAGACCTTCCTTTTTCGCTTGTCCATCTTGCCTTTGTACTCCTATGGTTGTATTTTAGTGTCTATCAACCATCTTGGCTTTCGATCAGCGGTCTAGTAGTAGTGGGAGTTTTAGCGGTTTATCACTATAAAGGGGATCGCTTAAGTTTGCTAGATCTTGGTTTAGCAACCCTTTGTTTTGCGGCCTTCTTTGTTTTTCAGCGACTACAGGATCATCCAGTACAAGTGGAAAGTCAGCCCTCATCCCACTTACGACTGATTCCAGATACCATCAAGATCAATGGGGACGCCCTGTCTTTTCGTGCTAAAAATCAGGGAAGGACCTACCAAGTCTTCTACACTTTAAAATCAGAAAAAGAAAAACAGCAGTGGCAAAGTCAAACCCACTTGCTGGAGTTGACATATAAAGGTGTTATAGAAGAACCAGAAGGGCAGCGAAATTTTAGAGGATTTGACTACAGGTCTTATTTGCAAACACAGGGGATTCACTATCAAATAAAAATTGAAGCGATCCAATCCGCACTTCCTATACAGACTTGGAATGTTTTTGACTGGCTATCTCAATGGAGGCGCCAAGCCATTGTTTGGAGCAAGGAGCACTTTCCGCAACCAATGAACCAGTATATGACCGGCCTTCTTTTTGGCTATTTAGATACGGATTTTGAAGAGATGGACCAGCTTTACACGAGTTTAGGAATCATCCATTTATTCGCCTTATCTGGTATGCAGGTCGGTTTTTTCATCAATGGGATCCGGAAAGCTCTCTTACGTCTAGGAATCTTGCAAGAAACAGTCGATATTTTGATGGTTCCAATCTCTTTGGTCTATGCTGGCTTGACAGGTTTTTCTGTTTCAGTGGTTCGTAGTCTCTTGCAGAAGATCCTCTCTCAAAAGGGCATCCGAGGGATGGAGAATACGGCGATGACCTTGATGCTCTTAATGTTTCTCATGCCCAAGTTTCTCCTGACAGCTGGAGGGGTTTTGAGTTGTGCCTACGCCTTTATTTTGACCTTGGTAGATACCAGTTCTTATTCCGGACTGAAAAAGCTACTAGTGGAAAGTTTATGGATTAGCCTGGGGATTTTGCCCCTTTTGACCTATTACTTTAGCGTCTTTCAACCCTGGTCACTCCCTTTAACCTTCCTCTTTTCTTTCTTATTTGACCTTGTCCTTCTTCCAGGTTTAACGGTGCTATTTATCTTATCGATTCTAAAGCCCCTTACAATTTTTAACAGTTTCTTTCTTCTCATAGAGGAGTGTATTCGTTGGATTTCAAAGCTCACGTCGCTACCTTTGGTATTTGGTCAGCCGACGGGACCAGCTCTGATCGCTCTCTTCCTTCTTTTAGGAATCTTGTATGATCTTCGAAAGCAAAAAAAAAGTCGTTTCCTGTTAATCGGTATGATTCTACTCATCTTTTGTTGGACCAAGCATCCTTTAGAAAATGAGATTACCATGGTGGATATCGGTCAAGGAGATAGTATCTTTTTACGCGATTGGAAAGGAAGAACCATATTGATTGATGTCGGAGGACGTGTCACTTTTAAAAGTGGAGAAAAGTGGCAAGAGCGCAGTCAATCTGCCAATGCGGATCAAACCTTGATTCCCTATCTCAAGAGTCGAGGTGTTGGAAAACTCGATGCTTTGGTCTTGACTCATACAGACCAGGACCATATGGGCGATATGGTGGAGGTTGCCAAACAAATCCCAGTTAAAAAAGTGTATGTCAGTCCAGGTAGTCTAACTAATTCTCAATTTCGAGAGAAATTGAAACAGCTTCATAGTCCGATTAAAGTAGTCCAGAGAGGAGATCAACTACCTATTTTTGATCATCATCTAGAAGTCTTATCCCCTGATGAAGTGGGGGATGGTAAAAATGATGATTCGATTGTCCTCTATGGGCAGTTCTATCAGAAACGATTTTTGTTCACGGGTGATTTGGAAGAAGCTGGAGAGAAAAAACTATTGAAAAACGATCCACAATTACAAGTAGATGTCTTGAAAGTAGGCCACCACGGTTCTAAAGGTTCCTCTAGTGATGTGTTTTTAGATCAGTTACATCCTCAGTTGGCCTTGATCTCTGTTGGAAAGAAAAATCGCTACCAACATCCCCATAAAGAATTGCTCGATCGTCTAGAGGAACGCTCTATTTCTTATCTTCGTACCGATGAAAGGGGAGCAATTCGCTTGATTGGGTGGGACCATTGGAGGGTAGAAACGGTCCGCTAGAGACGAGGAGAGGTTTGCTTTCTATGCTGAAAATTGCTATTATAGAAAGTGAAATCAATGTAAAGGTAGAATCGTATGAACGCATTTAAGCAATTTTGGATACAGTATGCAGATTTTTCAAGTAAGACCAGTCGGGCCCATTTTTGGCTAGCTTTTTTCTGGAATTCCCTGATTTCTTTGCCTCTTTGGTTTTTTTACATCGTGACCTCTTTATCCCATCAAAATGCTCAAGAAACGCTCAATTTTTCAACTGTTCATTCTAAGACAGGTTTATGGGCGCTCGCTTTCTTAGCATTCTTTTACTTCCTCATTTTAGTACCCAGTCAAGCCATTTGTGTACGTCGCTTGCGGGATGCGGGAATCCATTGGTCTTGGATCTTTTTGAACCTTGGACCGGTTCTGCTCTATTTGTTGACGGGGCTAGATATTTTCCTATTTCTTTGGGGGATTACAGTTATTTCTCTCTTGATTCTCATGATGCTTCCAGGGAAAAACACCTTCCCACAACCAGTAGAAACTCCTATGGGAGTGGCTTCTGAACCACAGGTCACAGCGACAGGGGGGAGCTTTGGCGGCAACTCGTTTGAGCAAATTCCAAATTTTGTAGCAGCACCTGATTTGTCTGATGAAAAACCACCATTGGAACAAAAAATGGCTGCTGAACACGAAATACACTAGACTGATAGAGATAAGAGAGTTTCATGCAAGCAATTACCGACATTAAACATCTGACGGTTCAAACTCTGCCTCCTATTCTTGTCTTGACGGGTGAGGATGTAGGTCAATTTGAATGGTTAAAAAAAGACATTTTAAAAAAAATAGGCTATGATCCCTCAGATTTGAATTATTCTTATTTTGATATGAAGGAAGCCTCCTATGCTGAAGTCGAGCTAGATTTGGTCAGTCTTCCCTTTTTTGCAGATGAAAAAATCGTGATTTTGGATCACTTATTGGATTTGACCACTGCCAAAAAACGCAATTTAACCGATGAAGATCTGAAGCAATTTGAAAATTATCTGGAAAATCCTTCTGAATCAACCCGTTTGGTGATATTTGCAGAAGGAAAATTAGATAGTAAGCGTCGCTTAGTCAAACTCCTAAAACGGGATGCCCAGATCATTGAAGCAACAACACCTAAAGAGCAAGATTTAAAGCGTTATTTTGCAAGTCAGGCCCAAGAATTGGGCTTGCAGTTTGTGGGCGATTCCTTGGACCAGCTACTCTTAAAATCTGGCTATGATTTTGGAGAGTTACAGAAGAATCTCGCTCTGTTGCAGGCTTATAAAGAAGATGGTCAGATTACCCTCCAAGATATCAAGGAGGTTGTTCCAAAGTCCTTGCAAGATAATATTTTTGATCTGACACAGATGATTCTCAAACGCCAAATCGATCAAGCCCGGAATTTGGTTAAGGATCTCCGCTTACAAGGAGAAGATGAAATAAAATTGATCGCTATTTTGTTGGGACAATTCCGAATGTTTTCTCAAGTTAAAATTTTCTCAGAAGAAGGCCAATCCGAAAGCCAAATTGTAGCGAGCTTGTCGGAGTTGTCAGGACGCAAGGTCAATCCTTATCAGGTGAAGTTTGCCTTACGGGATAGCCGCAGGCTTTCCTTGTCCTTTTTGAAGCAAGCTATGATAACCTTCATCGAGACGGATTATGCGATTAAAAGTGGAACATATGAAAAAGACTACTTATTTGATTTGGCCCTGTTGAAAGTAGCTAATAACGTCTAACGATGAATGAAATCGCAAGCAGATTAGTTGAATAATTTAGCTGTTTACGTTATCATCAAGTCAGTAATAAAGAAAAGAGGACCATAAAATGGCTATCATTTTACCAGAATTACCATATGCTTATGATGCATTGGAACCTTATATCGATGAAGAGACCATGCATTTGCACCATGATAAACACCATCAAACATATGTAAACAATGTGAATGCAGCTCTTGAAAAACATCCTGAAATTGGAGAAGACCTTGAAAGCTTGTTAGCTGATGTTGAATCCATTCCAGCTGACATTCGCCAAGCTGTGATCAACAATGGTGGTGGTCATTTGAACCACGCTCTTTTCTGGGAATTGATGACTCCAGAACAAACAGCTCCTTCAGCAGAACTTGCTGCAGCGATTGATGCTACATTTGGTTCATTTGAAGACTTCAAAGCAGCCTTCACAGCAGCAGCAACGACACGTTTTGGTTCTGGCTGGGCATGGTTGGTTGTCAACAAAGAAGGCAAACTCGAAGTGACTTCAACAGCAAACCAAGATACACCAATCTCTGAAGGTAAAACACCAATCCTTGGTTTGGATGTTTGGGAACATGCCTACTACGTGAAATACCGTAACGTACGTCCTGACTACATCAAAGCTTTCTTCTCAGTGATTAACTGGAATAAAGTGAATGAATTGTTTGCAGCAGCAAAATAATAAAATGAAGGAATCTATAAGAGCAAGTATTGGCTCTTATAGATTTTTTTATTTGCATCCGAAAAATCGGAGTATAATTTCTTGCGTTTGGTCAGGAAAATGATACACTAGTAGGAGTGTGTCTTACTTGTCTGAAGCCTGGTTTGAAGGGCCTAGGCAAGGAAAAGATAAACCTTAAAATGAAAACTGAAACATTCAGGGAGAAATGAAATGACTAGTATTACCATTACTAAAGGAGCCGTTGAGACGCCTATCTATTTGCGGATGTTGAATCGTCATGGCTTGATTGCAGGTGCAACAGGAACAGGAAAAACGGTTACTCTCAAGGTCCTAACAGAAAAATTAAGCAAAGAAGGTATTCCGGTCTTTCTAGCCGATATCAAGGGAGATTTATCTGGCTTAGCCAAAGCCGGGCAATGGACGCCAAAACTGGAAGAACGCTACAAGCTTCTTGGGATCACAGATCCGTTTGAGCCACAAGCTTTCCCTGTTCGATTGTGGGACGTCTTTGGCCAAGCTGGTCATCCTGTTCGGGCGACTGTCGAAGGGATGGGGTCATTGCTTTTTTCTCGTCTGCTTGATTTGAATGAAACCCAATCAGGAATTCTCGCAATTGTCTTTAAAGTGGCCCAAGAGAAAGATTGGCCCTTGATTGATTTGAAGGACCTACAAAGCCTTTTAAAGGAAGTCTATGAGCACAGTTCAGACTATTCAGCCCAATATGGCAATATCACCAAACAATCTGTCGGAGCCATCCAAAGAAGTCTCTTGGTTCTTGAAGAAGAAGGAGCAGATCAGTTTTTCGGAGAGCCAGCACTTGATTTAAATGATTTCATGCAACTCGATGCATCTGGTCGTGGGTATATCAATATTCTTTCGGCTACAAAGCTCTTTCATTCACCAAAATTGTACTCAACCTTTTTGATTTGGATGCTGTCTCGTCTTTTTGAAACACTTCCAGAGGTTGGGGATCCTGAAAAGCCAAAACTGGTCTTCTTCTTTGATGAAGCGCATCTCCTCTTTAAGGATGCAAGCAAGCTCTTTCTTGAGAAGGTCGAGCAAGTGGTACGCCTGATTCGTTCGAAGGGTGTAGGGATTTACTTTATTACCCAGAATCCTCAAGATCTTCCAGAATCTGTTTTGGCACAGCTTGGAAATCGTGTTCAGCATGCGCTTCGAGCTTATACACCCAAAGAAATGAAGGCAATTAAGGTTGCTGCCCAAAGTTTTCGTCCGAATCCAGATTTTGATACAGAAACAGTGATCACAGAATTAGGGACAGGGGAAGCCTTGGTTTCTTTCCTCAATGAGAAGGGGCAGCCTAGTGTGGTTGAGCGTGCTTATATTCTCTCTCCTCAATCGAGTTTTGACCTCTTAAATGAGAGTGAACAATTGGCCTTGATCACGACATCGCCTTTCCATCAAAAGTATGCGACGACGATTGATCGAGAATCTGCCTATGAAAAATTAGCAGCTAAAGCAAGCAAGGAAGCAAAAGAAAAAGAGCAAAAAGAAGCAGAAAAGGAAGAGGCTGCAGCAGATAAGGCGGCTCAAAAACGTAGTCCAGGTCGTCCAAGAAAATCCAGTCTTGAAAAGGCAAAAGATTCCTTTTTGAGTTCCTTATTCCGGACGATTGCGCGTGAGATTGCTAAGCTAATTATGGGCTCCTTTAAACGGAAATAAGCCTTTTATGAAAAGAAATAAACTTTTTAAAAAGAAACCGTTTTCTCTTTCTGATAATTCTTGTTATTTTCAGTAGAATCTTTTATAATTAATCTCGTATGAAAAAATATTTTAATCTACGCTCGATCATGATTGCGATCAGTATTTTATTGTGCTTAGTGGGAACAAGCGCACTGGGCTACTTGCATGTTACGCAACCAACAGCATCAGCAATTGAAAAAAAAGCAAAGAAAACAAAAGAAGCAAAAGAACAAGATATCGAAAAGTCTACCCCTGAGACGAAAAAACCGCGTGTCAAATCTCCTGAAGCTAAGCAAGCAGTAGTCGATGCAGACATGGAAACGATGAGTGCTTATGGCCTTGTCTATGATTATGCTAATAAAGGCTTGGTAGAGGTTGTTCAGGATTTCCTAGCGGAAAGTGGAATTGATCCGTCACAAGTTGCCTTCACGTATCGCAATGCCATTACTGGAGAGCAATTTGCCATGAATGATCTTCAACCAATGACGGCAGGTAGTACCTATAAGCTACCCTTGAACATGTTGGTGGTGGATGAAGTCGCAAAGGGCAAACTCAATTTAACAGACCGGTTTGACATTACCAATACCTACTATGAATATGTAGGAGAGCATGACAATTATGTTGCTGCCTTTGATGGAGCCATGTCTATCCCTGATATGCAGCGCTATTCATTGGTTTACTCTGAAAATACCCCAGCCTATGCCTTGGCAGATCGTTTAGGGGGGATGGAGCAAGCACGCAAGTTATTCAGTCGCTATGGTCAATCCCGTTCACCAGAAGTCAAAACCTTTAGCGAAGATAATAAAACGACAACGGATTATTACATCCATGTCTTAGAATATCTTTGGAATCATCAAGAAAAATATGCAGATTTACTAGAACTGATCGGGGAGTCTTTCCCAGGTGAGTACTATAAAAAATTCTTGCCAGATTTGGTGATTCAACAAAAACCAGGGTATGTTGCTGAAGCACTTAATGTGGATGCGATTGTCCATGAATCGACTCCTTATTTGGTTGCCATCTACACTGCAGGACTTGGAGGGACGACTCCAGAAAGTTCTGAAATCAGTGGCGTTGGTCTTTATCAATTAGGGCAACTGGCTTATGTTATCAATGAATGGCATCGTGTCAATATGAATGAATAATTGACGGAAGAGGCTGGGACAAAAGTCCTGGCCTCTTCAATTGTCTTTGGATTATCGAGCAAGACGCAGTGGTTGAGTGGGCTCTACTACGCTGATTTCATCAGCTTTTACAGCCCTACTCAACTGTGCGGAGGTAGGACGACGAAATCGAATTCTAACGAATTACCGATTTCTGTCCCACTCTCTTTTCTTCTATCACAGTAGCATAAAATTCACTTGGTGTTTCGAAATACTTTTCTGTTTTAAAGAGGCTTCTTTCCCTCTTCTATCAAAAAAATATGTTATACTAATTAATAGTAATAAGAGGAAGTATAAACATGATTACAAAGGAAGATTACCAGTTGCTCCGCTCGCATCCAGCCTTTTCTGCGCTACCAGTGGAGCTATTTGATAAATTAGCTGTTGAAATTCATGCCAGGGATATCCCTAAAGGACAAATTTTATTTTATGCAGGAGATAGGCGGGAGCGCATTTTTCTTCTGACAAAAGGCTTTGCTCGTATTGAGCAATTTGATTCGTCGGACCAATTCTCCTATATGGATTATATAAAGAAGGGGGCTCTGTTCCCTTATGGTGGGATGTTCAAGGATGAGCGTTACCATTATACAGCTAGTGCGGTGACGGATTTGCGTTGTTTCGTTATCCCCGTCAACCTCTATGAATTATATGCCCAAGAGAGTAAGGAGCAGTTGCTCTTTATTATGAGAAAGCTTTCCTCCATCCTAGAATTTCAAGAGTTGCGCTTGCGCAATGTCGTGACAGCTAGTGCCAGTGAGCGCGTGATTCAATCCTTAGCCATTCTGTGCAAGGACTATGAAAGCCTTGGAAATCAACTTCCATTTCCAATTAGTATGAAGGAAATGGCCAAATTAGCAGCCACAACCCGAGAAACCGTCAATCAAGTTTTAAAGAAACTCATCGATTCTCGTAAGATCCAGTATGAGAGAAAACAACTAACATTTCTAGATACAGCCTACTTTTTAAAGAGTTTTGAAGAGATCAACTAATTCGTTGATCTTTTTTTATTTTTTACAAAAAAATATATATTCATAAAAATAATATAAAAGGCAAAATATGCAAAGAAAACGCTTCATATTAACTAAAAAAATAGGAGGGATTCAAAAAAACGCCAAATTCTTTGCATTCAAAAAGTAGAATCCTTTGTGAAAGCGGTACCAATAAAGAATATAATAACAATTGTAATAAGCTTGTGAACAAGCTCAAAGAAAAAAGGAGGACTATAGATGTCTACACACCCAATTCATGTTTTCTCAGAAATTGGAAAACTGAAAAAAGTAATGTTGCACCGTCCAGGTAAAGAGTTGGAAAACTTGATGCCTGACTATCTTGAACGTCTTCTTTTTGATGATATTCCATTCTTGGAAGATGCTCAAAAAGAACACGACGCATTTGCTGAAGCACTTCGTAACGAAGGAATCGAAGTACTTTATCTTGAGCAGTTGGCTGCTGAATCATTGACTTCTCCAGAAATTCGCGATCAGTTCATCGAAGAATACCTTGAAGAAGCGAACATTCGTGGACGCCAAACAAAAATTGCGATCCGTGAATTGCTTCACAGCATTGAAGACAACCAAGAATTGGTTGAAAAAACAATGGAAGGGGTTCAAAAAGCTGAACTTCCAGAAATTCCTGAAGAAGCAAAAGGATTGACAGACCTTGTTGAATCTGACTATCCATTTGCTATCGACCCAATGACAAACTTGTACTTCACACGTGACCCATTTGCAACAATTGGTAATGCAGTATCATTGAACCACATGTACGCAGATACACGTAACCGTGAAACTTTGTATGGTAAATACATCTTCAAATACCACCCAGTTTACGGTGGAAAAGTTGAACTTGTCTACAACCGTGAAGAAGATACTCGTATCGAAGGTGGAGATGAGTTGGTACTTTCTAAAGATGTATTGGCAGTTGGTATCTCACAACGTACTGATGCTGCATCAATCGAAAAATTGTTGGTAAACATCTTCAAGAAGAACGTTGGCTTCAAGAAAGTATTGGCCTTCGAATTTGCTAACAACCGTAAATTCATGCACTTGGATACAGTATTCACAATGGTGGACTACGATAAATTCACAATCCACCCAGAAATCCAAGGTAACCTTCGCGTCTTCTCTGTAACTTATGAAAACGAACAATTGAAGATCGTTGAAGAAAAAGGTGATTTGGCTGAATTGCTTGCTGAAAACCTTGGTGTAGAAAAAGTTACTTTGATTCCATGTGGAGATGGCAACATCGTTGCTGCTGCACGTGAACAATGGAACGACGGATCAAATACTCTTACAATCGCACCAGGTGTGGTAGTAGTATACGACCGTAACACTGTTACCAACAAGAAATTAGAAGAATACGGACTTCGTTTGATCAAGATCCGCGGAAGTGAATTGGTTCGCGGTCGTGGTGGACCTCGTTGTATGTCAATGCCATTCGAACGTGAAGAAATCTAATCATCCTTCTACAGGTTAGACGGGCTCAGTGTCTAAACTGAGCCCTCTAAACTGATTGACAGGATCTTATCATGCATAATTAAAGGAGATAATTAATGACAACTTCAGTATTCCAAGGACGTAGCTTTTTAGCAGAAAAAGACTTTACACGTGCAGAGTTAGAATACCTTATCGGACTTTCAGCTCACTTGAAAGACCTTAAAAAACGCAACATCCAACACCACTACCTAGCTGGTAAAAACATTGCGCTTTTGTTTGAAAAAACTTCAACTCGTACTCGTGCAGCCTTCACTACTGCAGCCATCGACCTTGGTGCTCACCCAGAATACCTTGGTGCAAACGACATCCAACTTGGTAAAAAAGAATCTACAGAAGATACTGCAAAAGTTCTTGGACGTATGTTTGATGGTATTGAATTCCGTGGTTTCAGCCAACGTATGGTTGAAGAATTGGCTGAATTCTCAGGTGTTCCAGTATGGAATGGTTTGACTGACGAATGGCACCCAACTCAAATGCTTGCTGACTACTTGACTGTTCAAGAAAACTTTGGACGTTTGGAAGGTTTGACACTTGTATACTGTGGTGACGGACGTAACAACGTTGCAAACAGCCTTCTTGTAACAGGTGCTATCCTTGGTGTGAACGTACACATCTTCTCACCAAAAGAACTCTTCCCAGAACAAGAAATTGTTGAATTGGCAGAAGGATTTGCAAAAGAAAGTGGCGCTCATATCTTGATCACTGAAGATGCTGACGAAGCTGTGAAAGGTGCAGATGTACTTTACACTGACGTTTGGGTATCTATGGGTGAAGAAGACAAATTTGCAGAACGCGTTGCCCTTTTGAAACCTTACCAAGTGAACATGGAATTGGTTAAGAAAGCTGATAACGAAGACTTGATCTTCTTGCACTGCTTGCCAGCTTTCCACGACACAAACACTGTTTATGGTAAAGATGTTGCTGAAAAATTCGGCGTAAAAGAAATGGAAGTTACTGACGAAGTGTTCCGCAGCAAATATGCTCGTCACTTTGACCAAGCTGAAAACCGTATGCACACAATCAAAGCGGTTATGGCAGCTACTCTTGGTAACTTGTACATTCCAAAAGTTTAAGACTTTATAACCGTATACCAACAGCTATAGGGGCTGGACTGCTAGCTTTAGTCCTGCCCCTATTTTTTATAGAAAGGGAAAACCTATGTCAAGAAAAATCGTCGTTGCTTTGGGAGGAAACGCCATCCTTTCATCTGATCCTTCTGCAAAAGCTCAACAAGAAGCACTTGTAGAAACAGCAAAACACTTAGTAAAATTAATCAAAAATGGGGATGACTTGATCATCACTCACGGAAATGGTCCTCAAGTAGGAAACCTCTTGCTCCAACACTTGGCTGCAGATTCTGAAAAGAACCCAGCTTTCCCATTGGATTCATTAGTTGCTATGACCGAAGGAAGCATTGGCTACTGGCTTCAAAATGCTCTTCAAAATGCTCTTCTTGAAGAAGGAATTGAAAAAGATGTGGCTTCAGTTGTGACACAAGTCGTTGTGGATAAGAACGACCCAGCCTTTGTCAACCTCAGCAAACCAATCGGTCCATTCTACTCAGAAGAAGAAGCAAAAGCAGAAGCTGAAAAATCAGGAGCAACCTTCAAAGAAGATGCTGGTCGTGGCTGGCGTAAAGTTGTTGCTTCACCAAAACCAGTGGATATCAAAGAAATCAATACCATCCGTACCTTGTTGAACGACGGACAAGTCGTTGTTGCTGCTGGTGGTGGCGGTATCCCAGTTGTGAAAGAAGCAAATGGTAGCTTGACTGGTGTTGAAGCTGTTATCGATAAAGACTTTGCATCTCAACGTTTGGCTGAATTAGTAGAAGCAGACCTCTTCATCGTTTTGACAGGTGTGGACTATGTTTTTGTGAACTATAACAAACCAGACCAAGAAAAATTGGAACATGTCAATGTCGCTCAATTGGAAGAGTACATCAAACAAGATCAATTTGCACCAGGAAGCATGCTTCCTAAAGTAGAAGCTGCCATCGCCTTTGTAAACGGTCGTCCAGAAGGAAAAGCAGTCATCACTTCACTTGAAAACCTTGGCGCTTTGATTGAGTCTGAAAGTGGAACAATTATCGTTAAAGACTAATTCATGCACATGAGGAGGGGAGTAAATCTTATTTTTACAGGATTTTGTATAAAGATTCTCCCCTTGTTTTTTCTAAAAAAGATTAGGAAAAACTAGTTTTTTAATCTTAAATATGATAAAATAAACATATAGGTAAGCGCTTTCTAAAAGATAAACCTTTTGAAAGAGTCACTCAAACTTTGTTGCGTTAGGAGGATAAGCAAATGAGTGAAAAAGCGAAAAAAGGGTTTAAGATGCCTTCATCTTATACCGTATTGTTAATCATCATTGCCATTATGGCAGTGTTAACTTGGATTATTCCAGCTGGTCAATACAAAGTTGACGATGGTGGTGCCATCATCGCAGGTAGTTATGAAGCTGTGAAACAAAATCCTCAAGGGATTTGGGACGTCTTGATGGCCCCAATCAATGCCATGCTTGGTAAAGCACCAACCAGTGCAGCCATTGACGTAGCCTTCTTTATCTTGATGGTCGGTGGTTTCCTTGGTGTTGTGAACGAAACAGGTACCCTTGATGTAGGGATTGCTTCTATCGTTCGTAAATACAAAGGCCGCGAAAAAATGTTGATCTTGATCTTAATGCCATTGTTTGCCCTTGGTGGGACAACTTATGGTATGGGTGAGGAAACCATGGCCTTCTATCCACTTCTTGTACCTGTTATGATGTCTGTTGGTTTTGACAGCTTGACAGGGGTAGCCATTATCTTGCTTGGTTCACAGATTGGATGTTTGGCATCTACCTTGAACCCATTTGCGACAGTTATCGCATCTGATACTGCAGGTATCTCAAGTGCTTCAGGTCTCTTGCTTCGTTTAATCTTCTGGATTGTCATGACAGCCCTTAGCACCTACTATGTATACCGTTACGCTGATAAAATTCAAAAAGACCCAACCAAATCTCTCACCTATGCTACTCGTGAAGAAGATTTGAAACACTTCAACGTTGATAGTGGCGAAGAAATTCCTTCACAAATGAACAAGAAACAAAAACGTGTCTTGCTCGTCTTCATTTCAACATTCGTCATCATGGTTGCTGGATTTATCCCATTCAAAGATTTGGGTATTACATTCTTTGACAGCTTTAACGAGTCTCTCCATAAAGTTCCTTACCTTGGTCAATTGATCGGTAACACAGATGCTCTTGGTACTTGGTACTTCCCTCAAACAGCTATGCTCTTTGCCTTCATGGGAATCCTTGTTGGTATCATTTATGGCTTGAAAGAAGAACAAATCATTTCATCCTTCATGAATGGTGCAGCTGACCTCTTGAGTGTTGCTATTATCGTAGCAGTAGCACGTGGTATCCAAGTCATCATGAACGACGGTATGATCACTGCAACAATTCTTCACTGGGGTGAAGAAGGACTTAAAGGTCTTTCATCTCAATTGTTCATTGTCTTGACTTACATTTTCTACTTGCCAATGTCATTCTTGATTCCATCATCATCTGGTCTTGCCAGCGCGACAATGGGTATCATGGCACCTCTTGGTAAATTCGTCAATGTACCAGCTAGCTTGATTGTTACAGCTTACCAATCTGCATCTGGTGTCTTGAACTTGATCGCACCAACTTCAGGTATCGTAATGGGAGCTCTTGCTCTTGGACGTGTTGAATTGAGTGCATGGTGGAAATTCATGGGTAAATTGGTCGTAGCGATTGTAGTGATTACCATTGCCCTTCTTCTACTAGGAACTGTGGTTCCATTCTTACAATAGAATAAAGTAGGTGTTTCATGAAAAATAGAATAAAGGACGATGTAAAAGAGCAGTTTTTAACCTCTCTTCAAACCATCATTTCTTATCCTTCGGTTTTAAACGAAGGCGAAAATGGAACACCGTTTGGACAAGCTATCCAAGATGTCCTTGAGAAAACGTTAGAAATTGCTCAAGAAATGGGCTTTCAAACCTATCTAGATCCTGAAGGATACTATGGATATGCAGAGATCGGTCAGGGGGAAGAACTCCTGGCCGTTCTTTGTCACTTGGATGTTGTTCCAGCCGGTGATTTAGAAGATTGGCAGACGCCACCTTTTGAGGCGACTCTGAAAGATGGATGGTTGATCGGACGTGGAGTACAAGATGACAAGGGGCCATCCCTTGCGGCCCTTTACGCAGTTAAGAGTCTGCTTGACCAAGGACTTGTATTTACCAAACGGATTCGCTTTATATTTGGTACGGACGAGGAAACTCTCTGGCGCTGTATGAACCGCTACAATCAGCTAGAAGAAAAAGCAGATCTTGGCTTTGCTCCAGATTCGTCCTTCCCATTAACCTATGCTGAAAAAGGCTTGTTACAAGTGAAATTGCATGGCCCAGGTTGGGATGATCTTCCTTTACAGGCTGGTCAGGCCCTCAATGTTGTTCCAGATAAAGCGACCTATGCAGGTCATCGTTTAGAAGAATTGCTTCCCGTTTTGGATCAAAGTGGGGTTCAGTATAGCCAAACAGAAGATTCTGTAATGGTTATGGGAGTTTCAAAGCACTCCAAAGATGCAGCCGAAGGAGTGAATGCCATTGTCGGTTTAGCGGAAAGTCTGTCCCTCATCCAACCCCACCCAGCCTTGCTCTTTATTGCAGATGCTGTTGGTGAGGATGCAACTGGAGAAGCCCTATTTGGAAAAATTACAGATGAACCAAGTGGGGATCTTTCCTTCAACCTTGCGACCCTTGTGATCGATCAAGAGCAATCGGAAATTGGAATTGATATTCGAATTCCAGTCCTTGTAGATAAGGAGAATTTAGTGGCTCGTCTGCAAGAAATTGCGGCTAGCTATCAGTTAGAGTATGAAGAATTTGACTATTTGGCTCCTTTATATGTACCGCTAGATAGTCCTTTAGTCAGCTCTTTGATGGCCGTTTACCAGGAAGAAACTGGGGATAGGACACCAGCCATGTCTTCAGGTGGTGCGACATTTGCACGAACTATGGAAAACTGTGTAGCTTTCGGCGCTCTTTTCCCAGGTGCAGAACAGACCGAGCACCAGGCCAATGAACGAGCAAAAATTGACGATCTCTACGCTGCGATGGAAATCTATCGAGAAGCCATTCAGCGCCTAGCGACAAAATAAAAAGTTTGGAAACCAAGTTTCCAAACTTTTTATTTACTAAAGAAGAAGGGTGGGGTGAATTCTTTTAATTTTTCAAAACAATCCAAAGCTCCTTGGTTGTCTTCGCAGATGACCAAACAGACATCGTCTCCGCAGATGGTCGCTACAATTTCTTGGAGTTCCAATGCATCTAAGATCGCTCCAAAGGATTGGGCAAGACCTGGAAGAGTTTTTACAACGACCTGGTTTTGAACGGGCCGTAACATAACTAAGGCATCTTCCATATACATCCGCAGGCGCTTTTCCCAACGGGAAGGAGCGATGGTGTTCATGGCATAGTAGGAACTATCCCCCTCGTTAATTTTTACTAGATTCAAGGATTTGACATCCCGTGAAAGGGTAGACTGGGTAACGAGAACGCCATTAGCTTCTAAGGCTTCTTGAAGTTCTTGTTGGGTATGAATCCTACGCTCAGAAATGATAGAGCGGATCAAGCGGTGGCGACTTTCAATTTTATTCATGAGAGACTCCTTTACTTGATGAACATAGCATCCCCAAAACTGAAGAATCGGTAGCGTTCTTGAATCGCATGGTGGTATGCTTCGAGGGTTAATTCACGGCCGGCAAAGGCAGAAACCAACATGACCAGAGTTGATTTTGGAAGGTGGAAGTTGGTTGAAAAGGCATCGACGACTTTCCATTCATAACCAGGCTTGATAAAAATATTGGTCCAGCCTGAATCGGCTTGGATATCACCATCAAATTTGTTTCCAATCGTTTCAAGAGTTCGGATAGAAGTCGTTCCGACGGCTACGATGCGTTTCCCTGCAGCTTTTACCTGACGAAGGGTCGCAGCAGCTTCTTCAGAAAGTTGGTAGAATTCAGAGTGCATCTCATGGTCTTCAAGATTGTCCACAGATACTGGACGGAAGGTTCCTAGGCCCACATGAAGGGTCAAATAGACCAGGTGAACCCCTTTTGCTTCAATTTTTTGGAGCAATTCTTGGGTGAAATGAAGACCTGCCGTCGGAGCTGCAGCAGAACCATTTTCTTTGGCGTAAACGGTTTGGTAACGCTCGCGGTCAGCCAGTTTTTCATGGATATAGGGAGGAAGTGGCATTTCACCAAGGCTTTCCAAAACTTCTAAAAAGATCCCTTGGTAGTAGAAGCGAACGATACGGCCTCCGTGCTCTAATTCTTCCTCAACGGTTGCGGTCAATCGACCATCTCCGAAGCTGACTGTGGCCCCTACCTTTAAGCGTTTTGCAGGTTTTGCCAAGACTTCCCAACAGTCATCTTGCGTATTTTTAAGGAGAAGGAATTCGACGTGACCACCTGTTTCTGGTTTGACTCCATGAAGGCGGGCTGGTAGAACGCGCGTATTGTTCATGACAAGAGCATCTCCTGGCTCTAATTCATCCAAAATTGCATCAAAATGACGGTCTTGGAATTGCCCTGTTTTTCGATCGAGGATCAAGAGTTTAGAGGCATCTCGTTTTTCAAGAGGGGTTTGAGCAATCAGTTCTTCAGGCAAATCAAAGTCAAAGTCGTTGGTATTCATTTGCGCTCCTTTTATAATAAATTTGTGAGTAGATAGATGGTAGTCCCGACAGCTAAGAGCATCAGGCTGATTCCCATCAAAAAGATCAGGACCTTGAGAATCTTTCTTTGATGAATCAAGAAAGATAAGAGAAAGACAAGGAGTCCGATCAAAAAAATGATGAATAATAGTGATACAATCATACCTTTCATTATATCACGAATCGACTTGAAAATGAAAAAAACGCCAGAAAAAGATAGCGGTTTCACTTGACAAAAATTGGTCTATACCATATAATAAAAGCATAGAGAAATAGGAGGTCTATCCAATGAAAATTATTGAAGTAAAGGACCAAATTGAGGGTGGAAAAGTTGCCTTTGATATATTGAAAGAAAGATTACAGGAAGGTGCGCAAACCTTAGGTCTTGCGACAGGAAGCAGTCCCCTTGAGTTTTATAAACAAATTCGTGAAAGTGATTTGGATCTGTCCAATCTAATCAGTGTGAACTTAGATGAATACGTAGGCTTGACGGGAGATGATCCTCAATCTTATCGGTATTTCATGGAGAAAAATCTCTTTGATGCCAAACCATTCAAAGAAAGCTATCTCCCATCAGGTGTAGAAGAATCTGCCGATCAGGAAGTGATCCGTTATAACAAAATACTCGAAGACCATCCAGTGGATCTTCAAATCTTGGGAATCGGACGCAATGGGCATATCGGTTTTAATGAGCCAGGGACATCCTTTGATAGTCAGACCCACTTAGTTCAGTTGGATGCCTCTACCATTGAGGCTAATTCTCGTTTCTTTGATAAGATCGAAGATGTACCAACCCAAGCCATTTCGATGGGGATTGCCAATATCTTAGCTGCGAAATCAATTGTCTTGTTTGCTTATGGGGAATCAAAAGCCCAAGCAATCAAAGGTACAGTAGAGGGTGAAAGGACAGAAAAAGTGCCAGCTAGTGCCCTTCAAGGACATCCAAATGTGACCATTATTGCGGATAAGGAAGCCTTGAGCTTGTTAAGTCGATAAAAAACAGGACCTATCGCCGATTTATTCGGGCCAGATAGGTTTTTTTCTGCTTCAAAATATGGTACAATACAAGTAATTATCTGCTGGGATTAGCTCTTTTCATCTACTGGGAGACAAGAGGAAAGGGCATGAGGGCTAGAAGCTTATTTTAGCCTCCAGCTGATTAGTCTGTTATAAAGGAAAAGTTTATGATAAAAAAATATTTGATCCATATTTGCCTCCTTCTGAGTCTCTTATGCCAGCCAATTCTAGCGAGTGCGGATGAATTGGTGGATATGGCGCAAAAGATGTATCCAAATGACAATGTCCAAGCCATTAACCGTCCACATTCTTCGCTTATTATTGACGGAAATACGGGCAATGTTCTTTGGAAAGACAATATCGATGAAGTCAGAGATCCTGCCAGCATGAGTAAGCTCATGACGCTCTATCTCTTGTTTGAAGATATGGCAAATGGCAAGATCAGTAAGGATACAGTGATCAAGGCGACCGCTTCAGACCAAGCGATCGGAAAGATCTATGAGATCTCCAACAATAATATTGTTGCTGGGGTAGACTACACAATTCCTGAGTTGATTACCATGACAGTGGTTCCATCCTCAAATGTATCGACCCTCATGTTGGCCAATCTTATGTCCAACAATGATCCAGATGCCTTTATCGAGCGCATGAATGCCAAGGCTAAGGAATTAGGGATGACCAACACGGTCTGGAATAACCCGAGTGGGGCGGCCATCTCCACCTTGCAAGGCTACTATCAGGTAAACAATTATCCAAATGATGCGGCCAACCAGACAACTGCTCGTGATTTAGGAATTCTGGTTTATCATTTTATTAATCAATACCCAGATATTTTAAACTATACCAATCAAGCACAAGTCACGGTCAAAAAAGGGACTCCATATGAGGAAACCTTTGATACCTACAATTATTCATTGCCAGGAGCCAAGTATGCCTTGAAAGGTGTGGATGGTTTGAAAACTGGTTCAAGCCCTCGTGGAGCTTTCAACTATATTGCGACCATCAAACGGGGCAATCAGCGCTTAATTGCTGTCATTATGGGCGTAGGAGATTGGGCAGACCAAGATGGGGAATATTACCGCCATCCGTTTGGCAATGCCTTGATCGAAAAAGCCTATAAAGATTTTGGCTATAAAAAATTGTTAGATGCAGGTGTCCAGAAGATTGACGGCAAGACCTATACACTTGAAAAACCCTTCTATGCAACGGTCAAAAGAGGTGCTAAAGAACCGACCCTTGCGGTAAAAGATGGCTATCTGACAGTAGATAATGATCTCTACACCTTGTCTGAAGGTATCCGAGATGATATGAAGGTAGAAGAAGGGGCCAAGCCAGAGCTTGTCAAAGAAGCAGCAAGTGGGAAAAAGACAACGGCTAAGCACAGTAAATGGCTTTCGCTGGATCACTTCCTGATCTTGATTCCAATTCTCATTCTTGTCATCATTCTCTCGATTGAAAAACAAAGTCGTGAGAGACGCAAAAAAGATGCTCAAAAACGCTATAATAAAGAATAAAATAAAACCTAACTGATTGTCAGTTGGGTTTTGTCATTGTTCCATTATGATACTTTTAGAAAGGATGTAAATGAAAAAATTCCGAAATTCTTATGCGGCTTATATGCTGCTCTATAGTTTTTATTTTATGTCCACATCTCTCTTTACGACCCTCATTTCCGTCTATTTGATGGGAAAGCACTATAGTGCAACTCAAGTGTCGACTTTGGTATCGGTTGCCTTTTTCTTATCCATGGTAGCCCAACCCTTCTTTGGGTATATCAATGAGCGATTTGGAATCGTAAAAATGACGACCCTCAGTCTGAGTGTGATCATTGGTGGTGTCTTCGGTTTTCTTTGGGCCCCCAATCTCTTTTGGCTGACTGTTTTTTATGGGATTGTTCTAGTCTGTTTGAATGGGACAGCTCCCATGATGGAAGTTTTTGCAACGCAAAGTCCATACGCTTTTGGGAAGATTCGCGTTTGGGGAACCATTGGCTACTCGGTCGGTGTTCAAATAGCCGGCTGGGTCTATCATCAGTTTAGCCCCCAAGCTGTCTATTATACGGTTTTGATCACCATTGTACTCAGCATTTTCTGTCTAAGTGCCGTTCGGATGAAGACAAGAGAGAAAAAAGAAGAAAAGGTTAAAGAGCCAGTTTCTATTCGTCCCCTTCTTCACAATGGACCTTACCTCTTCTTTATCATTTTGATTGGCTTGGCTTCAGGGGTTGGAAATATTGGTCATACCTATATTCCTGAGCTACTCATGGATAGTGGTCTACCAGTTCATATTGCCTCAACAGTTGTGGCTATCTCCGTCGTAGTGGAAGCTCCCTTGATCTTTTTCTCTGATCGATTCATGGACCACTGGCCTTTACGGGTTTTGATCGCTCTTCCAATCGGGATTATTTTTGCTCAATATGTTGTCTACGCTCTTCCAAGTCCTGTCTTCTTAAAAGTGCTTTTGACTCTTTTAGCCAAGCATACAACAGGGATGGTTTTGATTATGGTCTCCTTACGGTTTATCGCCCAACAGGTAAATGGCAAAGACTTGGTTCTTGCTATGGCCATTGTCCAAGGAGCTCGTTATTTAGGAACCATTCTTTTACAACCCCTCGCAGCCCTCTGTATTGAAAGAGGCGGTTACCAAGTCATGAGTTTCTTTTTAGCAGGGGTTGTAGGGATCGTCTTTTTGCTGAGCTTTGCCTTAAAAATGCCCCAAGGGAAGGCTCACGGCCTTTTTGGTGGCAAAGTAGACTAATGAAATTGTTACAATTGTATGACTAATCATCGAGGAGTTGGACAGAAACACTGATTTCACAGTGTTTTGTCCGGCTTTTTTGATATTATTAAGAACTAGTAATTGATTTGGCAATCAAAGTATTCGATGGTAGAATGAGGTAAAATAAATATAAAGGAGACCATTTTATGAAAAAAATGATCTTATCGACAGCTGCTCTTTTGACGATTGTTTCCCTAGCTGCTTGTTCAAACAAACAAGACACAAAGAAGGAAACTTCAAATAGTCAATCAACTACTAAAGTGACGAGCAAATCTGCCAACACTTCAAAAAGCAAGGATACCTCAACAGATTCAGAAGAGACTTCATCTTCTAGCCTCTTAACAGACGCTGAAATCAGCAAGGCTAAAACAGTTGGAGACTTTAAAAAGTTGTTTGCAAAATTAATGGATCAATCTGTTTCTATTACTGAAGAAGCAGGTACTTCTGTGACAGGTTCTGCAAAAGAACAATACGATGCAATGATTAGTACCTTAAAGCAAGGATTAGAAAACCAAAAAGATATCTTTAATGAAAGCTTGGAAAGCATCGGTTCAGATAGTACTGTCGTTCCTAAAGAAGACCGTGAAGCTCTGATCGAAAGCTTGAAAGATGCTCGAGAAGAGTTGGAAAGTACTCGTAAAGAAATGAAAGATATGCAGAAAGAATTGAGTAAATCTCCTGTTGCTGATGATTCTAGTGACGATTCAGACTCAGATTCTGACGAATAATAGCAAAAAAAGGTTGGAAATTTCCAGCCTTTTTCTTATTTTTTTCGAATGATATAGATGAGGAGGTGGGGCTATGTTTATTGCCATGGATAAAAATAAAGAGCGCTGGAATTGTATGGAGGAGATTCCGCCTGTGACAGAAGGTCCCTTCTATTGCTTGGTTTGTCATAGTCCAGTGCGTCTAAAAAATGGCTCGGTTCTACGGGCTCATTTTGCTCATATAAAATTACAGCATTGTCCCTATCATCACGAAGCTGAGAGTTTTGAACATCTGGAATTGAAAGCTTGTCTTTATGATTGGGCCTCTAAGGAATCTAATACAGAGGTAGAAAGTTATTTAGCAGACTTTCAACAAATTGCCGATCTTTTGGTAGTAGACAAGAACTTAGCTTTGGAAGTGCAGTGCAGCTCCCTATCTTTAGAACGCTTGAAGGAGAGGAGCGATGCTTATCGATCCAACGGTTACCAGGTCTATTGGTTACTTGGTAAAAAGTTGTGGCTCAAGGAAAGACTAACAAAGCTACAGGCTGGCTTTCTTTATTTTAGTCAGAATCGAGGGTTCCATCTTTGGGAATTGGATCTGACAAAGAAAGAGCTACGTCTGCAATACCTCATTCATGAGGATTTACGAGGGCGATTGCATTATCAAACAGAAGTTTTCCCTTTTGGTCAAAGGTCTTTACTGGAAGTCTTACGGACCCCTTATCTTTCGCAACCCATGCAGCAAATGGCAGTCGAGCTCGATCGTACATTTTTAACGTATATACAGCAGCAACTCTTTTATCGTCATCCAAAGTGGCTGAAGCTTCAGGAAGAACTCTATTTGCAGGGACACCATCTGATGGAACTGGGGCTGGATTTCTTTTATCCTCTTTGTCGTCCGATCCTTTCACAGAACTTGCTCCAAATTGAAGAGGATGTAGAAGATTACTACCAGCAATTTATGGTCTATTATCAGTCGCAAGGGATCCAACCCGTTCAGATCCTTTATCCCCCACGTTTTTATGCTCAACAGAAAAGCTAACTTTCTAAGATAGAAATCCTCCCGAAATGTTCATTTTTATGCTAAAATAGAACCATTGGAGGATTAATCGAAATGGTAAAACAACGTAATGAAATTGATGAAAAATACCAATGGGATTTGTCGACAATTTTTGCGACAGATCAAGCTTGGGAAGAAGAAGCAGCCAGCTTAGCTGCAGATATTAAAGCAGCAAACCACTATGCTGGCCATTTGTTGGATTCAGCGCAAACACTTTTGGATACAACCAATGCATATTTGGAATTGAGCCGTCGCTTAGAAAAGGTCTACGTCTATGCCCATATGAAAAATGACCAAGATACACGAGTGGCTAAATACCAAGAGTACCAATCAAAAGGGATGTCTCTTTATAGCTTGTTAGGCGAAACCTTTGCCTTCTATGAGCCTGAATTCATGGCCATTACGGATGAGCAGTACAAAGCCTTTGTGAGTGAGGTTCCAGACTTGGAGCAATATGGTCATTATTTTGATCGTTTGCTTGAGAAGAAAGAACATGTCTTGTCTCAAAAAGAAGAGGAATTACTTGCAGGAGCTGGTGAGATCTTTGCGGCTGGTGGAGAAACTTTTGAAATCTTGGACAATGCAGATATTGTTTTCCCAACTGTACATGATGACAAGGGCGAAGAAGTTCAATTAACCCATGGGAACTATATTTCTTTGGTAGAATCTAAAGATCGTGCCGTTCGTAAAGAAGCTTACGAAGGTCTCTACAAGGTCTATGAACAGTACCAACATACCTATGCTAAAACCTTGCAAACCAATGTGAAAGTTCATAACTTTAATGCCAAAGTTCGCAAATTCTCATCTGCTCGTGAAGCGGCCCTTTCTGAAAACTTTGTACCAGAAAGTGTTTATGATAGCTTGGTAGCAGCGGTGAACAAACATTTGCCACTCTTGCAACGCTATGTGCAATTGCGCTCAAAAATTCTTGGAATCTCAGACTTGAAGATGTACGATATGTATACGCCATTATCCGATACAGACTACAAGTTTACTTATGAAGAATCATTGGCCAAAGCAGAAGAAGTCTTGGCTGTTTTGGGTGAGGACTACCTTTCTCGTGTAAAACGTGCCTTTAGCGAACGGTGGATTGATGTGCATGTCAACCAAGGAAAACGCTCAGGTGCTTATTCAGGTGGTTCTTATGATACCAATGCCTTCATGTTGTTGAACTGGCAAGATACATTGGATAATCTCTTCACCTTGGTGCATGAAACTGGTCACAGTATGCATTCTAGCTATACCCGTGAAACCCAGCCTTATGTCTATGGGGACTATTCCATCTTCCTTGCCGAAATCGCCTCTACAACCAATGAAAATATCCTGACCGAACGTCTGTTAGAAGAAGTAGAAGACGATGCAACTCGCTTTGCTATTTTGAATCACTTCTTGGATGGCTTCCGTGGAACCGTCTTCCGTCAAACCCAGTTTGCCGAATTTGAGCATGCCATTCATAAAGCAGACCAAGAAGGTACCGTTTTGACTAGTGAGTTCTTGAACAACCTTTATGCAGAGCTCAATGAAAAATACTATGGTCTTTCAAAAGAAGACAACCCTGAGATCCAATATGAATGGGCTCGGATTCCTCACTTCTACTATAACTACTACGTCTTCCAATATTCAACAGGTTTTGCAGCAGCTTCTGCCTTAGCTGAAAAAATAGTTCACGGAACTCAGGAAGATCGTGACAAATATATCGACTACTTGAAGGCTGGAAATTCTGACTATCCACTCAATGTCATCCGCAAAGCAGGTGTTGATATGGAAAAAGAAGACTACTTGGACGCAGCCTTTGCGGTCTTTGAACGTCGTCTCAATGAATTTGAAGCCCTAGTAGAAAAATTAGGACTCGCATAAGATGGTAGAGTCTTATAGTAAAAATGCCAACCACAATATGCGCCGGCCAGTGGTTAAAGACGAGATCGTTGACTTTATGCGCACGCGTCAAAAACCGGTAGCAGGTGCCTTGGAGGAGTTAGAAGCATTCGCCCGCAAGGAAAATATTCCGATTATTCCGCATGAAACGGTAGCTTACTTTAGACTACTCCTACAAGCCCTACAACCAAAGAAAATCCTTGAAATTGGGACAGCAATTGGATTTTCAGCGCTCTTAATGGCTGAAAATGCTCCCGATGCACAAATTACCACTATTGATCGGAATGAAGAGATGATTGGCTTTGCTAAGGAAAATCTGGCTAAATACGATCAGAGAAAGCAAATCACCTTGCTTGAAGGAGATGCAGTAGATGTATTGCAGGATTTAACAGAGACCTATGACTTTGTCTTTATGGACTCTGCTAAGTCTAAGTACATCGTCTTTTTACCACGGATTCTCGAACTCTTAGAGGTTGGGGGAATTGTGGTACTGGATGATATTTTCCAAGGAGGAGATGTTGCCAAGGACATCATGGAAGTGCGTCGTGGGCAACGAACCATTTACCGGGGGCTTCAGAACCTCTTTCATGCGACTCTCAATCATCCAGATTTGACCGCCAGTTTGGTGCCACTTGGAGATGGTATTTTGATGATTCGGAAAAATGCAGAGACGGTAACCTTGCCAGATCCTAGCTCTTTTTAGGTAAATTTAAGGTATTCTCTCTAATTTGTGGTAAAATAGAAGAAGTTTAAAAAGGAACGGAGAATAATTTTCATGAAGAAAAAACTTGTAGCAGGTGCTGTGACCTTGCTATCAGTCGTAACACTAGCAGCGTGTGCCAATGGCACAAACAAAGATATCGTGACCATGAAAGGGGACACGATCACAGTTTCTGATTTCTATAATGAAATCAAAACCAACCAAGGTGCTCAACAAGTTCTTTTCCAAATGACCATCAATAAAGTCTTTGAAAAAGAATATGGATCAAAAGTTTCTGATAAAGAAGTCGATAAAGAATTGGCTAAACAAAAGAAACAATTAGGCAACCAATTCGATGCTTACTTGGCGCAACAAGGCTTGACGGAAGAAACAGCGAAGAAACAAATCCGTAGCAATATGTTGTTGGAGTATGCAGTCAACCAAGCGGCTAAGAAAGATATCAAAGAGTCTGACTACAAGGCAGCTTTTGAATCTTACACACCAGAAGTAACAGCACAAATTATCAAGTTAGATTCAGAAGATAAAGCAAAAGAAGTGTTGGAAGCTGCTAAAGCGGAAGGTGCAGACTTTGCCCAAATCGCCAAAGACAATTCAACAGATACTGCTACAAAAGATAAAGGTGGCGAAGTCAAGTTCGATTCAGGAACATCAGGTATCCCATCTCAAGTCAAAGAAGCTGCCTTTAAATTGGATGAAAACGGCATTTCAGATGTGATCACAGTTTCAGCAGGTCAAAACTATTCTGCTAGCTACTATATTGTCAAATTGAATAAGAAAACAGAAAAAGGTTCTGACTGGAAGAAATACGAAAAACGTTTGAAAGAGATCATTGTTGACGGTCGTAAGCAAGATACCAACTACATCCGTAGCATTATTGCAAAAGCGATGACCAATGCTAATATCAAGGTCAAAGATGATGCCTTCAAATCAACATTTAACCAATATTTGCAAAATATCGGTGTTCAAACGAGCGATAGCAAATCATCATCTAAAAAATAGTTGACGGTTCCTTTTGGAACTTGTATAATGAAATAGTTGAGAATAAATCATTGTTACTCGGAATCAGAGAAGTGGCGGGGGTGCGAGCCATGGAAGAGAAATGATTTTGCTACTCGGCTGAGACAATTGCATATAAAATGAAGAATGACAAGTTCATTGAATGAAGGTGGTACCGCGGTTTTTCGCCCTTCGTTTAGTGGCTTGTTTTTTGTTTATGGGCAGTTGTCTGGAGCTTTTTAAAGGAGATCAAAAGATGCGAACCTATCAAGTGAAACAAAAATTTCGATTGGGTGGCGAGCGGTTCGATATCAAAGATGAGTTGGGAAATGTTGAGTACCAGGTTGAGGGATCTTTTCTTAAGATTCCCAAGACTTTTACCATCTACGATAAGAATGGACAAGAAGTGAGCCACATCGTTAAAAAAACAATCAGCCTTCTTCCTAAGTTTGTGGTTGAGTTGAAGGATGGGGACCGCTTTTTTATCCATAAAAAACTGACGCTCTTCAGGGATAAATACGATATCGAAGATTTGGGACTTCGGGTACAAGGAAATATCTGGGACCTAGAATTCAAATTATTCGATGATCGGGATCAAATCGTCGCTGAGATTAGCAAGGAACTCTTTCATCTAACCTCTACCTACCAAGTATCGGTCTATGAGGATGAATACGCTGATTTAGTCATCTCACTTTGTGTCGCCATCGATTATGTCGAAATGTTAGAAGCTGGCGCAAATTAAGCTTAAAAAAATTAGGAGAAAAATATGAAACAATTATCTAGTGCACAAGTCCGTCAAATGTGGCTTGATTTCTGGGCAAGCAAAGGTCACTCTGTAGAACCATCTGTTAGCTTGGTTCCAGTAAACGACCCAACGCTTTTGTGGATTAACTCAGGGGTTGCCACTCTTAAGAAATACTTCGACGGAACCATCAAACCTGAAAATCCACGGATTACCAATGCTCAAAAAGCCATCCGTACCAACGATATCGAAAACGTAGGGAAGACTGCCCGTCACCATACCATGTTTGAAATGTTGGGGAACTTCTCTATTGGAGATTACTTCCGTGATGAAGCCATTACGTGGGCTTATGAGCTTTTGACAAGTCCGGAATGGTTTGATTTCCCTAAAGACAAACTTTACATGACCTATTACCCTGACGACAAGGATTCATACAACCGTTGGATCGCTGTTGGGGTAGATCCAAGTCACTTGATCCCAATCGAAGACAATTTCTGGGAGATCGGTGCGGGACCTTCTGGACCAGATACAGAAATCTTCTTTGACCGTGGAGAAGCCTTTGACCCTGAAAACATCGGTCTTCGTCTGCTTGCGGAAGATATCGAAAACGACCGTTACATCGAAATCTGGAACATTGTCTTGTCACAATTTAACGCTGACCCAGCAGTTCCTCGTAGCGAATACAAGGAATTACCACACAAGAACATTGATACGGGCGCAGGTTTGGAACGTTTGGTAGCCGTTATCCAAGGGGCGAAGACTAACTTTGAAACAGACCTCTTCATGCCGATCATCCGTGAAGTGGAAAAGATGTCTGGTAAAACCTATGATCCAGATGGCGATAACATGAGCTTCAAGGTGATTGCTGACCACATCCGTTCGCTTTCATTTGCGATTGGAGATGGGGCTCTTCCAGGTAATGAAGGACGCGGTTACGTTCTTCGTCGTCTCCTCCGTCGTGCTTCCATGCATGGTCAAAAATTGGGGATTGAAGGAACCTTCTTGTATAAATTGGTTCCAACCGTTGGGAAGATCATGGAAAGCTACTACCCAGAAGTACTTGAAAAACAAGACTTTATCGAAAAAATTATCAAGAGTGAAGAAGAATCATTTGCTCGTACCTTGAACTCTGGTCAACACTTTGCCCAAACCATCGTTGAAGACTTGAAAGCCAAAGGTCAAACAGTGATTGCTGGTCAAGATGTCTTCAAACTCTATGATACATACGGATTCCCAGTGGAATTGACAGAAGAAATCGCAGAAGAAGCAGGTATGACAGTCGACCGTGAAGGTTTTGAAGCAGCCATGAAGGAACAACAAGAACGTGCGCGTGCATCAGCTGTTAAAGGCGGATCCATGGGGATGCAAAATGAAACCCTTCAAAACATTACAGTTGAAAGTAGCTTCAACTACAATGCTAGCCAATTGCCTTCTAAGTTGGTGGCTATTGTAGCGGACAATGCAGAAGTAGAAGCTGTATCTGAAGGGACTGCATCACTGATCTTTGCAGAAACTCCATTCTATGCTGAAATGGGTGGACAAGTTGCGGACCATGGTCAAATCTTGGATGCTGCAGGAAACGTCGTAGCGACAGTGACAGATGTTCAAAAAGCACCAAATGGACAACCACTTCATACTGTTGAAGTTCTTGCTCCTCTTGCCTTGAACCAAGAATACACCTTGGCGATCGATACCAATCGTCGTCATCGTGTCATGAAGAACCACACTGCGACTCACTTGCTCCATGCGGCTCTTCACAATATCCTTGGTAACCATGCAACCCAAGCAGGATCTCTCAACGAAGTAGAATTCCTTCGCTTTGACTTTACCCACTTCCAAGCCGTAACTCCTGAAGAATTGCGAGCTATTGAACAACAAGTCAATGAAAAGATTTGGGAAGCGATCGCAGTCGAAACAATTGAAACAGATATCGATACTGCTAAAGAAATGGGAGCCATGGCCCTCTTTGGTGAGAAATACGGTAAGGAAGTCCGTGTTGTCACTATTGGTGATTACTCTGTTGAGCTCTGTGGTGGTACTCACGTAGGTAACACTTCTGAAATTGGTCTCTTCAAGATTGTCAAAGAAGAAGGGATCGGATCAGGAACTCGTCGTATCTTGGCAGTGACTGGTAAGGAAGCCTTTGAAGCTTATCGTGAACAAGAAGATGCTCTGAAAGCAGTCGCAGCAACTTTGAAAGCTCCTCAACTCAAAGAAGTCCCTCACAAGGTGGAAGGTCTTCAAGAACAACTCCGTCAATTGCAAAAAGAAAATGCAGAATTGAAGGAAAAAGCAGCAGCAGCGGCAGCAGGTGATGTCTTCAAGAATGTTCAAGAAGCAAACGGACACCGTTACATTGCCAGCCAAGTTTCTGTATCAGATGCAGGTGCCCTTCGTACCTTTGCGGATAACTGGAAACAAAAAGATTACTCTGATGTGCTTGTTCTTGTCGCAGCCATCGGTGACAAGGTCAATGTCCTTGTAGCCAGCAAGACAAAAGATGTGCATGCAGGTAATGTGATCAAAGAATTGGCTCCAATCGTCGATGGACGTGGTGGTGGTAAACCAGACATGGCCATGGCAGGAGGAAGCAACCAAGCCAAGATCCAAGAATTGTTGGATGCTGTAGCAGGTAAATTGTAATTATCGAAGAGGTTGGATGTTTGTTCAACCTCTTTTTTCAAAAAAGAAGCAGATCCAATTAGAAAAAGATTGCAACAAAAAAACCTTTCCGTCTGGAAAGGTTTCAGATTGAAGATAAAGTCTTCTGAAAAACTTTCCTTAGGTGAGTACGGACGTCAGCGAACTTCTACGAAGTTCCATGACTAATTCTTGAGACTAAGGTCTCAAGAATTCCGAGTGTCTGAGACTACTATGTCTCAGACACTTTTCTCACGGCGGAAAGTTTTTAATCTTTAAAAAATAAAAGTCATTTTTTGAAAATCATCTATCTGTTTTATGTAAAACAATAGGTTGTCTACATTTAAAAACCTTTCCAAACGGAAAGGTTTTTCTTCTTATAGTCCGTAATTGTAATCGTCATCCTGCATGGCTTCTACTTCACCGAGAAGGTAACCATTTCCGACTTGAGAGAAGAAGTCGTGGTTAGATGTACCGGTTGAGATTCCGTTCATAACGATTGGGTTGACGTCATCCGCTGAGTCTGGGAAGAGTGGATCTTGTCCCAAGTTCATGAGGGCTTTATTAGCATTGTAGCGAAGGAAGGTCTTGACTTCCTCTGTCCAGCCCACACCGTCATAGAGGCTCTCTGTATAGCCTTCTTCATTTTCATAGAGGGTATAGAGCAGGTCATACATCCATTCTTTGAGTTTTTCTTGTTCTTC
The DNA here is from genome assembly GCF_035544715.1 of Streptococcus gingivalis. Classification (NCBI taxonomy): domain Bacteria; kingdom Bacillati; phylum Bacillota; class Bacilli; order Lactobacillales; family Streptococcaceae; genus Streptococcus; species Streptococcus gingivalis. The sequence goes on along the minus strand of NZ_JAYKTO010000001.1, from coordinate 766,332 downwards.
TTCTGGTAATTCGTTAAATCCAAGTTGGAACTTGTAGCCGATATAGGTTCCGTGAACTGATTCGTCCCGAATGATCAACTTGATGATCTCAGCTACGTTGGCCAATTTGTTGTTTCCAAGATAGTAGAGAGGTGTGAAGAAACCAGAGTAGAAGAGGAAGGTCTCAAGGAAAACGCTGGCGACTTTCTTTTCAAGGGGAGTCCCATTGAGATAGATTTCGTTGATGATTTCTGCCTTCCTTTGAAGGAAAGGATTGGTGTTGGTCCATTTGAAAATCTCTTCGATTTCTGACTTGGTATTCAAAGTAGAAAAGATAGAAGAGTATGACTTAGCATGGACAGATTCCATAAATTGGATGTTGTTAAAGACAGCTTCTTCATGGGGAGTACGAATATCCGCACGAAGGGCTTGAACACCTGTTTCAGATTGCATGGTATCTAGAAGAGTTAATCCCCCAAAGACTTTACCAACTAGGTCTTTTTCTTTATTAGATAACTTTCTCCAGTCATCCAAGTCGTTTGACAAAGGGATACGTGTATCCAACCAGAATTGCTCTGTCAGTTTTTCCCAGGTCGATTTATCGATGACATCTTCGATCGCATTCCAGTTAATGGCTTTGTAGTATGTTTCCATTTGCATCACTTTCTTTTTCTATTCATTCAATCGTTACTATTCTACCATAAATTGATAGAATACCGCACAAAAAGTCGGCGAACCGACTTTTGATAGCTATCTAGGATAGCGGATTAGATGACACAGCTTTCACATTGGTTGGCGCCAACTTCTCCACCATCATCTGTAAAGGTACGGACGTAGTAGATAGACTTGATACCCTTGTTAAAGGCGTAGTTCCGAAGGATAGACAAGTCACGAGTGGTTTGTTTGTTTTCAGTTTTCCATTCGTAAAGACCCTTTGGAATATCGCTGCGCATAAAGAGAGTCAGTGAAAGACCTTGGTCTACATGCTCAGTTGCAGCAGCATAGACATCGATGACTTTTCGCATATCCATGTCGTAGGCAGAAGTGTAGTAAGGAATCGTTTCCGTTGACAATCCTGCTGCAGGGTAGTAGATCTTACCGATTTTCTTCTCTTGGCGTTCTTCAATCCGTTGTGTAATTGGGTGGATAGAAGCAGATACGTCATTGATGTAGCTGATAGATCCATTTGGTGCGACAGCTAGGCGGTTTTGGTGGTAAAGACCATCTGCTTGAACTTTAGCACGCAGTTCTGCCCAATCCTCAGCACTTGGGATAAAGATATCTTTAAAGAGTTCTTTGACGCGATCAGATTTTGGTACAAATTCTCCAGTCGTGTACTTATCAAAGTAAGTACCATTGGCATAATCAGATTTTTCGAAGTTGTGGAAGGTAACACCACGTTCGCGCGCAATGTTGTTTGATTCTACGAGAGTCCAGTAGTTCATGAGCATGAAGTAGATGCTCGTAAACTCAATAGACTCCGGTGATCCGTATTCGATCAATTGTTGGGCAAGGTAGCTATGAAGTCCCATGGCTCCAAGACCAAAGGTATGCGCCAGTTTATTTCCGTGGTCAATAGTTGGAACGGCTACGATATGAGAGCTATCTGTAACGAAGGTCAAAGCACGAACCATGGCACGAATCGAACGACCAAAATCAGGTGAAGTCATCATGTTAACTACGTTGGTTGAACCAAGGTTACAGGAGACGTCTGTTCCCATTTGAACAAATTCTTGGGCATCGTTGATCAAGCTTGGTTCTTGAACTTGAAGGATCTCTGAACACAAGTTACTCATGATGATTTTTCCATCAACAGGGTTTGCCCGGTTAGCAGTATCAATGTTGACTACATATGGATAGCCAGATTCTTGTTGCAATTTAGAAATTTCAGTTTCCAAATCACGTGCCTTAATTTTAGTCTTGCGGATATTTGGATTAGCAACCAACTCATCGTATTTTTCAGTGATGTCGATGTAGTTAAATGGTACTCCGTATTCACGTTCCACAGAGTATGGGCTGAAGAGGTACATTTCTTCATTCTTACGCGCCAACTCGTAGAACTTGTCTGGCACGACGACACCAAGTGAGAGAGTCTTCACCCGAACTTTTTCATCAGCATTTTCTTTCTTAGTTGAAAGGAAGGCGATGATGTCTGGGTGGAAGACGTTGAGGTAAACCACCCCAGCCCCTTGGCGTTGTCCCAATTGGTTAGAGTAAGAGAAGCTATCTTCGAAGAGTTTCATAACTGGAACCACTCCAGAAGCGGCTCCTTCATACCCTTTGATTGGTGCTCCAGCTTCACGAAGGTTGCTGAGAGAAATCCCAACCCCACCACCGATACGAGACAGTTGAAGGGCAGAGTTGATGGAACGTCCGATCGCATTCATATCATCGGTTACTTGGATCAAGAAACATGATACCAATTCCCCACGGCGGGCACGTCCAGCGTTTAAGAAAGAAGGAGTAGCTGGTTGGTAGCGTTGGTGGATAATTTCGTTTGCGATGTCTCGCGCGATAGCTTCATTTCCATCAGCAAAATAGAGAGCATTGAAAAAGACACGGTCTTCCATGCTTTCAAGATAGTATTCTCCATCATTTGTTTTCAAAGCGTATTGGTTATAGAATTTGTAGGCCGCCATGAAGGACTTGAATTGGAAGTTTTGATCTTTGATAAATTGGGCCAATTCCTCTAAAAATTCAGGACGGTATTTCTCGATAAAAGCTCTCTCAATGTAATTGTGCTCGAGAAGGTACTGAATCTTGTCTGTAATCGAGTCAAAGGTTTTAGTATTTGGTACAACATTTTCTTTAAAGAACGCATCCAAAGCTTCTTTATCTTTATGAAGCATGATTTGGCCGTTTACTGGACGGTTGATTTCATTGTTAAGACGAAAATACGTCACATCTTCAAGAGATTTTAATCCCATAATAATCCTTTTCTAGTTCAAAAAAATGAAGAGGAGAAGTCCTCTCTTTCCAAGTAAAAAGTCTAGTGTTAGGTTGCTAACGCTAGACCCTATTTAAGCAAAATACTGTGTTTATTAAGAAAGTTTCTTCAACTTAGCTGGTTGAAAACCAGAAAATACTTCATCCGGTGTTTGAATAACTGGAGCAGCATTGAAGCCAAGGTTCTTAACATGCTCTACAAATTCTGGCTGTTCATCTAAGTTAATTTCGCGGTATTCCACATGATTGCTATCGAGGAATCGCTTGGTCATTTTGCATTGAACACAATTATTTTTTGAATAAATGGTTACCATTTCTTTTTCGTTCTCCTATCGAAATATAAATCTGTAAACAGTATAAACAAAATCCAGCAACTTGTCAACAAAATAAAACTAAATATTGTGCAAAGATATGAAATGGGGTTTTTAAAACACAATATATTGTGGTGAACGGAAATTGAGAAATTCCAAGAAATGGGATAGGAATAGGCTTTAAAGCATCTTTAATTAGTTATAATTTTTTTGTGAATCAATATCCTGTGGTACACTTGCTTCTTTTTATTTGAAAGCGGAGGAAAATGTTACTTATAATATAGTAGAAAATTGAAAAGATTTGTTCTCCATTCTTCAGGTACTTCTTAGAATGTATCTAAATTGGGATTTTTCGCAGTCTTTTTCTGTAAGTCAGTGATAAAAATCTTGAAAAAAATTTCAAAAGATGATATAATACCAAATTGTAAGGGTTATCAAAAGGTAACTCAAAAACTATTTTTTAAAAGGAGAGTCCAATTATGGCTTCTAAAGATTTCCACATCGTGGCAGAAACAGGTATCCACGCACGTCCAGCAACTTTGTTGGTTCAAACTGCTAGCAAATTTGCATCAGACATCACTCTTGAATACAAAGGTAAATCAGTTAACTTGAAATCAATCATGGGTGTTATGAGCCTTGGTGTTGGTCAAGGTGCTGACGTTGTAATTTCTGCTGAAGGTGCTGACGCTGATGATGCAATCGCAGCTATTTCAGAAACAATGACTAAAGAAGGATTGGCTTAAAAATATGACAAAAATGCTAAAAGGAATTGCAGCATCTGACGGTGTTGCCGTTGCTAAGGCATATTTGCTCATTCAACCAGACTTATCATTTGAGACTGTTTCAGTCGAAGATACAAGTGCAGAAGAAGCTCGTTTGGATGCAGCTCTTGAAGCTTCACAAAACGAGCTTTCTCTTATTCGGGAGAATGCAGTAGCAAGCCTTGGTGAAGAAGCAGCGCAAGTTTTTGATGCGCATATGATGGTTCTCGCTGACCCTGAAATGATTGGTCAGATCAAAGAAACGATTCGTACGAAAAAAATCAATGCAGAGGCTGGCTTGAAAGAAGTCACTGACATGTTCATTGCAATCTTTGAAGGAATGGAAGACAATCCTTACATGCAAGAACGTGCAGCAGACATTCGCGACGTTACCAAACGTGTCCTTGCCAACTTGCTTGGTAAGAAATTGCCAAACCCTGCTTCTATCAATGAAGAAGCAATCGTGGTTGCGCATGACTTGACTCCATCTGATACAGCACAGTTGAACAAAAAGTATGTAAAAGCTTTTGTCACGAATATCGGTGGACGTACAAGTCACTCAGCTATCATGGCTCGTACACTTGAAATCGCAGCTGTTCTTGGTACAAATAACATCACAGAACTTGTCAAAGATGGCGATGTTTTGGCTGTTTCAGGGATCACTGGTGAAGTGGTGATCAACCCTACTGAAGAACAAATCGCAGCCTTCAAAGCAGCTGGTGAAGCTTATGCCAAACAAAAAGCTGAATGGGCTCTCCTTAAAGATGCGAAAACAGTGACTGCTGATGGAAAACACTTCGAATTGGCTGCCAACATCGGTACACCTAAAGACGTTGAAGGTGTAAACGATAATGGTGCAGAAGCTGTTGGTCTCTATCGTACTGAATTCTTGTACATGGATTCTCAAGACTTCCCAACTGAAGATGATCAATACGAAGCCTACAAAGCAGTTCTTGAAGGTATGAATGGTAAACCTGTGGTTGTTCGTACAATGGATATCGGTGGGGATAAAGAACTCCCTTACTTTGATCTTCCTAAAGAAATGAACCCATTCTTAGGTTTCCGTGCTTTGCGTATCTCTATCTCTGAGACAGGTAACCAAATGTTCCGTACACAATTGCGTGCTTTGCTTCGTGCATCTGTTCACGGTAAATTGCGGATCATGTTCCCAATGGTTGCTTTGTTGACTGAGTTCCGTACAGCTAAAGGTATTCTGGAAGAAGAAAAAGCGAAATTGGTTGCTGAAGGTGTTGCCGTTGCTGACGACATCGAAGTAGGGATCATGATTGAAATCCCAGCCGCAGCGATGTTGGCTGACCAATTTGCCAAAGAAGTTGATTTCTTCTCAATTGGTACAAACGACTTGATCCAATACACAATGGCTGCTGACCGTATGAACGAACAAGTTTCATACCTTTACCAACCATATAACCCATCTATCCTTCGTTTGATCAACAACGTGATCAAAGCGGCGCACGCTGAAGGCAAATGGGCAGGTATGTGTGGTGAAATGGCCGGTGACCAAACTGCTGTTCCACTTCTTGTCGGAATGGGCTTGGATGAGTTCTCTATGTCAGCGACATCTGTCCTTCGTACACGTAGCTTGATGAAGAAACTCGACACAGCTAAAATGCAAGAATATGCTAACCGTGCTCTTACTGAATGTTCAACAATGGAAGAAGTTCTTGAACTTTCAAAAGAATACGTGAACGTAGACTAAGAATTTAACAAGACTAAGACAAATCCGTCTTAGTCTTTTTTTGATTTTTTTACATTGTTCATAAAAATGTTCATTTTATTCGTAATAAACTAGTTAGTAATAAAAATAGCGATTTGAATGTTCGGTTTTTTGTTTATTTTTCCTCGTATATATAGTATAATCGTAAGTAAGATTAGGAGGAAAGCGAAGGAATGAAGTAAAAGGTTCGGAAGAGAAAATGAAAGAACTTTTCCTGATAAATTTACATGATTTTCCTGGAATCAACTTGAAAATTAAGTGATTTTATAGTAAAATAAAAACAACTAGAAAACGCTTTCAAAAAAATAAAGAGGTGAGTATATGGATAGAAGCACAGACTTATGGACATTTGGAAGAGGGGATAATTTCCATCTTCAAGAGTACTTAGGAGCTCACAAGGAAACAAGGGGAGAACAAGAAGGCTTTACCTTCCGTGTTTGGGCTCCCAATGCTCAGGCGGTGGATCTGATTGGTGATTTCACTGATTGGGAAGCTCGTAAGATTCCAATGGTTCGTAATGAAGGAGGCGTCTGGGAAGTCTTCTGTTCCGATGCAAAAGAGGGAGATATATACAAGTATTTGGTGACTCGACAAAATGGTCATCAGGTGCAAAAAATCGATCCTCTAGCGTTATGGATGGAAAAGAGACCCAATACAGGATCTATTATTAAGACCATTCCAGAGAAAAACTGGAAAGATGGTCTCTGGAGAGCACGCCGTAAAAAACTTGGTTTTAAGGAACGACCTGTTAATATTTACGAGGTTCATGCAGGATCTTGGAAACGAAATGAGGATCACAGTTCCTACACCTTCAAACAACTAAAAGATGAACTCATTCCGTATCTGGTAGAGATGAACTACACCCACGTGGAATTTATGCCGGTGATGGCCCATCCATTGGGCTTGAGTTGGGGCTATCAGCTTATGGGATATTTTGCACTCGAGCAGACTTATGGTAGCCCAGAAGAGTTTCAAGACTTCGTGGAAGAATGCCACCTCAACAATATCGGAGTGATCGTGGATTGGGTACCAGGACATTTCATTATCAATGATGATGCCTTGGCTTATTATGATGGAACACCAACCTTTGAATACCAGGATGAACATCGTGCCCATAACTACGGATGGGGAGCCTTGAACTTCGATTTAGGGAAGAATCAAGTCCAGTCATTCTTGATTTCTAGTTTGAAGTTTTGGATTGATACCTATCATTTAGATGGGATTCGGGTCGATGCTGTGAGCAATATGCTCTATCTTGACTACGATAGTGGTCCATGGACACCAAATATTGATGGTGGAAACCTCAACTACGAAGGCGTTCATTTCCTTAGACGGTTGAATGCGATTATCAAGAACGAACACCCAGATGTCATGATGATTGCAGAAGAAAGTTCTGCTGGTCAAAAGATCACGGGTCCTGAAGAAGAAGGTGGACTTGGCTTTGACTATAAATGGAATATGGGGTGGATGAATGATATCCTTCGATTCTACGAAGAAGATCCCATCTACCGGAAATTTGACTTTAACCTGGTAACCTTTAGTTTCATGTATGCATTTTCTGAAAACTTCTTACTACCATTTTCACATGATGAAGTGGTGCATGGTAAGAAGAGTTTGATGCATAAGATGTGGGGAGATCGTTACAATCAATTTGCTGGACTCCGTAACCTCTTGACCTATCAGATTTGCCATCCAGGTAAGAAATTACTCTTTATGGGTTCAGAATTTGGTCAATTTTTGGAATGGAAGTCAGAAGAGCAACTGGAATGGGGCAATCTAGAGGATGAAATGAATGCTAAGATGCGTCGTTTCACTTCTCAGCTCAATCATTTCTACAAAGAACACAAGGAATTGTGGGAGATTGATGATAGCTTTGATGGCTTAGAGATTATTGATGCAGATAACCGGGATCAGAGCGTCTTGTCTATGATCCGGAAAAATCGTAAAGGCGATCTTTTGGTTTGCGTCTTCAATATGGCACCAGTAGAACGCAAGGACTTTACGATTGGTGTGCCTGTATCAGCGGTCTATGAAGAAATTTGGAATACAGAATTAGAAGAATGGGGAGGTGTCTGGAAAGAGCACAATCCGACAGTTCAGTCTCAAGATGGACTGTGGAAGGATTATGAACAAACTTTGACCTTTACTTTGCCGGCTTTAGGGGCTAGCATTTGGAAGGTGAAACGGAAGGTTCGCAAAACGAAATCTAAAACATCAGATAAAAAATGATGATCGGTTGACTCTAAGGGAGTCCAAGCTTTAAAAAGAGGAAGTAGTCAATGAAGAATGAAATGCTCGCTTTAATTCTTGCCGGTGGGCAAGGAACACGTCTTGGAAAATTAACCAAAAACATCGCGAAACCTGCGGTTCAATTTGGTGGGCGCTATCGGATTATCGATTTTGCGCTATCAAACTGTGCCAACTCAGGAATTCACAATGTTGGTGTGATTACACAGTACCAGCCACTTGCCCTTAACAGCCATATTGGGAATGGTTCCAGCTGGGGCTTGGATGGAATCAATACGGGTGTGTCTATTCTCCAACCTTATTCAGCTAGTGAAGGAAATCGTTGGTTTGAAGGAACTAGCCATGCCATCCTCCAAAACATCGACTATATCGACAGCATCAATCCGGAATATGTCTTGATATTATCTGGGGACCACATCTATAAGATGGATTACGATGATATGCTTCAAGCGCACAAGGATAATGATGCAAGCTTAACTGTTGCCGTCCTAGATGTACCTTTGAAGGAAGCAAGCCGTTTTGGAATCATGAATACAGATGCCAATAATCGGATTGTCGAATTTGAAGAAAAACCAGCTGAACCAAAATCCACCAAGGCTTCCATGGGGATTTACATCTTTGACTGGGCTCGTCTGCGCAATATGTTGGTTGCTGCTGAAAAGAGTGATATCGATATGTCAGACTTCGGTAAAAATGTCATTCCAACTTATCTAGAATCAGGCGAAAGTGTTTATGCTTATGAATTCAATGGTTATTGGAAAGACGTTGGTACGATTGAGTCTCTTTGGGAAGCCAATATGGAATATATCGATCCAAATAATGCCTTGGATAGTCGCGATCGTCACTGGAAAATCTATTCACGCAACCTCATTTCTCCACCGAACTTCTTTGGGGAACATGGCCACGTCGAAGATTCTCTTGTCGTCGACGGTTGTTCGGTAGACGGTACAGTCAAACACTCCATCTTATCAACAGAAGCTCAAGTTCGTGAAGGAGCAGTTGTCGAAGATGCTGTCGTGATGAGCAATGCCATTATCGGTAAAGGAGCTGTCGTGAAACGCGCGATTATCGGGGAAGGTGCAGTCATTGCAGAAGGTGTCGTGATTGATGGAACAGAGGAAGTACAAGTTGTCGGTTACAATGAAAAAGTGGGGGTAGCAACAGATGAAGATTGATAAATATTCAGCCATTTTAGGAAATACAGTTGGGTATCATGATATGTCCACTTTGACCAGCCATCGTCCGGTAGCATCCCTACCGTTTGGTGGGAAATACCGCTTGATTGATTTCCCGTTGTCTAGTCTTGCGAATGCTGGTATTCGTAGTGTTTTTGGGATTTTTCAACAAGAAAATATTAGTTCAGTCTTTGACCATATTCGTTCAGGTCGTGAGTGGGGCTTGTCTACTTTATTGAGCCACTATTACCTCGGAATCTATAATACTCCAGTTGAAAATACAACGGTAGGGCCAGAATACTACCGACAATTATTGACCTATTTGAAACGGTCTGGTTCTAACCAAACAGTTGCTTTAAACAGTGATGTTTTGATGAATATTGACCTCAATCAGATTTTCCACCTCCATAATACCATTGATCGTCCGATTACAGTGGTTTATAAAAAGTTGCATCTTCAAAATATCTCTGAAGTCAATGCTGTCTTGGAAATTGATGAAACAGACCATGTTACAGAGCAAAAACTTTTTGATGGCAAGGATCCTGACGAAGTCTACAACATGTCAACAGATGTCTTTATTGTGGACACTCCTTGGTTGATTGAAAAAATTGAAGAAGAAGCCAAGAAAGAATACCCACAAAAATTGCGCTATATCTTGCGTGATTTGGCAGTGGAATACAATGCTTTTGCCTTTGAATATACAGGCTACCTTGCCAATATTCATTCAGTGGAATCCTACTACCATGCAAACTTGGATATGTTGGAAAACCAAAAATTCATGAAGCTCTTTTCACCAAATCAAAAAGTGTATACGAAAGTGAAGAATGAAGAACCAACGTATTATTCCAAGACTTCACATATTAAATCGTCTCAATTTGCTTCGGGTAGTATTGTAGAAGGAACCGTTGAACGCTCCGTTGTTTCACGTCGAGTACACCTTCATCAAGGTTCAGAGGTCCGCAGTAGTCTTCTCTTCCCTGGTGTGGTGGTTCGTGAAAATGCAATCGTTGAACATGCTATCCTGGATAAGGGTGTCGAAGTGGCTGCTGGTGTGACGATTCGTGGGACAGAAGAAGCACCTGTCGTGGTTAAAAAAGGAACGATTGTTACAGAGGATATTGTCTAATGAAACTATTATTTGTTGCAGCTGAAGGTGCACCATTTTCTAAAACAGGGGGGTTGGGAGACGTTATTGGCGCTCTTCCTAAATCCTTAGCTAAAAGTGGTCATGACGTGCGCGTGATCCTCCCTTACTATGATATGGTAGAGGCCAAGTTTGGAGATCAAATCGAAGATGTCTTGCATTTTGAGACCAAGGTTGGCTGGAGAAGTCAATATGTTGGTGTGAAACGCATTGTGCGCGATGGAGTCACCTTTTACTTTATTGATAACCAACATTATTTCTTTAGAGGTCATGTCTATGGTGACTTCGATGATGGGGAACGCTTTGCCTTCTTCCAGCTCGCGGCCTTAGAAACGATGGAACGGGTTGACTTCATTCCAGATGTTCTTCATGCCCATGATTACCATACGGCGATGATTCCTTTCTTGCTGAAGGAAAAATACCGTTGGATTCAAGCTTATCATGGAATTAAAACAGTATTGACTATCCATAATTTGGAATTTCAAGGTCAGTTTGACCCAGGAATGTTGTGGGATCTATTCGGAGTTGGATTTGAACGCTATGCAGATGGAACGCTTCGTTGGAATGATTGTCTGAACTGGATGAAAGCCGGTATTCTATATGCTGACCGTGTAACAACCGTTTCTCCTAGCTATGCGCATGAGATTATGACTGCTGAATATGGTTGTGGCTTGGATCAGATCCTTCGGATGGAGTCTGGCAAGGTGACCGGAATTGTAAACGGGATTGATGCGGATCTGTATAATCCTGAAACGGATCCACTCTTGACCTATCACTTCAGTCTCTCAGATCTTTCAGGTAAAGCAGCTAGCAAACGTGCTCTTCAAGAACGTGTCGGTCTGCCTGTTCGCGATGATGTACCTTTGTTTGGAATCGTCTCTCGTTTGACACGTCAAAAAGGTTTTGATGTTGTAGTAGAAGAGTTGCATCAACTCTTGCAAAAGGATATTCAGATTGTCTTGCTCGGTACAGGAGATCCTGGATTTGAAAATGCCTTTGCTTGGTTTGGTCAAGCCTACCCAGATAAACTTTCAGCGAATATCACATTTGATGTCCAATTGGCTCAAGAAATCTATGCAGCGTCGGATGTCTTCTTGATGCCAAGTCGCTTTGAACCGTGTGGCCTTTCTCAAATGATGGCCATGCGTTATGGAACCCTTCCTTTGGTGCATGAAGTCGGCGGACTTCGTGATACCGTTCAACCGTTTAATGCTGTTGATGGAAGTGGAACAGGCTTTAGCTTCAATAATTTGTCTGGTTATTGGTTTAACTGGGCGGTTGATGAAGCCTTGGCTGTCTACTACAATGACAAACAGGCTTGGTATGGTCTCCAAGAGCAAGCTATGACGCGTGACTTCTCATGGGATACGGCTAGTCAACGATACAATGATTTGTACCAATCCTTATAAATAGATCTATAATACAAACGCCTTTCGAGGCGTTTTTTGTGTTGCTTTCTTCCTATAAAGAAAACGGTTTATTTTTTTGAGTTTTAGAGCTTGCTAAAATAGAAGAAAAAAGATAAGATAGGTAAAGGTAAAAAATCCCGGGAAGGTTCTTATTTCTAGAAAGGATCCCAACCTCTCTAAAAACAATCAGGTCCTTGCTTGAGGGTTAAATATTACTATATAGGAATTTTAGGATGAAAAAAGCGAAACAAACGTTTGAAAAAATGACCAAATATTCGATTCGAAAATTATCTGTCGGTGTTGGTCCGGTAGCCATTGGAGTCTTTTTATTAGGAGGAAGCTTGTTAGGAGCTCGTCCTGTCAAAGCAGATCAGGTGACTCTACCTGCTCATGTGCACTTAGGATATGTGACAGAAGAAGAGCTGACTGCTGAAGAAAAAGAACAGGTGATTCATGCAATCCCTGAAGAGTATCAAAATGAAGATACTTTCTATCTCGTCTATAAGAAGAAGGAAGCAATTCAGTCGGTTCTTCCTCAAACAGGAAGTCAGGAAGTCGCCCTATTTGGCCTAAGTCTAGCCACTGCTTCCTTTGCGGTCCTCTTACTCTCTAAAAAGCACCGGAAGAAGGTCATGGGCGTCCTTTTGATTGGAGCCATGGGACAAAGTCTTCTACTTCCAGTTGAAGTCGCAGCCCTACAAAATCAAGTCTTGCGCGCTTATAATCAGGATCTTGCGATCGCATCGAGCGAAGATCTTGCAGATGGTGTGATTCAAATTGATGGCTATGACTATGTGGGCTATCTGCGCTACCCGTCAGTCCAAAAGACGAGCTTACGAGAGCCAAAGGCTATGCAGGAAACGAAACCTTCTGTAGAAGGAACGATCAAAACAAGTACAGGTATTCCACAAGTGGAAGCACAAGCGCGTGTGACGCCAGAAGTCGCTCCAGCCTTTCCTCAAGTTGAAAAACCAAGCCTGGAAGTCTCTACTGAGCCTGTGCCATTTGAAACCGTCAAGCAAGCTGATCCTACATTAGCCAAAGGGCAAACCAAGGTGCTGACTGCTGGCCAAAATGGGGAGCGTACCATATTGACGGAAGTGAGTGTGGTAGATGGACAAGAAGTTCGCAGAGTAGTCGAAAGCAAGGTCACCAAAGAACCAGTTTCACAAATTCTTGCTGTTGGGACAAAAGAAGATGCCCAACCAACCCCTCAACCCAGCCCTTCTCCAGTTGTAACGGCTAAGGGGACACAAGAAGAAGGCCATGTCGGCGAAGCTCCTGTTCAACCAGAGAATCAAGCCTATACAGGTGTGGTGGAAGCCAAGGGGACACAAGAAGAAGGCCATGTCGGCGAAGCCCCAGTTCAACCGGAGAACCCAGTCTATACAGGCGTGGTAGAAGCCAAGGGAACACAGGAAGAAGGCCATGTCGGTGAAGCTCCTGTTCAACCAGAGACTCCAGCCTATACAGGTGTGGTGGAAGCTAAGGGAACGCAGGAAGAAGGCCATGTCGGCGAAGCCCCTGTTCAACCAGAGAACCCAGCCTATACAGGTGTGGTGGAAGCTAAAGGGACACAAGAAGAAGGCCATGTCGGCGAAGCCCCTATTCAACCGGAGAACCCAACCTATCAAGTAACGGAAGGGACGGTAACAGAGACAGAAACGGTAATCCTTCCATATGAAACAGAGTATGTAACGGATGCCAATCGTTACACAGATGAAGAAAGCCTTCTTCAGAAAGGCGAGGCTGGTAGCCAGGAGATTCGTCGTGTTTATAAGACGGTCAATGGTGAGAAGATTGGCGAACCCGTGAGCACGACAACTGAAACAGTAAAAGCTCCTGTGACAGAAAAAATTAGTCGTGGGACTAAGGCGATTGAAGGCCAAACAGAGGATGTTTCGTATGAGGAAATTCCATTTAAGACGGTAACCGAACAAGATGCCACCTTGCTAAAAGGATCCGAAAGGGTTTCTCAAGTCGGTAAAAATGGGAAGAAGAAAATCACCAAGGTTTACAAGACCATTAAGGGAGTTAAGACAACGGATGCTCCTACAATTTCTGAAGAAGTAGTAGAACAAGCCCAAGATCAGATCATTCAACAAGGGACCAAAGAACTTGATAAGCCTACCTTAACTTTGACCCAGGTCGATAAGGAAGAATTGAAGCGCAGTGCTAAAGCTACTTATCATTTGGATAAACCAGACGGTGTGACCATCAAGTCCATCCAGGCTGTATTGAAGAAGGGTGATCAAGTGGTGAAAACTTTTGCCCTTTCTGAGACAGATTTGGCAGCTGCCTTAGCGGACTTGGACTACTACAAGGATTATACGCTCGCAACGACCATGGTGTATGACCGTGGAAATGGGGATGAAGAAGAAGTTCTCAAGGAAAAACCACTGAGAATTGATCTTAAAAAAGTTGAAATCAAAAACATCAAGGAAACCAGTCTGATTAGCGTGGATGACCAAGGTCTTGAGACCGATAGCAGCCTCTTGTCTGAAACACCATCAGATGTGAAGCCTTACTACTTAAAGGTCACTACCTATGATAATAAGGTTACAAAACTAGCCGTTGATAAAATTGAAGAAGTAACGGTAGATGGCGTGACCCTCTACAAAGTAACAGCCAAAGCTCCTGATCTCATCCAACGGACTGCGGACAACCAGTTCAGTGAGGACTATGTCCACTATATTGCAAAACCCAAAGCTCATGAAGGGGATGTCTACTACAATTTCAACGAACTTGTAAAAGCTATGCAAGCCAATCCGACTGGTACCTTTAAACTGGGTAGCAATATGAATGCGGCTAATGTCCAGCCAGTAGGGAAATCCTATGTGACCAATGCCTTCAAGGGAATTTTGGAAAGTACGAATGGAAATAAATTTGCCATCCATAACATTACAAGACCATTATTTGGGAACATCGAAGGTGGCTCGGTTAAGAATCTCTTGCTTGAAAATGTCAATATTGACCTACCTGGGACAGATCGAGTAGCCCCAATAGCAGGTGTTATCAAAAACAATGCAACTGTTGAAAATGTTAAAGTAACAGGAAGTGTTGTTGGGAACAATGACGTAGCAGGGATCGTCAATAAAATTGATGGCAGTGGGAAAGTAAGTAATGTCGCCTTTATCGGGAAACTGCATGCTGCTGGGAACAAAGGTGGCTATCTAGCGGGTGTTGTTGGCGAGAACTGGAAAGGTGTTGTTGAAAAAGCTTACGTTGATGCTGAAATCACTGGGAACAAAGCCAAAGCTGCAGGTCTCGTTTATTCCTCTCAAAATGGTGGAAATAACCACACAGTCGGTAAAGAAGGGGTTCTCAGAAACTCCGTTGCTAAAGGTTCAATTGAACTCAAAGAAGCGGTTCAATCTGGTGGATTACTAGGGACCAACTGGGCCTTGGGGACTATTGAAGACAACATCACCATGATGAAAGTCAAAACTGGTGAGATGGTCTTCGGACATTCGGATATCGACGCTGATGATTACTTCACCTATTCAAGAACCAAGCGCAATTACAGTGTGGAAGGCGTGAGTGAAGGGAAGAAAACCTTTAACAACTCCCGTAAAATCCCAAGCATCTCGCTGGCAGAAGCTGAGCAGAAAATCGAAGCAATGGGAATCACTGCTGATAAATTCACCAGCAGCAAACCGATTGAAGATACGCTCAATCACCTTGTTAGCAAAGACGATCAATACAAGGCCATCACTGCTTACGATGCGACTCGTGAGTTAGCTTACCGCAATATTGCTAAATTGCAACCATTCTACAACAAAGAATGGATTGTCGACCAAGGGAATAAATTGGCTGCAACGAGTCCTCTCTTGACCAAGGAAGTCTTGTCTGTGACCGCTATGAAGGGCAATGATTTTGTCACTAAACTAGCGGATGCGGATCACATCCTGATCCATTACGCGGATAAGACCAAAGATATCTTTAGCATGACACCGAAAGATTCTAAGGTCAAACAAGTCAAAGAGTACAGTGTAGCAGAGTTCGGTGAAGTGGTCTACACACCGAATATGGTGGACAAAGACCGGAGCGATCTCATTGGTGCCATCGTAGGAAAACTAAGTCCAGTAGAATTGCAATCAGATCCAATCTACACTCACTTAGGTCGAACAGGACCTAACAAAGTCAATGCCATCAAGAACCTTTACCTCGAAGAAAGCTTCCAAGAAGTCAAGGACAATCTGACTCACTTTGTCAAACAACTGGTTGAAAACCAAGATCATCAATTAAATACAGATGAAGCTGCCAAACGTGCGCTCATTAAGAAGATTGATGATAATAAGGCTGCTGTTCTTTTGGGTCTTTCTTACCTCAACCGTTATTACGGGGTGAAATTCGATAATGTCAATCTCAAGCAACTCATGTTGTTCAAGCCAGACTTCTATGGGAAGAATGTTGATGTCTTAGACCGCTTGATTGAAATCGGCTCAAAAGAAGACTACATCAAAGGGACTCGTACCCACGATGCTTTCCGTGAAGTCGTGGCTAAATCGACTCTTTCTGGCAACCTCAATGACTTCTTGAAGTACAATATGGAGCTCTTTACAAAAGAGACAGACTTGAACGATTGGTTCATCAAAGCAACCAAAGACAATGTCTATATTGTGGAGCCTGAGACGACCAATCCAGCATTCGCGTCTGCTAAACACAGAGCCTATGAGGGCTTAAACAATGATGTTCACGGTAAAATGATCTTGCCACTCTTGAACTTAAAAGATGCTCATATGTTCTTGATTTCAACTTACAACACTATGGCCTATAGTTCCTTCGAGAAATATGGCAAGAACACGGAAGCGGAACGAACGGCCTTCAAAGAGGAAATTGACAAGGTAGCGAAAGGCCAACAGAATTACCTAGATTTCTGGTCACGTCTAGCAACGGATAAGGTTCGCAATCAGCTCCTGAAGAGCAACAATATGGTGCCGACCCCTGTTCTCGATAACCAAAACTATAAAGGCATTAGCACAGATCGTTATGGACATACAGATAGTGGCAAAGATGTGGCTCCAATCCGTGAATTGTACGGGCCTACCGATCGTTACCATGCGACAGATTGGCGCATGGGGGCTGTAGCTCGAATTTACGGAAATCCATATAAAGACGACTCTGTCTTCTTCATGGTGACCGATATGATTAGTGACTTTGGGGTTTCTGCCTTTACCCACGAAACGACGCATGTCAATGACCGTATGGTTTACTTAGGTGGTTGGAGACACCGCGAAGGAACAGATATTGAAGCCTTTGCCCAAGGAATGCTCCAAACACCATCTGTATCTAATCCAAATGGGGAATACAAAGCCTTAGGTCTCAACATGGCCTATGAACGTCCTAACGATGGCAACCAATGGTACAATACCAATCCAAACAATCTTCAATCACGTGATGAGATTGATCGCTACATGAAAGGTTATAACGATACGCTCATGCTTCTGGATTACCTAGAAGGGGAAGCTGTATTGGACAAACATAGTAAGGACTTAAACAATGCTTGGTTCAAGAAGGTTGATAAACAATACCGAGGAGCGAACACCAAGAATCAATTCGATAAGGTTCGGGCTTTGAGTGATGAGGAAAAAGCGATCACCTTACATTCAGTAGATGATCTCATCACCAACAACTTCATGACCAATCGTAGTCCTGGAAATGGAGTCTATAATCCATCTGACTTTGGCTCAGCCTATGTGACGGTACCGATGATGACAGGTATCTATGGTGGGAACACCAGTGAAGGGGCTCCTGGAGCCATGTCCTTCAAACACAATACCTTCAGACTCTGGGGTTACTATGGCTATGAAAAAGGATTCCTGGGTTATGCTTCAAACAAGTATAAACAAGAGTCCAAACAAGCTGGACGTGCCACTCTAGGAGATGACTTCGTCATTCAGAAGATTTCTGATGGGAAATTCAGTACCCTTGAAGACTGGAAGAAAGCTTACTTCAATGAAGTGGTGACCAGTGCCAAAAATGGAATTCAGGCTATTGACATCGATGGGAAGACCTACAATAGCTATGAAGGCTTGAAACGTGCATTTGCTGAAGCAGTGGATAAAGATAAGGTTACTCTAAGTAACGGTTCTGTCAAATTTGACAATACGGTTGCACTGAAAGAAAAAATCTTTAAGAAATTGCTGCAACAAACAGACAGTTTCAAAACGTCTATCTTTAAATAATCGAATTCTCTCATCTGCTGAGCAGGTGAGAGTTTTTTAGAAGAAAAAATGAATAGAGGTGGACAAAGCGTCTAAAAATTAAAAGAAATCAATCGTAGATAGGAAAAATTATCATATTAAAAAAATAACGTAATTTCACTAAAACGCTTACTTTTATAGGAAATATTTGACTATTTTATCTTTTAGGAGTAAACTAAGGAGGTAAAATTTATAAAAGGAGAATTCATCATGAATTTAACATTTTTAGGTCTTTGTTTAGCCTGTTTTGGTGTATCACTGGCAGAAGGTTTGATGATGAGTAGCTTATTGAAATCTGCGTCTCGTCAACCAGAAATTATCGGTCAATTGCGTAGCCTCTTGATTCTTGGTGTTGCCTTTGTCGAAGGTACTTTCTTCGTAACCTTGGTTATGGCCTTTATTATCAAATAGACGCTTCTATTTTAGAAAAGGAGGTGTCAAACCTTGGAAGAAAGTATCAATCCAACGATTACTCTTGGACCTGTATCTTTTAATTTGACCCTACTTGCTATGACCCTGATTTCTGTTTTCGCCGTTTTTGGCTTCATTTATTGGGCCAGTCGAAAAATGTCGATCCGACCAAAAGGCAAACAAAATGTGCTGGAATACGCATATGACTTTGTCGTAGGCTTTACAAAAGGAAATATTGGGGAACATTACATAAAGGACTATTCCTTGTTCTTGTTTGTTCTTTTCCTCTTTCTTTTAGTAGCCAATAACATTGGATTGATGGCTAAAATCGAAACGACCAATGGTTACAATTTGTGGACATCACCAACCGCTAACCTGGGTTATGACTTTGCCTTTTCATTTTTGATCACCTTAATCGCCCATGTAGAAGGAATTCGCAGACGTGGTGTGAAGGAATATTTAAAGGCTTTTGTGACACCCGGATTTATGACCCCCATGAATATTTTGGAAGAATTCACGAATTTTGCCTCCTTGGCCCTTCGGATCTTCGGAAATATCTTTGCGGGTGAGGTACTAGCAAGCTTGCTTGTGACTTTGTCGCATCAAGCTGTTTATTGGTATCCATTTGCCTTTATTGGAAGCATGGCGTGGACAGCGTTTTCGATTTTCATTTCATGTATCCAAGCCTATGTGTTTACCATGTTGTCATCAATTTATATTGGTAAGAAAATTAATGGTGAAGAGTAAGTAGAGGAGGAGTAGAAGAATGCATGTATCAATGAGTGAAATTATTGGTGACTTTATTCTCATTGCTGGTTCCTTCCTATTATTAATCTTTTTAATAAAGAAATTTGCATGGAACAATATCAATGGAATTTTAGAAGCGCGTGCCAAAAAGATTACAGATGATATTGATGGAGCTGAATCAGCTCGTCAAAAAGCTGAGGAACTAGCAAGTAAACGTGAAGAAGAGTTGGCAGGTAGCCGCAAAGAAGCTGCGTCTATCGTCGAAAATGCAAAGGAAACTGCAGAAAAGAATAAATCTCAGATCCTTTCAGAAGCCACTCAAGAAGCAGTACGTTTGAAAGAAAAAGCGCAACAAGAAATTGCGCATAACAAAGAAGAAGCATTGAACAGTATCAAAGGTGATGTGGCAGATCTCACTGTCAATCTTGCCAGCAAATTGTTGAGCCAACAGCTGGATGCTGAAGGTCAACGCCAACTGATCGATCGCTATCTTGATGAATTAGGAGAAGCTTAATGGACAAAAAGCAACTGATGGTGATTGAGAAATATACCCAGCCTTTTGTTCAATTGGTCTTTGAAAAAGGAGAACAAGATCTAGTCTTTGAAAAATTGACCCAAATCAAGGGGATTTTTGAGGAGACTGGACTTGCTAACTTCTTAGCTCATATCGGTGTAGAGGATGAAGAGAAAGCAAAAAGTCTCAGACTTTTTCAACCCTCGGATTCACAATTACTCGACCATTTGATTGAAGTGGTTATTCTCAATCATCGTGAAGCCTTATTTTATGACATTGTAACGATTTGTTTGGATCAGATTCAACTGTTGAGCAACGCTTTTGTCGTCACTGTTACGACGGTTGCTGGTTTGGATCCTGTTCAAGAGCAAAAGCTAATCCCCATTATCGAAAGAAAATTTGGGATTCAAGTTCGCTCGATCCAACAAAAGATCGATCCAGATTTAATTGGTGGCTTTGTCGTGACAGCCAATCATAAAACGTTGGATACCAGTCTCAAACACCAATTGCAAGTTATAAAATCTAAATTGAAATAGAAAGTGGTGTGAATTTTGGCGATTAACGCACAAGAAATCAGCGCTTTAATTAAGCAACAAATTGAAAATTTCAAGCCAAACTTTGACGTCACTGAGACAGGTGTTGTAACCTACATTGGTGACGGGATTGCCCGTGCTCATGGCCTTGAAAATGCAATGAGTGGGGAGTTGTTGATCTTTGAAAACGGCTCATACGGAATGGCGCAAAACTTGGAAACGACAGATGTCGGGATTATCATCCTTGGAGACTTCACAGACATTCGTGAAGGAGACTCGATTCGTCGGACTGGTAAAATCATGGAAGTCCCTGCTGGGGACGCCTTGATTGGTCGGGTTGTCAATCCTCTTGGTCAGCCAGTGGATGGCTTGGGAGAAATCGTAACAGATACCTTCCGTCCAGTTGAAACACCAGCTCCTGGTGTTATGCAACGGAAATCTGTATCAGAGCCTCTTCAAACGGGCTTGAAAGCCATTGATGCCCTCGTTCCGATTGGACGAGGCCAACGGGAATTGATCATCGGAGACCGTCAAACAGGGAAAACATCGATTGCCATCGATACTATCTTGAACCAAAAGGATCAAGATATGATCTGTATCTATGTGGCGATTGGTCAAAAAGAATCAACAGTTCGTACGCAAGTAGAAACTCTTCGTAAATACGGAGCCATGGATTATACGATTGTGGTAACCGCTTCGGCTTCTCAACCATCTCCATTGCTCTACTTGGCACCTTATGCCGGGGTTGCTATGGCCGAAGAGTTCATGTACAATGGCAAACACGTTTTAATCGTCTATGATGATTTGTCTAAACAAGCCGTTGCTTACCGTGAACTGTCCCTTCTTCTTCGTCGTCCGCCAGGACGGGAAGCCTTCCCAGGGGATGTTTTCTACCTTCACAGCCGTTTATTGGAACGTTCTGCGAAAGTATCGGATGAATTGGGTGGTGGTTCCATTACTGCGCTTCCAATCATTGAGACACAAGCAGGGGATATTTCTGCTTATATCGCGACTAACGTAATTTCGATCACAGATGGCCAAATCTTCTTGCAAGATAGCCTCTTTAACTCAGGAATTCGTCCAGCCATTGACGCAGGATCATCTGTGTCACGGGTTGGTGGATCAGCCCAAATCAAGGCTATGAAGAAGGTTGCGGGGACTCTCCGTATTGACCTAGCTTCTTACCGTGAGTTGGAAGCCTTCACCAAGTTTGGTAGTGACTTGGATGCCGCTACTCAAGCGAAATTGAACCGTGGTCGCCGGACAGTAGAAGTCTTGAAGCAACCAGTCCATGAACCATTAACTGTCGAAAAACAGGTAGTCATCTTGTATGCTTTGACACATGGATTCTTGGATAGTGTACCTGTTGATGATATCCTTCGCTTTGAAGAGGAATTGTTTGCCTTTGTAGAAGTGCATCATCCAGAAATCTTTGAAACCATTCGGACGACCAAAGATCTTCCAAGTGAAGAAACAATGGATGCAGTGATTACTGACTTTGTCAACCAATCAAGTTTCAAATAGAAATAGGAGTGGCAGATGGCAGTTTCTTTAAATGATATCAAAAATAAAATTGCATCGACAAAGAATACCAGTCAAATTACAAATGCTATGCAGATGGTATCTGCTGCCAAACTTGGGAAGTCTGAGCAAGCTGCCAAGGACTTCCAAATTTACGCATCTAAGGTTCGTAAGCTATTGACCGACCTCTTACATGGACATGAGGCTGAGAATTCTAAGTACCGTCCATTTTTAAAGAGTCGGCCTGTCAAAAAGTCTGCTTATATTGTCATCACTTCTGACCGTGGACTAGTGGGTGGCTACAACGCCTCTATTCTCAAGTCTGTCATGGAATTGAAGGAAGAATACCATCCAACGGGTGAGGATTTCGAAGTCATCTGTATTGGAAGTATTGGGGCAGATTTCTTTAGAGCAAGAGGCATCCAGCCGGTTTATGAACTACGTGGCCTAGCTGATCAACCAAGCTTTGATGAAGTGCGGAAGATCATTAACAAGACAGTCCAAATGTATCAAAATGAATTGTTTGATGAATTGTATGTCTGTTATAACCACCACGTCAATAGTTTGACCAGTCAATTGCGGGTTGAGCAAATGCTTCCGATCATTGACTTGGACCCCAACGAAGCAGATGAAGATTATATCTTGAATCTGGAGTTGGAATCAGACCGAGATGCGATTTTGGATCAATTGCTTCCACAGTTTGCTGAAAGTATGATTTATGGAGCCATCGTTGATGCCAAAACAGCTGAAAATGCTGCCGGTATGATGGCCATGCAAACAGCAACAGACAATGCCAAGAAGGTAATTGATGAATTGACCATTCAATACAACCGAGCTCGTCAGGCAACCATTACGCAAGAAATTACGGAAATTGTTGCAGGAGCGAGTGCGCTTGAGTAGTTGATTCGATGCACATTTTAACAATACAAAAATAAGCTTGCTTATATGTATGACCAAGCTTAGAAACTTAATAGAATAGGAGAATGACATGAGTTTAGGCAAAATTTCTCAGGTTGTAGGTCCTGTCGTTGACGTAGCTTTTGCTGCGGGCGATAAACTCCCTGAGATTAATAATGCGCTTGTAGTCTATAAAAATGACCAACAAAAATCAAAAGTCGTTCTTGAAGTAGCTCTTGAACTTGGGGATGGTGTCGTTCGCACCATTGCCATGGAATCAACAGATGGCTTGACTCGTGGGATGGAAGTATTGGACACTGGTCGTCCAATCTCTGTGCCTGTCGGAAAAGAAACTCTTGGACGTGTTTTCAACGTCTTGGGAGATACCATTGACTTGGAAGAAGCATTTCCAGAAGATGCTCCTCGTGAATCCATTCATAAAAAAGCTCCATCCTTTGATGAGCTTTCTACTTCAGAAGAAATTCTTGAAACAGGGATCAAGGTCATTGACCTCTTGGCCCCTTACCTGAAAGGTGGGAAGGTCGGCCTCTTCGGTGGTGCCGGAGTTGGGAAGACTGTCTTGATTCAAGAATTAATCCATAATATTGCCCAAGAACACGGTGGTATTTCTGTATTTACCGGTGTTGGGGAACGGACCCGTGAGGGGAATGACTTGTACTGGGAAATGAAGGAATCTGGCGTTATCGAAAAAACAGCCATGGTCTTTGGACAAATGAACGAACCACCAGGAGCACGGATGCGTGTAGCCTTGACTGGTTTGACCATTGCGGAATACTTCCGTGATGTGGAAGGTCAAGACGTTCTCTTGTTTATCGATAATATCTTCCGTTTCACCCAAGCCGGATCAGAAGTATCAGCCCTTTTGGGACGGATGCCTTCTGCCGTTGGTTACCAACCGACCTTGGCAACTGAAATGGGTCAATTGCAAGAACGGATTACCTCAACCAAGAAAGGTTCTGTTACATCAATCCAGGCCATCTACGTGCCAGCCGATGACTATACAGACCCTGCTCCAGCAACAGCTTTCGCCCATTTGGACTCTACGACCAACTTGGAGCGTAAATTGGTTCAATTAGGGATTTACCCTGCCGTGGACCCATTGGCATCAAGCTCGCGTGCCCTTTCCCCAGATATCGTTGGAGAAGAGCACTATGCAGTGGCCTCTGAGGTCAAACGCGTCCTTCAACGTTACCACGAATTGCAAGATATCATTGCTATCTTGGGGATGGATGAATTGTCTGATGATGAAAAGACCTTGGTGGCTCGTGCCCGTCGTGTCCAATTCTTCTTGTCTCAAAACTTTAACGTGGCGGAACAATTTACTGGTCAACCAGGTTCTTATGTACCAGTTGCAGAAACTGTTCGTGGCTTTAAGGAAATTTTGGATGGGAAGCATGACCACTTGCCAGAGGATGCTTTCCGTGGTGTCGGTTCGATCGAAGATGTGATCGCCAAAGCTGAAAAAATGGGATTCTAAGAAGAGGTGAAAGATGAGTCAAATGAACGTCCAAATCGTTACACCGGATGGACTGGTTTATGATCATCATGCCGCATTTGTATCTGTCAAGACAATTGATGGTGAATTAGGGATTTTACCTCATCATATCAATACCATTGCGGTTTTGGCTGTAGACCAAGTAAAGGTTCGTCGTGTCGACGATGACAAACATATTGATTGGATTGCAGTCAATGGTGGGATTATCGAAGTAGCTGATAATGTCATTACCATTGTTGCCGATTCTGCCGAACGTGCTCGAGATATTGACATTAGTCGTGCAGAACGTGCCAAACTGCGAGCTGAAAAAGCGATTGAAGAAGCCAAAGATCAGCATTCGGTTGATATGGAACGTCGTGCTAAAATTGCTCTTCAACGCGCCATTAACCGGATTAATGTCGGAAATCGTTTATAAGATATTCAAAATAAGGTGGAGGTATGTCCTCACCTTATTTTTGTTGGGAGAGAATCAAAAGAAGAAAGTACGGACCAAATATGGTATAATAGCTGTATGATTCAAATGATTTTTAATCTTTCAAGCCATCTATTGTTTATCTTTTTTGCCTATTACCTATTGATGAACCTGGTTCAATGGGAAAAGTTTTTAAAAGTAAGTGCTGAAAATGCGGTTAAAATCCGTTTTTTGATCTTGATGATCAGCGTCGGAATCGGCTATCTAGCCAGCTCATTTTTTATCAGTGTCTATGAGATGAGTCGACAGATTTTTATTGGCCAATTCTAGCCACATTTTATAAAAAATATGGTATGATAGAAAGCGTGACTTTAAGAAATTGGAGAACAATCCCGTATGGAAAAAATAATCGTTAATGGTGGTCATAATCGACTGGTTGGAACCGTCAAAATCGAAGGAGCAAAAAATGCTGTCCTTCCTCTTCTTGCTGCAACAGTTCTAGCAAGTGAGGGCGTGACAACCTTGAAAAATGTACCTGTTTTATCAGATGTCTTTACAATGAACAATGTTGTTCGTGGGTTGAATGCACAAGTGACCTTCAATGAAGAAGAAAATACAGTTGTCGTAGATGCACGAGAGAAATTGTCTGAGGAAGCACCTTATAAATATGTGAGTAAGATGCGGGCTTCTATCGTTGTCTTGGGTCCTGTCTTGGCACGCAATGGCCATGCTAAAGTTTCCATGCCTGGAGGCTGTACGATCGGTAGTCGTCCGATTGACCTCCATCTGAAAGGTCTGGAAGCTATGGGAGCTGAAATTACCCAAACAGCTGGCTATATTGAAGCAAAAGCAGATCGTCTAAAGGGTGCACACATCTATATGGACTTCCCATCAGTTGGGGCGACACAAAATATTATGATGGCCGCAACCTTGGCTGATGGAGTCACTGTAATTGAAAATGCAGCTCGGGAACCTGAAATTGTTGACCTAGCACTCTTGCTAAATAAAATGGGGGCTAATGTTAAGGGAGCAGGAACTGAGACCTTGACCATTGTTGGTGTGGAGAGC
Source organism: Streptococcus gingivalis (assembly GCF_035544715.1). Taxonomy (NCBI): domain Bacteria; kingdom Bacillati; phylum Bacillota; class Bacilli; order Lactobacillales; family Streptococcaceae; genus Streptococcus; species Streptococcus gingivalis. The sequence goes on along the minus strand of NZ_JAYKTO010000001.1, from coordinate 740,797 downwards.
TTGCATGGGGCAGACCACAATGTTGTGCAAGACCGCATCGAGGCTGGAACCTTTATGATTGGGGCAGCCATGACTGGTGGAGACGTATTAATCGAAGATGCCATTTGGGAACACAACCGTCCGCTTCTATCTAAGATGCAGGAGATGGGTGTAACGGTAACCGAAGAAGAAAATGGCATTCGGATTCAGTCGGATATCAGTAAGCTCCGTCCAGTAACCGTTAAAACCCTTCCCTACCCAGGATTCCCAACCGATATGCAGGCTCAATTCACAGCCTTGATGGCCATGGCTAAAGGTGAGTCTACCATGATTGAAACGGTCTTTGAGAATCGCTTCCAGCATTTGGAAGAAATGCGTCGAATGGGCGTTCACTCGGATATTATGCGGGATACAGCTCGTATCGTTGGAGGGGAAAGCTTCCAAGGTGCAGAGGTCATGTCGACCGATTTACGAGCAAGTGCAACCTTGGTCTTGATGGGCTTGGTAGCAGAAGGAGAAACAAAGGTCAGCAAATTAAGTCACTTAGATCGTGGTTATTATCAATTCCATGAGAAATTGGTGGCGCTAGGTGCAGACGTGAAACGTGTAGAGGAAGAAGACGATGAAAACTAATCTTCGCTATGTTGGAAAACAGCTAGGAATTGTCCTCCTGTTGGCTGTGATTGGAATCATCATTTTTGCAGTTGGTTTGGTCATTGGCTATGGAGTGATTGGCGATGGGAAAAATCCATGGTCCATTCTCTCTCCGGACACTTGGTCAGAGATCATTGGAAAGCTAACAGGCAAATAAGCTTTTAACTAAAATTGAGTAAAAAGGAGAGCAGCGAATCGAGTCAATGACCCATCTAGCGCTGCTCTTTTTTGGAGAGAGATATGGCAAAACAAACAGTAAGCAAACGAACCAAACAAACCCTAGCGGGCTTTGTGGTCGCAACGGCCCTAGCTATTGGGGGCTATTATTTTAATCAACCGGCGGTAAAAGAAGCGACGGATCAGGTTGTTTCGGTGGTAACTAGTAGCCAGCAAGAAACACCTAGTAAAGAGTTAGCTAGCTCTGTACTAACGAAATCTGCCCGTTCACAATTGGGGAATGACTTGGAATGGAATGGTGCTGGAGCCTTTGTAGTTAAGGGGAATCGCACAGATCTGGATGCTAGTGTGGCCAGTCAACCCTATGCCGATAACAAGACAAAAGAAGTGAATGGAAAGACCGTACCGACGGTTGCGAACGCTATTATGACCAAGGCGACTCGCCAGTACAGAGATCGAGATGCAACAGGTAGTGGCCTAACCGATTGGAAACCAGCAGGTTGGCATCAGGTCCATAATCTGTCCGGTGAGTATGACCATGCTGTGGATCGGGGCCATCTATTGGGCTACGCCTTGATCGGCAATCTCAAAGGTTTTGATGCTTCGACTAGCAATCCCAAAAATATCGCTGTGCAAACGGCGTGGTCCAATCAAGCCAATGATCCTCATTCCACTGGTCAAAACTACTACGAGACCCTGTTACGAAAAGCATTGGATAAGAACAAACGGATCCGCTATCGAGTAACCTTGATCTATAACCAGCCAGAAGATTTGATTCCATTAGGTTCTCAGATCGAAGCCAAATCGAGTGATGGAACCCTTGAATTCAATGTCTTTGTTCCCAATGTTCAAAGTGGGATTAGTCTGGATTACCAGACAGGAAAAGTAACCGTTCATCAATAAGCTGGAAAGCGGATGTGCTTAAGCCTTTTTTAAGTATGGTGCGATATAATTGTGTACCTTCTTTAAGAGAAAGGAGAATATATGAGAACCATTTTTCGGTTTTTCAGAGGAATCCTTCGCATGGCTTGGAGTCTTTTTTGGGGATTTTTCTGGACCATTGCCATCAGTTTTCTCGTTCTAGTGGGGATCATCTATTTCACAGATTCTCCTAGTTCTGGTATGGATGGAGTTGGCCGAGCTGCCCAAAAGGTTGTCTATCAAGTCGGCAATTTATTTGGTGATCAGGGTTTTGCATCGCGCTTCGGGATGACACCTAGCTCACAGACCACGCAGACGGACAATCATGAGCATAGTGGCGCTCGCTGGGAAAAAGCGGAAGCTACGGTCTATTTGGATCCCAATATCAATCAAACCTTTATAAAAGCTTATCGGGATGCTATTGAGGCTTGGAACCAAACAGGCGCCTTTACCTTCAAGCTGGTTACAAATGAAAAAGAGGCTAATGTGGTCTTGACGGAAATGGATAACGCATCGGTTTCTGCTGCAGGAGAGACTGCCTCTCAGACCAACCTCTTAACCAACCGCTTCACCCACATCACAGTTCGTCTCAATCGCCATTATCTTTTAAACTATGTCTATAACTATAGTTATGATCGGATTGTCAATACAGCTGAGCATGAGCTAGGCCATGCGATAGGGCTGGACCACACTGATGGAGAATCGGTCATGCAACCGGCTGGTTCCTTTTACAGTATTCAGGATACAGATGTGGAAGCAGTCAGACAATTATACAAGGAAGAATAAGTTTTAAAATACTTTCTAAAAGTTCTGAGCCTCAAGGGGCTCAGGATTTTTTTGATGGCTCGTCTTTCCTTGTTTAATCTGGAAAAAGATAGTAAAATAGGGACATGATTATTTTACAAGCCAACAAAATTGAACGCTCTTTTGCAGGGGAGGTTCTTTTTGATAATATCAGCCTGCAAGTGGATGAACGGGACCGGATTGCCCTGGTTGGAAAGAACGGAGCCGGTAAGTCAACACTCTTAAAAATCTTGGTGGGGGAAGAAGAACCAACTTCAGGTGAAATCAATAAAAAGCGGGATCTTTCTCTCTCCTATCTGGCCCAGGATAGTCGATTTGAGTCGTCCAATACCATCTACGATGAGATGCTCCATGTCTTTGAAGACCTCCGTAAAACGGAGAAAACTTTGCGGCAGATGGAGCTTGAGATGGGTGAAAAAACTGGGGCTGACCTAGAAAAACTCATGCAGGACTATGACCGTCTATCGGAAGAATTCCGTCAGGCAGGTGGCTTCACCTATGAAGCAGATATCCGCGCGATTTTAAACGGCTTCAAGTTCGATGAGTCCATGTGGCAGATGAAGATTGAAGAGCTGTCTGGTGGGCAAAATACCCGTCTAGCTCTGGCCAAGATGCTCTTAGAAAAACCAAATCTCTTGGTACTGGACGAGCCAACCAACCACTTGGATATTGAGACCATCGCCTGGTTGGAAAATTACTTGGTTAATTATAGCGGAGCTCTTCTCATTGTCAGCCACGACCGGTATTTCCTAGACAAGGTCGCCACCATTACACTGGACTTGACCAAGCATTCCTTGGATCGCTATGTCGGCAATTACTCCAGCTTTGTCGAGCAAAAAGAACAAAAATTGCTGACCGAAGCCAAAAACTACGAGAAGCAACAAAAAGAAATAGCAGCTCTGGAAGACTTTGTTAATCGCAATTTGGTGCGGGCTTCGACTACCAAGCGGGCTCAGTCTCGGCGTAAGCAGTTGGAAAAAATGGAGCGTCTAGACAAGCCGGAAGCTGGGACCAAGTCTGCCCATATGACCTTCCATTCCGATAAGACATCTGGAAATGTCGTCCTGACAGTAGAAGAGGCAGCCGTCGGCTATGACGATCAAATCCTCTCAGAGCCTATTAATTTGGATATCCGCAAGATGAATGCAGTCGCCATTGTGGGACCAAATGGGATCGGGAAATCTACTCTTATCAAGTCCATCGTCGGGCAGATTCCTTTTATCAAGGGTGAAGCTCGTTTTGGAGCCAATGTCGAGGTGGGCTACTATGACCAGACCCAAAGTAAACTAACGCCTCACAACAGTGTCTTGGATGAGCTCTGGAATGATTTTAAACTGACGCCAGAAGTGGAAATTCGCAATCGCCTGGGAGCCTTTCTTTTCTCTGGGGATGATGTCAAGAAAACCGTCGGCATGCTGTCGGGTGGAGAGCGGGCCCGCTTGCTTCTAGCTAAGCTGTCCATGGAAAATAACAATTTTTTGATTCTCGACGAGCCGACCAACCACTTGGACATCGATAGCAAGGAAGTGCTAGAAAATGCCTTGATTGATTTTGACGGCACCCTGCTCTTTGTCAGCCACGACCGTTACTTTATCAATCGGGTGGCCACACAAGTTTTGGAACTGTCAGAAGAGGGCTCAACTCTTTACCTAGGCGACTATGACTATTATCTGGAGAAAAAAGCTGAGTTAGAAGCCCTTGCTGCAGCGCAAGCAGAAGCTATGCCTGTTTCTTCGACCGAAGAAGTCACCAGCAATGATTATCACTTGCAGAAACAAAACCAGAAGGAACTCCGTAAAATCACCCGTCGCATTGAGCAATTGGAAGCAGAGATGGAAGAGCTGGATCAAAAAATCCAAGCCATCACCGAAACCATGCATAGCACCAACGATGCAGCTGACTTGGTACAACTCCAGAGCGAGCTGGACCAACTAACTGTCCAGCAGGAAGCGGTTATGGAAGAGTGGGCAGAACTGTCAGAGCAGGTGGAATAGATGGAAGATCTTGGAAAAGTTTTTCGTGAATTTCGAATCAGTAAGAATTACTCGTTAAAAGAAGCTGCAGGAGAGGCCTGCTCGACCTCCCAATTATCCCGTTTTGAATTGGGGGAGTCGGATTTGGCTGCTTCGCGCTTCTTTGACATTTTGGACAATATCCATGTGACGATTGAGAATTTTATGGATAAGGCCAGAAATTTTCAACACCATGAGCATGTCGCTTTGATGGCTCAGATTATTCCGCTTTACTACTCAAATGATATTGCAGGTTTTCAAAAGCTTCAAGAAGAGGAACTTGAAAAAGCCAAACATTCCACCAATCCTCTCTATTTTGAGCTGAACTGGATCCTGCTACAAGGCCTGATTTGCCAGAGAGATGCTAGTTATACCATGAAGCAGCGTGATCTAAACAAGGTGGCGGATTACCTCTTTCAAACGGAAGAGTGGACCATGTATGAATTGATCCTCTTTGGCAATCTCTACAGCTTTTATGAGGTGGACTATGTCACACGGCTTGGGAGAGAAGTGATGGAGCGTGAAGATTTCTACAAAGAAATTGGTCGCCATCGAAAACTGGTCTTGATTCTGGCTCTGAATTGCTACCAACATTGTTTAGAACACTGTTCTTTTGAAAACGCCAGCTATTTTGAAGCCTATGTAGAAAAGATTATCGGGAAGAGCATCAAGCTCTACGAACGCAATGTCTTTCATTATCTTAAGGGATTTTCTCTGTATCAGAAGGGGCAAACTGAAGAAGGCCGGCAGCAAATGCAGGAAGCCATGCATATTTTTGACGTGCTAGGACTGCCGGAGCAGGTGGCCTATTATCAAGAACACTTTTATAAATTTGTAAAAAATGAATGTTCTAAATAGGACAGTGATAAAGGAGATTTTATGAACCGACATGCGGTCCAATTAATTAGTCGTGGAGCTATTAACAAAATTGGAAATATGCTCTATGACTATGGAAATAGTGTCTGGCTGGCTTCGATGGGGACTATAGGAAAGACGGTATTAGGGATCTATCAAATTTCTGAGTTAGTGACAGGGATTCTCGTGAATCCTTTTGGAGGAGTGATTTCAGACCGTTTTTCTCGTCGCAAGATTTTGATGACGACCGACCTGGTTTGTGGACTCCTTTGTTTGGCGATTTCTTTTATCACAAATGATAGCTTGATGATTGCGGCTCTTATTTTTGCCAATATTGTTCAGGCCATTGCCTTTGGTTTTTCTCGACCTGCCAATAAAGCCATTATTACCGAGGTAGTAGAGAAAGACGAGATTGTGACCTATAACGCCCACTTGGAGTTAGTCTTACAGGTTGTTAGTGTCTGTTCACCTGTTTTTTCTTTCCTAGTTCTACAATTTGCCAGTCTTCATATGACCCTCTTATTAGATGCACTGACCTTTTTCATTGCTTTTGTCCTAGTGGCTTTCCTTCCGAAAGAAGAAGCTAAGGTTCAAGAGAGGAAACAGTTTACCGGGAAAGATATTTTTTCTGATATCAAGGATGGGTTAGACTATATCTGGCATCAGAAAGAGATTTTCTTTCTCTTATTAGTGGCTTCTAGCGTCAATTTCTTTTTTGCGGCTTTTGAGTTTTTACTTCCCTTCTCGAATCGTCTATACGGGGTTAAAGGAGCTTATGCGACTATTTTAACGCTGGGAGCTATTGGATCTATTCTAGGAGCGCTTGTTGCTAATAAAATGAAATCAAGTATGAAAATTCTCCTGTTTTTACTGATCATGGCAGGGGTCGGAGTGTTCATAATGGGCTTGCCCCTTCCGCCTTATCTTTCCTTTTCAGGAAATCTGGTCTGTGAATTTTTTGTGACCATTTTCGACATCCACGTTTTTACCCAAGTACAAACCAAGGTGGAAGATGATTATCTGGGGAGAGTCTTGAGCACAATTTATACCTTGGCTGTTCTCTTTATGCCCATCGCCAAAGGGTTGATGACTTGGTTGCCAAGCGTCCGTATGGAAACATTTCTCTTGATTGGAGCTGGGATTATTCTCTTTTCACTCTTGGCTCAGCTAGTAGCTAAGCAGCTTCAATCAAAAGAACAGTAGGGATCCTTTGATAAATTTGTAAACCATTATTTTTCCCAAATAGGGGACAAAATGAAAACCTCTTTCATGAACTGATACAATAGTTTCAGAAAATGAAGGAGGTTTTTTATGAATCGACATGCAGTCCAATTAATTGCTCGTGGAGCTATCGATAAAATAGGGAATATGCTCTATGATTATGGGAATAGTGTTTGGCTGGCCTCAATGGGTACGGTGGGAAAGACGGTGTTAGGGATTTATCAAATTTCGGAGTTGGTGACAGCGATACTAGCTAATCCATTTGGTGGCGTGATCTCAGATCGTTTTTCCCGTCGCAAGATTTTGATGACGACCGACTTGGTTTGTGGCCTCCTTTGTTTGGGAATTTCTTTTATTACAAATGATAGCTTGATGATTGCAGCCCTGATTGTTGCCAATATTGTCCAGGCCATAGCCTTTGCTTTTTCACGACCTGCTAATAAAGCCATTATCACAGAATTTGTAGACAAGGACGAGATTGTGACCTATAATGCCCACTTGGAGTTGGTCTTACAGGTTGTAAGTGTCAGCTCTCCTGTGTTCTCTTTCCTTGTTTTACAATTTGCCAGTCTCCATGCGACCATCTTACTGGATGCCCTGACTTTTTTTATCGCCTTCGTTCTGGTGGCATTCCTTCCGAAAGAAGAAGCCAAAGCTCAAGAGAAGAAGCCTTTTACGGGAAAAGATATTTTTTCGGATATGAAAGATGGACTAAACTACATCTGGCATCAAAAAGAAATTTTCTTTCTCTTATTAGTAGCTTCCAGCATGAATTTCTTTTTTGCAGCCTTTGAATTTTTGCTTCCTTTTTCCAATCGCCTTTACGGGGTCAAAGGAGCCTATGCGACCATCTTAACCATGGGTGCTATTGGCTCTATCATCGGAGCCTTGATCGCTAATAAATTTAAATCAAGCATGAAGGCGCTTCTCTTCTTATTGATTTTAACAGGAGTGGGAGTGCTTATGATGGGCTTGCCTCTTCCGCCTCTTCTTTCCTTTTCTGGAAATTTGGTCTGTGAACTCTTTATGACGATTTTTAACATTCACTTTTTTACCCAAGTTCAAACCAAGGTAGAAGGAGACTATCTCGGCCGGGTCTTAAGCACCATTTTTACCCTAGCCATTCTCTTTATGCCCGTAGCTAAAGGATTGATGACCTGGTTACCAAGTGTCCGTGTAGAATCCTTTCTCCTGATAGGAGCTGGTGTCATCCTATTTTCACTCCTAGCTCAAGTGGTCGCCAAGAAATTACAAGCAAAAGAAGGTACATCAGCATGAAAAAAGCACCAATCGGTGCTTTTTTAGTTGTTATCTTTGTCTTCTGCTTTAACTTCTTTCTTTTCTTCCTTCAGTTGCTTTTGAGTGCTCTTGAGTTCTTTTTTTAGGGAGAATCCCTTTGAAAAATTAACCAAGGTCATGACGAATGCACCCAAGAGGACACAGAGCAAGATCAGAATGATCAAGGGCAATTTAAATTGGACCAAGAGGAAATTTACGGTAACCGATTGCATGTTTGCAAGGGAAATACCAGCAATCAATAAAATTAAAAGTAATAAAGCAATGTAGTGTAGATTATTTTTGTTCATCATTATCTCCTTATTGTTCAGTAGGGGCCTTGCTTTTCACATCAGCGTACTCTTCCGGCTGCTCTAGGCTTAGAATCTCCTCATAAGCCGGTAGGGAAAGGTCCTTGCCATATTTATTTTTTAAAGCAGTGATCACTAGGCGATAGGCCAAATTGGCATTTCGGGACAAGATAGGACCGTGGAAGTAGCTGCCAAAGACGTTCTTGTAATGAACCCCTTCGCATCCATCTTCTTTGTTGATCCCATTTCCATAGACGACCTTGCCCAGTGGTTTTTCATCCTCAGCCAAGAAGGTCCGACCTTGGTGGTTCTCAAAACCATAATAGGTTTCGTTAAATTCTTCGTTATGGATTTTGATATCACCGATATAGCGGTTGTTGACTTGGTTGAGCGTATAGTGGCCCATAATACCGAGGCCCTCAATGCGTTTGCCAGAAGCTTCAATGTAGTATTGGCCTAGAAGTTGAAAGCCACCACAGATAGCAAGGACTACCCCATCGTCATGAATAAAGCGTTCGAGGTCTTCTTTTTTATCTGGTAGATCCTCGGATACAATGGTCTGTTCGTAGTCTTGCCCGCCGCCGAAAAAGGCGATATCGTAGGCATCAGGGTCGAACCGGTCTTTGAGAGAGACGATATCAACAGTGACATGGGCTCCAAGCTTTTCCGCAACGTACTTGAGCATGAGGATATTTCCATTGTCCCCATAGGTATTCATTAAGTTGCCATAGAGATGGGCAATGCGCAGGCTGTAGGGATACTGTGCCTGATCAGAAGATTCTAGGGAAGTATAAGTCATTAGTGCATCTCCTTTTCAATCAGGTGTTCTTGGGCCAAGAGTTCACGGAATTCTAGCATGGCTGTATAGGTAGCTAAAATGTAAGCATGAGGGGTTTCCTGTTGCTGGATACGTTGGAAGACCTCTTTTAAATCAGCCATTTCAGTGATCTGGTCAGCAGGATAGCCAGTGACCCGGAGTCGCCGAGCGATCTCAGAGTGGCGTACTCCTCCGGCGTTAATCTCTGGGATGTCCATCTGGGTGATTTGCTCAAAGTCCGCATCCCAGATCCAGCTGGTGTCGATCCCATCTGCATAATTCGCATTGAGGAGGACCGACAAGCTAAAGGAATAAGGGGCTAGTTTGATCATTTCAATGGCTTGGGTCGCACCAACTGGATTCTTAATCAGAACCAAGGTACATTCCTTATCCCCAATCTTAAAGGTTTCCTGACGACCAAAGACAGCGCGACTGCGATCAAATCCTTGCTTAATCACTTCAGGTTGAACTCCAAAGAATCCAGCAACGGAAACAGCAGCTAAGGCATTGTAGATGTTGTAAAGACCGCCGATATTGATGTGGTAGTCTTGGCCTTGAATCCGGAATTGGGAAGAGCGCTGGGTTAATGAGAGGAGGTCTGATACGGCATAAGTCAGAGGAGGCCTGTGGAAACCACAGTGCTCACAGATATAATCCCCAAGATTTGCATAGGTATTGAGCTTGTACTTGAGGATGTTGTGGCAATGCGGACAGAGGATTCCTTCCGTATTGTAATGAGCTAGTTGTGGCTCTGATTTGTCAGTATCAAATCCATAATATTGGATCGGATTGGATAAGGTCTGACTATTAAAGAGCGGACTATCACCATTTAACAAGACTGTTGCAGTTGGGACCTTGTGAATGGCATCCAAAATCATTTGGTAGGTCGTATAGATCTCTCCATAGCGGTCCATCTGGTCCCGGAAAATATTAGTGATCACAAAAAGGCTGGGCTTAATATAATCACAAATCCGAGAGAGGCTCGCCTCGTCAATTTCAAGTACCGCAATCGGTCGATTTGATTTCGAATGCTTAGCCCGTAAGAAGGTCGTTGTAATCCCAGAGATCATATTGGCCCCACTTGGATTGGTCAAAATAGGTCCAAAAGCTTCTTGGAGAATACCTACTGTTAGCGCAGTGGTCAGGGTTTTTCCATTTGTCCCTGTAATCACAACAATCTCATAGTTTTTTGCCAGTTGACTGAGAATATCTTTATCAAATTTGAGGGCTACTTTACCTGGTAGGGTTGATCCCCGCCCCATTTTTTCTAGAATAGAGCCGGAAAGCTTTCCTGCCAGAAGGCCCAAGGTTGTATTTATCTTCATAAATCATATTTTATCATAAAAAGCGTCAGAAGGTTACAGAAAAATCTGTTGAAACGTGTTATAATAGGATGATGTCTTTTAGAGAAGTGGTAGGTATGAGAATATGAATATTCAACAGTTTACAAATCCACAATTTTGGACCAGTTTGTTCCCGAATTGGTGGAGTATTATTATCAATATCATCGATATTGCCCTGGTGGCTTGGTTGTTGTATTTTTTGATCAAGGCCATCGTTGGGACCAAGATCATGATTTTGGTTCGTGGAGTTATTATCTTTTTCTTGATGCAGTTTTTAGCCAATTTCTTAGGTCTCACGACTATTTCATGGCTGATCAATCAAGTCATTACCTATGGGGTTATTGCCCTGGTTGTGATTTTCTCCCCTGAGATTCGGATTGGTTTAGAACGTCTGGGTCGAGCGACAGAATTCTTTACGACGAGTGAAGTCAGTCAGGAAGAGAAGATGGTGCAGGCCTATGTCAAGGCAGTAGCTTATATGAGCCCACGTAAGATTGGTGCCTTGGTAGCCATTCAAGGAGCCAGAACCCTTCAGGAATATATTTCCACAGGGATTCCTCTAGATGCAGAAATTTCAGGAGAATTGCTGATTAATATCTTCATTCCTAATACTCCCTTGCATGATGGAGCCGTCATTGTCCGCAATGATAAAATCGCTGTTTCTTGTGCCTACCTGCCCTTGACCGAAAATACTGGAATTTCAAAAGAGTTCGGAACGCGTCACCGCGCAGCCATTGGTTTATCTGAAGTTTCGGATGCCTTTACCTTTGTGGTATCAGAAGAAACGGGTGGGGTCTCTGTGACCTACAATGGAACCTTCCGACACGATTTAACTTTAGAAGAGTTCGAATCAGAATTGAGAGCCTTCTTGGTTCCTGAAGAGAATAAAACGATTAGTTGGAAAGAGCGTCTATTTGGGAGGGTGACAAAATGAGATCGAAAAAAGAATTTCTTTATGTTTTCGCCTCCGTCTTATTGTCCTTTATCTTGTTTATCAATGCGTCTTCCTTTAATTTTCAAAATAATAGTAGCGCTAGACAAGTCAGCTCAGAGACCTACACCAATACCTTGACCAATATTCCAATTGATGCCAAGTATAATGACAAGACATACTTTGTCAGTGGGTTGACATCAGAGCTAACGGTCTTTCTGAAAGGTTCAAACCGGGTTGCTCTTGCTAGTGAGATGCAACCGGGCACTCGGAAGTTTCGTGTGGTAGCAGATCTTCGTAAGGCCAAGGAAGGTACCGTTGAAGTGCCGTTGATTATAGAAGATCTTCCAGCCGGTTTGACAGCAACTGTAGAGCCTCAGAAAGTTACAGTAAAAATCGGGAAGAAAGCGAAAAAATCATTTGCTGTCAGGGCTACGATCCCGGACAATCAAATTGTGGATGGGATAACAGTAACGGATATTTCTCTTGAAACAACTAAGGTGGAAGTGACGAGTGATCAAGAAACCTTAAGTCGCATTGATCATGTCGAAGCTGTCTTTCCATCTAGTGAGATCATTAGTGGGAATTATAGCGGAACCATTTCCTTAAATGCAGTAGATGCCCAAGGAAATGTTCTACCAGGTCTGGTCAAGCCGAGTGAAACACGGATTCAAGTGACCACAAAGAGTAGTTCGTCTACGTCAAGCTCTAGCAGTTCGTCGTCGACCTCTTCCAGTTCAAGTAATTAGAAAGTAAAAAGGTAATAAAGAATGGGTAAATATTTTGGAACGGACGGTGTCCGCGGAGAAGCAAATGTAGAATTAACACCAGAATTGGCCTTTAAATTAGGCCGTTTCGGTGGTTATGTGTTGAGCCAACATGAAGAAGAAACACCCTTGGTGTTTGTTGGACGTGATACGCGTATTTCTGGTGAAATGCTGGAGCATGCTTTGATCGCTGGCCTCTTATCAGTTGGGATTCGCGTTTATAAGTTGGGTGTGATTGCAACGCCAGGTGTTGCCTATCTGGTTCGTACGGAAAAAGCCAGCGCCGGCGTTATGATTTCTGCTAGCCACAATCCAGCCTTGGACAATGGCATCAAATTCTTTGGTGGTGATGGTTTCAAATTGGATGATGATCGCGAACTTGAAATTGAAGCCTTGCTTGATGCTGCTGAAGATACCCTTCCACGTCCAAGTGCCCAAGGTTTAGGAACGGTCATGGAATATCCAGAAGGCTTGCGTAAGTATCAAGAATTCCTTGTATCGACAGGTGTCCAACTCGAGGGCATGCACGTAGTCTTAGATACAGCAAATGGTGCAGCCTCTACTAGTGCCCGTCAAATCTTTGCAGATCTGGGAGCTCAATTGACCGTCATCGGTGAAAACCCAGATGGTTTGAACATCAATGATGGGGTTGGTTCTACTCACCCAGAGCATTTGCAAGAGAAAGTCAAAGAAGTAGGCGCAGCGATTGGTCTAGCCTTTGACGGAGACAGCGATCGCTTGATTGCAGTGGATGAAAATGGAGAGATCGTTGACGGGGATAAGATCATGTACATCATCGGTTCTTATCTTTCAAGCAAAGGCTTGCTCGAAAAAAATACGATCGTCACAACCGTCATGTCCAATCTCGGCTTCCACAAGGCATTAGATGCGAAGGGAATTCAAAAAGAAATCACAGCTGTTGGAGATCGTTATGTGGTCGAAGAGATGCGCAAGTCTGGTTACAACCTTGGTGGTGAACAATCCGGTCACGTCGTCATCATGGATTACAACACGACTGGTGATGGTCAATTAACAGGAGTTCAATTGACTAAAATCATGCAAGAAACCGGCAAGAAATTATCTGAATTGGCTGCTGAAGTAACCATTTATCCACAAAAACTCGTCAATATCCGGGTTGAAAATAGCATGAAAGATAAGGCGATGGAAGTACCTGCTATTCGTGAAATCATTGAAAAAATGGAAGCGGAGATGGCAGGAAATGGACGTATTTTGGTACGTCCAAGTGGAACTGAACCCCACCTTCGAGTGATGGCAGAAGCACCAACCCATGAAGAAGTGGACTACTATGTAGATACCATTGCTGCAGTTGTTCAAGCAGAAATCGGACTTTAACCTTGTAAAAAACATGGCTCGCAAATAGGCGAGCAGAGGAGGTATATATGAAACAGGTTCGTCAAATTGTATGGGCACTTGCCTTAGTGCTAACGATTCTATTCACAGCTGGTTTGACTAAAACAATACATGCTGCAGAAGTCTCATCATATACACAGACAGCACGTCTAACGAAAGACGGTAACACGCTAACAAATGGGAGCAAGGTGTTGACAAATGAAAAATTGTCAGCAAGTATTTATTTAGCCTTTCCAGATTCGCAAACTATTCAAGCTGGTGATACCTTAACTCTTAGTTTGCCAAAAGAATTAGCCCTCTACACAGCACTGGAATTCAATGTTCTTGAGGAAGGTCAATCAAATGGTCAGACGGTGGGGAAAGCTGTCGTTGATACAGCTAAGAAAACAGTGACCGTTACCTTTAATGATTATTTCGCATCTCATCCACTCAACAAACGAGTTGCTCTTCATTTTGATGTAAAAGTAGACTCAGAAGTAGTTACAAAAACTTCTCCAATCCAGTTTAAACTAGGAAATACAGATTTTTCATTTAATTATGAAAAAACAGCTGGAGAAGCTGGAGACTATGAGATGAAATACGGTTACCAAGATAAGTCTGATCCAACCATTATCAAATGGCGGATTCTCTTAAATGCTCGCCAAGATATGCTTCGTGGAATGGTCATTAAAGACCAATTCGGAGATGGATTAACATTGGTTGAAGGTAGCTTACGTGCGGTTCGCTATGCTCCTGTAGAAGGTGGGATCAAGAACGAAGCGCAGATCTTGAGTCTCCCAGTTCTTGATAACTTTACTAAAAAAGCTGTTTTCAATAAGAATGCAGATGGAAAGACCACTGGTTTTACAATTGAATTTGGTGATAACTACAATTGGCCAATGTATATTGAATATTCTACAAAAGTAGCTCCTGGAACGAAAGTAGGCGATATTGTCCATAATACATTAACATGGACAGCAACCAATTTCCCAGCACCGCGTAGTTTAACCCGTGAATTGAGATTGGAAACAGGATCCGGAGAGGGATTAGGTGAGAAAGATCAAACGCCACCGACACCTAGCTCAACCTCCTCATCAAGTTCTAGTTCTTCATCAAGCTCATCATCTTCAACGAGTTCTAGTTCTTCATCAAGTTCATCATCTTCAACGAGTTCCAGTTCTACATCGAACTCAACATCCACATCAAGTTCTTCATTGAAATCATCTTCATCTTCTGTTAAAGAAGAAGCCCCAAAACCTGGTAAGAAAAAAGTTCTTCCAAGTACAGGTGAAAAGATGACACCGGTGGTTCTTATCATGGGTGTCTTTCTAGCAGTTCTATCGGTTGGAGTTTTACGTGTAAGAAAAGATTCTTAATATGATCAATGAAAGATCAGACTTCTGTCTGGTCTTTTTGTGTAGGCTCGATTTGAAAAATCCCCTATTTCGTGGTAAAATAGGGCTAATGAATTTATAGTAATCGAGGTATTAGAAGTGGCTTTTGGAGATAACGGAAAACGTAAAAAAACACCATTTGAAATGATCACGATGGTGGTCATTGTGATTATGTTGATTGTAACGGTTGGTGCAATCTTTGCAACCGCAATTGGTGCTCTTTCTTACTAAGACGCACACAGAAATAAAGGAAATCATCTATTTATGAGTATGTTTTTAGATACTGCCAAGATTAAGGTCAAGGCTGGAAATGGCGGCGATGGCATGGTGGCTTTTCGCCGCGAAAAATATGTCCCTAATGGCGGACCTTGGGGTGGTGATGGAGGTCGTGGTGGCAATGTCATCTTCGTAGTAGACGAAGGCTTGCGCACCTTGATGGACTTCCGTTATAATCGGCATTTCAAAGCCCAAAATGGGGAAAAAGGAATGACCAAAGGGATGCACGGACGGGGAGCAGAAGATCTCTATGTACGAGTCCCTCAAGGAACGACCGTCCGAGATGCTGAGACTGGCAAGGTCATTACAGACCTAGTTGAAAATGGACAAGAGTACATTGTCGCACACGGTGGCCGTGGCGGACGTGGAAATATTCGTTTTGCTACTCCAAAGAATCCAGCTCCAGAGATTTCTGAGAACGGGGAACCTGGCCAGGAGCGCGAACTCGAATTAGAACTCAAAGTCTTGGCAGACGTTGGTTTGGTTGGCTTCCCTTCTGTTGGGAAATCTACCCTTCTTAGTGTCATCACTTCAGCCAAACCAAAGATTGGAGCTTATCATTTCACTACCATCGTTCCAAATTTGGGAATGGTTCGGACGCCATCAGGTGAATCGTTTGCAGTCGCAGACCTTCCTGGATTGATTGAAGGAGCTAGCCAAGGAGTCGGACTAGGAACCCAGTTCCTTCGCCACATCGAGCGCACACGAGTTATCTTACATGTTATTGATATGTCAGCGAGTGAAGGACGCGATCCTTACGAAGATTATGTTCAAATCAATAAAGAGCTTGAAACCTATAATCTTCGTTTGATGGAACGTCCTCAGATTATCGTGGCAAATAAGATGGATATGCCAGAGAGCCAAGAAAACTTGAAAGAATTCAAGAAGAAATTGGCGGCCAATTATGATGAGTTTGATGAACTGCCACAGATCTTTCCGATCTCTAGTTTGGCGCATCAAGGTTTGGACAACTTGTTAGAAGCAACGGCAGAATTGTTAGACAAAACGCCAGAATTCCTCTTGTATTCAGAAGACGAAATGGCCCAAGAAGAAGTCTACTATGGCTTTGATGAAGACCAGCCAGCCTTTGACATCAGTCGGGATGACGATGCCGCTTGGGTCTTGTCTGGTGAAAAACTTGAAAAACTCTTTAATATGACGAATTTCGATCGTGATGAAGCGGTCATGAAATTTGCTCGTCAATTGCGTGGCATGGGTGTTGATGAAGCTCTCCGTGCGCGTGGGGCAAAAGATGGCGATATTGTCCGGATCGGTAAATTTGAATTTGAGTTTGTAGATTAAGATAGATCCCCAGAGGATCAAGGATTCCAAATAAGAAGTGAGGCTTTTTCAGTGGGAGATAAACCAATATCTTTTCGAGATGAAAATGGAAATTTTGTTTCAGCAGCCGATGTTTGGAATGCTGAAAAACTAGAAGAACTCTTTAACACGCTAAATCCTAAGCGAAAATTGCGTTTACAAAGGGAAAAATTAGCAAAAGAAAACCAGCAGAAGTAAATAGACTTGGAGAATACTATGGCAAAAACAATTCATACAGATAAAGCACCCGCAGCAATTGGACCTTATGTTCAAGGGAAAATCGTAGGGAATCTTCTCTTTGCAAGTGGACAAGTTCCCTTGTCACCTGAAACTGGCGAAATCATTGGCGAAACCATCCAAGAACAAACAGAGCAAGTCTTAAAGAATATTGGGGCTATTTTGGAAGAGGCTGGGACAGACTTTGACCACGTGGTGAAAACCACTTGTTTCTTAAGTGATATGAATGACTTTGTACCTTTTAATGAGGTCTATAAAACAGTCTTTACCACAGAGTTTCCAGCTCGATCTGCTGTTGAAGTAGCACGCCTGCCACGTGATGTGAAGGTTGAAATTGAAGTTATTGCGGAAATCAAAGCCTAATAACCATTCAAAGACAAAAAGACAGAGTGGAGAGCAGGAAACTGTAGGCCACTCTGTTTTATTTATGGGAGGAGAAAATGACAGAAAGTAAGATTCAACTGGTCATGGTAACCGGGATGAGCGGTGCGGGCAAGACCGTCGCCATCCAATCGTTTGAGGATTTGGGTTACTTTACCATCGATAATATGCCACCGGCGCTCTTGCTGAAATTTATTGAGCTCATGCGTCATAGCCCGGATAACAATAAATTAGCCGTTGTTGTGGATATGCGGAGCCGTTCTTTTTTCAATGAAATTCGCACCATTTTGGATGAATTGGACAACCAAGAAGACCTCGATTTCAAGGTCTTGTTCTTGGATGCCACTGATAGTGAGTTGGTAGCACGATACAAGGAAACCCGTCGTAGCCATCCATTAGCGGCAGATGGCCGTGTCTTAGATGGGATTACCCTAGAGCGCGAACTCTTGTCCCCTTTAAAAAATATCAGTCAAAATGTGGTGGATACGACTGAGTTGACACCTCGTAATTTGAGAAAAACCATTGCAGAACAATTTGCCAGTCAAGATAATCAGCCAGATTTTCGGGTTGAGGTCATGTCATTTGGTTTTAAATATGGCCTTCCGATCGATGCTGACCTTGTCTTTGACGTGCGTTTCCTTCCAAATCCCTACTACAAATTGGAACTTCGGAATTTGACCGGTCAGGATCCAGCAGTCTATGATTATGTCATGGATCACCCTGAATCAGAGGACTTTTACCGTCATCTCCATGACTTGATCGTACCTATTTTACCGTCTTATAAACGGGAAGGTAAATCCGTTCTCACCATCGCTATGGGCTGTACCGGTGGGCAACACCGTTCAGTAGCCTTTGCAGAGCGCTTAGCGCATGATTTAGAAAAAAATTGGCAGGTCAATTGCAGTCATAGGGACAAGGACAGACGGAAAGAAACGGTGAATCGCTCATGAGAAAACCTAAAGT
Organism: Streptococcus gingivalis; assembly: GCF_035544715.1. Taxonomy (NCBI): domain Bacteria; kingdom Bacillati; phylum Bacillota; class Bacilli; order Lactobacillales; family Streptococcaceae; genus Streptococcus; species Streptococcus gingivalis. The sequence continues at coordinate 722,809 of NZ_JAYKTO010000001.1, read as the reverse complement.
AACCGTTATTGGAGGAGGAACAGGGATTTCTGTTATTCTCGATAGTCTGAGAAAGAAACCGGTCGATATTACTGCTATTGTAACCGTTGCAGATGATGGTGGGAGTTCAGGTGAATTGCGGAAGAACATCCAAAAATTGACACCACCTGGAGATCTTCGAAATGTGCTGGTTGCCATGTCAGATATGCCTCGTTTTTATGAGAAGGTCTTTCAATACCGCTTTGCAGACGATGATGGCCCTTTGGCTGGACACCCTTTGGGAAACTTGATCATTGCAGGGATTTCGGAGATGCAAGGCTCGACCTATAATGCCATGCAGTTGTTAACCAAATTCTTTCATACGACCGGAAAGATCTATCCTTCCAGTGATAGTCCCTTGACCCTTCATGCCGTTTTTCAAGATGGAAAGGAAGTGGTAGGAGAAAGCCACATTGCCAACTACACCGGCATGATTGATCATGTTTATGTGACCAATACCTTTGATCAAGAGCGCCCAAAAGCTAGTAAGAAAGTGGTGGAAGCTATTCTTGAAAGTGATATGGTCGTCTTAGGTCCTGGTTCGCTCTTTACCTCGATCCTTCCTAATTTGATGATTGATGAGATTGGGAAAGCCATCCTTGAAACCAAGGCTCAGGTAGCCTATGTTTGTAACATCATGACCCAAAGAGGAGAAACCGAGCATTTCACAGACAGTGACCACGTTGCCGTTCTCCATAAACATTTGGGAGAGAAGTTCATCGATACGGTCCTTGTCAATATCAATCAGGTTCCCGCAGCTTACATGAACAGTAACAAATTTGATGAATACTTGGTGCAGGTAGAGCACGATTTCAAGGGGCTACACTCGCAAGTTCCCCAAGTGATTTCTTCTGATTTCTTGAAGTTGGTCAATGGAGGAGCCTTTCATGATGGCGAAAAAGTAGTCGAAGAGTTGATGCAGATCGTGCAGGTGAGAAAATGAGTTTTACGGTTCGTGTCAAAGAAGAATTATTGTCTCTCAAGCGATTTGAAAAGAGTGAATTGGCTGCCATTATCAAGATGTCTGGAAGTCTTGGGATTTCAATGGGGGGCTTGACGCTCTCGGTAACAACAGAAAATGCCAAGATCGCTCGCCATATCTATGAATTGTTGCATCATTTCTATGAGGCTAAATCGGATATTCGCCACCACCAAAAAACCAATTTGAAAAAAAATCGTGTTTACACAGTATTTTTGGATGAAAAGGTGGAAGAGATTCTAGCTGACTTGCATTTGGCAGATGCCTTCTTTGGGATTGAGACAGGCATTGATGCCAGTGTTTTAGAAGATGAGGTGGCTAGTCGTGCTTATCTTCGAGGAGCTTTTCTATCGAGTGGTTCCATCAAGGATCCTGAAAAAGGGAAGTACCAGCTGGAAATTCATTCTGTTTATACAGACCACGCGGAAGGAATTGCCCTTCTCATGCAAGGATTTTTACTAGATGCGAAAACCATCGAGCGGAAAAAAGGAGTGGTGACCTATCTGCAACGAGCGGAAGATATTATTGATTTTCTAATTGTAGTAGAGGCCATGCAAGCCATGCAGGAATTTGAGTCTATCAAGGTTATGAGAGAGACGCGTAATGACCTCAATCGGGCGAATAATGCCGAGATGGCCAATATTCAGCGCACAGTCACTGCTAGCATGAAAACCATTAATAATATTAGTAAAATTGTGGATACGGTCGGTCTAGGAAGTTTACCAAGTGACCTGCAAGAAGTTGCCTATATCCGGATGAACCATCCAGATTATTCTATCCAGCAGATCGCTGATAGTTTGCAACAACCTATTTCAAAAAGCGGTGTCAATCACCGCTTGCGTAAGATCAATAAGATCGCAGACGATTTAGACAAATAAAAAAGGCCAAAGGCCTTTCATAATGAGGATAAAGTCTTTTTAAAAACTTTCCTTAGGTGAGTACGGACGTCAGCGAACTTCGTAGAAGTTCCATGACTAAATCAAGATACTAAGGGCGTCTGCGGATCAAGTCAAAATAGGAAGTTTGACGCAGAAACCTTAGGTTCTAGGAAAACTTATCTTTTTGACACAAGCCGCAGCCCGTGTTCAATTCGTATTGAGCCCCTTCGCTCTTTATTTTCTGGGCTCAGGCTAAAACAGTTTCCCAAACTGTTTTACTCTCAAAACTCCCGAGTGCCTGAAACGTATTGTTTCAGGCACTTTTCTCACAGCGGAAAGTTTTTGTATTTTCTTGATTCATACTAAAAATAGGAACTCATTTTTACTTCTTTGCAGAATCGATTAACTTAAAATAGTTTGACTTCAATTTAAAAAAGGCCAAAGGCCTTTTTTATTATAAACTAGTTGAGTGCGTTGGTTGGACTTTCTTATCTGGATAGATGTAGTTGATGGCATTGTTTACGGCTGTTGGAGCTTCCCCAAGACCTGTAGCGATGAGATCAATCTTTCCTTCGTAGAAGCAGCAGTCTCCACAGGCATAAATTCCAGGAAGGCTGGTTTCTTGTTTTTGGTTCACCTTGATTTTATGGCGTTGCAATTCTACACCCCATTCTTTCAAGTTTCCGATAGAAGATTTAAAGCCATAGTTGACAAATAAGTGATCAATCGGGATAAGTTCGGTTTCATCGGATTTAACTTTTGTGATTTCAAGATGAGTGGCATGACCATTTTCGCCAATCAAGCGGCTAGGAACAAATGGTGTTTTGATGCTGACAGAAGATTGTTTGAGTTCTTCAACGCTATGTTCCAAGGCACGGAAGTTGTCCCGACGGTGAATGATTGTAGTTGGAGCAATCTTGTCAAAAGCAAGAGCCCAGTCCACAGCAGAGTCCCCACCACCAAGGACGGTCACTTGCTGTCCTTCATATTGCTGGATGTTTGAAACATGGTAGTGGACATTATCGAAGTCTTCAGCCCCCTCGATATCAAGAGCACGTGGTTTAAAGGCACCGCCACCCATGGCAATGATGACGGCTTTAGACTGATGTACCTGACGAGAAGTAGTGATAGTGAAGAGGTCGCCCTCTTTTTGAATATCCTCTACAGTTTCATTGAGGAAGATCGGTGTATCGAATCGTTTGACTTGCTCGATCAAGCGGTTGCTCAATTCTTCACCTGTTAAATTGGTAAATCCGGGTACATCGAGGATACTTTTTTCTGGATAGAGAATGGCTGGTTGTCCTCCAAGTTGAGGTAAGGAATCAATCAGTTTGACTTTAACTTGGCGCATATTGCCATAAAAAGCAGCAAACAGACCAACTGGTCCGCCCCCAACAATCGTAATATCATAAATTTCTGACATGGTATCTCCTTCAGGGTTTTCTATGTTTCCATTGTATCATAAAATAGAAAGAATGAAAAAGTCGGAAAAAAGAAATGGCATGAAGGCTAGGAAGGCTAGAAAAGTTTTAAAAGATCTTGACAGCGTCCTTAAAGTGTGATAAAATGATTAAGATTTTAGGCTTGAAGGGAGTGAAAAATATGTCAAAAACAGTAGTACGTAAGAATGAATCTCTTGACGATGCTCTTCGTCGTTTCAAACGTGCGGTTACTAAAGCTGGTACTCTTCAAGAAACACGCAAACGTGAATTCTATGAAAAACCTTCTGTAAAACGTAAACGTAAATCAGAAGCAGCTCGTAAACGTAAAAAATTCTAATTGAATACAGAAACAGACTTCGGTCTGTTTTTTGTTTTTTCTCATCCATCAAAGACAAAAAAACCGACCTTCCAGCTAGAAGATCGGATCTTTTTATCTGATTATTTGTTTGCAAGCAAGTCGCGGATTTCAGCAAGCAACTCTTCTTGAGTAGGAGCAGCAGCTTCTTCTTCGACAGCTTCTTCTTTTTTACCAAGGTTTTGAGCTTTTTCAGCAGCTTTCACTACGAAGAAAAGAACAGTACCAACAACAAGGAAGTTGATCACAGCGCTCAAGAAGCTACCGTATGCAACACCGTTCCATGACAATTGTGCAATATTTTCAACATGAGCAGCTTTCAAAGCTGGTTTCAAAATAAGTGGAGTGATGATATCGTTAACAAATGATGTTACGATAGCTCCGAATGCAGCTCCGATAACGACTGCAACAGCAAGGTCAACAACGTTTCCACGAAGGAGAAAAGCTTTCAAATCTTTTAACATATCCTATATATGTCCTTTCATAATAATTTTTTACTATGATAGTATAACGGAAAAATATGTGACTGACAAGAAATATGCCCAATTTTTTTAAATTAGTGATAAAGGTTGAAAATCTTTTCTTTTCTGTGTGAAATCGGTAGGAAAAAATTTACTTTTACTAACTTTTAGTATAAAATATAAAGTGATAATCTATGGTAAAATGGAGGCACTGTTTATGGTTGATAAAGAGCTGATTGCAGAGATTAAAAACAGTGTAAACATTGTTGAAGTCATTGGAGAAGTTGTTTCTTTGACCAAGGCGGGCCGTAACTTTTTAGGCCTCTGTCCTTTTCATGGTGAAAAGACTCCTTCCTTTAATGTCGTTGAAGACAAGCAGTTTTACCATTGTTTCGGATGTGGTCGCTCTGGAGATGTCTTTAAGTTTATTGAGGACTACCGTGGAGTCGCCTTTATGGATGCGGTCCAGATCGTAGCAGAAAAAGCTGGCATTGCGCTTCAGTACCAAGTAAGGCCGGCTCAACCAACGTCTATCAATCCCAACCAAGAACTTTATGAGATTCATCAGGAAGCTAGTAAGTTTTATCAGGCGATTTTGATGACGACTAAGATGGGGGAAGAAGCGCGACACTATCTGCATGAACGTGGTCTGACGGATGAAGTCATCCGACATTTTCAATTGGGCTTAGCCCCTGCAGAAGGAAATTACCTCTATCGCAATCTCTCTGAGAAATTCTCTGAGAAAGTGATTACCGATTCGGGTTTGTTTACAATCTCAGATGCTGGAACGGTTTTTGATGCTTTTCAGGATCGGATCATGTTTCCCTTGACAGATGATAGTGGACGTGTCATTGCCTTTTCTGGTAGGCTGTGGAAAATGACGGATGATGGCAGTCATCAAGCCAAGTACAAGAATAGTCGTAGTACCCGTCTATTTAATAAAAGTTATGAACTCTATCATTTAGATCAGGCTAAGGCAAGCGCCAAAAAGCAACATGAAATGTATATCATGGAAGGCTTTATGGATGTCATTGCGGCATATCGAGCTGGGATTGAAAATGCGGTCGCTTCTATGGGGACAGCCTTGACACCAGAGCATGTCCAGCACCTGTCTCATTTTACCAAAAAGGTCATCTTGACCTATGATGGGGATAAGGCAGGGCTTGAAGCAACAGCTAAGGCCTTGGATGTCTTGCAGGATCTGGAGTTAGAGATCGTCCGTATCCCAGATCAGATGGACCCTGATGAGTACCTCAAAAAGACGTCCCCAGAAGATCTTGCTACCCTCTTGAAGAATTCTCGAATCAGTAAGGTTGAATTCTGGATGCACTACTGGAAACCCCAGTATATTGAGAACTTGCAGGCGCAAATTGAGTTTGTCGAAAAGCTGGCACCGATGATCGCCCAGACGCGCTCCATTACAGCGCAAAACACCTATATTTATAAGTTGGCTGATTTATTGCCGGACTTTGATTACTTGCAGATTGAGCAGATTGTCAATAATAGTCGCTTGCATCAACGGCAAGAAGCGCAAAAAGGTGGACGATCAAAAACGTCGAATTTTTCAGTAGAGCTCTTGCCGAATCGTGGGATGACGCGCTTGATCAAGGCGGAAAATCATTTATTAAGTAGGATGAAGGATTTTCCAATGGTGCTCAATGATTACCGTTTGCGACCTGATTTTGCCTTTGACACGCCGGAGTTACAGATCTTGTATCAATTGCTCTGTCAAAATGGAGAAGTCACCTCTCAGGATTTATCCGAGCAGCCTGAAGGGATCCAGCACGCCTGGTACCGGATGTTAGAAGAAGATTTACCAGAAGAGATAGCAGATGGTGAGTTAGAAGAAGTAGAAGCGACGCGGAATCGTGAGCTTCTTCGCAAAGAAAGTCAACAAATTGGAAATAAAGTGAAGGAAGCTTCCTCAATAGGGGATGCGGAAAAAGCTTTATTGGAACTCGAGCGTTTAATCGCTCAAAAAAGAAGAATGGAGTAGGAATGGCTAAAGAACAAAAAGATATTACAACATTGGACGTTCAAATTGCAGAATTTATTCGCAGCCACAAGAAAAGCGGAACTGCAACAGATGATGAAATTAATGACCAATTGGTTATTCCATTCACGCTAGATGCAGATTGGATTGAAGATCTTTTGCAACGCATTCAAGATGCAGGGATTTCGATCACTGATAAAGACGGCAACCCAAGTGCGCGTGTGTTGAACAATGAGGAAGAGCCAGAGTTGTCAGATGAGGAATTGCTTGGAAGCAACTCTGCTAAGGTCAATGACCCGGTACGTATGTACTTGAAAGAAATTGGGGTTGTTCCTCTTTTGACCAATGAAGAAGAACAAGAATTGGCTATCTTGGTGGAACAAGGTGACTTGGAAGCTAAGCAACGTCTAGCAGAAGCCAACCTTCGTTTGGTTGTATCCATTGCGAAACGTTACGTTGGTCGTGGGATGCAATTTTTGGATTTGATCCAAGAAGGAAACATGGGCTTGATGAAGGCGGTTGATAAGTTTGACTATACCAAAGGGTTCAAGTTCTCTACTTATGCTACTTGGTGGATCCGTCAGGCCATCACTCGTGCCATTGCAGACCAAGCGCGTACCATTCGGATTCCTGTTCACATGGTGGAAACCATTAACAAGTTGGTTCGTGAGCAACGCAATCTCTTGCAAGAATTGGGACAAGATCCAACACCTGAACAAATCGCTGAACGTATGGATATGACACCAGACAAGGTGCGTGAAATCTTGAAGATTGCTCAAGAGCCTGTTTCTCTTGAAACTCCAATCGGAGAAGAAGACGATAGCCATTTGGGAGATTTCATCGAAGACGAAGTGATTGAAAATCCAGTAGACTACACCACTCGTGTGGTTCTACGTGAACAATTGGATGAAGTCCTCGATACCCTGACAGACCGGGAAGAAAATGTTTTGCGTCTTCGTTTTGGTCTGGATGATGGAAAAATGCGGACCTTGGAAGATGTGGGGAAAGTCTTCAATGTGACCCGTGAACGGATCCGTCAGATCGAAGCCAAAGCCCTCCGCAAACTCCGCCACCCAAGCAGAAGCAAACCATTGCGTGACTTTATAGAGGATTAAAAAGGTCCGGGGGACCTTTTTAACGGTCGCCTAGAAATGAAGAAGCGACCCAGGTCCGGGGGACCTTTTTAACGGTCGCCAAGAAATCAAAAAGCGACCCAGGTCCGGGGGATCTTTTTAACGGTCGCCTAGAAATGAAGAAGCGACCCAGATCCTGCGGATCTTTTTAACCCGAGCCCAGAAATTCTATCGAGAGTAAATAGCAGAAAAAGGAAGTCATATGGCATATACAACTGAGCAAATTGAAGAAATTAAAAATAAAATCTTAAATGCTTTGGAAGAGGTAATCGATCCTGAGCTTGGGATTGACATTGTCAATTTAGGTCTTGTCTACGAGATCCATTTTGACGGTGAAACTGGAGCAACCATCATTGATATGACCTTAACGACCATGGGGTGTCCATTAGCGGACCTTCTGACAGATCAGATTCATGATGTTTTAGCAGAAGTAGAAGAAGTGACATCGGTGGATGTGAAGTTGGTCTGGTATCCTGCTTGGACGGTTGAAAAGATGAGCCGTTATGCACGGATCGCACTTGGAATTAGTTAACCATTCTATGCATCAAAACAAATCAGAGGTTGGGGGTTCCCTAACCTCTGATTTGTTTATCCTTGTTTTTTTGAACAAACATTTACAAATTCTTAGCAAATTTTCAGATAAAGTTGCAATCATCAAGGGGACAAGGTATAATAGCATAAATAGAAAATAAAGGAGATTTACATGAATCAGTATCCTTTGGTCTACTTGGACCATGTGACAAAGAATTATGGGCATGAAGTTGCTCTCATGGATGTTAGTTTGAACATCCAACCTGGCCGTATTATTGGCCTTTTGGGGCCTAATGGTAGCGGGAAAACAACCATCATTAAATTGATTAATGGTTTGTTGCAACCAAGCCTTGGAAATATCTATATTCATGGTCAATTACCATCCCCAGCTTCTAAAAAAGTTGTTTCCTATTTGCCGGATACGACTTATTTGAGTGAAAATATAAAAATTAGTGATGCTATTAGCTATTTCCAAGATTTTTATTCAGATTTTAATGTCCAACGAGCTTACCAATTGCTCAACGATTTGCATTTGCATCCAAATCAAAAATTGAACAGCCTTTCAAAAGGGAATAAGGAAAAAGTACAATTGATTTTGGTGATGAGTCGTGAAGCTGACTTGTATGTTCTTGATGAACCAATCGGTGGGGTTGACCCAGCAGCGCGTGATTATATTTTGCGGACCATTATTCAAAACAGACGTCCAAACTCTTCTGTCTTGATTTCTACTCACTTGATTGCGGATATTGAGCAAGTTTTGGATGAGGCCATTTTCATCAACCAAGGAAGAATCCTCTTGCATGAAAATACGACTGTTATGCGCAATCAACACGGAAAATCAATCGATGAGATCTTCCGTGATCAATTCCGTGTTTATTAGGAGGAACCCATGTTTGGTAAATTATTAAAATATGAATTTAAATCGACAGCTAAGTGGTATTTATTGATCACCCTGATCGCACTAGGTTTGTCAGTGATTACAGGTGTTATTGGTGGAAGTGCTACAAACGGTTTTGTGAATATGGAAACCAATAGTATGCAAATCATAACGGGGACTCTTGGGATTCTCATTTTTGGAGGAGTCATTGGTCTTTATCTTAGTAACTACTATATTATTATCCGTCGTTTCTATTCCAACTTATACGGACGCGAAGGTTACTTGACCTGGACCCTTCCAGCTAGCCCGCATGCGATCATTTTATCTAAATTTGTGGGAGCTTTAGTAGCGAGTCTTTACTGCCTATTCCTTCTATTTTTGAGTGGTTTTATCACAATACTTGTGATGGGCGCTGTCATTGGACAAGACCTCTCTCCTGTATTTAGTATTATCGCTGAGGCTTTTAGTCATTCAATTGCTTATTGGATTATCGTTTGGTGGATTTTTACCACAGCTTCAGGGATCTTCCTATTTTATGTATCGATCGCACTTGGCCAACTCTTCCAAAATCGTCGTGGATTGAAGGCTATTCTGTTTTTCTTTCTCTTGTGCCTTGTTTTAAGTATCATCGGTACAGCAGTCAATCCATTAAAAGATTCATATGCTGTTGGGTCTGCATTGGTTTATGGAAATATTGATGAATTTGGACCTAACTTCATCCCAGGTCTTATCTATGAAGTCATCAAGATTGTTTCTATGTACTTCACGATTCACTATATCAGCAAGTACAAGTTGAATCTTCAATAAGAACAGTTAATTGAACAAGGAGCTTCCCGGTGGAAGCCTTCTTGTTCAATTTTTTTCTTTTGCATTTTTAGCTACATTTTGATATACTAATTGTATTCGTTTTGGGGTCGTTACGGATTCGACAGGCATTATGAGGTATATTTTGCAACTCATCTAGCGGATGTAAAACGCCAGTTAAATATAACTGCAAAAAATAATAATTCTTACGCTTTAGCTGCCTAAACACCAGCAGGCGTGACCCGATTCGAATCGCTCGTGTTTGATGACAGGTCTTAATTTTAGCGAGATACGATCTAACTTTGTCTAGAAGTTAGATAAGAGATTGATAGACTCGCAGGTACAGGACTTGAGTTATGTGTCATGTAGCTGTTAAAAGAAGACATAACCTATGGTTGTAGACAAATATGCTGGCAGGTGTTTGGACGTGGGTTCGACTCCCACCGGCTCCATATATAGTTTTGGAAGATTACTCAAGAGGCTTAAGAGGCCGTGTTGGAAACGCGGTAGGCGTGTAATAGCGTGCGTGGGTTCGAATCCCATGTCTTCCGTTGTTGAGACATCATTGTGTAGCAGTGGTGTTTTTTTGTACAAAAAGGAGTGACCAAAGGAGGCACCAAAATAGACAATGCAGAAAGGAGAAAAAGTGATTACACAGCTAGATACCAAATCAGTCTATACCTTTATGGAAAGTCTTGTGACCATAAAAGACTATGTCCAAGTGGCTAAAAGCATGGGGTATGGCGCATTGGGAATCATGGATGTAGATAATTTGTATGGTGCTTATGAATTTATCGAAGCCTGTCAGGCCCACAACCTCAGCCCCTTGGTCGGTTTAGAAATTGGACTAAAAGTAGACAATGAAACAATTCCGTTTCGGATGATCGCCCTGTCAACGAAAGGCTACCAGAATCTGATGAAGATGTCGACCGTCAAAATGATGGGGAAGAGCAATTGGGAGGATGTAAAGCACCTTACAGAAGGAGTAGCGGTCATTGTCCCAGCGCCTTTTGCTAGTGAAGACATACCGCTTGGTCTAGATTACTTCATCGGAGTTTTTGCCGATACGCCGGACCAAGAGTTTAGCCACCCTGTGCTTCCTCTTCATACTGTGCGTTTTTTTGAGGCGGAAGATATGGAAGCCATGCAGATGCTCGCGGCCATCAAGGACAATCAAAGCTTGACAGAAACAGGACAAATTGATCCTAGAACTGTCCTAAAAACTCCTCAGGAGTTACAGAATGATTTTGCTGAGCGATTTCCTCAAGCCATCACAAATCTTGAAAAACTTGTCCAAGGGATTCAATACGACATTGATACTCAGTTGAAATTGCCTCGCTTCAATCCTCAGAAACCAGCTGTTGAGGAATTGAGAGAATTAGCCCAAGCCGGTCTTCTTCGAAAGAACTTGACTAGTCCGGTCTATCAAGAACGTTTGGAGCATGAATTAGACATAATTCACCAAATGGGCTTTGATGATTATTTCTTGATTGTCTGGGATCTTCTTCGTTTCGGACGAAGTCAGGGATATTATATGGGAATGGGGCGTGGGTCTGCTGTAGGCTCACTGGTAGCTTATACCCTGGAGATTACAGGGATTGATCCAGTGGAGAAGAACCTTCTGTTTGAGCGCTTTTTAAATGTGGAGCGCTATACCATGCCGGATATTGATATTGATATTCCTGATATCTATCGTCCAGAATTTATCCGTTATGTGAGAGACCGTTATGGGAGTTACCATGCGGCTCAGATCGTGACCTTTTCAACCTTTGGGGCCAAACAAGCCATTCGAGATGTCTTCAAACGTTTTGGGGTACCAGAGTATGAATTGACCTCCATTACCAAGCGGATTGGGTTTAGGGATACACTGACAACCGCGTATGAACAGAATCTAGCTTTTCGACAAGTGATTCATAGCCGAGCAGAATTTGAGCGTGGCTTTGAAATTGCTAAAAGAATTGAAGGCCAACCAAGACAGACATCGATCCACGCGGCTGGGGTTGTGATGAGTGACCAGGATTTGACGGATCACATTCCTCTCAAGTACGGAGAAGATATGTTTGTCACCCAGTATGATGCCCATGCGGTTGAAGCCAATGGTCTGTTAAAGATGGACTTTTTGGGTCTGCGAAATTTAACCTTCGTTCAGAAAATGAAGGAAGCGGTCTATGAAAAGTACCAAGAAGAGATCGTGATTGAAGCCATTGATTTAGAAGATCCAGAAACCTTGGCCTTGTTTACTGCTGGGGATACCAAGGGGATTTTCCAATTTGAACAGGCTGGAGCCATTCGCCTCTTGAGACGAGTGAGACCCAATCATTTCGAAGAAGTGGTAGCGACCACCTCTCTCAATCGTCCAGGAGCTAGTGATTACATTGATAATTTCGTCAAAAGAAAGCACGGTCAAGAAAAAGTTGAGATTTTAGATCCAGCTATTGAAGAAATCTTAAGGCCCACTTATGGGATCATGCTCTACCAAGAGCAGGTGATGCAGGTTGCCCAGCGTTTTGCAGGCTTTAGTCTAGGGAAAGCCGATATTTTACGTCGGGCTATGGGCAAAAAAAATGCAGCTGAAATGCATCAGATGGAAGACGATTTTGTCTCAGGTGCTCTTAAACTTGGGCATACGGAAGAAAAAGCCAAAGAGGTCTTTGCGATCATGGAAAAATTCGCAGGCTATGGGTTTAACCGTTCCCATGCCTATGCCTATTCTGCCTTGGCCTTTCAGATGGCCTATTTCAAGGTCCATTATCCAGATGTTTTCTTTGATGTCATGCTCAATTATTCGAGCAGCGATTATCTGACAGATGCTCTCCAGTTTGATTTTAAAGTCGCACCATTATCCATCAATACCATCCCTTACAGAGATAAGTTCCAGGATCGAAAAATCTACTTGGGAATGAAAAATATCAAGGGACTCCCAAGAGATTTAGCGTATTGGATTATTGATAATCGTCCCTTTGAAAGTGTCGAAGATTTTATTTTACGACTCCCCAATCAGTATCATAAATTGCCTTTGTTAACACCTTTAGTGGAGCTTGGACTGTTTGACATCTTTGAAAAAAATAGACGCAAGGTGCTTCACAATTTGCCGAATTTATTTGTCTTTGCAGATGAGTTAGGTAGTTTATTTGCAGATTCTAACTATTCCTGGACAGAAGCGGAAGACTTTAGCCAGGCTGAAAAATATGAGAAGGAAGAGGCCATTATTGGCGTCGGTCTCAGTACCCACCCATTGGTTGCGATTGGGCAAACGAGTCCCTATGAGATCCAACCAATTTCTCAACTCATACAAGGAGAGCAGGCGCGAATTCTCATAGAGGTGCAAGCCATCCGGACCATTCGAACCAAGTCGGGTGATCTCATGGCTTTCTTACAAGTCAGTGATACCAAGAAAAAATTGGATGTGACCCTTTTCCCTGAAACCTACAATCGATTTTCCTCCTTGATAAAAGAAGGTGGCTTTTATTACTTGACAGGGAAGATACAAGAGCGTGATGGGCGCTTGCAGATGATTCTAGCAGAGGCACAACTGGCAACCAATGAAAAGTTCTGGATCCAGTTGCTCGATCATCGTCAGGATAAAACGATTCTTTCTATCTTGAAAAAATATCCGGGCCCATATCCTGTGATATTACGCTATGAAGACGAGAAAAAAACTCTTCAATTGAGGGGCTATACAGTCCAGAAAAACAAAGAATTGGAAGATGAACTAAAGAATCTCGTTATGAAAACGATTTATCGGTAAAAACTGCGAAAAATACGAGAATTTTAGTCTTCTTTGTGTTATAATTACGTAGAATGTAAAAGAAAAAAAGGAGCAAACAACGAAATGAAACGTATTGCTGTTTTAACTAGTGGTGGAGATGCCCCTGGAATGAACGCTGCCATCCGTGCAGTTGTTCGTCAAGCAATTTCAGAAGGAATGGAAGTTTTCGGTATCTATGATGGATATGCGGGAATGGTTGCTGGTAAAATTCAGCCCCTTGACGCCTCATCTGTTGGAGATATTATTTCCCGTGGTGGTACCTTCCTTCATTCAGCTCGTTACCCTGAATTCGCACAACGCGAAGGTCAATTAAAAGGGATCGAGCAATTGAAGAAACACGGGATCGAAGGTGTTGTCGTTATTGGCGGAGATGGTTCTTACCATGGTGCGATGCGCTTGACTGAGCTTGGATTCCCAGCTGTTGGTCTTCCTGGTACGATCGACAACGATATCGTCGGAACTGACTTTACAATTGGTTTTGATACGGCAGTCACAACTGCAATGGACGCGATCGATAAGATCCGTGATACTTCATCTAGTCACCACCGTACTTTCGTAATTGAAGTTATGGGACGTAATGCTGGAGATATCGCTCTTTGGGCAGGGATTGCATCTGGTGCAGATGAAATCATCATCCCTGAAGAAGGATTCAAGATCGAAGAAGTTGTTGAGAGCATCAAAGAAGGTTACGCAAAAGGTCGTACCCACAACATCATTATCTTGGCTGAAGGCGTGATGTCTGCAGATGAATTTGGTCAAGCTTTGAAAGATGCTGGAGATACAAGTGACCTTCGTGTGACTGAGCTTGGGCATATCCAACGTGGTGGTTCACCAACTGCGCGTGACCGTGTTCTTGCTTCACGTATGGGAGCACACGCTGTTAAATTGTTGAAACAAGGAATCGGTGGTGTAGCAGTTGGTATCCGTAATGAAAAAATGGTTGAAAACCCAATCCTTGGTAAAGCAGAAGAAGGAGCCCTCTTTAGCTTGACAGAAGATGGTAAGATTGTGGTAAACAATCCACATAAAGCTGATCTTGGTCTTGCCGAGTTGAACCGTAGCTTGTCTTCAATCTAATTTTATTTCATAAATTCGTTAACCTTGTCTTAAAAAGACAGATATATTTAAAAAGGAGTCATATATATCATGAACAAACGTGTAAAAATCGTTGCAACTTTGGGTCCTGCGGTAGAAATCCGTGGTGGTAAAAAATTTGGTGAAGATGGATACTGGGCTGAAAAACTGGACGTTGAAGCTTCAGCACAAAACATTGCTAAATTGATCGAAGCTGGCGCTAACACTTTCCGTTTCAACTTCTCACACGGTGACCACCAAGAACAAGGTGAACGTATGGCGACTGTTAAACGTGCAGAAGAAATCGCTGGTAAAAAAGTTGGTTTCCTTCTTGATACTAAAGGTCCAGAAATCCGTACTGAATTGTTCGAAGGCGAAGCTAAAGAGTACTCATACAAAACTGGTGAACGTATTCGCGTTGCTACAAAACAAGGCATCAAATCAACTCGTGACGTTATCGCATTGAACGTTGCTGGTGGACTTGACATCTTCGATGACGTTGAAGTTGGACACCAAGTATTGGTTGATGATGGTAAATTGGGTCTTCGCGTTGTAGAAAAAGATGCTGCAAAACGTGAATTTGTTGTTGAAGTTGAAAACGACGGTATCATTGCTAAACAAAAAGGTGTGAACATCCCTAATACTAAGATTCCTTTCCCAGCACTTGCTGAACGCGATAACGACGATATCCGCTTCGGTTTGGAACAAGGTATCAACTTCATCGCGATCTCATTCGTACGTACTGCAAAAGACGTAAATGAAGTTCGTGCAATTTGTGAAGAAACTGGTAACGGTCACGTTCAATTGTTTGCGAAGATCGAAAACCAACAAGGTATCGATAATTTAGATGAAATCATTGAAGCTGCAGACGGTATCATGATTGCTCGTGGTGACATGGGTATCGAAGTACCATTCGAAATGGTTCCAGTTTACCAAAAAATGATTATCACTAAAGTGAATGCTGCTGGTAAAGTTGTTATCACTGCAACAAATATGCTTGAAACAATGACTGAAAAACCACGTGCAACTCGTTCAGAAGTATCTGACGTCTTCAACGCTGTTATCGATGGTACTGATGCTACAATGCTTTCAGGTGAATCTGCAAACGGTAAATACCCACTTGAGTCAGTTACAACAATGGCTACAATTGACAAGAACGCTCAAACTCTTCTTAAAGAATACGGACGTTTGAACTCAGATTCATTTGAACGTAACTCTAAGACAGAAGTTATGGCTTCAGCTGTTAAAGATGCTACAAACTCAATGGACATCAAATTGGTTGTAACTCTTACTAAGACTGGTCACACAGCACGTTTGATTTCTAAATACCGTCCAAATGCTGATATCTTGGCATTGACATTTGACGAATTGACAGAACGTGGATTGATGTTGAACTGGGGTGTTATCCCAATGTTGACAGAAGCTCCATCATCAACTGATGACATGTTTGAAATTGCTGAACGCAAAGCAGTTGAAGCTGGTCTTGTACAATCTGGTGATGATATCGTTATCGTTGCAGGTGTACCACTTGGTGAAGCAGTTCGTACAAACACAATGCGTATCCGTACAGTACGTTAATAGACAATTATATCTGAAAGCCTTGCTGGTTGGTCCGAAAGGATCGGCCGCGAGGTTTTTCTTTTTCTTCTGGTTTGTGTTGATAAGAATTCTCACTAATGCTTACTTTCTCTTTTTTAAAGATCAAAAACATGGTATAATAAATAAAAAGGAAGGGAGACATACATGCCAAGGAGAGATTTAATTAGAAATGTCATCATTGTTGGTGTACTGGTTTTGGCACTGATTTTGCTTCGAATCTTTGTATTTCATCCATTTAGTATCAATGATAAGATGGCCAATGCTTCTGTGAAAACTGGAGATCTTGTGGTAGCGACTAGAAATGCTCAGGTAGATCGCAGTGATTTGGTCTTATACAAGGTCGGTGGAAAAGAATACCTTGGACGTGTCATTGCCAAAGAAAACGACGAAGTCAGCTACGTAGATGACGTCCTCTATTTGAATGGACAGGCAACACCAGAACCTTACCTAAATAAAATGCTGAATAAACACTTGGCGGCTCCAACGAGTAATGGGTATTATACGGATGATTTCTTCTTATCAGAGTTAAAGGGAACCAAGGCTGGCCGCGTACCATCGGATACTTACTTGGTTTTAAATGATAACCGTGGGGATACAGAAGATAGTCGGGAATTTGGGTATATCCATAAAAATCAGATCGAAGGAGTTGTCAATCTCCGCCTCTACCCCCTCAATAAATTTGGATTTATAAAAGTTGAAGAATAGCCGAAAGGCTATTTTTTCTTACAAAAAAACTACTGCAAAAAAGAATTGCAGTAGCTTTTTATTCTGGTTAGATTGAGGTAGAGGGTTCTATTTTTTCTGTTTACTGGTAATTTGGTGAAAGACCTTTTGCCAGTGTTCATGACGCCGCCAGAGACTGGTATGGATCTGGTCATTTAACTCATAGCGAATCAATTTGGTCTTTTGACTGATAGATTCAATTTCGAAATTCTTAAAGGGAATTTGATGTTCTTCCTGCAAACGGACCAGGTCCTCTTTGTGGCTTTCTTGGCCATACTCATTGATGAGGGTGAAGTTGTCTGCTAGGAGGGTTTGGTATTCCTGCTGAGCCTGCAAGCGTTCCTCATAGGTCTTTAATTTGAGAAGGACATTGTCCAGAATCTCATCTTCAGGGATAGAACTTGGCTCCACATGGACATCGATATCAAAGACGCCAAACTGTTCCTTGAGAAGGCGCTCGACCTCTTCGGTAATAGCATGGCTCTCATAAACAGAGAGGTCTGGATTCATTTCGATGACGACATCTAGGTAAATGTTGCTTCCGTAAGTCCGTCCCCGTTGGGATTTGACCCGGCTGACCTTTGGCAATTCCAGAATAGCCGCCTTGTATTTATCCAGGAGACTTTCATCAAAACCATCGGAGAGGCTGAAGGAGGATTCAATGAAAATGTCGTAGGCAGTTTTTAGGATAAAGAAGGTAATAACGATGGCCACTAATTGGTCCACAATCGGATAGTTAAGAGCACTAGCTCCAATCGCAACAGAGGTTCCTAAAGAAGTGACCACGTCAGACAGGTTGTCTTTGGCAGCTGCCTTGAGGGCCTTGGATTGAGCTTTCTTAGCTAAAGTCCGGTTATAAAGATAGACCGCAAACATGACAAGGGCTGATCCAACTCCGACAATGGCCCCTAAAGGATCAATGACAGTGGTTTCCCTACTGAGGATTTTCTGAACGGTATCTCGTAGGACATCGAAGCCCACATAAAACATGATGATGGAAGTTACCAGGCTAGCTAGATCTTCAATCTTCCAATGACCAAATCGGTGGTCGCGGTCAGCTGGCTGGCGGGCCATGCGAATGCCGATGAGAAGGGCGACGTTACTGATAATATCGGATAAGTTATTAAAACCATCCGCGACCAAACTGGAGGAGTGAAGGAGATGTCCTGTTGCTAATTTAGCTGCGGAAAGAATCAGGTAGGCGACAATACTGATCAGGGCTCCACGTTCGGCTAGTTTTAAATTACTTTGTGATTGATTCACTGATAACTCCTCCAGACTTCTGTAGATTTCCTCCTAAGCGAAAAACTTGGATCGTTGTTGATGAGGAAATATTCGTTCTTCTTAAGCCTTTATTATAGCCTTTTTGAGTGCAAAATTCAAATGATGCCAACTGTTTCCAAAAGGAGAAAGGGCGAAAATGTGGTATAATAGAACGATTGAATGAATGAGGAGTATGAGATGAATCCTTTATTGAATGGTATGAATGATCGCCAAGCAGAGGCGGTCCAAACGACAGAAGGTCCCCTCTTGATCATGGCGGGGGCTGGTTCTGGTAAGACACGTGTCTTGACCCACCGCATCGCTTACTTGATCGATGAAAAAATGGTCAATCCTTGGAATATTTTGGCCATTACCTTTACCAATAAAGCCGCTCGAGAGATGAAGGAGAGGGCTTATCAGCTAAATCCAGCCACCCAAGATTGCTTGATTGCCACCTTCCACTCTATGTGTGTGCGCATCCTTCGCCGAGATGCGGATCACATTGGCTACAATCGTAACTTCACTATTGTCGATCCAGGTGAGCAACGGACCTTGATGAAGCGGATCTTAAAGTCCTTGAACTTGGATCCTAAGAAATGGAATGAACGGACCATTTTGGGGACCATTTCCAATGCCAAAAATGACCTGATCGATGAAGTGGCCTATGCTGCCCAGGCTGGAGATATGTATACCCAGATCGTCGCTAAGTGTTATGAGGCTTACCAAAAGGAACTACGTCAGTCAGAAGCAGTGGACTTTGATGATTTGATCATGCTGACCCTGCGTCTCTTTGATCAGCATCCTGATGTTTTGACCTATTACCAGCAGAAGTTCCAATACATCCACGTAGATGAGTACCAAGATACCAACCATGCCCAATACCAGCTGGTCAAACTCTTGGCTTCACGCTTTAAAAATATCTGTGTCGTTGGGGATGCGGACCAGTCTATTTATGGTTGGCGGGGAGCGGATATGCAGAATATCCTGGACTTTGAAAAGGATTATCCTGATGCCAAGGTCGTTTTGTTGGAGGAAAATTATCGTTCCACTAAAACTATCCTGCAAGCAGCCAATGATGTCATCAAAAACAATCGCCACCGCCGTCCGAAAAATCTCTGGACACAAAATGAAGACGGGGAAGAGATTGTTTATTATCGGGCTAATGATGAGCAGGATGAAGCAGTCTTTGTTGCTAAAACCATTGAAGAGCTTAGTCGCGAAGCTGGCTACAAACACCGTGATTTTGCCGTTCTCTACCGGACCAATGCGCAGTCACGGACCATTGAAGAAGCGCTACTCAAGTCTAACATTCCCTACACCATGGTAGGGGGCACCAAGTTCTACAGCCGGAAGGAAATTCGGGATGTCATTGCTTATCTGAACTTGATTGCCAACCTCAGTGACAATATCAGTTTTGAGCGCATTATCAATGAACCCAAGCGGGGAATCGGGCCAGGTACAGTGGATAAGATTCGTGATTTTGCTCAAATGCAAGAGTCCTCACTCCTGGATGCTTCAGCCAATATCATGCTCTCTGGCATCAAAGGAAAGACTGCCCAAGCCATCTGGGACTTTGCCAATCTCATTTTTGATTTGAGAGAAAGATTGGACCAGCTGACCATTACAGAATTGGTCGAAGAAGTCCTTGACAAGACAGGTTATATGACAGCCCTAACCAATCAGGGAAATTTGGAAAGTCAGGCCCGCATCGAGAATATCCAAGAGTTCCTATCTGTTACCAAGAATTTTGATGAAAATGGAGAGACCGTCGAAGACGAATCAGGTGTGGAAACCTTGAGTCGTTTCTTGAACGATTTGGCTTTGATTGCCGATACAGATGATGGGGCCCAAGAAACTTCAGAAGTCACCTTGATGACCCTTCACGCGGCTAAGGGATTGGAGTTTCCAGTCGTCTTCTTGATTGGGATGGAAGAAAATGTCTTTCCTCTTAGTCGTGCGGCTGAGGATCCAGATGAGTTGGAAGAAGAGCGTCGCTTGGCTTATGTAGGGATCACGCGGGCAGAGAAGGTTCTCTTCTTGACCAATGCCAATTCACGTTTGCTCTTTGGACGGACCAGCTACAATCGTCCGACGCGTTTCATCAATGAAATTAGCTCGGATTTATTGGCCTATCAGGGCTTAGCCCGTCCAGTCAACACTAGCTTTAAGGCTTCTTATAGTAATGGTGGCGGAACTACCTTTGGAAAAGGCATGAGCTTGTCACAAGCCCTTCAAGAGCGCAAGAGACAAGCAGCCCCAAGTGCTTTGACTTCATCAAACCTCCCCTTTGGCAATAGCAACCGTTCTAGCGCCAAAGAAAGCGTCGCATGGTCCATTGGCGACATTGCCATTCACAAGAAGTGGGGCGAAGGAACCGTGCTTGAAGTATCTGGTAGTGGCAGTACCCAAGAACTCAAGATCAACTTCCCAGAAGTGGGTCTCAAAAAACTCTTAGCCAGTGTCGCGCCAATTGAGAAGAAATAAGTGGAGATCAGGAAGCGAAGTCCACTGTTTCAGATTATAAACAAGTAACCTCTATTCAGAAATCTAAAGATATTACTGAATGAGACTATTGAAAAAATATTTTGGAACTAGTGCAAAATAGATTGAGACTTTTCGCCGTGAGGAAAGCATCAGAAACGCTTTAGTTTCTGGTGCTCGGTAGATTTGAGACGTAAGGCTCAAATCTAAGGTATGGAATCCCAAAGGGAGTCGCTACCGTCCGTCCTCACCTAAGGAAAGTCTCTATAGAGAAATGAATATTCAGTCGAAACCAGCAAGCTTAGCTTGCTGGTTTTGATTTTACTGGTGGCATGATATAATATACTAAGAATAGAGAAAGAGGCATGCTATGAACGAAATCAAGTGTCCCAACTGTGGGGAAGTTTTTACAGTCAACGAAAGTCAATACAGCGAACTCTTGTCACAGGTACGGACAGCTGAGTTTGACAAGGAAATTCATGGGCGGATTCGGCAAGAGTTGGCTTTAGCTGAGCAAAAGGCCCTTAATGAGCAACAAGAGAAGTTAGCTAAGAAAGATCAAGAAATTGCCCAGTTACAAAATCAGATTCAACAGTTTGATACTGAAAAAGAATTGGCCAAAAGAGAGGTGGAGCAAACGGCTAGCCAAAGTCTGCTAGAGAAAGAAAAAGAAGTGCAAGCGCTGGAAAATCAGTTGGCCACCTTGCGCTTGGAGCATGAGAACCAGCTGCAAAAGACCCTTTCTAATTTGGAGAAGGAGCGTGATCAGGTACAAAACCAATTGCTCCTTCAAGAGAAGGAAAACGAACTGTCCCTAGCTTCTGTTAAGCAAAACTATGAAGCCCAACTTAAGGCAGCAAATGAGCAAGTAGAGTTCTATAAGAACTTCAAGGCCCAACAGTCGACCAAGGCCATCGGGGAAAGTCTGGAACAGTATGCGGAAAGTGAATTCAACAAGGTTCGCAGTTTTGCTTTTCCAAATGCCTATTTTGAAAAGGACAACAAGGTCTCTGCGCGTGGGTCTAAAGGCGACTTTATCTTCCGCGAGTGCGATGAAAATGGGGTAGAGATTATCTCCATTATGTTCGAGATGAAAAATGAAGCTGACGGGACCGAGAAGAAGCATAAGAACGCGGATTTCTACAAGGAATTGGACAAGGACCGTCGAGAAAAGAACTGTGAGTATGCGGTTTTAGTGACCATGCTTGAAGCAGATAACGACTACTTTAACACAGGGATTGTCGATGTCAGCCACGAGTATGAGAAGATGTATGTCGTCCGTCCTCAGTTCTTTATCCAGATCATTGGGCTCCTGCGTAATGCGGCCCTTAATTCCCTTAAATACAAGCAGGAATTGGCGCTTGTCCGTGAACAAAATATTGATATTACCCACTTTGAAGAGGACCTAGATGCCTTTAAAGTAGCCTTTGCTAAGAACTACAATTCGGCTTCTGTCAACTTTGGCAAGGCTATCGATGAAATCGACAAAGCCATCAAGCGGATGGAAGAAGTCAAGAAATTCCTCACCACATCAGAAAACCAACTTCGCCTCGCTAACAACAAGTTGGATGATGTTTCCGTTAAAAAATTGACTCGGAAAAATCCAACCATGAAAGCTAAGTTTGATGCTCTGAAAGGAGAATAATCTTTGTATTCAGCTAAGAACGCTACCTTGTCCATGAATGGGAAAACTATGGACTATGTGACATTTGGAAAAGGAAAGGACGCTCTAGTAATTATACCAGGCTTGGGGGATGGGTTACAGACCGTTAAAGGAAAGGCCCAGCTCTTTTCCCTCTCTTATCATCTACTTGCTAAGCATTATAAAATCTATGTTTTTTCTCGAATCAATGAGTTGAGGCAGGGCTATACGACGCGGGATATGGCAGCAGATGTAGCAGAAGCAATGGAGACACTAAACCTAGATACCGCATATGTTATAGGGATTTCCCAAGGTGGAATGATTGCCCAATGGTTGGTGGCGGATTTCCCTGAAAAGGTTCAAAGGCTCATCTTAGCCGTGACCACTGCAAAACCTAGTCAACTTGCTAGAGAACGAATTGAGCATTGGCAACAACTTAGTCAATCTGGAAATTTTAAGCATCTCATGCTGGATATTGCAAAGCATTCATACACGCAAAAGAGTTATCAAAAGTGGCGGTTGCTTTATAATATCATGGGTCGCTTGGGGCGAATCAAAGATGAAAATAGAATAGCCATTCAGTCTCAGTCTTGCCTGGAACATAATAGCCTTGAGGTCTTAAAAGAAATTCATTGTCCAACCCTGATCCTTGGTGCGCTTGAAGATGATGTGATCGGTGTGAACGACTCCAAGGAACTGGCAAAAGCGATTTCGGGTTGTCAACTCCTCATTCTTAAGCACTCTGGGCATGCTCTTTATGAAGAAAATAAAGTATTTCAAGAGGCTGTCTGTAAATTCTTAAACTAAAAAAAGCTGGAATATTTTCCAGCTTTTTTATGTTAGTTAAATCGCAAAGAGATCGTTTAGGTTTTCTGCCATGGTTGGGTGGGTAAAGATTTGTTTTGCGATGTAAGTGTAAGGGATCTTGTTGTCCATGGCCATGGTGATCAGGTTGATAAGTTCGCCTGCAGCTTCTCCAAAGAGCGTCGCTCCAAGGATTTCTTTGGTTTCTGGGTTGACCACGGCTTTGAAAGCACCTCGAAGGTCTGCATTGACGTGTCCGCGTGGCATAGCAGCAACTGGCAATTCTTTAACAGCAACTGGAAGCCCTTTGTCGCGTGCTTCTTGCTCGGTCAAGCCGACTTGGGCCAGTGGAGGAGCAATGAAGAGTGTTGTCGCATAATTGTTACGAGTTTCGAGATTGTAGCTACCATCGCCTGTAAGGTAGTTGAAGACGATGCGGAAGTCATCAAGTGACATGTAGGTGAATTGTGGACCACCATTGACATCCCCAACTGCAAAGACTCCAGGGACGCTGGTTTCCAAATGACGGTTAACTTGGATCGCTCCACGATCAGTGACTTGGATGTCTGTGTTTTCAAGACCAAGTCCAGCTGTGTTTGGCTTACGACCTGTTGCGTAGAGAAGGATATCGAACTCAAAGTCTCCCTTATCTGTGACAACCGTTAAGCTGTTTTGGCCATCTTTGATTTCTTGGGTATGAATGCCTTGCAAGAATTGAATACCGTCTTCTTCAAGGTAGCCTTTTGCAAGAGCTGCAATACTTGGCTCGATCCGTGGCAAGAATGTTTCAGAAGCATCCAATACCGTTACTTGGCTGCCCAAGGTATTATAGAGATGAGCAAATTCCAATCCGATTGGTCCACCACCAAGGACACCCAAGCGTTTAGGTAGGTTTTCCAAACGTTGAATGCCGGTTGAATCCACGGCAAATTTACTTTCAGCCAAACCTGGAATCGGAAGGACATTTGGCACAGCACCAGTATTAATAATAATGGTTTCAGCTGTCAATTCTTCCTTTTCATCTCCAGCTTGAATTTCGATGACCTTGTTAGAAACGAAACGAGCCGTCGCGTCGATAATGTCTACGCCAGTTCCAGCAATGGTTGCGTAGTTCTTGCCGTTGAGACGAGTCGTCACTGCATTTTTCTCATTCATAGCTTGCTCAAAATCCAAGCCTTTTTCTGCTGCAACAATCAAGGTCTTGGTTGGAATACAAGCGATATTGATACAAGTACCACCGTACATAGATTTGCTCTTTTCAATCAGAGCGACTTTTTTTCCTTGGCTTGATAATTTCGCTGCGAGTGTTTTACCAGCTTTACCAAATCCAATCACAATAACATCATACATTAACATATGTTACACCTTCTTTCGCTTTCTATTGTATCAAACCCATTTTAAAAAGTCTGAAATCTGCTACGGGATTTTTTGGAAGCTCATGGGGAGGGAGAAAGAGGGACAAGAAGTCTTGTTTCATGATATAATAAAGGGTCGGTGTCCCGGATGGTCACACAAGAGTTAGAAAGAGCAAATCAGATGGACGGAATTATCAATGTAAAAAAAGAAGCAGGCATGACCTCACATGATGTGGTTTTTAAACTGCGAAAAATCCTGGGAACTAAGAAGATCGGCCATGGGGGAACGCTGGATCCGGATGTGGTGGGAGTGCTTCCGATTGCAGTTGGCAAGGCGACCCGGATGGTCGAATTCATGCAAGATGAAGGCAAGATCTATGAAGGAGAAATCACTTTGGGATTTTCTACCACGACGGAGGATGCCAGCGGTGAAATCGTAGAGCGGACCCCAGTGGAAGCCCCTTTAGATGCAGAAGAGGTCGATCGCATGATTGCCCAAATGGTGGGAGAAATCGAGCAAGTACCACCTATGTATTCCGCGGTCAAGGTCAATGGACGTAAGCTTTATGAATATGCGCGGGCAGGAGAAAAAGTGGAACGCCCTGTCCGACAGGTAACCATTTATGAATTCACGCGCACTAGTGAAATTAGCTATGAAGAAGGACTAGCCCGTTTTCGTTTCCGGGTCAAATGTAGCAAGGGCACCTATATCCGGACCTTGTCGGTGGATTTGGGTCAAAAACTGGGCTACGCAGCCCATATGTCTCATCTGACACGGACCAGTGCTGCCGGTTTGTCACTGGAAGATGCCCTGACCTTAGAAGAGGTGGCTGAAAAAGTAGGGCAAGGAGATTTGAGCTTCCTTCACCCACTTGAAATTGGCACCGGGGATCTGGAAAAAGTAGAGCTGACAGTAGAAGAGGTTGGCGAAGTCCAAGTGGGACGCTTTATTCCAGTTGAGAGTGACTCCAAAGAGTTAGCTGCTTTTTACCAAGGAAAATTGGTAGCCATTTTAGAAAAAAGAGAAGAACTTTACAAACCTCGAAAAGTCTTTCTAACAGAAAGTGTGTTACAATAAATTCATGAATATTCGTACGATAACTACTGCTAACCAGATCCATTTGGAGAATGAGACAGTTTTAGTTCTGGGCTACTTTGATGGCCTGCATCTGGGGCATCAAGAACTCTTTAAAAAGGCGCGTCAGATAGCGGATGAAAAAGGCTTGAAGGTCGCTTTGTTAACCTTCCCTGAATCTCCTAAGTTAGCCTTTGTTCGCTACCAACCAGAATTACTGCTTCATTTGCAGAGCCCTGAGGATCGGTTCCAAAAATTAAACGAACTAGGTGTGGATGAGCTCTTCCTCATTGATTTTACGACCGATTTTTCTTCTAAAACAGCCAAAGAATTTGTCGATCAATTTGTCAAAGCCTTGAGGGCCCGAGTTTTAATTGCTGGATTTGATTATAGTTTTGGCTCTGATAAGAAAACGGCCTCTGACTTAGCTGATTATTTTGATGGTCAAGTGGAAGTCATTTCTCCTGTATTGGATCAGGGTGAAAAGATTAGTTCGACCCGCATTCGTCAAGCTATCCTAGAAGGACGCGTCCACGAAGCTGCCCGTCTACTTGGTCACCCTTTATCCAGTCGAGGAATCGTTGTGCATGGGGATGCGCGTGGCCGCACCATTGGCTATCCTACTGCCAATTTAGCGCCGATTGACCGGACCTATTTACCATCAGATGGGGTTTATGTAGTTGATGTCGATTTTAAAGGGCAGACCTACCGTGGGATGGCTTCTGTTGGGAAAAATGTCACCTTTGATGGAAAAGAGCTTCGTTTCGAAGTCAATCTCTTTGATTTTACAGGAGATATCTACGGTCATACCCTGACCATTCATTGGTTAGATAAGATTCGAGAAATGGTCAAATTCGATGGGATCGATCAACTAGTGGCGCAACTAGAAGAAGATGAAGCAGTTTCACGAAACTGGACCAAGAGGCTGGGACAAAAGTCCTAGCCTCTCAATTGTTTTTGGATTGTCGAACAAGACGCAGTGGTTGAGTGGGCTCTACTACGCTCATTTCATCAGCTTTTACAGCCCTACTCAACTGTGCGGAGGTGGGACGACGAAATCGAATTCTAACGAATTACCGATTTCTGTCCCACTCTCTTTTTTCGAGCCTCTTCTTGGGAAAAATGAAAGGGATTTCTTTTTTCCACTGAAATTCAGAAAAATCGTCGAGAAATCAAAAAAGCGCTTTTCAAGCACCTATTTTTTTTGTATAATAGAGTCAGATAGTTATATATAAAAAAAGAAGTGAACCACATGATTACATTATTTTTATCACCGAGTTGTACATCATGTCGAAAAGCTCGGGCTTGGTTAAAAAAGCACGATGTTCCATTTAAAGAACACAATATTATGACAAGTCCTTTGAGCAAACAGGAGTTGACAAGTATATTGGCCTTGACCGAAAACGGAACAGACGACATTATTTCAACTCGTTCAAAAATTTTTCAAAAATTGGATGTTGATGTTGAAGATTTATCCATCTCGGCCTTGATCCATCTGATTGAGGAAAATCCTAGTCTCTTGCGGAGACCGATTATTTTAGATAACAAACGCATGCAGATTGGCTTTAACGAAGATGAAATTCGGGCCTTCTTGCCACGGAGTTATCGCAAACAAGAGTTACGCTCTGCCACTCTAAGAGCAGAAATAAACTAAGAAGTATGTCGAATGCAAAAAAATTATAGTTACCCACTGGACTTATCGTGGAGCACTGAAGAGCTTGCTTCAGTGCTTTCTTTTTTCAATAAAGTTGAAGAAGCCTATGAAAGTAAGGTAGAGGCCAAAGAATACATGGAAGCCTACCGCGCTTTTAAGAAGGTCGTGCCTAGTATCGGAGAAGAAAAGCGTCTCGGACGGGAGTTTGAAGAAGTGAGCGGTTATTCTCTCTATCGTGCGACCCAGGCTGCAAAGCAAAAAGAGGAAGGATGGTTTTCTCTTGAAGAATAAATTAGAGTTTGCCAAACAAATCGTTTTAGAGGCTGGAGACTACTTGCGTCTTCATCTCCATGATGACTTGATGATCTCAAAAAAGACTGGGCCGACAGATTTAGTCACCCAGATGGACCAACAGGTTCAAAAGGATTTGGTTGAAAAAATCACACATCGCTACCCAGAAGATCGGATTTTTGCGGAGGAAGATGGCCTTCGCTCACCGATTTCAGAAGGATCCGTTTGGGTGATTGATCCTATTGATGGGACCAATAATTTTGTGACCCAAAAGGAAGATTTTGCGGTGATGGTGGCCTATTTTGAAGACGGAATTGGTCAGTTTGGCCTGATCTACGATGTGATGAGGGATCACCTTTTTTACGGGGGTGGAGAATTCCCTGTTTATCGCAATGAGGTTGAACTGACGCCCTTTGTGGACCAACCTCTGGAAAACTTTTTGATTGCTTCAAATGTCGGCATGCTTGAGAAAAATGACTGGGGCATGGCCGATCTTGGTATGGATTCTCTTGGCATTCGGGTCTACGGAAGTGCCGGTATTAGTTTTTCAAAAATTCTCTCAGGTGGGATTCTAGCTTATTTTAGCTACATCTGGCCTTGGGATTATGCCGCAGCTGCGATCATGGGGGACCAGTTGGGCTATACCGTTTTAAATTTAAATGGAGATAAACCTAATTACCAGACAGTGGAACCCATTATGATGGTTCCAAAAGTGAAGTTAACAGAAATTCAAACCTATCTTAAGAAAGGGAGAAGTTAAATGAATTTTCCCAATGGTTTTAAAGAAAAATACCAGCATCTTCTAGGTGAGGATGCTGCTGCTTTTTTTGCGACCTTTGATCAAGAAGCAGTATCGGCCTTTCGGACTAATCCCTTGAAAGAAGCGCAAAAAGCATTTGATGATCCGATTCATAATACCCCTTGGGGCCATTATGGAAAGGTCTCAGGAAAATCCATTGAGCACGCAACGGGCTTGGTCTATTCGCAAGAGCCAGCAGCTCAGATAGTGGCCCAAGTCGCCCAGCCGAAACCAGGAATGAAGGTCCTGGACTTGGCCGCAGCTCCTGGCGGAAAGACTACCCAACTCTTGTCTTATTTGGACAATCAGGGACTTTTGGTCTCCAATGAAATCCACAAGGGCCGCTCGAAAATTCTTGTAGAGAATGTAGAACGCTTTGGTGCCCGAAATGTATTGGTAACCAATGAGTCTGCCGATCGTCTGGCCAAAGTTTTCTCAGGCTTTTTTGATCTGATTGTACTGGACGCCCCTTGTTCAGGTGAGGGGATGTTCCGTAAGCAACCAGATGCCATGGACTATTGGTCCATCGATTATCCCCGAGAGTGTAGTCTCCTTCAAAGAGAGATTCTAGGGGATGCCCTCAAGATGTTGGTTCCAGGAGGTTCCTTGGTGTATTCAACCTGTACCTGGGCTCCAGAGGAAAATGAAGAGATCGTATCCTGGCTTTTGGAAAACTATGATCTGGAGCTGGAAACGATCGAGAAGATCAATGGTATGGCAGAAGGCATTGACTATCCAGAAACCGCGCGTATGTATCCTCATCTCTTTAAAGGGGAGGGACAATTTGTTGCTAAGTTCCGTTATCTAGGAGAGAATCGTCCTGCCAAAATCCCTTCCAAAAAGGACCAATTATCTGCGGAGCAAAAGAAATGGTGGCAGGAGTTTGCTAAGAAACACTTGAAGATCACTCTAGAAGGTGTCCTCGAAACTTTTGGAGATGAACTCTACTTGGTTCCACTTGGTTTACCAGATTTGCGCAAAGTAAAAATTGCCCGAAATGGTTTGCACCTAGGGACCTTCAAGAAAAATCGATTTGAACCTAGTTTTGCCCTTGGCCTAGCATTGAGACCGAGTGAGGTCAAAGAGACCGTTTCGATCACGCCTGAGGACTTTGTTCATTATGTGGCGGGAGAGACGGTCCAATTGAAGGAAACGCATCCAAATGGATGGTACCAGGTCCTTGTTGAAGGCAATGGTTTGGGCTTTGCCAAAGTGATCGGACAGACCCTGAAAAATTTCTATCCAAAGGGGCTTCGTTTTAGGTAAAATGCTGGGCAAAGAACCCGTTCTATGATATAGTGGAAGTACAGGTTTTTTTGAAAAAAACTTGTCAAAATCATAAGTGAAATAGTGAAATATCAAGGAGACATGATTTGAAAAAGTCTAAAAAGCTGATCCTAGGACTAGCGACGATCGCATTAGCAGGAAGTTTATCTGCTTGTGCTTCTTGGATCGATCGCGGAGAATCCATCACTGCTGTCGGATCGACTGCCTTACAACCCTTGGTTGAAGGAGTAGTAGATCGCTACATTGAAGAACATCCTGGTAAGATTGTGAATGTACAAGGAGGAGGTTCTGGTACGGGACTTTTACAAGTTCAATCAGGCGCTGTAGATATCGGAAATAGTGACCTTTTTGCGGAGGAAAAATCTGGGATCGATGCCTCTAGTCTGGTCGACCATCAGGTAGCCGTAGCAGGGACAGCCATCATTGCCAATAAAAATATCTCAATCGACAATTTGACAACAGAGCAATTGCGAAAGATCTTTACGGGTGAATATACCAACTGGAAGCAATTGGGAGGTCCAGATCTTGAAATCACGATTGTGAACCGGGCGGTTGGTTCTGGTAGTCGAGCTGTCTTTGATGCCATTATCATGGATGGCAAACAACCCAAGCAGGCCCAAGAGCAGGATTCTAATGGAATGGTGAAAAACATCGTTTCTCAAACGCCAGGAGCTATCTCTTATCTGGCCTTTACCTACTTGGATAGCAGTGTCAAAACCATGAAGCTTAACGGTTATGAACCAACCAAAGCCAATGTTGTCAACAATAACTGGCCAATCTGGTCCTACGAACACATGTATACCAAAGGAAAACCCAATGAGTTGTCTAAAAAATTCATTGACTACATGATGACCGATGAGATCCAGCAAAAGGTTGTTGGTAAGATGGGCTATATCCCAATCAATGATATGAAAGTCACCCGTGATTTAAAAGGGAATGTGACAAAAAAATAAAAGAATTAGGTAAAAAATGAACGAAGTAGCAAAAAAAATGCTGACGAAATCAAAAAACTCCCGCCTAGAAAAATTTGGGAAGACCATTACCTTTCTATGTATGAGTTTGATTGTTGTCGTCGTTGCCATGATTTTGATTTTCGTGGCCCAAAAAGGTTTATCGACTTTCTTTGTCAATAAAGTCAATATCTTTAGTTTTCTATTTGGGAGTACTTGGAATCCTGCTGCAAAGGAATTCGGAGCCCTACCAATGATTCTAGGTTCCTTTATTGTAACCTTGCTTTCTGCCCTCTTGGCAACGCCGTTTGCCATTGGTGCAGCAGTTTTCATGACAGAAGTCTCTCCTAAAGGAGCTCGTTTCTTGCAACCAGCCATTGAGCTCCTAGTGGGGATTCCTTCAGTTGTTTATGGATTCATTGGTCTTCAAGTCGTTGTCCCTTTCACCCGTAGTCTCTTTGGAGGGACTGGTTTTGGGATACTCTCAGGGGTCTTTGTCCTCTTTGTTATGATCCTGCCAACTGTTACCTTTATGACGACCGATAGCCTCCGAGCTGTGCCCCGTCATTACCGGGAAGCTAGTATGGCTATGGGTGCGACACGCTGGCAAACCATTTGGCATGTCACGCTCAAGGCAGCTCGCTCTGGAATCTTTACAGCGGTTGTCTTTGGTATGGCGCGTGCCTTCGGGGAAGCCTTGGCTATCCAGATGGTGGTCGGAAACTCGGCAGTGGTACCAACCTCGCTCACGACACCAGCTTCCACCCTCACCTCTATTTTGACCATGGGAATCGGAAATACCGTCATGGGTACGGTCAATAACAATGTTCTTTGGTCACTTGCCTTGGTATTGCTCCTCATGAGTCTTGCCTTTAACAGTGTGATTAAACTGATTACGAAAGAAAGAGGTAAGAAGAACTATGCACGCTAAACGAATGGATAAAATAGCCACAGGAGTGCTGTATGCTATTTCAGGGATCATCGTTGCGATTCTTGCCTCATTGATCCTTTATATCTTGGTCCGTGGCTTGCCTCATGTATCTTGGCACTTCTTGACTGGGAAATCCTCTTCTTACCAAGCAGGAGGAGGGATCGGAATTCAATTGTATAATTCCTTCTTCCTCTTGGTCATTACCTTGGTGATTTCCTTCCCACTTTCTCTTGGAGCTGGGATTTACCTCTCTGAGTATGCTAAAAAAGGTCGCTTGACCAATTTGGTTCGTACCTGTATTGAGATCTTGTCTTCTTTGCCATCTGTCGTTGTAGGTCTCTTTGGTTACCTGGTCTTCGTTGTTCAGTTCAAATATGGATTTTCGATCATTTCAGGAGCCTTGGCCTTAACCGTCTTTAACCTGCCACAGATGACTCGCAATATCGAAGATAGCTTGCAACACGTCCACCATACGCAGCGCGAAGCAGGTCTAGCACTGGGCTTGTCTCGCTGGGAAACTGTGATTCATGTCGTGGTACCAGAAGCTCTTCCAAGTATTATCACTGGGGTTGTCTTGGCCTCTGGACGGATCTTTGGGGAAGCCGCTGCCTTGATCTATACAGCAGGTCAATCGGCTCCAGCCCTTGATTGGTCAAACTGGAATATCTTTAGTGTGACCAGTCCAATTTCGATCTTCCGTCAGGCTGAAACCTTGGCTGTCCATATCTGGAAGGTCAACAGTGAAGGAACCATTCCAGACTCGATCGAAGTCTCAGCCGGTTCTGCCGCCGTTCTTTTGATCTTTATCTTGATCTTTAACTTTGGAGCGCGCAAACTCGGAAGTTACCTCCATAAAAAACTAACATCTGCTTAAAGGAGAAGAAATGTCAAAATACAATTGGGATGAGAGACACATCATTACTTTTCCTGAAGAAAAGGTGGTCCTATCGACCAAAGATTTGCATGTCTATTATGGAACGAACGAGTCCATTAAAGGCGTCGACATGCAGTTTGAAAAGAATAAAATTACAGCCTTGATCGGTCCTTCAGGATCTGGGAAATCAACCTACCTCCGTAGTTTGAACCGGATGAATGATACCATCGATATTGCGCGTGTAACGGGTGAAATTTGGTATGAAGGAATCGATGTCAATCGTCCAGATATCAATGTTTATGAAATGCGTAAGCATATTGGGATGGTTTTCCAACGGCCCAATCCTTTTGCCAAATCGATTTATAAAAACATCACCTTCCCGCATGAACGCGCTGGGGTGAAAGACAAGAAGATCTTGGACGAATTGGTCGAAACTTCTTTGAAACAGGCAGCTCTGTGGGATCAGGTCAAGGATGACCTTCATAAATCAGCCTTGACACTTTCAGGTGGCCAACAGCAACGACTTTGTATCGCACGGGCCATCTCTGTGAAGCCAGATATCTTACTCATGGATGAGCCAGCTTCAGCGCTTGATCCGATCGCAACAGCGCAATTAGAAGAAACCATGCTTGAGTTGAAGAAGAATTATACCATTGTCATCGTGACCCACAGCATGCAACAAGCAGCCCGTGCTAGCGATTATACCGGTTTCTTCTACCTAGGAAACCTCATCGAGTACGATAAGACTTCGAATATTTTCCAAAATGCGAAATTGCAATCGACCAACGATTATGTATCGGGTCACTTTGGATAAAGTAAAATGACAACAAAAAGGAAAATAGAATGACAGAACCAATTTTGCAAGTCAAGGACTTGTCGGTTTATTACAATAAAAAGAAGGCTCTAAATAGCGTCTCCTTGGACTTTGCTCCAAAGGAGATTACAGCCTTGATTGGTCCTTCAGGATCAGGGAAATCTACCCTTTTAAAAGCCATTAACCGCATGGGCGACCTCAACCATGAGGTCACCACTACAGGAACTATCCTCTACAATGGACATAATATCTACGGACCACGGACCGATACGGTCGAATTGCGTAAGGAAATCGGAATGGTCTTCCAACAGCCCAATCCTTTCCCAATGTCCATTTATGATAATGTGACCTATGGCTTGATGATTAATGGTGTCAAGGACAAGGCTGTCTTGGACGAAGCAGTTGAAACCTCTTTGAAACGCGCATCCATCTGGGATGAAGTCAAGGATCGCTTGCATGATTCAGCTATCGGACTTTCTGGTGGTCAGCAACAGCGGGTCTGTGTGGCGCGGGTCCTTGCGACCAGTCCAAAGATTATTCTTTTGGATGAGCCAACTTCAGCGCTGGATCCAATTTCAGCTGGGAAGATTGAAGAAACCTTGTATGGACTAAAAGACCGCTACACCATGCTCTTGGTGACACGTTCCATGCAACAAGCAAGTCGGATTTCCGATAAAACAGCCTTTTTCTTGGATGGGGATTTGATTGAGTACAATGACACCAATGAAATGTTCTTGAACCCAGCTAAGAAAGAAACAGAAGACTATGTCTCTGGTAAATTTGGATAGGAAGAAAATAAAATGTTACGAGTTCAATTTGAAGAAGATTTAGAGAAGTTGCATAACCAGTTTTATGCAATGGGAAATGAAGTGTTGAGTCAGATCAACCGTACAGTTCGTGCTTTCGTGACCCATGACCGTGAATTGGCCCGCCAGGTCATCGAAGATGATGCGGAGATCAACGAATACGAAGTGAAGCTTGAGCGCAAATCTTTTGAGATTATTGCTCTTCAACAGCCGGTTTCACAAGACCTTCGTGTCGTGATGACCGTCTTAAAAGCAGTTTCTGACTTGGAGCGGATGGGGGACCACGCTGTATCGATTGCCAAGGCAACGATTCGCATGAAAGGGGAAGTCCGTATCCAATCTGTTGAAGAAGAAATCAGCAAGATGGGCCGTGAAGTCAAAGATTTTGTCGAAGCAACACTTGATGTTTACCTCAAAGGCGATGTGGATTTGGCCTATGAAGTTGCTTCACGAGATGAAGTCATCAACCATTATTTCGATAGCATCCAAGAATTAGCAACAGAAGAAATTCGGAAAAATCCAGAGTCCATCGTGACGGGACGTGATTATTTCCAAGTGATCAACTTCTTGGAACGCATCGGAGATTATGCAAAAAATATCTGTGAATGGGTAGTCTACTTTGAAACAGGTAAAATTATCGAAATGTAAGATCTTGGAGTCTTTTCGATCTCAGACAGGCATTGTCATGCTTGTCTTTTCTTTTATCCCAACTTTGTGATAAAATAGTTTTATTAGGGCTTTTGATTGGAAAAGCGTGAAACATTTAAAGGAGGAAATTATGCAAGCAGTTGCACATTTTGTAGAAACATTCGTTCCAGAACATTATGAAGTGTTTTTGGATTTAAGTCGTAAAACTAAGACCTTTAGCGGTCGTGTGGTGATCACAGGTCAAGCCAAGGCGGACAAGATCTCGCTTCACCAAAAGGATTTGACCATTGAAACAGTAGAAGTAGCAGGTCAAGCTCGTCCATTTACGGTTGATGATGCCAATGAAGCAGTTTATGTTGAATTGGAAGGCACAGGTCAAGTGACAGTTACTCTGACCTATTCTGGTAAGATCACAGACAATATGACAGGGATTTACCCATCTTACTACAGTATTGATGGTGTGAAGAAGGAAGTCCTCTCAACTCAGTTTGAGAGCCATTTTGCGCGTGAAGCCTTTCCAAGTGTGGACGAGCCTGAAGCCAAAGCAACTTTCGATCTTTCTTTGAAATTTGACCAAGAAGAAGGTGAAATTGCCCTTTCAAATATGCCTGAAATCGACGTGGAAAACCGCAAAGAAACAGGAATTTGGAAATTTGCTACGACTCCACGGATGTCTTCTTACCTCTTGGCTTTTGCGGCTGGAGACCTTCAAGGAGTGACAGCTAAGACCAAGAATGGAACCCTAGTCGGTGTCTACTCTACCAAAGCTCACCCATTAGAAAACTTGGACTTCTCATTGGATATTGCCGTTCGTGCTATTGAATTTTATGAAGACTACTATGGCGTGAAGTATCCAATCCCTCAATCTCTTCATATCGCTCTTCCAGACTTCTCTTCCGGAGCGATGGAAAACTGGGGCTTGGTAACCTACCGTGAAGTCTACCTTCTAGTAGATGAAAACTCTACGGCCCAAAGCCGACAAACAGTAGCCTTGGTCGTAGCTCACGAATTAGCTCACCAATGGTTCGGAAACCTAGTAACTATGAAGTGGTGGGATGACCTCTGGTTGAACGAAAGTTTTGCCAACATGATGGAATATGTATCTGTCAATGCCATCGAACCAAGCTGGAATATCTTCGAAGACTTCCAAACAACAGGTGTTCCATTGGCCTTGAAACGCGATGCAACCGATGGAGTTCAATCTGTCCATGTGGAAGTTAAACACCCTGATGAAATCAATACTCTTTTTGACCCAGCTATCGTCTACGCTAAAGGTAGCCGTCTCATGCATATGCTCCGCCGCTGGTTAGGGGATGATGCTTTCCGTAAAGGTCTTAAAGCTTACTTTGAAAAACATCAATACGGCAATACCATCGGTCGTGACCTTTGGAATGCCCTAGGTGATGCATCTGGCCGTGATGTAGCAGCCTTCATGGATTCTTGGTTGGAACAACCTGGTTATCCAGTTCTTACAGCAGTGGTGGAAAATGATACCTTGAAGATCAGCCAAAAACAATTCTTCATTGGAGAACATGAAGACCAAGGCCGCCAATGGGTTGTGCCATTGAACAGCAACTGGTCTGGTATTCCAGACACACTTGAAACAGAAACGCTTGAAATCCCAGGTTATGCTGCCCTTGCTACTGAAAATAGTGAACCGCTTCGTTTCAATACGGAAAATACAGCCCACTACATTACCGATTACCAAGGAGAGCTCTTGGATGCGATTGTAGACAACATGGCTTCCTTGGATAACTTGAGCAAGCAACAAATCCTTCAAGAACGTCGTCTCTTGGCAGAAAGTGGTGTCATCTCTTATGCAAGTCTCTTGCCAGTCATCGAGAAATTGACCCAAGAAACGTCTTATTTGGTTGTATCTGCAGTATCATCAATCCTTCAAGGTCTCAGCCTCTTTGTGGATGAAGGGACTGAAGTAGAAGCAGCCTATAAGAAGTTGCTCGTAACCTTCAACCAATTCAACTTTGAACGCCTTGGTTTTGAACCAAAAGCTGGAGAAGCCGATGAAGATGAAATGGTTCGTCAATTGGTTATTTCAAATATGATCAAGGGAGACGATGCCAAAGCAAGCGCTAAAGCAAGTGAAATCTATGCAGCCCATGCAGAGGATATCAGCAAGCTTCCAGCCGCTATTCGTTTGCAAATTTTGATTAACCAAATCAAACACCATGAAAGCAAAGAATTGACTGATTTGTACTTGAACACTTATGCTCAAGCGACAGATGGTAACTTCAAGCGTCAATTGTCTACAGCTCTGGCTTATACAACCGATGCAGACACAGTTGAAAAGATTTTGACAGAGTGGAAGAACAAGGATGTTGTGAAACCACAAGACTTAGCAATGAGTTGGTATTTCACTTTCTTACATCATGAGTTCACTCAAGAATCTGCCTGGACTTGGGCGCGTGAAAATTGGGAATGGGTCAAAGCAGCCCTTGGCGGAGACATGAGCTTTGACAAGTTTGTCATCTACCCAGCCAATACCTTCAAAACAGCAGAGCGCTTAGCAGAATTCAAAACCTTCTTTGAACCACAATTGTCTGATATGGCTATCAGCCGAAACATCAGCATGGGAATCAAGGAAATCGCAGCGCGTGTGGATTTGATTCAACGGGAAAAAGCAGCAGTAGAAGCCGCTATCCTTGCGACAAAATAGATTTAAAAAAATCGATACAGAAATTTCTGTATCGATTTTTTAGCGTCCTTTGAATCTTATTTGAAATACCAGTGGTGTTTGAGGCTGGCAAAAATCGCCTTGCTGGTGATCGTGATGATGACCAGTTTAATGAGGTCGGCAAGGATAAAGGGAGCAACGACCAAAGTAAATGCTTTTTGGAGATCGGTATGCGTGACCAGCATAAAGCCGATAGCTCCTGACACAAAGAGGAGAGCACTACTGAGGAGATTGGCCAAAAAGATAGTGAAAATGCTGGATTTAGCATTGGTAAATAGAGACGTGATCCATGCTCGGAATGGGAAGAAGAGGAGGAAACCAGCAGTAGGACCAAGGAAATGCGAAGCACCACCAGCACCTCCGGCAAATACTGGAAAACCTAAGAAGCCTAAAAGCAGGTAAAGACAGACTGTGACAAAGGCATGGCTGGGTTTATAGATGGTCCCGATGATCCCGATCATGAGTGTCTGTAGGGTCAAAGGAATTGGTCCAAAGGGAATGGTGAATTGAGATAGGACGGAGATCATGGCCACTCCAATGGAGATGAGAACTAAGGGAAAGATTTTCTTCATAACAGTTAACCTCTGATTTATTTTATGGTAACTATTCTACAATAAGGAGCTCAACCTGTCAATAGCCACGCTTGTTTTAGGTTTTTTTAAGTAAAAATTTAGTCAGGCTTAAGACTCCTGAAGTATAATCGCCTTACTAAAGGATCGAGCTCCCTTTAAATTTTAAAAGACAAGTGCTTGTACAAAAAGATAAAAGGTAAAAAGATGAATCAAAAAGAAACAAAACAAGTAGTCGAAACGCAAGAATCCAAAGAAAAAATGGTTGTCCTAAAACGAAGTCCTAAGTGGTGGATTGGCATGGCAGCAGTTGGTGGATTGTTAGTTGGTGCTGGAAGCGGCTTTGGTGTCGGTGTCATCGCCTCTCAATCCTCCAATAACCAACAATTTTCTCAACCAGTCCAAACGGGTCAGAACCAAGGATCTAATCAGCAACAAAATAGCCAAAATGGCCATGCTTCACAAGGAAACCAGCAAAATGGTGGCCCACAGGATGGCGGTCCTCAAGGCGGTGGTCCACAAGGTGGTGGCCAAGGACAAGGCGGCCCACAAGGTGGCGGACCTGGTCAGATGCCACAGGAAGGCAATGGTGGCCCACAAGGGAATGGTCCAGATAACGGCATGAACCAATCTGGCGGACAAGAAGGGAACCAGGGTTCCTCTAAAAAGTCCAACAAGAAGAATTCAAAAAATAAAAACAAGACGAGTGATAGTCAAAGTAACAAAGAAAACACGACAAACTCATAGAATTAGCCTTCCTCAGGCAGGCTGAATTTGATCATAAAACCAGGTTCTAAACTATAGGAAATGAAGGCAAGTCGTGTTATAATGGTTAAGAATAGATTAGAAAGACTCGCTCACGAAAGAGAAGAGGATACGATAATGATTAAAATTCTATTGGTCGAAGATGACCTTGGTTTGTCAAATTCAGTATTTGATTTTTTAGATGATTTTGCGGATGTCATGCAGGTCTTTGACGGAGAAGAAGGCCTTTACGAAGCAGAAAGCGGGATCTATGATTTGATTTTGCTGGACCTCATGCTTCCTGAAAAAGACGGTTTCCATGTCTTGAAAGAATTGCGTGAAAAAGGCGTGACAACCCCTGTTTTGATCATGACAGCCAAAGAAAGTCTGGATGACAAGGGACACGGATTTGAGCTAGGGGCAGACGATTACCTCACTAAGCCTTTCTACCTAGAAGAGCTTAAGATGCGGATTCAAGCCCTCTTGAAGCGCTCAGGAAAGGTCAATGAAAACACCCTTAATTATGGCAATTTGAAGGTCAACTTATCTACCAATTCGACTTATGTGGATGGGAAAGAAGTGGAACTTCTTGGGAAGGAATTTGATCTTCTGGTCTACTTCCTTCAAAACCAAAATGTCATCCTTCCAAAAACACAGATTTTCGATCGCCTTTGGGGCTTTGACAGTGATACGACCATCTCTGTTGTTGAGGTATATGTTTCAAAAATCCGTAAAAAATTAAAAGGTACCGATTTCGTTGAGAGCTTGCAAACATTGCGCAGTGTGGGGTATATCTTAAAAGATGCTAACCAGAATTAAGAAAACCGTCGGAGAAGATGATTTTTCCTACTTCATCCGATATTTTGGGCTCTTTACTTTGATATTCTCAGCTATGACCTTGATTATCATTCAGGTCATGCGCTCGAGTCTCTATACAACGGTCGATGAGAACCTCAAGACTCTCAGTCAGGATCCCTACTCGCTTGTAGCGATTGCTTATCGAGACCAGCGACAGTCAAATACCAAAGGAGACGATAATGATCATGAGATGATGATCCCAGATCATGATAAATCAGAACCTAAAGGGGATGTCACATCCAATACCACTGTTGTTTTGCTCAATAAAAAATATGAAAACTTGACAACCGGTAATGGGTTTTTAAACTTCAAAACGGTGACGTTTGGTCGAAAGCTCCTCAACAAGGTTTCCCAGCTTCAAATTACAAATAGCTATGGGAAAAAAGAAAGTTACCGGGCCTATATGGCAGAGTTGAGTTTATCTGATGATGAAAGTGATAGTGACATCAAGTATGCGGTTGTCATGACCAATATCAGTCAACTAGAGCAGACCAGTGAAGAGCACGAAAGTCAAATCGCCCTCATCATGATCTGCTTCTGGGGAATCTCCTTATTCGCTAGTCTCTTCTTAGCACGTCTCAGCGTCAAGCCCCTTCTTGAGAGTATGCAAAAGCAAAAGTCTTTCGTGGAAAATGCTTCCCATGAGTTGCGGACGCCTTTAGCAGTTCTGCAAAATCGCCTCGAAACGCTTTTTAGAAAGCCTGAAGCGACCATTATGGAATCGAGTGAGAATATTGCATCCAGCTTGGATGAAGTTCGAAATATGAAGCTTTTGACTACCAACCTTCTCAATATTGCCCGAAGAGATGACGGCTTGAAGCCAGAGATGGAAGACATCGAACCAAGCTTTTTCGATCAGACCTTCTCGAATTTTGAGATCATTGCGGAAGAAAATGACAAAATCTTCCGAGGAGACAATCAGGTGGACAAAGTCATTTGTTCTGATAGAACGCTCCTCAAGCAATTGATGACCATTCTCTATGACAATGCCTTGAAGTATACCGATGAAGATGGCGAGATCCAGTTTGAAGTCCAATTGAAAGATAAAAATCTTCTTTTGAGGGTGCTGGATAATGGTCCAGGGATTCGAGATGAGGATAAGAAACGGATCTTTGATCGTTTTTACCGGGTCGACAAGGCCAGAACCCGTCAAAAAGGTGGATTTGGCTTGGGATTATCCCTCGCTAAGCAGATTGTAGAAGCCTTTAAAGGGACTATTCAAGTCAAAGATAATAAACCAAAAGGGACTATCTTTGAAGTGAAATTATCCATTAAGACGGAAAGTCGTAAAAAAAATCGTTCATAATCTTTTAAAAATAGAAAAGAGGAAAACCTATGAGTTCAAAAATGTTGCACACTTGCCTTCGTGTAGAAAACTTAGAAAAATCAATCGCTTTTTACCAAGATGCTTTTGGTTTTGAAGAAAAACGTCGGAAAGATTTTCCAGACTATAAGTTCACGATTGTCTATTTGGCCTTGCCTGGAGATGACTATGAGTTGGAATTGACTTACAATTATGATCATGGTCCATATGTCATCGGAGATGGCTATGCTCACGTTGCCTTGAGTACTCCTGATCTAGAAGCTTTAAATGCTGAACACAAGGCTAAAGGCTATGAAGTGACGGAACCAAAAGGTCTTCCAGGAACGAAACCGAATTATTATTTCGTTGTAGATCCGGATGGATATAAAGTAGAAGTCATTCGCGAAAAATAAGAGGGACTAAAAACAAGGGCCGCTGTCGGCGACGACAGTCGCCCTCTTTTTATGAAACCATTTACAAAAAAGGAATGTTTTTTCGATAGAAATTTGCTATAATAAAGTTATGAGATTCAAACACACGAAAACTATTTTATTAATCATTACAAATCTCCTTTTATTGAGTCTTTTGTATATTAGCTATCAAAAGATTCAAAGGGTTCGTGAACAAAAAGCCTATCAGGATCAGTTTGCCAAGGTCACCCAACTCGAGAAAAGCTCTGAAAAAGGGAAAGATGTTCAAGTTCAGGAAGGGATTTTAGGAACTTCTTATGTGACAGCTTATTATCCTACTAAAGATGGACAAGCTGTTGAGATTGTGAAAGAGAAGATCCAAGAAGATCTTCAGCGTCTAGGATCCGATGAGAAAACCAAGGAGCCAAAGCATTTGACCTTCTACCATAGTGAAGAAGCAGAAGCACCTTTTGTCGGCTATCACCCGATCCAAATTAAACGGGCTGAATACCAGTACAAAAAAGGAAAATTCATTAAAGATGAGACGGTGAAGTTGCCCCTCTTTTACTTGGATGATGAGAGTAACCCTCTGACCCTCAGCCAGGTTTTTGCGGATCCAGATGGAGCCAAGCAGATCTTTTTGGAGGAATTACGAGGGAATCTATCCTTTCGTCAGCTAGATGAGGAAAGCATTGATCAAATGGTTGCCCACTTCTCAGAGTTGGACTTGAGCCAATGGGAATTCCAATATGAAAAAGGGAATTTCACCATTCCATTTCCAAGCAAGGTTAAAGGCGACGATACCTTTACTGTTCCCTTATCTAAATTCTATGACGTGATTGATACAGAGCGCTTGCTTCCTGATGATCTAGCTTCTTACCAATCCTATATTGAAGAACGCCATCGTAAGATGATTGCCTTGACCTTTGATGATGGACCGGATCCAACGACGACTCCTCAGGCACTGGCTATCTTGAAGAAATACAATGCAAAAGCTACCTTCTTTATGGTCGGAAAAAATGTCAGTGCGAATCCTGATATTGCTAAGCGAGTCCGCAAAGAAGGTCATCAAATCGGGAACCATACCTGGGATCACCCTCAATTGCCAAAATTGAGCTTGGATAATGCCAAAAAAGAGATATTGGATACCCAAGAAGCTATTCAAAAAGCGACAGGCGTTCAGACTAAGATCACGCGGCCTCCGTATGGAGCCATCAATAACGCCATCCAATACAGTGTAGACCAGTCCTTCATCATGTGGGATGTGGATAGTCTAGATTGGAAGACACATAATACGACGGCCATTCTCAATGAAGTGAAAAAAGAAGTCAAACCGGGTTCGATTATCCTCATG
This sequence comes from Streptococcus gingivalis, assembly GCF_035544715.1. Classification (NCBI taxonomy): domain Bacteria; kingdom Bacillati; phylum Bacillota; class Bacilli; order Lactobacillales; family Streptococcaceae; genus Streptococcus; species Streptococcus gingivalis. The sequence continues at coordinate 680,569 of NZ_JAYKTO010000001.1, read as the reverse complement.
CATGATATCCATCAAACCACGATTGACGCTCTACCGACCGTCCTTGACTACCTCAAATCACAAGGCTATACCTTTGTAACGGTGGATGAGTTGTTGGATTACCAACTTGAAAGTCATCGCATCTATTACAATGGAAATTAACGTAAAAATCCTCTGCAGTTCTTTCACTAGCAGAGGATTTTCTTATTCATTTAAAAAGAGTTCGGAATTTTTTAAAACCAGTTCACGGACAGAAGCGTATTTTTTCAAGGCTTTGAGTTCTTCTGGGTGGGTGATAAAGGTGATCACATAGCCATCACGCCCCATTCGTCCTGTTCGACCGGCACGGTGGGTATAGGTCTCCACATCACGAGGAATATCGTAGTTAATCACACACTCAAGATGTTCAATATCGATTCCACGAGCGACCAAATCGGTGGCCAGCAAGAGGGTCAGCTGATGGTCTTTGAAGCGTTCCAGAATGACCTTGCGGTATTTGACATTGACATCGCTGGCGAGCGATACGGCCTCAACACCACGGTATTGTAGTTTTTCTTCAGCACTACCCAGATCAGACAGGCTATTGAAAAAAGCCAGACCACGAAAATCTTCGACGTAGGCGAGTTTGCGGAGCAATTCGACCTTGTCCCGCTTATCCACTTGCATATAAAAATGTTGGATATTGTCCAAAGAAACTCCATCAACTGTAATGCGAAGAGTATTCTCTTCTAGCTGATCTGGATCGACCTTGGCTGTGGCGCTCATGTAGATATGTTGGTGGTCGCGGGGAGCATAGTGGCTGATCTTTTCGACGAAGTGGTACTGAGAATCACTCAGTAATTGGTCAAATTCATCTAAAATGATGGTTTCCACATTCATCATTTTGATCTTTTTCAGCTTGATCAGTTCAAAGATTCGACCAGGCGTCCCAATTAGAATTTCAGGTCCTTTTTTGAGACGTTCGATTTGCCGTTTTTGACTGGATCCTGACAGGAAGAGTTGGGTCTGGAGCCCAAGAGGCTCTGCCCATTGCTTGGTGACATCAAAAATTTGTCCAGCTAATTCTGTATTAGGAGCCAAAATCAAGAGTTGTTGGGCCTTCTTCGGTTTGAGTTTGAGCAAGCTCGGAAAGAGGTAGGCGAGAGTCTTACCAGTACCGGTAGGACTGATCCCGAGGACATTTTCTCCTTCATAGATAGGGGAGAAGATTTGTTCCTGAATTTCAGTGAATGTATCAAATCCGAGTGTTTCTAGCTGATCTTTCCAGTTTTGTGGAAATTGTTCTTTCATTCTTTTTCATCCTTAAATTGTATTCCAGCGCTTTGACGCATCTGGTAGAGGGTTTCATGGACCTGCTCAGCTGTTTGTAACCACTCAAGATAAGCAGACGGCTTTTGATGAGCGATGGCAAGGGCAAAGGCTTCCGCCTCTTCTTGCATTTGGTGTGGGCAGGGCTGGATCGGAAGGTCGATGACCTCTCCAGAATAGCTGACGAAGCGAGCCTGGTTGATGGCTGCTACAGCATTGAGAGTTAGTGTTCCAGTCTTGGTGTAGATTTCAGCAGGTAGATGGCTGGTGATATTTTTCCCTGCCTGAATAGCAACCTGAAAATCTGGATAAATCAAGACACCTTGACCATAGAGATCAACCGAATTGGGTAATTGCTGAGCGCTATAGTGGCTGGAGATGGGTTCTCCAAAGAAGCCAATGGTCAGGTAGAGGCAGTAGACTCCCAGATCCATCAAGGCTCCACCTGCATAGACATCTGAGAAAATATTGGGCATCTCACCTGCAAGAAGGGCTGGCAATTTGGAAGAATATTTGGCAAAGGTGAAGTTGGCACCCAGTATTTCCTGATTAGAGAGGAAGTCTTTAACTACTTGAAAGGCTGCTTCTTGGTAATTTCTGGCAGCTTCAAAGAGATAGACCTGGTGCTCATTAGCGAGCTTGACCAGTTCCTTCCATTCAGAGGGGGTGGTCACAGCCGGTTTTTCAATGATGACATGCTTCTTGGCCAGAATAGCAAGCTTGGCCTGAGCGAAATGAAGAGAATTGGGGCTAGCAATGTAAATCACATCCAGCTCACTGTCTAAGAAGTCGATGATATCCGTGTAGCAAGAGATCTCTCCATAAGGCTCACAAAACTCTTGAGCTGTCTTCATCTTTCTCGAATACACAGCCTGCAAGTGATAGTGGCCCGTCTGATGAGCAGCTGTAATAAATTCATGTGAAATCCAACTCGTACCAATAATTCCCAGCTTTAACATAAGGTGTCCTTCCGTAATCGATTCACTCTATTATACCATGAAAAGGGGGAGGGGACAGTATAAAGTAGAAAATATGCACTGATTATTGTATAATGAAGTGATATGCTTAGAAGGGAAAACAATAGGATTGAGAAATTCAGAATTATTGATCATTATTCCGGCTTATAATGAGAGTGGAAATATTGAAAAAACAATCAAGATGATTGAAGAACATACACCTGAATTTGATTATGTCATTATCAATGATTGTTCTACAGATCATACACTTGAAATTTGTCGCAAGAACAACTTTAATGTTATCGATTTACCGATTAATTTAGGAATTGGTGGTGCTGTCCAAACTGGTTATCAATATGCAGTTAAAAATGGCTATCAATATGCTGTTCAAGTGGATGGAGATGGTCAGCATAATCCTGAATTTATCAGAAAGATGCTTCAAGTCCTTCAAGAGAAGAATGTGAACATGGTGATTGGCTCTCGTTTTATTGAAAATCAAGGTTTCCAATCCTCTTTCGCACGACGGATTGGAATTTCATTTTTTGAAAAATTAATTAAGATTTTAACCGGTCAAAAGGTAACAGATCCTACATCAGGATTGCGGGTGGCTGATCGAAAAGTGATTGAAGAATTTGCTAAACAATACCCAAGTGATTATCCAGAACCAGAGACGATTGTGTCCCTGTTAACCTCAGGATATTCAGTTGCAGAAGTGCCTGTATTAATGAACGAACGAGAGCACGGGGAATCATCTATCACATTAAGCAAATCTGTTTACTATATGATTAAAGTGACTATGGCAATGTTATTGGCTAGAATTGGTGGAGGATATAAGAAATAACATGTTAAATATTTGGTTAACCCTTATTGTAATTATTTTTATCGTTTATATTCTACGCCTAGTTGCAAAGAAAGTCGTTGAACTGAGAAATGTCATCTCTTGGCTTATTCTTTGTATCGTCTCGTTGCCAGTCATTTGGTTTCCTAATTTGATTGGACAGGTATCAAAAATGTTAGGAATTCAAGTTCCAAGCAATCTAATCTTTTTCTTAGGATTCTGTTTACTTGTCTATTTAAACTTCTCTTTAACTCGGATTACCTCAAAACAATCCGTTCAAATTCGACAATTGTCTCAGAAGATTGCATTACAGGTAAAAGAGCATGAAGAATAATCAACCTGTTTCAACGGAGAAGGTGTATTTTTGGAATCTGTTAGGGAACTTGGCATTTGCTGGATCATCTGTACTATTTACATTGATCGTTACACGCATGACCTCGCCAATGGAAGCAGATTCTTTTAGTCTTGCCTATGGGATTGCTGCGATTCTAGTAGTAGTAGGCATGTTTCAAGTTCGAAGCTACCAAGGGACAGATGTTCTCTTTAGACACTCCTTTACCAGTTACAGTATTGCCAGATGTCTCTCTTTCCTACTCATGATGGCGATCTTTTTTCCTTACCTTTTTGTTTCAGGAATTGATCTACATGAGAGTTCAAAAATTGCGATTATTGGCTTGTACGTTCTATTTCGTATGTGTGAGGCAATTTCAGATCTTTTCCAAGGATTGTTTCAACGTCACGAACGATTAGATATCGCTGGCAAATCAATGACCATTCGTTATTCTTTCAGCACGATTCTTTTGTTGGCATTTTTGCTTATTACAAAGTCATTAACACAATCATTGCTTTACTTAGTTGTTTTAAACTTTATCTTTGTATTTTGTTATGATTATGTAAAATCAAAAGAATTTGAAACAATTGATTTCTCAGTAAAAAATCTCAAAAGAGACCTATTTGATGCGATCACTATTTTAAAGAATTGTATTCCTCTCTTCATTAGTGGATTTTTACTAGCTTATATTTTCAATGAGCCTAGAATCGCGATTGACTCTGAAATTAGACTGGGACACTTTATTGCAGGGACACAACGGGACTTTAATATTTTGTTTATGCCTGTCTTTTTTATGAGTCTCTTTATTTTAATTCTTAGACCCTTAACAACGCAATTAGCGATCTTATGGAAGAATAAAGAATTGAAAAAATTTGATGCCATCATTGCGAAGATGTTTGTCATTGTTTTGGGTGTCGGCTTGGTATTAACTGTGCTAGCTTATTTGATCGGGACGCCGATATTAAGTCTTGTTTTTGGTTTACCTTTAAACCAGCATAGTACTACCCTAGCCATCCTTGTTTTTTCTGGAATTCTGTATTCTATTGGGATTGTTTTTGGGGATGTCATGACGGTTATTCGAAAACAAACGTATCTATTGCCTGTGTATTTATTCATGTTTATAGCTTCCAAATTGACAAATAATGATTTGGTACAAAAAATGGGACTTCTAGGTGCGTCTTTAAGCTTTTTCATCGTGATGTCTGTTTATTTTAGTGGAAGTTTACTTGCTTATTTTATTGCAAGAAAAATAGAAAGGAAGGACTATGCTCATTAATCAACAACATACGTGGGTGATTTGTGCTTATGGTGAGAGCGAATACTTGGAAGCTTGTATTCAATCCTTGAAGAATCAAACTCTCCAATCACAGATTATCTGTTACAGTTCAACACCACTGGATTCGATCAAGGAACTTTGTCAGCGTTATGCTATTCCATTTTACACCAAGCAAGGTGGTGGGATTGGTAAGGATTGGAACAATGCCATGTCTTTTGTAGAGACGAAGTATGCTACCATCGCCCATCAGGATGATTATTATGAGCCGGACTATGCTGAGAAAGTTTTGGCTAAGATGGAAAAAAATCAAGATGTGTTGATTGGGTATTCTGATTATTTTGAAGAAAAAGATGGCCATAAGATTCCTGCGAATACAAATCTGAAGATCAAAACCTTGATGTTAAAAACCATGAATCTTTTTCCTGCTAGTCACTTTTGGCGAAACCGTGTAATGGCTTTTGGGAATCCGATTTGTTGTCCAGCTGTCACCTATAATCGTGAAAATTTGAAGAATTTCTATTTTGATGAAGGAATGAGAGTGAGTTTGGATTGGTACGCATGGTATAAGATCAGCGAGTACAAAGGTCGTTTTGCTTATGTATCTGACAAACTCATGTGCCACCGTATCCATGGAGAGTCTGAAACATCAAAAACCATTGCAGACAATACGCGTAGTAAAGAAGATCTATACATGTACCAACTCTTCTGGCCTAAATGGATGGCCAAGTTGTTGATGAGACAATATGTGAAGAGTCAAAATTCGAATAAGTAGGAGAAACTGATGGGATATTTTGTTGATAGTTATGAGCGAAATAAAAAGTATTTAGTAACTTTCGCAGTTTTGGCCTTTTGTATTGCAGTGATTTATACAAAGCGCTTAGTAGATTTTCCTAAAATTGGTGTAGCGTTATTTGTTGTATTGGCTTTTTTCATTTTTCTTTTACCGAAGAAGAGTGTTGGGACATTCCTTGCGATGCTCATTGGTGGTCTGTCCTTTGCTTTCATTACACCCGTTTTGAATACACCAGATGAACAAGTTCACCTTTCAAGAACCATTCATATTGTGGAAGGCAACGTCAATATGGGGAATAAAAACATCCATATTACGGAAGATTACTTTGATGTTTATAAGAACTTCAAAAAACCATTTACTAAATCTTCTTTATTTGAAGAAGGGCAGACGACCAAACAAGTGAAGTTTGGGAAAGAAACAGATTACAGGGCAACCAACTCATATTGGTTTATTGGTTATATCCCTCAGGCTCTTGGATTTGGGATTGGAAAATTTTTGAATTTGAGTGTAGGAGTCTCCTATTATCTTGGTCGAATTTTTAATGTCATTGCTTACTGTATTTTAGCTCTCATTGCCATTAAATTAAGTGGGAAAGCGAAGCAGTTGATGACAATGGTAACAATGTTTCCAATGAACCTGGTTCTAGCTGCTTCTTATAATCAAGATAGTGTAGCCTTAGGTTTAACCTACATCATTATTGGACTGTTTTTGAATTATGTAACAGATGATGAAAAAGTAGTTAAAATAAAGGATTTATTGCTTTATGCTTTCCTTTGCGTGATCCTTGTAACAATGAAGCTTCCTTATGTCTTGCTTGTGGGATTATTGCTATTTATACCGAAAAAGAAAACGCAATGTAAAAACTACTATCTCATTTCTCTCGCTTTGATTATCTCAGTCTTTGTCTTTACGATTTTTTGGTATGTTCTTACCCAGCAAGTTCGAATTGAGAACTTTAAACTGGAGGGCGCAGATGTAAAAGGGCAAATTAGTAGCATCATTTCAAAACCTCATTGGTATCTTCCAGTGATTTTGAAGGAGATGTTATTATCAGTCAGTCATTTGAATCAACTCTATACCTTTGGTTGGTTAGATTTGTCGATGTCAGAAGTCCTTATTCCAATTTATGCTCTTTATACTTTGATTACTTTTTCAAATATTGGGAAAATCAAACTTCCTAAAGTATCAGTAGTAGGAGCAAGTTTGGTTTCTTTTGCAATTGTTGGTTTAATTTCTTTGACCTTGTATCTGACCTGGACACCAGTTGGAAATTTTGAAGTTTTAGGAGTTCAAGGCCGATATTACTTAGGTGTTGTCGCTCTTTGTCTACCAGTTATTTGTAGTTTATTTAAGCAAAGAGTTCCAGATGAACAAAAGTTCTCTGATCATTTTGTGGTACAAAGTAGTCTCATTATTTTATCTCTAACATTACTACAAACCATCTCTGTTTTATATGCTGCAGTTTAATTAAAAGACTAAAATAAGTTATTACTAGGGGAAACCCTAGTTTTTTGTTACAATAGAAAGTGAATAAGTCAAGGAGTAAGAGATGACCATATCAGTTGTAGTCCCATGTTTTAACGAAGAAGAATCCATTCCATTGTTTTATCGAGAGATGGAACGTGTTCGGATGAAAATGGGAGAAAAGTTTGAATATATTTTTATAAATGATGGCTCTTCAGATGGTACGCTATCCGTTCTTCGAAAGCTACATGTTACAGATTCAAATGTGCACTACCTTTCTTTTTCTCGAAATTTCGGGAAAGAGGCGGCGCTGTACGCTGGACTTGAACGTGCTAATGGCGAATATGTGACGGTTATGGATGTAGATTTGCAGGACCCACCGGAGTTATTGATCGAAATGAAGCAGAAGTTGGAGGAACAACCAGATCTAGACTGCGTCGGAACGAGACGCGTAACCCGTGATGGGGAACCGCCGATCCGCTCTTTCTTTGCGCGGATGTTTTATAAATTAATCAATCATATTAGCCAAGTGGAAATGGTGGACGGGGCCCGTGATTTCCGTTTGATGCGACGTCCAATGGTTGATGCTATCATGGAATTATCGGAGTACAATCGTTTCTCAAAAGGAATTTTTGCTTGGGTAGGATTTGAGACAGAATACCTCGAATATAAAAATGTAGAGCGTGTGGCAGGAGAGACGTCCTGGAATTTTTGGTCCCTCTTTAAGTATTCGATTGAAGGGATTGTCAATTTCTCGGATGCTCCATTAAACATTGCTTTTATTGGTGGACTGTTATCTTGGATTTTGGCCTTTATCATGATGATTTTGATTGTAATCCGCACCTTGGTCTTTGGGGATCCTACTTCAGGTTGGCCATCTCTTATGACAGTGATTCTTTTCCTGGGAGGGTTCCAATTATTGACCATCGGGATTTTAGGGAAATATATTGGTAAGATCTTCATGGAAACCAAGAAACGTCCAATCTATGTGATCAAAGAGAAAAGTGAAGAATGAAGAATATCCTAAGTATGAGTCTTGCTGCTAAGCAAAGGATAGATAGATTTTACGAGGGAATGGATCGGCTCCTCGATAAGATCAATCAGTTGGATATGGTAAAAGGGATCCGCAGTTATATTGACCGGCTTATAGATGTTTTCAACCAAATCAGCAATAAGTTGGTCTTTCTATTACTAACTTCCTATGCGCTCATTTTTACATTTGTATCTTTCAATCTGATCAATTTTCAAAGTCGCTCATATGACTATGTCTTCCATTTATCCCGCATTGTCGGCTTAGCAGAGTCCATTGAGCATTGGGATTTACTCCCCAATCTGAATTTTTTATTTGCATTCGGTACGGGATATGCTTCTCCTATGTTTTATGGAAATTGGCAGTTTTATCCGTCAGCCATCGTTTATATGATGACCAACGATGGAAATCTTGCTTATTCTATATTTGCATTTTTGATCACTCTTGGTACAAGCCTAACAAGTTATATTGTTGTTTCAAAAATAGTAAAAAATAAGCTGACTGGTATAGTAGTGGCCTTGACCATTCCTTGTTATTACACCTTATTTGGTTTTGGAATGACCATGGTAGTGCCACTTGTCCCAATTCTTATTTATTCTATTTATCGTGTGCTCTACTTAAACAAAAAGAACCCTCTTTATTTGGGGATTGTAGTAGCGCTTTTAATTCAAACCCATATTTTATCAACGATCATATTAGCAATTTTTTCTGCGGTATTTTTATGTTTAAATTATAAAAGGATCACACTTGAAAAGATTATCTCTTTTGTATTTTCTATCTTGTTTGCCTTATGTTTGTCGGCAGGATACATTTTTCAATATCTGGAACAGGTTTCATCACAAAAATTTTTCTTCACATGGACAGCGAGAAATTTTCCTGTCAATGTGAAAGATACTTTTTTGGTTCCTTTTCCATTTCAAGCAGATCGATATGGTTTTTATAAACCTTTCACACCATTAGAGTGGCCGATCCATCAATTCGTACGAGATGGCCTATTCTATGCGAGTATGATGGTGATCTTATTTTATCGCCGTCTAGGGAGTTTAAGTAAAACCATATTTTGGACTTGTTGGATCTTATATTTTTCTGCAACGAGTCTTCTGCCTTGGAATTCCGTATTGAAATACACTTTTTTAGGGAGTATGCAGTATTCAGGGCGTCTATTGTTTTTCATTCCCCTCTTGTTCCTATTCTTTCTTGCTGTAACAAATAGAAATGGATTTTTCTCTATTGTCTTATGCATCTTGAGTTTAACTTTCTATTTCAATCATGTTGTCCCTCAATTTGATACCTCTTCAAAAAACTATAAACAGATGCGGGATGATAATAAAAAGAATGAAAAATTACTGAAATCAGTATATAGAGGGGACAAATCAAAATATATTGATCCTGTAGGTGATGAATATTATAATCTTGATATCAATAACCAAGATATACGCTTACCACAATTTACAGAATTTCAAACAGCTAAGGATGTAAAAATATCAACTATTAAAAAGAGATACAATCTTTTAGAATTCGATATAGAGGTTCCTGATGATAAAAAAGAAACAACTATTTCTATACCAATGATATGGTACAAAGGATATCGCGCAGAATATTCTAAGGGTGCAGAAGGTTCTCAACCTGTGTTGAAACAGCGTGCTTTTACCGAATCAGAATTAAAAGAAAATAAAAAAGATCGGAAACCAACTGTCTCAGAAAAGGTTTTAAATAACGGAAAAATTTATTTATCTATTCGAAATTCTGGCCATGTCAAAGTTTCTTATCACAAGACATTTATACAGAATCTTGGTTTCATGATAGAATGGATCTCTTGGATACTGGTATTCTTTATTTTTAAGCAGAAGTATTCAAAAAATAAGGAGCAATTCCCATCTTAAAAAGCAGAAAACTTCTGCTTTTTTTGCTATAATGATAGGGAAAAAGCATTTGAAAGGAATTTAACATGATTTTAATTACAGGTGCAAATGGTCAACTTGGAACGGAGCTTCGCCATTTGTTAGATGAACGAAATGAAGAATATGTAGCTGTTGATGTAGCTGAAATGGACATCACAAATGCAGAGAAAGTAGACGAGGTATTTGAGGAAGTAAAACCAACCTTGGTATATCACTGTGCTGCCTATACAGCTGTTGATGCGGCAGAAGAAGAAGGAAAAGAGTTGGACTATGCCATCAATGTGACTGGTACGGAAAATGTAGCAAAGGCATCTGAAAAGCATGGTGCAACCTTGGTCTATATCTCAACCGACTACGTTTTTGACGGTAAAAAACCAGTTGGACAAGAATGGGAAGTAGACGATCAACCAGATCCTCAAACTGAGTACGGTCGTACCAAACGTATGGGAGAAGAATTGGTTGAGAAACATGTTTCCAATTTCTATATCATCCGTACAGCTTGGGTCTTCGGGAACTACGGTAAGAACTTTGTCTTCACCATGCAAAACCTTGCCAAGACTCACAAAACACTTACGGTCGTTAATGATCAACATGGTCGTCCAACCTGGACACGTACTCTTGCAGAGTTTATGACTTATTTGGCTGAAAACCGTAAGGAATATGGTTATTACCACTTGTCAAATGATGCGAAAGAAGATACAACTTGGTATGACTTTGCAGTTGAAATCCTCAAAGATACGGATGTAGAAGTGAAACCAGTGGATTCTAGCCAATTCCCAGCTAAAGCGAAACGTCCACTGAACTCAACAATGAGTTTGGCAAAAGCGAAAGCTACAGGATTCGTTATTCCAACTTGGCAAGATGCCTTGAAAGAATTTTATAAACAAGAAGTGAAATAAGAGAAATTTGAAGCGGCCCTTGAGGGTCGCTTTTCTGTTTGGATTAGGCAAAAAGCCTAGAAAATGGTATAATTGAATAGACTGTAAATGATTTGAAAGGGAACTCTATGCAACATGTTTTTATTATCGGAAGTCGTGGGCTTCCGGCTCAATATGGCGGTTTTGAGACTTTTGTGGACCAATTGGTTTCGTATCAAGTGTCTCCAGATATCCAATATCATGTTGCCTGCCTTTCTAATGATCAAGCTTTTCAACATTTTGACTACAAGGGTGTCGATTGTTTTACCATTAAAGCCCCTAAGCTTGGGCCTGCGCGGGTCATTGCCTATGATATGATGGCCATCAGCTATGCCCTGAAGGTCATCGAGAAGCAAGGAATTGAAAAGCCGATTTTTTATGTTTTGGGCAATACCATTGGTGCTTTCGTAGCACCTTTTGCGCGCAAGATCCATAAAATGGGTGGCCAATTTTATATCAATCCAGATGGACTGGAGTGGAAGCGGGCCAAGTGGGCCAAACCGATCCAAGCCTATCTCAAGTATTCTGAAAAAATCATGACGCGCCATGCTGACTTGGTGATTTCTGACAACCCGGGTATTGAGTCTTATATCAAGGAAGCCTATCCTTGGTCCAAGACGACCTATATTGCCTATGGGACGGACTTGTCTCCAACCAGCCTAAGTAGTCAGGATAATAAGGTCCGAGAATTCTATCACAAGTGGCAGACTCAGGAGAAAAACTATTACCTAATTTTGGGCCGTTTTGTCCCAGAAAATAATTACGAGACCGCCATTCGTGAATTTATGGCCTCTTCCACCAAAAGGGATTTGGTGATCATTTGTAACCAGGAAGGCAATCCTTATTTTGAGGAGCTCCGAGATTGTACTGAATTTGATCAGGATCCACGCGTCAAGTTTGTAGGAACGGTCTATGACCAAGACCTGTTGAAGTATATCCGTAAAGAAGCCTTTGCCTATATCCATGGTCATGAAGTGGGCGGAACCAATCCGGGTCTCTTAGAGGCTCTTGCTCACACGGATCTGAATTTAGTTTTAGGAGTCTCCTTTAACCAAACGGTTGCCAAGGACACAGCTCACTATTGGACTAAAGAAACTGGAAATTTGGCGCATTTGATTGATCAGGTCGATCCTTTAGAAGATGTATCTGAATGGGGTCAACGTGCCAAGGCCAATATGAAGCAAAACTTTACCTGGGAAAAAATTGTAGGTGAGTACGAGGAATTATTCTTATCATGAAAGTAAATATCTTGTTGTCCACCTATAATGGTGAACAGTATCTAAAAGAGCAGGTCAAAAGTATCCAAGACCAGACTTATCAAGACTGGAAACTCTTGATCCGAGATGATGGGTCGACAGATGGTACGGTGAAGATTATTCAAGAGTTGGTGGCCCAGGATGAGCGCATTCGTTTTATCAATCAAGGAGCTATCGAAAATCTCGGTGTTATCAAGAGCTTCCATGCGCTTCTGAAATACGAGAAAGCAGATCTTTATTGCTTCAGTGACCAAGATGATGTCTGGCTTCCTGAAAAAATTGCTCTTCAAGTAGCAGAAGCCGAGAAGCATCCTCAAGAAATGCCTTTGCTGGTCTACACCGATTTAAAAGTAGTCGATGAAAACTTGAATGTTCAGCATGAGAGTATGATTCGCACCCAGTCTGATCATGCCAATACAGAATTGATTCAAGAGTTGACGGAAAATACGGTAACTGGCGGTGTAGCCATGATTAACCACGCGCTGGCTGACTTATGGACGGGTCAAGAAAAACATGCACTTCTTATGCATGATTGGTATTTGGCCTTGTTGGCAACTGCATTTGGGAAGCTCATCTATATCGATCGGCCAACAGAATTGTACCGTCAGCACAGTAGCAATGTTCTGGGGGCTCGTACCCTTAGAAAACGGGTTAAAAATTGGGTTCGCCCTCATATTCTTTTTGCTAAATATTGGAATCTCATTGAGTCCAGTCAAGAACAAGCAAAAAATCTATTGGATCTGCCTGTCAGTTCCCAAACTAAAGAAATCATTGAAAACTTTGTCACCATTATGGATGTTTCACTAAAAGAACGTTTGAGACGGATTCGTCAGTACGGTTACCGGAAGAACCGGGCTTTTCATACGGTTGTGTTTACCAGCTTGATTCTGACAAAGTTTGCATATCGAGGTAAAAAATAATGTTTGACGTTTTTAGTCAGAAAAATCGAATTTTATTAAGAGAATTAATCAAAACAGACTTTAAATTACGTTACCAAGGATCAGCAATCGGTTATCTTTGGTCGATTTTAAAGCCCCTGATGACCTTTACGATCATGTATATTGTCTTCATCCGATTCTTACGCTTGGGTGGAGATGTGCCCCATTTCCCAGTTGCCCTCTTGTTGGCCAATGTAATCTGGGGCTTTTTCTCAGAAGCAACATCTATGGGGATGGTGTCTATTGTTAGTCGAGGCGACTTGTTGCGAAAATTGAACTTCTCCAAACACATCATTGTCTTGTCTGCGATTTCAGGAGCAGCGATTAACTTTGTCATTAACCTGGTTGTTGTCTTGATTTTTTCATTCTTTAATGGGGTGACATTCTCTTGGACAGCTTTGATGGTGATTCCGCTATTCTTTGAGTTGTTCTTGATGGCGACAGGATGTGCATTGATCTTAGCGACATTTTTTGTCCGTTTCCGTGACCTAGGTCAAGTCTGGGAAGTACTCCTGCAAGCCGGCCTGTATGCGACGCCAATTATCTATCCAATTACCTTTATTGCAGACCGCAATCCCTGGGCTGCTAAGTTGGTCATGATGAATCCTTTGGCCCAAATTATTCAAGACATGCGATACTTCTTGATTGATAAGGCCAACACCCCTGTCTGGCTTTTGGTGGAAAATAAGTTCTTGGTTTTGATTCCTTATGTTTTACCAATTCTTATTTTTGTTGCTGGCTTTGCTTACTTTAACAAACATGCTAAGAAATTTGCGGAGATTCTCTAATGACAGATAAACAAATTGCAGTAAAAGTAGACCATGTCAGCAAGTACTTTAAGTTGCCAACAGAGGCGACCAATAGTCTTCGAACTGCCCTGGTCAATCGCTTCAAAGGAATCAAAGGCTATAAAGAACAACATGTGCTTAAGGATATTTCTTTTGAAGTAGAAAAAGGAGACTTTTTCGGGATCCTCGGAAGAAATGGTTCTGGAAAATCGACTCTCTTGAAAATTATTTCTGAAATCTATGTGCCAGAAAAAGGCACCGTCACCATCGATGGGAAACTGGTGTCCTTTATTGAGCTTGGAGTGGGCTTTAACCCAGAACTGACAGGTCGAGAAAATGTCTATATGAATGGAGCTATGCTGGGTTTCTCGACAGCTGAAATTGATGCCATGTATGATGATATCGTAGACTTTGCTGAGTTGCATGAATTCATGAACCAAAAGCTTAAGAACTACTCATCAGGCATGCAGGTTCGCTTAGCCTTTTCAGTTGCCATTAAGGCCCAAGGAGATATCTTGATTTTGGACGAGGTCCTAGCAGTAGGAGATGAGGCCTTCCAGCGCAAGTGTAATGATTACTTCCAAGAACGCAAGAAATCAGGGAAGACCACGATACTGGTTACCCATGATATGGGAGCTGTCAAGAAATATTGTAACAAGGCTGTTTTAATTGAAAATGGTTTGGTGAAGGCTTTAGGGAGTCCAGAAAATGTTGCCAATCAGTACAGTTTTGATAATACAGCTCCTTTGCAACAGGGAGGAGAAGCTAATGGAGCAGGTAATTCAAACCAGGAAGAAAATGTCTTGGTTGAAAATTTTCAGCTTCAGTTGTTAAGCTCAAACAAATTACGTCCTCAAGATCCTATTCAGTTTCAGATTGATTTTGATGTTCGTGAAGATATCAGGACCTATATCGCTCTGTCTTTAACAGATATCGATCGGAACATTTGGATCTACAATGATAATTCTATGAATCAACTGATGAGTGGAACTGGGCATAAAACGGTTCATTATACTTGTTCACTGCCAACTGTAAATGACTTAAAAATGAAATTGGAAGTGACAGTAAGGGATGAGGAAGGGCAGATGTTGGCCTTTTCAGATGCCACTCAGACCCCACTGATCTTTATCAATCGAGATGATATCGCTTTGGATGATAAATCAGCAATGGATTCGGCAAGTGGCTTAATCCAACGCAATGGAACATGGTCAATGACTGACTAGACTGAGGGAAATATGGAAACGACGCCTTTTGTTTCGATTATTTGTACGGTTTTTAATAAAGAGCCCTGGCTAAAGAAGACGATTGATAGCTTCTTAGCCCAACAAACTGAGTTTGATTATGAGATTATCTTGGTAGATGATGCTTCAAGCGATGGATCTCGTTCTATCATTCAGGATTATCAAGCCAACTACCTTGATCTGATTCGTGCCTTTTATCAGGATGAGAATCAGGGAATTTCTAAAACCTGGGTCTCTATCTGTAAAGAAGCACGTGGAAAGTATATTGCCCGCTGTGACGGAGATGATTTTTGGTTAGACCCTTTAAAACTTCAGAAACAGGTTGACTTATTAGAAAGTGAGCCTGATTGCAAATGGTCCAATACAGATTTTGATATTTATGGTGAAAATGGAACTCTCATTTCTAAGGCTGGCTTTGCTAATCATACGATTCCATTAGCAGATACCTATGAAAAGATGCTTGCAACAAGAGGTTTTACCATGGCCTCTACATGGCTAGTTGAAAGAGATCTGATGTTAGAAGTCAATCAAGAGTTAGATTTAACGACATCAGATGATACTTTCAACCTCCAATTGGAACTCTTTCAACGGACTTCTTTAGCCTATCTGGATGAAGCGACAGTTGCTTATACCATTAATCAAGGATCGGATTCTCGTCCTACTGATTTTAAAAAATTAGAACATCGTTTTCATAAGTTGCTACAAACACAACTGGACTATCTTGATAAATATCCAAATGCCGATTATAAAGAGATGACGAAGATCCTTTTAGATCGTAATAATACTTATGAGATTCGCCTTTCCAAACCAATGGATTCTCTTTCACACATCGGAATGGAGTCTGTTACAATTTATTTTGGTGACGAAGAAAATACTTATTCGGAAGATCGTACCATGACCAAACTTCTTCAAAAAGAAGATAGTCTGGCAATCGAAATTCCGAAGGGAACTTCTGTTATCCGAGTTGATCTGTCTGAAAGTCCAAGTTATTACTCTGATGTTGAATTGAGAGATTCTAACGGAAAGGTTTACTCGCCAGTTTATAGTAACGGAGTCATTGTTGATGGTTACTTTTTCTTTAGCGAACCGGATCCACAACTGATCTATGATGTTAAGGAAGAAGGAGAATATAGATTAAGTTATAAGATGATTCCTGTCGATGATATAGCTGCACCGGATTATATTGGAAAAGTTTTTGCAGCTGAGTTCTTGGATAGTCAGAATAGAATAAAAAAACTTGAGGCTGATCTAGAAGCTACGAAAGTAGCATATAACGCCGTTATCACATCCAAACGTTGGACCATTCCAACAAAGATCTTGAAATTCTTAAGAATAAGGAAATAATATGCAACGTTTACTTTTATATGTCCACTTCAATAAATTTAACTTTATCAGTGGACATGTACTTTACCAATTAGAAAAAATCCGCCCCTTGTATTCACGGGTGGTCTTTATCTCCAATAGTCAGCTACCAGAAGATATGAAGGATCATTTGTTCTCGCAACAGTTGGTAGACGATATTCTAGAGCGCCAAAATAGTGGCTTTGACTTTGCGGCGTGGCGGGATGGAATGAAGACAGTCGGCTTTGATCAACTGGCTCACTTTGATTCTGTTACCCTCATGAATGATACCTGCTTTGGACCGCTTTGGGATCTAGAACCTATTTATCAGCAGTTTGAACATGATGATGAAGTAGATTTCTGGGGTATGACCAATTACCGGAAAGACAAGGATTTTAACGAGCATATTCAGAGTTATTATCTCAGTTTTAAAAAACAGGTGCTGACATCAAACGCCTTCCCAGAATTTTGGCAGGGTGTTCAAGACTTCACCAATGTTCAAGATGTGATTGATCACTACGAGACCAAGGTCACAACGAATTTCTTGGATGCTGGTTTTCGCTATAAAACTGTTTTTGATACCATTCATGAAGACACCACAGGGATGCTCTATCCAGACTTTTCTTACTACAATCCTACAGCGATTCTCCGTCATAAGGTTCCTTTTATCAAAGTCAAAACCATTGCGAATAATGAAGGAATCATTCCTTACATTTTTGACGAATTGGAACGTATATCGGACTATCCATTAGATTTGATCCTCAACCACATGTCTATGATTGATCGTCCGGACTATCCTTATCTCTTGTCTCGTAAGTACTTGAAAAATCAGGAATTAGCTGGAGAGTTCGGTAAAAAAGTTGCTGTTCATCTTCATGTCTTTTATGTGGACCTCTTGGAAGAATTTCTAGATGCTTTCCAAGCTTTTCATTTTGCTTATGACTTATGGATCACGACAGATGTAGAAGAGAAGAAGCAGACTATTGAGAAAATTCTTTCTCATCGAGCACAAGATGCCACGGTTTTGGTGACTGGAAACATTGGACGGGATGTATTGCCAATGCTGCTCTTAAAAGAGCAACTTTCTCAATATGATTATGTTGGCCATTTCCATACTAAGAAATCCAAAGAAGCAGATTTCTGGGCAGGTGAATCTTGGCGCAAAGAATTGATCGAGATGTTGGTCAAACCGGCTGATCAAATCCTAGCCAATATGGAAGCCAATCCAAAAGTCGGAATCACTATCGCAGATATTCCAACCTTCTTCCGTTACAATCGAATAGTGGTTGCCTGGAATGAAGCCCTCATTTCACCAGAGATGAACAAGCTCTGGGAACGGATGGGAGCGACCAAGACGATTGACTTCAAAAATCTCAATACCTTCATTATGAGTTATGGGACTTTTGTTTGGTTTAAATACGATGCTTTGAAACCACTCTTTGACTTGAATTTGACAGCAGCAGATGTTCCAGCAGAACCTCTACCACAGAATTCAATCCTTCATGCGATTGAACGCTTGTTGATCTACATTGCTTGGGATCAAAAATATGACTTTAGAATCTCTCAAAACCCACATGTTCTGACACCGTTTATCGATAATAAGCAATTGAACAATCGTGAGGATCTCCAACCGCATACCTTTGTGGACTTTAATCAAATAGGAGGGATTAAAGGGGCCTTGAAGTATATTGTGATTGGACCAGCAAGAGCTGTGAAATATATACTAAAAAGAATGATAAAGAAAGTGAAATAATGAAACGGAAAAAAGAGTTTAATATTAAGAAATTTATCCTCTCAGTTTTATCAAAAGTCTCAAGAACCCAGTGGTATTATGTGATTACTTTCGTTCTATTTTCTTTTTTTAATTTTTATCTAGCCCAGAATAATCTTGCTGTTCACAACAAGGCAACTGGTACAGTCTTACAATATGTCAATTTTTTAGGAATTTTATTTGGAATAAGTTTCCTACTATTAGTTCCAATATTATCCCAGTTCAATTTTAAAAAATGGTTTCCATTCAAACTGGTTGTCAGTTATTTGGTTTACAATACTCTATCTTATTTGACGGAAATCACGATCTATTTGAATAATCCAAAATACAAGGTTTGGAATTTTGATCAGAATCCATTCTTTAGAACGGATTCCTTCCTTGTCATTTTCCTTCTGTTTGCTTCTACAGGTGGTTTGGTTCTATTGCGACAGCATTATGATAAGCTACCAAGTCGGAAAAAAGGAGGAGAAGAGATTGGCGAGAACTATCAGTATCTGGTCTTGTCGCAACTCTTGATCACCTTTATCGTAACAGACAAAAATTTTTCGACCCTGATTTACAGGACAGATAATTTTTTGTATAAGGCCTTTGAAATTGGCAAATACTCAGCTCAGCAATTTTGGTTAACAAATGAATTCTTATACATTCTCTTTCCATTGATTTCCTTACTTGGATTCTTGTATACAAAAGGGCAGCGAGATTTCGTCAAGAACAAACCGAGTTTCTCTTTAGTGTTCTTCTCTAGTACCACTATTGCAATTGTATTGAATTATTTTATCCAATTCAGTTTAGGTCGAACAGAACCCTTCTTAGGCGTTCATTACACGATTCCAGATGCCATCTTATTTCAGATCCTTATTTTGACAGCGATCCTTATCTTTGTATACATTTGTATCAATCAATATTGGATTGCTACCTGTCTCATTTCCATTGTATCTATAGCTTTTGTAGTTGCAAATTCCATCAAGTTTGGCATGAGGAATGAGCCGGTTTTACCAAGTGATTTAACTTGGTTGACCAAACCAATGACGCTTTTGAGCTTTGTGGACAAAGCGCAAATGTTTTACATCTTTTTATTGGTGGCCTTCCTGGTTTGTCTACTGATTGTCGGGAAAAAGTACCTCTTTAAAGGAAGAATTATTTCTTCATGGAAAATACAAATCGGAGCTATTGCAGTGATGCTCTTATGTTTTAAGAGTGTCAATGGGATATTCAGTGATAAAGAAAACGGGAAGATCAAGGCTAATGTACCAATTATAAGTACCCTGAACAATTACCAGGATATTAATTGGCTAGGGAATACGACCAATGCACGTTATAAGGGCTTGTCTTATGTTTGGATGAATCAATTGACGACGGAGGTTGTTCCAAAACCGGATGGTTATTCCAAAGAACGTCTTGAGAAAATAGCTCAAAAATATACCAACTTGTCGAATGAGATCAATAAGGAGAGAAGTAACTACTTAAACGATCAAACGGTCATTTATATTCTGAGTGAAAGTTTTTCTGATCCTAGAAAGGTCGAGGGAGTAGAGCTTACGCAAAATCCGATTCCCAATATTGAGAACATCATGAAGACCCATACGAGTGGGCAAATGCAATCGGATGGATATGGTGGCGGAACTGCAAATATGGAGTTCCAGACTCTGACAGGTTTACCTTTCTATAATTTATCACAAACTGTATCTGTCTTGTATACAGAAGTCCTTCCTAAGATCCATGATGTGCCGTCTATCAGTAATGCATACTCAAAACAGAATAAGGTTGCTGTTCACTTAGCAGGTAAATCGAATTATTCTCGGGATATCGTGTATTCGAGATTGGATTTCAAAGATTTTATTACGACGGATACAAAGGGAATCAAGTACAGAAAAGAAGGAATTAGTCCGAGTGATGAATCCACCTATAATATTGTATTGGATAACTTAAACGACAAAACCGGACAATTCTTTTCTGTGATGACCATGCAAAATCATACCCCATGGTTAGAAGCAAATCCAGAAACCTTGGATGCCAAAGGTAAAGGTTTTAGTGATGAAGAAAATTCAAAACTGACTTTCTACAGTCGTTTACTTTCACAAACTGACACTGCTACCCAATCCTTCCTGGAAAGTCTTTCTAAAATAGATAAGAAGATTACAGTGGTATTTTATGGGGATCATTTGCCAGGTCTTTATCCTGAGTCCGCCTTTAAGAATAATCCGGAGAGTCAGTATCAGACAGACTACTTTATTTGGAGTAATTTTGATGCACCGAAATTGAACTATCCTTTGGTCAATTCAAGTGATTTCTCAGCTATGGTCTTTGAACAGACCAATTCAAAAGTTTCGCCTTACTATGCTTTGTTGACAGAAGTATTGAAAAAAGCAAGTGTCGATAAAAAGGCTTTAGAAGGGGAAGCGCAAGAAATTGCAGAGGATTTGAAAATGGTTGAATACGACTTGATTAGTGGGAAAGGTTACCTTTCTAAAGACTTCTTTAAAGTCCCAACCAACAAATCCAATTAAAAGGAGTGCTAGCAGGTAAAAATCTTTGTGATTTTGGCTGTCTGGCTCCCTTTTTTTTGTTTTTTATGCTAAACTATTAGATGGGGGTATGCTCATGATTAAGATATTTGGAAAGGTCCATTATCATTGGCAACCGGACTTATCTATTCTTGTGACTTATTGGTCCATTGCAGTGATTCCGGTCTTTATTGGACTGGCCTTGATGTATGAGAGCTCTAGTGTGCCAACGCTAGTTTTGTTTTCGTTCTTTTTATTTATGGTCTTGCTCGCGATTGGGGTCCATCGTTACTTCACGATCTATGAGGATGGGATCTTGCGGATTATTACAGCTAATCCTTTTACTCCAATCAAGGTGAAGATTGACTCGATTGAAAAGGTCGAAGTAAATAAGAAATCGATCAAGCTCATTTTTAATGATGGTTCGCGCAGTCGGACATTCTGTATGCGTAAATGGCCGAAGAAATATTTTATCAATGCACTTGCCTTAAATCCTTATTTTAAGGGAGAAGTAATCCTGACGGACAATTTCATCCATGTGGATTACTATGAGATGTATTATGCAGACAAATAAAAAGCCCTCTTAATCTTTTAAGAGAGCATGAGTGGGGCATTCTTTAATAGCCTCGAGAACATCGTTTGTGACAGGGACTTCCTTTTCAAGGAGGTCGTCGTCTTCAGTAGCAAATTTAACGATGCCATTGTCATGGTAATCAAATAATTCAGAATAGGTCTGACAGAGACCGCAAGCGATGCAACGATCTGGTATTAACGTAACTTTCATACTTCTATTGTAATGATTTTTACGAGAAAAAACAAGGAGGAAGTCATGGCAAAAGAACCATGGGAAGAAGATATTTACGATGATGGAGAAGAAACATTGAAAAGAACGAGTAAGTTAAATGGAATAAAGGCAGATCGTCTGTTGACGATTTTAGCCATTATTTTCTTTGTAGTAGTAGTGGCGATGGTCTGCTTGTTGATTTTCCTTTCAACAGGTGGCAGCAATAAATCAAAACAAATGTCTGGTTTCTACAATGGAGAGACTAAGGTTGAACAGAAATCATCAGCCCCTGCAGCACAAACTGACCAAGCGCCTAAAGACGATAGTTCAAAAGATGAGAACTCTGAAGAAGGCACGATCACTGTTCAAGCAGGTGAAGGGGAAGCAGCGATTGCTGCGCGTGCTGGTATTTCCATTGCCCAATTGGAACAGTTAAATCCATCTCACATGTCTACAGGATCTTGGTATGCCAATCCTGGTGATGTCGTTAAGATTCAGTAGGAGTTGAGGACAACATGAAACAAATTCAAATTGCCATTGATGGACCGGCTTCTAGTGGAAAATCCACAGTTGCAAAGATCATTGCCAAGGATCTAGACTATACGTATCTAGACACAGGAGCTATGTACCGTGCGGCGACTTATCTAGCTTTGCAAAATAATCTGACAGCTGAACAGGTTGATGACCTCTTAGCCCTTTTAGATCAGTATCCAATTAGTTTCGGTCGATCGGAAGAAGGAGAGCAACTTGTCTTTGTAGCAGACGTGGATATTACCCACCCAATTCGCGATAACCAAGTGACCAACAATGTTTCATGGGTTGCAGCGCTTGCGCCAGTCCGTGAAAAACTTGTCGCTCTACAGCAAGAAATTGCAGCAGAGGGGGGCATCGTTATGGATGGACGCGATATTGGGACGGTCGTCCTTCCACATGCAGAGTTGAAGATCTTTTTGGTCGCTTCTGTTGAGGAGCGGGCAGAACGTCGTTATAAGGAAAATGTTGAAAAGGGCATTACAGCGGATCTTGAATTGTTGAAAAAAGAAATCGCCGAGCGGGACTATAAGGACAGCCACCGTGCCGTTTCTCCTTTGAAACCTGCAGCTGATGCCATTCATTTTGACACAACGGGTGTTGGAATTGCAGACGTTGTTGCATTTATTGAAGAAAAAGCAAAAAAAATTCTTGACAAAGAATAAAAAACTTGATATCATATAAAAGTTGAGAAAAGCAGAAGTGAGAACTTCTCGCCTTGTGACGCAAGTTGCCTGGCCCCTACGGATCAAGTTTCAGTAATGAAATACATCATGTAGTTCGGGCCTGTTTTGCAGGTCCGTTCTTTGTTTTTCTCGAATAATAAAAAAGAGGTGAAAACCATAGCAAAGCAAGACTTATTCATCAATGATGAAATTCGTGTACGTGAAGTTCGCTTAATCGGTCTTGAAGGTGAGCAATTGGGTATCAAACCACTTAGCGAAGCGCAAGCACTTGCGGACGACGCTAATGTTGACTTGGTTCTCATTCAACCTCAAGCTAAACCTCCTGTTGCGAAAATTATGGACTACGGTAAGTTCAAATTTGAGTACCAGAAGAAGCAAAAAGAACAACGCAAAAAACAAAGCGTTGTGACCGTGAAAGAAGTTCGTTTGAGCCCAGTGATTGACAAGGGTGATTTCGATACAAAACTTCGCAATGCTCGCAAATTCCTTGAAAAAGGAAATAAAGTGAAGGTATCCATTCGCTTTAAGGGTCGTATGATTACCCACAAAGAGATTGGTGCTAAAGTTTTAGCCGACTTCGCTGAAGCGACACAAGATGTGGCAATCATCGAACAACGAGCTAAGATGGATGGACGTCAAATGTTCATGCAATTGGCGCCAGCAACTGACAAGAAATAATCTGTCAGAAAGTTAAAAAAAGGAGAAAATATCATGCCAAAACAAAAAACACACCGCGCATCAGCTAAACGTTTCAAACGTACAGGTTCTGGTGGACTTAAACGTTTCCGTGCTTACACTTCTCACCGTTTCCACGGAAAAACTAAGAAACAACGTCGTCATCTTCGTAAAGCATCTATGGTGCATGCAGGAGATTTCAAACGTATCAAAGCAATGCTTACTCGCTTGAAATAATCGCGTATTCGTAAGTAAAGAATTCTAGGAAATATTGGAGGAAATATAAATGGCACGTGTTAAAGGTGGCGTTGTATCACGCAAACGTCGTAAACGTATTCTTAAATTAGCTAAAGGTTACTATGGAGCTAAACATATCTTGTTCCGTACTGCAAAAGAACAAGTAATGAACTCTTACTACTATGCATACCGTGACCGTCGTCAAAAGAAACGTGACTTCCGTAAATTGTGGATCACACGTATCAATGCGGCAGCTCGTTTGAACGGACTTTCATACTCACAATTGATGCATGGTTTGAAATTGGCTGAGATCGAAGTTAACCGTAAAATGCTTGCTGACTTGGCTGTTAACGATGTAGCAGCTTTCACAGCTCTTGCAGATGCAGCTAAAGCAAAACTTGGTAAATAATGTTTATAATAGGCTGGGCAAAAGTTGTCCAGCCTTTGATGTATGATAGAAATAACTGTATGACGCAGTGGTTGATTGGTATCTTTATTCGCTTTTTAAGCTCTAAAGATGACCTATGTTGACGGAAACTATGTTTCCTTTATCTGCAACCTTCAACAGTCTCCCAGACTGTTGAAGCTGTGCGGGGGTGGGAAAACGAACTCTTTTTTACTAGTCAGAGTTCTTTCCCACTCCCTTTTTTTCTTGTTGATTTCATGCTATAATGAAAATAATCGTAACCGATATGAGGAGGATATAAAGGTGACACACAATCGACTAGCATGGGACGAATATTTTGCAGCACAGGCCTTACTGATTTCGAATCGAGCGACCTGTAATCGAGCTAAGGTTGGGGCTGTACTGGTAAAGGATAATAAGGTCATTGCAACAGGTTATAATGGATCCGTTTCGGGGACAGATCATTGTCTAGAGGATGGCTGTCTTATGGTCGAGGGACACTGTGTCCGGACGATTCATGCGGAAGTCAATGCTATTTTGCAAGGAGCTGAACGTGGAATTCCCAAAGGCTTTACAGCTTATGTGACGCATTTTCCTTGTCTCAATTGTACCAAGCAATTGCTTCAAGTCGGCTGCAAGCGGGTGGTATATATCCATCAGTACCGCATTGATGAATATGCCGAGTATCTTTACCGTGAAAAAGAAGTAGAACTGGTCAATTTACCAATTGAAGAAGTGAAACGAGCTATTGCTGAGGCTGATTTTATTTAGGGAAGCTTCCAGTCTATTTCATGATATGTTAGCAATCTAATTGAAAACCTGTTCAAATTAATGTTTAAGAGATAGCATTGAATAGATGGCTATCATGAAAAGAATAATGGAATCAAGTATAATGGTGTTAACGGAAAAACATAAAAATATAAGAAAGGTAGGAGAAAGTGATGATAAACCAAGAGAAACATCTTGAGGAAAATAAAGAACATAGTAAGATCAGTGAAGATTATCCAAATTCTGTATCTGTTCAGAATCCTCCAAAAGAAAATAGCTTACATTCTATTCTTCTTTCAGCGACATTTTACTTATCCATTATCTATCTTGTATTGTTTGTCTTTTACTTTGCACCTTGGGATTATGGTTGGGGATTTGTCGTTTTGATTTTCCTTGGTCCAAACTTATTAAGTCTTGCGATTGGGGCCTTTCTAATTCGACTAGGGATGAAGAAGGGGAATAAAAGCCTTCTCTATGCGAGTGTTGGACTCTATCTGCTGTCTATCATCTTGGCTTTTGATCCGGACTGGGAAATATTTCGAATTGCTCCCTTATGTTTAGGTATTTTGAATTTAATCGGAACACTCCTGGTTAAAGAAGAGAAAAGCTCTTAATCAAAAAATGGGTATGGTCAACTCTACTCAATAAAAAGTATTCGGGTCGATCAAAGAGATAGTTAAATCAGTTCTTCCGCTCTATTTTTAAGCGCTATTATTTGAAAGAATAACTAAAAATGTTAGTAGAAAGTTATGACAGATTAACAGAAAAATCCTGAAGTAGATAAAGAAAAAGAGGCATTCGTTTCAGATGAAAGTCTTCTTCCTAACAATGAAATGAAGCCAGAGAAGAGAATTGGAAATTCTGTAATCCTTTCTATTGATTTGTTCTTGGCCATTGTTTATACAGTTTTACTTTTATTAGGTCTCTTTTCAATGGGAGCGTGGGCTGGCGGCTTTTTGTACTTTTTGGGAATCCATATGATTAGCTTTTTTATTGCAACCATCCTGCTTTGGAATGGAAATGTGAATGGCAATAAAGCAACTCTTTATATAGCAGCAGCTATTTATGTTCTTTCATTTATTGCTGCGGGTGATCCTTCTTGGGTGATTAATCATATACCACCGCTTGTGGTAGGAGTGCTGGTATTGATTGGAACTGTATTGTTAAAAAATGAAGAGTGATGATAGGAGGTAGGGTGTTCAATCCTATCTTTTTTATTTATTTATTTAGTACTGATAACGCAATAGGAAAACGGTTACAAATTGTGTTATAATTTAAATAAATGAATCGTTAAATACTTTTCTTAGAAAGTGGAGGAGAATCTATGTCTAGAAAAAAATGGTATGGTATACTGCTAATTCTTGAAGCAATTCTTTATCTTGTTTCTTATGGTAGTAGTCTAGTAGTGAACTATAGTTCCCAAAGTTTAAATGAAAATACACCACTGTTCACTGTCTCTAGTATTTTTTCTATATGGAATGGAATGATTATTTGCTGGGTAATTTGGAGAATCATGAATCAGCGTTTAAATGTTGAAGGATTGATAGCTGCTCTTCTCCTCTCAATTACCCAACTACTGATGTTTTTTTTACCACCTTTCTCCCCAACAAATCTGATGAACATTTCCTTTGTGCTAAATATCATTTGTTTAATATGGATTTGCCTGCTTATAAAGAATGTAGAAATGAGGGAGCTTTTAAACAATTGGAAAAGTAAAGATGGTTGGAAATCATCGATAGCTTATTTAGTACTATTTGTTTCCTCTACAAATATTTCTCCACTATTTATATTGATTGGTATGGATAGAACGAGTGACATTTACGCTTTTACACTTCGATACATTGTAATGGAGTTAATGTTTTTACTTCTGATTAATGCTATGATCACAAGTACAAGTGAGAAACTTCAGAAAGTATTTTCTCTCTTGCTCATTTTATCTTCTCTTGTTGTGATAGGTGCAGTATACTCTTTCATCTCTCGTATAAGCTTTTACGGTCTCTTTTATCTTCTCTTATCGATTTATATTGCTTGTCGTGTTTTTAGTTTACTTGAGAAAGTTGCAGTTAGCTGGGAGTCCAAGGTGAAAGTACAAGATCTATCATCTATTGACACTAAACCAGAGATGGCGGACTCTCAAGTAGAAGGAGACATAGATGTAAACGATCAGTTGAATGCTGATATACAATCAAACAATGATAAAGAAAATTCGCCAAAGAGGATCATTCTTCATTCGTCTTGGTTATGGAGCGCCCTTATAATAGCAGTCTGCCACCTTGGTATTATGATTTTTCCTTTATTTTTAGGAAACCCTATGTATCTACTGATCTTATATATTGGTGCCATCCATTATATTTGTTTTATGATTGCGACTTTCATCCTTTTCATAGCTATGAGGAATGGAAATGTGGGTCTCTTAAATACATCAGCCGTCTTATTTATTGTTTCCATCATAGGTACGCTAGATCCTTATTGGACAGGTCCAAATATTTTATCCTTGGTTTTAGGAGTCCTGGTATTTATTGGAGGTATATTATTTAAAAATGGAGACTGATTAAAGTAGATAGGGTTGAAAATTTTTAAAGAACTGTTATCATTTAAGTAGGTGGTAGGTTTTCGAGTACCCATTGGTACGCGGATGTCTACCATTTTTGAAGATAAAAAAGCACCGTGTGAGGGTGCTAGATCTTGCCTGCTGAACTCGTCAATTGATAGATACCCTACGGGGTATTTTTGTGAACTTTTTAGGAACTTTGAGGACTGTTTAAGTCAGTTTAACTGGGTAGTGCATAGACCGAAAAAGCTGATTTAATGGGCTTTTTGAAAAATCATTTTCCATATCATATGTAATGTGTTATAATGAAGTGTTATATGGTCCCGATAAGGTGGTAGAAATCTTCTATCAGTACTTTGTAACTCTATAACAATATTTTTTAAGGGGGGACATTTTTATGTCAGAACGTAAACTTTTCACGTCTGAATCAGTATCTGAGGGGCATCCAGATAAGATTGCAGACCAAATTTCAGATGCTATTTTAGATGCTATTTTAGAGCAAGATCCAGAAGCTCACGTTGCGGCTGAAACAGCTGTTTATACAGGTTCAGTCCATGTTTTTGGTGAAATTTCAACCAATGCCTATGTCGATATTAACCGTGTTGTTCGCGATACGATTGCAGAAATTGGCTATACCAATACAGAATATGGTTTCTCTGCTGAAACTGTTGGAGTACACCCATCATTGGTGGAACAATCTCCTGATATCGCTCAAGGGGTAAACGAAGCCTTGGAAGTACGTGGAAATGAAGATCAAGATCCACTTGATTTGATCGGAGCGGGAGACCAAGGTCTTATGTTTGGTTTTGCGGTGGATGAAACAGAAGAACTTATGCCATTGCCAATTTCACTCAGCCACAAGTTGGTTCGTCGTTTGGCAGAGCTTCGTAAGTCTGGTGAAATCAGCTATCTTCGTCCAGATGCTAAATCACAGGTCACTGTTGAGTACGATGAAAACGACCGCCCTGTGCGCGTGGATACAGTCGTTATTTCAACTCAACACGATCCAGATGTCAGCAATGAACAAATCCACGAAGATGTGATTAACAAGGTCATCAAAGAGGTGATTCCAGCTTCTTATCTAGATGCTGAGACCAAATTCTTCATCAACCCTACTGGTCGCTTTGTTATTGGTGGACCTCAAGGGGACTCAGGTTTGACAGGTCGTAAGATTATCGTGGATACTTATGGTGGTTACTCACGTCACGGTGGTGGTGCCTTCTCTGGTAAGGATGCCACTAAGGTGGACCGTTCCGCTTCTTATGCAGCTCGCTATATTGCCAAGAACATCGTGGCAGCAGGTCTTGCTAAGAAGGCGGAAGTGCAATTGGCTTATGCCATTGGGGTTGCTCAACCTGTCTCTGTTCGGATTGATACCTTTGGTACTGGAACAGTCGCTGAAAGCAAATTAGAAGCTGCAGCGCGTCAAATCTTTGACCTTCGTCCTGCAGGGATTATCCAAATGCTGGATTTGAAACGTCCAATCTATCGTCAAACAGCGGCTTATGGCCATATGGGACGGACAGATATTGACCTTCCATGGGAACGTTTGGACAAGGTAGAAGCCTTGAAAGAAGCTGTAAAATAATTCGTTGAAATGGAAAAGTTAGGGTCAAGTTGATCCTAGCTTTTTTTCGTTTTGAAAATTCCTACAGATGGAAAAATAGGTCGATCTGTGGTATAATAGATGCAGTATTTTAAATACGTTGTCCCTTTTATTTTCGTTACAAAAAACGATAGTAAAAGGAAAAAGACTTGAAAGAGCTAATAAATTATTAAGATGAAAAAAATTGTAATAAATGGTGGTCGCCCTCTAAAAGGAGAGGTGACCATTAGTGGTGCAAAAAATAGTGTAGTAGCCCTGATTCCAGCGACCATTCTGGCGGACGATATCGTGACCCTAGATGGGGTACCGGATATCTCCGACGTGGCGAGTCTGATTGAAATCATGACCATCATGGGCGCTAAGATCGAGCGCAAAGAAGACAGTTTGATCATTGATCCACGTGGGGTGAAGAATATGCCTATGCCATTTGGAAAGATCAATAGCTTGCGAGCTTCCTATTATTTCTATGGTAGCTTGTTAGGACGTTATGGTCAAGCAACTGTTGGACTACCTGGAGGGTGTGACCTTGGACCACGTCCGATCGATTTGCATTTGAAGGCCTTTGAAGCAATGGGAGCCGCTATGACCATGGATGGCTCTAGTATGAAACTTGCGACTGATGGCAAGCCTCTTCAAGGAGCAAATATCTATATGGATACTGTTAGTGTCGGTGCAACGATCAATACGATTTTGGCAGCGGTCAAGGCTGAAGGTCGGACAGTGATCGAAAATGCTGCGCGGGAACCTGAGATTATCGATGTGGTAACCTTGCTCAACAACATGGGAGCCCATATTCGGGGAGCAGGTACGGATATCATAATCATTGATGGTGTTCCACAATTGCATGGAACGAGACATCAGGTGATTCCAGATCGCATCGAAGCTGGAACCTATATTGCCCTTGCAGCTGCTATTGGAGAAGGTATCCAGATCAATAATGTCCTGTATGAGCATTTGGAGAGCTATATTGCCAAGTTAGAGGAAATGGGTGTGCGCATGACCATTTCTGAAGATAGCATCTTTGTAGAAAAGCAGACGGGCTTGAAGGCGATCCAGATTAAAACGTCTCCTTATCCTGGTTTTGCGACTGATTTGCAACAACCGATCACACCTTTGCTCTTAACGGCTGCAGGACGTGGTCGCATTGTTGATACGATTTATGAAAAACGGGTCAACCATGTACCAGAATTGGCTAAAATGGGGGCCACCATTTCGACCTTGAACGACCACATTATTTATGAAGGGCCAAATCAATTGACAGGATCCAGTGTGAAAGCGACGGATCTTCGAGCTGGTGCGGCTTTAGTGATCGCCGGTCTCATGGCTTCTGGAACAACAGAAATTACAAATGTGGAATACATCCTTCGCGGGTATTCAGATATTATTCATAAATTGACCCAACTTGGAGCAGACATCCAGTTGGTAGAGGAATAGTGACAGAACTTGGGATCTGATAGTGGCGGCTGGATACACGAACAATGGAGTTTGAAATGAATATTTGGACGAACTTAGCTGTCTATTCACTAATTGAAACACAAAGGTTGTATTTACGACCTTTTCTCTTTGAGGATGCGGAAGATTTTTATAAGATTGCTTCGAATCCTGAAAATTTACAATTTATCTTCCCTGCACAAGCCGATCTTGCTGAAACTCAATATGTACTAGCCAACTATTTCATGAAAAATCCTTTGGGGGTTTGGGCGATCTGTGATAAGGAAACTAATCAGATGATCGGCTCCATCAAGTTTGAAAAGTTGGATGAAATTAAGGGAGAGGCTGAGTTAGGCTACTTTTTACACAAAGATTTTTGGGGAAAGGGTCTGATGACAGAAGCGGTCAAAGAGTTGGTCTCTCTATCGTTTGAAAAATTTCAACTGAAGGAGCTTAAGATTGTCACCCATGTTGAAAATGCAGGGAGTCAAAAGGTTGCTTTGAAGGCTGGTTTTCGTCTCTTTCGTCAATTCAAAGGGAGTGACCGCTATACGCGTAAAATGCGCGATTATTATGATTTCCGCCTAGGTAGAGGGGACTTCTATGAGTAAACACCAAGAGATTTTAGACTATCTCGAAAAATTACCGATTGGAAAACGGGTCAGTGTCCGCAGTATCTCCAATTTTTTGAATGTCAGTGATGGGACGGCCTATCGTGCCATTAAAGAAGCTGAAAATCAAGGAATTGTCGAAACGCGTCCTAGAAGCGGGACCATCCGTGTCAAATCGCAAAAAGCTGTACTAGAGCACCTGACTTATCGGGAAATTTTAGAAATCACCGGTTCTGAAATATTAGCTGGTGAAGAGGGACTCGAAAAAGAATTTAATAAATTTTATATCGGTGCCATGACAGAAAAGCACGTCCTTGACTATGTGTCTGAAGGGGGGCTTTTGATCGTGGGTGACCGCACTAGCATCCAACGATTGGCTCTTAAGCATGACAATGCGGTCTTAGTGACGGGTGGCTTTGAAGTGAGTGAGGATGTGATTGATCTGGCCAATCAGGTACAAATCCCAGTCATCCGAACTTCACACGATACCTATACCGTCGCGACCATGATCAATAAGGCTTTGTCTAACATGCAGATCAAGACGGATATCTTGACAGTCGAGCAGGTCTATCGGCCCTTCCATGAGTACGGCTATCTTTCTGAGACGGATACGGTAAGGGATTATTTAGATTTGGTTCGAAAGAATCGCTTTAGTCGTTTTCCGGTTGTCAATCAGCACCAGATGGTAGTGGGCGTCGTAACCATGAGAGATGCTGGAGATAAGGCGCCTCAGACGACCCTTGATAAGGTGATGTCACGGACCATTTTTACCACTAATTTGTCCACCAGCATTGCGACGATTAGCCAACGGATGATCGCTGAAGATTATGAAATGATTCCTGTTGTTCGTAATAACCAGACCTTGCTGGGGGTTATTACGCGTCGGGATGTCATGGATCGGATTAGCAAGGTGCAGTTTTCGAGCTTACCAACCTTTAGTGAGCAGATCGGTCAAAAGATTCAGACAGAGAACGACCATTACCAATTCACAGTGGAGCCAAGTATGCTGGAGAAAAGCGGTGTTTTGGCCAATGGGGTCATGATCGAAGTGCTGATGAAGATTATTCGCAAGATGATGCAACACAGTGGGCGTAGCTTGATTGTCGAACAGTTGATCATCAATTTTTTACAGGCTGTGCAGGTGGATGATGTGATCCGCATTGAACCACAACTAGTTCGACGAACCAGACGTTCGGCCTTGGTTGATTTTAGCTTGTATTTAGATCTGCAGCTAGTTGCGAAAGCAACCATTACAATTAAGATTAATTAAACAAAAAGAAATGAGGAGACAATGATTACATTAAAATCACAACGTGAAATTGAAGCCATGGATCGTGCAGGTGATTTCCTTGCCAGTATCCATATTGGATTACGTGACTTGATCAAGCCAGGGCTTGACCTATGGGAAGTAGAAGAATATGTCCGTCGTCGCTGTAAAGAAGCCAATGTCTTGCCGCTTCAGATCGGTGTAGAAGGCAGTCTCATGGATTATCCTTATGCGACTTGCTGTGGTTTGAATGACGAAGTAGCCCATGCTTTTCCACGTCATGTCATTCTCAAAGATGGTGATCTCCTCAAGGTAGACATGGTCTTGTCAGAACCGCTTGATAAATCTGTTTTGGATGTATCGAAATTAGATTTTGATAATGTAGCCCAAGTGAAGAAATACACTGAGTCTTATAGTGGTGGCTTGGCGGACTCTTGCTGGGCTTATGCGGTGGGAAATGTTTCGCAAGAAGTCAAAGATTTGATGGACGTGACCAAAGAATGTCTCTATAAGGGAATTGAAAAAGCGGTCGTTGGCAATCGCTTGGGAGATATTGGTGCAGCGATTCAAGAGTATGCAGAAAGCAAAGGCTATGGCGTGGTGCGTGATTTGGTCGGACACGGTGTCGGGCCTACCATGCATGAAGAACCAATGGTCCCACATTATGGTCGTGCTGGACGCGGTCTTCGCTTACGTGAAGGGATGGTCTTGACGATTGAGCCAATGATTAATACCGGTACTTGGGAGATTGATACAGATATGGAAACTGGTTGGGCCCATAAGACCCTCGACGGTGGACTTTCTTGTCAATACGAGCATCAATTTGTGATTACAAAAGATGGTCCAGTGATCTTGACTAGTCAAGGTGAAGAAGGAACATACTAAAAAATAGAGAGGAAAGAATGGAGCTGAAGGCTAGTGTCTGGTTTCGCTCTTTGCTCTTTTTTAGTAAAATGGGGAGGTGACGAATGAAAAAGGTCTTACAAAAAGTACTGGGACAGCCATTTATAAAGGGCTTCGTGCGGTTTTATCAGAGCGCAGAGTCTGATATCACCAGCATTGCGGTGGCTTATTATTTGCTGATCTCCATTTTTCCTTTGATGCTGATTGCAGCCAATATTTTACCCTACTTTCATATTCGTCCCACTCAGATTCTTTTGAGCTTACAGAAAATTTTGCCAGCCTCCTTATATCGAATAGTGGCACAGATGATTTCGAGTGTCTTGACCAAACCTTCGACAGGCTTACTGAGTTTCTCGATTATTTCTGCTTTGTGGATCTTCTCTCAGAGCATTGCCTACCTCCAAAAAGCCTATAACAAGAGTTATGGGGTGGAAAAGGAGCGTGGTATTATCTGGGGGCGACTCTTTAGCTTTCTGATCAGTTTTGCCTTGCAGGGCTTGTTTGGACTTTCGCTCATTCTTTCCATGTTTGGAAAAATGATCGTTCGCTATCTCTATCGGACCTTTTCATTTGATCGGACGATTTATGTACGTTTACTGAATTTGACAGAGCCGACCATCTACCTCTTACTTTTTGTCAGTCTGGTCTTGCTCTATTACACCCTTCCAAATGTCAAAATTCCAAAATTTAGATATGTATTGCCAGGAGCGACCTTTGTTGTTGCTGTCCTGTATGCGATTTTGAAAATCTTTTGGAAATATGTGGATCGCTATGTGAGTCATTTCTTAGATGCTCGTTTCTTCGGTTCGGTCGTCTTAGCGGTCATCATGTTCTGGTTCATCTTGGTGGCAAAAATCATGATTATTGGTTGTATTTTAAACGCCAGTATCCAATTTGCCAGAGAAGCCAAGTTCCAAACGCGCAGTGGAGAAATTGTCTCCAAATTAAAAACGGAAGAAGTAGCCTTTCGGCATAAAGAAGTTTCACAGAAATTAAAGCGACGGTTACGCTTGATAAAAAAAGATAAAACGGAATAAGGGAGAGTGGGACAGAAATCGGTCATTCGTTAGAATTCGATTTCGTCGTCCCACCTCCGCACAGTTGAGTAGGGCTGTAAAAGCTGATGGGATCAGCGTAGTAGAGCCCACTCAACCACTGCGTCTTGCTCGACAATCCAAAAACAATTGAGAGGCTAGGACTTTTGTCCCAGCCTCTTTTTTTCTTATCTATTTTGTTGCATTTGCAACAAAAGTGTGTTATGCTATTGTCAATAGGAAAGGAGGAGTGAGATGAGTATTTTACGTGAGATTGGCATCATTGCGAGAGCACTGGATTCTATAGCCAATATTGAATTTCGGGATTTGGATCTAGCACGTGGTCAATACCTCTATCTGGTACGAATTGCGGAGCAACCTGGAATTATTCAGGAAGAACTCTCTGAGCTCTTAAAAGTCGATCGCTCAACTGTTGCCCGATCCGTAAAAAGACTAGAAGAACGAGGAATGATTCAACAGCGCCCAAAGGGTGAAAACCTTAAAACAAAGGAATGGGAATTAACTGAAAAAGGTAAGCAGATTTACCCCTTCATTTTAGGGGAGCATCTTTACTCTGAGACAATTGCCTTAAAAGGATTTTCCAAAGAAGAAGTCGCACAGTTAGAAGAGTATCTGATCCGAGTTCGTGAGAATATCACCTTGGATTGGGAACTAGTCAAAAAAGGTCAAAAAAGAAATTATAGTGAGGTAAAGCAATGAAAGTGACAGTCGATCAAGCATTTTGGGATTTATTTCCAACAGCTAGAATTACAGTAATGTCCTTGTATGGTATTGATAATACAGTAGATGAGGCCAAGGATCCTTATTTCAAAGAATTGTTGGACAAGGGTGCCAAGCGAGCATGGGAATTTATCGATGAAGAAAACTATACCCAGAGTGAGTTCGTTCAAGAGTGGCGCCAAGCTTTTAGCAAGTTTAAAACAAAAAAAGGAGCCCGATCTTCCATCGAAGCACTCTTAAAACGGGTTCACCAGGGACGTGAATTCTATCCGATTAATCCTTTGGTGGATCTTTACAATAGCGTGTCGATGGCTTATGCCCTTCCTTGTGGGGGAGAAGATATGGATAAATTGGTGGGTGGCCTCTCTCTAGGTCAAGCGAAAGGAGGCGAACCTTTCTTTCCATTAGGAGCTGACGAAGATGCGCCAGCTTTGGAAGGGGAGATCATCTACTACGACCAAGAAGGCGCCGTTTGCCGTTGTTTGAATTGGCGTGAGGCTCAAAGAACCATGCTAACTGAAGATACCAAGGACGCTATTTTGGTCATTGAAGCCATCAACGAGGAGCAGGCCAAACGAGCCCAAACAGCCATGCAGGAATTGAAAGATCTAGCCAAGGATTATTTTGGGGTTGAAGGCACCATCTATCAATTAAGTGCAGAGCATGCAAGTATAGAAGTTTAAAAGAATAAGGCTTGAAACAATCGTTTCAAGCCTTATTTTTGTTTTTAAAGACAAAGAGTTTACTAAAGACGTAATTGAGGACCACAATGGCCACTTGTGCAAAGAGGGTTTCAATCAGATTGATTTGACTCTTGTTATTGTTGACAAATTGCCCGATAATTCCTGGGAATTGCTTGACAAAAATCTCAGTCAAGGCCATATCTAGAATAAAGGTCCCAGAGCGCGCAATTGCAAATCGAATCAAGCGCTGAAACCAGCCCTTTCTTTCTTGTTTAAAGACAATGGTATCGTTGGTCGCAAAGGCAAAGAGGATCCCAGCGATGTTTCCAATCGCGGTCGCTAATCGTTCATCACGAGACACTTGATAGATGAAGAGGCGGGTTCCGACGGAAACAATGGTTGTGGCAACCCCAAAAAAGAGATAGGATAAAATTTCATTATCAAAAAATTTTTTAATTAGTATTTTCATAAATTCAGTCTACCATAAAACCTCAAAATATGCTATACTTGAAAGGTTGAAGAAATCAAACCTTCAACCCTTGGTGCTTAAGATCCTTTCGCCAAGCATATTACACGCGGGAAAACCGCTAAAGGAGAATAGATGAAACAGTTAACTGCTCGTGATATGGCACAAATTGCCATTGTTGCTGCGATTTATATCGTATTGACCATTACCCCACCTCTTAACGCTATGGCCTACTATGGCTATCAATTCCGTGTTTCGGAAATGATGAATTTCTTAGCTTTTTACAATAAGAAGTACTTGATTGCGGTGACGCTTGGTTGTATGATTGCTAACTTATTTAGTTTTGGATGGATCGATGTCTTTGTCGGTGGAGGTTCAACCTTTGTCTTCTTAGGACTTGGACTCATTCTATTTGGTCGATTCAAAAACAAGTTCTTGTTTGACGGTCTTATTCGCTTGGACCATTTCTTGTTTGCGATTTTCTTTTCCATCTCCATGTTTACGATTGCCTTGGAACTATACTACCTTCAAGGCCAACCATTCTTCTATAACTGGTTGACTATGGGATTGGGTGAATTCGCATCCTTGATTTTTGGAGCGATTGTGATCAATCAACTTTCTAAACGGATCGATTTTACAAAATAAGAAGAGAGTGGGACAGAAATCGGTAATTCCTTAGAATTCGATTTCGTCGTCTCACCTCCGCACAGTTGAGTAGGGCTGTAAAAGCTGATGAAATCAGCGTAGTAGAGCCCACTCAACCACTGCGTCTTGCTCGACAATCCAAAAATAATTGAGAGGCTAGGACTTTTGTCCCAGCCTCTTTTTTTAATGCTAAGAATGCAGTAAATTCAAGGCTAAATTAAGATTTTATGATAAAATAAGAACATGAAAACCAGAATGAAAGAATTAGTGGAATTACTCAATCGATATGCTTACGAGTATTACACAAAAGACGCTCCATCTGTTTCAGATAGTGAATATGATCAATTATATCGGGAGTTGGTGGAACTAGAAACCGCTCATCCTGATGAGATCTTACCAGAGAGTCCAACTCACCGTGTAGGTGGGGTGGTTTTAAAAGGTTTTACCAAATACCAGCACCAGTATCCCCTTTATAGTTTGCAGGATGCTTTTTCGCGTGAAGAATTAGAAGCCTTTGATCAGCGTGTCCGTAAGGAATTTCCTTCTATCAGCTATGTATGTGAGCTGAAAATCGATGGCTTGTCCATTTCCCTCACCTATGAAAATGGTGTCCTTGTAACAGGAGCGACACGTGGGGATGGTTCTGTCGGTGAGGATATTACAGAGAACCTCAAGCGGGTCAAGGATATTCCTTTGGTGTTACCAGAGCCAGTGAACATT
Source organism: Streptococcus gingivalis (assembly GCF_035544715.1). Classification (NCBI taxonomy): domain Bacteria; kingdom Bacillati; phylum Bacillota; class Bacilli; order Lactobacillales; family Streptococcaceae; genus Streptococcus; species Streptococcus gingivalis. The sequence goes on along the minus strand of NZ_JAYKTO010000001.1, from coordinate 643,192 downwards.
ACAGTTCGAGGCGAGTGCTACATGCCACGGGCTTCCTTTGATCGGGTCAATCAGATCCGTCAAGAAAACGGCGAGCCGGAGTTTGCTAATCCGCGGAATGCTGCTGCAGGAACACTTCGCCAATTGGATACGACAATCGTGGCCAAGCGAAATCTTGCAACTTTCTTGTATCAAGAAGTGAGCCCGACGGATCAAAGCAGTCAGGAAGGCGTGCTTGAGAAATTAGCCCGCTTAGGCTTTGTCGTGAACCAAGAGCGAGTGCTGGCTGAGGATATGGAGCAAATTTGGGACTTCATCCAAAAAGTAGCTCAGCTTCGAGAGGATCTTCCCTACGATATCGATGGGATCGTCATCAAGGTCAATGACCTAGCTGTTCAAGAAGAACTAGGCTTTACCGTAAAAGCTCCTAAATGGGCTGTCGCCTATAAGTTTCCAGCTGAAGAAAAAGAAGCGAAAATCTTATCGGTGGATTGGACGGTTGGACGGACCGGAGTTGTGACCCCAACTGCCAATCTAACTCCAGTCCAGCTAGCCGGAACCACTGTTAGTCGGGCAACCTTGCACAATGTGGACTATATTGCTGAAAAAGACATTCATCAGGATGATACCGTCATTGTCTACAAGGCGGGTGATATCATTCCAGCGGTCTTGCGTGTTGTCAAAGATAAGCGAGTCTCTGATCAAGCATTAGCCATTCCAACTCATTGTCCGAGCTGCCAGAGTGAGTTGCTTCATTTTGAGGATGAGGTGGCCCTTCGCTGTATCAATCCGCTCTGTCCAGCACAGATTAAGGAAGGATTGAACCACTTTGCCAGTCGGGATGCTATGAATATCACAGGCTTGGGTCCAGCTGTTGTAGAGAAACTCTTTGCAGCTCAGTTAGTAGAGGATGTGGCAGGGATCTATCGCCTAAGCGTAGAGGATCTATTGACCTTAGAAGGCTTTAAAGAAAAATCTGCTGAAAAACTCCATGAAGCCATTCAAGCTTCAAAAGAGAATTCAGCTGAGAAGTTACTCTTTGGTTTGGGGATCCGCCATGTCGGTAGCAAGGTTAGTCAAATCTTGCTCCAAGAATTCCATGACCTCGATCAATTGGCAACAGCTGATCCAGAACGGATTGCCAGCATTGATAGTCTCGGTATGGTCGTGGCTGAAAGCCTTAAGAGTTATTTCGCGCAAGAAGGATCCAAGCGTCTCTTGCAAGAGCTCAAAGAAGCTGGTGTCAATATGGCTTATCTTGGTGAAAAAGTCGCTGCTGATGCGGCCCTATCAGGAATGACAGTCGTTTTGACTGGGAAGCTAGAGCGCCTCACGCGTTCAGAAGCCAAGGCAAAATTAGAAAGTCTGGGCGCTAAGGTAACTGGATCGGTTTCCAAAAAAACAGATTTGGTCGTTGCAGGTAGTGACGCTGGTAGCAAGTTAACCAAAGCACAAGAATTAGGAATCCAGGTAGAAGATGAGGCCTGGCTTGAAAGTTTATAGAGGATCTTTATGGTAGAACGAATCAAAAAAGCCCGTTTAATTTATAATCCGACCTCTGGGCAAGAAATTATCAAGAAAAATATTGCGGAAGTCTTGGACGTACTCGAAGACGTGGGCTATGAAACCAGCGCTTATCAAACGACTCCAGAACCATTTTCTGCCCAAAATGAAGCAGAAAGAGCCGCTAAAGCAGGCTTTGATTTAATCATTGCCGCTGGTGGAGATGGTACGATTAACGAAGTGGTCAATGGGGTCGCAGGTCTGGAAAATCGTCCGCAGATGGCCTTTATCCCGACCGGTACCACCAATGACTATGCGCGTGCCTTGAAGATCCCGATGGGTGATCCTGTGGCGGCTGCTCGCATTATCGAAAAGAATCAAACCATTCAGATGGATATTGGTCGTGCCTATGGCAGTAAGTATTTCATCAACATTGCTGCAGCAGGAACCATGACAGAATTGACCTTCAGTGTTCCAAGTAGTGTTAAATCTCGCTTGGGTTACTTTGCCTATGTGGCAGAAGCTGCTAAAATGTTGCCGCGAAACAAGGCTCGTAAGGTGCGGATTGAGCATGACAATGGTGTCTTTGAAGGGCCAGCGTCTATGATTTTCGTGGCCTTGACCAACTCCATTGCTGGTTTTGAAAGTGTCGCGCCAGATGCTAAGCTTGATGATGGGAACTTTACCTTGATTATCGTAAAAACTGCTAAGCTCTTTAACATGTTGTCCTTGATGATTCAGGCCATCAATGGAGGCAAGCATGTGCACGATGAAAATGTAGAATATCTCAAGACCAAGAAGTTGACGATCGAAATGTTAGGAAAAAATGCTCAACCATTCCGTATCAATCTAGATGGGGAGTACGGAGGAGATACGCCGGTTGAATTGGAAGTCTTCCATAATCACTTGGAATTCTTTGCAAATATTGATGAAATCAACAACGATGCTTTGGTTCACCCATCTGAAGAATAAAAACAAATAGTTGGAGTCCATTACGTGTTTTACAAGCGGATGGTTCCTTCGGTATTAAATTGGAAATAGGAAAATGTTATGCGACAATACCATGTAAAGCTTCATTTTCATAAGCAAAAAGGAAATTATTTTGCCTATGATATGTGGCAGTGGCAGGATCAAGTAGAAGGAAAATCGGTCTCTTTCTCCAAGTTGGATTATTTTGGAGTGGAGGGAAATCTGGTATACGAGAGTGAGCATGCCTTGAACCGGGGCCATGTCCTGGTTAAAGAAGGGGATTGGCTCACCAAGACCCGTGATTTTGAAATCGAACTCTTACCAGAAGGGCATGTTCGAGAAGTGTGGATTCTCGATGGAGACGACACAGTCTATTATTCTTTGCAAGCTGCTTTGACGAGTCATGCATACAGCCATCGTCAGCCTCATGCCTACGATATGGCGATGCACCCTAGAGAGTTTGATGCTAAATGGGCGTATCAAGGCTGGCTCGGTCATCGGGAGGAAGAAGGGGAGCATTGCTTTAAACTATGGGCACCAACGGCTAAGAAAGTTGAATTGTTGCTTTATCAATCAACTGAGCTGGATGCGCCTATTTGGAAGACTATTCCGATGATGCGAGGCAAACAAGAGTCTAGCTACCATCCAGAAAACACCCAAGGTGTTTGGATTCTAGATTTTCTAGGAAATTTAAGTGGCATGGCTTATCAATATCGTGTGCATTTTGAACACCAGACTCAAGTGACGCGCGATCCTTATAGCATTGCAACGACAGCCGATGGAATGCGTTCAGCCATTCTCTCAAGAGCAGATCGTCAGTTTGATTGGGGTCCTAAAAAATGCGCCGATGCGACTCCTTGGCGTTTGGACAATCCTTGTCAAGCAGTGATTTATGAGATGCACCTTCGGGATTTGACCAAGTCACCGACATCAGGTGTAGACGAAGTCCTGCGTGGGACCTATCTGGGGGCTTGTCAAAAAGGAACCGTCAATAGCCATGGTGATGCAACTGCCTTTGATTATATCCGTCAGTTAGGGGTCAATGTCGTGCAACTTCAGCCCATTTCTGATCGCTTTAAACAGTACGACGAAGAAGGCCAGGTGACCTATAATTGGGGCTACGACGTTCAGAATTATTCTGCACCAGAAACTAGCTTTTCGACGGATCCATCCAATCCGAAACAAACCATGAAAGAGCTCAAAACCATGATCCGGGCTTATCATGAAGCTGGGATTTCTGTAGTCATAGATGTGATCTACAATCATACCTACTCAACTGAGAATGGTCCTTTCCAAAATACAGTTCCGGATTATTATTACCGGATGGAGCCAGATGGGCGCTTCCAAAATGGGACAGGTGTCGGTAATGAGACGGCAAGTGAGCATGAAATGTACCGCAAGTACATGATTGATTCCCTCACGCACTGGGTAAAAGAGTACCAGATCGATGGTTTCCGCTTTGATTTGATGGGCATTCATGATGTGACGACAATGAATGCTATTCGGGAGGCGATGGATGCTCTGGATCCTCGCATTCTCCTTTATGGAGAAGGTTGGGACATGGGAACCGGTCTCGCACCAGAGGATAAGGCTAAGAAAGACAATGCGGCGCAATTGCCACGTATTGGATTCTTTAACGACACGGAGCGCGATGCTATTAAAGGGGCTGAGGTTTATGGTTCCATCAAACGTGGCTTTGTCAGCCGAAAATCAACAGAGAATATCGTTGCGCGTGCTGTTCTAGGTAGTGCGGAGCTGGGTCATTATTTAAGTCCCAATCAGGTTTTGAATTATGTGGAGGCTCATGACAATTATAATCTCTATGACTTGCTTCAGACCCTCCATCCGAATGAAAAAGTAGCAGGATTGGTCAAGCGCTCAGAGTTGGCTACGGCTATGAATCTGCTCTTTCAGGGCATGACCTTTATGCAATTGGGTCAAGAGTTCATGAGGACCAAATTGGTAGCGACAGGTCCTGATGGAGAAATCACTCCTTTGGATCGTGAACGGGCCATGAATTCCTACAATGCTCCAGATTTTGTGAATCAGGTCAACTGGGATCTGGTCAGTCAAAACAAGGAATCAATTGCCTATATCCGAAGCTTGATCAATTTGAAGACAAGTCTTCCTGTCTTAGGGCTTGAAAGCTACGATAAAATCTACCAACAAGTCTTTATCCAATCTGCAACTGATTGTAGTGGACTTCTGATATTTGAACTAACAGGAGACAAGAAGTACTTGGTCATCTTCAACGCCAGCGGACTTCCATATTACCTCCAAAATTCAAATAAATTGAAATTGATGGTTGGGAATAGTCGTCATAAACGACCATTCTATGTGGAGAATTTAACAGCTTCTGTTTTTGAAGTCCTAGATGAAGGTAAAGCGTAATCTTTTTAAAGAAATCACAGAATCCCTGAGTTTTTAAACTCAGGGATTCTCTTTATTTAGAAGAACTGCTACTGGTCTCTGTTGAGGAAGAACTATCGTCTTCTGGGTGCAATTCTTTATAAGTTGGTGCCTTGAAGAGATCAACGGTAGACTGGTTGCCACGTTGGTTATAAAGGCTGGTTGATTTGTCACCTTTTTCCTTTTCAATCTTCTTCAATGCCTTGAAGGAATTGGTGTAGGAATAATCTTCTGGATTGACTTTTCCAAGATCATTGCCCTTGAAGAAGCGAAGGAGATCACCGGTCTGGATGCTATCACTAATCTTCAATTGCAGGTTAGCAGCTTCCCTAATCTTGTCCAGTTCTTCCTTGGTTTTTTCGTCTGGGTTCGTGATTTCCTCACCTGTTTTTGTATAGTAGGTCCGGCCACTATAGCTTGTATACTCAGGAGTTACAAAGTAGTTAGCAGAGCGGAAGGCGACGATTTGATCATGATCTGGTGAGAGCATATCTTGACCAACTTGGAGGAATTTGTTGGATTCAATACCTAACAAATGTTCCAAGGTTGGAAGCATATCAATTTCGCCACCATAGGTATCAATGATGCCACCCTTATCCATACCTGGAATGACTACCATATAAGGAACGCGTTGCAACATGGCATTGTCATAACTTGACCACGTTTCAGAGTTCTTACCAAGTAGAGGAGCAAGAGCTGGGTTACGAGAGTTTGAAATTCCGTAGTGGTCCCCATAGAGAACGATGATGGAATTTTTGTAAAGACCAGATTCTTTCAGGTAATCAAAGAATGCTTTGATCGAAGAATCTAGGTAGTTAGCGGTCGCAAAATAGCCATTGATGGTTTCGTCCTGAGTCTTAGCTAGAGGGAAACCAAGATCATCTCCTGACAAGCTGGTTGTATAAGGATAGTGGTTGGAAACCGTAATGAACTTGGTATAGAAAGGCTGTTGCAATCTTTCTAGGTATTTGATGGAATCCTTGAGCATGTATTTGTCATTAAGACCATACTGGAAGGAATTGCTGCTGTTTTGTTTGGTGAAGTAGCTGGCATCAAAGAAGTAATTGTAGCCCCATTGTTTATAGGCGGTATTTCGGTTCCAGAAACTTCCAGCATTTCCGTGGAAAACAGCGCTCGAGTTGTAACCATTTTTTGAAAGAATAAATGGTGCAGCCTGTTGGGTATTGGTTCCACCATAGTTGACCATAAAGGAACCTTGGTTGAGTCCGAAGAGGCCTGTTTCAATCATGGTCTCCGCATCAGACGTTTTCCCTGCCTTAACTTGGTTAAAAACATTTGAAAAGGCAAAGGTTTCTTTCGAGTGGTAAAGTGAGTTTAAGAAAGGTGTCACTTCATATTCTTTATCGTCTACTTTCAACTTGTAATCGATCAAGAATTGTTGGAAACTTTCCAAGTGAATGTAGATGACGTTACGGCCTTTGGCCATTCCAAAGTACTCAGGATTAGGCTTGGCGTAATGCTGTTGGATATATTCTTCCACCGGTTTTAGATCTGCTTCGGAGGCTTTGGAACGTTCTTTGTTGGCAGCATAGGTCTGATTAGCGCTATACCCCAGAAAGGCTGGTAATCCTAGGGCACGAACGACATAGTAGTTTGAGAACCCACGAGTCAAGAGCTCAGGTCGGTCAATTTCTGCGAGGAAAAGGTTGGCCGAAAAGAGCATAGCCGATAAAGAGGTAACCGCAAAACTAGCTCGTTTATTGAAGGGACGATTGTCCATTCGAATCCATTTCTTAAAGAAGAAGAAAGCTAGAATAGGGAAATCTAGAATGTAGATCACATCCCAAGGTCGGAACAATTCTAAAGCAGCAGCTCCGAGACCGGCAGAAACCTTGCTGGAAGCCAACATGGTATTGACCGTTACGAAGTCTGTAAACTCTCGATAATAGATGGAGTTGGAAATCAACCAAATAAATAAGAGAAGGTAGATCCCAAAGGCCAAACTATAAAAGAGCTTGGTTCGTTTGATATAAAGTGCAAGACCAATGAAGAGCAGACTAATCGGCAATGGGTTGATCACTGCTAGAAAAATCTGATACGGTCCCTGAATGTCTAAATTAAAATCAACTGAATAGGCCCACATGGTTTTGAACCAGTAGAGCAACAGAAGGGTCAAGACAAATCCTAGTCTGGTACTCATGAAATTGAGTATCGAATTCGTAATTTTTTTCACAAAATGTTACTTCCTTGTCTTATTTCCTAAAAATTTTCATATACAAGTATACCACAATTTTATGGAGAAAGAAAAAAATGACTGTAAAGGAGAGGAAAGAAATAGGAAAGATCCGGCATTTTATATCATTTGAAGCTAAATGATGAAAGCTAGGATAAAACGGTAAAAAAAGTTCCAGTAAATAAAGCCTCTCTTTGTGAAAACTGCAGACTTTTGCTATAATAGAGGATATGAAAAAACTCACAGTCAGTCGCCAAGTAGCTCGAAAATTAAAACAAGGACAATCCCTTCTTGAAAAGCAAGATTTTGAGTCACTTCCTGCTTTGGATCAAGAGGTTCAATTGCTTTCAGGAGATGGACAATCCCTCGGGGTCGGATACTTATCTGAACAAAATAAAGGGATTGGATGGTTTGTTTCACAAGAGTTGGTCGCTTTTGATCAAGACTTTTTTAAAAAGCTTTTCATCAAAGCCAAGCAATACCGTCGTTCTTATTATGCGGATGAAACGACGACGGCCTTTCGTCTCTTTAACCAAGATGGAGATGGTTTTGGTGGCTTTACGGTTGACTTATATGGTGAGTTTGTTGTTTTTTCTTGGTACAATCCCTTCGTATTTCAGATTAAGGAAACCATTCTAGCAGCCTTTCAAGAAGCTTTTTCAGAAGTCCGAGGTGGCTATGAAAAGATTCGCTTTAAAGGTTTGGACTATGAATCGGCTCATGTCTATGGAGAAGAAGCTCCGCAAGAATTTTTGATTCTTGAAAATGGGGTCTCTTACCAAGTCTTTCTCAATGATGGCTTGATGACGGGGATCTTTTTGGACCAGCATGAAGTCCGAGGAAGTTTAGTTGAGGGGCTCGCTGCTGGTAAGTCCTTGCTCAATATGTTCTCTTATACAGCTGCTTTTTCTGTTGCAGCTGCCATGGGCGGAGCAGTAGAGACGACTTCGGTCGATCTGGCTAAGAGAAGTAGAGAATTATCAGAAGCGCATTTTGTGGCAAATGGCTTGGCGCTGGATGCTCATCGTTTTGTCGTGATGGATGTCTTTGACTATTACAAATATGCCAAACGCCATGACCTAAGCTATGATGTGATCGTGCTTGATCCGCCTAGCTTTGCGCGGAATAAAAAACGGACATTTTCAGTCGCTAAAGATTACCATCGATTGGTCAGCGAGGCACTCGAGATTTTAAATCCAGGTGGGATCTTGATTCTCAGTACCAATGCGGCAAATGTGACCAAAGAAAAATTTAAAAAACAAATCGAAAAGGGATTTCAAGGCCGTAAGCATTGCTATCTAGCGGAATACGGACTTCCGGGAGATTTTCGATGGAACAAGAAAGAAGAAAGTAGTAATTACTTAAAAGTATTTACGATTAGGGTGGATGTATGAAATTAGTTGTTTCGATTATGCCTCGCTCCTTAGAAGAGGCGCAACAACTAGATAGTTCGCGTTACGAGGATGCAGATGTTATTGAGTGGCGTGCGGACTTTTTAGAAAAAAGCGAGATCTTAACCGTCGCTCCTGCAGTTTTTGAGAAATTTGCTGGACGCGAGATTTTATTCACCTTGCGGACTCGAGCTGAAGGTGGAGGGATGGAGATGACTAATGAAGAATATGTTGGGATCCTGAAAGATATTCAATCCATCTATCATCCGGATTATATCGATTTCGAGTATTATAGTCACCGTGAAGTCTTTGAAGAGATGTTGGAATTTTCAAATCTTGTTCTCAGCTACCATAACTTCCAAGAAACTCCGGAAAATATGATGGAGATCTTATCGGAATTGACCAGTTTTTCTCCAAAATTAGTCAAAGTATCTGTCATGGCCCACAATGAACAAGATGTTCTTGACTTGATGAATTATACGCGTGGTTTCAAGACACTGAACCCTGAGCAAGAATATGTAACGATTTCCATGGGCAAGGTCGGGAAGATTTCGCGCTTGACAGCTGATTTGACAGGCTCTTCTTGGTCTTATGCTAGAGTCGGAGATGAAAGTGCTCCAGGTCAAATTCCTCTTGAAAATATGAGAAGAATTCGGGAGTTATTAAATGAAGATTGACGGATATACTCGGATGGCAGCGGTCATTGCCCATCCCATTCGTCATAGTATTTCTCCTTTCATCCATAATCTAGCCTATGAATTAACAGCGACCAATGCTGCTTATCTAGCTTGGGATATTGCTGAAGAAGACTTAGAAAGCACCATCAGCCAAATTCGTAAGTTGGATATGATTGGGGCCAATATCTCCATGCCCTACAAGCAGAAGGTCTTTCCTTACTTAGATGAAGTGGATGAGATGGCCCGAAAGATCGGTTCTGTCAATACTATCGTTCACCGCGATGGTAAGCTTAAAGGCTATAATACAGATGGGATAGGTTTCTTTCGTAGTTTACCTCCTGCTTTCTCTATTAAGGGAAAAACAATGGTTCTCTTAGGTGCAGGTGGTGCAGCTTTAGCGATTATTGCACAGGCGATTCATCTAGGTGTGAAACGTATCCTTGTCTTTGTGAGAGAGGAGAGATTAGTTCATTATCGTTCAATAGTTCAGTTGGTTGAAGAAGGCTTTGATTTCTTGATAGAATTGTATGCGATTGAGAAAGATGAAGATGTTCAAAACTTTTTTCATCAAGCTGATCTCATCTTAAATGCCACTGGTGTTGGAATGGATGGTCAGTCTCTTCCAATAGCGAGTCACTTGACCTTTCCCCCACATGCCTTAATCGTAGAGATGGCTTACTATCCGGCAGTGACCCCCTTTCTGCAATTGGCAGTGAATCAAGGAAACCAGAGGGAAAATGGGCTGGGAATGCTCTTTTATCAAGCTGAAGCAGCCTTTGAATTAATGACTGGGAAAGTATTTCCTACAGAGTCTGTATGGGAAGCATTGACAACAGAATATCGCCAATTTGTATGTGACTAAGAGAGGGTTTTACCTTTTCCTATTGAAAAAGCTTTATGAGATTAGAACAAGAACTGATTTTTTAAAAAACAGTCTTGCTCTAGTCTCTTTTTCATTTTGATTGAGACATGTGCCCTATTTCATGATAAGATAGAATCAAAGAAAAACGTGAAGGAGATTCCTATGAACGTATCGGTACCTATTCCAGGACATTCCTATGATATTGTGATTGAAAGAGGTGGTCTTAACCAGGTTGGAGACTGGTTGCGCACTCTTTGGAGCGATAAAAAAGTCGCGATTATTTCCGATAACCGCGTGGCTAAGCTATATGCGTCTATCGTAGAGAAGAGCCTTGAGAAAGCTGGTTTTCAAGTGGTGCGCTTTGAGTTTCTTCAAGGGGAAGCCAGTAAGAATCTAACCACTGTTTCAAAAGTTTATGAATTTCTAGCTACCCAGGGCATGACGCGCAGTGATGGAATCGTTGCTCTTGGGGGTGGCGTAGTTGGTGATTTGGCTGGTTTTGCTGCCTCGACCTATATGCGTGGAATTTCCTTTGTTCAGATCCCGACTAGCTTGACCGCACAGGTAGATTCTTCTATCGGGGGAAAGACGGGGGTCAACACAGCACTTGCTAAAAACATGGTAGGGACCTTTGCTCAACCAGACGGTGTGTTTATTGATCCTGAAGTGTTGAGCACGTTGGGGCACCGTGAATTGATCGAGGGAATGGGCGAAGTCATTAAGTACGGCCTCATCCAAGATACGGAACTTTGGGAAGAATTGGAAGCCATGGATGGTTCTGTCCAGAGTATTTTAGAGCATGCAGAGAGCATCATTTCCCATTCTTGCCTGGTGAAGCGAGACCATGTTGTGGCAGACGAGTTGGACAATGGCATTCGCCTGTATCTCAACTTTGGGCATACTATTGGACATGCTATTGAAGCGACAGCTGGTTATGGGCAGGTTATGCATGGAGAAGCTGTCAGTATGGGCATGGTGCAGCTCTCCCGAGTTGCAGAAGAAAAGGGCTTGATGCCAAAAGGAATCAGCCAACAAATCGAAGAAATGTGCCGGAAATTTGGCCTTCCGGTGACCTATGAGAACTGGGATAAAGAAGCCCTTTATCAAGCCTTGACCCATGACAAAAAAGCGCGTGGGACGAACTTGAAATTAGTCATTGTTCCAGAGTTGGGGCGAGCAGCGATTCATCAAATCCCTCTTCAAGAAATGAAGGACTTTTTAGAAAGAAAGGAATAAGGTCGTATGAGATATTTAACAGCAGGAGAGTCCCATGGGCCTCGACTAACAGCCATCATTGAGGGGGTTCCGGCAGGCCTTCCTTTATCTGAAGAGGATATTAATAAAGAGCTCAGACGTCGACAAGGTGGCTATGGTCGTGGTGCTCGGATGAAAATCGAGAGTGACCGTGTTGAGATCACATCAGGGGTCCGTCATGGCTTGACCATGGGAGGTCCGATTACTCTGAATGTGACCAATCTGGATCACCAAAAATGGCTGGAGATCATGAATGTAGCACCGGTTGAAGAGAAAAAGAAAAATCTGCGTAAGATCACCAAGCCACGTCCTGGTCATGCCGATCTAGTCGGAGGGATGAAATACCGTTTTGACGATCTTCGTAATTCGCTCGAACGTTCTTCTGCCCGTGAGACGACCATGCGTGTAGCCGTTGGTGCAGTTGCTAAACGGATTTTAGAAGAGATCGGCCTTGAAGTAGCCAGCCACATTGTTAATTTTGGGGGAATCGAGATTGTAATTCCCGAGAATCTAACCGTTTCAGAAATCAAGGAAAAGGCAGCGAAGTCGGAAGTTTCGATCGTTGTGCCAGAACAAGAAGAAGCCGTTAAGGCCTACATTGACCAAGTGAAAAAAGATGGCGATACCATCGGGGGAATTGTGGAAACTTTGGTTGGCGGTGTGCCTGTTGGACTAGGCTCCTATGTACAATGGGACAAGAAATTGGATGCCAAAATCGCTCAAGGAGTGGTCTCTATCAATGCCTTTAAGGGAGTTGAGTTCGGTCTTGGTTTTGAAGCAGGTCGCCTAAAAGGGAGTCAAGTTATGGATGAAATCGTCTGGTCTGAAGAAGCTGGCTATACCCGTCGTACTAATAATCTTGGTGGTTTTGAAGGGGGCATGACTAACGGAGAGCCGATTCTGGTTCGTGGCGTCATGAAGCCTATTCCAACGCTTTACAAACCCTTGATGAGTGTGGATATCAAAAGCCATGAGCCTTATAAGGCAACAGTTGAGCGTAGCGATCCAACGGCTCTACCAGCTGCAGGAGTGGTGATGGAAGCAGTGGTCGCAACGGTCCTTGCTACAGAAGTACTTGAAAAATTCTCATCCGATAATATGGAAGAATTGAAAGAAGCCGTTGCCAAGCACCGGGATTTTACGAAGAATTTTTAAGAGAAAGAGTTTTCCTTTGGAGAAGAAAGTTGTTTATATTGCAGGCTTGGGCTTAATTGGTACATCCCTCGCGCTGGGCATTAAGAGGGCCCACCCACATTTGACCGTTCTTGGTTACAATCGTAGTGAAGCCTCTCGAACCATCGCCCTTGAAAGAGGAATGGTGGATCAAGTGACGGATGATTTCGCAGCTTTTGCCCCTTTAGCAGATATCATTATTTTGGCGCTTCCGATTAAGCAAACCAAGTCTTACTTAGAAACCTTAGCTGGCCTGAATTTGAAAGACCAGGTACTGGTGACAGATGCAGGCTCTACCAAGGCAGAAATTGTCGCACAAGCTGAAAAATTGTTTACAGACAAGGCTGTTCGCTTTGTGGGAGGGCACCCCATGGCTGGTAGTCATAAGACAGGTGCTGCAGCGGCAGATGCCACCTTATTTGAAAATGCCTATTATATTTTTACCCCTTCCAGCTTGACGACAGGGGGTGCCATGGAAGAGTTGAAAGAGCTTCTGATTGGACTGGGATCTCGCTTTATTGAAATCGACGCCGAGGAACACGATCGGGTGACTTCCCAGATCAGCCATTTCCCTCATATTTTAGCCTCGACACTGGTCGAGCAGGCCGTAGCTTATGGGGAAGAGCATGAAATGACTCGCCGTTTTGCGGCTGGTGGCTTTCGAGATATGACACGGATTGCGGAAAGTGAGCCAGGCATGTGGACTTCTATTCTCTTGTCCAACCCTCAAGCGATATTAGAGCGGATTGAAGATTTCAAAGGCCGTTTGGATCAGGTGGCTGAGACCATTCAAGCAGATAACGAGGAGGCCATTTGGTCCTTTTTCCAAGAAGGGCGGAAGCACCGAAAAGAATTGCAGATCCATCAGCGTGCTGGACGCGATAGTGCCTATGATCTCTTTATCGATGTCCCCGATAAGGAAGGTGTGATCCTCGAAATCTTACAACTCCTACAAGGGATTTCCTTGGTCAATATTCACATCAATGAAGAAAATCGGGAGGATATCCACGGAATTTTGCAGCTGACCTTTAAAAATGCAGAGGATCAAGAGCGGGCTCAAACATTGATCAGCCAAGCGACGTCTTATACCGTCCTTGCTCGCTAGGTCTACAGAAGGATTTGCATCAAAAGGCCTGCTTCATTTTAGGAATATTGAAGGAAAAGCAGTATAATAGAAGTATCTTATCAGTAAAGGAGCCTAGAAAATGGCAAATATTTATGATGTAGCAAACGAACTCTCTCGGACTCTGCGAGACCTTCCTGAATATAAGGCTGTCGTAGAAAGCAAGCAAGCGATCGAAGCAAATCCAGAAGCGAAAACGCTGTTTGACGAATACGTCGCTTTCCAAAATCAACTACAAGGCTTGATGCAATCCGGTCAACTTCCAACAGAAGCTGTGCAACAAGAAATGAAGGACTATATGGAAAAAATCCAAGCAAGTCCGATTGTGAATGAATTCTTCACCAAACAACAACAATTGTCTATTTATCTTGCAGATCTTGAAAAGATTATCTTTGAGCCAATTCAAGATTTATACAAATAGAAATTTCTACCAGAGTTGTCATTTCGACTCTGGTATTTTCGTTCGCCACTAGAGGAAAACAAGCTCAAAAAATGCTTGGAAACATTCGTTTTTTGTTCCAAATTTTTGATCAAAAATTGAATTCATGTCCTATTTATGATAGAATATGTGGAAAAGCACTCTGGAGATGGCAATGAAATTAAGAACCAATAGCAAGGGTCTAAAGGGAACCATTCGAGTCCCTGGTGACAAATCCATCAGTCACCGATCCATTATTTTTGGAAGTCTTGCAAAGGGTGAAACCAAGGTCTATGATATCTTGCGAGGCGAAGATGTGCTTTCAACGATCCAGGTGTTTCGAGATTTGGGAGTCTCCATCCAGGATGATGGGGATGTGATTCGGATTCAAGGGGTAGGCTTTCAAGGTCTTCAAGCTCCGACCGCTCCCCTTGACATGGGCAATTCAGGAACGTCTATTCGTTTGATATCAGGTGTCCTAGCAGGTCAGGATTTTGCAGTGACCATGGTTGGAGATGATAGTCTTTCCAAACGGCCCATGGATCGTGTCGCGATCCCACTGCGTCAGATGGGGGTAGAGATTGCTGGTCAGGGAGATCGCGATTGCCCACCTTTACATGAAAAAGGGACCCATCAGCTCCAACCGATTCATTACCGTTTGCCAGTGGCATCGGCCCAAGTCAAGTCTGCTCTCATTTTTGCCGCTCTACAAGCTGAAGGTGAATCGTCGATTATCGAGAAGGAAAAGACACGTGACCATACGGAGGATATGATTCGCCAATTTGGTGGAGAGATCCAGGTGGATGGAAAAACTATCCGCATCCAAGGTGGACAAGAGTTCCAAGGTCAAGAAGTCATCGTTCCTGGAGATATTTCCAGTGCAGCTTTTTGGTTAGTGGCAGGCCTCATTCTGCCAGATAGTGTGATCAAGATTAATAATGTTGGCATCAACCAAACGCGGACAGGGATTCTCGATGTGATTCAAGAAATGGGGGGAGATCTCACCATTGAGGATCGCGATGAAAAAGCGGTCTCTGCGAGTCTCACTGTCAAGACTTCGTCCTTAAAAGGGATTCGGATTGATGGGGAGTTGATTCCACGCTTGATTGATGAATTGCCGATTATTGCCTTACTAGCGACACAAGCAAATGGTCAAACCGTGATTGCGGATGCTGAGGAGCTTCGTGTGAAAGAAACGGACCGCATACAGGTCGTAGCAGATAGCCTCAATGCTATGGGAGCCAATGTCGTGCCAACAGAAGACGGCATGATCATCACTGGACCGACTCCCCTACATGGAGCAGACTTAGAGACCTTTGGAGATCACCGGATCGGCATGATGGCTGCGATAGCAGCCTTGTTAGTGAGTGAAGGAAATGTGATGCTGGATCGGGCAGAGGCCATTAACACCAGTTACCCTAGTTTTTTTGAAGATTTGGAGACCTTACTGCATGGCTAAAATTTTACTTGGTTTTATGGGAACAGGTAAAACGACCGTTGGTCGCATTCTTGATCCAAAGTTCCATGATATGGATGAATTAATTGTTGAAGAGATAGGGATGTCGATCAATGACTATTTCGCAGTGGAAGGGGAAGTTGCCTTTCGTCGTCGTGAGGCTGAAATGCTGGAGCGTTTATTGGAAAATGAAGCGGCCATCATTTCCCCCGGAGGTGGGATTGTGGTCAATCCTCATAACCGTGCGCTCTTGGAAAAAAATCCTCACAACATTTATCTGCGGGTAGATTTTGAAACTTTGTACAGACGAATTCAAAATGACAAAGCTATGCAACGTCCCCTCTTTTTAAACAACACAAAAGAAGAATTTAAGAAGATTTTTGATGGTCGTTTGCCTTTGTATGAGGATATTGCTACCCATATTGTGGATGTTGAGGACAAAACACCTGAAGAAATTGCGGAGATCATTCGATGCTTGTAGGCTATCTTGGTCCCAAGGGATCTTTTACCCATGATGTGGCGACACATAGCTTTCCAACTTCTGAACGCATTGCTTATCGGACGATCACAGATGTCATCAAGGCTTATGAGAATCAAGAGATCGATTTTGCAGTCGTCCCAGTTGAAAACTCTATTGAAGGCAGTGTTCATGAGACCCTTGATTACCTCTTTCACCAAGGGACCATCCAGGCCGTTGCAGAAGTGGTCTATCCCATCAAGCAACAGCTCTTGGTGACTAAAAAGGACCGCCCCATTCGAACGGTCTATTCGCATCCACAGGCCTTGGCCCAAGGGAAGGCTTTTTTAAGAGCCCATTATCCGGATGTGGCCATGGAAATGACGGCTTCAACAGCCTATGCGGCTCGCTATGTAGCAGAGCATCCAGACTTGGAAATTGCAGCGATTGCCCCTCTGGCAGCAGCCAGTGAGTATGGCTTGGAAGTCCAGGCCAAAGACATCCAAGAAATCGAGGACAATTATACACGTTTTTGGATTTTAGGGGCAACTGAGCCAGCGATCTCAGAAGCATTGAATCCCTCTCTTCAAAAAGTTAGCTTGGCCTTAACCTTACCAAGTAACTTAGCAGGAGCCCTCTATAAAGGTTTGTCCACCTTTGCTTGGCGGGGGATCAATTTGACCAAGATTGAAAGTCGTCCCCTAAAAACAGCTTTAGGAGAATACTTTTTCATTGTTGACCTCCTAAATGAAGTGCCTGATCTTCTGCAGTTTGCCTATCAAGAATTAGACAGTTTGGGCATTCAGACAAAAGTCTTGGGTCAGTATCAGGTCTATACCTTAAAAGATAAAGGAATGGAGAAAAAATGAGTAAGGAATCAAACTTTCTATCTCACCATGAGCGAAAGCGATTAGAGTACTTATACTCAAATTTTCATTATTTGAATGAACGAGAACAACTAGAATACAATTACCTGCTCCAAAAAAGCCAAGGAGCTTATGAGGAAGCAGAAGCCCTTCGACCTGAAGTAGTTGCTACAGAAGAAGTGCAAGGAGAGATTGCTGAATCGATTGGGGATCTCCCGGTTTACCAATCACGTAGCAAAAAAACGAAGACAAAAGCAGCTGCTGCGACGAGCGATACACCCAAGAAACCACGGAAAAAGATCCGCGTCAAGCGGATTCTCAAGTGGCTTGCTCTCTTTTTCTTGCTCATTATCGGTGGCATGGTCTTCATGTTTGTGAAAGGCCTGAACAGTAAGCCGACAGGTCCAGATGCCAAACCAGCTGTCGTTGAGAAATTTAACGGCAAGAAGTCGCGAGATGGGGTCAATATCCTGATTTTGGGGACAGATGGTCGGATCGGTGAGAAATCGGATGAGACCCGGACAGACTCCATCATGGTGGTCAATGTCAATAACAAAGAAGGCAAGATCAAGATGGTCAGCTTCATGCGGGATACATTGGTCCATATCGATGGTGTCAGCCAGCAAAATATTCCTGAATATGATGGCTACTACGACCAGAAGCTCAATACTGCCTTCATCATCGGGGAGCAAAATAACAACCAAGGGGCTGAATTGGTGCGTCAGATGCTAAAAGACAACTTTGACATTGACATCCAATATTACGCCATGGTCGATTTCAAGACCTTTGCGACAGCGATCGATACCCTCTTCCCAAATGGGGTCGAGATGAATGCGCAGTTTTCAACGGTTGATGGCGAAAAGGTCAGTGAAGTAGAAGTACCAGATGATTTGAACATGAAAGACGGTGTCGTTCCGCAGCAAACCATCAAGGTTGGAAAACAACGGATGGATGGCCGGACCCTTCTCAATTACTCACGTTTTCGTAAGGATGATGAAGGGGACTTTGGCCGGACCCGTCGCCAGCAAGAGGTCATGTCTGCTATCATGCATCAGATTAAGGATCCAACCAAACTCTTTACGGGATCAGAAGCCCTTGGGAAAGTCTTTGCTATGACGTCTACCAATGTACCTTTCTCCTTCCTATTGACCAATGGCCTTGGCCTAGTCGGTAGTGCTGGAAAAGGAATTGAACGAGTGACCATCCCAGAAAATGGGGATTGGGTCGATGCCTACGATATGTATGGGGGCCAAGGCTTGCTCGTTGATTTCGATGCTTATAAAAAGAAATTGTACCAAATGGGACTGAGATGATATAATAAGGGGATAGGAGTTTTGGACTCCACCTCTTTTAATTTGTAGAAAGATAGAACACCATGTTAAAGAAAAATGAAATTGTAACCGTTGAGATTGTTGATTTGACACACGAAGGAGCTGGAGTGGCTAAGGTCGATGGCCTGGTCTTTTTTGTGGAGAATGCCCTGCCAGGAGAAATCATCCGCATGCGCGTGCTTAAAGTCAACAAAAAGATTGGCTACGGAAAAGTAGAGGAGTACTTAGAAAAATCCCCTCATCGTAATGAAGAGCTTGATCTTGCCTATTTACGAAGCGGAATCGCCGACTTGGGACACCTAGCTTATCCGGAGCAACTGAAATTCAAGGCCAAGCAGGTCAAGGATAGTCTATATAAAATGGCAGGAATCTCTGATATGGAAGTGCCCCTGACCTTGGGGATGGACCATCCTATCCAATACCGCAACAAGGCACAAGTCCCTGTTCGTCGTGTCAATGGTCAGGTAGAGACAGGATTCTTTCGGAAGAACTCTCATGATTTGATGCCGATCGAAGATTTCTACATCCAAGATCCAGTCATTGACCAAGTGGTCTTGGCTCTTCGAGATTTGATTCGTCGGTTTGACCTCAAGCCTTATGATGAGAGGGAACAATCTGGCTTGATTCGCAATCTTGTAGTCCGCCGAGGACATCATTCTGGAGAAATCATGGCCATTTTGGTCACTACTCGTCCCAAGGTTTTCCGTGTGGACCAGTTGATCGAGCAGTTTATCAAGCAATTCCCGGCCATCAAATCCGTTATGCAAAATATCAACGACCAGAATACCAATGCCATTTTTGGGAAAGAGTGGCGAGTTCTCTATGGTCAAGACTATATTACCGATCAAATGTTGGGCAATAGCTTCCAAATCTCAGGACCAGCCTTTTACCAGGTCAATACCGAAATGGCAGAGAAGCTCTATCAGACAGCCATTGACTTTGCGGAGTTAAGAGAAGATGATGTGGTGATCGATGCCTACTCAGGAATCGGAACTATTGGATTATCCGTCGCTAAGCATGTCAAGGAAGTTTATGGTGTCGAAGTCATTCCAGAAGCAGTAGAAAATAGCCAGAGGAATGCTAGCTTAAATGGCATCACAAATGCCCATTATGTCTGTGACACAGCTGAAAATGCCATGAAAAGTTGGCTCAAGGAAGGCATCCAACCAACTGCCATCCTGGTCGACCCACCACGCAAGGGCTTGACTGAAAGCTTTATCAAAGCAAGCGCCCAAACAGGAGCTGACCGCATCGCCTATATCTCATGCAATGTCGCAACCATGGCGCGTGATATCAAACTTTATCAAGAGTTGGGATACGAATTGAAGAAAGTTCAGCCGGTGGATTTGTTTCCGCAGACGCACCACGTGGAGTGTGTTGCTCTGCTCGTAAAAGCCTAGAAACCTTTGAACGAAAGGGATAATGAAAAGCCTTGAATTGTAAGGCTTTTTGTCGTATGGGGGGGAGTATCAGAGTGAGTAATTTTTTGGAGGGAGTAGAAGTGATAGCTAGAAATTATCAGTTTCTATTTCCATTTACACTGTGGGTACGTGTTTGTTTCCATTGACAAGGAGTTTGTGGGAATAGATACATCCCCACCTTGTTTGAATCAAGTGAAGTGTAGTTGAAGGAAAGCTGTTGAAAGGAATACTGCATTTTACCGAATAAGTAATAATTTAGGCAACTTCAAATCGTTTTTAAAAAAACTATTTTAAAGGTCAAGAGTAGACAAAAATTGTCCACTCTTTTTTGTAAACTCAATTTATCAATAAATGAAATGAGGGAATGTAAAATGAAATATTTTGAGGTTGAGTTAGAAAATCCTGATGAATTTTTAAAACTACAAACAGAAGATTTTGTGAAAGCTAATCGCTTGCTACTAAGGAAGATAATCCAGAGCGTTACAGTCTATGAAGAACACTTCGTCATATCCTTTAAATCTGGCATCGAATTGGAAGTATGAGACTCATTCCATAACTTTTATATTGAACATATCATCTTGTTGTGTTATACTATAAATTGATATAAACAAAGATGTAGGAGGAACCGAAACTATGACAGCCTCAATGCGTTTAAGATAAGCTGGCAATAAAAAAAGCAGAATCTATACCCAATGATAGGCTTTTTTGTTGTGCTTATTTATACGATATTGAGCATTCATTAGTTACGGTGAGGATATTGGTTATTTAACTATACCTTTATTTAACTATGTCTTTAATATGAATGTTTCCAAATTGTATGTATGCAGACCAAAAGCCACATTGTGGGGTTTGGCCTGCATTTTTTATTGCCTAGAATGCTATTCAAAATAGAAATTCAAGCAAAATAATATGCAGGAGATAATATAAATGGAAAAATACAACAATTGGAAACGAAAATTTTATGCAATATGGGCAGGGCAAGCAGTATCATTAATCACTAGTGCCATCCTGCAAATGGCGATTATTTTTTACCTTACAGAAAAAACAGGATCTGCGATGGTCTTGTCTATGGCTTCATTAGTAGGTTTTTTACCCTATGCGATTTTGGGACCTGCCATTGGTGTGCTAGTGGATCGTCATGATAGGAAGAAGATAATGATTGGTGCCGATTTAATTATCGCAGCAGCTGGTGCAGTGCTTGCTATTGTTGCATTCTGTATGGAGCTACCTGTCTGGATGATTATGATAGTATTGTTTATCCGTAGCATTGGAACAGCTTTTCATACCCCAGCACTCAATGCGGTTACACCACTTTTAGTACCAGAAGAACAGCTAACGAAATGCGCAGGCTATAGTCAGTCTTTGCAGTCTATAAGCTATATTGTTAGTCCGGCAGTTGCAGCACTCTTATACTCCGTTTGGGATTTAAATGCTATTATTGCCATCGACGTATTGGGTGCTGTGATTGCATCTATTACGGTAGCAATTGTACGTATACCTAAGCTGGGTAATCAAGTGCAAAGTTTAGAACCAAATTTCATAAGAGAGATGAAAGAAGGAGTTGTGGTTCTGAGACAAAACAAAGGATTGTTTGCCTTATTACTCTTAGGAACACTATATACTTTTGTTTATATGCCAATCAATGCACTATTTCCTTTAATAAGCATGGAACACTTTAATGGAACGCCTGTGCATATTTCTATTACGGAAATTTCCTTTGCATTTGGGATGCTAGCAGGAGGCTTATTATTAGGAAGATTAGGGGGCTTCGAAAAGCATGTATTACTAATAACAAGTTCATTTTTTATAATGGGGACCAGTTTAGCCGTTTCGGGAATACTTCCTCCAAATGGATTTGTAATATTTGTAGTTTGCTGTGCAATAATGGGGCTTTCGGTGCCATTTTATAGCGGTGTGCAAACAGCTCTTTTTCAGGAGAAAATTAAGCCTGAATATTTAGGACGTGTATTTTCTTTGACCGGAAGTATCATGTCACTTGCTATGCCAATTGGGTTAATTCTTTCTGGATTCTTTGCTGATAAAATCGGTGTAAATCATTGGTTTTTACTATCAGGTATTTTAATTATTGGCATTGCTATAGTTTGCCAAATGATAACTGAGGTTAGAAAATTAGATTTAAAATAAACAATATTGGAGGAATATTTATGTATCTTATTTTCATGTAACTCTTCCTGCTAAAATCGCAGGGTTTTCCCTGCATACAAGCAAATGAAAGCATGCGATTATAGACAGGAGGAAATGTTATGGAATTAATATTAAAAGCAAAAGACATTCGTGTGGAATTCAAAGGACGCGATGTTTTAGATATAAATGAATTAGAAGTATATGATTATGACCGTATTGGTTTAGTAGGAGCAAATGGTGCTGGAAAAAGCACTTTACTCAGGGTACTTTTAGGAGAATTAACTCCCCCAGGATGTAAAATGAATCGTCTGGGTGAACTTGCCTATATTCCCCAGTTGGACGAAGTAACTCTGCAGGAGGAAAAAGATTTTGCACTTGTAGGCAAGCTAGGTGTTGAGCAATTAAATATACAGACTATGAGCGGTGGTGAAGAAACAAGGCTTAAAATAGCACAGGCCTTATCGGCACAGGTTCATGGTATTTTAGCGGATGAACCTACGAGCCATTTAGACCGTGAAGGAATTGATTTTCTAATAGGACAGCTAAAATATTTTACAGGTGCACTGTTAGTTATTAGCCATGACCGCTATTTTCTTGATGAAATAGTAGATAAAATATGGGAACTGAAAGATGGCAAAATCACTGAGTATTGGGGAAACTATTCTGATTATCTTCGTCAGAAAGAGGAAGAACGTAAGAGCCAAGCTGCAGAATACGAACAATTTATTGCGGAACGTGCCCGATTGGAAAGGGCTGCGGAGGAAAAGCGAAAACAGGCTCGTAAAATAGAACAGAAGGCAAAAGGTTCTTCAAAGAAAAAAAGTACTGAAGACGGAGGGCGTTTAGCTCATCAAAAATCAATAGGAAGTAAGGAAAAAAAGATGTATAATGCTGCTAAAACCCTAGAGCACAGGATTGCGGCCTTAGGAAAAGTAGAAGCTCCGGAAGGCATTCGCAGAATTCGTTTCAGGCAAAGTAAAGCATTGGAGCTCCATAATCCATACCCTATAGTCGGTGCAGAAATTAATAAAGTATTTGGGGATAAGGCACTGTTTGAAAATGCATCTTTTCAAATTCCGTTAGGAGCAAAAGTGGCGTTAACTGGTGGTAATGGAATCGGAAAAACAACTTTAATCCAAATGATCTTAAACCATGAAGAAGGAATTTCTATTTCGCCTAAGGCAAAAATAGGTTACTTTGCACAGAATGGTTACAAGTACAACAGTAATCAGAATGTTATGGAGTTTATGCAGAAGGATTGTGACTACAATATATCAGAAATTCGTTCAGTGCTAGCATCTATGGGGTTCAAACAGAACGATATTGGAAAAAGTTTATCTGTTTTAAGCGGTGGAGAAATTATAAAATTGTTGCTTGCTAAAATGCTCATGGGTAGATATAACATCCTAATAATGGATGAACCCAGTAACTTCCTTGACATACCAAGTTTAGAGGCTTTGGAAATACTAATGAAGGAGTACACCGGAACTATCGTGTTTATCACCCACGATAAACGATTACTCGAAAATGTAGCAGATGTAGTTTATGAAATTAGAGATAAGAAAATAAATCTGAAACATTAAATTTAAGGTAGTCGCTGGTCAGTATAGTCTGTTCTGGTTGGCGACTCCATTGTTAAAGAGTATAAAGACTTTAGATTTTATGAATATTAAAAATAGGAACAGTCAATTGAACTGCTCCTATTTTTCTGCTAAATATATTGTAGTTTTCTTATATGTATAATGATAGATTAGTGGATTCTCTTCTAAGGTTCTTACTTCAAATATGAAGAAGTGATCGCGGTTATCTTTGGACTTTTCCTTATTGAGGACAAAGTAATTCTTATGTGAAGTCGCCATTGTTTTGAGGATATCATCCGTCAGGAAGGTTAATGGAATATTCATGTTAGAGTAGCGGTAGAAGTCACGTTCAAAATCTTGGTAGCTCTCGCTATAATAGTCCATTTGTAGGTGATTACGCTGAAACTCAAGCTGATTCATAGAGCACCTCCTCGACAAGTTCAATACTAATAATGTCTTTTAATTTCAAATTGATGTGACCTGTTGTAGTTTTTATCAAAATGAAATCTTTGGTCAGACTTGGTATTGTTCCAGTGTAGGAAACACGCTTGTTTTTTTCAATCACTTGAATGCGTGTGTGTAGCTGCCCGGCGTATACTTGACTGAGGAGTAATAATTTCTTCTCTAGTGATAAGTCAGACATGTACGTTACTTTGTTTGTATCATCAGAGAGTGCTGATGCATGTTCAGATAGGAAAAAGCCCATCCATTTTTGCATCTTTGTATCCTGGTACTCTCTTGCTGACTGAAATGGTAAGTATGAACGGTCAATCATTTTAATCCCTCCAATCCACCAGCGGAATGACCGCCGATAAGTTTACTGCGTTCAATATTTCTGGAACCTTCAGTTAGGACGGTTCCTTTTTGTATGGCTAAAAAGCCAAACTGTTCTCTGACAACATCAATAGCTGTCTGAAGTCTATTTTCTTTTTCAATTTGTTCTACATCATCAAAGAGTGATAGTAGAGTATAGCTTTCATCTACGAAACCACTATAAGATACACCAATTTGTCTCACTGCACCAGAGGTGTATTTCTTTCGGAATAACTCAAGTACATGACCAATCATTGTTTTTGGAAGATTTGCGGGGTCAATTTTTTTCTGAACATTTATAGATTTTTTCATCTCAGTCCTAGAATAGCCAATATGAATTGAGACGACAGTAGCTTTTTTATGTGCCGAGCGAAGACGGTTAGCAACCTGATCAGCCATTTCAGCTAATACGATTTCAATTTCTCTTTGGGTTCTGTAATCTCTAGGAAGTACTTGTGAGTTACCCAATCCTCGTGATTTTGGTTTATAGGGTTCATGGACGTTGCTCTCGTCAACTCCATTGGCGTGAAACCATAGCTGAACACCGACTTTACCGAATTCTTTTTTGAGAATATCAGGATTGAAATTTGCTAGTTCTTTGATTGAATGAATACCAAGTTTTTGTAAATGAATCTCGGTTTTACTACCAATCCCCCAAAAATCGGTTAGGTTTGGTATTGCCCAGACTTTAGTTTCCACATCCTTATAGGACCAGTTAGCTCTCATTGTAGCAGTTTTCTTGGCTTCATTATCTAGAGCTAGTTTAGCTAGAAGAGGATTGGAATTGCTCATTCCAACAGTTGAGATAATACCTGTTTTACGGTAAATATCTCTCTGAATCATAGCCGAAACATTATCTAACTTATCTTTCCTTGACATTAACTTATCAGAAATAAAGTAAGAAAGTGAGCTAGTAAGGTCAATAAAGCCTTCATCAATTGAATAGGGGAGAATGTCATCTAGAGCAGCATAATCTTGAAAGATATGCTGAATCTCTAGATTCTTCTCAATATATCTGTCCATTCGAGGAGTAACGATGAGTGTACGCTTTGCCCAGTGTTCAATAAACGATTTATACTTTGGTGTTACCTCAATCCCCTGTTTCCATGCATTTTGATAGCTGAATTTTCGAGTGTTGATATCAAATGGTAAGTCGTAAGAACGACCTACGTTCGCTTTACCGAATACTTTCTTAAACATTGGAGAAGAAGCGAGAATCAATCCTGCCGAGTTGTCTGCACGGCTCATGACGCACAGTGATGTGTAGAGTGGATGTAAACCTCTATCCACACATTCTACTGAAGCGTAGAAGGACTTCATATCGAGGAAGGCTATGTCACTTTGAGGTTCAATAGAATAGTTAATATAGCCCATAGAATTATCTCCGTTTGAGTTTTTCTAGCTCTTCGATAAGTTCTCCAATGTAATCAGTGATGTCGTATTCGAACTTATCAGGAGTGAAGATAATACGTTCATTCTTTATGTAAATCATTTCTTTAAAGTTCATTGGTATTGTCGTCCTCCTCGGTCATAGCAATAAAACAGAATCTTCTATCAAAAAAGCGTAAGGATAAATTTTTGCATCTTCATTTTGAGGAATAAGAATTTTATCGAATCCTTCATTTTCTAGTCGCTCTTCAAAGTTGTCCATATTGAAAATTTCAACTTTACAGTCCGGATTGAAACCATACGTCCTAAGTTCTAAAATATCCTTTAGCTTCATGACTATACTCCCTCTACAGGCATGAAGTGGCCTACAACTAGGCCAACAATTCGGAAATTATCATCTTTGGAAATAAAGCGTTCTGGGTTACCTACCTCATTGATTGACACCATTCGGAAACCATCTTCAACTTTGTAGAGCTTTTTGATGTAGGTCTGTTCATTCCATACTAAGGCATAGACTGCTCCATCATAGTCAAAACCAGTTTCACGAATAAGTGCTACCTCGCCATCTAGGTATTTTGGAGACATAGAAGTTCCTTTGATCCAAGTAGCAAAGTCATAACCATATTGATGAAGAAACGCTAGAGAAAGCCGTAGTAATGGCTGTAGAACTATTGAGTGAGAACGTGGATCTATTGCATGGAAAGTGGAATAAGATCCTGGAAGAAAATCGTCCACTAGAAAAGCATTATTGTACGAAGTTGGCTGAAATGATAAACAAGCCTTTATGGGAATTCGATTCGTATGAGATGTGTCAGGTTTTGGACAGTATTACAATCTCAGAAGATGGGCAGATAAGTGCAAAATTCTTAGAGGGGACTGAGGTAGATTTGTAAGTGACTGTGGCCGAAAGGTTGCAGTTTTTTTCGTTTTTAGTGGTATAATAGCCGTATAAATCATAATTGATGGTGAATTACATGGAAAATAATTTGAATTTCGATATTTACGAGCATCACTTTGGAGCATTATATTATCACATAAAATCTTTGATTGGGGAATCCCCTATCTATGATGAAACTATTGATGAGGAAGATTTAATATTTCTTCCCTCGAAGCATCTATTTGATATTGGAAATGTAGAATTTAATAGGTTCAAAGCTCAAGAATCAGAGTACCGTTCTTGGATTGAAATATATATCTTTAAAATCATCAAAAATATTTTAGAGCGAAAATCAATCTTCTTTGAGGAACATTATTATGGAGATGGAACTGAGGCATACTCCATGTTGCTTTGCCCTAATGGCATACGAGTTGAAGTATTTTTTCTTTATGATATTTCATATGAAAGTGCTAGCAATACGGATTATGATAAAATTTCAAAATCTCTTCATGCTAAGGCTGATAATGTTGATGAAATCCATATATTTATTTTACGTGATGCAATACATTTTGTGGACTTAGCTAACTTGGTGAATGGGAATAGTGAGTTAAATCAAAATGGTTTAGTAAAAGTCTTCCCAATAAAATCATTCTTTTTACAGTATTTTGATGAAGCAGAATATAATTCTTTTATCAGTTTCGCAAGAGAGTTTCATGAACGAATCATGAGTGAAATAACTTATAAAACGGTAATTATCCCAAGTAAAAATACATTATCAGCTTTTCGAACAAAAAAGTCCGAAATGTTACAAACTATGGATTATAAAGCAATATTCGACTATGGTAAATCAGGATTCCTTACAAATGAAGATTTTTTGAAAGTTGAAGGGAAGTTTTTAGAGAATAAGATGTATCTCGCAATGACTGGCAAAAATGATTTTTCAGAGAGTTTCATCAGTGCTGAATGGTTATTTGATATTTATAGCCATTCGATGGGTGAGTTAGAATTAACAGGTATAATATCAGGGTATCTAAAGTCAATAGAACAATTAATGTATAAGATAGTTCAACTTAATATTGATAAGGGATTTTCTATAAGATCAAACAGACAAAACGGAAACCGAAGGATTCAATATACTAAAGACAATGCTGAAATGATTGATAGTACGTTAGGGTCATTGAATGAATTCATTACCTCGAAAGAAGCAAAATTAGCTTTATCAGCAAAAGTCAGAGGCTGTATGAATCATGCAATTTCACAATGGACAAGATATCAACGAAATGGGTATTTTCATAAACATAATCTATATAAACAGGATAATAAAATCGATGAGATAAGATCGTTAACACTATTTTTATACTTTATCATATTAGGCGGGTTGGAGTTTTCAAGTATACAACTGAAGGAGTTGGGAATACATGATAAAGAGGTAATAGTGAAAGAAAAGTTTAACATTGACTCAGTGTATATAAATTTCAAGAATTGGTTTAATAAAGCTTTAAAGTTTGATTTACCAATTGAAATTCCAGGTCTAGTGTTCATGGTAAGTTCTCATAATGGGGAGTGGCAACTTAATGCATATTTGCTCAAAGTGTTTGATAGAAAAAAATATATCTCCCAAAAATATCAACTGTTAAATGGAGAACATTTGGAATTGAGTCACTTATATAATGTGCAATCTTTAAATTTGTGTGCTGCAGATATTGCTGAACTACAAGTAGTCGATTTGGTTGAGAAATTATTGGATATTTACAAAGCTGAACATAAGATTTTAATGAATAAAATAAGTGGGATTGTCCTATATTGTCGGAAAATTGAAAAACTAGTTCATTAAAAAAAGACAAAGTCAGTATAGACTTTGTCTAGAGTTGAGCGTTATCGTTTAAACATTTGGATGATATCCTTGACAGCATATATGATGTCACGAACACTACGAGTAGTATTCTGTATGTCCTTGACGATATTAAGGATGTCCTGGTCACTTAAATTCTTCATGGAATTATTCTCCTTTCGAATAAGATAAAGAGAACATCGATACTCAACAGGAACATTATAATATTTTTTTATCTAAATAACAATAGATTTAAGAGCAGTAATGATTACGTTTCATAGTGTAATTTAAATTTTACCTTGGTCATTTCGTTCCATAATATGGGTAAGACCTATCACCACATGTCGAGTGTGTAAGCTTGTTAGTGAAACGTAGCTAAACCTCAAAAGGTTTCCCAAACCTTTTGAGTCCCACAAACACATCACGTCGAATGTGTAAGTTTGTTAGTGAAACGTAGCTAAACATCTCGCTTTTACATTTCAAGGCGAGATGCTTCAAAGCTCCACTGGAGCTTTGAACTCCCCTTACCTTTTGAGTCCACAAACGCATCATGTTGAGGCGGTATCACTGCTCTTCCGATCTGAGACAGTCGAAAAGTAGAAGGGGATGGTATTGGTATCAATCAATGAGTAACAAAGTAACAGCATGATTCGTAATATTTACTTGTAATTCGCGGAGGAACATCAATATGGATGGAATAACAAAAGATTCTATAAAAACGGCTAAATTAATGAAACAATTATGGCCCCAATTGACCGATAAAGAAGCTATTGATGAAGTAAAAAGATATACGAATGGCAAAAATACTGCAATCTTTACTGAAGTTGAAGGTGACACAATTGTAGGTCTAGCACTATGTTCACTCAGATTTGATTATGTTGAAGGTTGTAAATATAGCCCTGTTGGATTCTTAGAAGGGATTATTGTCGACGAGGAATATCGTTTAAAGGATATTGCTAAAAATCTCTGTACAAAATGTGAGGAATGGGCGAAAAATAAAGGATGTAAGGAATTTGCAAGTGACTGTACTTTAACGAATACGGATTCTATAAGATTTCATCTCAATATTGGATTTCAGGAGGCAAATAGACTTATTCATTTTAAGAAGAAATTATAATTTCAGAACGTGGTAAAAATTTATGTATCTTTAGAAAGTGTGAAAGTTTGAACGAACAAATTTTTTTGATGGGTGGAAATCCGCCGATAAAGAACCATACGATTGTTAATAAAATTGTGTCATCAAGGAAGATCGAAAGAATTGTCATTTTTACAGTTTATCGAGAAAATTGGCAACCGTATATGAAAAAGTACACGGAAGTTTTCCAAAGTCAATTTCCTAATCTAAACACTGATTACTTACTCTTGGACACTGAGCAGATTGATTTTGATAGCTATCTAGATGTGGATCTAATTATCATTGGTGGTGGAAATACGGAAAAATATATAGCTACTTATGTCAATCAGGAGTTCAAAAATTATATCGATCATATGCTGAATAAAGGGGTGAAAGTTATAGGTTTTTCTGCAGGAGCCCTATTATTAGGAGAAAAAGTCTATGTCTCACCTAATGATCATTCAGATCATCAGATAAAGATAAAAAATGGATTAGGACTCTTTAGTCACTTTTTAATTAGTGTCCATTATGATTCCTGGAATGATAAAGCTAATAAGGATAGAGCTGAAGAACTCGTTCATGTTCCCATAATTCCACTAAATGATCATTCATGTCTTGTATTGGATAAACTTGGAAACATCACAGAGAAAATTGACTAGTTTTCATTATTTAAATCTTGATCTAGATGACTAAAGTGTAGACGAACTGTTTAATGAAAAGCCTTGATTTTAAGGCTTTTTTGCATTTTCCAATAAAGAACTTGACATTATTAGTTACTTCCACTACAATAGAATTACATACCATCGGTATGATAGAAAGGGACTAAAATGGCAAGGAATAGAAACTCACATGAAACTAGAAAAAAAATACTAGAGGTCTCTAAAAACTTATTTTTAGAAAAAGGATTTGATAATACGTCAATCCAAGATATCATAGATGGCTTAGGTGGATTAACAAAAGGTGTTATCTATCATCATTTTGAGTCTAAATATGATATACTTCAAACAATCATTAGCGAAAATAATCAAGAAATTTTAAATTATAATTGGAGAGGAAATACTGGATTAGAAAAGATACAAAATTCTTTGATGGACTCTTTCTCTAATTTTGAACACCAAAGGCTCGTATACTCTGCCTCAATCATGCTAAGAAGTCCACGTTTGTTAGGGGAGCAGTATCTAGGTCTATTTTCTGATTTTTTACCCGAAATTAGAGAAAAAGTTTACGAAGGAGTTGAAGATGGGTCTATTAAAACAGAATATCCAGAAGAGCTAGCAGATTTAATTGTTTTAACTCTAAATATTTGGATTGGTTTTCAAATTTCTGTTTTTTCATTAGTAGAATTAAAGCGAAAAATGAATTTCATTAAACTTACTTTTGAAGGTCTAGGGGTACAGTTAATTTCTGATGAAATGATGGAGGTGATTTTCAACTTATTTGATCACTTAAAAAAATAGTAAATAAGTCGTCGCATGACATTTTTGTTAATACTCATTTCTATTTATGTATTATTAATTGAATAAATTATCTTACATAATTGATAATTAAAAAATAACATACTTTAAGTGTGTTATTAAAAATCTATTATACATACCGCAGGTATGTTTGTTTTTTAGTATATACATACCGATAGTATGTATAGTGATATTGTTTTAAAAATAAGCTTATTTTTAAATATTTGTTGAGATTAGTTTGAATAGTTTATTCTTTATTTACACTTCGGAGGAAAGAATCTATGTTGTCGCTTATTAAAATTGAATTAAATAAAGTTTCTAAATCTAAATTATTTTTAGCCTGGTTGTGTACTATATTTATAGTGTTAGGTATTACAGCAATCATTATTATGGGGTTAGGTACTGACAATAAACTAGGAGAATTCACTGGACAGGATTCTAATCTTATTAGAATTACTGGGAAATGGGAAGGTTGGGCAATTGTAGCATCATTGTTTTCATCTTTATTTACAAAAGCCGCATTTTTGATTTTTGAATCTTATTTATTATCTACGATTATCATTGATGAATTTAAACGAAGAACAATTTTTCAGTTGTTTTCTTACCCTATTTCTAAAATAAAATTACTATGGGGAAAAATTCTTTCAGTCATTCTAATAGCATTTATTGCCCATTTTTCTGCACATTTAGTGATTCAATTATTCATTAGATTCATGGCTGTTGTAACTGAATCTAGTTATATTCCTGTAGCTAATCAATTAATTAACTTAGCTGGAGTTACGTTTGGAACAGTACTAATAGGGTTACTATCATTTGTTTTAGGTATGATTAAGCATTCAACAGCTATAACAATGCTTACAGGACTTGGTTTAGCAGCATTACTTTCGAATGTCAGTCCAGGAAATTTATCTAATAATATTGCTGATAGCTTATTCTTTTTGATATTTGCAAGTTTCATAAGTTTAATGATTACTTCATTTTCAATTTATAATATTTCAAGACAAGATATTAGTATCAAGTAGCTTAGCTGAGTTTAATTGAAGGAAAGTTACAATTCCTTGATGATTTCTATAAAAAAGAAACCGTATAAGTTTGTATTTATACTCCGGGAGAAAAATTCTTGCATTTAAAGCTAGATATAGAAAGAGAGATAGAAATGAGAAATATTGTTGAAATAAAAGAAGTTTTTAAAACAATTGATAATGAAGAAATTTTGAGTGGTATCAACCTTCAAATTTCTGAAGGAGAAATCTATGGTTTTTTAGGACCGAATGGTGCTGGAAAAACAACGTTAATGAAATGTATGTTATCCTTATCAACAATTACATCAGGTAGTATTGAAATTTTTGGAAAAAAACTACAAGAAAATAGAGAAGAAATCCTAAGCCAGATTGGAAGTATTATTGAATCACCAATTTTTTATGATAATTGCACTGCAAAAGAAATTTTAGAAATGCACACTCAGTATATGGGGAAAACTGTTATTGAATCAGATATAATAAGAGCCTTAAGAATGGTCGGATTAAAAAATACGTCTAAAAAAGTAAAAGATTTTTCGTTAGGAATGAGGCAGAGGCTTGCTTTAGCTCGTGCTTTTCTAACAAAACCTAAATTGTTAATTTTAGATGAGCCAATCAATGGTTTAGATCCAATAGGAATTCAAGAGATTAGAAATCTTTTGTTGTCGCTTTCTAAGGAGCATGGAATTACAATACTAATATCGAGTCATATATTATCGGAAATTTCACAGATAGCAGATAAGATTGGTTTTATCAAAAATGGAGAAATGGTAGAACAGGTCTCTATGAAAGAGATTAGGAGAGAGAATATTGACTTAGAAGAATATTTTATGTCACATTTTCTAAATGAAATTAAGAATTATGAGGTAGATTAAGGATGAAACAATTGATAAAGAACCATCATAAGGCTTTTTATGCTTTCATGATATTTAATATACTGGTCCCTTTAACTAATATTGTTTTTGCCTATTCTATTAAAGGTATTATTGATAGTGGCATGTCCCAAAATAAAGAAGCCTTAACTCAAGCGGTACTAATAGGAGCTACTGTTATTTTCATCTATGCAGGACTCAACTTTATATCTCTTCGATTGAAAAATAAACTTGTTAGGCAAATCATGTCAAGATACAAAAACAAGGTGTTCCAATCTATTTTAGATAGCGATTATAGAGACTTTTCTAAAGAAAAATCAGGGAAATTTATTTCTGTATTAACCGAAAATATGAAGAAAATTGAGCAAGATTATCTACACCAGTATTTTAATATTTCAAAAAACCTTTCCTTAATGATTTTTTCGCTCCTAGCTATGTTTATAGGTAATTGGTATTTGACCTTATTGGTTATCATTGCTAGCATTATTCCAATGATGATTTCTGGATTCATTGGACAAAAATCAGCTTATCTTCAAAAGAGTGCCATGATTGCCGATCAGAAGTATTTAGCTAAGGTTAAAGATATTTTAGCAGGATTTCTGATTATTAAAAGTTTTAATGTGAAAGAGGCTATCCGTCAAGATTACAGAAATAAAAGCGAAAAATTGGATGAGATATATTTTATGAAAGGAAAATTTGATGTCTTAGCTAATGTTATTTCGCAGCTTTCGGGGATGATTGTTTTTTTAGTAGCCTTTGGTGGAGGAATGTATCTTGTTTTTAATGGCTATACCACAATTGGAAGTGTAACAGCTATTGTTCAACTGGTCAATTTTGTAGTAATGCCACTAAATGAAATTGGTATGGGAATGAGTAAATTTCGTGAAGGGCAAGCAACACTTAATGCATTTGAGGTAAAAGATGTAACTGGACTTCAGACTGGTGAAACGAAAGAATATTTCGATGATGTTATTTCTTTTTCAAATATAGACTTTTCTTACCCTAATGCTGAAGAAAAAATTTTTAATCATTTATCTTTAAAGATTCAAAAAGGGGAAAAAATTGCAATTGTAGGAATGTCAGGGAGTGGGAAATCAACTTTGCTCAATCTATTACTGCGTTTTTACGATATAACAAGTGGGCACATCTCCATTGATAATATAGATTTGCAAGCTATTTCAGCAGAGAGCCTTTATAACTTAATGACTATTGTTCAACAAGATGTTTATATCTTTGATGATACTTTAAGAGCCAATATTACTCTTAATCAATCCTTTACTGATGAGGAAATAAAGCAAGCTGTACAGCAGTCAGGTTTAGAAAGTTATGTTTTAGAAAATGAATCTGGTCTACAGACTTTATGTGGAGAGAATGGCTCAAATCTATCTGGCGGACAAAAACAAAGACTTAGTATTGCGCGTGCCTTGATTCGAAAAACACCAATCTTATTATTGGACGAGGCAACCTCGTCTTTGGATAATCAAGTAACTACTGAAATTGAAAAGTCAATCTTGGATATTCAAGATTTAACTGCACTTGTAGTCACCCACAAGTTGAATGAGAACATTTTGAAAAGATATGATAGGATTCTCTTTATGAAAGCAGGCGTCATTGTTGAAGATGGTTCTTTTTGTGACTTGATGGATAGGAGAGGTGAGTTTTATAAGTTGTTTGAGTTGAGTGTGTAATTCTCTTTCGTTTTATAGTATAATTTTATAAAACAATCTATCACTTTCGTTCTGTAGTATAGATGTTTGCTAGCATCACACGTCGAGTGTGTAGCTTTGCTGGTAAAAGCCTAGAAACCTTGGAACGAAAGGGATACTGAAAAGCCTTGATTGTAAGGCTTTTTTTGCATTTTTGTGATAGAATATAGGTAGTTATAATCGAGAGCAACTAAGAAGCAGAAAATATTACATTTAAAATAATCAAGATATGGAGATGAAATGACAGAAATTGATAAAAGGAATTTAAAAAATTATCTTTATATTACATTTGGAATTACTTATATAACATGGGGGCTTCTCGCCATAATTACGCAATCTCATATTTTGGGATTAGAAACGATTATAGGGAGATCATTACATATAGTAGGTGCACTTGGACCAGCTATTGCAAGTGTCTTTTATTTGAAAAGGAATAATATAAAATTTCAACATTTTGTATTTAGTAAGAAAGAAAATAGTAGTATTTATTTCATTATTCATTTGTTAGCAATTTTGATACTATTTTCTTTATCTTCCTTAGAATTAAACGGAGTATCAATTTACCTGATGCCACTATTCTATATTCAATTAATCTTTTTTGGTGGTGGTCACGAAGAATTAGGATGGAGAGGCATACTACAACCCTTACTTGATAAAAAATATACTTATTGGAAATCTAATTTGATTGTAGGATTAATTTGGGGGATATGGCATCTGCCTTTATGGTTTATTGTTGGAGAAAGTCATCAAGGATTTCCTTTTATTTTATTTTTTATATATACGTTATTTTTAAGTTTTGTTTTAGGGCTTCTTTACCGTCAAACACAATCTGTGGGGTATTGTATTTTATTTCATGCGTTCGCAAATTTGTTAAATCTCTATTTTGTGTTGAAGATTAATCTTACTTTTATTATCATTTTTATTGCTTATTTAATTTATACAATATTGGCGAGTAATAGAATTAGTAAGGAAAAGAATTTGTATCCAAAATAACTGGCTATACTCTAGAAAATGAAGGTGATTTTGTTCAAGGTTATATAGTAGAAATAACGAAAATCTATATGAAAGGTTTAGAGTAAATATGAGTCTCTTATTTGAAGAATTTAAAACCATTTGTTTCCATTTAAATCGAGTCGGAATTACACCGACACTGATGGGCTCTTTGGGATTTGAGTTTAGAACGAAAGAAAATTGGGGGCCGTCTGACATTGACATTCATGTGCCTGGTGACCCTAGAGGTTGGGAAGCACCTGATCATCTCAGAATTTATGAATGGGACAAGATAATGAAAGTGATGAAAGACTTAGGCTACGTCTTAATAGATATTCATGAGCATGAATTCCAAAAGGATCGAGTGAGTGTTGAATTTGGAAGTATCGATTCCTTACTTGATTTTGCAGGAGTTTCGGAATCGGATATAGAGCTTATTCACATTGAAGGCATCGCTTTTCGTCTTCCAAGTCTGGAGCAGTATCTAAGTATTTACAAAGCTTCTTCTCAAGACTCATATCGAAATGATCACAATAACAATAAGGATTTTAAAAAGATCGAGTGGCTGGAAAGACATTTGTAAATTATCATATGAAAAGTAGTAAGTTGTAAGACTGGCTGCTATGTTATTTTTATCTTCATTTTTATTGGTCATTTAATTTATACTATATTGGCGAGTACTAGAATTAGTAATGAAAAGCAGGTGGAAAAATTGTAAAAGAGCCACAGGGACTTTTCTGGGGTGGATATCACGCATATTTTTCGGATTTAGATGGATATTATTGGGAAGTTTCTTGGGAACCCAATTTTCAATTTGATGAAAATGGATTGCTGAAATTTTAGTAATTAAGGGAGATAGCAAAAATGGCTTCAAGTAAAGAATATTTAGATTTCATTTTAGAACAATTGTCTGAGTTGGAAGAAATATCATATAGAGCAATGATGGGTGAATATATAATTTATTATCGAGGGAAAATCATGGGTGGGATTTATGATGATAGATTTTTAGTGAAGCCTGTCAAAACTGCAATAGCGTATATGCCGAATGTAGAATACGAATTGCCGTATGAAGGTGCAAAGGAAATGCTATTGGTAGATGATGTTGACAACAAAGAATATTTAACCGGCTTATTTAATTCAATGTATGATGAGTTACCTGCACCAAAACCAAAGAAAAAGAAATTATGAAATCTCAGTTTATCTAGGTTATACCATTTAACGATAACCTTATGCGATCGTTAAAAAGTATGTGAATATGTTCTCGATGACTGCGCATGTTGAGTGTGTAAGTTTGTTAATAAAACGCAGTTAAACCACTCGCTTTGACATTTCAAGGCGAGAGGTTTCAAAGCTCCACTGGAGATTTGAACTCCCCAAACCTTTTGAGTTCTAGGCGAATTCCTGTTTGGATGGAGTGATACTTTGGTTTGGATCTGGGCTGTGATATAGAGGTCATGACCAGAAATAATGAAATAGAGGAGTAAAATTGATGGAGAAAAATAAGCTCAAAGCAATTATGTTTGCCTTTCTGGCAGCTGTTTTTTATGCCATAAATGTACCGATATCAAAGGTTCTTTTGCAGTATGTGGGCCCGACTACAATGGCAGCATTGCTGGATCTCGGTGCTGGGATTGGTATTGGTATGATGTCACTCTT
Organism: Streptococcus gingivalis; assembly: GCF_035544715.1. Lineage (NCBI taxonomy): Bacteria > Bacillati > Bacillota > Bacilli > Lactobacillales > Streptococcaceae > Streptococcus > Streptococcus gingivalis. Next base: position 606,263 of record NZ_JAYKTO010000001.1, on the reverse strand, counting down.
TAATAAGAAGGACAGGGAGAAAGCTGAGAGCCTGACAAAAGCAGAACTTCCCTATATTGTCGGAATGATTGTTCTCGATATTGCTGCACCGATTTTTCTGATGCTTGGAATCAGCTATGGTTCCTCTGCCAATGCCTCGCTTCTCGGGAATTTTGAAATTGTGGCGACGACGGTCATTGCACTGATTCTCTTTAAAGAAGCTGTAACCAAAAGATTATGGCTGGCCATTGGACTAATCACCCTGTCAAGTATCCTGCTGTCGTTTGAAGGAACAGATAGCTTTCATTTCTCTTATGGTTCTTTGCTGGTGATCATGGCTACCGTTTGCTGGGGACTTGAAAATAACTGCACTAGAGAACTATCATCAAAGAGCACCTATCAAATTGTGATGCTAAAAGGCCTATGCTCTGGTCTTGGCGCTCTGGTCATTGCTCTGATAAAAAGAGAGTCCTTTCCAGGAATCGGCTATATCGCCATTGCCTTGGCTTTAGGTTTTGTGGCTTACGGACTCAGCATTTTCATGTATGTGAGAGCGCAGAATGTTCTCGGAGCAGCTAAAACCAGTGCCTATTATGCTGTCAATCCCTTGATCGGAGCTCTCCTTGCTTTTGTATTTTTAAGTGAATCCTTATCCTGGATGTATGTGATCGCCTTGATCGTGATGGTCATTGGTTCTGCTTTAGTGGTAGTCGATACGTTTATTCGCCAACATGACCATGAGCACCAGCATACATTCACGCATAGCCATGGCGGAAGTACCCATACGCATACGGTAAGGCATTCGCATGTCCACAAGCATTATCTAACAGAAGAGAAGCACAGGCATCGTCATTCTATCGAGGAACTAGAGTGTCTAGCAGAGGAAAAGATAGGTAAAAGCAAATAGAAGACAGACTATTACGAGAGTCTGATATGAAATCAGAATGAGCTGCCTTTGTTCTGAAATTCGGTAGATGCGAAGAGTTTCTGAGAGCTATCGGTAAAACTTGTATGGACAGATTAAAAGTTAGAGTACCATCTTTGCCTCGTTTTTGAGAAAGGACAAAGAAAAAATGGAAGCACAAATTTTTTTGATGGGTGGAAATCCGCCGATAAAGAACCATACGATTGTTAATAGAATTGTGTCATCAAGGAAGATCGAAAGAATTATCATTTTTACAGTTTTTCGAGAAAATTGGGAACCGTATATGAAAAAGTACACGGAAGTTTTCCAAAGCCTTTTTTCTAACCTAAACACTGATTACTTACTCTTGGACATTGAGCAGATTAATTTTGGTAGCTATCTAGATGCTGATGTCATTATCATCGGTGGTGGAAATACAGAAAAGTATCTAGCTACTTATGTCAATCAAGAGTTCAAAAATTATATCAAGCATATGCTGAATAAAGGTGCGAAAGTTATGGGATTTTCTGCAGGAGCCCTATTATTAGGAGAAAAAGTCTATGTGTCACCTAATGATAATTCAGATCATCAGATAAAGATAAAAAATGGATTAGGAGTCTTTAGTCAGTTTTTAATTAGTGTCCATTATGATTCATGGAATGATAAAGCTAATAAGGATAGATCTGAAGAACTCGTTCATGTTCCCATAATTCCACTAAATGATCATTCTTGTCTTGTATTAGATAAACTTGGAAACATTATTGAGAAAATTGACTAGTTTTCATTATCTAAATCTTGATTTAGGTAACTAAAGTATAAACGAACATTAGATGAAAGGTTTAAAGTAAACATGAGTCTCTTATTTGAAGAATTTAAAACCATTTGTTTCCATTTAAATCGAGTCGGAATTACACCGACACTGATGGGGTCTTTGGGATTGGAGTTTAGAACGAAAGAAAATTGGGGGCCGTCTGACATTGACATTCATGTGCCTGGTGACCCTAGAGGTTGGGAAGCGCCTGATCATCTCAGAATTTATGACTGGGACAAGATAATGAAAGTGATGAAAGACTTAGGCTACGTCTTAATAGATATTCATGAGCATGAATTCCAAAAGGATAGAGAGAGTGTTGAATTTGGAAGTATCGATTCCTTACTTGATTTTGCAGGAGTTTCGGAATCGGATATAGAGCTTATTCACATTGAAGGCATCACTTTTCGTCTTCCAAGTCTGGAGCAGTATCTAAGTATTTACAAAGCTTCTTCTCAAGACTCCTATCGAAATGAACAAAATAACAATAAGGATTTTAAAAAGATAGAGTGGCTGGAAAGACATTTGTAAATTATCATATGAAAAGTAGTAAGTTGTAAAACTGGCTGCTATGTTATTTTTATGATCATTTTTGTTGGTTATTTAATTTATACGATATTGGCTAGTAATAGAATTAGTAAGGTAAAGGATTCTAAAATTTAGATTAGCGTATCTATTATTGAAAGAAACGATTGGCTAATTAGATGATTAATGTTAGAGAATTTTCAATTGTAATTTTAAGTGGAGTTATGGATGTTGTTTCCTTTGGAAGAGGTTCTTCGCACAGAACACATAACCTGTCTATCAAAGGCAGAGTGGATTTCATTTAAGTAAATCTCAGTTTGTACTTGTTCCATATTGAAGCAGTGAAGTAGAAGTGGATACTTCCGGCACATGCGATAGAAACCGTAGAATTAGGAGTAATTGGAGCAGATGACTACATTTCATAAAAAGATAAATAATGAACCGTTCATGTTGTTGGAGCTCGGCATAAATGAAAATGGGTATAAGTTTGCTTCTGATATCAAGACAGCACTATCTACAGCTGAAGGTGAACTTGATTTAGTATCTAGTAAATTAGAGGAAAGCTTAGATTCCTTGAAAAAGCTAACACCTGAATGTGATAAGACCGATTACATTTTATCTGCGTGTAGTGGAGCCCTATGTGGTGTTATAGATGTATTTTTGGTAGGAAAACCGGGAGAGTCTCCAATTGGAGAAATTACAGATAAGTGGTTTGCTAATAGAACAGAAGACTTTGCTAAATTGTGTGGATGGACGGGTGACAAAGGAAATTTATCATCAGCAGTTAGACACTTAGAGAAAAAGTTCAAAATACCTTACGATCAAAATGGCATTGGAGACATAGCGAAGGGATTGTTGGATTTGACGCCAACCAATCATCATTTTAAGTCGTTAGGCCACAATCCTACAATACTTGGGCTATTCTTTTCCATTCTAGATCAGTTTACAAATACATCGCATTTTGTTTCAGAAGGAGAATTGATCACATTCTCTAAATTTGATGGTGATTTTCATTTAGAAGGTAAAAATATACCAAGTAAACTGTTCTGTGGATTTGTAAATTGGTTTGGACACTTGATCTCAGATATATCAGGATCATCAAGTAGTAAAGGAAGAGGAATGGGAATTCCTTCACCTTTCTGGAGCTGGACAAATGATATTATTACAATAAAGAGGAAGTTGAATCTTCCTGTTGGAGAATTTGATAAATCAATAAATAAATTAGCACTCGATATTTATAAGCAAGGCTATGATGCAAGATTTCAGACGGCACAAGCTATACCGGTCTTTGTTAATGAATTATTGGTAAGGATTATTTACTCAATAAGACGTCTAGTCAGATATTTCTCAATGACAAAAAAGGACGATAGATCCTTTTCGTTGTTATGGAAGTCATGTGAACCATTTTCGAATGCGACAGTAAAACGAATGTTGACTGTAGCACATGGTACTTTCTGTGCTATAGACGCAGGAGATGCTATTGCAAGAGGGCTTACTAAAGGTGGTGGTAGTTTAAATGTCACCGAATTTGTAATGAGATTGAATATTTTTGGAATTGGAAGATTTACGATTTCATTATATGGAGAGACAAGCAGAGGTTTAAAGCGTCATGTTATCAAGGAGAAAATAATTATCCTGAAACGTGAAAAATTAATACTAGCTGATTATGTTGATGGTTTGAAGTTCCTTGCTGAAATATATGATGATGAGTCATTGCTGCTATTTACAATAGAACTAAAAGAAAGCGATATGTATGTTCAAGCCTTTGAGAAGTCGGTAATCTTGGCAGAAAAAAGAAATGTTCCTAAAGATGAGATACTTAGAAATAAAGCAGATATCGATTCTTATTTTAAAGGGAGTGAGAAAGAAAAATGAGTAAAAAGAAACAGAAGAAATCAAAACTCCAAGTAGCTCAAGATAAAGCTCAGGCTGCAATCAAAGAAACAAATAATGCCATTGGAGAGCTAGGAGAATATACAAGAAGTTTATACAAGTCATTAACAAGCATACAGGAACAATTTGATAAAATACGCAATGTACCTAGTGAACAGAAGCTTCAGTATGAAGAATTAAAACAGATAAGATTAAATTGGAAGCAACAAGCAGATAAGATTGATAAGGACTATAAAAACGTAACAGTAAAAAATGCAGGTGTAGGAGCAGCTGGAGCAGGACTGGGTGTTGCAGTAGTAACAATGGGGCCGACAGTAGCAATGGGTGTTGCTACAACTTTTGGAGTTGCATCAACTGGTACTGCTATCTCTACTTTAAGCGGAGCTGCGGCTACTAATGCTGCATTGGCATGGCTTGGTGGTGGAGCACTTGCTGCAGGCGGTGGCGGAATGGCAGCAGGAAATGCTTTTCTTGCTTTGGCAGGTCCAGTTGGATGGGCTATCGCTGGTGTCTCTTTATTAGCTAGTGGATTAATCTTTTGGAAAAGTAAGAGTGATAAGAACTACTTAGAAAATGTATTTATCGCTATAAGTGAAAGAGATATAAAATCATATGAGCTTGCTATTATTGAATTAAAGGAACGTATTAGTCGAATTATTGATGAGAACAGTAAATTAACTGATGCCATAGGTGAAATTGAAAGTTTTGGGTTAGATTATAATAAGATGTCTGAAGCGCAGCAATATGCACTTGGTTCATATGTAAATCTGATGCTTTCATCAACGCAGTTGCTAGTAAATCCAATACAAGGATTATTACCTAAATTTTCTGAGGAAGATTTTGATAGCTTTATGTCTTGGAAAGATAGAGAAATAAATAAAGAGACTTGCACAGAACACAAGGATTTTATTGTGTCTTTAGCAAATCTTCTTTATAAGATTGAACTTTATGATCGTGATAAAAAGCTATTATGGAAGTCTCTTAGAAATAATAAGAAGATGATTAAATCGATGGATATCTCAAGGAAAGAGTTTGATTTGGATATCATGAATGCAATTATGGAAGCATTAAATTTCAAATATAAAGTAAGAGGTAGTGAGGGTGTGGAATAGAAAAGGACTACCGTATAAAGGTTGAAAAAATATATATTATTGATTTAACTGAATTTGCAGAGCAATGAGGACCAATCCCATATGAGCAGTGAGAAATATGTGGAAATGAGAAAATACGATATACGCATGTTATGATGCATCCTAATTACGCCGAAGAAGTATGGTAGAATGTATCCTGGTGCTGATTACTCGGCAAAGTATTACTAAAAGCCCTACAGTAAGGAGTTTAAACATGAAATTCCATGAATTTGGTGATAAGAATTTGCCTCCTATCTTACTGATACATGGCGGTGGTAGTTCTTGGTGGAATTATCTTCGTCAAGCACGGATTTTGTCAGAAGACTACCGTGTTATTCTACCCACTTTGAATGGCCACGGCGAAGAATATCAACTCGATTATGTTTCTACGGAAGATTCTGCTTTGGAGATCCTAGACTATGTCAAAGCAAACTGTGGTGGAAAGGTGTTTGCGATCGGTGGCGTTTCACTTGGTGGTCAAATTGCCATGGAACTTTTATCCTTAGACAGCGAGATAGCTGAGAAGGCCATCATAGATGGAAGCATCTGTATTCCTCAACCAAGGTTAGCTAAAATCAGCATCTTTCTAGTATCACTATTTGGTAAATTGATGTTCAGTAAATTCTCTTGCAAACTTCAATTAAGCATGATGGACAAACTCTATCCTAAACTGGCTTATCCAGAGGAGATAAAAGCATATTATTTAGAGGATCTGCCAAGGACACCTATCAAAACATTGGTGACCATTTACAAAACCTATATGGGGCGTTACAAGCTGAAGGAGACGATTTCTGCTAGCAAGGCCCAGGTTCTGTATATCTATGGTGAAAAAGAATTAAACTGTGTGAAAGCATCGGCGAAATTATTTCAGCAGCTACATCCCAACACTATCCTGTATGAAGCAAAGGGGTATAACCATGGCTATCTATCAGCTTACCTGCCTCAAGAGTGGATTGATTTGGTGGTACCATTTTTGGAGAATAACGATTGATTATACTTTATTAATTTAGAAAGCAGAGTTTCATGGAAGTCAAAAAATATAGTCCGCTCAATTCCTTAAAAAAGATAGCAGATAACCTCTGGATTGTAGATGGGGAAGAAGTACTGATGAATTTCAAACTCTTCAAAGTGCCTTTTTCAACTAGAATGACAGTTATCCGTCTGCAGAATGGTGGTCTTTGGGTGCATTCGCCGATTAAGCCTAGTGATAATTTACTTTTTGAAATCAAGCAATTAGGTGAGGTAAAACACCTTATTGCACCCAATGTCTTACATTATAGTTATATAAATGAGTGGCACGAACTATTTCCGGAAGCAGAAGTATGGCTAGCTAGTGGTGTTCAAAAGCGTGCCAGAAAATCGGGAATGAATTTATATTATGGTCATGAACTAGAGAAAGCCAATTGGAACGAGGAAATTTGTTTTACAACATTTGAGGGAAGTTTTTACGTGAAAGAGGTTGTTTTTTTCCATACTGAAAGTTCAACTCTAATTTTAACGGATCTTATTGAAAACATAGAAACAGAAAATTTATCGATTTTTGAAAAGCTACTGTTAAAAATAGGTGATAATCACTATCCAAATGGTAAAACACCAAGAGATTTAAGAATGACCTTTTTATTTGGTAAAAAACAAGCATTGAAGAGTTATCATAAAATAAAGAAATGGGAACCTAAGAATATTATTATTTCTCATGGACCGTGTATCATTGGACAAACAAAAGAGATGTTAAACCAAGCGTTCTTTTGGCTAGAGAAATAGGAATTTACTATAAAGAAATTAATAAAATATATCTAATATAATTGACTAAAATTACTTGGAGTTGTTAAATTAAGATGTGGAATCTACTTAAATTGTTGATTCTAAGAGGTATCAGTTGACACGAGAGAAAGAATATAGATTAACTAACGGTATCTCTTAATTAGATTTAGTGAAAGAAGAATCCATTTTTCACTTGAATCCCTTCTCTTTCGTATGGTAGAATGTATATACAAATTGTATGTACAAAGGAGAGGTAGAAATGGCAAACACGAAAGCAGTGAATTTTCGAGCAGATGCGATGTTTTACCAGAAAACAAAAGAGGTACTTGCTGATGAAAAAATTTCTGTGTCAGATGTCCTAAATGCAGCACTTCGAAAAATTGCTAACGGGACTGTGGATCCAAGAGAATTTGTTTCAAGTGATTTGCAGAACACGCAGTATCAAGTGGCCTTTGAGGATTTGAAGAAGGAGATTTTAGTTGGGCACCAGGAAATTGCTCAAGGGAAAGTCACTTCTGTAGCCGATGTGAGAAAGGAATTTGGTCTTGACTAAGTTGAAACGCTATCAGGTCTTTCTTGCAGATCAGGCTAAGCAGGACTTGCGTGGCATTCACGACTATATTCTTGTGAATTTTTATAGCCAGCAAGCTGCAGATGGCAAAGTTGATTTGCTATTAAGTGCTCTTGAGACCCTAGAACTGTTTCCAGAAGCCTGTCCTCTGGTATCAAGCCGGGGCTATGGTGAGATGACGAATGATGTGAAACCCTATCGTTATATGCCAATAGAGAACTATCTCGCATTTTATTATATTGAGAAGCATACAGTGTATGTTGCTCGTATACTCAGTGCAAAGCAGGATTGGGTCAAGATTTTTTATAAGTAGGATGAGGACCCCATGTTAAAATCGAATAAGCTGATTATTTTTTTAGTTTCCCTACCTTTTCTGATGGTCATTATTTTCTATTCTCTTAGTGAGCATCCTGGATATAGTGATGATGGGAATTTTGTCAGAAATCATGAGGCTGCTATTAAGAGTGAAATCATCGCACACTTAGCTCAGGAAAGGCAAGACATAAAATCTGTGACGCTCTTACCAAATACTGCTAGAGGAGAGTATGATAATGGTGGTGATGTGAGCGGACATTACCATATCTATTTTACAGCCTACGTCAATCATAATCGCGAACGAACGATAAGCGTAGAACTATTCTTCCCAGATGCCAGCATCCCCCCTTTCACCTTGTTTCCTCCTAACCCTTATAAAGACAAGGGCAAAAAGATGTCCAATTGGGTGATGGGGAATATTGAAGTATCGGAAGAAACCTCTAGATAGTATATAAAAGAAATCACAACGATAGCTACAGAAGTCTATCGTTTTTTAATGCTTTTAAAGTTGAGAAAATAGTTTTAGGAAACGATGTCAAATATACTTGACATCCGGCAACTAGTATTGTAAAATAAATGTATCAAATATATTTGACACATTTACATTTAGGAGGTGCCAAGTGAACCGTGTGAAAGAATACAGAGTCAATCTTGGTCTTTCTCAATTGGCTTTGGCAAAAAGTATTGGAGTTTCCAGGCAAACGATTAATATGATTGAGAATGGGAAGTATAACCCTTCCCTAGATCTCTGTATCAATCTAGCAAAAGAGCTTGGGACGGATTTGAATTCTTTATTTTGGAGGATCGATGATGATGAATAAAAACTGGCAATTGAAATGTGTGAAAGCTTTCTACGATATTACAGGTGAGCTTGACGAATACAAGGAAAAAGAATTGAGTACTTTTGGGAACAACATGTACATGCTCTTTATGTCGGGAATTATCCTTGGATTCCTGCTCAGTTTCATGTTTAATACGGATTATGTCAGTGTGATCACGTTTTTAGTATTTTGCTACTCCCTGTACCAACAAGAGCAAGTGATTCATCGTTTGGAACTCGACATCTATGAGGTTTCAGAAGATGAAGTAGGAGAGGCAAAGAAAAAGATGCTAAAAAGAACATTCCTTCAAACCTTGATTGTGATGGGACTAGCTATTTTTGTTGCGATTGGTCTTTGGAGAACAGGATTGCTACAAGAAAATAAGATAAGCTTTGAAATGTATTTCACTTTTATTTTCCCTCTTGTCATTGGGCTGATTACCATGATTAGTTTCTTGAGTAATTTCATTGCAAATAGAAGAAAAATCAAAGTGATCCGGGATTAGATCCATCAGAAATAAGAACAAGTCATGATGAATAGAATAGTAGACGAACAGATAACGCTTATTCCTTATTATAGGAATGATGACATCTCCCTTCTTTGGTATCAGGATAGTGAGGTTTGCAAACAAGTGGATAATACTGATCAGATTTACGATGTAACAAAACTTCATAAAATGTATGATTACCTAACTTCACATGGTTCGTGCTATTATATCCAATATGAGGGAGTGTTAGTTGGAGATGTGACACTTCAAGATAATTCAGAGCTTTCTATAGTGATCAGCAAAGAGTATCAGAATTTACAGATCGGAAGACGGTGTATTTCTGAAATGATACAGCTGGCCAAAGAGAAAAAAATGGTTAAGGTAACTGCTCAAATTTATCCTTTTAATACTCAAAGTCAAAGAATGTTTTTGGCTTTGGGATTTCAGAAAGTAGATGAAGAGTGGTATGAATATAAGTTGATTTAGGAAAGGTGTGTATCTCCACATAGATTAAGACTGTAATCTGCTGTTTATAAAACAATGTTCATGAAAAATAGAGATAAAGGGTAGCCACTGATACATGGACAAGAGTTTTTTCCGAAATCTAAATATGAAGAGAACACCAACAGATGATTTTTGTTGGTGTTCTTTTTATATGATTTTACAATCTATCACTCTGATTCATGTTTGAAACAAGTTAAACAAACAGTTGTAGGAGGACCTTCGAAGTCGAAATTTTGTACGGTTAATGGAGGGATTTTCCCACTATAATCTCTCCACAGTTTTATTTCGTATATGAATTGCAATCGGTGTGATAAGTAGGTATAGCAAGGTCAAAATGATAAAAAATCCGATATCAGCATCCAAAAATACATAAACGATATTAAAGCCAAAATGCATGAAAATAGAATAAATCAGATTATTATATTTTTCCAAAATAATATTCATACAAATAGTAATAGATGTAATCACAACTATATTAGCAATAATATAAGGAACAGCCCGCCAGTCCGTAAATTTTGAATCTACAACCCACAGAAGTGTGTGCCAGAAACACCAGACTAGGCCTTGATAGATAGAGGATTTTAAAAAATGATATTTTTTATTAAATTCTTCTCTCATATAACCACGCCACCCTAATTCTTCACCAGTCGGACCTGATGTAAATGATAAGAATATACTTAGTGGCAATGATACGGTTCCTAGATTGATGTAGGAGAACATTGTTTTTTGGGTCATAAGTGAGTAGAGGAAGAGTGATAAAATACTGAGCCCAAATGTAAGACCAAATGAAGATAGAAGTGGGAGTAACGACACTTTAGCAGAGAAACACCGCTTAAGGAAAGTTGTTCTTTTCTCATCAGTCCTGAAATACTTCCATCCAAATAAAAGAAGGTATGATGGAGACCAAGCGACAATATTTCGTACAATCCACATGATAACAGGTGGAACCTTAAATATTAAACTTGCAGGAGCTGCTACAAAAATAATGAGTGCCCAAACAAGTATATAAGAACTGATGATGTATCTTTTTAAATAATTTACATTCATTTAGTTACCCTCTTTCTTCAGCTGTATAGATAACTAGTTCACTCTTAATACCATTCAATTCAATTATATTATCTGCATCGGGTGAATCGAATGGTTCAGTTTTTTGCCCATTTTTTTCATAATAAATATTTGTTCCAATTCCTTTGGTAACAGCAGTAAATAGGCTGTTTTCAGGAATACGAATTCTGGATGTTGCCGAAATCTGGTTAATGTCAATTTCACCGTTTAATGAATGACATAATACTTCCATATCATGATTACAGTTTATTTTTACTTTACCTGAAATATCTTCTAGGGTTAAATGAGATGTCTTAACGTCAAGTTCGATATTGTCACATTCTAGGGAGTGAATTTCTACAGACTTTGCACGAACCGCACATTCAATGTGACTAATATAAGGAGTTGGGATTTGCACAAAGATACTGACAGTTTCTTTAGCCGTTGCCTCTGTTACACCATTATAACGTTTTACATCTACGTCAATTCTTTTTCTACTATCATCAATTTTTACTTTAAAATCATTTTGAAGTGTAGGAAGAAGGTTAGATACCAGACGAACTCGAATTTTTTCTCCCTTGTATCCAGACAATACAAACTTTTCTGCGCCTCCAAATTTCATATCATAGCTCTTGATCTTATCGATATCATACTCTGTGATACTCTCAAAAAGATATTCGCTCGTCTTAAGAGTAGTTCTTTCATTACAGATTAGTTCATCGATAGAGATGTTAAATAGGTTTGAGATGGATATCATATTTTCGATATCTGGAATTCCAGCACCAGTTTCCCACTTTGTTACAGCTTGTCTTGATACACCGATTTTTTCAGCTAAAAGTTCTTGTGACATCCCTACTTGTTTACGTATGGATTTTAATTTTTCAGCAAATGTCATGTTGTATGACCTCCTCTATATTTTATGATGTAATTTGTCATAAAGTAGCAATATGACTGATTTTAGTATAGAATAAATGATGATTACAGCACAAGCAAGTAGAGGTTGCATTCTCATTTTTTTTGCTACTTTGCGTAGCATTTATCGTTTTAACGTTGATTTTTAGCATTATTTTAGTTATTTTATCATACATTCAAATTGAATGATGAATAGAATTTAAAATAATATTTTAAATTCCCAGATAGTCTGGTAGTAATAATAAATAGCATAAAATAATTTCTAAAAGCTATTTATTTGTAACCGTTTTTTCTGCTATAATATCACTAGATAGAAATGTGGGAGTTTCAATCATGGTTACAAAACGGTTTTTGAAAAATGTTATTGTTGCGATAGTCTCGGTTTTTATGTCCTTGGTTGTTGTTCAAGGGGCTCAAGCTCAGCAAACTGGATTCGATTACCAGAGTCTTCATCTACTGCCTTTTAATGGCAATAAGCAGCTAGTACTGGGGGATTTTGATCATTTAGGTCGTGCGACCTCCGCTCATATTCAGCTGCAGGACAAGGATGAGCCAAAGAAAAAAAGAGAACCGCGTCTCAGCTATAATCCGGTTGGTTGGCACAATTATAAGATTGCTTATGGAAATAAAGGAAAGAAGGCCTGGTTGTTCCATAGAGGGCATTTGATCGGGTATCAGTTTAGTGGTCTGACCAATGAAGGAAAAAATCTGGTTTCTCTAACTGCCTGGACCAATACGGGGAATTATAAAGGGACAGCGGATAGCAATGTGGAGGGCATGCTCTACTACGAGAAACGACTCGATAGCTGGCTGGCCACCCACCAAAATTACTGGTTAGACTACAAGGTGACTCCGGTATATACGGGGGATGAATTGATTCCTCGGCAGGTGACCTTGCAATATGTAGGAATTGATCGAGATGGCAACCTTCTACCAATCAATTTAAGTAGTCCCAAAGAGTCGGTAGATGCTTATGGGATCACCACCGTTACCTTGGATAATTATTCCAAGAATGCGACCATTGACTATCTGAAGGGGACTGCCAAGCCATCTTTAGTGCCGACAGAACCAAGTAGTCAACCTCAACCTGCTAGTCCTTCTGTAGAGACGCAACCAAGTCAAGCCCCTCAACCGAGTCAAGCAGTAGAGCCAGCTCAGCCAGTTCAATCTGTCGAGCCTGCAGAGCCAACTCCTCAACTGGCTCCAGTAGTTTATGTAGCCAGAAATGGGAGTGCGGAAGTTTATTGGTATTCTTTGGACAGTATGCCTCGCAATACTAATTTTTCTAAGGTTGTTCAAATGTCAGAAGAGCAAGCGCTAAGTCTTGGAAAGCGGCATACAAGTAAGGAATGAGGATCAGTTATTCTGCTAATGAAGAAGCCCAATTGTTGGGCTTTTTGTGTAGGGTAAGTACTAAATAGGAGAACTAAAATGATTGAAAATATGCTATAATAATAGGACGGAGGTAGAATATGACCTTAGATGTAGATAAAGAAAAAATGATGATTATGGGTGTGATTTTTGACAACAAAAAGGTATTTAAGAGTGTCTGGTTTGCTCTGAGCACCAATATGATTGAAGGATGGCATCCCACGGTAGAAGACGTGGAGCGACTGAGAGAAGAGGCAGTTGCATTAGGAGTTGGATAATGGTCAGAAAAATATATGATGGGTATGATTATATAGACCCTGATAATTTATACACTTATCCCCATTCATCTGTTCTCATAAATAAATTTAATGAGAAAAATGATAATAAAGCACGAGAATTAGAATATCGTTTAGTAGCAAGCCAAAGTTTAAAACTGTTTATTAATCCAATTGAAGTAAATACTGTTTCAGATATTTTAAAGATTCATAAGTTTCTTTTTGAAGGAATGTATACTTGGGCAGGTCAATACCGTCAAGTAAATATCTCTAAAAGTGGAAATGCTTTTATGCCAGTTCAGTCTTTTGATATGGCAGAAAAATTTTTAAATACTTTGCTTTCAAACTATTTACTTAACGCAAATAATAAAATTGAGATTTGTAAAAGTTTAGCTGAGATATTAGATAATCTAAATTATTTTCACCCATTTCGAGAAGGAAATGGTCGTACTCAACGAGAAGTTATCCGTTCTTTAGCTTTGATGAAAGGTTATGAATGTGAAATTTCAATTGGTTTAGATGATGATATCTATCATTTATATATGGATGGAACAGTTTATGGAGATACTAGTAAGCTCGAACAACTGTTCAATAAACTATTAACAGAAATATAGATCTGTAGTATATTTTAGTAAGAAACAGTATAAAGTGATGATTATAAGGTAAAGTCATTGCTTCAATAAAGATCTTTAAGCCCAATAACTGGGCTTTTTGTGTTGCACTACAATCTTAAAAAGTTAGTAGTCTAAAATTATCTCTCACAAGATCTTGCAAAGCTTTTTCTAAAGTTGTATACTAGAATGAGTTTTGTGTAATCGTTTGCATAAATTGATGAATGATGAGAAGAGAGAGCAAAGTAGGAGACGAGGACAGATGGAATTAACAGCGATTTATCACCGGCCTGAATCAGAGTACGCCTATCTTTATAAGGACGGCCAGCTCCATATTCGCATCCGGACCAAGAAAGAGGATATCAAACGGATTGTCTTGCGCTATGGGGATCCTTTTATTTTTATAGAGGATCTATATGAGGCGACCAAGGAAATGGACAAGGTGACGACCGACGACCTCTTTGATTATTGGCAAGTGTCGGTGTCTGTCCGTCATGCCCGGATCCAGTACCTCTTTGAATTAGAGGATATAGCGGGAGAGAAGATCTTGTACGGAGACCGGGGTGTGGCAGCTTACACCAAGGAGAACCTAGACTTCGTCATGAACGGTTTTAAGCTTCCTTTTATCCATGAGATTGATGGGTGTGCTGTTCCGGATTGGGTAGCTCAGACAGTTTGGTATCAGATTTTTCCTGAGCGCTTTGCCAATGGGAATCCAGCTATTTCGCCAAAAGGTGTTCGTCCTTGGGATGCCTCTATTGCTCCTCAAGTATTGGATTTCTTTGGTGGTGATTTGCAAGGGATCATCGATCATCTGGACTACTTGCAGGAGTTAGGGATCACAGGGCTCTATCTTTGCCCGATTTTTGAGTCTCCAAGTAACCACAAGTACGATACCATTGATTATTTTGAAATTGATCGACATTTTGGTGATAAGGAGACCTTCCGCCAGCTAGTGAAAGAGGCCCACGCGCGTGGGATGAAGATTATGCTGGATGCCGTCTTCAACCATATTGGTTATGATTCACCCCAATGGCAGGATGTGGTCAAATACGGGGAGGATTCGATTTACAAGGACTGGTTCCATATCAAAGAGTTCCCTGTCTCCTCAGAAAATCTGTGGAATAGTCGCGACTTGTCTTACCATGCTTTTGCCTTTGCGGGCTTTATGCCTAAGCTCAATACGGCTAATCCTGAGGTGAAGGCCTATCTCTTGAAGGTGGCGACTTACTGGATTGAAGAGTTTGATATTGATGCTTGGCGACTGGATGTGGCCAATGAAATCGACCATCAATTTTGGCGGGATTTCCGTAAGGCAGTCTTGGCCAAGAAACCAAACCTCTATATCCTTGGAGAAATCTGGCATTCGTCCCAACCTTGGCTCAATGGCGATGAGTTCCATGCGGTGATGAACTATCCCCTCTCTGAAAGTATCAAGGATTATTTCCTGCGGGGGCATAAGGAAACGCAACGCTTCATTTGGGAGATCAATAGCCAGTCCATGTACTATAGGCAACAAATCTCTGAGGTGATGTTTAACCTCTTGGACTCCCATGATACAGAGCGCATTTTGACGACGGCCAAAGGCGATCTTCAGTCTGTCAAGTCTGCTCTGGCCTTCCTCTATCTGCAACGAGGAACGCCCTGTATTTATTATGGAACGGAGCTAGCCCTCATCGGTGGTCCAGACCCAGATTGCCGCCGTGTCATGCCATGGGAGCGCGTGTCAGCGGACAATGACATGCTCAACTTTATGAAGGAATTGATCCAGCTCCGAAAAGAAGTAGCAGGCATGATTCAGTATGGTAAAGTGAGTCTGGAAGAAGTAGAGCTAGATATACTGGCAGTAGAATGGCGGTATGAAGGACAGCTCCTCAAAGCATATTTTAACCACTCCAAGAAAGACGTTGTCTTAGAAAGAGAACAAGCAGATCTGATCAGCCTTGGGAGCATCTCTGATGATCAATTGGTTATCCAACCAAATGGATTTGTTATTTATAGAGAAGATTAATAAGAAAGAAGACTGGAATTTAGGTATTTCAGTCTTTTTTTATAAATGGTTTCTTTATTCGTACCCTTATATTATAATGGAGATGAGAAAGGAGGAGCCGGCGATGAAGATGTTAGCAATCAATCCTATTTCGGTTAAAAAAAGAATGATAGAATTTCTATTTGATTATCTTTTCATTCTAACTTATTTAGTTTTTCTGTTTATAGGTTCGATGCTTATTTACATCATTTTTTTTAATGGTGTCCCAGAGTTTACAGAAATTCAGTCACAGTGGCTTGTATTTTTAACATCTATTTTGCCAATCACCCTCCTGTTTACATATTTGGATTATGCAAAAAATGGGAGCTTGGGGAAGGGAAAAGCGGGACTTGAGCTGGTCTACCAGAAAAAAACAGTGCAAGCTAGCTTAATCAGAAACACCATTAAATTTTTACCTTGGCAAATTGGTCATATGGGCACGATTCATGGTTTCTATAGTAATTTTGACGGATTATCCATTAGCCTCTCTATTTCGGCGACTCTCCTCGCAGTTTTGCTACTGGTAATGACGCTGTTTAGGAAAGATAAGAGGCATATAGGTGACCTGCTAGCCCATACGCAAGTGCAACTAAAAGAAGAATAGGGTAGAGATTGTTTATCCTATCCTTAAAGAAAAAGACAAACATAGTTAGGAAATATCTATATGAATGAAAACGTCGAGTTTACAAATCTTTGTATGGTAAGAGATGGCGATAGAGTTCTTGTTATTGATCGTAAAAAAGAGGACTGGCCAGGCATAACCTTTCCTGGAGGTCATGTCGAAGCGGGAGAATCATTTACGGAAGCAGTAATCCGTGAAGTGAAGGAAGAAACTGGCTTAAGGATTGCTTCTCCCCAGATTTGTGGAATGAAAGATTGGGTGGAAGATGGCATTCGTTATGTAGTTCACTTTTATAAGACAGAAAAGTTTGACGGAGACTTAAGATCCTCTGAAGAGGGGGAAGTCTGGTGGGAGGACCTGAAAGAATTGCCAAAACTAGACCTCTCCTTAGATATGGAGGATATGCTTCGTATTTTCCTTGAAGAAGACCTGTCTGAATTTTTCTACTACCAAGATGGAGAAGACTGGAAGTACGATTTAAAGTAAAATTGAACGCTGATTCTGAAAAAATAACCTGATCCAAGTGTAATAGAGCAAAGTCCCAAATTGAAGGTGATGAGTAACTTGGTCAAGAAATATGATCGGAATTGGGATAATAACTGTGTTAGATCTCACCATGATAGCATGCTTAGTCTATTAGAAACCGAGATAGAAAAACACAAATAAGTGTGGCTTACCCTTGGTCTATTTTTCAATTCGTTTAATTGTACTTTTACCTACATAGGTGTATAATGTGTCCCTAGGTAAAGAAAATAGTAGAATAAGGAGATTCATATGGAATTAAAAGATTTTACAGAAAAAGAACAAGAACAGATCAACCAAGGTTTGAGTACAGCTGATATTTCTGATAAAGAAGCAGCTAAGAAGTTGCTCGCTCTTGTCCCGCAGGAATGGATCAAACGAATTCCTTTCTTTGTCAGAGGGCATGCGACGACCAAGACTGTTGAGCGTGTAGCCAAGCAATACCCTGAACTCTATGCTGTGGCGAAAC
Source organism: Streptococcus gingivalis (assembly GCF_035544715.1). Taxonomy (NCBI): domain Bacteria; kingdom Bacillati; phylum Bacillota; class Bacilli; order Lactobacillales; family Streptococcaceae; genus Streptococcus; species Streptococcus gingivalis. Next base: position 588,707 of record NZ_JAYKTO010000001.1, on the reverse strand, counting down.
GTCAAGGGGATCTTCCTGAAAAAGAAGGAGAAGAGCTCCGCAAGATTATGACAGCTATCTTTGAAGAAAAGATGAACAAACACAAGATTAAATAATCCTTTATGATTTTTATCTCACAATTGAACGAGTGATTGCAGTTGAAAGATTGCAGTCGCTTTTTTATACATTGTATAATGACTTTTACATTAGTAAATAAAAATGAAGAATATTTCATGATATAATACGAATGAAAGTAGTTCAAGAGGAATGAAGGATTCCATTGGAGAAAAACAAATAAAGGTGTTCATTATGAGAAGATTTTTGACATTTATTTTTACGATGGTTGGAATGATGGTAGTATTTGTAGCTTTTATGGTATATAGTTATGAAAGAAGTTATAATGAATGGAAAAGTTCACGTTCAGGATCAAAAGTAACTTATCCTGTAGAAAACTACGCTTCTTCAAGTGATAGGAAAAATAAGGATGATTTAGAATCATTAATGAAAATGTTTAAGCAAAGACTTTTTCCTATAACCTTACTAGAACCAGTAGATAAAGAGGCATATGCAAAAGCTAAATCTTTGTCAGTGAAATCTCCTTTATCGGAGCAGCAAATTAAAATTTATCTTACTAAGTATGACTCGTATACAGAGGATACTTCCCAGTCCGCTGTCAATAAGCTTAATATAGACTGGAAAGAGCGAGCTGTTTTAAGAGCAAAATCATATCAAAAGTTTCATTATTCAAAAGAATATTTAGTTTGGCAACTTGTAAATGATGATTTATTTACTCAAAAAGAGGCTGACTATGCTGCAGAACAAGTTCATTTCGATTGGAAGGAGAACGCTGTGAAAGAAGCGGAATCTTATGCAAACGTTAGCAAAATTTCGAAAGAAAAGATATTAGAAATACTTGTTGAAAATAGAAAATTTACTCAAGAGGAAGCGGAGTACGCAATAGAACATGCCAAAATAGATTGGGATGACTAAAATATAATAGTGATATGTTTTTATCTAAATGTTCTTCCATTACAAACAAATTTGTCAATAAAAACATTTTTAACTTTTAGAACTTTACAGAAAAAGAACAAGAACAAATCAAGCAAGGATTGAGTACAGCTGAGATTTCTGATAAAGAAGCGGCGAAGAAGTTGCTCGCTTTAGTCCCGCAAGAATGGATCAAACGTATTCCATTCTTTGTCAGAGGGCATGCAACGACCAAGACAGTTGAGCGTGTAGCCAAGCAATCCCCTGAACTCTATGCCGTGGCTAAACGTCAAGGGGACCTTCCTGAAAAAGAAGGAGAAGAGCTCCGCAAGATTATGACAGCCATCTTTGAAGAAAAGATGAACAAACACAAGATTAAATAATCCTTTATTATTTTTTATCTCACATTGAACGAGTGATTGCAGTTGAAATATTGCGGTCGCTTTTTTGTTTACTAGTATGAAGACTTTTACACTAGGAAATAAAAATGAACAATATTTCATGGTATAATACTAATGAATGTAGTTCAAGAGGATGAAAGATTCCATTGGAAAAAAACAAGTAAAGGTAGTCATTATGAAAAAATTTTTGATATTTATTTTTACAATTTTTGGATTATTTGCAGGAATGCTAGCTCTGATGGCAATTGAGTATCAAATAAGTTATAATAAATGGAAAAATTCATATTCAGGATCATTAGTAACTGATTCTGAAGAAAAATACTCTACTTCAAGTGATGGAAATAAGGATGATTTTGAATCATCAAAACAAGAATACGCTTCTTCAAGTTCTAGTACGCAGAATTATGATTATAAAAAATATGCTTCTTCAAGTGATGGAAATAAGGACGATTTAGAATTATTATTTAATTTGCTTGTGAAAAAGCTTTTTCATCCAGCTTTAGTAGAAAAAGAATTTAGAAGGGCATATGCAACAGCTAAGCAACTGTCAAAGGATTCTCCTATTTCGAAGCAGGCTATCAAAAATAAAATAAAGATTTATAATTATTCAGACGGAGCCAACCAGTATGCTGTATATAAGCTTAATATAGACTGGAAAGAGCAGGCTGTTTTAGCAGCAAAATCACTTCAAAGGTATCGTTATTCAAAAGAAAAATTAGTTTGGCAACTTATAAATGTTGAACTATTTACCCAAGAAGAGGCTGACTATGCTGCAGAACAAGTTCATTTCGATTGGAGGGAGAACGCTGTGAAAGAAGCGGAATCTTATGCAAATGGTAGCAAAATTTCGAAAGAAAAGATATTAGAAATACTTGTTGAAAATAGAAAATTTACTCAAGAAGAAGCTGAGTACGCAATAGAACATGCTCAAGTAGATTGGTTGAATTAAACAATAATTTTAATTTTGATCTTTGTAACATATTGAAGAGCTGGACAGTTTGCCAGCTCTTTTTTACTACTTATAAAATTTTCTTATTTCGTAAAAAATAGTTGGAGCAAAGCCAGTTTTAAACTATAATATAGGAAAAGGATTATCGATATGAAAAATTTATAGAACAAACATTTTAATCAATAGAGAAGGAACCAGTTTATGAAACTATCTAAAAAAATCATGCTCCTTACTAGCTGTGCTTTGGCGATCTTTGCTTTAGCGGCTTGTGGGACCAACCAAAAGCAATCCAAGGAAAAGAAGGAAACTTCCACTGTGCAGAAATCTAGTTCAGACAAGGAGCACTACAAGGGAACATACAGCAACCTCAATAGCAAGGCTAGTGTCGAAGAAGTGCGCACTCTCTTGTCTGCTTATTTGGATCAGGAGAGTGTAGATAAATTTTTGGGTCTAGTAACGGACTATGATAGCATTGTCGGCTCGGTCGGTTTGACGGGTGACTTCAGCAAGTTCAAGAAAACAGACTACAATGTCGAGAAGATCAGTGACTTATGGACCAAGCAGAAGGGCGATTTTGTCGGGACCAACTGCCGGATCAATAGTTATACCTTGCTGAAGAATCGCATCGAGATTCCTAAGATGAAAGCGGATAGTGAACTCTTGTTCGTGGACAATGATGCTATTGACAAAGGAAAAGTCTTCGATGAGGCAGACAAGGAAGCTTTTAACATTCTGTATTCACGGGTTCCGACAGAGGCGACGACGGATGTCAAAGTCCATGCCAAGAAGATGGAAGAGTATTTTTCTCACTTCAAGTTCAATGAAAATGCCCGCATGCTTTCCGTTATCGTTCATGATAACCTAGATGGGAATACCCTTTTTGTAGGGCACGTCGGTGTCTTGGTTCCTGCAAAAGACGGCTATCTCTTTGTTGAAAAGCTAACCTTTGAAGAGCCTTACCAAGCCATCAAATTTGCGACCAAGGAAGATGTCTACAAATACTTGGAGACCAAATACCAAGATTACACCGGTGAAGGTCTAGCAAAGCCCTTTATCATGGACAATGAAAAATGGGTTGAAATGAAATAGAGGATGAAGGACATTGTGATAGCATTTATAAAGATAATAGAGAGTGCTCCTATTCTATATATGCTGGTTTTCTTACTCTTTTTCAGTCTTCTCCTTTTCCTGAGAAGAAGGGCAATCGTGAGACGTAGCGGTGGCCCCTTCTTTGCCCCTTTCCATATTAGCTATGGAATCTTCTATATTCATGTGTCTCTGTGTTTCAGCCGTCGCAGGATCCCACTGAAAGAAATCAAGCAAATCACGTATGCAATTTTTCGTGGTCGCGCTGGTGGTGGGAGTCGCTATGCTTTCTATATCGAACTCAGAAATGGAAAGACCATTCCCTTCTTTTTTGGTAAAAGTAAACAGAATGAACTGTTGGTTGAAAAACTCAATCAAAATGCTGGTAAGTATGGGTTTAAAGTACATTTTCAACGCTAGAATACAATCACCTGAAGGAAACAAAACTAGGATTTGATTCTCTGTAAAAACGAAAGTGAGCAATTCTATGAACGATTCTATGAAAGAATATATCTACTTAAAAAAGCAGTTCCAAGCGCAAGATAAGGATTCATCCAGCGTGCTGGCTTTCTATGAATTTGCGGATCGGCTGACCTTACTGGAAACTCCAGAAGCTAAGCAGGTCTTGGTGGATGTGTATCAGGAGTTGGGCTTGTATGCCAGTGCCTATGCTCTCTTTTCAGAGTTAGTAGACAAGTCTGATCGCAAGCAAGTTAAGAAACTTTTCACATTAGAAAAGATGAGTCTAAGTCATGGAGATCGTTTTGCGCTCTCTCGTCCCTTGACCGAAAAAGAAAAAGAGGCTCACAAGGAGAAAGTCAGTGAATTGCCAACCTTCCGCTATCATCCGGACCCACTAGCGACGGGTTCCTTTAAGGAAGGGGAGCCTAAGACCTGCCCTTCGTGTGGGGAAGACCACACCATCTATTATGCTCTGAGACCTTATTGTGTAGAAGAGCTAAGACATCTCTGTCCAACTTGTATTTCTACTGGTCGTGCTGCCCAAAAGTTTGAAGCAGAGTTTATCCAAGATGCTGATTGGCAAGGAGTCATGGATAAGGAAAAAGATCAGGTCCTATTCTGTCAAACTCCAGGCTATAGTAGCTGGCAGGGCGAACATTGGCTCTCCTGTTGCCGAGACTACTGTGCTTATCTGGGGACAGTTGGCACTCGTGAACTGGAAGAAATGGGCATTGCTGAGCAAGTCTTAGCAGAATACGAGTCACGTAATGAATTTCAGGATGTGGCTGAATACTTAGTCAAGGATGGTTCTATGTGTGGCTATCTCTTTCGATGTCTTCATTGTGAACAACACCATCTGTGGGTTGATGCGGATTAGGGTGCGATCTATCTGATTTATCATCCTGTTACGGAGGTAAAATGAGCAAATTATTTTCGAAATCCTAGTAGCCTCTTGGCTAGTGGCTATACGAAAATCATAGAGTAGAGCTTTACCTCTCAGCCGATTTCGGTGGGAGGTTTTATAATTTAGAGATTTGTGATATTTAGATAGAGCTGGTAAGCATTATATTTCGACTTTCATAAGTTTTGTGTTATGCTAAAACTAATATCATGGAAGGGTTTTCTGAAAATGCATTTAGCTGATTTAATGGAAAAAAGTGAGGGTGGGCAGTTTTTAATCCTGTCACATCTGCAGCAGCATTCTCCAAGCAGTCTGTCAGAAGTGATGGCGGAGACAGATTTTTCCAAAGCAACCTTGAACAAATATCTTGCATTGATCAATGACAAGGCCAAAGAGAATCAGCTGGCCCTCTCTATTGAGCTAGAAGATGAAAATCTTCGCCTTCTTATAGGTTCGAATACCAAGGGGCGAGACATTCGGCGGGCTTTTTTGGACAATTCGATCAAGTACCAACTATTGATCTATTTGCTGTATCATGGTCAATTTCAAGCTCAACAATTAGCGCAGGAGCTCTTGATTAGTGAAGCGACATTAGGGCGTCATATTTCGGGCTTAAACAAATTATTAGCTGAGTTTCAATTTTCCATCCACAATGGGCGCTTGAAAGGACCTGAACATAAAATTCGTTATTTTTATTTTGGCTTGTTACGAAAAGTTTGGGCTAGTGCAGACTGGAAACAAGAACTGAACAGGAAAGAAAGACAAACTGAAATTGCAACCTTAGAGGAGGTGTGTGGTGCCCAGTTGTCTCAAGGCCAACGCTTGGATTTTGTTCTCTGGTCTCACATTACCCAGCAACGACTAAAGGTCAATGCCTGTCAGTTCCGAGAAATTGAACAGAAGATGAAGGGCTATACAGACAACATTTTTTACCAACGCTTGTTTCGTCGAGTAGACCAGCTCTTTTCTGGGAGACACATTGCCCTTAGTCATGATGATGGAGAGATGTTGGTCCACTTTGCTTTCCTTGTTACCCATCGGATCCTCCCGCTTCATACTATGGAGTACATCTTAGGCTTTGGGGGAGAGATTGGGGCTTTGACTACGCAGCTCATTCAAGAGATGAAAACGCAGAAGCTTTTAGGAGAGTATATAGAGGGTCCAGTGACCTATGAATTGAGCCAAATTTGTGGGCAGGTTTATCTTTTTACAGGCTACCTTCTTCAAGACAAGTATAAGTACCAACTTGAAAGCCACAATCCTTATGTCTTTAGTAGTCATGATTATAGAGAAGTAGCAGATACTATCTTCAGCAAACTTCCGATCTTTTGCCAAGGAACAGCTCTGGATAAAAAAATCAAGTGGGAGTGGCTCCAGTTAATGGATTATATCGCAGAAAATAGTGGGAGACAAATTAAGATCGGCTTAGACTTAACAGTGGGCTATTTAGGCTATACACGGATGACAGAAGTCCTCAAGCGCTACCTAGAGTACAATCGTTTTATTACCATTGAAGCTTTTGATCCAGCTTCAGATTACGATTTGATCGTGACCAACAATCCGATTAGCCTTACCCAGCGGATTCCTGTCTATTATTTAAAATATGATTTAGATATGATCGATCTAGCCAATATTCGCCAGATGATCTACCAAGAAGAAGGTCAATAAAGCTATTCAATGCTTGATGAGACTTTTACGATATTATTGAGCTGAGTTAGAAGTAATAAAAAATTTGAGGTTAGGCAGAACAAATTCAAAACGAATTGTTCCTCCTAGCTTTTTTATTAGATTTTTCTAAAAATTTCATTTTTTCTAAGTCTTAAAAATCCTTATGAAACAAGGGTTCTGAATCCATCTACTCAATTTTTTTAAAATTCTTAAAAAAATTGATGACATGAAAGCGGTTTATTTTGTATAATAGAAAATGTAAGGAGTACGTCTCCTAAAGAATATTTCTTTTTCCCAGGAGGACAGTTCATGTCACAAGAAAAATACATTATGGCAATTGACCAAGGAACAACAAGTTCAAGAGCCATCATTTTCAATAAAAAAGGAGAAAAAGTAAGCTCTAGCCAAAAAGAGTTCACGCAAATTTTCCCTCAAGCTGGTTGGGTTGAACACAATCCAAATGAAATCTGGAACTCTGTTCAGTCTGTTATCGCTGGTGCCTTTATCGAGAGTGGCATCAAACCAGGACAAATCGAAGCTATCGGAATTACCAACCAACGGGAAACAACCGTTGTTTGGGATAAGAATACTGGACTTCCAATCTACAATGCCATTGTCTGGCAGTCTCGCCAAACTGCTCCTTTAGCTGAACAGCTTAAGAGCCAAGGGTATGTCGAAAAATTCCACCAAAAAACAGGTTTGGTCATTGATGCCTACTTCTCAGCAACTAAGATTCGCTGGATCTTGGACCATGTAGAAGGAGCACAAGAACGGGCTGAAAAAGGAGAATTGCTTTTCGGAACCATCGATACTTGGTTGGTTTGGAAGTTGACAGACGGAGCTTCTCACGTAACAGACTATTCAAATGCTGCTCGTACCATGCTCTACAATATTAAAGACCTAAAATGGGATGATGAGATTTTGGAAGTCCTCAATATTCCTAAGGCTATGCTTCCAGAAGTGCGTTCAAACTCTGAAATCTATGGAAAAACAGCTCCTTTCCATTTCTACGGTGGAGAAGTTCCTATCTCAGGTATGGCGGGTGACCAACAAGCAGCCCTCTTTGGACAGTTGGCCTTTGAACCAGGTATGGTCAAAAATACTTACGGTACTGGATCTTTCATCATCATGAATACAGGTGAAGAGATGCAGTTATCTGAAAATAACTTGTTAACTACCATTGGATATGGAATTAACGGGAAAGTATACTATGCCTTAGAAGGATCCATCTTTATCGCGGGTAGTGCCATTCAATGGCTTCGTGATGGTCTTCGTATGGTGGAAAACTCACCTGAATCTGAAAAATATGCGCGTGATTCTCACAACAATGATGAAGTTTATGTGGTACCGGCCTTCACAGGTCTAGGAGCACCATACTGGAATCAAAATGCTCGTGGTTCTGTCTTTGGCTTGACTCGTGGAACAACCAAAGAAGACTTTATTAAGGCGACTCTTCAATCCATTGCTTACCAAGTACGGGATATCATCGATACTATGCAGGTTGATGCTAAGACGGCTATTCAAGTCCTTAAAGTGGACGGTGGAGCAGCTATGAATAACTTCTTGATGCAGTTCCAAGCGGATATTCTTGGTATTGATATCGCTCGTGCTAAAAACTTGGAAACAACAGCTTTGGGGGCAGCCTTCCTTGCTGGCCTGTCAGTCGGCTACTGGAAAGACCTAGATGAATTGAAAGAACTCAATGCAACTAGTGAACTCTTCGAGCCTTCTATGAACGAATCTCGTAAAGAACAACTCTACAAGGGATGGAAGAAAGCTGTTAAAGCTACCCAACTCTTTGCAGAAATTGAAGACTAGTCAAGACTTCAGTAGGATAGAAAGTGAAGAATTATGGAATTTTCAAAGAAAACTCGTGAATTATCGATTAAGAAAATGCAAGAACGCACCCTGGATCTTTTGATTATCGGGGGAGGGATCACAGGTGCTGGGGTAGCCTTGCAGGCAGCAGCAAGTGGTCTTGAAACAGGTTTGATTGAAATGCAGGACTTTGCGGAAGGGACATCAAGCCGTTCAACAAAATTGGTCCACGGTGGACTTCGTTACCTCAAACAATTTGACGTAGAAGTGGTATCAGATACGGTATCAGAACGTGCAGTAGTGCAACAAATTGCTCCTCATATTCCAAAACCAGACCCAATGCTCTTACCAGTCTATGATGAAGATGGGGCAACTTTTAGCCTCTTCCGTCTCAAGGTAGCCATGGACCTCTATGACCTCTTGGCAGGTGTCAGCAATACACCAGCAGCCAACAAGGTCTTGACCAAAGAAGAAGTGTTGGCTCGTGAGCCTGAGTTGAAACAAGAAGGTCTAGTCGGAGGTGGGGTCTACCTAGACTTCCGTAACAACGATGCTCGTTTGGTGATTGAAAATATCAAACGTGCCAACCAAGATGGGGCCCTCATTGCCAACCACGTAAAAGCAGAAGGATTCCTCTTTGATGAATCTGGTAAGATTACAGGTGTAGTGGCGCGTGATCTCTTGACTGATCAAGTCTTTGAAATCAAGGCACGATTGGTGATTAATACAACTGGTCCTTGGAGCGATAAAGTGCGTAACCTCTCAAACGATGGAGAGCAGCATTCACAAATGCGTCCAACCAAGGGTGTTCACTTGGTCGTAGATTCAAGCAAGATCAAAGTTTCTCAACCAGTCTACTTTGATACTGGTCTTGGAGATGGTCGGATGGTCTTCGTCTTGCCACGTGAAAACAAAACTTACTTCGGAACGACTGACACGGACTACACTGGCGACTTAGAGCATCCAACAGTAACTCAAGAAGATGTCGACTACTTGTTAGGAATCGTGAATAACCGCTTCCCAGAAGCTCACATCACCATCGATGATATCGAAAGTAGCTGGGCTGGTCTTCGTCCGTTGATCTCAGGAAACAGTGCTTCTGACTACAATGGTGGAAACAACGGCACTATCAGTGATGAAAGCTTTAATGCTTTGATTGCAACAGTTGAAGGCTATCTTTCTAAAGAAAAATCGCGTGAAGATGTTGAATCAGCAATCAGCCACTTGGAAGGCAGCACTTCTGAAAAACATTTGGATCCATCTGCTGTTTCTCGTGGATCAAGCTTAGACCGCGATGACAATGGTCTTTTGACCCTGGCTGGTGGGAAGATTACAGACTACCGCAAGATGGCTGAAGGAGCGATGGAGCGTGTCTTGACCATTCTCAAGGAAGAATTTGACCGTCAGTTCAAATTGATCAACTCTAAGACCTATCCAGTATCAGGTGGAGAAATTAACCCAACGAACGTGGATTCTGAAATCGAAGCCTTTGCTCAACTTGGCGTATCTCGTGGCTTGGATAGCAAGGAAGCTCACTACCTAGCTAACCTATACGGTTCTAATGCACCTAAGGTCTTCGCCCTCGCTCATAGCGTGGAACAAGCACCTGGATTGAGCCTAGCAGATACCTTATCACTTCACTATGCAATGCGCAATGAATTGGCACTTAGCCCAGTTGACTTCCTTCTTCGTCGGACGAACCACATGCTCTTCATGCGAGATAGCTTAGATGCAATTGTCGAACCTGTTTTGGATGAAATGGGACGCTTCTATGAATGGTCAGAAGAAGAAAAAGCTGGCTACCGTCAAGACTTGCAAGTCGCTTTGGAAAACAATGACTTGGCAGCATTAAAAAATTAAGAAAAACAAAAAGGGGTTGGAAAGAAGAATATCTGACCGGCCCCTCTTTATAATGGAGAAATAAATCATATGAAAGAATTATTTGGTGAATTTTTAGGGACCTTAATCCTGATTCTTTTGGGAAATGGGGTTGTAGCAGGAGTGGTTCTTCCGAAAACGAAGAGCCATAACTCAGGTTGGATCGTCATTACTCTTGGTTGGGGGATTGCAGTTGCAGTGGCAGCCTTTATCTCTGGCAAGTTAAGTCCGGCACATTTGAATCCAGCGGTGACAATTGGGGTTGCTCTTAATGGTGGACTAGCTTGGGCATCTGTGATTCCTTATATCATCGCTCAATTCGCTGGAGCCATGGTAGGGCAAGTCCTTGTCTGGTTACAGTTCAAACCGCATTACCTAGCAGAAGAAAATCCTGGAAATATCCTTGCAACCTTCAGTACAGGTCCAGCTATCAAAGACACTACTTCCAATCTAATCAGTGAAATCCTTGGAACCTTTGTTTTGCTATTGACCATCTTTGCACTTGGTCTTTATGACCTTCAAGCAGGACTTGGTACTTTTGCCGTTGGTACCTTGATTGCAGGGATTTGTTTGTCTCTCGGTGGAACTACAGGCTGCGCTCTCAACCCAGCTCGTGACCTAGGACCTCGTATCATGCACAGCCTCCTTCCTATTCCTAACAAAGGAGATGGTGACTGGGGTTACGCTTGGATCCCAGTAGTTGGTCCAATCATCGGTGCAGTACTTGCAGTAGCAGTCTTTAAAATGTTTTAAAAAATGAAAGAGGCTGGGACAAAAGTCCTAGCCTCTCAATTGTCTTTGGATTATCGAGCAAGACGCAGTGGTTGAGTGGGCTCTACCACGCTGATTTCATCAGCTTTTACAGCCCTACTCAACTGTGAGGAGGTGGGACGACGAAATCGAATTCTAACGAATTACCGATTTCTGTCCCACTCTCTTTTAAAATACTGTATCAGATAAAGAGAGCTTTGTACGTTCTAACTTAAAACAAGCTATAAGAAATGTAAAACGCAATAAAGAAAATAATGATCGCAATAATGTATTGAACTGGTTTAGGTAGGTTATTCAATTTATCCATGAATTCTTTCATTGTTAGATCTCCTTATTATTTGATTGTCTTATAATTAGTGTAGCATGAAATAAGGCCCAAAACAATAGGCAATAGGAGTGTTTTTGTCAAGATATAAAACCCTTTTCAAAATTATTATAATCAGTTAATCTATTACTAAATAAAGATAAGATAGATTGTAAAATACTTTAGAAAATAACAGGCTAGAGTTTGACACTTTTTTCACAAAGGAGTATACTGTTAGCATAGTTTTGGAAGGAACTTATGATAGATTCACCCAAAACTGACTGTCAACCTTTGCTGTTCTTCTATGAACGTTTGCTGGTATCGGGGATACCAAGGAGGAATCATATGTCTAAAGTAGCTATTGTCACAGGTGCAGGTCAAGGGATCGGTTTTGCGATTGCAAAACGATTGGTACAAGATGGCTTCAAGGTCGGAGTCTTAGACTACAATGCTGAGACAGCAGAAAAAGCAGTAGCTGAGTTATCAGCAGAGAATGCTTTTGCGGTCGTTGCTGATGTCTCCAAACAAGCTGAAGTGGCTGCAGCTTTCCAAAAAGTTGTGGATCATTTCGGAGATTTAAATGTTGTCGTTAACAACGCTGGTGTTGCTCCAACTACACCACTTGATACGATTACAGAAGAACAATTTGAACGCACTTTTGCCATCAACGTTGGTGGTGTCATCTGGGGTGCTCAAGCTGCACAAGCTCAATTCAAGGCGCTTGGCCATGGCGGAAAAATCATCAATGCAACTTCACAAGCAGGTGTTGTAGGTAACCCTAACTTGACTGTCTATGGTGGTACTAAGTTTGCAGTTCGTGGTATCACTCAAACTTTGGCACGTGACTTGGCTGATTCAGGTATTACTGTCAATGCGTATGCACCTGGTATCGTTAAGACTCCAATGATGTATGATATCGCTCATGAAGTAGGTAAGAACGCAGGTAAAGATGACGAATGGGGTATGCAAACATTCGCTAAAGATATCACTTTGAAACGTCTTTCTGAACCAGAAGATGTAGCAGCAGCGGTCAGCTTCCTTGCTGGACCTGATTCAAACTACATCACAGGCCAAACCATTATCGTGGATGGTGGAATGCAGTTCCATTAAGATGAAAAAAAGAGGTGGGATCAACATCCTAACCTCTTATTTTTTATGCTATTTCGTTAATACAATGGTATCAGAAGGATCGCGATCGTCATCTTCAATAGTGAGTTGGTTACCTTCTAGTTTGTAAAATTTGAGATCATCCCCTACAGTAAGAGTATGATTGTCAGCGTGAATGGTTACAGGCTTGCTTTCTTTCTCGCCATCACTTTCAACCTCTTCCCATGTGCCAGTTGTACCAGAGAGGGTCAAAGTGATCTGATCAGTTTCATCAGTCCCTTTGTATGTACCATCAAGATTTTCACCCTGGCTAGCAGTTTGAGAATCCTTAGAGTTTGAAGCGCTTGATGCGATCTGTTGTGAACTAGCAGAGCTTGCAGGTGTTTGAGCTGTCTGGTTCGAGCAGGCTGCTAAAAGACCAAGAACTGCCAGTGAGGCAAGAGAAAGTGTGAATTTATTGGACAATGTCATAGGCTTGTCTCCTTTCTTTGATACCCAAAGTATAGCAAAGGAAGAAGGAGAACTCAATGAAAATGACTTTTCTGAAAGAGAATGAATCCCTCAGTTAGCATGAAAACATTAGAAGATGTAGTTTCTGACACGATTAGAATAAGAATGGCGAAAAAATGTAACCGTTTTCGGTTGACATTCTATCTGCTAATTAGTATAATGGGTGTGGAATAATATAAAAGGCAATGAGGCCTATGATTGCAATGGCGCAACCGTTTCAAATCATAGGTCCTTTATTGCCTTTTTTCTAATTAAATTTTATTTTGGAGGTTTTCTTATGAAGAAACATCGTCTCTTTTTCGTTTGTGGTTTAGCCTTATTTATGGTTGGGTGCCAGGCTTCTCAGTCATCCAAAACAACAGAGCCTAGTAAAGCTAAACAAGAAACAAGTGTTTCTAAGGAAGATCAAGTACTCAATCGTGGTCAGTGGGAGGATAAGCTATATAAGAAATTAAGCAATGTCATTAAAGATAATGGTAAATCTAGCTCTAAATATGATGAATCAGCAAAACCATATGCTGTATTTGACTGGGATAACACAACCGTCATCAATGATATCGGTGAAGCAACCTTCACTTATCAGATCGAAAACTTGGAATTTAAGATGACACCGGAAGAGTTAGATAAGGCTATTCGTACAAATATCCCAGAGGATAACTTTAAAGAAGATCATAACAATAAACAAGGAAATCCTGTCAACATTGATAAGATTGCTAAGGATATCGTTTCTGATTATACTGTTCTTTATAACGAATACAAAGGTTTCAAGGGGACTAAGAGTCTTGATGAAGTGAAACAATTAGACGAATATAAAGATTTCAGTGCTAAATTACGTTATCTTTACGAAGCAATTGGTGGAACTTTCAGTTCAGATATTTCTTATCCATGGGTTACCTACTTATTTACAGGTATGACTTCAGAAGAAGTTCAAGCCTTATCTGAAAAATCAATTGAACGTGCCTTAAAAGAAGATTTAGTTTATGAAACTTGGGTGAGCCCAGAAAGCTTGAAGGGTGAAGCTGGTCAAGTAGAAATCAAATTTAAACGTGGTGTTCGCGCAGTAAAAGAGATGCAAAATCTTTATAAGACACTACAAGATAATGGCATAGATGTTTATGTTGTTTCTGCTTCATTCCGAGATGTTGTTGTTCCTTTTGCTACTAAGGAAAAATTTGGATATAATATTACTGAAGACCATGTCTATGGAATGGAACTTGTTAAAAATGATTCTGGTGTCATTCAATCAGAATACAATAACGACTACTTCCAAACACAAGGTGAAGGAAAAACAAAAACAATCAAGAAGTTCATTGCAGATAAACATGGGAACCAAGATCCTATTCTAATTGCTGGAGATAGTAATGGGGACTATGCAATGTTGAAAGATTTTGAAGGATTACAGATGGGAATCATCTTTAACCTATTACGGGATCCATCTAAAGGAATTGGCTTACTTTCACAGACTGCAGTAGATACATATGATAGCAAAGATGCCAAATACTTCTTACAAGGTCGTGATGAAAACAAAGGTGTTTTAGTTAAGAGTAGAGAAACAATCAAGTTGGGAACTGATGAGGCACAATTAATTAAAAAATAGGGGAGATTTATGAAGAAAATCATGTTTGTTGGTTCAGTGGGAGTGGGTAAAACAACGCTAACCCAACGATTAAAAGGATTAGATATTGAGTATTTTAAAACGCAGGCTGTTCAATTTCACGATAGTATTATTGATACGCCAGGGGAATTTTTACAACACAGACGCTATTACAATGCTTTAACAGTGACTGCAGCAGAAGCTGAAATCATTGGACTCTTAATTGCAGGGAATTCAACCATGCAAACTTTTCCTCAAGGATTTTCTTCATTATTCACCCAAGATGTGATTGGAATCATTAGTAAGATTGACCTAGTAGACTCTGAGGAGCAATTGGAATTTGCGCGTAAACAATTGTTAGATGCAGGTGTTAAACAAATTTTTGAGATTTCTTCAACTGAAAATACTGGGATCGATGCTTTAAAAGACTTTCTTGAGAGTGAGTAAACATGATATAATCTAAAAGGACTACTTTATCTTTCAAGAAGGAGATGTGTATGATTGTTGAACACGGAGGGAATGGACGTCTATTAGCTGAAAAAAATGGAAACTCTTCTGAAAAGTGGATTGATTTTAGTGCCAACATCAATCCTCTTGGAGTTTCCGAAAACCTCCGCCAAGTCTTAGTGGAGAGCATTGATAGAATTACAGAGTACCCAGATATCACAAACCAATATGAAAAAGATTTACTTAGAGACCATCACGGTAATCATGATCTAGAAATTCTTTTGTCAAATGGTGCGGTAGGTTTATTTTATGAGTTAGCTCAGATCTTAAAACCCAAGAGATTACTGATTTTAAGTCCAACCTTTATGGAATATGAAAAGGCTTTTTATCAAGAAGGGACAGAAATTATTTATCATCATTTAACATCTCCTAATTTTGTTTGGACAGTGAAAGATCTTTTATCAGACATGGATCATTTGAAAGCAGGAGATGTTGTCTTATTATGTAATCCCAATAATCCAACTGGATCTGTTGTTCCAGTTAGTCAATTGCTAGAAATTGCGAAAAAATTACTGGAACGGAATATTCATTTTATTCTAGATGAAGCTTTTATTGACTTTTTAGAAGACGAGGAAAAGTATAGTTTTGTTCCATATTTGAGTGAGTTTACAAATACAATTGTTGTTCGATCTCTAACCAAGTTTTATGCGATTCCAGGATTACGATTAGGATACGCCCTTGGGAAACATCCATGCTTAACAAAGATTAATGAACGTAGGGCTCCGTGGACAATTAATGCACTGGCTCTTCAAGCTTTGCCTGTGATTTTAAAGGATCAGGATTATCAAGCTCAGACTCTAAAATGGTTACAAGAGGAAAAAGACTTCCTGTATCGTTCTTTGGAAACTTTTTCTGCATTAACTGTTTTAAAACCAAGTGTTAATTATATCTTTTTTAAGTATACGGGGTCTAAGAATTTACGTGAAGAATTATGGCGCTATAACATTTTTATCCGCTCCTGTTCCAACTACCGTAATTTAAGTAGTGATTACTACCGCGTTGCAATTCGTAGCAGAGAAGAGAATACCTGTTTATTAGTCGCCTTGAAAGCGATTCTTGGAGGACATGAGTAGTGGAAGGGACAATGATAGCATCTTGTCCAGGATCTTGTGGAGAATTATTCCAATGTGTTGTAGATGGTCGTGAATTTTTGATGTCTTATGGCATTGAAAAGAAAAGCCAAGTATTAATTGGCCCTCAAACAGGTGTAGTAGGAGAAGAGTTGCGTCCTAAAATGCTGCGAGTTATAAATGAATTAACAGATCAGATAGATTTCGACTTCTCTTTTCAAACAGATATCTCTGTTGGAAAGGGATATTCTAGTAGTACAGCGGATATGCTGTCAATTTTAGGTGCTTATTTTTCTTGCAAACAAAAGGAAGTGTCAGTCCCTCTGTTAACGAGCTTATGTTCTAAGATTGAACCAAGCGATTCCGTCGGTTTTTCAGACTGGACTGTGATGAATCCTCTTGACGGTGCGATCAAATGGCAGACAAAATGGAAACCGAATCTTTATGTGTACATTCTAGAGCCAGATCAAATCGTCGATACAACGAGTTTCATAAGAATGACAGATAGTCCCTTGTATCCTGCTAAGCAATCAAAGAAATTGCTGATTGATTTCAAAACTGCCTGTGACAAACAAAATGTGAAGCTATTAGGTAAGTTGGCGACTACAAGTGCCTTGTTAAATAACAAACGGTTGCCCAAACCCTATTTAGAAGAAATTATAGAAATTACAACAGAATTAGGTTTACTAGGAGTAAATGTTGCTCATAGTGGTAGCATCGTTGGTATTCTGTTGACTCAAGATCAGCTGATTCACTTGAATAAGTTAGAAGAACGACTTTCCCAACATCCTCTGGCAAGCTATTATTCTATAAGGAATCTAAGCAAAATTATATATGATGGGCTAAAAGTGAAGAAGGTGGAGGAAATCTGTGGATAGGCAAGATGAATTAAATCAAATCCTAAAAAATATTGTACCGATTGATGCTAAAGCATTAGAAGAGGGAAAAAACTATTGTGATCGATTAGCGAAACCTCTAGGTGCATTAGGAAAAATGGAAAAAATGTATGCTAGATTACATGCGATGTTCCCTGACAATATCCAGTTGACGAAGAAAATGGTCATGATTTATGTAGCGGATAATGGAGTTTGCGATGAAGGAATCTCCTCAAACCCTATCGAAACAACATTTATTGTAGCCAATAATATTAGAAATGGGAAAGCAGGGGTGGCTAATATTGCTGAATATGCGGGTTCAGATATTTGCGTCATTGATATTGGTTGTAAAAGCCCAATCTATCCTGATAATCCAGACCATATTCTAAATGGAACACGAAATATGCTAAAGGAACCTGCCATGACTCGTCAGGAGGCCCTAGAAGCGATTTTGGTTGGGTATAGAAGAACTGTTGAATTGATTAATCAGGGCTATACCTTATTTGGGACTGGTGAGATGGGGGTTGGAAATACCACGACATCCGCAGCAGTTATTGCCGCAACTTTGGGGCTCCCTGCACAAGAGGTGACGGGATATGGAGCGGGTGTTACGGAAAAGATGAAGGCTCATAAAACAGCAGTTATCCAAGAAGCAGTAACCAATCATGCACCTTATAGTGATATGATTGATCTGGTTTCAAAAGTTGGTGGGCTGGATATGTTGGGAATGGTTGGCACCTATCTAGCATGTGCCCAACATCAACTGCCTTGTGTCATCGATGGACTGATTTCTTTAACGGGACTCTTGATAGCTTCTCAATTAAAGAAAGAGGTTTTAGATTATTGCTTCCCATCGCATTGTTCAACAGAACCAGGATATCGAATCGTTTCTGACTACTTAGGATTATCCCCTATGCTTCAAATGGATATGCGTTTAGGAGAAGGTTCTGGCTGTCCTTTAGCTTTCTTTTTAATGGAAAGTTCTGTATATACCATAGAACATATGCCAACTTTTGAAGAAGGAAAATTGGACCGGGATGACTATGTCGATATTAGATAATAGGAATAAAGGAGGAAAATATGCAATTATATACAAAGACCGGTGATAAAGGTCTTACAAAATTAGTAGGTGGTCAAAGTGTTGCAAAGGATTCGGATCGAGTCAATGCATACGGGACTATTGATGAACTAAATACTTGGGTTGGTTATACGATTAGTAAAATGGATCCTGAAGATGAATTGAGAGACGAATTGTATCAGTTACAAAATTATTTGTTTGATTGCGGTTCAGATTTATCTACTCCACATGGTGTTTACCCATATAAAGTGGATGAAAGCCTCATCAAATGGATTGAAGAACGAATTGATACGTATGCGGATATTCCACCAGCTCTGGAAAGATTCATTTTACCTGGCGGTGATGAAATTGCTTCAATGGTTCATGTAGCAAGAACCATTGCGCGTCGTGCAGAACGACATATTGTCGCGACCATGTGGACAAATGAAATTAATAATCAAGTCTTAATTTTTGTGAATCGTTTATCTGACTATTTCTTTGCTCTTGCCAGAGTGATTAATTATCGAAAACACTGTGAGGATATTCCTTATGAAAGAGGAGCAAAAGTGTTTCACAATATTACAAAAGCAGATGTGGAGCGGTGGGCAAAGAAAAATAATAACTAGAATAAAAGCACTACCTCTAATAAAAAAATAGGGGCAGTGCTTTTTTATCTATGTCATAATTTTTTGATTAAAGGTGATAAGAAAAAAAACCTTGTCTTTCCTAAAGGGAAGGACAAGGTTAGAATTCGAAAGCCAGATGTACAACAGTGTACAAATTTCGTGCTAAGCTTCATTGGTTAACAGTAGCTTTCCAAATATTGACTCTGCTTCTTTGCAGATGATGGGAACCCCATCCTTAGAAAATGATACGTACTCATACGTAGAGTCAATAGGGGAAAGCACTATTTTGGTGTATTTCCTAACTGACATCACCACCTTACATCGAGGCGTGAAATCTACTAAAATTTAAGAATAAAGACCTGACTTAAAGCTAAGCTTATCACAGTGGCGGGACCGTGTTGGATTTTCACCAAACTTCCATACTCTTAAAAGTACCAAAATCATTTCTAGTAACTTTATGATAGCACGATCTAGAAGAATCTGCAAGTATTATGATCAAAAAAATAAAATATATGTTTTTTCTTTTGCGTTGTAAGCGTTTTTATGATATACTTTTTGTAAAGTACAAGGACGTACAATTTTAAGCAATGAAGCTATATGAAATATGCCAAAATTTATACTATTTGGTAGTGTTTCATGTGGCTTCTTTTTATGTTGTTTTAAGAGTTTCAAATGATAAAGGGGGTAAAATAAAATAAGAAACTCTGAAAAGAAAGGAGAAAGAATGTATAATATTTACTACAAAACTAAAATTTTTGTCGGCAAAGGTGCTTTGGCCCAATTAGAAAACTATCATAACAAAACCATATTGGTTGTTGCTGATCCGTTTTTAAAAGAATCTGGACAGTTAGATAAAATTCTTGATTATTTAGACGCTAGTAACGATATCATAACCTTTACTGATATTGTTCCAGATCCGCCTATTGATGTTATTGTGGCAGGGATTCACGCGACTGAAGGGAAATCAATCGATATTGTCTTATCTGTCGGTGGGGGATCTGCAATTGATGCATCTAAAGCAATGTATTACTTTGCGAAGAAACAAGGGATTTTTACTGATGTGGAATTGATCTCTATCCCAACTACTAGTGGAACAGGATCTGAAGTGACAAGTTTCGCAGTTATTACTGATGCTGAGAAAGGACAAAAGTATCCGATCGTAGATTGGGATATTCTACCGGATATCGCTATATTAGATTCCAATTTGGTGGAAACACTACCAGCTAATATTACAGCAGATACTGGTATGGATGTATTAACACATGCGATTGAGGCCTATGTTTCAAATAAAGCAACTGATTTTTCTGATGCTTTGGCTGAAAAAGCTATCAAATTAGTATTTGAATACTTGCCTCGTGCATACAAAAATGGACATGATTTAGAAGCACGTGAAAAAATGCATGTAGCCTCTACTTTGGCGGGAATGGCCTTCAACTCAGCTTCATTGGGGATTAATCATAGTATCGCCCATGCAGCTGGAGCTAAATTCCATATTCCTCATGGACGACTTAATAGCATCTTAATGCCACATATTATCCAGTATAATGCGAATGTGGCAACGACAGGTACCCGTGCTGGTAATTTGAATAAAGAAACTGCTGAAAGATATCAACAGATTGCTCGTTTATTAGGGTTGAGTGCTTCTACACCTATTCTAGGTGTAAGACAATTAGTGGATGCTGTTCGAAAACTTCAGAAGAAATTAGATCATCCGACTTCTTTAAGATCTTATGGAGTGGGAGTGGATGATTTTAATGCTCATAAACGTGAGATTGCGGAAGCTGCTTTATTGGATAAGTGTACGATTACAAATCCGAGAGTCCCTACAGTTGAAGAATTATTGAAGGTTTTAGAACAAGCTTTCTAAAAAGAGTCATTTTAAATTAACAAAAATAGAGTATAAAGTCTAATTCATTTAGTAGAAATGAATCTGCTGGTGAAAATTAAAAAAGACATGTGAGTTCAGATTTTTTTATGAATATATATATATAATAAAAGTTCACATGATTAATTGGAATTTTTAAATTTATTTTGTTTAATATAGGCTTACTTTTATAATTTTTTAAAAGCACTAATAAGTTGTCTTGTATTGGTTTTGCATAGTACATAATTAGATGTTAGTGGTTCTATATTTTATAATCAATTATTTCAAATAGTTAAATTAACATACAAAAAATTAAAGGATTAAAAAAATTTCCCTCAAATTTAGGATCTTTAATTTGACACTGTTATGTAATAATTTAATTAATAAATTTTATTGAAAGCGAATACTAAATATAGTATAATCAAATTATTTAGAATTATATTTATTGTAAAACCAATCCAGAGGTGGTAATAAATGTCAGAAAAACAAAGAATGATTCAGGAATACGTTCCTGGTAAACAAGTCACATTAGCACATTTAATTGCTAGTCCTGATCCTGTTATTTTTGAAAAATTGGGGTTACAGACAGATTTTCGTGATGCTATTGGGATATTGACCATCACTCCAAGTGAGGCTGCAATTATTGCTGTGGATATAGCTACTAAAGCAGCTGGGGTACAGATTGGTTTTGTGGATCGATTTAGCGGATCTGTTGTAATGACAGGGGATGTTGCGTCAGTAGATGCATCACTCCACGCAGTATTAAATGGTTTAGAAGAGATTCTAGGCTTTTCAAGTACAGTTGTAACAAGAACATAATTTCATATGAGGGATGGAGTTTATGAAAGGCAGAATACTAATTTGTGATGATGATCCGATTATTCGCTTAGATATCAAACAAATTTTAGAACAGTCAGATTATGAAGTGGCTGCAGAAGCAAGTGATGGTTTTGAAGCTATTGAACTTTGTCAAAAACACTTTTTCGATCTAGTAATAATGGATATTAAATTACCGTTATTAGATGGTTTGTCAGCAGGTAAAAAAATATTAGATGATGAATTAGCATACGGTGTGATAATTCTTTCTGCTTATAATGATGACCATTATATCAAAAAAGCAAGTTTAACTGGTGCTAGTGCTTAC
This sequence comes from Streptococcus gingivalis, assembly GCF_035544715.1. NCBI lineage: Bacteria > Bacillati > Bacillota > Bacilli > Lactobacillales > Streptococcaceae > Streptococcus > Streptococcus gingivalis. The sequence continues at coordinate 567,149 of NZ_JAYKTO010000001.1, read as the reverse complement.
TTGGTAAAACCGTTGGATGCAAAGTCTTTAATTCCTACAATAGCAGTTTGTATAGAGAAAGGACGGCAACAGCAATTACTTTCGAAGGAATTAATTAAAATTAGTAAGAAGCTCGATGATCGAATTGTTTTAGAAAAGGCTAAAGGACTTTTGATGACGAGAGATAATCTTACGGAACCAGAGGCTTTTAAACAGATTCGGACAATCAGTATGCAAAAGCGTGTTCCAATGATTGAAATTGCAAAGTTGCTGTTATTGAATAATGAAGTACAATAATCAGATAAAGAAATTTTGCGAGGATAAAACAGATCTTAATGAAGCAGATATTGATTATTTGATTCGACAATCAGAGGCAGTTTTATCAAGCAAAGAGTTTATGGATAAGGACGTCTTCATTGATGTAAAAAATATTTTTTCTGATCATGCAATTGTCGTTTTTCATAGAAAGCCTCATACAAAGGAGAGCTTGTATGAAAAAACAGTTGTTGGGCAGTCTGCCTTTTTAGAAAATGAACCTGGGGTTCTTCGTACACTTCAAACAGGTGTTCCTTCTGTGGGTCTTCGAGGACAATCGCAAGAAGGAGTTGCAATTGAACAGACTGTTTTTCCAATTATCAGAGGAAAAAAAGTAATTGCTACTTTAATCGTTGAAAGTGATTTTTCAGATAGTTTCTCATCAAGTTTTTCTCTCCAGCATTCGAAAGGTGACCATTCTTATATTTTTCAAGCACCTTCTGAATCAATCCGGGAAGAAGAGGTATCATTATTAGATTATGTAGAAGATGCAGTATTAGTATTTGATCGAGGAGGATTTTTACTACATTGCAATCAATCAGCGGTTGTCTTATATCGAAGTAAGTTGGGTTACTTAGAAAGTATACAAGGAATGCATTATGATAATCTCTCTTTAGATGGAACAATTTTTTCTGAATTAGTAGAGGATAATTTTTCAAATAGTAATAAAACAGTTAAGTACGGAAAACATTATTTTCAAGTGAAGTGTTATCCCAATGCTCGCAATCATCAAACGATTATTACTATAAAAGATACCAGTGAACTACGGGAAAAAGACAAAGAAATCCAAGAGAGTTTGATTGCTTCTCGAGAAATTAATCACCGAGTTAAAAATCATCTTCAAACCATTATTTCTTTATTGCGATTGCAAGGAGCACAGGTTAAAGAGTTTGGTACAAAAGTTGCTTTTGAAGACTGTATAAACAGAATTTTCTCGATAGCTGCTACCTATGAACTTCTTTCTAATCAAGAAAATGAAAAAATAGATTTGAAGTCTTTGGTTGAAATTGTTTCATCAAATCTTCAACGCTGTTTTGCAGAAAAATCAGAAATTCAATTAAAATTAAAATTATGTGATGATATTTACTTGGATCATAATAGAGCATCGTCACTGGCATTGGTAATAAATGAATTATTACAAAATGCTTATGAGCATGCTTTTTCCAATAAAAAATATCAAAAAAATAAAAAAAATCAATGTATTCGTTTGCAAATGACGAAAAATGATGATATAATACGTATACAAGTAATTGATAATGGTAGCGGTTACAATGTCGAAACCGTGGGTCAAGAGCATCTTGGCTTAATACTTGTTCAAAGATTTGTAGAGAGTAAATTATCCGGAAGACTAGACACGACCTCAAACAATGAGGGAACGCAAGTTAAGATAATTTTTAAAGTGTAAATAATTCTAGACTAACAATGAAGTCAGTCGAAAAGCAATGACGCTTAAAGGATGCAAGAAACCGATGTTTCAGTGCATTCTTTAAGCGTCTTTTTTTGGAGGTTTCCTATGTCGGATAAAATTTTGAGTGTTGGGTTAGATCTTGGAACTGCAACTACTCAATTGGTCCTATCTGAACTTACGATTGAAAATATTGCTTCTGTATTTACAATCCCAAGAGTATATATAACGGATAAAAAAGTCCTTTATAAAAGTAAAATTATTTTTACACCAATTTCACATCAGTCTTTGATAGAAGTTGATAAGATAAAAGATTTTGTTATCCAAGAATATCAAAAAGCTGGGATTGAAAAGCAAGATATTCAGATGGGGGCAGTAATTATTACCGGTGAAACAGCTAGAAAAGAAAATGCCAGCCAAGTTTTGCAGGCGTTGAGCGGTTACGCTGGGGACTTTGTAGTTGCTACTGCGGGGCCAGATCTAGAGAGTATTATCGCAGGCAAGGGAGCGTGTGCACACCAATATTCTCAAGAACACCATACTTCCGTTGTAAATATTGATATTGGAGGTGGAACTTCAAACTTCGCTGCATTTCGCGAAGGAGATGTAATTGATACAGGTTGTTTTGATATTGGCGGTCGTTTGATCAAGATTGATCCTAATACACTTAAAATACATTATATTTCACCGAAACTACAAGAAATTATAAAACAAGAAAATTTAAGACTGTTTTTGGATGAAATTGTAAATAGGGATGAATTGAATAAATTAATCCAAATTTTAGTGAGAGTTTTAGAAAAGGCAGTTGGGCTTGAAGTGGATGCTCCATATTACGAGTTTTTACAAACCAACCATGGATTGCGACTCGATTATGAATTGAAATGTGTTTCATTTTCCGGAGGAGTAGCCGATGCTATTTATCAAGATTCTGCTACTAATGATTTTGCCTACGGTGATATTGGTATCATATTGGGACGTGCTATTCGTCAATCAAAGATTTTTGAACAAAAGAGAGTGATTGAATCAGCCGAAACAATTCGAGCAACAGTCGTAGGTGCTGGAAGTCATACAACAGAGGTAAGCGGAAGCACCATCACTTATATTTCTAAAACTTTACCGATTAGAAATATACCTGTTTTGAAATTAGCGAAGGACGACGAGCTAGAGAGTTGTGAAAAATTAACAGAAATAATTCATGATAAATTAGAATGGTTTACCTTAGAAAATGAAGTTCAACAGGTTGCTTTAGCAATTAATGGTGAAAAAAGTCCAAGTTTTGTTAGAGTACAAGAATATGCAAGCGCTATCATAAAAGGAATGGGAGAAAGTATTCGAAAGAACATTCCATTACTTGTAGTTGTTAGAGAAGATATGGCTAAGGTTTTAGGGCAATGTTTGTTTGCTGAATTACCAAAAGATTATCCGTTTGTATGTATTGACTCAGTTGATGTCCAAAATGGTGACTACATCGATATAGGTAATCCAGTGATAGAGGGATCGGTCTTGCCGGTCGTTGTTAAAACGTTAGTTTTTAATTAAGAAATTATTAAAGGAGGAGACTTTAAATGATTTTAAAGACAAAATTATTTGGAAGAGTCTATGAATTCAAATCAGTAAAAGAAGTTCTAGCTAAAGCCAATGAATACAAGTCGGGTGACCAACTTGCTGGGGTGGCGGCTGAATCTTCTGAAGAACGTGTAGCAGCTAAGGTGGTTTTATCACAATTAAAACTATCAGATTTGTTTAACAATCCTGTTGTTCCATACGAAGAGGACGAAGTAACTCGCATTATTATTGATGATGTAAACCTTCGAACTTATGAAAAGATTAAAAATTGGACTGTTTCTGAACTTCGTGAGTGGATTTTAGATAACAACCACCAAAATGTTGATATTCAATGGCTTTCTCGTGGATTGACCTCAGAAATGGTTGCAGCGGTTGCTAAGTTGATGACAAACTTAGACTTGATTGTTGCAGCAAATAAGATTGTCATTACAAAACGCGCTAATACAACCATTGGTATGCCGGGAACATTCTCTTCTCGTTTGCAACCAAACCACACTACAGATGATCCTGATGGAATTATGGCCTCTACAATGGAAGGTTTTGCTTATGGATGTGGGGATGCTCTGTTAGGGTTGAACCCAGTTGATGATTCTGTAGAGAGTACAAAACGAATTCTTCATAAGTTTAATGATTTTATCGAAGAGTATAAGATTCCAACACAACACTGTGTGCTAGCTCACGTTACAACTCAGATTGAAGCAATGAACCAAGGAGCTCCAACTGGATTGGTATTCCAGTCTATCGCAGGTTCTGAAAAAGGGAATGCGGCATTCGGTTTTGATGCAAAAGTTCTTCAGGAAGCTAAAGATACAGCTCATAAAGTTGGTACTGCAGCTGGTCCGAACGTGATGTACTTTGAAACTGGTCAAGGTTCTGAGTTGTCATCAGATGCTCACCATGGTGCTGACCAGGTAACGATGGAAGCACGTTGTTATGGTTTTGCGAAACGTTTTGATCCATTCTTGGTTAACACAGTAGTTGGATTCATCGGTCCGGAATATTTGTATGATTCAAAACAAGTTATTCGTGCTGGTTTGGAAGATCACTTCATGGGCAAACTGACCGGTATTTCCATGGGTTGTGACATTTGTTACACGAACCACATGAAAGCCGATCAAAATGACGCTGAAAATCTATTGGTTCTTCTTGGAGCAGCTAATGTTAACTACATCATGGCAATTCCTCATGGTGATGATATCATGTTGAACTATCAAACTACTGGTTATCATGAAACTGCTACGATGCGTGATCTATTGAACAAACGTCCAATCAAAGAATTTGAAGAGTGGATGGAAAAAATGGGATTGATGAAGGATGGACATCTTACTGAAATCGGTGGAGACGGATCTATCTTTATGAAACAAAATTAGTAAGGAGGTATTGACAGTGAATGAACAAGATTTAAAAGAAATGATTCGTTCTTTGTTAAGCGAAATGGATACGGATACTGTTACAGAGCTAAAAAAGGAAGAGCAAACACAAAACTCTGAATTTAAGTCTCTTGAAAAGAATGGTGTTCAACCTGATAAAGAAGAAACGACTATTGAAGATGGAATTATTCCAGATATAACAGAAGTGGATATTCAGGAACAGTTTTTAGTTCCAAATGCAATTAACGAAGAAGCTTATCGTAAAATTAAAAAATTCACACCAGCTCGTTTGGGATTGTGGAGAGCAGGAAACCGTTATAAGACTGAGACAGTTCTTCGTTTCCGTGCAGACCATGCTGCAGCTCAAGATGCGGTGTTCTCATATGTTTCAGATGATTTTGTTAAAGAAATGGGATTCATTCCTGTTCAAACAAAAGCATCAACGAAAGATGAATACTTAACTCGTCCGGACTATGGTCGTGTATTCCCAGAAGATCAACAGAAAATCATTAAAGAATCTTGTAAACCAAATCCAAAAGTACAAATCGTTGTTGGTGATGGTTTGAGTTCATCAGCGATTGAAGCAAACGTAAGAGATTTCTTACCAGCCTTAAAACAAGGTTTGAAAATGTTTGGTCTGGATTTTAATGAAGTTCTTTTCATCAAACATGCTCGGGTAGCTGCAATGGACCAAATCGCTGAGCTTACAGGAGCTGAAGTTATCTGTATGCTAGTTGGAGAACGTCCTGGTTTGGTTACAGCTGAATCGATGAGTGCATATATGGCTTATAAACCAACAGTTGGGATGCCAGAATCACGTCGTACAGTAGTATCAAACATTCATAAAGGTGGAACTCCTGCAGTTGAAGCTGGAGCCTACGTGGCTGAAATTATTAAGAAGATTCTTGATAATAAGAAGTCAGGGGTAGAATTAAAATAGAAATGGGGTTTAGATTTTGAAAAATGATAGACTTGGCGCTAACGTATTAAGTGCATTATTAATTCCTAATGTAGATGCAGGGTTAGCAGCATCATTGGAACTGAAACCACATCATAGAAGTTTGGGAATTGTTACCTCTGACTGTGATGATGTAACCTATGTTGCTTTGGATGAAGCGACAAAAGCAGCTGATGTTGAAGTTGTTTATGCTCGTAGTATGTATGCTGGAGCTGGGAATGCTTCTACTAAGTTAGCTGGTGAAGTTATCGGTATTTTGGCGGGTCCAAATCCGGAAGAAGTTCGTAGTGGCTTAGATGTTGTAGTTTATGAAATTGAAAACGGGGCTAGTTTCTATAGTGCAAATGATGACGACAGCATCCCATATTTTGCTCATTGCATTTCAAGAGCAGGTAGTTATCTTTCGGAAGGTGCAAACGCAGAAGAAGGAACAGCCATTGCTTATTTAATTGCTCCTCCTGCAGAAGCTATGGTAGCTCTGGATGCAGCTTTAAAAGCTGCTGATGTATCGGTTGGTGCATTTTATGGACCACCAAGTGAAACAAACTTTGCAGGTGGATTATTGATTGGCTCTCAATCTGCATGTCGTGCAGCATGTGATGCATTTGCCCAAACTGTTCAAAGTATTGCAGATAATCCAAAGAGTTATTAAGATGAGGTGTGCTTATGGCAGAAAAAGCACTTGGATTAATTGAAGTACGAGGTTTTCTTGGGGCGGTCGTAGTTGCCGATGCTGCACTGAAAGCTGCCAACGTCTCACTATTGAATGTAGAAACTGTTAAGTCAGGGTTAAATACGGTTCAATTGGTTGGAGATGTTAGTGCAGTTAGATCAGCAGTGGAAGCTGCAGTTGAGATTGCACAAGATCAACCATACTATCTTCATAGTCACGTGATTGCACGATTAGACTCGCAAACTGATTCGATCCTCCTTCCAATTCAAAAGGAAGTGAATAAAGATGTGTCCAAAGCTGAAACTTCTTCATCTTTAGAAGAGAGTGTTTTAGAAGTGATTGATTTGATGGATGTACCCGAAGTTAATCCAAAACCTTTAATATCAGATAATGAAACAGCTTTTGTTGAAGATGTCATTTCTGAAATTATAGTTGATGAAGAGGTTCTAACAGAAGGACAGCAGAAATATTCTGAGGAAGAATTAAATAAATTCAAAGTTGTTGAATTAAGAAGTATTGCTTATCGGGAAGATAAAATCGATCTATCTAAGAAAGAAATTAAATTTGCGAACAAACAATTACTAATTCAAGCTTTACTGAAATTGAAATCATAGGAGAAAGTTGAATGTATATTGAAGATAAAGATCTTTTATCTATACAAGAAGTTCGCCATTTGATTCAACGAGCTAAAGTTGCACAACAAAAACTAGCATTGATGAGTCAGGAACAAATCGATACGATTGTAAAAGTTGTAGCTAAAGCTTGTTATGATCAAAGAGAACGTTTAGCCAAAATGGCCGCAGAAGAAACTGGATTTGGTAAGTGGCAAGATAAAGTTTTAAAAAATGCCCTTGCCTCAAAAGGTATTCTTGAAGAAATCAAGGATATGCGTACAGTTGGTATTTTGAACGAAGATAAAGAAAACAAAGTTATTGAAGTTGGTGTTCCAGTTGGTGTGGTTGCCGGATTAATCCCTTCAACCAATCCAACTTCAACAGTCATGTATAAAGCGCTTATCGCTTTAAAAGGTGGAAACAGTATTGTTTTCTCTCCACACCCACATGCTGCAAAATGTATCAATGAAACTGTTGATATTATTAAAAAAGCTGCAGTTTCAGCAGGTTGTCCCGAAGGTGCAATCGGAGTTATTCAACGAGTTTCTATTGAAGCAACCAATGAATTGATGAAACACAAAGATACAAACTTGATCTTGGCAACTGGTGGGAATGCAATGGTAAAAGCTGCGTATTCATCAGGAACACCTGCTATTGGGGTAGGTCCTGGTAATGGTCCAGCCTTTATCGAAAAAACTGCCGATATTCCTAAAGCAGTTCGTCAAATCCTAGATTCAAAAACGTTTGATAATGGTGTGATCTGTGCTTCTGAACAATCAATCATTGTCGAAGAAGAAACAAAAGATAAGGTTGTTGAAGAGTTCAAACGTCAAGGTGCTTACTTCGTTCCTAAAGAAGATGCTAAGAAACTTGGTTCCTTCATTATTCTACCTAGTGGAGCAATGAATCCAAAAATGGTAGGTAAAACACCTCAAGTGATCGCTAAACTGGCAGGAATTTCTGTTCCAGATGATGCTCGTGTTTTGATCGCTGACGGTGAAGGAGTCGGAAAACAATATCCATATTCTATGGAAAAACTTGCTCCTGTTCTTGGTTTCTATACTGTTAAAAATTGGGAAGAAGCATGTGAGTTGAGTATTCGAATTCTTCATCATGAAGGAGCTGGACACACATTAGCTATCCACACCCAAGATGAAAGTATCGTTCGAGAATTTGCCTTAAGAAAACCTGTTTCAAGACTTTTGGTCAATACTCCTGCTGCTTTAGGAGGAGTTGGTGCTACAACAGGTTTGTTCCCAGCCTTTACTTTAGGTTGTGGAGCTGTAGGTGGAAGCGCAACATCTGATAATGTCAGCCCATTGAATTTGATTAATATTCGCCGTGTCGCTTATGGTACTGCAGAATTGTCAGATTTAAGAAAGGCTGAAAATCAAGAAAATCTTGACTGTCAACGCTGTGAAGTTGATAAGCAAGTAGATGAAGAACAATTAGTTGATCTGCTTGTTCAACGTGTGTTATCAAAATTAACTAAATAACTTATTCATTTCATAATTGGAGGAAATTAAAATGGCAAACGCAAACGCATTAGGAATGGTTGAAACAAAAGGTTTAGTAGGTGCTATCGAAGCAGCAGATGCTATGGTAAAAGCAGCAAACGTTACATTGATTGGTAAACAACAAGTCGGTGCTGGATTGGTAACTGTAATGGTTCGTGGTGACGTAGGTGCGGTTAAAGCAGCAACAGACGCAGGAGCAGCAGCTGCTGAAATTGTGGGTGAATTAATTTCAGTTCACGTAATCCCACGTCCACACTCTGAAGTAGAAGTTATTCTACCACATCCATCAGCTGAATAATTAGGTTTAATAATAGGAGGAAAAGATTATGTCAAACGCAAACGCATTAGGAATGGTTGAAACAAAAGGTTTAGTAGGTGCTATCGAAGCAGCAGATGCTATGGTAAAAGCAGCAAATGTTACATTGATTGGTAAACAACAAGTTGGTGCTGGATTGGTAACTGTAATGGTTCGTGGTGATGTAGGTGCAGTTAAAGCTGCAACAGATGCAGGAGCAGCAGCTGCTGAAAATGTAGGTGAATTAATTTCAGTACATGTCATCCCACGTCCACATTCTGAAGTAGAAGTTATCCTACCTCATAAAGAGTAGATTTTTATAATTTCTCAATCAGGTAATCAGCAATTAATGTTTTGATAGGAATAAGCATTTTGATGTAAAGAATATTCATTCATGTTAATAGCTGTACGAGGTTGGGAAGTTGAATCTCAACCTCGTTGTATCCCTGTGGTTAATTTGTGGTAGAAGGATGTGAATGCATGACAGTTTATACTGAATCACGAATTAGAAAGCTAATAAAAGATGGCAAGATCAGTGAGCAAAATATCTTAAAACTTTCGAATGATGATAAATTGACTCCAGCTGCAAAAGGTTTTTTGCATGATCGCCATATTCAGATAGTTTATTCTGATTTGCCAAATAAAACTCAAACAGAGATTAGTAAACCATTTCATATGACTGTTTCGTCTCTAGAAGAGTCTGCTGTGTATCCACTACTTTTCAAGCTAACGAAACTATATACGTATTTTCTAAAATGTCAAAAGGAACTTCATCTTTCATATTTAGATGAGAAAGTTGATCAATTAGGGATTTTACTTCAAATAGTAGAAAAACTTGTCGGCTGTTATATCGAAGAGGATATCTCATTTTATAATCCAAATTTTGGGACAAATGAAGATTTACAGTCCATTCGAGTCATTAAACAGTTGGATCAAGGTAGTATAAGAGTTGATTTTAAATGTGAAAGCTGGAAACTTTCTTGTTATGAATTATATCTTGAAATTGTAAATATCCGTAAGGAATTACTGCTAGTATCATCGGATAATCAGGATATCTATGCAGAGAAACTGATAGCATTATTGAAATCAATTGAAGTTTTAGTGTGGCTTATTTTAGAATAGAATGTGGAGAATAACAATGTCATTTGAAAATTTAATTGATAAAGTTATTGATAGGATTCAAAATGAATTAGATGGCTCATTTGAAGTGGAAGCTAGTGGGAGACATGTGCATTTAAGTCGTAAAGAATTAGATGCGCTGTTTGGGACTGGATATGAATTGACGAAGGCTAAAGATTTATCTCAGCCTGGACAATATGCTTCAAAAGAACGGTTGACTGTAGTAGGTCCAAAAGGAGCTTTTCATAATGTCGTTATTTTGGGACCTGTTAGAAAAGAGTCTCAAGTAGAGGTATCACTTACAGACTGCTTACAACTAGGAGTCAAAGCACCTATTCGTGAAAGTGGTGATATTGAAGGTACTCCAGGTATTGTATTAGTGAATGGTGATAAGTCAGTTTCCTTGGATAAAGGTTTAATTGTAGCAAAACGCCATGTTCATATGACGCCTGAAGATGCAGAAAAAATGGGTGTGAAAAATCATGATATTGTTAAAGTGAAGGTTGAAGGTGCAAGACCATTAATCTTTGACGATGTTGTAATTCGTGTCAGCCCTAAATTTGCAACTTATATGCATATCGATTACGATGAAGCCAATGCTTGTGGTTTTAGCAAAGGAATCCGTGGTCGGATTATTAAAGACTAGTATTGGTTGTTGGAGGTAGGTCAAAAATGGAGAATCTAGATAAGATCGTAGATTTGATTACAGACCGTTTAATGGATAAAATACAGGTTGAAACGCATAAGGCCTCAGTATTTGTTATCGGAGCATTTGATATTCCTGAAATCGTAACGAAAGAAGGTTATCAAGTTGTGAAACAATCAAGTAGTGCTGACATCATTCTAGTAGAATCAATTGGTTTTGATGCAATGATGCGAATCGCTTCTTTGTGTCCGCTAAATGCTGATGAAGCTGTTGTCATTAAAAGTTTGTTGAAAGGAAAGAAAGTTTTGGTTCCAGTAGAATCATTTGACTTCCATCAGTTTAAACAAACTTCAAAAGCCTTATTGTTTCAAGATCTTCAAGAACAGTACGAAAAACTTCTTCGATATGGTGTTCAATTCTATAAAAAAGAAGAATTGCTATCATTGCTAGAAGAATCTACTTGTGGAGAAAACAATAAACCTTTAAATGATGTGACAAAGAATGAAACACAACCGAAATCTGTTGAAAAGGTTGGCTTATTAACTGAAAAAAAGTTAATTGAAATGAACCTATCTGATCATGATAGGATTCGGATTAAAAAAGGAATGATTGTGACCGCTCTTGCGAAAGACTATTTGAAACGTCACAATATTATAATAGAAGAATAAGGAGTAGCGAGATGTTTGTTGGGAAAGTGAAAGGAAGTCTATGGGCTACGAGAAAAGATGAAAAACTTAATGGATTAAAGTTTTTAGTGGTCGAACGACAACTGGATGACCATCAAACAGATCCTGCCTTAGTCATTGCTGCAGACTGTATTGGTGCTGGTGAAGGTGACCAAGTATTGGTTACTACAGGAAGTTCAGCTCGAGTGAGCTTGAATAGACAGGATATTCCAGTAGATATGGTTATTGTTGGGATCATAGATAAAGTTGAATATCAACTGGATGATTATTGAAAGTAGGGAAGAATTTATGAGTATAAATGAAATTATCATTTACATTATGGTTCTCTTTATGCTTGTTGGTGCAATTGATAGATGTATCGGCGGGAAATTGGGCCTGAGTAAGCAGTTTGAAGAGGGGATTATGGCTATGGGAGCGCTGGCGCTTTCTATGGCAGGGATTATGGTTGTAGCTCCTTTGTTAGCTGATTTGTTAAAACCTATTATTGTACCTCTTTATGGTTTGGTTGGTGCGGATCCTTCGATTTTTGCAACAACATTTATCGCGAATGATATGGGCGGAGCACCTTTAGCCTTAAGCTTGGCACAAGATAAAGCTGTTGGTGATTTTGCTGCCTACGTTTTAGGTTCTATGATGGGACCAACGATCGTATTCACGATCCCTGTTGCCTTAGGAATTATCGAAAAATCAGATCGTCCTTACTTGGCTCGTGGTATTTTGTACGGTTTGGTAACCGTGCCTGTTGGATGTTTAGTTGGTGGATTACTTGTTCCAGGTTTGTCTTTTGGTACTTTATTAATCAACTTGATCCCTATTGTCATCGTTTCTGCCCTTATTTTCCTAGGTTTGCTTCTTATTCCAAATGGAATGATTAAAGGATTTGAGATCTTTGGTCAAATCATTGTTGTGATCGCAACTTTAGGTTTGGCATTCGGTGCAGCACAACTCTTGACTGGTAATAAATGGTTGCTTGAACTTTATCCAAAAGGTGCAGAAACCCTTCAAGAAGCATTTGTCGTTGTTGGTTCAATCGCAGTAACCTTGGCTGGTGCTTTTGGTTTAGTTGCTGTCTTTACTAAAGTAGCCAACAAACCTCTTTCAGCAATTGGTAAATCATTGGGAATGAACGAAGTTGGAGCTGCTGGTTTGGTTGCTTCTTTGGCAAACAACATTGCCATGTTCCAAATGTTAAAAGATATGGATAACCGTGGTAAAATCTTGAATATTGCCTTTGCTGTATCTGCTTCATTCGTTATCGGGGACCACTTAGGATTTACTGCTGGACAATCTCCTAAGATGATTGTTCCAATGATGATTGGTAAGTTTGTTGGTGGGGTTACTGCCGTATTACTTGCCTACTTCTTGACTAAGAAAGAAGCCTAATTGGAGGTATTGGTAAATGGATTATAATCGTACAGATATTGAATCTTTAGTTCGCAAAATTCTTCTAGAAGAATTGGCAGGTAAAGGTTCTGCTAAACGTGTTAGTAAAGCTGGTGTAGCCTCTATTTCACTACCAAGCTTAGATGTTCGTCCTGAAGATCGTTTGGACACAGGAAATCCTGAACATCAAGTCTATACACGTGATCTTTTGACTCTTGAAGAAAGTCCTCGACTTGGCTTAGGTTTGATGACAATGGATAAGACAACATTCCCTTGGCATTTAGACTATGATGAAGTTGACTATGTGATCGAAGGTCGTTTGGATGTTATCTCTGGTGATGAAGTGATGAGTGCTGGTCCAGGTGAAATCATCTTTATTCCAAAGGGAAGCGATATTCAATTCTCTGTTAAAGATAAAGCACGCTTTATTTATGTGACTTATCCAGCAGATTGGCAAGGATAATGAAATTTTATATACAATAGTTTATAAGGAGCACCATAAGTGTGCTCTTTTTGATTGCGTTTTCAATTTTTCATTGACAAATGCTATAATTTATATTAGAATAAAGACATCTTTGGTGTTTAAGAATGAAGAGAGCACAACGAGGTGCTTAGTAATTTAATAAAGCAACGGAGCTACAAAAAATAGTGTATTTTTTGTAGCTCTATTTTTTTCAAGAGATGGGGGTTTTTAGGATGAAACAGTTTATGTTAGCTGGTGTATCTAGTGGTGTTGGAAAAACTACCGTAACACTGGCTGTATTAAGAGCTTTAACAGATATGGGGTACAATGTTCAGCCGTATAAAATTGGTCCTGATTATATTGATACTTCTTACCATAGTCGTATTACGAAGAACTCATCTCGTAATCTAGATAATTTTTTAATTCCTGATACGGATTATCTGAAGTGGTCTTATTATCGTTGGCATCAAAATTCTGATGTCGCAGTGGTAGAAGGGGTGATGGGACTCTATGATGGATTAGGAACAGATAAAGATTGTGCCTCTTCTGCATCTGTTGCTAAACAGCTCAATCTACCTGTTGTTTTAATTATTGATGGGAAATCAACCTCGACTTCAGCGGCAGCAATTGTCCATGGCTTTTCTTCATTTGATCCAGCGGTAGATATTGTTGGTGTCATTGTCAATCGAGTGGCTTCGGAAACCCATTATCAGCTGATTAAGGGAGCGATTGAGCGCTACACTGATATAGAAGTCCTGGGGTATTTCCCAAAAAATGTTCAGGTTGAATTGCCTTCTAGACATTTGGGATTGATTCCGGATGTGGAGATGGATGATCTTGAAGAAAAGTTTGCTATTCTTGGAGAGCAGGCTAAAAAAACCATTCAGTTTGAGCGCCTATTGGAGAAAGTTGATAGAGAATCAGTTGAACTTTCTTCTCCATTCAAGCTTGAGAATTCTACCCCATTAACCATTGCTTATGCACTGGATGATGCCTTTCATTTTTATTACGAAGATAATCTGGATTTATTAAGAAGTGCTAATGTCGAGCTCATTCCATTTAGTCCCTTAAAAGATGAACGCTTACCGGAAGCTAATGCCTATTATTTTGGTGGGGGCTATCCGGAGTTGTTTGCAAAAGAATTGTCTGACAATCGTTCCTTTAGAGAATCCGTTCTAGAAGCTCATCAAAAGGGAATCCCCATCTATGCTGAATGCGGAGGATTGATGTATCTTGGAAAAAATCTTGAGATTGAAGATCAGTTCTTTGAAATGGTTGGGGTATTTGATGGTACTAGTGTGATGACCAACGGACTAAAACGTTTTGGTTACTGTTTTGCAACCACTAATGAAGATTCTTTATTTGGTCCGTCTGGTACGGAAGTTCGAGGCCATGAGTTCCATCATTCCATCTTCAATACTTCTGAAAAAACAGTTTTAGACCTCAGAAAAGAAAGAGATGGAGAAGTGGTTTCCAATTGGACAGGGGGCTACCAGAAAGGGAGAACTTTTGCAAGTTATCTTCATGTTCATTTTTATCAAAAGGAACAACTCCTTATGAGTTGGATTGATTATATCTTGGAGTCAAAATAATGATAATTATTGCAATTTTTATCGCTCTTCTTCTTGATTGGTTAATTGGAGATCCCTATTCGTGGCCACACCCGGTCAAACTAATTGGAAATTTCATTTATGCTTGTTTACGGATGGAAAACTTAAAAACGAGATATCCTTTTCTGTTCGGAATATTCCTTTGGATATGCACCGTTTCTTTGACAGTTTCCATCACGTATGGAATCTTGTGGGGTGCTAGTCAGCTTCACCCGATTCTTTATTGGATTTTGTGGATTTATTTAGCCTACACCTGTTTAGCAACTCGCTCTCTTGCCTTTGAAGCTCTCAAAGTATACAAAGCCATTCAGTCTGGTTCCATTGAGAAGGCTAGGTATCAAGTGGGAATGATCGTTGGGAGAGAAACAGATCAGCTTACCATACCTGAAATTTGTAATGCGACCATTGAAACCGTCGCAGAAAATGCAAGTGATGGAGTGATCGGCCCCTTATTATGCTTATTTATTGGCGGTCCCGTATTAGCAATGGGATACAAAGCCATTAATACACTAGATTCAATGGTCGGTTATAAAACAGCCAAATACCGTAAGATTGGATATGTTTCGGCTAAAATAGATGATTTGGTCAATCTCATTCCTGCCCGTTTAACTTGGTTGTTTATGATGGCAAGTGCCAGAGTCCTGCAATTGGATTTCGAAAATGCCTTAAAAATAGGTTGGAGAGATCGCTATCAACACGCGAGTCCAAATAGTGCTTTTCCTGAGTCGGTCGTGGCAGGTGCCCTGGGGATTCAATTAGGTGGAGCTCATATCTATCATGGTGAGTTGATTACAAAACCAACTATTGGTGATCCTTCAAGAAGTGTAGAGCCAGATGATATTTTAACATCCATTTCTATGCTCTATATGACAACGACGATTTCAGTTTTCGTTTTGTCGATCATTTATTTCATTGTTGCAATTTATTAAAAGAGGAGTATGTATGTCCTATATCAAAAATCCTTCCTCAATTGAGGAAAAAAGTTTCCAGATCATTCAATCTGTGATCGATCAGGATCATCCAGGTTATGAATTCCATGAAGATATGGAAGAAGCCATTATTAAACGTGCGATTCATACCACTGGTGATTTTGACTATCTCTATACCATGAAATTTATCAACCATGTTAATGAACGTATTGTTGATGTAATTCAGAATAAAGGGACCATCATTGTTGATTCAAGTATTTCTTTAAATGGGATCAATAAACGAGTGTTGGACCAAATGGGTGTTTCCTACCGTTGCTTGATTAATGATGAAGATGTCATCCAACTTGCTAAGGAAAAAAATATCACTCGAGCTATGGCTGCTGTTGAAAAAGCAACAGAGATCGAAGGGCCTAAAGTATTTGCTTTTGGTGGAGCACCTACCGCTTTGTTCCATCTCCTTGATTTGATCAAAGATAAAAAAGTAGAGGTAGATGCGATTATCGGTGTACCCGTTGGATTTATCAATGTCTTAGAGTCAAAGGAAGCTTTATTAGCGACCGACTTGCCTGTTATGGTAAATGAAGGACGTAAAGGCGGAAGCACCCTTGTCGTAGCCATTATTAATGCGATTATCTATCAAATGCAAACGATCGTGACAGAAGACTATGTTCGTTATTCAACAGCTTTAAATGATAAAAAAGGATAAGGTATTCATGAGTTATATAAAAGTATCAAATCAGATTGAAGAAGCCAGCTTTAAAAAGATTCAAGAAATCATTGATCAAGAACATCCAGATATTGTTTTTGATAATCCCTTTCATGAAGCAGTTTGGAAACGAGTCGTTTTTGCGAGTGCAGATTTCGATTACCTCTACAATATCAAATTTTCAAATGATGCCATTGACCATATTTTGGATGTTATTAAAAATAAGGGAACCATTTTTACGGATACGACCATGGTTCTAGGTGGCTTTAATAAAAGAATCTTGGATGAACTTGGTGTGGCCTACAGATGTTTGGTAAATGAACCAGCAATCTTTGAAGAAGCTAAGGCAAAAGGGATTACTCGCTCCATGGCAGCGGTCGAACATGCGGCCAATGAATTGGGTCCTAAATTGTTTGTATTCGGAAACGCTCCAACTTCTATCTTTAAAGTCTTGGATATGGTAGAAGAAGGAACACTAGTCCCTGATGCTGTTATTGGTGTTCCGGTTGGCTTTGTCGGGGCGGCAGAATCAAAACAGAAGCTTCATGAGAGCCCAATTCCTTCTATTGTTGCATTGGGAAGTAAGGGAGGAAGTACTATTGCAGCAGCAGTGGTCAATGCCATTCTGTACCAGTACAAACAAGAAATGGATGATTACCAACGCTTCGTAGTCCCAAATAATTAAGTAGTGAAGGAAATGGAACTATATGGATGATTACGCATATGTCAATGGAAAAAAACTAAGAAAAGGGTTCACTACTGGAACTTGTGCGACAGCTGCTACAGCCGCAGCGATTAGCATGATTTTGAATCAAGATATCGAAGAAAAAGTTACAGTTTCTACGGCGAATGGTGTCGAAGTAACGATGGATATCAAAGATCCTTCTTTTGGTGAACTGACTGCTAGTGCCGCTGTCGAAAAGGATGGTGGTGATGATGCAGATGCGACGCACGGACTCCTGATTTATTCGACAGTGACTCTCATACCAGATTCAAACGACATTGAGATCGATGGAGGAGAAGGTGTTGGTCGCGTCACACAAAAAGGGCTGAAATGCGATGTTGGAATGGCCGCAATCAACCCAACTCCTCGGGCTATGATTGAAAAAACAGCCCGACAATTACTGGGGCCAAACTGCGGAGCGAAGATTATTATTTCAGTACCGGGTGGGGAAGAAACAGCCAAGTTGACCTATAATTCACGCTTAGGAATTGTAGGTGGGATCTCCATTTTGGGGACGACAGGAATTGTCAATCCTATGTCAGAAGAGAGTTGGAAAGCTTCTATTACGATTGAATTAACCATGTTATACAATCAAGGGTATCGTTCAGTAGTTTTAGCTCCTGGTAATTATGGCGAAGACTTTGCAACCAATGTACTGGGGATTCCACCTCATCGGATTGTGAATATGAGTAACTTTGTCGGTCATGTCCTAAAAGAAGTTCAGCGGATCGGATTTACTCGTGTTCTGATGGTTGGGCATATGGGTAAATTTGTCAAGGTGGCTGGTGGGATCTTCTCAACCCATAGTAAAGACTCAGATGCACGAATGGAAATCATTATGGCCAATCTAGCCTTACTGGGTGCTCCAGTTGAACTGCTTGAGAAAGTGGATCAGTGTATTACAACAGATGCAGCTGGTACTTTGATTGAGGAGTATCACTACGAAGAAGTTTATCAAGTGTTAGTAGACAAGATGAAATTCCGTTCGGAACGTTTGCTGCGAAATCGGAAGCCGGAAGTCAGCATCGATGTAGTGACCTTTGGGACAGAAGCTGGGTATCTAGCATCAACACAAACATTGGAAGAAATAGCGGAGGAATGGACGTGATCTATGTAATTGGAATAGGGCCTGGAGCCCCTTCCTATGGACTTTTGGGAAGCGAAGAGATATATGAAAAGTCAGACTATATTCTTGGAAGCGAGCGACATTTAGAAATCCTTCCAGCTGCCTATCAAGAAAAAGGAGTTGTACCTCCAAAGAAACTTGCTGAGTTGGCTCAATTAATAGAGTCTTATCCAGAAGAGTCAACTATTCTTTATCTGGCTTCAGGTGATCCCTTGGTTTATGGTTTAGGAAAATGGTTATCTGAAAAATTTAAGGGGCGCGTGGTTATTCAGCCAGGAATTTCGTCTTTTCAGTATTTGGCAAGCAAGGTTTCTTTGCCAATGAATGAGGCCTACTTGACGAGTAGTCATGCGAAGATTCCTGATTTTGATTTCTTGCTTTCTCTACCCAAGGTATTTATGGTGACGGATAAGAAAATTGGTCCCTATGAAATTGCTCAAGAAATTATAAAACGGGGCTTGAAAAAAGTCTTAGTCATAGGTGAAAATCTTAGCTATGAAGATGAAAAAATTGAAATTTTAGCAGAAGATCAAGTTATCGATCGACAATATGAAATGAATGTGGTGGTGATACTAAATGAAGGATTCGGCATTTATTAGAGCAAAGGTCCCAATGACTAAAGAAGAAGTCAGGGCTATCAGTATTGATAAATTGGACTTACACAAGGCAAAGATAATGTTGGATGTTGGCTCTGGTACGGGTAGTGTAACCATTCAAGCAGCTGTATCTTTTCCGAATTTAGAAGTCGTTGCAATTGAGCAAAATGAAGACGCAGTTGCACTGACACAGGAAAATATTGATTACTTTGGATGTCAGAATATTACTCTAATAAAAGGTAAAGCTCCTGTTGAGCTAGAAGGACAATTTGATGCTATATTTGTCGGTGGAACCGGTGGCAACATGGCTGAAATATTTGAGTGGTGTGAACATCTGTTAGTTCCGGGAGGACGCTTTGTTTTAAACTTCATCCTTTTGGAAAATGCGATGGAAGCGATTCAACTTGCTGAAGAGATGGAATGGCAAGACTTAGACGTCGTATCCATCCAAGCGAGCAGATGGTCTGCCCTAGGAAAAGGGCATTATTTCAAACAACAAAACCCAACTATTATTGTTTCAGCTGTAAAACCAGAAAGGAAATAAAGGTATGTCAATTGTACATTTTGTAGGCGCTGGACCCGGTGATGTGGAACTCATTACCCTAAAAGGTTATCGAAAATTATCCCAAGCGGACGTGGTCATTTATGCGGGTTCACTTGTGAATCCTGATCTTCTTCAATATTGTAAGGAAGGTGCCGAGATTCATGATAGTGCGTCTATGCATTTGATGGAAATTATCGATGTCATGGAAGAAGCGGTGAAGGCTGGAAAAGATGTCGTTCGCTTACAAACAGGGGATTTCTCTATCTATGGTTCCATTCGTGAGCAAACAGAAGAGATGAAGAAGAGAGGAATTGAATTTGACTGTATTCCTGGAGTGAGCTCTTTCCTAGGAGCTGCCTCAAGTATCGGAACAGAATATACAGTCCCTGAAGTTTCTCAGAGTGTAATTATCACTCGTATGGCTGGACGGACCCCTGTTCCTGATCGGGAATCACTCCGAAGTTATGCTCAACACAGAACCTCAATGGCCATTTTCTTATCTGTACAGGGTATTGAAAAAGTGGTGGCTGAATTGGTCGAGGGTGGCTATCCCAAAGAAACTCCTGTCGCTGTGATTTATAAGGCAACTTGGCCAGATGAGCGCAAGGTCTTTGGGACATTGGAGACCATTGCTGAGAAGGTCAAAGAAGCTAAAATTAGAAAAACTGCCTTGATTTTAGTTGGAGATTTCTTGGGTGAAGAGTTTTACTACTCTAAGCTCTATCACAAAGATTTTCACCATGAATTCCGTAAAGGATTGAGTTCGCATGCTAAATGATTCCCCTCGTTACGCCATTGTGGCGGTTACCAACAATGCAAAAAATCTAGGACTAGAGCTCAAGGAAAAACTTGGGATTGATTGTCCGGTCTATACCACTGTGAAAATCGCTGACTCACGAACGGTACCGATTGAAGGTCGTGTCATTGAAGGGCTTCGGACGGTATTTCAAGAGGTGGATGTCTTAATTTGTATCATGGCGATAGGTGCGGTTGTTAGAGGCATTGCCCCAGTTATTAAAGATAAAACAACTGATCCTGCTGTGATCGTTATGGATGAAAAAGCCAATCATGTGATTAGTTTGTTGAGCGGTCACTTAGGTGGGGCCAATCAGGTTACACTTAAAATTGCTGAATTATTGGATTCAAATCCAGTAATCACGACCGCAACAGATACACAAAATGTTGTAGCGCTAGATAATATTGCTAAAGAAGTAAATGGGTGGCGGGAAGAATTGCGCCCCTTAGTGAAAGTATTTAATTCTTATCTAGCGAATAAGGACTGTGTCTATTTTTATCAAGAAAAGCCTTGGGTATCTGACCTGAGAGGGCTAACAGTAATTGAAGAAAATCAGATTCAGGAAGTCCTTGCTACTAAGAGCCCATTTATTTGGTTGACCTCTCAAGCAGTTGAGGTTGACGAAGAAGTGGTAGCCCTGATTCATCCAAAACCCTATGTTTTAGGAGTTGGAGCAAAGAAGGATCTTCCACCTTCAACGTTTATGGAATCTTTTCGTGCCTTTTGTGAGCAAGAGGGAATCTCTGGTTCAGAAATTGCAAAAATTGCTAGTATTGATGTCAAAAAAAATGAACAGGCTATACTAGAATTGGCCCAACACCTTGACTGTCCTTTCCACACCTACACTAAGGAGGAACTGCTAGTGGTGGCGGATAAATATCCGCAATCAGAATTTGTCAAGAAAACTGTTGGGGTTGGAAGTGTGGCGCTTGCTAGCGCTGATCTTGCAAGTAAAGGAAATGTGCTGACCCAACGGTTCGCACAAAATGGTGCAACATTTGCACTTGGTAAATTAGTTAACAATTATTAATTATTAAATTTAAGGAGAAATACATATGTTATACGTTATTGGACTTGGCCCAGGTAAAGAAGAATTGATGTCTCAAGAGGCATTGGAAGCAATCAAGGATTGTGAAATTATTGTAGGGTATTCTACCTACATGCGCTTGATTAAAGATTTAGTAAAAGACAAAGAAATGGTTGCGACTGGGATGCGTCATGAAATTGAACGCTGTCAAAAAGCCATTGATCTAGCTCACGAAACTGGAAAAAATGTTGGGGTTGTTTCTAGTGGTGATGCCGGTGTTTATGGAATGGCTGGTTTGATCCTTGAGTTATTAGAAGAGAACGATCCTCTTGAAGTGAAAGTGGTACCAGGAATTACAGCAAGCCTAGGAGCAGCTGCAGTTATGGGAGCACCTCTCATGAATGACTTCTGTCATATTTCACTTAGTGACTTGATGACTCCATGGGAAATGATTGAAAAACGTCTTCATGCAGCAGCACAAGGTGATTTTGTCGTATGTCTCTACAACCCAAGAAGTAAAGGTCGTCCAGAGCACTTAGCAAGAGCACTTGAAATTATGTCTCAATACAAATCGAAAGACACGATTGTCGGAATTGGGAAGGATATCGGACGTAAGGAAGAAGAAATTATTCTTACTACGATTGAAGACTTGGATGAAACTCTTGTAGATATGACAACGATTGTAATTGTTGGAAACAAAGAAACTTATGTGAAAAATGGACGCATGATTACACCTCGAGGATATACACTATGATGAAACTACTTTTTGGTGGAACAGCTGAAAGTACAGAGATTCTTGAATTCCTCTCGCAACAGAATATTCCGGTGACTACCTCTGTTGTATCAGATTATGGCCGCCATTTAGCTTCAAAATTTGGGCAGGACGTGGTCCAAGGGAGAATGACGGCTGACCAAATGGTGGCTTTCATCAAAGAGAATGACGTAGATGAAATTATTGATGCTTCCCATCCCTTTGCGGATATTGTCTCTCAAGAAGCGATGAAAGCAGCCAATCAGGCGGGAATTCCCTATGTGCGCTTCGAAAGACAAGCTACCCTCGACTTATCTGGTGCTACCGTTGTCCATTCAACAGAAGAAGCCATTGAATACATCAAAGAGAAACAGTATAAAACAGTCTACTTAGGAACTGGAAGCAAAACTTTGCCATTATTTGTCCATGGTTTACCAGAGTCACGTATTGTGGTTCGTGTTCTTCCGACTTCAGAAGTTTTAAAAGGTTGTGAAGAGTTGGGACTTGTTCCGGATCAAATTGATGCGATAAAGGCTCCTTTCTCTAAAGAGTGCAACAAGCAATTGCTGGCTCGCTCCAAAGCGGAAGTGTTTGTTTCCAAAGAAAGTGGAAGTATTGGTGGGATTCGAGAAAAAATCGAAGGCTGTCAAGAACTTGGAATGGATTGTGTGATTATTTCACGACCTATTGTCAACTATCCTAAAGTAGTGTCAACTATTGAGGAATTGGAAACTCATTTAAAGAAAGAGGTGAATGGATGAGCGGCTTTGTTAGTTTAGTAGGTGCGGGTCCAGGAGATGAAGAATTAATCTCTCTTAAAGGAGCACGGAGACTTGAAGAAGCGGATGTTCTCATCTATGACCGCTTAGTAAATCCTATGCTTCTGTCCTACACAAAAGCGAACTGTGAAAAGATCTATGTTGGTAAGATTCCTAATCAACCTTGTGTTTCTCAAGAAAAAATTGAAGAAGTCTTGGTTGCAAAAGCCAAAGAAGGGAAAAAAGTTGTTCGCCTAAAAAGTGGCGATCCCTATATCTTTGGCCGAGGAGGAGAGGAAGCTCAAACTCTTATTCAAGAAGGGATTCCCTTTGAAGTTGTACCAGGAATTACCTCAGCTATAGCAGGCCTTGCCTATGCAGGTATTCCCATGACCTTTAGAAATATCGCGACTAGCTTCCATGTCTTTACTGGCCATCTACAAGATGCCAGTGAAGCATTGAACTGGGATGCGATTTCCCACTTAAAAGGAACTTTAGTCTTCCTTATGGGAATGAAAAACTTGCAGACCATTTGTGAAGAATTGATGGTTCGTGGTTACGATAAGGAAACTCCGGTTGCGATTATCGAATGGGCTACTCATCCTCAACAACGCTCGATCGATGGAAAATTAGAGACCATTGTTGAACTGGCTGAAAAACACCAGATGAAAGCACCGAGTTTGATTGTGATTGGGGACGTTGTTGCTTTTCGTGAGGAATTGAACTACCATGAAAAACTGCCTTTGTTCGGTCGAACCGTTTTGGTGCAAGAAACTCCTAATGCCAAGCTTCCTAAACTATTGAAGGATGCTGGGGCGACGGTGTATGCTTTTCAGTCACCAAGTAAATTACTTGCAAAAGAACTGCAACTTCCTCAACTTTCTAGCATCGACGGTTTAGTAGTGACAGACCCAAGCTCTTGGAACTTCTTTGTTGCCTATTTGCAACAAGAAGATCTGGATATTCGGAGTCTCAGTCATTTGAAGATTGTAGCAAGTGGTCATCATACCATCAAGACCATTAAAGAAGCAGGTATTCGCCTCTATGATCAAATCAATGATGTTGCAGAAGAGAATTTTGTGAAACGGATGAGGGAGCAAGAAGGAAACTGGATCATTCTCACTTCTGATATTAAGCAAAAAGCAGTAGCAGAAGTTTTGAACTTCCCGATCCACACCACTCATTCTGTGGCCTTTGAAAGTGAATCTTTTGCTTACCATGCAGAGGATATCCAGCTGATCTGTTTGCCAAACTCTGCCGCAGCTTACCACTTTGTGTTGATGGCAGAGAAAACCCAAGAGAATTGGAAAGAGAAACCGATTGTCATTATGGGAGACAATACTAGGTCTGTATTGGAAAAAGCTGGCTATCATCAGTTGATTGAAACAGAAGAGAGAACCTTAAAATCGGTTTGTGAAGCTTGCCAAACTTTTTTTAGAAGGGAAAGTGAAAATGACTAAAGCGATTATTGTTGTCAGTTTCGGTACTACCTATCCTGATACACGAAAGAAAACCATTCAAGCCTGTGAAGAGACGATCCAACAGCGGTTCCCAGATTTTCAGGTCCACCGTGCCTTCACTTCAAATGTTGTCATTAAGCGCATTAAAGAAAATGAAGGAATCTCAGTTCCAACTGTGAACCAATTATTGGAACAATTGAAAAAGGATGGTGTCAAGGAAGTTTATATTCAACCACTCCACATTATCTTGGGAAGTGAGTATGAAAAAGTGGTTCACCAAGCCAACCAGTTTAAAGAAGATTTTGAACTTCTAAAAATCGGGAAACCTCTTCTTTTTAGTGAAGAAGATTATGAAAATGTTGCAAATATTCTTGTAAAAGAATACAATAATGATGATGTAGACGAAGCAACCATCCTTATGGGACATGGTAGTCAGCATTATGCCTTTACTGCCTACGCCGCTTTGGATCATATGTTGACGGATGAAGCTGTCTATATCGGCTGTGTCGAGTCTTATCCTCCGGTAGAGTTACTCGAAAAACGTCTGGAAGCTAAAGGCGTTAAAAAAGTTCATCTTGCTCCCTTTATGTTAGTGGCTGGCGATCATGCTACCAATGATTTGTGTTCGGATGAAGAAGGATCATGGAAACACTTCTTTACAGAAAAAGGCTACCAAGTAGAGACACACTTGATTGGACTTGGTGAATACCCAAGTGTTCAAGAACTCTATGTTCAACACTTAGAAAAGATTATTAAATAGGAGGTCTAAAATGGCAACATTTTACGGTATTGGGATTGGTCCAGGAGACAGTGAACTCGTAACCGTTAAAGCCAAAAATATTCTGCAAACATTGGATATTTTGTACACTCCTGAAGCCAAACGCGGTTCCAAGAGTGTGGCATTGACGATTGCGAGTCCCTATGTCAGTGATCATCTAGAGATTAAACAACGCCACTTTCCAATGGTTCGTTCCTTAGAAAAGAAGGAACCTCAATGGGAACAAATTGCTGCTGAAATTGTAGAAGATGTAAAAGCTGGGAAGAATGTCGGCTTTATCACATTAGGGGATCCAATGGTCTATAGTACCTATAGTTATCTGTTGAGATTAATTGGGGATGGTATCAATACCCAAACGATTCCTGGAATTACCTCATTTGGTAGTATGGCTTCTGTCCTGGGGCAACCTTTAACCATGGATGAAGAATCCTTTGCAGTGGTACCTGCTACAGCAGAAGCTGATAAGATTGACCAAGCCTTGGCAATTCATGATACTGTGGTCATTATGAAGGTGGCTAGACATTTGGATGTCGTTCTTCCTTTATTGGAAAAACACAACTTGATCGAAAAAACATTTCTAGTGAGCCATGCTTCCACAGATAAGCAGAAAATCCTATACGGAGTATCAGAATTAACTGTCGATGACAAATTAGATTATTTTACAACCCTATTGGTTAAAAAACATCCATTGGGGTAATGAAAAAGGAGTGATATTATGAAACGAAATAAAAAAATGCTAGCAATTGCTCTTTTGGTATTGCTATTCATCTTTAGACCGCAACCTGTATCTGCCATGCACATTATGGAAGGCTATCTCCCTTTGGTATGGTGTATTGTATGGTTCTTGCTATTTTTACCATTCTTCATCTTCGGTTTGATCAAGATTAAGAAGATTGTTTCAAAAGATCCAAATTCTAAAACCATGTTGGCCTTGTCAGGTGCCTTCATCTTTATCTTATCTTCATTGAAAATCCCTTCCGTAACTGGATCTAGCTCTCACCCAACTGGTGTAGGTTTGGGAACTGCGATGTTTGGGCCATCTGTTATTAGTGTCTTAGGAACCATTTGTTTGTTGTTCCAAGCTCTTCTTTTAGCCCACGGTGGTTTGACAACACTTGGTGCTAATGCCTTCTCAATGGCTGTAGTTGGTCCTTTTGTCGGATTTGCAGTTTATAAATTCAGTCGCTCTTTGAAACTATCTAAACCAGTCTCACTCTTCTTGTGTGCGATGATTGCTGACTTGGCAACTTATGCAACAACTTCCCTTCAACTTGGCCTGGTTTTCCCAGATCCAACTACAGGAGTATTCGGATCTACCATTAAGTTCTTGGGAGTCTTTCTCATTACACAAATTCCAATTGCGATTGTAGAAGGACTACTTACAGTAATCTTCTATAACTTGATTTCAGAAAATGCTAGTGAAAGAGAGGGTCTATTCCTATGAAAAAACATAAGAATCTTTTGTTATTAGCAGCTATTGTTGTAATTATTGTCGGTGCTTTCTTATTTGCCCCTAAAGGAGTAGAATATAGTGGTACGGATGATGCCGCAGAAAATGCTATTTCGACTATTCAAAAGGACTATAAACCTTGGTTTTCACCATTGTTTGAACCACCAGGATCAGAAGTAGAGAGCTTACTCTTTACCCTACAAGGTAGTATCGGTGCAGGGATTATCTTCTATGTCATCGGCTACCAAAGAGGGAAGAAGCATCAAGATAAATAAATATTTCATTTAGCATTTGTATGGGAGGAAACTATGTTTGTAATTGATCGCTACGCTTATAATAATCGATGGACTGATGTTCCAGAATTAAATAAATTCATTCTATTTATTATATTAATGGTAATTTCATTTTCTGGTTTTCTTCCCTTACAAATACTGTTAATTGTTATTATGATTCCCTTAACTTGTTATATTGCTAAACTTCCAGTTTTAAAATACTTGAGTTGGTTTCGTTATCCTTCTATTTTCATTTTATTAAGTATGGCTACTTTTGTTATTAGTTACGGTGAAAATAGTCATCAATTTTTAATGGCGATACCAGTTGGAAGTCATGGCTATTTAGGAGTTTTTCATTCTTCTGCCAAACAAGTTGGACCAATTGTTATGAGAATTTATTGTTCTTTAATTTCAACCTATTTTATGGCTTTAACCATTCCTTTTAACCAAATGATGAAACTCTGTAAAAGACTTCATTTGCCGGATATCCTAATGGAATTAATCGTACTGATGTATCGTTTTATCTTTTTAGTATTAATCGAATTTTTAACCATTCGAGATACCTTAGATTTGAAATTTTCATTTGTTAATAAGAAAAAATCTTATCTTGGCTGGGGAAGATTAGCCAATACCTTGTTTGTTAAATTATTAGCGGATAACCAGCGCTTAAATGATGTCTTAACTTTGAAATTTGCGCAAGCTAAAGAACTCGATGAGGAGGAATAAAAATATGTTGAAATTAGAGAATATTACGGTTTTGTTTGATGATTTAAAAGCCTTAGACCATGTGAATATGGAGTTCATGGAAGGTAAAATTACCGGGATCATTGGTACCAATGGTTCAGGGAAATCTACGTTGATGAAGGTGATGACCAAACTGCTTAAACCCCAAGAAGGGAGTGTTTATTTGGATCAGCAGCTCATTCAAGACAAAAAGAAAGATTTATTTGCTTATCGACAAGAAGTCAATATGGTGTTTCAAAATCCGGAACAACAACTATTTTATACCATTGCAAAAGATGATATCGGAATGGCTTTGGAGAATTTAGGGTATTCGAAAGAGGAATGCGATAAACGAGTGCAAGAAGCTATTGAGTTAATGGATATCAAAGAGTTGCAGGACCGTCCGGTACAATACTTAAGTTATGGTCAAAAGAAGAAAGTTGCTATTGCGGGAATGTTGGCCCTCAAACCGCGCTTTTTGCTCTTAGATGAGCCGACAGCTGGTCTTGATCCGAAAGGACGAGATCAAATGGCGATGATTATGAAAAAACTAGTCTCCAATGGGACGAGCATTATTGTGACAAGCCATGACATGGATCTCATGTATGACTGTTGTGACTATGCCTACCTGATCAAAAAAGGAAAAATCATGACCCAAGGGACAAAATACGAAGTATTTCAACAAGAAGAGATTCTACTAGATGCTGGTCTTTCGGTCCCATGGATTGTCAAACTCCATCAGGCCATCCAAACGCCTTTAGTTGAAAATGAAGAGATTCTATTCGATCAGTTGAAAGAAGGATATTTATGGCAAAATCGTTAATGATTCAGGGGACGGCTTCCGATGCAGGTAAAAGTTTAATTGCCGCAGGTTTGTGTCGTATTTTAAAACAAGATGGTTACACGGTTGTTCCCTTTAAATCCCAAAATATGGCTTTAAATTCTTTTATCACCAAAAAAGGATTTGAGATGGGGAGAGCTCAGGTCGTGCAAGCAGAAGCCGCAGGGATCGATCCAGATGTTCGCATGAATCCTGTCCTACTGAAACCAACTTCGGATCGTAAATCCCAAGTTGTTTTTATGGGCAAAGTCCTTAAAGATATGGATGCGGTGGATTATCATGAATTTAAGCAGGAGTTACTGCCTAAAATCAAAGAAGTTTACCAAGAATTAGACCAGGAATACGATGCCATTATCCTAGAAGGTGCGGGTAGTCCAGCAGAAATCAACTTAAACGAACGGGATATCGTCAACATGGGAATGGCGCGTTTGGTCGATGCGCCTGTCATTTTAGTAGCGGATATTGACAAAGGAGGAGTTTTTGCCTCTATTTATGGGACAATTGAACTAATGCCAGAAGAAGATCGTAAGCGCATCAAAGGGGTTTTGATCAACAAATTTAGGGGGGATGTAGCCCTGCTTCAATCAGGTATTGATATGATTGAAGAGCTCACTCAAGTACCGGTATTGGGAGTTGTTCCTTATGCAGACATTGACATTGATAGCGAAGATAGTGTAGCTTTAGGTAATAAGGGACGCACTTTTAATCAGGAAAAAGATCTTGATGTGGCTATTATTACCTTGAAACGGATCTCTAACTTCACCGATTTTCATAGTTTGGAAATTCAACCGGACGTTTCGGTCCGTTATGTCATGCCAGGTGATGAGATTGGGAATCCGGATCTTCTGATTTTGCCTGGAAGTAAGAATACGATTGAAGATATGCAAGTCTTACAAAATGCAGGGATTGTCGAGAAAATCCAGCAGTGTGCTGATCGAGGTATTCGCATTTTTGGCATTTGTGGAGGTTTCCAGTTATTAGGCAAGACGATTTCTGATCCTAATCATGTCGAGTCTGAATTGGATGAAATTGAAGGGCTAGGGCTGCTGGATATCGTAACGCAGATGCAGGGAACAAAACGGACAACCCAAGTCCAGGCAGAACACGAAGGTCAAATTCTGGAAGGTTACGAAATCCATATGGGGGAAACAGAGATATCAGATAGCTTGACACCATTTTCTCGTATCATTCTTCAGAATGGTGAGGAAACAAGCAGACATGATGGAGCTGTTTCACCAGACAAACGAATTCAAGGGACCTATCTCCATGGTGTCTTTGATAACTCTCAATGGACTCGCGATTATTTGAACCAAATTCGAATTGAAAAAGGCTTGGAACCCGTAACGGATCAAGTTATGGATCTGAAAGAATTTAAAGATTTACAATATGATAAACTCGCAGCAGTCATTCGTGATTCTGTCGATATGAAGAAGATTTACCAGATTATGAACGGAGAAGAGCTTTAATGAGAATTTACACAAAGTATGGGGATAAAGGGTTTACCCGTCTATATGGCGGTGATCGTGTATCCAAAACACATATTCGTGTGGAAGCATACGGGACCATGGATGAATTGTGCTCTCAAGTTGGCTACCTGGTATCTGAGATGAAGGAATACAAAGAATTAGATGATATCAGAGAAGAATGTGAAGAAATTCAGCAACACTTGTTCGATTGTGGAAGCGACCTTGCCACTCCTAGAGAATTAAGACCATATAAGCAAAAAGAATCCGATATTACCTTCCTAGAAGAAAAAATGGATGCTTATATGCACATTCCTGAAAAAATTGATCGTTTCATTATTCCTGGTGGACATCGAATTGCGAGTCTCTTTCATGTAGCTCGTACTATGACACGGCGCTTAGAGAGAAGAATGGTCGCTGTGATTGAAGCAGATGAAACAGTTAACGAGGTTGGACTGATTTATATTAATCGCTTGTCAGATTACTTTTTTGTGGCGGCCCGTTTGGTCAACCACCGTTTAGATGTCAAAGATACAGTCTATAAACGAAGCGCTAAGATTTTTAGAGAAAGAAAAGAGGAGAAATAGCCATGTATCCTGTCATGATGAATATCCAAAATAAACCAGTAGTGGTGATTGGTGGAGGAAAAGTGGCAGCTCGTAAAATTAAGACCTTGTTGTCTGAAGGAGCGAAGGTTACAGTCATTAGTCCTGAACTCAATGAAGAAATTCCTAAATCACAGGTTGAATGGGTTCAAAGAAGCTATCAAACAGGTGATTTGGAGGGAGCTAAACTAGTTTTTGCCTGCACTGATAACCAGGATATCAATAAAAAAGTGATGGAAGAGGCTCACCCTAGTCAGTTCGTGAATAATACAGGGGATAAGAAAAATTCCGACTTTTATAATGTTGCAATTGCATCAAATAATGAATTATCCGTCATGATTTCTACCAATGGTTTATCTCCATCGCGCTCAAAAGAAGTTAGAAAAAAGATAGAACAACTTTTAGATCAATTATAAGAACGAGGCGGATAGAATGTATTTATTATATGTTGGTGTCACACATCGTGTAGCACCCTTATCAGTTTTAGAGCGAGTACATTTTTCTGATGAGGAAAAAATTTCTGCGCTCAAAAAATTAAAAGCAGAAAAAAGTATTCTGGAGGATGTCATCCTTTCAACCTGTAACCGGACAGAGTTGTACTTAGTTGTTGATCAGTTACATACTGGTCGGTATTATTCCAAGCACTTTCTAGCGGATTGGTTTCAGATAGATATTGAAGAATTGGAGCCTTATCTTACGTTTAAAGAGGGCAATGAGGCCTTAGAACATTTATTCCGGGTATCTATTGGTTTAGATTCCAAGATAGTTGGTGAAACCCAAGTTCTTGGGCAATTAAAGCAGGCTTTTTTGACTGCGCAAGAAACTGGAACTACTGGGATTGTTCTGAACCAAGCTTTTCGGCAAGCAGTTACCTTTGCAAAAAGAATGCATGATGTCTATCGGATTAATGCCCGTCCCATGTCTATTGGGTTGACTTCTTTACAAATGTTGGATAGGGAAGACCTTGATTATGAAAACACAAAGATCGCTATCATTGGCTTAGGGGAAATTGGCCAATTGGTGACCAAGTATGTTCTACAACGTCCCTTTCAGTCTATCCGCTTGGTCAACCGTACTCTATCAAAGGCCAATCCTTATTTAACAGAAGATCGTATTCAGGCTTATTCTTGGGATGATTTAGATGATGCTATAAAGGATGCGGATATTATTTTCACAGCCATTAAGTCAGAAGGCTATATCCTCTATCCTGATATGGTAAAAGCAGGAGCTATCGTTTTTGACTTATGTTTGCCACGAACTTGTCATCCCAATTCGTCTATTACCATTCACAATATTGAAAATATCACCAGTGAATTGCAAGCTTTCTTTGAAGAAAGAAATGAAATTGCAAAGAATATCGAAGTAGAGATCTCCAGTGAACTAGTGAGCTTTGAAGAGTGGAAGCAGCAATTAGGCATAATCCCTTTGATTCAAGAAATTCGAGAAAAAGCTATCCAGGCTCAGCAATCGGCAATGGAAAGTTTATTACGCAAACTTCCAGATCTCACCGAACGGGAAAAGAAACAAATTTCCAAGCATATGAAGAGCATCATCAATCAGATCTTAAAGGAGCCTTTGTTGCAATTAAAAGAAATGTCTGTTGGAGAAAATTCAGAATATGATATTGCCTTGATTGCAAAAATCTTCGATCTTCATAGTGGAAAGGGAGTAAACCATGAGAAGCATTAAAGTTGGAACAAGAAAAAGCCAGTTGGCCATGACCCAAACCAAAATGGTGGTACAACGTTTAAAAGAATGCCATCCTGAGGTTGACTTTGAATTGGTCCCTTATAAAACTCAGGGAGATCGTTTAGTACATGTATCTCTTCAAACCATTGGGGGAAAAGGCGTTTTTGTAAAGGAAATTGAACAGGCTCTCTTGAATAAAGACATTGATATAGCGATCCATAGTTTAAAAGATGTTCCTTCTATTCTTGTGGATGGCTGTACCATTGGAGCCATACCGGAGAGAGAAGATGTCAGAGACTGTCTGATTTTTAGAGAAGAAGGGATGACCTTGACCACTCTTCCTCAAGGAGCCGTTGTAGGGACCAGTAGTATTCGTCGCCAGGTGCAACTACAAAGTTTAAGAAGCGATCTTCAATTTAAACCCTTACGTGGCAATATTGATTCTAGAATTCGGAAATTACAAGAATGCGAATGCGATGCTATCGTGCTAGCCGTTGCTGGCTTGAAACGGATTGGTTATTTGGACCAATCTCCATCTTTGAATATAGAATTTCTAGATCCAAACGAATTCATTCCTGCAGTTTCGCAAGGGGCATTAGCCGTTGAATGTCGTGAAGATGATGAGGAAGTCCTGGAAATATTGGCTTCTATCCATGATAAAGAAGTAGAAAACTGCATCCAATTGGAAAGAAGTTTCTTAAGCTTGATGAATGCGGATTGTACCTTCCCAGTAGGAGCTCATGCTCAATATATCGATGGTCACTATCGCTTAGAGACTATGTTAGCGGATGCCAAAGATCGTTGCCTTTATGTAGCTCTTACGTCTAAGGATGGTAGCGATCTTCCCAAACGTGCTCTGGAGCAATTAATAGATAAAGGGGCCTTAACAGACAAATGGTGGGAAGCTTAATTATTTTTACAAGAGAACAAAAACCCTCTGTCGAATTACAAACTTTACTGGAACAAAAACAAGTTGGCTGGTTACATGCGCCACTGATTTGCACGCAAGGTAATCCTGTTCCACCAATTTTAAATGAGAAACTGAAAAAAGCTGATTGGGTCTTTTTCACTAGTGCCAATACAGTCCAATTATTTCTTCCCTATTTAAAACCTGATTTTAAAATTGCTTCTATTGGAAGTCAAACAAGTAAGTTATTAAAAGAACATCATATTGATGTTACCTTTGAGTCGACTAGCCAGTATGGAGTGGATTTTATCAAGGAGTGGGGTAGTCAATATGGGGAGCATCAATCTATCTTGTTCCCTCACAGTGATCTTGCTAATCCAATTTATCCAAAAATGTTACAAGAATTGGGGCATGATGTTTATGCTTGGCCCCTCTATCAAACTGTTGCCAATCAAGAGGGAATCGCTAAAATAAGAGAGCTTCTATCCTTAAAAGAACCATGTGTATGGACCTTTGCTAGTCCATCAGCCTGGGATGTTTTTTATCAAGAAGGGCTTTCTTTGCCAAAACATCACCAAATTGGTGTTATTGGAGAGACTACAGCAAAAGCTGTTTTAGATTGTGGTGTTTCCGTAAACTATATTCCTTCAAGTCCATCAATGGTGAAATTGGTTGAGCTGATCATAAAGGAGATGCAATAAAATGAATTTTAAAAGACATCGTAGATTAAGAAAGAATTCTCTAATGAGAGATTTAGTAAGAGAAACGACTCTCAGTGTCAATGACTTTATTCAACCCCTCTTTGTAAAGGAGAATCTAGAGCAAAAAGAAGAAGTGGCTTCCATGCCAGGAGTCTATCAATTTTCCTTAGCAGATCTTCTGGAAGAAGTCGAATCCTGTGTACAACTCGGGATTAAATCTTTTATAATCTTTGGAATTCCAGCTCTTAAAGATGAAGTTGGTTCAGAAGCTTCTAATCCGGATGGAATTGTTCAAAAAGCCCTTCGCTTGATCAAGCAACACTATCCAGATCTCATTCTTGTAGCAGATACCTGTCTCTGTGAATTTACGAATCATGGCCATTGTGGCATTCTAGATGGTGAAACGGTTGTGAACGATCTTTCTTTGGAACGCTTAGTCCAAGTAGCGATTAGTCAAGCTGAAGCGGGAGCAGATATCATTGCGCCGTCCAATGCCATGGATGGATATGTTGCAGCGATTCGAGAAGGCTTAGACAAGTCTGGCTTTGACATGGTACCGATTATGTCTTATTCGGTTAAATTTGCTTCTAGTTTTTATGGACCATTTCGTGATGCTGGTGAGAGTGCTCCGGCATTTGGTGATAGAAAAACCTATCAGATGGATCCAGCAAACCGTTTAGAAGCTCTGCGGGAGGCTCAAAGTGATGAGGAAGAAGGAGCAGATTTCCTAATGGTAAAACCGGCTCTTGCCTTCTTAGATGTCTTAAGAGATATACGAAATCAAAGCGATCTTCCACTTGTGGCATACAATGTCAGTGGGGAATACAGTATGGTGAAGGCTGCTGCTGCCCAAGGTTGGATTGATGAGAGAGCAGTGGTCCTGGAAAGTCTCATCGGAATGAAACGAGCAGGAGCGGATTTAATCATATCTTATTTTGCCAAGGATGTAGCAGGATATTTGAAAGGCTAGGTTGAAACATGAAACGAACACAATCAAATGATTACTTCAAGGAGGCAGAATCCATTTTCCCAGGTGGTGTCAATAGCCCTGTACGAGCTTTTAAGGCAGTTGGTGGCAATCCTCTCTTTATAGACCATGCTCAAGGAGCTTATCTCTATGATGTAGATGGGAATCAATTTGTGGATTACGTGCTCTCTTGGGGACCAATGATTTTAGGACATGCTCCTAAAGATGTTCTTGAAAAAGTACAAGATGCCCTATGGGAAGGTACTAGTTATGGTGCACCGAGTCCACGTGAAATCAAACTAGGCAAGCTTATTAAAGAACGTCTCCCTTTTGTAGAGAGAATTCGAATGGTCAATTCTGGAACAGAGGCAACCATGAGTGCCATCCGTTTAGCGCGTGGGATTACTAAAAGACCAAAGGTAGTGAAATTTATTGGTTGCTACCATGGTCATAGTGATTCTTTCTTGGTTCAAGCGGGGTCTGGTGTAGCAAGTTTTGGCATTGCAGATTCTGCAGGTGTGATACCTGAGGTGGCGCGTGAGACGATTGCCCTTCCTTATAACGACTTAGATGCATTGCGAACTTGTTTTGAAGAGCATGGTCATGAAATCGCTTGTGTCATTGTAGAAGCCATTGCAGGAAACATGGGCTTGATTCCAGGCCATAAAGAATTCATCGAAGAGATTCGCCGTCTGACGACAGAAGCTGGTTCTCTCTTTATCATTGATGAAGTCATGACTGGTTTTCGTGCTCATTATCAAGGGGCTGTGGGCTTGTATCAAGTTGATCCAGATTTGATCTGTCTGGGAAAAGTCATCGGTGGTGGTTTCCCAGTAGCTGCTTTTGGTGGAAAAGCTCAATACATGAACCAAATTGCTCCTTTAGGAGATATATATCAAGCGGGTACTTTATCAGGAAATCCAATCGCCATGGCAGCTGGTTATGAAAACTTACGCCTTTTGACCAAAGAAGTCTTTGAACAAACTGTTGAAAAGACAGACTACCTCTGTCAAGGTATCCGTAAATTAGCTGAAAAGCATGGGCTAGCCCTCCAAGTGGTTTCTGTTGGAACCATGTTTGGATTTTTCTTCTCAGAAAAAACAGTATTGAATTTTGAGGATTCTAAACAAGCAGACCATCAACTTTTTGCCAAGGCACATGGGCTACTTTTGCAAGAAGGGGTTTATATTGCTCCATCTCAGTATGAAAGCAACTTCTTATCAAGTGCTCATTCTTATGAGGATCTAGACCGCACCTTAGCTGCTTTTGACAAAGCCTTTAGCCAGTTATAATGAGAGGAAAAATATGGGGAAGATTGTTTTAGTCACAGGTGGAGCTCGTAGTGGTAAATCCTCCTTTGCTGAATCAACACTCTTGCAGAAAGAGGGAGTTTGTTACATTGCAACAGGCCTCGTCATGAAAGAAGATCCAGAGTGGCAGGAACGGGTCAAACTCCATCAACAAAGACGACCAAAAAGCTGGGATACGCTCGAGCAATACCGAGACTTAGCTAGCTGGATTGATCAAGACAACCATAGCGATTACTTATTAGACTGTGCCACCATGTTAACCACCAATCGACTATTTGATCTTGTTAACGAGTGGTATCCGGAGAAAGGATTCTTATCGGACGAGCAGTTTTTAAGTAAAGCAGAACAAGCTCGTATTTTGGAAGCCATCGAAGCCGAGTGGTCTCAGATACTTTCTGCCATGAAGGGGCGCGAAGCTACTTTTTGGATTGTCACTAATGAAGTGGGTCTTGGCATCGTTCCAGACACTCGTCTTGGACGATACTTTAGAGATCTTCAAGGTCGGGTCAATCAATTAATCGCAAAGGAGGCAAGTGAAGTCTACTTAATTATTTGTGGGCTAGCACAGCAGTTAAAATGATTTCAGCACTCATTATCTATACACAATTTTTTAGTCGGATTGTAATTCCCAAAGCGGTTGATCTCTCCTATGTTCGAAAAGGAGTTCCAATTTTAACGCTCTTTGGTCTCCTATTAGGTCTCATTTCCTCCTTATTTTTTGTTTTAACTTCTTTGGTGCTTCCTGAGAACATTGCTTGGATTTTGACCTTGTTCTTTGATGTGCTTCTCACTGGAGGCTTTCATTTGGACGGCCTTGCTGATACAGCAGACGGATTGTTCTCTTCACGTTCTAAGGACCGAATGTTGGAAATTATGAAAGACAGCCGTATTGGAAGCAATGGTGTTTTGGCCTTGATTTTCTATTATGGCCTCATGATTGCGATGGGACCTTATCTCCCTCAGCCCAAGTGGCTCATTGTAGCTTCTTTATCAATGATTGGGAAGGTTGGATTGACTATTCAGCTCTATAAAATGCGCTATGCACGAGAATCTGGTGGTTCTGGGAACTTCTTTTCTGGAACCAAGACCAGCTCTATCCTTCTTGCTCAGCTTGTTCCACTAGCTGTCCTTGTTGGTGGTTTTTGGTTAAAAGGGCTCCTTGCTTATAGCTTAGTCATCATAGGGTCTCTTGCCTTTCGCTGGTTCGTTTATCAAAAGATTGATGGGGAGACAGGAGATACCTTAGGAGCATCAGTAGAAGTAGCACAGATATTATTTTTGTTAGGAATGATCATATGACAGTAAAAAAGTGGTACCTGATTCGTCATGGGGAAACAGACTTTAATAAAAAACGTTTTTTTTACGGAAAAGCGGATGTTTCTATCAATGAAACAGGAAAAGAGCAAGCAAGTCAAATTCATCAGTTGCTGAAAGGAAGAGCCATTTCTCGGATCTATACCAGTCAGCTCAAAAGAACTCTAGAAACAGCTGCCATTATTTTTCCAGATCAGATCCCCACAGCATATAAAGCATTGAATGAAAGAGATTTCGGACTATGGGAGGGAAGGACAGCCAATGAAATTCAAGTGGCCTTTCCCTTAGTTTGGGAAGAATGGTTGGAAAGTCCCTTTGACGTAACTCCATCTAAGGCAGAACCCTTTCAAAAATTTAAAGATCGGGTCCAATCCATTGTCGAAGAGATTCGTGAAACAGAGGATGATGAAATTGCGATAGTTGGGCATCTAGGTGTTTTGCGCTTGATTTATCAATTTTTAGTAGATCCGGAAGCTGACTTTTGGTCGATTGATATCCCTCAAGGTACTGTTTTACTCCTAGAAAACAAGGATCCTTGGGAAGAAACGTTGCTTACAGAAGGTGGCGAGAAGGATCCCGCAAGCGAAAGCTGATGAAGATGGAAACTGGGTCAAGAAGGTAAGAGAAATTTTCTTTTGTTCTTACTTTCTTAAAGAAAAAAATATATTAATAGGATGAGGATACAAATGAAAAAATGGAAATTACTTTTAGGAACAGCTTTAGTAAGCGTCGCTCTTCTTGGTTGTGCAAAAACGAAAAAACCTTCCTCACCTGAGGAAGCAAAAAAAGCTCAAACCGTCACCATTGGTTATACCCAATTCCCAACCAATATTGATCCGGCAGATGAATATAATGGTTGGTTTACTGTTCGTTATGGAGTTGGAGAAACCTTATTTAAAATGGATGATCAGTTAGTCCCTCAACCTTGGCTAGCTGAAAAAATAGAACAAACTTCTCAATTAGAGTGGAAAATCACCCTTCGCAATGATGTAACCTTCCAAAATGGGGAAAAGATGACTGGTGCGAAGGTGGAGGCTTCTTTAAAACGACTGATTGAAAAGAGTAAGCGCGCGGCTGCTGATCTTGGAATAGAGAGTATCCAATCTGACGGTCAAACTGTGACCATCAAAACCAAATCAGAACAGCCCATCATGAAGAATCTATTAGCAGAGCCTTACTCTGTTATTGTAGACGTAGATGGAAAAGCTGCCTCAGATAAAGCTCCAGTAGGGACAGGCCCATTTTTAATCAAGACCTATACGCCAGAAACAGGCGCTACATTAGAGGCCTATTCAAATTATTGGGGTGGTAAAGCCAAGGTTGCACAGGTCAAGATTAAATATTTCTCTGATCCAACAGCGATTTCTGCTGCCCTACAATCCAAAGAAGTTGATGCTGTTTATGGGCTCCCATATGCTAATTTAGCAAGCTTTAAAAAAGACAACCATTATAAAATATCTGAAAAAGAAGGTGGCCGTTACTTAAGCTATGTCTACAACTTTGAAGATCCTTATATAGCTGATGATCAGTTCCGTCAAGCTTTGGATACTTTGGTCGACAAGAAAACTTATACAGAATCCCTCTTTAAAGGAGCTGCTGTTCCAGCCACAGGACCTCTCCCTTCTAGCTCTGATTTTGCTTTGGATAAAAGTGTTCATGAGTTCAATGTAGAAAAAGCGAAGAAACTGTTAGATGAGGCTGGCTACAAGGATACCGATGGAGATGGCTACCGTGAAAAAGATGGAAAGAAAGTCACGATTGAATTGCTCTCCTTTACTCGTTTACCAGAAATGCCGTTAGCCATTGAAGCTTCTCAACAACAATTAAAAGAGGTTGGAATTGAAGCGAAGATTCGTAAGGTGGAAGTGAGTGCCGTCGCAACGGAGAAAGATTATGCCTTCACACCTTATGCTGTAGTAGCTGCTCCGATTGGCGATCCATATGCTTACTTTAACTCAGCTGTCAAAACTGGGGGAGTAGGAAATATCGGTCATTATAGCAATGCGGAAGCTGATCAGAAGATCGAAGCGCTAGCAACTGAGACCGATCAGAAAAAACGGATCCAATTAAGCAAGGACATTCAAGCCCTTGTGGATAAGGATTATGGTTATACAATCATTGGATTTTATAAAGTTGCCATCGTCATGGACAAATCCATCTCTCATTTGGAATCCCATCCAACAGATTATTACCATGTAACAAATAAACTCTCGAAGGAGTAAAGCTATGTTGCAACTGACGAATGTCACGGTTTCTTCCCCGTCCAAGATTATTTTAGATCAACTTTCTCTAACCGTTTCGGCAGGTGAAGCAGTCGGAATCGTCGGAGAAAGTGGCAGTGGCAAAACAACGATTTTAAAACTGCTTTTGGGTCTTCCCTTGAATGACTTAGTCATTACCCAAGGCAGTATTTCTTATAGGGATCAGGCCATCAGCCCACAAAAGAAGCGGGTTTCTTATCCCTTTGTAGGAACAGAATTGGCCTGGGTGACGCAGCAGTCCAGTCTAGGTTTTAACAACAACCGTAAAATCAAAGACCATTACGAGGATCTCGTCAAGAGTCATCGCTCTCAAGTAGAAAAGATGAGATCTTTAGAGGAATGCCTCCAGATGGTTGGCTTAGATCCAGCACAGGTACCATCAAAGTATCCTTTTGAACTCAGTGGAGGTATGATGCAACGAGTGGCCATTGCTTTGGCCTTAGCCACTCATCCTAAATTGCTCTTGGCAGATGAGCCGACCAGTGCCCTGGATGTTCTCTCCAAGGAATCGTTTATTCAAACCTTGATTCAATTGCTAAGGACCGAAGAATCCAGCCTCTTATTTGTCACTCATGATATGAGTGTCGCTAAAAAGTTGGCAGATAGGATCTTGGTTATGAAGGAGGGGAGGATTGTGGAAGAAGGAAGACGCGACCAAATTTTCCAAAATCCGCAACATCCCTACACCCAGAAATTACTAAGGGCTATTCCCAAACTAAAATTGTAGCAGGAGTCACCAAATGACCTATTTACTCGAATGTAAAGATCTCACTCATCATTATCAAGATCCACTTCATCATCAGGCTGGTGTTTTTGATGTATCCTTTACTCTAAATAAGGGTCATCGGCTTGGTTTGGTCGGAGAATCTGGTTCGGGTAAAAGTACCATTGCCAAAATTCTGAGTCGACTCCTGGATGTGCAAGAGGGAAGGATTCAGTTTCTGGGGCAATCGCTGACAAGTTTTACTGACCTTGAGTTTTACAAAAAGGTCCAGTACATCTCTCAACAGCCTCAAGAAGCCTTTCATCCCAAAAGGACCTTACAAGCAAGTTTAGAAGAGGTTTGCCAGAATTTTAAGATTTGTAAGACTAAGAAGGAGATGGAAGAGAAGATTCACCAACTCCTGGAAAGGGTTGGCTTGGATCCTGTCCTGGCCCAGCAATTTCCCCACCAATTAAGTGGTGGAGAATGTCAACGGATGGCCATTGCCAGGGCTCTCTTGGTCCAACCTGACTTATTAATTTGTGATGAGATCACCAGTGCCTTAGACGTGACCGTCCAAGAGGGAGTGATGGAACTCTTAGAAGAGATTCAGAATAGCTCCCAAACATCTTTTCTCTTTATTTCACACGATATTGCGCTGGTCAGCCAATTTTGTGATGAAATCATGGTACTAAAAGATGGAAAAATTCAAGAGAATGGGGTGATGTCAGACGTTTTGCGAAATCCTCAGTCGGACTACACCAAACTGTTGATGAAACCTTATCAGGAAGAAGGAAGGGAGCCATGACAAGATATTTCATCAAATTACTATTTCAAATGGTTTTGATCCTGCTCTGTGTTAGTTTTCTTTCTTTCTTGTTAGTGTATCTGGCTAAAGGGGACCCTGCAGAAAGTATCTTAAATGCGCAAGGAATTCCTTATACCAAAGAACTACTAGAGATAAAACGAGCTGAGATGGGCTTAAACGATAGTTTTATTTTGCAATATCTGAGATGGTTAGGAAACATCCTCCAGGGAAATTTTGGGATCAGCTATCGTACAGGAGCCCCAGTTTGGGATCAATTGGTCTTTTACTTTCCAAATACGATCTATCTAGGGATCCACATCTTGCTGGCAACCCTTGCCATATCCCTTCCTCTCTCGATTTATGCAGCCTATCATATCGGTAGTCGACTGGATCGATTGATAATGACGGTCTGCGCATTTTTAAATGCCATTCCTAGTTTTGTCATTGGAATTCTCTTGATGCTTGTCTTTTCAGTCAAGCTTGGCTGGTTTCCTATTCAGTCAACCGCAAATGAATGGGGCTTAATTTTACCGATTTCTACCATGGCGCTGACCATGTCTACACGCTATATTCCTCAATTGAGAACGGCTATCATTGATGAGCTGCAGTCGCCAGCAGTAGAAGGCGCAAGAGGACGTGGCATACCGGAAGGTCGCATTCTTTTTAAGGATGTCTTGTATAATACCCTTCCCTTTTTGTTGACATTGGTGAGTTTGTCACTGGGTTCTCTGTTAGGAGGTGTTGCCATTATAGAGTATTTATTCTCTTGGCCAGGCATCGGAAAAATGCTGATTGCAGTTGTGGTCAATCGGGATTATCCTCTGGTCCAAGGAGCTGTTCTGGTGATTACACTTGGGGTATTGCTTGTCAATTTCACCACCCAAGCCTTGATCACCTGGTTAAATCCTAAGGCCCGTCTATCGCAACCAACCCACTTCCTTCTTTTTAAGAAAGAGGCTAGTCCTAAAGGAAATGGAGGCTAAGCGATGAAAAAAGTTAGTAACCGCAACCTCTATCTCTTGGCTGGATGCCTTCTCTTGGTCCTCTTGATTTCTTGTCTGTCTCCCTTCTTTTTAGGAGACAGCATTACCAAGGTCCATTTAGGAAATGCCCTCCAAGCACCCAATAGTCAAGAATGGTTTGGTACAGATGCCGTGGGCCGCTCTGTATTTGCTCGAACCCTAAGTGGTGGGGTACAAACCATTGTGCCTGCAGTTGGGATCCTTCTCTTTGTCACCCTAGTTGGTTCTTTTATTGGAGTGACCAGTGCCTTGATCGGTGGGAAGTTGGATCGTGCTATTTTCTTGTTTATTACGGCTTTTCAGTCCTTTCCATCTATCGTCTTAGTGATTGCTATTGTGAGCCTGTTAGGAGTAGGTTTGCAACAAACGGTCATAGCGATTGGCTTAACGGCTTGGACCAAATATGCCTACATCACTCGGTCGCTGACCCTGCGTTTAAAACATGAATTCTATGTTCAATCAGCAAAAATGTACGGAAATAACTTTTGGAACACCATCAAAAATTACTATGTTCCTAGTTTATTTCCGCAAATTGTCACTACCATGACTTTTAATGTTTCGACGATCATCATGGAGATTGCTGGCCTTAGTTTTGTTGGACTAGGCGCGCAGGCTCCGTCTCCAGAGTGGGGAGCCATGATGAACGATGGTCGGACCTATATCCAGGAAGCTCCCTGGATTGTCGCTTTCCCTTGCATCTTCTTAATTGGGATCATTTTATTGGTTACAAAATTTGGAGATGCTCTACAAACTTATGTGAATCAAAAATATTAATCATGAGGTTTATCTAATGAAAAATTTTTGGAAATTAGCTGTTACTAGTTTAGCAGTTTTGTGTTTAGCTGCCTGCCAGCAAAATGGTAAGTCTTCAGACAG
Source organism: Streptococcus gingivalis (assembly GCF_035544715.1). Lineage (NCBI taxonomy): Bacteria > Bacillati > Bacillota > Bacilli > Lactobacillales > Streptococcaceae > Streptococcus > Streptococcus gingivalis. The sequence goes on along the minus strand of NZ_JAYKTO010000001.1, from coordinate 524,443 downwards.
CAGCGCTGAGAAAGATAAGATTACCCTCGCCTGGGGAGAAGACTTTGGAGATGTCAATCCTCACGTATATAATCCAGATCAATTTATTATTCAAGATTTGGTGTATGAAGGTCTTGTCCGTTACGGAGACAATGGGAAAATTGAGCCTGCCTTAGCAGAGAGCTGGAAGGTTAGTGACGATGGGAAAACCTATACCTTCAACTTGAGAAAAGCCAAATTCTCAGATGGCTCTGATTTCAACGCAGCTAATGTGAAGCGGAATTTCGATACGATTTTCTCAAAAGAAAACAAAGGAAACCATGAATGGTTTAACTTCACCAATGTATTGGATAGTTACAAAGTTGTTGATGATCATACCTTTGAAATTACCCTTAAAGAACCATACAGTGCCACACTTTACGATCTTTCTATGATTCGTCCAATTCGTTTCTTAGCAGATGCCAGCTTCCCGGATGGTGATGATACAACTAAGAATAAAATCAAATCCTCTATTGGTACTGGTCAATGGGTGGTCAAAGATAAAAAATCTAACGAGTACATCACTTTTGCACGTAATGAAAACTACTGGGGTGAAAAACCAAAACTGAAAGAAGTAACCATTAAGATAATTCCAGATGCCCAAACACGTGCTTTAGAATTTGAATCTGGTAAAGTAGATTTGCTTTATGGAAATGGTGTTATTGGTTTAAATACCTTCGCTCAATACAAGAAAGATAAGAAATATACAACGGATGTTTCGCAACCAATGTCTACTCGCTTGTTGCTCTTGAATGCCAAACAAGAAGTCTTCCAAGATAAGAATGTTCGTAAAGCTATTAACCATGCCATTAACAAAAAAGAAATTGCAGAGAAATTATTCATGGGGGCAGAAACTCCTGCCGATACCATCTTCTCTAAATCAACTCCTCACTCAGATGCTGGCTTAAAACCATATACATTTGACGAAAAAGAAGCAGAAAAAATGTTGGATGCTGCTGGTTGGAAGAAGGGATCTGATGGAATCCGTGCCAAAGATGGCAAGAAGATGGAATTGAATTTCCCTTACATTTCGACAAAAGCAACGGATAAAGATCTTGCAGAGTATTTCCAAGGCGAATTGAAGAAAATTGGTGTCGAAGTGAAATTGACGGCCATGGAAGAAGACGATTATTGGGCAAATGCGAAAACAGGAAACTTTGATATGATGCTTACCTTCTCTTGGGGAGCTCCATGGGACCCTCACGCATGGATGACAGCATTGACAGCTGAGTCTGCACATGGTCACCCAGAAAATGTTTCTCTTGAAGCCCTTCCAATTAAGAAAGAATTGGATGAAACCATCAAACAAACCTTGACAGAAGCTGATGAAGATAAAGTAGATGCTGGCTATAAGAAAGCTTTGACCTTGCTCCATGAGGAAGCGGTTTATATCCCATTGACTTATCAGTCAGTGATCTCTGTTTATCGTACAGGTGAGTTGAAAAATGTTCGTTTTGCTCCAGAAGAAAATGCCCTTCCAGTTCGCTATATCGAAAAAGTGAACAAATAAGGACAAGGTCTTGAATGAAGTAGACAATGTGGCCTCCATCAAAGTGACTTTCCTTTTATTTTGATATGGGACTCCGCTTTAGAGGATCAATGTTGATCTTTTAAAGCGGATCACATTGTTTTAGGAACTAAGTTTTATATGATATGAAAGCTATTTTTAAAAAAATTATTAGTTTTATAAGTGGTTTACTTGTTATCTCTATTATCACCTTTATCCTTACAAAATTTACGTCGCAGGATCCAGCAGAGAATTATCTGCGAATTCGGCATTTGCCAATCACTCCAGCGGCTCTTGAAAATGCAAGAACCTATTTGGGTTTGGATAAATCCTGGATTGAACAATATTTATCCTGGTTCGTAAAAGTTCTTCACCTAGACTTTGGAACCTCTTATTTACTGAAGGAATCCGTTGTCAGTTTAATTGCTAGTCGTTTTCTATCCACTTTTTATTTAGGACTGACTTCCTTTATTCTTATCATTGTCGTTTCTATTCCCATTGGGGTTATCAGTGGCTTGAAGACCAATTCCTTCTTTGACAAATGCATGCGTTTCATTGGCTTTAGCTCGGTATCCATGCCTGCCTTTTGGCTCGGTTACATGTTGATTTTTATTTTTTCTGTAAAATTAGGCTGGTTGCCTGTATCTGGTAAAAATGAACCTCTCAGTATCGTCTTACCGAGTATCACCTTAAGCTTTTCACTGATTGGCCAATACATTGCCTTAGTGCGAAAAGCCGTATCGACCCAGTTGGAGAGTCCACATGTTGAAAATGCACGCATGAGAGGGGTTAAGCTACGCTATCTTTTACCCCATCATATTCTACGAAATGCCTTACCTGCGATTGCCACTGGATTAAGTCTGACATTTGTTTATTTAATGACAGGATCCTTGATTGTTGAGGAAGTGTTCTCCTGGAATGGATTAGGAAGTTTGTTTGTAGAGGCGATTCGTTCGATTGATACACCTTTAATTCAAGGATGTATGATGTTATTTGGCTTATTATTCTTATTAAACAATGGCATGACGCAAGCGGTCAACCACTGGATTGACCCACGAGTAAGGAAGAGAGGAAAGAGTTCATGAGAAAAAGTGTTATTTTTTCCATTTTCATATTAGGTCTATTGATTTTCCTTGCTTTGTTTGCTTCCTTTATAGCGCCTTATGATCCGCAATATGTAGATGTTTCTAATAAGCTCTTAAGTCCAAGTCCCCAACATCTTTTAGGGACAGATCAATTGGGTAGAGATGTTTTTTCGAGACTCTTATATGGTGCACGCTATTCCTTATTCTTAGCTGTCGCAATTAGTGTCTTAGAAGTAGTGACTGGCTTTATTGTAGGTCTGGTCGTAGGGTGGTATCAGGGAAAAATGGAAGGAGCCTTTCTTTGGCTGACCAATGTCTTGATGGCCTTTCCTAGTTTTCTTCTTTCACTAGCTACTGTTGGAATCCTAGGACAAGGAATGAGCAATATGATCATTGCCATTGTCATTATCGAATGGATCTACTATGCAAGGATTGTGACAAATTTGGTCATTTCTACCAAACAAGAGCCCTATGTCATTAGTTCCCAGATCATGGGTATGGGTTCCATTCACATTCTGAAAAAGCATATTTTGCCCTTTATCTACAAGCCCGTACTGGTGATTCTTCTCATGAACATCGGGAATATCATTCTGATGATTTCTGGTTTTTCTTTCTTAGGAATTGGAGTCCAACCCAATGTTTCAGAGTGGGGCTTAATGTTGCATGATGCGCGGGCTTACTTCCGAGTGGCGCCTTGGATGATGATCGCACCAGGCTTAGCTATCTTTTTAACCGTCATTTCCTTTAACCTATTTGGTGAATATATCGAAGAGAAAGGAGAGAAGAATGGAATCATTCATCATTAAAGATCTTTCTCTTGTAGACCAAGAGGAGATGCGTCTGGATCGGGTGTCTTTCACCCATCCCTTAGGCCAATCCCTGCTAGTGGTGGGAGAAAGTGGATCTGGAAAAACGCTACTGACCAAGGCATTAATAGGGATTATCCCTCGGAACATGAAACAGACCGGATCGATTCATTATGGGGATCTCCATCTAGATTCTTTTTCAGACAAAGACTGGAAGGCATTTAGAGGGCAGAAAATCGCCTACCTGGTTCAAAATCCTATGTCCATGTTTAATCCCTTTCAAACGATTTGGACGCATTTCTATGAGACCATAAAAAGTCACTCAACTCTTTCCAAAAGTGAATGCCGCAAGAAAGCTCTTGAGGTTCTAGAAAAGGTTCGGATCGCAAATCCAGAATCGGTTCTCCAGCAATACTCCTTTGAACTAAGTGGAGGCATGCTCCAACGGATTATGTTAGGCATTATCTTATGTCTCGATCCAGAAACGATTATACTGGACGAACCAACCTCAGCGGTTGATCGTGTGAACCGTGAGATGATCCTAAGCTTGATCAAAGACTTACTGGCTCAGCATAAGACGGTTATTACCGTTACCCATGACTATTATTTGGCGAGGGAACTCGGGGGCAATATGTTGGTCTTGGAGAAGGGAAAAGTCGTTGAATTTGGAAAAACCGAGGATCTATTGACAGCTCCAAAAGAAAGTTATACCAAGGAATTATTCTTAGAACAAGATTTGAAGCAGGTGATCAGAAATAATGCTGGAATGTAAAGATATTACGGTCAACTATCAAGGTAAAACTGTATTAGATCATTGCAATCTATCCATCAAAAAAGGTGAAATTGTTGGAATTATGGGAGAAAGTGGGAGTGGCAAGTCCACCCTGGCACGTGTTATCTTAGGAATTGAAAAGCCAAGTCAAGGACAAGTTCTCTTAGATGGCAAGACCTATTCCATCAAAGAGGACGGCGTCCGCATCTTGGTCGTTTTCCAAGATTCCTTTCACGCAGTCAATCCACGATTTACTGTGAGAGAAATCTTACTAGAAGCTCTTCCCAAAGATTTTCCGATGGACCAGGTCGACACTGTTTTAAAAGAGGTAGGTCTACCATCAGAAGTACTAGAAAAAAGAGCAAGAGAATTAAGTGGTGGCCAGTTGCAAAGAGTTTGCATTGCCAGAACCTTGCTCCTAAACCCAGATGTCATTATTTTTGATGAATCTCTTAGTGGTTTGGATCCCAAAACCCAGGTTCAGATTTTACAATTGCTTTATAAGATTCATGGTAAGTATCAGAATACCTTTATCTTCATCGCCCACGATGAGCAATTGTGCCAGGCTATTTGTGATCGCATCCTGATCTTAGAAAATGGTCAATTTAACCGTGAAATTCAGGACGTAGCGGAAGCTACCTGATGTTTCGGAATAAGAAGTAGTAAAAAGGAGATAAGTGTGAAACAAACATTTGAAACACGTAAATTATATTTTGGATTTCCTGTGTTTTTCTTAGGATACAAGGATGATGCGCATGGCTATAATATTTCGACCTCTAGTTCAGCTTACACTCTCGGTAGTATGATGGTGGTTGCTATGAGAACCAAAGGAAATGCCGTCACAGAAATTAAAAAACACGGATCGTTCACCGTGAATATCCCTACAGAGGAGCTCTTAACAGAAGTTGAAATTGCTGGTTTCAATAGCCGCAAGGACAAGTTTGCTCTTACAGGTCTAGACTATACAATTGGGGAAACTGTAGACGCTCCAATGGTAACGGCTTGTCCAGTTTCCATTGAATGCCAAGTTGTTGAATTTGTAGAATGTGGAGCATTGACCAATATTATCGCTCGTGTAACCCGTCGTGAAGTAGAAGAAGACTTGATTGACGAAGATGGTACCTTCAAGAGCGATACTTTCTCACCGATCAGCTATATTGGAGATGGAGCTGGCCGTTATTATAGAAACTATAAAGATGGTGGTGTTCAAATGGGAAGCATCATCAAGAAAATCAGAGAAAATGAAGAATAGCAGAAAAAGGCTAGGTTACCCCTTAGCCTTTTTACTTTCCAAGCGCCACCTTTCGAAGAAGGGCTTTGCGTTTTCGTTCCTCTACCATGCTTAGAAACTTTTGGTAGGCTTTTTCTAGGTCAGCTTGGTATCCTTGTGGAACATTGAATTCCATCTGATCCAGAAAGACAGGAGCACTGGCCCCTTTATAAATTTCACCTTGAAAGAAGTAGTGCTTGCTGACAATGTCGATAGAAAGTTGAGAAGAGCGCCAGCGTCTTTTGCGGCGTGTGTTTAGGTTTCCATTGAAGTTTTAGCTGCTGATCCCGCAAGTACCAGCCCATGATCTCAAGGCTAGCTCTTTGACCAGTTTTGGGGTCTAGGTAGTCAGCAGGAACGCTTAAGACCTTGCTCCCTCGCTTACTAGATAAAAAAGGATGAAAATCAGGAATGAAGTCATAGTCTTTACTGGAGACAACCGATAGAGCATCAGGATCTTCCACCTGAGAACGGCTCGTATAGCGAAAAGGATCAAAGTCTGCCAGGTTTTTTGCTGTTCTTTTCCACTCGAGTTCATAAGCCGTGACCTGGTCCCCTATAGTACGTGTCAACTTTAGAAAAGAAAGGACGTCCTCGTGCGCCTGATAGAGAGCAACGATATTCTTTAACCGTGCTTCTGCAGAAAATTCGTAAAGATCTCGAGGAAAAGCCAAAATGTAGAGACTATTCAGAGATTCTAGAGGAACCTCAGCAATGCCATCAAAGAGCTCCTGACGCTCTATGAGACTAGCATGGGCAAATAAAAGGCTCTGCCCAGAATCTTGTTCTAGATCAATCACAAACAGTTGCATCTCTCTTTTAAAGCAGAGAATGAAATTATCCGCTGTTTCCTTCTCAAAACGAACCAACGGAATGGAAGAATAATGGTGGTAGGGTTTTAAGGAAAGATAAGTCCCCAATGTTTCTGTGATATAGTGCATTTCTCTATTGTAAGATAAGAAAGGAAGAACTCAAAAAAACCACTCCCGAAAGGGAAGTGGTTCTGTGTTGGTTCTTATTTGAGACCGTATTTTTTGTTGAAACGATCCACACGTCCATCTGCTTGAGTGAACTTTTGACGTCCAGTGTAGAATGGGTGTGAGTCTGATGAAATTTCAACACGGATCAATGGGTAAGTTTCACCTTCGAATTCAACTGTTTCGTTAGAGTACTTAGTTGAACCGCTGAGGAACTTGTAACCAGTAGTAGTGTCCATGAAGACAACAGGGCGATATTCTGGATGGATATCTTTTTTCATTTTGCAATATTTCCTTTCTGCCATGGTCTCTTTCCGAGCCATAGATTGTTACTAAGCTAGTTTACCAAATTTCCAGGATCTTGACAAGTATTTTCACTAATTTTATTTAAATTAATGATCAAAAAAATCACCCTGGCTAAGCCAAGGCGATGATGATCTTATTATTGTTCAGATTGATTTGGATCTTTTGGTGCTTCAACTGGTTGATCAGCTTGTCCCTCAGTGTGTTCGTGTGATTCTTTTTTGATTTCATTTACAGCAGTTTTTACAGTAGAAGTTGTCACGCGTCCAACTGATTGGGCAAATCCTTTACCAGATTCGGCAAGTTCTTCGAATGTTCCTTTAGTGATTTTACCACCTGACATCGCCAAGAGACCAGTTACAACAATAGCGATGCTTGCAATCAAAGTAAGGATTAACCCAAAGCCGATTGAAACCAATCCACCTAACTCAGAGGTAAACTCACTTCCATTGAAGGTTGCAAACAATGAAACCAATGTAGAAATAAAACCTGCAACAATGATGATAGTTGAAAAAGTTTTATTTAAAGGGGTATTGATGTTATTCAAGCAGGCAAGAACGATAGAGCCAATAGAAAGGACGATTACAATCCATCCGCTATTTTGGATTCCAGAAATGCTAATAACTCCAAAGACAGTGGTATACCATGGCAAGAAAGTACCAAGAATTGCTACCGCAGCAGAGATAATGATAAACAATCTATTTTTTTCCATAATAGGTCTCCTTAAAAATTGTATTAGCTTTATTTTACCATAAGAAAGATCAAATGAAAACCCCGTGACCAAGATAAAAAGGCTGAGAAATCGTTCTCAGCCTTCGTTCGTGCGAGCCACTTCTTGTAGCTCTTTGTAGATTTGGTCGTTTTCTTCGAGGGAGTAGGAGTTGGCTCCACTAGCTAGTGGATGGCCACCACCATTATGACGTTTGGCAATCTCGTTGATCACTTTTCGTTTGCTACGCATCCGGACACGGAAGTGACCGTCGGCCTGCTCGACAAAGATAGCCCAAACAGACACGGTATCGATGCGTCCAGGAGCTCCGACAATTGCAGCAGTCTCTGAATCCCGTAGATCGAATTTCTTTAAGAGCTCTTGTGTCAAGGTAACACGCGCAGCACCATGTTCATCGATCTCAAGATGGTCATAGACATAGCCTTGAAGCTTAGCAGTTTTGAGATTGATCGTATCCATCTGACGAGCAAGTGCTGTAAAATCAAAGGGAATGCTTCGAAGAGTTGCAGCGATCTCAAAAGTCCGAGTCGAAGTAGCAGGATAAAGGAAGCGACCTGTATCGCCAACAATCCCAGCATAGAGGAGACGCGCAGCACTAACCGGGAGTTCGAGATCCAATTCTTTAGCAAAAAGTGCAATCAGCTCACTGGTAGAGCTTGAGTCTGTATCAACCCAGAGCAGATCGCCATATGCATCGTCATTTGGATGGTGGTCGATCTTGATCAGGAAATCACCAGTCATATAGCGTTTGTCATCGATTCGGGGAGTATTGGCTGTATCACAGACAATCACTAAAGCCCCCTCATAATCCTCATCCTTGACCTCATCCATCTCAGCAAGCCAAGTCAAGGTCGGTTCATCATAGCCAGTTGCCAAGACCCGCTTTTGAGAGAAGTGCGCACGCAGGAGATCTCGCAAGCCCACTTGGCTCCCAATCGCATCCGGATCCGGATTCTGGTGACGGTGGATAATAATTGTGTCATAAGCTTGAATCTTTTCAAGAATGTCATTCATTACGTTCATACATTACCTCGTTTTCTTAGTCAATTTTAACATAAGAAAGGCCCATCCAGCAAGCGTTTATCACTATGTAGGAACTATGGAAGCGGTTTTACAGAAGTTCAATATTTTGGTAGAATGGATGAATAGATTGAGTATGGGAGGGACTAGGATGATTGAAATTAAAAGTAATGCTGATACGGCGCAAGAGTTAGCGGCTTCTTTAAAAAGTAGTGGGAATGCACTTTCGGGAGTTGCATCAGCTTCAAAAGATGAACAAACCAAACTATCCGGTAATGATGCTGCCCATCAAGCCATTGATACTGCTAAAACCAAAGCAGAAGAAATTGCAGCAGCGATTGAATCAATCGGGACCAACCTACAAAGTGTTTCAACTGGATTTACAGAAGTGGATCAAGCGACTGCTGCGAGCATGCAATAGGTTGAAAGAGTAGGAAGATGGATTACGATCAACGACTGTCAGAATTAAGAAAAAAAGAAGACCAACTTTTCCAGAAAGAAAGGGCCATTATAAAAGAAACAAGAAAGTTGGAAGAGGATTTGAACCGCTTTGAAGCGTATAGCTATGATGCACACCGTTTTTTATGGAATGTATTTGAATCTTATCCTTCCTCTAGAAATTTTTTTGACCACCTTCAGGAGGAAGCCCTTCATGAATCGCAAAAAATTTCAACTAGTTATTTGGAAGAAATAGATGAATTAGCTATCCAAAAAAGAACAATCGAAGATGATTTAAATGATATTTATCACGAACGAAAAAAACTAAACTTTGAAAAGGAGTGTGACGATGGGAATTGAAGTTTATCGAGGTAGTTTGGATAGTCAGGCTACTAGCACAGGGACGATGGTTGAGCAGCAACTGAAAGCCTATGAGGCACTAGAAAGATCATTAACCCAAATAGAAAACTCAGCCTCACGCTTGTCTGGACAAGCTTACGACTCTTTTAGAACCTTTGTGACAAGTGTTGTCAAGCCATTGAAAGAGGCCGGGATAGCTTTAGCGGATGCGACACAAGAAAGTGTGAAAAAGCTCCCAAAATCCTATCGCTCTGAGGTGGCTGATGAGGACTTATAGGAAGAAAAGTTGGTTTCTGATATTGAACAGTGTGATCGGATGATTGCTATGTTTCATGCGGAGATTAATGAAATTGCAGCTAGTAAATCGACTAGTGCTGGAGATTTTCAACGCTTGCAGAGATTACAGCGACTTCAAGGCTTAAACGTATTAGATGGTATTGTAAAAGCTGCTAGAAATAAACTACAAGAAAAATTAAACAAACTAAGAGCGTTTAATGCAACGTCACCAAGCATCTTCTGGGAAATTGATGTTTTAGCCCAAGCTATTCAAATAGCTGTCAATCAAATTAACGTAGCGTGGGATCCAAATACGGGAATGTATTCTATTCCAAAGGATTTATCCTGGTCTGATCTCGTAAATGAAACGATTAAGAATAAAGAGTTTGAAAATGAATATTTGCCAACGAAACCAAAGGATGTATCAGCGTTCGAATATAACCAATTTCTCACGGGATTACGTGAACAATCAGTGAACCTTAAAGAAATAGATGGTTGGGATAAGGATGCCATCAAAGGTTATGTCAAAGGCGTTTCAAAAAGAACAGCAGATATCAAGACAGGTAGCGAGTTAAATGCAAGGAGAGATGCTTTATATGCGGAAACCAAGGAGATTGGATCTGATATTTATACAGAGATGTATGCTAGTAGTAAACTTGATTCGAAAGCAAAAATAGAACTTGTTCTTAAGCAATTAGGTGCAGAAACGGATGGTAATCAGTTTATGCATTTGACAAGCAAGACTCATAAAATTTCAGAGAACCTACCACCACACGGTGATTTCAACATGTATTTCAGACGTGATGTTGTAAAAGCATTCGGTGATAAACATCTTAATTCATTGAAAGATAAAAAACTTACTGATGAAGAACGCAATAATGAACTAAAGAAAATTAGTCAAAAAGAAATTGCATTGCGGCAGCAAGTCCATTTCTTCCGTTATTACTTGGATCGTCAAGCGATTTACTATATTCGCAGTCATTACGAAGGAGCAAATGATTACGAAAAACTGTTAGCATATGGTAAAGAAAATAATATTGAATTTGATTATACAACTGGCTCTAACTACCATAACCGCTTCACTCCAAAAGATGGCTTCAAACATCCCTATAATATGAAGGTTCAAGTACCCAAAGGCAATTCATCTAAAGGGAATGATTTAAACAATGCTCGGATGGTGGAGTTTATTGTGAATATGGATACCGGCGAGTTTGATAGCCAATGGGATGCCTATGACAAGCACAAACTTCCAAATGGTCGCTATGATTCCAACCCAGATCATTATTCTGAAGAAGAATTAAGAGAAATTGCAAATACGGAGTCCTTTAACTATGGTCCTTCAAAAGGTGATAATTCTGATGTTACTAAGTTTTACGAAGGTAAACATGGAATGCTCGATGTGGATGGCACTCCTGAGCCAGCTACTCGAACTGAAGCAAAAAAACTATTTCGCTATGAAGATGATTTGGGTAAAACAGATGAAAAAACTGGTCATGTAGGTCAATTCGCGGATATTGTAAAAGGAGGAGGACATGAAGATTATGAAGCATGGCAACGTAATACAAAAGGAATGTCAGAAAAAGAAAAAATGGAAGAGTATAATAAATATAAAAGTTATGCTAGTGGCATTAAGCCTAGCGATCGCGGGTATAATAAGTATACTCGTAGCCCTGAGTACATCAAAGAGCATAAGTGATACTCATTCAATATTAATAAATAAACGTTATATTGAGACTCAAAGTATTTCAGATAATGATAAAAAATTATCAATCAGTGCGGGTTTTGATTTAAAAGATAAAGAATTTTTTTATTACCATGGAGCTGCAATAAAAAATAGTAAATTGTATGGTGGTAGTCAGGAATATAGTGCTGCGGAGTATTATAAAAGAGCTTTGGATATTGAGCTCACTTCAGCACTTTTAAATCACCACATTAATATTGAAGATATAAAAGATTCCAACTATCAAATCACTCGTTCAACTGATTCATTCATCAATAAAAAATTATTAGATGAAAAACATCCGCCAGAATTTGAAGGTAGATATTCTATCAAGGATAGTCAATTTTCCAAAGTTCGTATCACCTACAACAAAGAGTTTCTACCTACTAAAATTGAGTGGTACTATAAGGGTGAAGAAGGGCTAAAATGGTACACTTGGCGCACGTATTCATACCCATTTAAGAATAAGGCTGAATTTAATAAGAAGCTTGATGAAGAAATCGAAACTATTAAAGAAATTCAAGAAGAAAATGAGGGTGATTGACCTGTTATTGAAATAAAGCTGAGCTTATTTAGGGCCCAGCTTTATTGTTAGGAAGACACTTCCTTTTAGGTATATATTTTGTTAGAATGAGAGAGATGAAACACATTAAAAGATTAACAAGCAAATGGGAATTATTGTTTCATTTGCCAAAAATAATGATGGCAATTCTTGCCCTGTTTTTTATAAGTAGTTGCAGTAACAATCGATCAGCATTGAATGTTTTAAAGAAAAAGCAATTTGTTATGATCAAAATGGGAGATCCTACCGAAGAGCATTTTGAGGTTGGGTTGGATCTTGATAAAAAGGAATATTACTATAATGATGAAACGGCAGTGAAAGACGATACAGTTTATGGCGGTTATAAAGCAGACTGGGATCGTAAACAGTATTACAAATCTGCGATAAATGAAGAACTCTCATCGGTATTATTGAGCAACAAAATTACTACTGATGAAATAAAGAAATCTAACTATCAAATTACGAGCTCACCAAAAAGGTTTGTGGACGATAAATTGATGAAAGAAGAGTATCACTCAGAATTTGAGGCGATTTATTTAAATAAAAAACGTCAATTCACCAAAGTTCGTATCACCTACAACAAAGAATTTTTACCAACCAAAATCGAGTGGTACTATAAGGGTGAAAAAGGTCTGAAATGGTACACTTGGCGCACGTATTCATACCCATTTAAGAATAAAGCTGAATTTAATAAGAAGCTTGATGAAGAAATCAAAACTATTAAAGAAATTCAAAAAGAAAATGAGGGTGATTGACCTGTTTTTGAAATAAATCTTAGCTTATTTAGGGCTCAACTATTTTGTTAGGAAGACATTTCCTTTGGATTAGATATGTTGTTAGAATGATGTGGAAATGATGAAAGAAGTTAAAAAGAGACGATTCAGTTTAAAAGTTTTTCTAGTTGCTTTGATTCTTGTAGTTGTTGCTGGAATTTTCATAGTTGTTCAAAGAGGTAAGATTCAAGAAGATTCAAAATCGATATTAGAACAACAGCGGTTTATTGTTGTGGATAGCTCGATAAATGGAAATTTATATAAATATAATTTTGAAAACGGATATGATCTAAAGAATAATAATTTTTATAGTATCACACAAGTCGTAGTAAAAAATGGTAAAAAATATGGCAGTTATTCGGACGAAAAACCATCTGATAGGTATCATAGAAACTTATACCGAAATGTCACTTCCGCAATTCTGAATTTAAAGGTTCCAAAAGAAGAGATCGAGGAGTCAAACTTTATCATTGAACGAGATCCGAAATCTCTAATCACTAAATCACAAGTGAAAGGAAAAATGACACCTGGATTTGAGGCTAAAGTTTTAGATAAAGAAGACCAATTTACCAAAGTGCGGATCACCTATAATCGAGATTATTTACCGATCAAACTTGAATGGTATTTTAAAGGGAAAAATGGGTTGAAGTGGTACACCTGGAGCCGTTTTTCATATCCATATAAGACTGAATCTGAATTTAATAAAAAACTAGATGAAGAAATCCAGCGTATTAAAGATATTAAAGAGGAGTACGAGTTGGAGAAGAAAAACGGATAATAATTGAACGATTAAAGCAATTCAAGAAGAAAACGAGGGTGATTAGGTTGAATCGGTCCAAATTCTTGAAACGTGTCCCTTCTTTCACCTTATCGGGAAAGGTTTCGTGCAAAATGCTTGAAAAAGTGGTATAATACGGGAAATAGATTTTGGGAGGAAATTATGACTGTAGCGAAGATTGTTTTTGCTAGTATGACCGGAAATACTGAAGAAATTGCTGATATCGTAGCGGACAAATTCCGTGATCTTGGTGTCGAAGTAGATGTGGATGAGTGTACAACTGTGGATGCGGAGGACTTCCTTGATGCGGATATCGCAGTGGTAGCGACTTATACATACGGTGATGGAGAACTTCCAGATGAGATCCAAGATTTCTACGAAGATTTGGCTGGCCTTGATCTCAAAGGCAAACTTTACGGTGTTGTAGGATCAGGTGATACCTTCTACGATGAATTCTGTAAAGCAGTTGATGATTTCGACCGTTGCTTCGCTGCGACTGGTGCTGAAAAAGGTTCTGAGTGTGTCAAAGTTGATTTGTCTGCAGAAGACGAAGACATTGAAAAATTAGAAGCCTTTGCAGAAGAACTCGTAGCAAAAGCAAATTAATGACAAAGAGGCTGGATAGATGGATTACAGCCTCGATTTATATCCAAAATAAAGAGGAGACACATGGATTTAGATCAGATTCGTAAGGACATTGACCAGATCGATCAAGAGCTTGTAGCCTTGCTGGAAAAACGGATGGTTTGTGTCAGTCAGATTGTAGAATATAAGGAGCAGCAGGGCCTACCTGTGCTCGATCAGGGAAGGGAAAGAGAGGTGCTAGAGAAAGTCGGCTCTCTTGTGACGGATGATCAGTATCGCACGACTATTCAATCCCAGTTCCAAGATATGATGAAGCGCTCGAGAGACTTCCAAGAGGAGGTGAGGGTGCGTGACTAGTCTATCTATCAAGCAAAAAGCACAACAGTATGTGGTCCTAACAGGGATGGCTCTTTTCATTGGTCTCTTGGTCGGTGCCATTGACATGATTTTTGGTCAAGGTCTTCTCCTGATCGGGGATTTCCGAAGCCAGCATTGGCCCTTGATTCTTTTTCTGGCCTTAGCGGGGCTTGTCATCGTTTATCTTTATAAACGTTTTGGTGGCAAGGCTTCAAAAGGAATGGGCCTCATCTTTGATGTCGGACACGTGCGTGAGGAGAAAATCCCCTTGGTCTTGGTGCCTTTGATCATGCTGACGACCTGGATGAGCCACCTCTTTGGTGGTTCGGTCGGTCGGGAAGGTGTAGCGGTCCAGATCGGAGCGACCCTTTCGCATCGTTTTGCCCGTCATATCAAGATTCCAGATGCTTCGCGTATTTTTCTCATGACCGGGATGGCAGCTGGTTTTGCGGGGCTCTTTCAGACGCCACTCGCAGCAACCTTCTTTGCTCTCGAAGTCTTGACAGTTGGGGAGTTGCAGTTGATGGCTCTCTATCCTGCGCTCATCGCCTCAATAGTGGCTAGCTTCACCTCTCATGCCCTTGGTTTGGAGAAATTTGCTGTGCCACTGAGAGAAACGCTGAGCTGGACACCAGAGACCTTGATCAAAGTTGCCCTTCTTGGATTAGCTTTTGGACTCGCTGGGAAACTCTTTGCAGTTAGCCTTTCCTGGTTGAAGAAAACAGTCGCGAAAGTACTGCCTAATCCTTATATTCGGATTGCCCTTATAGGGGCTGGACTTAGCTTGGTCCTCTTGACCCTCCAGTTCACCAAGGTCGGCACTTATAGTGGACTTGGAACCAATCTGATTGATGTGGCTTTTCATCAGGGTAGTGCGCAGAGTTATGACTGGATCTTGAAGCTCCTCTTTACCGTGGTGACGATTTCAGCTGGTTACCAAGGAGGAGAAGTGACCCCGCTCTTTGCGATCGGAGCTACGCTTGGAGTCTTTCTTGCTCCTATGCTGGGCTTACCAGTCTTAGTCGTGGCTGCTATCGGATATGCTAGTGTCTTTGGCAGTGCGACGACGACCTTGCTCGCACCGATCTTAATCGGAGGAGAAGTCTTTGGCTATGCCAACCTGCCATTCTTCGTCATTGCTTGCGCTATCGCCTATTGCCTGCCAAAAGAGTGGAGCATTTATTCCGGTCAAAAAGTTGCGAAAAAGTAGAGAAAAGAGCTTTACAAACCTGAAATTATCTGATATGATAGTTTCTGTGCGTAATGGAAGCACAAAAATACAGTTTATCCGCTGAGGGAGGTCCCTCAAGATTGACGAAGATAGGAGAATAAAATGAATCCATTAATCCAAAGCTTGACTGAAGGTCAACTTCGTACTGATATCCCTGCATTCCGTCCTGGTGACACTGTTCGTGTACACGCGAAAGTTGTCGAAGGATCTCGTGAACGTATCCAGATCTTTGAAGGCGTTGTTATCGCTCGTAAAGGTCAAGGACACACTGAAATGTACACTGTTCGTAAAATCTCTAATGGTGTCGGTGTTGAACGTACATTCCCAGTACACACTCCACGTGTAGAAAAGATTGAAGTTGTACGTTACGGTAAAGTACGTCGTGCGAAATTGTACTACCTTCGTGCATTGCAAGGTAAAGCAGCTCGTATTAAAGAAATCCGTCGTTAAGACGAACAAGGAGGCGGGAGTGATCTCGCTTCTTTTTTTATCGGTCCCCTTAGTTCAATGGATATAACAACTCCCTCCTAAGGAGTAGTTGCTGGTTCGATTCCGGCAGGGGACATAAATAGAAAAGAACACTGAATCTTCAGTGTTTTTTTGTTGGTTTATGCAAGGATGGTTCTTGGGGAAAGTTCTTGTATGGTATAATAGTGGAAAACGTAACATTGTCTTTTAAGGTAATTCTATCATGTTGGAATACCAAATTAAGAAGATTATGAGTGCTCTGCAAGTTTAGTCTAAAAGGGATATAAGAAAAGGAAGGAAAATGAAAATTTCTAGTCCAAGGTCTATCATCACTTTTGATTATGAAAATGGTAATGTTTTAAAAGCAAAAGGGAGAATTGTTGATTGATGGAAGTTTTACTGTATATAGGTCAAGTATACAGAATTGTGAGGCATCATTCAACCACATTCGTATCACACAGAACGAGATTGATAAACTTGTCGAGGAAGTGCAGTCCATGATGACTGAGCAAACAATGCATCTCGAATTTATCTGAGTTAGAGTAGGAGAAGGATGATGAAAATCGATTACGGTGAACGGATGGTCATATGGGAGTGGGATGGTTGTGTAATAAAGATAGAACAACCAGATATCATTCATGCGGAATATAATAAAGATGAGAACATTGTTATCGTCTATAGTGGAGAAAACTTTGTAAGCAAAATCATTTTCTACTTTAGTTTAGAAGGAAAATTGTTAGGGCAACAAAATATACTAGAAGGAACCCTAGATTGGAATCATAATGGGAAGCATCAGATTAGTTTTCATCATTTACATTATCTTCGCTTTAGCCCTAAATATCAGCGAATCTTCAGTATATTTCGCTCATCCAGCGATTTTGACGTTCCATCAGAACTAGAGGTTTATAATTTAGAAGGTGAGAAAATCGACCAAATTGAATCTCCTGCAGGATTTACTATGCTATATATTTCTGAGATAAGTAAGAAGAAACTGGGAATTGTATGCGAGGCTCTTAAAGAGGATTGTTTTGATAAATCTGGTCGAAGAGATTTCTATTTTAATTTGGAGTTAGAAACTAGAAAATGGGTAAAAGATGGCATCGCCTATTGAGGATGAGAAAAAGAAGCCTGATTTTATGATATTCTGGTTGAGAAAATAACTTGCACTAGGAGAATACAAATGAAACCAACAAAACTAGAATGGGAAGATGTTACCAAGTTTGAAGAGGTAAAAGGATACGGTCAGCATATATGGAGAGATGAGGACAAGTATTATTTGGTTTTAGAAGAAGGAACCGTAGTTTCTTGGTTAGTTGTCTATGAATTACCAAATGAGCTGTTTGCCTTATTAGATAGTGGGGAAAGAACGCTAAGCGAAGTATCTTGGAAGATTAAACACGATTCTTGGCCACCGTCAGAAGAAGAAAAGAACGAAATTAGAAAAGATAGAGCTAGAAAAAAGCCAATTGTGCTGATTTCTAACCGTAAAAATCAGTTGCTTTTTAGTAACAAAGAACTTGAAATACTTATTCCCAAAGCGGAACAACAATGGATAGAATCAATGGGTAAACTTCCAGATGATTATGTATCACCATTGAAATAGACAAAAAGAAATAGTATGACAACAGAAATTCAACAATACAAAAATTGTACGATATTAAAAAACAAGAATGATTATCAGATCCTGTGGAGTAGAGGGAAAGAAGTGCTTAACTTTCCCATTAGCCAAAAATTAGCAGAACGTGTTTCAAAATCAGAAAAAGATGCTTTAGAAGTAATGTTTTATTGTGAACATCATCGTTGGCCAAAGGCAGATGAGTTAGATGATTATAATCATTCCAATACGATTGTACATAGAGGCGATGGATTTGTTGTATATGAAACAGATGGTTATTACGAAATTAGCTTCTTTAAAGAAGTTGGAGGAGCTATGGGCCCAGAAGTATGCTATCCCATTACTAAGGAACTAATGGATAAAGCATTTCAATCTTCTAGGGAAGCATATGAGGTGATGATTTATGCCGAAACAGGGCACTGGCCCTTAAGTAAGCAAGATGATATTGATAGAAACTATATACGTAATCATCCTGAAACTATGCTACCAAATATAGAAGATCAACGTGAGTTGTTTGATGTTGAAGAGTTTAAAGCTCTTGTAAAAAAAACTATTGTTTCAGAACTAGAACCTAGCGAACTTGACGCTATTGGTATAGTTGATAATCATTTAGAGCTTCTTCTGGTGGATTCAGTCGGCTGGCAGGAAGAGATAGAAGCAGTCCATCTGGAAATTCTGCAAGAAAAACTCAATAACTATATCTACTTCCTCGAAAGCAAGCAATATGTGGATAGATATGGCGATAGCTTTGATAAAAAAGTCATTCATATCACCTTCCAATGTTCTCCATCGGATAATGGACTATCCTTTCTCACCGCTGTTCAGAAAGTATTGCAACCGACAGATATGAGCTTGAAGGTAGAATTACCGGAGTAAAGAACAACTAAGAAGAATAAAATTAATCAATTTATGAGGGATAAATAATATTAAAGCGAAGGTCAGTCAAAAAATAAGATGGCTAAAAAGTAGACCAAAAGTAGACCAAAAGTAGACCAAAATTTTCTAAAAGCCTATTTTATATTTCGGCAGGGGACAGAGATAGAAAAGAAAACACTGGCAGTTGAACTGCATCCCAAAAGTTAGATTTTTTCTGTCTAACTTTTGGGGAGTAGTTCACTTATGACAGAGTGTTGACGTTTTAGAGCTGTGTTATTTCGAATGATCCCAAAGAAAGAAAAACAAGAAATGATGGTCTAGGAGCTCGATATATTGAGCTTCTTTTTCTTTAGAAATTCAAATAATAATTTTACAGACTTTTATGTCATTAATTTATTTTCCCCCTCCGCTTTTTCTTTGACTCTCCTTTCTTATTTTTCTAAAATAATAGGTATGTGAAGGGAGATTGATATGAAAAAAGGTTTGGTAATTGTGCTTTCTGCTTTGGTCTTGGCTTCGTGTGGTCGTCCCCAGAGGACGGTGTCGCCTAAGAGTTCGGATACCAAGCAGACCAGCACTTCGGAAAAGAAACAGTCTGGTATGGATTTGAAAGCCATTAAGGCTAAGGACTACTCGAGTATCAAGGGGACTTGGATCGATGGTCGTGGCAATGAGCTGGTTTTTGATGACAAGGGCTTGGTCAGCGAGGATGTTGAGCTTGATGCATCGAGCTTTAAGCAGAAGGACCAGATCGCTGAGATGACGGTTAGTGCCAAGTCGGGTGTTGGTGGCTACGGTCTCTTGCTCCTTCCAAAAGGTCAGAAAGCGGGCAAAGACGATGCTTCGGATAAGTCTAAGGATCGGATCTGGGCTGGTCAGTCACCGGCTTATGGCGATGATGACAATTTCTACTATCGCAAGAAAGAGCAACCGAAAGATCGGGAGCAAGTAGATACAGACGATAGCAGTAGTACGTCTAAGACGAGTAAGGCCAAAAAGTGGAATACTCGATCGGATAGCGAGGTTAAATCTTCGAAGAAGGCAGACCAAAATGATTATCCAGGCTACACTGATGCTCAGGTCGAAGCTGCGCGTGTCTGGGCTTATGTGATCAAGTCTGTACCAACAGAATTGAGTATTAATGAGAAGAGTGCTGGTACAAAAATTTACTTTGGTGGGCTAGGAGTGGATTATCCAAAAGATGTGCGTCAGTTGTTTACTCCTATTTCTGCAGAAGGTCATGTGACTTATGCATCCAACGGTGATGGAACAGTGACGATCTATCCTGTTCCGAGTCATTGGCAACAGTCTGCAGATGAACTCAATAGTGAAGAGTTTATGACGCAATTTACCCAAGGGATCTTGGATCATGCGGAAACAGTGACATTGCCAGATGGGGATCCAGATATGATTCGCCAGATTCTAGCAGTACTTAAGTAAGAGAGATTATGGTAGAATAATATTAGATAATAATTTTTTAAACTATTAAAGTTCTAATGACCTATTAGGTTATAAGATTAAAGGTTTGGAATATCTTTTACAGGAAGCTTATGCAATTTTGGTCAATTACAGGTCGTTTTCTACTTGTAAAAATAAAAGGAGAAAATCTATGAAAAAAACTATGTTTGCAACAATGACCATTCTCTCGCTATTTCTGTCATCGTGCGCGCAAAAAGAAGTGAAGAATGAAGACAAAAAAGAGCAGTCTACTGAACAGAATGTAAAAGATTCTACAAAGGAAAGTAAAGAATCAGTGGTCAAAGGGATGAATCAAGCCCCTACCTCATTGGTTGGAAATGAAAAACCTAATGTAGTATTTGCTTATATGCTTCAAAATCAAATCAATGGCGAAATTGAGATGGCGAAAGTGTATTATAATGAAGAGTATGTGATCCTTGTCTTCTCTGTATCAGAAAATATGCTATCTTTAGCAAATATAAATCCAAAAGATTATTGTAAGACGCTTTTTGATTTAAAAGAAGAGATAGTAAAGCAATACAATGCAACTCAAAACAAACCGAGCAGTATAAAACTTAAAATATATGATAAAGATGAGAAGCTCTTGGCGACGGAGGAAAATGGAGCGTTGGTGATTAAGTAACTAAATTTAGTCAACCATTTGTCGCCATCTACGTTTTATATTTTTCTCACTAATCCACATTTATTGTTTTTTTAAGCTGATCCTGTTACAATGATAGTACTCGGAAAAGACTGGGCTTCCAGCCTTTTTCATTTCACTTTAGAAAGGTCTTTTATGAAACGCAAATCGATTTTGTTTCTCTATTTACTCTTGCTAGCGATTGGCTTGGCTTATGAGACCCAGTCACTGACAGAAGGCTGGATGTCTGGTAGCCAGTACGGGATTGTGGGACTTTCAACCTTGATCCTTTTGGTCTATGCAATTCCTGCTGTCTGGGCTCTCTTTCATTTTGCTAAGAAGTGGAAGTTATCTTGGGTACCGGTTCTCTTTTCTTTATTAGGTGGGGGCTTTGTTGCCGGTTGGTTGTCTAGCTTTGCCAATACCTATTTCCATGACATGATTCAAGCGATCGCTCCAAATAGCGACTTTTGGAACCAGTACGAGAGTGCCATCGCTGCGCCACTCTTTGAGGAACCCTTTAAGTTGATTCCTATCTTCTTTGTCCTCTATTTGTTCAGTGTTCGTCGCCTCAAGTCGATCTTCCTCTTGGCGATTGCCTCTGGTCTTGGTTTCCAGATCGTCGAGGACTTTGCCTATATTCGTCAGGACCTGCCGGAAGGTTTCTCTTACACGGTGTCAGGGATTCTCGGCCGTGTGGCCAATGCACCCATGTCTCACTGGGTCTACACAGGTCTTGTCATGCTAGGGCTCTTCCTAATTGTCCAAGCAAGCAGAGGACGCAAGGATTTACGTCTAGCAGGCTGGGGATACTTAGTAGCTGGGTTTGGACTTCATTTTGTAGGGAATTCACCATTCTCACAAATCGTGACCGAGTTGCCGATTGCGATTCCAGTCTTGAATGCTACTGGGCTCTTCCTAATCTACCAAGCTTATCAAACCGTCGAGCGATTAGAACAAGCAAAATAAAACAAAAAATGCGTATGTGTGGAAACATACGCATTTTTGTTATTTTCCAAGACAGAACTGGCTGAAGAGTTGGGTGATGAGCTCATCTGGAGCAGCATCCCCTGTGATTTCTCCGAGGATTTCCCAGGTGCGGGTGAGGTCGACTTGAAGCAGGTCGACCGGCATACCGAGAGCCAAGCCCTCGTTGACCGCTTGCAGGCTTTCAACAGCTTTTTCGATGAGGGAGATGTGACGAGCGTTAGAAAGATAAGTCGCATCTTGCTCAACCAGCCCAGCATTTTCGAAGAAGAGGGCGTTGATCCGGTCTTCGATTTGATCGATGTTTTGATTTTTCAGAACGGAAATCTTGATATGATCTTCCGGCAGTTGGTCGATTTCGATCTTCTCTGGAAGGTCAACCTTGTTGAGGAGGATGATGCGGTTGCTATCTTGAGAGATCTCAAGGAGCTGGCGATCTTGATCGGTCAGGGGTTCGCTAGCATTGAGGACCAGGAGGACCAGATCAGCTTCCTTGAGGGCTTTTTTCGAACGTTCGACACCGATTTGCTCGACGATGTCTTCAGTCTCCCGAATCCCAGCCGTATCGACCAGTTTGAGGGGAACCCCATTGATGTTGACGTATTCCTCGATGACGTCCCGGGTGGTTCCTTCGATATCGGTCACGATGGCTTTTTCCTCGCGAAGAAGATTATTGAGGAGGCTAGACTTGCCGACGTTTGGACGACCGATGATAGCAGTAGAGATCCCTTCACGCAAGATCTTACCGCGACGGGCAGTCTTGAGGAGATTGGTCAAGAGGGCTTCAAATTCACTGGTCTTTTCACGGATGATCTCAGTGGTTGCTTCTTCGACATCATCGTACTCCGGATAGTCGATATTGACTTCGACCTGGGCCAGGGTATTGAGGATCTCTTGGCGCGTGTTGTTAATGAGGTCAGACAGGGAACCATCTAGTTGCTTCACGGCGATGTTCATGGCCTTGTCGGTCTTAGCGCGGATAATGTCCATGACGGCTTCGGCTTGGGTCAAATCGACCCGACCGTTCAGAAAGGCCCGCTTGGTAAATTCACCAGGTTCAGCTAATCGAGCTCCTTCGCGGATGACCAATTGTAGTATTTCATTGGTTACGGCAATCCCGCCGTGGGTATTGATCTCGATGATGTCCTCACGGGTGAAGGTTTTCGGCGAGCGCATGGCCCCCACCATGACTTCGTCGAGAATCTCGTCCTTATCTGGATCCACGATATGACCGTAGTTGAGCGTGTGGCTCGCTACCTTGCTTAAATCTTTCCCCTTGAAGATCTTTTGTGCAATGGCAAAGCTGTCTGTCCCGCTCAAGCGGACGATCCCGATAGCCCCCTCACCAAGAGGGGTCGAGATGGCAGCAATAGTATCAAATTCTTTAGTAATCATGTCATTTCTCTTTTCCTGTAGATTCATCTCTATTCTATCGTAAAGTCAGCGGACGGGCAAGGTTTTGCTTTTAGAACTAAAACTTGGAAAGGTTTTCAAATAATTAGTGAAATCTATTACAGAATATGCTATACTGTAATAGAATATAAAAGGAGGTCTATGATGGTAAACCTAAAAGAACAGGTAGGAATTAAAGCGGCTGAGTTTGTCAAAGACGGCATGATTGTCGGTCTTGGTACAGGGTCAACTGCTTATTATTTTGTGGCTGAATTGGGTCGTCGCATCAAAGAAGAAGGCTTGCAGATCACAGCTGTCACAACGTCGAGTGTGACCTATGATCAGGCTGAAAGTTTAGGCATCCCGCTCAAGGCTATCGACGATGTCGAAGTGGTCGATGTGACAGTGGATGGCGCAGATGAAGTGGATCCTCAATTGAATGGGATCAAAGGTGGCGGTGGTGCTCTCCTCATGGAAAAGATCGTCGCAACCAATTCTAAAGACTGCATTTGGATCGTGGATGAATCTAAACAAGTTGCAACTCTTGGAGCTTTCAAGCTTCCAGTGGAAGTAGTGCAATACGGGGCTGAAAATCTCTTCCGTCACTTTGAGCAAAAAGGTTACCTTCCTGCTTTCCGTCTCGCGGATGATCAACGATTCGTCACTGACCAAGGCAACTTCATCATTGACTTGGACCTCAAGGTGATAGAGGATACAGAAGCTCTGGCAAATGAACTGGATCACACCGTAGGCGTCGTAGAGCACGGTTTATTCTTGAACATGATTTCAAAAGTGATTGTAGGGACACCAGATGGCCCAGTCATCATCGAAAAATAGAGAGTGGGACAGAAATCGGTAATTCGTTAGAATTCGATTTCGTCGTCCCACCTCCGCACAGTTGAGTAGGGCTGTAAAAGCTGATGAAATTAGCGTAGTAGAGCCCACTCAACCACTGCGTCTTGCTCGACAATCCAAAAATAATTGAGAGGCTAAGACTTTTGTCCCAGCCTCGGATCAAACAACGGCTCTCTTCTTATAGGGATATGGTATAATATAGCTAGTTTAATAAAGGAAAGAGGCAGTATATGTCAAAATTTAAACGCATGCACTTAGTTGTGCTGGATTCAGTTGGGATCGGTGCTGCACCAGATGCCAATAACTTTGTCAATGCAGGAGTTCCAGATGGAGCATCTGATACTTTGGGACACATCTCTAAAACCGTCGGCTTGAATGTACCAAACATGGCGAAAATCGGTCTTGGAAATATTCCTCGTGAAGTACCATTGAAGACTGTGCCAGCTGAAAGCAACCCAACTGGCTATGCGACAAAATTGCAAGAAGTCTCTCTTGGGAAAGACACCATGACTGGTCACTGGGAAATCATGGGGCTCAACATTACAGAACCTTTTGATACCTTCTGGAATGGTTTCCCTGAAGAAATCTTGACTAAAATTGAAGAATTCTCAGGACGTAAGGTCATCCGTGAAGCCAACAAGCCTTATTCTGGTACAGCGGTCATCGATGACTTTGGACCACGTCAAATGGAAACTGGTGAATTGATCATTTATACATCAGCAGATCCTGTCCTTCAAATTGCAGCTCACGAAGACATCATTCCTTTGGATGAACTCTACCGTATCTGTGAATACGCTCGTTCCATCACTTTGGAACGTCCAGCTCTTCTTGGTCGAATCATTGCCCGCCCTTATGTTGGAGAACCTGGAAACTTTACACGTACAGCCAACCGTCGTGACTTGGCTGTTTCACCATTTGCGCCAACTGTTTTGGACAAGTTGAACGAAGCGGGTATCGATACTTATGCAGTTGGTAAGATCAACGATATCTTCAACGGAGCTGGTATCAACCACGATATGGGCCACAACAAATCAAATAGCCACGGTATGGATACCTTGATTAAGACCATGGGACTTCCTGAGTTCCAAGAAGGCTTCTCATTTACCAACTTGGTAGACTTTGATGCTCTTTACGGTCACCGTCGCAATGCTCATGGTTATCGCGATTGCTTGCATGAGTTTGACGAACGCTTGCCAGAAATCATCGCTGCGATGCGTGAAGATGACCTCTTGATGATCACGGCAGACCACGGAAATGACCCAACTTACGCTGGTACAGACCATACGCGTGAATACATTCCATTCTTGGCTTATAGCCCATCCTTCAAGGGCAATGGTGTGATTCCAGTTGGACATTTCTCTGATATCTCTGCGACAATTGCAGAGAACTTTGGTGTTGAAAAAGCCATGATCGGTGAAAGCTTCTTAGACAAATTGAACTAAGATGACACGCTTCGCTCTCCTCGTAAGAGGGATCAATGTTGGCGGGAAAAACAAGGTCGTGATGGCAGAGCTTCGAGAGGAGCTCCAAACGATCGAGCTGGATGGGGTAGAGACCTACATCAATAGTGGCAATATCTTCTTTGAATCTGCTGGTTCTAAAGCAGAATTGGTGGATTTGCTGGGACATTTCTTTTGTGATCACTATCCCTTTATCCAGTCTTTTTCTCTCTTTTCAGCTGAGGACTATGCGCAAGATCTCGCTGCTTTACCAGCCTGGTGGCAGGAGGATCTGGCCCGCAAGGATGTTCTCTTTTACACAGAAGGCCTCAATCAGGATGCTATCTGGGAGCTGGTCTCCTCTTTTTCGCTCGGTGATGAAATCATCCATCGTGGGAATCTAGGGATTTACTGGGGCAAATACTCAGAAGAGACCTACACAAAGACCGCTTACCACAGACAAGTCCTCAAGATGCCGGATTACCGCCTGTTGACCATTCGCAATGCCAATACATTTGACAAAATTGGCCAATTTTTAAGGAAATCATAAAGGAGATATGCAATGACATTATTAGCAAAAATCAATGAAACAGCTGCTTTTTTGAAAGGCAAAGGAATGGAAGCACCTGAGTTTGGCTTGATCCTTGGATCAGGTCTTGGAGAACTGGCTGAAGAAATCGAAAATGCCGTCGTAGTAGACTACTCTGAAATTCCAAACTGGGGTCGTTCAACGGTTGTCGGCCATGCTGGTAAATTGGTCTACGGTGATCTTGCTGGACGTAAAGTCTTGGCCCTTCAAGGTCGTTTCCACTTCTACGAAGGAAACCCACTAGAAGTGGTGACTTTCCCAGTTCGTGTCATGAAAGTATTGGGTTGTGAAGGGGTTCTTGTCACCAACGCTGCCGGTGGTATTGGCTTTGGTCCTGGTACTTTGATGGCTATCACTGACCACATCAATATGACAGGTCAAAACCCATTGATCGGTGAAAACTTGGATGACTTTGGTCCACGTTTCCCAGATATGTCTAAAGCTTACACACCTGAATACCGTGAGACAGCTCATCAAGTAGCAGACAAATTGGGTATCAAATTGGATGATGGGGTTTATATCGGTGTGACTGGTCCAACTTATGAAACTCCAGCTGAAATCCGTGCGTATAAGACACTTGGCGCAGATGCTGTCGGAATGTCAACCGTTCCTGAAGTCATCATTGCAGCGCATTCTGGCTTGAAGGTTCTTGGTATTTCATGTATTACCAACTTTGCGGCTGGTTTCCAAGAAGAGCTCAACCACGAAGAAGTAGTAGAAGTGACAGAGCGCATCAAAGGCGACTTCAAAGGATTGCTGAAAGCGATTCTTGCTGAACTCTAATCCAATGAAAGTACGACTCCAAAGGCTGCCCTACGGACTGAGGTTGCTTCTAGCCACCTTATCATTAGGGATCGGGACAGGTCTGGTCGGAATTGCCTGCCATTATCTGCTAGAAGGGGTGCAAGGGCTGGCCTTTGGCCAAGCTAGTTCGGATTTGCTCCAACAATTTCAAGAAGCTGGAGGTCTCCGTAGATTTTTGGTCTTATGTGTGACTGGGTGCTTGGCAACTGGCTTCTGGTATGTCCTGCAAAGGCGTTATCAGATCCTGTCTATTCGTCAGCAAATGGACTTAGCTGGAGACAGGGAACCAGCGCCCTTCCCCCACCTCCTTCATGCAGGGATGCAGGTGGCAATTGTTGGAGCAGGCGCATCGGTCGGAAAAGAAGGAGCCCCACGAGAGGTCGGGGCTCTTCTAGCTGGTCGTTTGGCGAAGGGGTTCTCACTTGCTCTCAAAGAGCGAAAAGTCTTGATCGCCTGTGGGGCCGGAGCTGGTTTGGCTGCGGTCTATCAGGTCCCCTTTGCCAGTAGCTTGTTCGTCTTTGAGACCTTAGGACTCACCTACAGTTGGCAGAATCTTCTACTGGTTTTGACCAGTACTTATCTGGCCACCTGGGTCGCTCAGCCCATCGTTGGTCAGGGAGCCGTTTATCACCTGTCCGCAGTTTCATGGTCGGCTAGCGGCTTCTTACAGGCTATTGTGATTGCTTTCTTAGTCACTCCCTTGGCTCTGGTCTTTGCTTTCCTCGCCAAGCGGGCTAGTCACAAACGGCGGAAGGATTGGACGATTCTTTGGGCTCTTCCTCTAGCCTTTCTAGTGCTGGGGAGCCTAGTAGCTTTTTTCCCTATCTTTATGGGAAATGGCCAGGTACTAGCGCAAGCCCTCTTGTCTAGTCAGCCGATTCCTTATCTTCCACTGAGTCTTGCAGTGAAGGGGCTTCTGGTTTATCTCCTCTTGCGCAATGGTGCTTATGGGGGTACCTTGACACCATCATTTGCCCTTGGGATTGGTTCTGGCTACCTAGTGACCTTGCTTTTGACAGTCCTTGGGATTCATCTGGATCCTGCTCTAGGGATGTTACTAGGAGCGACAGTCTTTTTAGGGACGACCCTAGAAGCTCCTCTGACAGCCATTGCCCTGAGCCTTGGATTTACAGGCCAAACTTGGAATTTGACTATTCCGCTTGTACTTGCGGCTGGTCTGTCATACGTGATTCGAAAGAGATGGGAGAAGAAATGATGAAGGTACATTTTGTACTGCATGAAACCTTTGAAGTGCCGGGCGCTTATCTAAAATGGGCACAGGAGCGTGGCCATCAAGTGACCACGACTAAAGTCTATGAGAATGAAACCTTACCAGAGTCAGTGGATGAGATTGACTTTTTGATCGTCATGGGAGGACCTCAATCACCGGATGAAAATCGGGAAGCTTTTCCATACTACGATCCTCAGGCAGAGATTGAGCTGATTCAAAAAGCCATCAAGGCTGATCGTTATATTGTTGGCGTCTGTCTTGGTGCCCAGCTACTGTCTGTCGCCTATGGAGCGAAGTATGAGCACAGTCCAGAACGTGAGATTGGGGTTTATCCAGTGACCTTGACGCCTGAAGGACTCACAGATCCACATGTCGGTGAGTTTGGAGCAACTCTTGAAACTGGCCACTGGCATGGCGATATGCCCGGATTGACAGAAGATGCTGTCGTTCTTGCGACTAGTCAAGGGTGTCCACGTCAGATGATTCGCTTCAGTCCTAAACATTATGCCTTCCAAGCTCACTTGGAATTTGATCCAGAAGCAGTCAATCTCTTGATTGCTGCTGACGGTGAAGCTGTTTTGGAAGAACAAAGTCAAAAATTGACTTTTGTTCAAAAACCTGAAGCCATTCGTGCTTACGATTATCGAGAAATGAATGCCAAACTCTTTGCGTTTTTGGATTCATTAACAAAATAAATAAAAAAAGAAAGGATGGGTTTACCGTATTCGCTGAACTGAATACGGGCGGAGAACTGTGTAAAAAAGATAAATCCTTCTAGATGCGGTGCATCTTTGTCGGATTTCCTATTTTTACTTTGCCTCTTTCACGCCTATTCTAAAAAAATAAAAAAGAAAGGTAGAGCATGTGTTCTAATTTGAACACGAGCGGAAAGCTCTCCTAATTACTCAATAAAAAAAGAAAGGATGGGTTAACCGTATTCGCTGAACTGAATACGGGCGGAGAACTGTGTAAAAAAGATAAACTGTCTAGCATCTGCGATGCGTCGTCAGTTTCCTATTTTTACTTTGTTCTCTGTCGCCCTTTATATCTTAATTATGTCTATCCATATTGCTGCTAAGCAAGGTGAAATTGCTGATAAAATTCTCCTTCCTGGAGATCCTCTTCGTGCGAAATTTATCGCTGAGAATTTCCTTGAGGATGCTGTATGTTTTAACGAAGTCCGTAACATGTTTGGTTACACGGGTACTTATAAAGGTCACCGTGTTTCTGTCATGGGTACTGGAATGGGGATGCCATCGATCTCTATTTATGCGCGTGAGTTGATTGTCGACTACGGCGTGAAGAAATTGATCCGTGTGGGAACGGCTGGTTCTTTGAATGAGGATGTGCATGTTCGTGAATTGGTCTTGGCACAAGCTGCTGCAACCAACTCAAACATCATCCGTAACGACTGGCCTCAATACGATTTCCCACAAATCGCTAGCTTTGATCTTTTAGACAAGGCCTACCACATTGCCAAAGACCTTGGCATGACGACTCACGTCGGCAATGTCTTGTCATCAGATGTTTTCTATTCAAACTATGGTGAAAAGAATATCGAGCTTGGTAAATGGGGTGTCAAAGCTGTAGAAATGGAAGCAGCAGCTCTTTATTATCTTGCTGCTCAACACCATGTCGATGCGCTTGCGATCATGACTATTTCAGACAGTTTGGTCAATCCAGATGAGGACACAACTGCTGAAGAACGTCAAAATACTTTCACAGACATGATGAAAGTCGGTCTTGAGACCTTGATTGCAGACTAATGGCAAAATTCCTTCATGATGAATGGCTCTACGATCTCCAAAATTATCACTACAGCCGGGCTCTGCGCTCTATCAAGCAGCAGGAAGAAGTACCGGATTTGTTGGTGAGCTTACTGCAGTTAATGGCGGAGCGTCGAGAGCTCAATATCCAACCCGTCATGAATCAAAAGTTGAGAACCGAGTTGCTAGAAGCGACTGGTTTTCAGCTTTTTTGGCATGAAAATCCAGAAAATGAACAGTTGGCCAACTACCTTTATGATCTCGAAGCGAAGTTGAGAAATGAACAGATTATCGACTTTGTTCG
This sequence comes from Streptococcus gingivalis, assembly GCF_035544715.1. Taxonomy (NCBI): domain Bacteria; kingdom Bacillati; phylum Bacillota; class Bacilli; order Lactobacillales; family Streptococcaceae; genus Streptococcus; species Streptococcus gingivalis. Next base: position 494,451 of record NZ_JAYKTO010000001.1, on the reverse strand, counting down.
TGCCGTTAGCCCAGCCATCTACCGGATTTTTATGCGATTGATTCAGTTGAAAATTCCTGATATTACAAACTATATTCATAACTCCAAAGAGTCCAGTTATGACCGTTGGAAGTTTGAGAGCCTGCATGCGTCCGACAATCCTATCCTGCAGCAATTCCACAGCGAAAGTGTGGTCAATTCGTCCAGTTTGACGGAGTTGATTGTGCAGTTGGATTTGCCAGATAGCGTCAAAGTTGCGGCCCAACAATTGCGGGAGTTAGAAAAATCAGTTCGCAACCCCCTGGCTCACTTGATCAAGCCCTTTGATGAAGAAGAGCTCCATCGGACGACGGGTTTCTCTTCTCAGGATTTTATGAAGAATTTGATTGACCTTGCAAGCTACACAGGAATTCATTATGATCAAGCTAACTTTTATTTTGATCAGGCCAATGCTGTGATGGAAGAGCTACTAAAGGAGAAGTAGATGGATAAGATTGCTCAATTACAGGAGATGATTGACCAGAGTCAACGGATCGTTTTTTTCGGTGGTGCAGGAGTTTCCACGGAGTCAAATATTCCAGATTTTCGAAGCTCAGACGGTGTCTATAGCGTTCAGGTAGGGCGGCATTTGACAGCTGAGCAATTGGTCTCCCATACCATGTTTGAGCGCTATCCAGAGGACTTTTTCGACTTTTACAAGAAATACCTACTCTACCCAGATGCCAAGCCCAATGCTGCCCATCAGTATCTGGCTCGGCTTGAAGAGACCGGTAAGCTCAAGGCAGTGGTGACACAAAATATCGATAGTCTCCATGAAATGGCTGGTTCTAAAAAAGTTTTGAAGCTTCATGGCAGTGCCGACCGCAATTACTGTACGGGTTGCCAGCGATTTTATGATTTGGAGGCCTTTCTAGCTTTGGAAGGCCCGGTTCCACACTGTCTGGACTGCGGCAAGGTTGTCAAACCTGATGTGACCCTCTACGAGGAGCCTCTCGATATGGAGGTCTTTAGCCAAGCAGCCCAAGCCATCCAAGAGGCTGATCTCCTGATTATCGGCGGAACCTCTCTCGTGGTCTACCCAGCAGCTAGCTTGATCCAGTATTTCCAAGGGAAGAAGCTGGTTGTCATCAATAAGACCAGTATCCCACAAGACAAGCAAGCAGACCTAGTTATCGAAGGAAAAATTGGAGAAGTATTTTCTCAATTAAGACCATAAAAAATATCTGAGTGAACATGGATCACTCAGATATTTTTTTACTTATCAAACTTCACTTCCTCAAGCAAGTATTCGATGAATTTTTCTCCCATTTTTGAGAGGGCTGTTTTTTCATGTTTGATGTAGACCAGCTCGATCGGGTCTTCGATATCAAGGGGAATGGAGACGATGTTATTTCCGTTGAGATTGCTGTTGAGGATCCCGGTCGCAATGGTGTAGCCATCTAGACCAATCAAGAGATTAAAGAGGGTCGCCCGGTCACTAACGACGATGGATTTCTTATGATGCTCTTGAGAGAGGATCTCTTCTGAGAAGTAGAAGGAGTTGTGGGTTCCTTGGTCATAGCTAAGGTATGGGAAATCTTCCAGATCTGACAAGTGGACGATCTCTTTCTTGGCAAGAGGATTGGTCTTGCTGACAAAGATATGAGGTTGCGCTGTAAAGAGGTGGGTGGCAATCAGGTGATTATCATCCAGCATCTTAGAGAGGACATCGCGGTTGTAGCTATTCAAAAAGAGTACGCCAACCTCGCTGCGGAAGTTCTTGACGTCATCGATGATCTCCCAAGTCCGCGTCTCCCGTAGGAAGAGCTCGTATTTTTCCATGTCGCTTTTCTTCAATAGTGAAACGAAGGCCTCAACCACGAAGGCGTAGTGCTGTGAAGAGACGCTGAAAAGCTCACGAGAGCCCACAGGATTTTTATAGCGCTCGGACAAGAGGTCAATCTGCTCCACCACCTGGCGGGCATAAGAGAGGAACTCCATCCCATCGCGGGTCAAAGTGATCCCTTTGGGATTTCGGATAAAGATTTCAATTCCCATCTCATTTTCCAAGTCCTTGACAGCATTGGAAAGGCTAGGTTGAGTGATGAAGAGTTGTTTTGCGGCCTCATTCATAGAGCCGGTTTCGACGATTTTGATAATGTATTGTAATTGTTGTATTCTCATGCTTTTATTTTAACATAAAAAAGCGCGTTTTTCCCGTAAAATGTGGTCTTTCAAGGACTGTATGAGAATAAGACAGGCTGAGGTATGTAATAGGAAGTAGGCTAGATCAAATAGTTAAAAAATAGAAGATTGGAAACAAAATCTACATCTGGGGACTGATTTTGATGGAAAAATACAGTTTTGCCTTGCTGAAGGTAAGATCTGATTGATAGAATGGTAAAAAATTGATTGAGGAGATCTTATGAAAAAACTCGTTTCCTGGTATAAGAAAAAGGATAAGGAATTGGAAACCCATTTCACAGCTGGTCTGTTGCAGATCAATTTTGTGACCAATGCTCTGATTCTATTGGCCTTTTACATCTATTTGGTTATTAGTCAGTCGCTCTACGCAATTAAGGATCCATTCATTCAATTTAGTTTTCTTGCTATAGTATCCTTTACGATGGAGGTCTTGCCCTATGGTGTGACCTTAGCCCTTTTTGTTCCCAATATTTTTGTCATTATCTATGGGATCGGTCGGTGGTCTAGCCTCCAGTTCAAAGAAGCTGAAGAAGAAGCTCTCAAAGATCCGGATTTGTTTGAAGATAGGGTGCCAAAGGAAGGAAAAGGGACAAGAGAAGATGACGCATCTCTTATGAAGGAAAAGCAAGAATCACCTAATCCTAAGCCTGTCAAAAAGAAAAAGCAACAGCCTACAATTGTTCTTTGGTTTGGTCTCTTTGGTTGCTTTCTCGAAGCGATTTTCATTTACATCGTCAAGGAGATGACCTTTTACGAATGGAATGAGCCCTTGATCAATTCTCAGAAACATGCCTTGATCTGGTCTGGCGCCTATCCGACCTTCTTTACACTGGCAGCTCTTACTTTACTAGCCTTGATTATCTATTCCTACCGGGATGCGAATTCACTTTCGCCGTTAGCAAATGTCTTCTGTATTAGTGGCATTCTAGGAGGAGTGGTTCTCCTCTTAGTTTTTGATAATCAACTGCAGGTAGCAAGTTTTCACACCTTTTTCTTACTGATCTATTCCATCCATCTCTTATGGGTTCGCATTAAGGAGTGGCAGGAAGATCGAACAGAGATAAGCTATGAGAATCGTCTACTTCAATGGCTCCATCAGCTCTTAAACAAGTCGCGCAACTGGCCATGGCTAGCGGTCCTTATCGCTATTCCAACCCTTGCCCTTGTTGTCCTTGTTCTCATGCTCTTTGGGCAGCAGCCGGATTCCATGATCAAGGCATGGACCAATACAGCTGATTGGGCCTTCTCACAGAAGATCCCTCCTCAGAATCTTATCATTGATGAGCACTATCTCTGTACGGTTGCGGCTGGTGGGCATGAAAAAGTTGTCAAGCCCCAGCGGATGGGCATCCGCCACGGTCATCCAGTCGTTGTCAATCGCCAGCTTTGTATTGCCAATGCCTTTGAACAGGTACTAGAAGAAAAGACGCCGCGATTCCATCGCTTCTTGCGTCGCAATTACGACCGCTATGGCTATCCCTTTGCTAAACACATCAAGAAGAAATGGGCTATGGACCTGATTTACTACCTAATGAAACCCTTGGAATGGCTCTTTTTACTTGTTCTTTATCTAGTTGATCGTAAGCCTGAAAATCGAATTGCCATGCAATACATCAAACCGATCCCAGAAGATTTTGACCCCAAGAAAGCTTCGTAAGCTACCGATTTCTACTTGACAAGCGAGAAGGAGCGCGATATAATGAGACAAATTTAACCTTTAAGAGGTCCAGAGAGGCCTGCAAGGAAAGACGGAATAAAGATCAGCGGACGGAGTCTAGCTGACCATTTGTGGGACCTTGCTTTTGCGAGGTCTTTTTTGCTGAAAGAAAGAAGAGGAAACCAATGGTCAGTGACAGTTGTAAAAAACGCTTTGGCAAAATCATGATGGAGGAGATGGAGCTCGTCGCTCAAGAAGAAATCGCTCCCCGCATCTATTCTATGATCTTGAAGGGGGAAATGGTGGCGCAGATGCTGCCAGGTCAATTCCTTCATATCCGCGTCCCTGATGGGGCCAAGCTCCTTCGCCGTCCGATTTCAATTTCTGAGATTGATCCTGAGACACAGACGTGTCGCTTGATCTACCGCATCGAAGGTGGGGGGACAGCTATCTTTTCCCAATTGCCAATCGGTAGCAAACTCAGTGTCATGGGGCCTCAGGGAAATGGCTTTGATCTCACTAATCTCGGTCAAGGTCAGAAAGCCTTGATCATTGGTGGCGGGATAGGTGTTCCTCCCTTGGTCCAAGTGGCTAAACAACTACATGAGCAAGGAGTAGAAGTCCATTCTGTCCTGGGATTTGCCAATAAAGAAGCGGTGATCCTCGAAGAAGAATTGAAGCAGTATGGGCAAGTCACTATTACAACTGACGATGGATCTTATGGCACAAAGGGATATGTCTCCACCATCGTTGACCAGATGGACCAGGAGTTTGATGCCATCTATTCTTGTGGGGCTCCTGGCATGCTCAAATATGTCAATACCAAATTCCATGACCATCCTCGCGCCTACATTTCCATGGAATCGCGTATGGCTTGTGGGATGGGGGCTTGCTATGCCTGTGTAGTGCATCTGGAAAATGAAAGCCAAGCAGCCAATAAGCGCGTGTGCGAAGACGGACCGGTCTTTGAAACTGGTACAATTGTGATGTAGGGAGGAAAGTATGACAAGCAATCGATTAGCTATATCCTTACCAGGATTAGACTTGAAAAATCCCATTATTCCAGCTTCTGGCTGTTTTGGCTTTGGCCAAGAATATGCCAAATACTATGACTTGGACTTATTAGGATCTATTATGATCAAGGCGACGACTGCTGAGGCTCGCTTCGGAAATCCGACACCACGTGTTGCGGAGACTCCTGCAGGCATGCTTAATGCCATTGGTCTCCAAAATCCAGGCGTAGACGTTGTCTTAGCAGAGAAACTCCCTTGGTTGGCCCAGCATTATCCAGATTTACCGATTATCGCCAACGTAGCTGGTTTCTCCAATGAAGAGTATGCGACGGTTTCTAGAAAAATCTCGCAAGCACCAAATGTCAAAGCGATTGAACTCAATATCTCTTGTCCAAACGTAGACCATGGGAACAACGGCCTCTTAATCGGGCAGGTTCCCGAGTTGGCCTATGATGCAGTAAAAGCAGCAGTGGAAGCTTCCTCCGTCCCTGTCTATGTTAAGTTGACTCCTAGTGTGGCAGACATCACCCAGGTCGCAAAAGCGGCAGAAGACGCAGGGGCCACCGGCTTAACCATGATCAATACCTTGGTCGGGATGCGCTTTGACCTCAAGACTGGCAAACCGATCATTGCAAATGGTACGGGAGGGATGTCAGGACCAGCTATCTTCCCAGTAGCCTTGAAACTCATCCGCCAAGTAGCCCAATCCACTAGCCTGCCCATCATTGGAATGGGAGGTGTCGATTCAGCAGAAGCAGCCATTGAAATGATGATTGCTGGTGCTTCAGCGATTGGGGTCGGGACGGTCAATTTTACCGATCCTTATGCTTGTCCAACTATTATCGAAGACCTGCCACAGGTCATGGATCGAAATGGCATTGACACGCTTGAGAATTTTCGGAAACATGTACGGGAATATTTACTGTAAATCTTTGACTTTTCCCAAATATTGTACTACAATAAATAAAAACCTTTAAAGCAGTCCAGAGAGGCTCCTAAGGTCTAGACGGTGAATCAGGGTAGAAACTACCTAATTTTCGTGTAACCTTGCCTCGGGCAAGGTTTTTTTGTGGAAAAAATGTCACCCATCAAAAGGAGAAAATCATGCGTGAAGAACGTCCTATTATTGCCCTTGACTTCCCAGCTTTCGAGGATGTCAAACACTTTTTAGAGCATTTTCCAGAAGATGAAAAACTATTTGTAAAAATCGGTATGGAATTTTTCTATGCAGTTGGTCCTGAAATTGTACACTACCTAAAAGGGCTTGGACACAGTATCTTCCTTGATTTAAAATTGCACGATATCCCAAATACAGTCAAATCAGCTATGTCTGTATTGGGTACTTTCGGAGTGGATATGGTGACGGTTCACGCAGCCGGTGGTATAGAGATGATGCGCGAAGCCAAAGCAGCTCTTGGTGAAGGAGCTAAGTTGGTAGCCGTAACCCAGTTGACTTCGACCAGTGAAGAAGACATGCGTGATTGCCAAAACATTCAAACAACGGTCCAAGAATCAGTCGTTAATTATGCTCGCAAGGCCCAAGAAGCTGGCTTGGACGGCGTGGTCTGTTCAGCCCATGAAGTAGCCTTGATCAAAGATGCCACTTCATCAGACTTTGTCTGTGTCACACCAGGGATTCGTCCTGCTGGAGCTGAAATCGGCGACCAAAAACGGGTTATGACACCACAGGAAGCCCATAAAATTGGATCGGACTATATTGTTGTTGGACGCCCAATTATTCAAGCAGAAAACCCATGGGACGCTTACCATGAAATTAAGAGACAGTGGAATAGTTAAGAACGTCTAAGAAGCTGCGCTTCAAGACGTTCTACGGGAAGCCCGATAGGGCCTTCCCTAAACTATTCACTAACTTAGTTGAAAGAAAAATATCGTTTCTTTCAACTAAGTGTCGGAATACGTTCGCTACTAAAAGTGGAATTTTTGTAGCTCTACGGGAAGTCTCCTATGGGACCTTCCCTAACTCATTCACTAGATTTAGAGGATAAAAATAATCGTTCTATCCTCTAAATCGTCGGAATAATAATCGCAAGTAAAAGTGGAACTTTTGTGGCTCTACGGGAAGTCCGATGGGACCTTTCCTAACTTACTCACTATCCTGTAAAGTTGTTCTTTAAATCTATTTTGGATTTAATTCGTATATGATTAAAATCGTAAAAAAGGAGTTATCATGTCATTAGCTAAAGATATTGCCAGCCATCTTCTAAAAATTGAAGCTGTTTATTTGAAACCGGAGGAGCCTTTTACTTGGGCTTCTGGAATCAAGTCCCCTATTTACACAGATAACCGCGTGACCCTTGCTTATCCAGAAACTCGTACCTTGATTGAGAATGGATTCGTGGATAAAATCAAGGAAGCTTTCCCTGAAGTAGAAGTGATTGCAGGAACTGCAACTGCAGGGATTCCTCATGGAGCAATTATTGCGGACAAAATGAACCTTCCTTTTGCTTACATCCGTAGCAAACCAAAAGATCATGGTGCTGGAAACCAAATCGAAGGCCGTGTACCACAAGGTCAAAAGATGGTGGTAGTGGAAGACCTGATTTCTACTGGTGGTTCTGTTTTGGATGCTGTCGCAGCTGCGAAACGTGAAGGAGCAGACGTACTTGGTGTGGTGGCGATCTTTACCTACCAATTGGAAAAAGCTGATAAGAAGTTTGCGGAAGCTGGCGTTCAACTCGAAACCTTGTCAAACTACACAGAATTGATTCATTTGGCTGAAGAACAAGGTTATATTACCTCTGAAGGCTTAGATTTGTTACGCCGTTTTAAGGAAAACCAAGAAACTTGGCAAGACAAATAATATAACTGAAGCGTTTCTAACGCTTCTTTTTTATACACTTTTCACTAGTTGGTGGTTAACTTGAAACCCAAAGTAAAATCCTGTATGATAGTAGTAATTGTTTTTATTAGAGGAAGATAAAAACTAATTTAAGGGAGAAAGAATGACAAAAGAACATTATTTGCAATTGAAAAAGGAATTTAAAATTAGATTTACAATTAATGTCGTCCTAGCTATAATCGCTAGTGTATTTTATATTAAGATATTACTCAGCAACTCTCGTGAAGTTCCATATTTTATAATTTGTATTGGTACTCTCATCTTAACCAATCAGTCATTGATTGCACCTGCCTTTTATAAGAAAAAAGCAGCTGAGGAGGAACATCCAGAATGGAAGAATTTATCAACAAAGGGAGTAGAAATTCCTCAGGAAGAAATTCAAAAACGAAATGGGATATCGATCCTAGCTTTCATTATTGTAATTGTTGGATTCTTCATGTTATACCGACCAGCTCCAAAAACGGATGCAGGAACTGAAGTAATCAAAACCGATCGCGAGATTCAGACTGTTCCAGATAGTTCAACAGACAAAGAATCTAGCACGGTCTCTGATTTAACTCCTCAGGATGTTCAAACCTTACAAGAATTGAAGGAAGAGATCGAATCCAATGCCCCATCAGATTCAAACTCATTAGATATCAACAAAGCAAAAGATTTTGCAGAAAAAGCGCAGCAACAGAATTGGTTGAAAAGGGGAGAATAAAAATTTTTCAAGGGATTTGAAACCAACTAGTTTATGTGAAAGGGTAAAAAAATCAATGACAGTAACAATATTCTGGCTTAGCTTGGGCATTCTGAGCCTTGTTTTCTTGATCATGCTGCTCATCTTTTACACCTTGTATCGTCGTGAAATAAAAGTGAAAACAGAATCAACCGCAAAAGTTCTGGGAGAAGTAGTTGCTTTTGATTCCAAAAATCAACTGCTTATTTCCCTGCCTGTGGTGGAGTATCAAGTTGGGGGCGAAAGATACCAAAAGACCTTTACCTACGCTTATTTCAGAGAGACTTCTTCTAAGTCAAGACAAACCAATGTTTTCGATAGAACCTATGTTCTTGGAGCCGGCAAAAATCTGGATTTGCGGATGATATTCCCAATCGGGTCTCCTATGACAGTCTTTTATAATCCAGTCGACCCACAGATCGGTTTTGTCGAACGATATGCTGGCTTAGTCGGTTTCTATAAAATCGGAATGATTCTAACGGTTGGAATTTATCTTGTATTATTATGTATTTTAATTCTAGTATTTTAGGTCTGTTAGTTAAGGTTAAGAGTTAAAAATTGCTTCGATAAAATGAGTATGTTTATAAATTACATTTTAGAACAACTTTTCTTTTCACTTTACAGTTGATAGTCAGTCCAAAACAGCAGAAATGCTGTTTTTTTGATATAATGGAGCTATGTTATCGAAAAGTAAACGTATTCTATTTGGGATGCTTCATGTTGTCATGTTGCTAGTGATGGTCCACTGGTTCTTGATCAGTGTGACCTATCTGAGAGAGATTTCATGGCTAGCCATTTTAGGTGCTGGGTTGCTATTTCTGCTAGCCTGGCTGAAACGCGATGGGCTAAAGAGTGCCTTTGCTTGGTTGACTCGGCATAAAAAAGGCTTCTTGCTTGGAGCGGTTGTCTTTCAGTTGATCGTTATGGTCTGTGCGGAGCTCTTGATCCGTCGGGATGCTGCGGTTGTTTTCAAAGGGGCTTTTGATCTTCTTAAGCAATCCTCTATCACTAACTACCTCAGTCGCAATCCCAATAACATTCCGCTCTTTCTTTACGAGAAGTTTTTCTATGTCTTATTTGGCTCTAGCGGTCTGTGGGTCATGCAGGCTCTCAATATCCTCTATGTCAATCTGGGTGCAGTCCTCTTGTACAAGCTGTCCCAGAAGCATTTCAATCAAAAAACGGCTGATCTGGTCTATCTCTTCTATGTGAGCTTGATCTGTTACTCGCCTTATTTCTATTCCATGTATACGGACATTCCGCCACTTCCTTTGATCGCTCTTCAGTTATGGTGGGCTTTGGATCTATTAAAGGAAGATCAAGCAGTCTCCTGGAAGAAGATTGTTGGCTTGGGGATCTTATCTGGCGTATCCATGTTGATCCGTCCAACGACGATTATTGTCATGATTGCCTTTTGGGCTGTGCTCTTTTTCAGAGGAAATTGGAAGGCCTTTGGAAAGATTGCTACGGTGACGGTCTTGACGACGGGCTTTGTCTTTGCAGGATTGAATACAGCGGTCAATCATCAAACAGTTGTGCCGATTCTGAAAGAAGAAGGACTTGCCAAAGGACCACTCTTGTTTATCAATCTGGGCTTGACGGATATGGGGCATAACCAAGAAGATATGAAAGAAGGCTTGCTAGCCTATATTGATGAGGATAAGCGCTCGGATTACAACAATGGCCTCTTTAAAAAAGAAAATGTGATCAAAGAAATCAAACGCCGTCTCAAGGAATACGGACCGTTCGGTTTGATCGGGCATATCTACTACAAGCAATCCTTGACGGTAGCAGAAGGGACCCTCGGTTGGCTTTACCGAGATGTAGAGTATGAGAAGACGCCTTTTATCAATCCTCTCTATGCACCTCTGACTAAAAATAATGGTTTGGCAAAATGGGTGCGGACCTATTTCCTCAGCATTGATCGACCGCAGTACAAGTATTATGAATTTGTCAAGCAGCTGATCTGGATCGTCCTATCGGCTGGTTTGGTTGGAGCTTATCTCAAACGTCGAGATACAGATGATTTTAACTTCCTTTCCTTAGCGGTCTTTGGTGGTTTGCTCTTCTTAACCATCTTTGAAGGTGGGAAAACCCGCTACCTCATCCAATTCTTACCGCAAATTTTACTAGTCGCTTCGATCGGTCTAGCAGGATTTACCAAGAAAGAAAATACATAAAAGCTCTAGCTTGTTTGACAGGCAGAAAAAGAGGTTGGACAAAATTGTCCAGCCTCTTTTTTATCCAGTGGATCTGCGCCAAATGTGGTATAATGGAAGGTAAGAATTTATTGGATAGCGGAGAGTTTCCATGCAGCATTCACCCTGGCATGAAGCCATCAAGTCCCATCTTCCAGAAGGGTATTTTCACCAGATCAATGACTTTATGAATGAAGTCTATAGCAAAGGAGTGGTTTATCCACCGCGTGACAAGGTCTTTAAGGCCTTGCAGACGACAGAGATGGATCAAGTCAAGGTTTTGATCTTAGGCCAAGATCCCTACCATGGACCGGATCAAGCGCAGGGCTTAAGTTTTTCTGTTCCGGATCATGTACCAGCGCCACCTTCTTTGCAAAATATTCTCAAAGAATTGCGCTCAGATATTGGAGAGAAGCGTTCCCATGATCTGACCTCTTGGGCAGAGCAAGGAGTGCTCTTGCTCAATGCCTGCTTGACAGTGCCAGCTGGTCAGGCCAATGGCCATGCAGGACAAATTTGGGAGCCTTTCACAGATGCTGTGATCAAGGTGGTTAATGAGTTGGAGGAGCCTGTTGTCTTTATCCTCTGGGGATCTTATGCCCGTAAGAAAAAGCCGCTGATTACACAAGATCGACATTTGGTCCTTGAATCAGCTCACCCAAGTCCCTTATCGGCCTACCGAGGATTCTTTGGTTCCCAACCCTTTTCAAAAACCAATCAATTTTTGAAAGAGGCGGGACGCGAGCCGATTGATTGGTTAAGATAGGAGAAAGAAATGCCACAATTAGCAACGATTTGTTACATTGACAATGGGAAAGAATTTCTCATGTTGCATCGCAATAAAAAGCCCAATGATGTCCATGAAGGTAAATGGATCGGAGTTGGTGGAAAATTAGAACGCGGGGAAACCCCACAGGAGTGTGCGGCGCGTGAAATTTTTGAGGAGACCGGCCTTAGAGCCAAGCCAGTTTTGAAAGGGATTATTACCTTTCCGGAGTTTACTCCAGATTTGGACTGGTACACCTATGTCTTCAAGGTAACAGATTTTGAGGGAGAACTGATCGAGTGTAACGAAGGGACCTTGGAGTGGGTACCTTATGATCAAGTCCTCTCAAAACCAACCTGGGAAGGGGACCACACCTTTGTTGAGTGGTTGTTGGAGGATAAACCCTTCTTTTCAGCAATGTTTCGCTATGACGGCGACCGCTTGTTAGAGTCGCATGTTGATTTTTATGAATAAAGGAGAATGCAATGGTTGTCATTAAAAATGGTCGCGTAATGGATCCCAAGACTGGCTTGGATCAAGTCTGTGATCTTCGCATTGAAGGAAAGAAAATTGTAGAGATCGCTGAGAACCTCCGAACGGATGGACAAGAGGTCCTTGATGCCTCAGGTCTAGTGGTAGCTCCTGGTTTGATCGATGTACACGTGCATTTTCGTGAACCTGGCCAAACCCATAAAGAAGATATCCATACGGGTGCTTTAGCAGCAGCTGCGGGTGGGTTTACCCGAGTGGTTATGATGGCCAATACCAATCCGACCATTTCAGATATTCCTACCTTAGAGGAAGTCTTAGCTTCTGCAGCCAAGGAAAATCTCCACATTCATACAGTTGCGACGGTGACCAAAAATTTTGACGGTCAAAACTTGACAGATTTTGGAGGCCTGCTTAAGGCTGGTGCGGTAGGATTTTCAGATGATGGAATTCCCCTTCAAAGCACCAAGGTTGTCCGTGAAGCTTTGGAAGAAGCTAAGCGTCTAGGAACCTTTATTAGTCTGCATGAAGAAGACCCTGAGTTGAATGGTATTCTTGGCTTGAATGAAAACATTGCTAAGGAACACTTCCATGTCTGTGGAGCGACGGGTGTAGCTGAATACTCAATGGCTGCGCGGGATGCCATGATTGCCCATGCGACAGGTGCTCACCTTCATATCCAACACCTTTCTAAGGAAGAAAGTGTCAAGGTTGTGGAATTTGCCCAAGGATTAGGAGCTCATGTGACAGCAGAAGTAGCGCCCCAACACTTTTCAAAAACAGAAAGTCTCCTCTTAACCAAGGGAAGCAATGCCAAGATGAATCCACCCCTTCGCTTGGAATCAGACCGTCTAGCAGTGATTGAAGGCTTGAAGTCAGGCGTCATCTCCGTGATTGCGACGGACCACGCGCCTCACCATGAGGATGAGAAGAATGTTCCTGATATTACCAAGGCACCATCTGGAATGACCGGTCTTGAAACCTCGCTTTCTCTTGGTTTGACCTACTTGGTCCATGCAGGACATTTGAGCCTCATGCAATTGCTAGAAAAGATGGCCTATAATCCAGCACGTCTTTATGATTTTGATGCCGGCTATATTGCTGTGGATGGACCGGCAGATTTGACCCTCTTTGATCCGGAAGCAGATCGCCTGGTATCGGATCATTTCGCGTCAAAAGCTGGAAATTCCCCATTTGTGGGTGAAACATTAAAAGGGAAAGTTGCTTATACTATCTGTGATGGACAAGTGATTTTTCAAGGATAAGCGATCGTATTCATATGAATCTTAAAAAAATGATGCAAGGCTTGGTTTTCTTTTTAACCAGCCTTCTTGTCTTTGTCTTTCTATTTCGTGCTTTGCTACCAACTGCGTCTCCTCGTATGACCAAGCCCAAAACGGCTGCGAAAGAAATTACCTATACTTATGTAGCTCTAGGAGATTCACTGACCAAAGGTGTGGGTGATAGCACCAAACAAGGGGGCTTCGTGCCTATTCTTGCCCAAAGTCTGTCCAATGAAAATGACGGCCAGTACCAGCCTGTCAACTATGGTGTAGCTGGAAATACAAGTGCTCAGATTTTAGATCGACTCAAGAAGCAAACAAACCTTCAGAAGGATCTCAAGAAGGCGCATGTCATGACCTTAACGGTTGGCGGAAATGATCTACGCAAAGTCGTTGTCGATCATCTGAGTGATTTTTCTCTATCAGATATCCGAAAACCGCTCAAGAATTATACAGCTAACCTCAAAGAAATTATCACCAAGGCAAGAAAGGACAATCCTCATCTTCCTATTTCAGACGGCTGTAGATCGTTGGAATGAGACGACGGAAGAAACCATCGCGCAATTTGATCAGGTCTATTTCGTTCCTATCAATGATCTGCTATATAAAGGAATTGATGGCAAAATGGGCGTGTCAGAAATTAGTGACGGGAAGACAACCGTTATCAATGATGCTCTGTATGAAGAGGATAGTTTTCACCCCAACAATACGGGCTATGAAAAGATGAAACAAGCAATATTGGAGAAAATCAATGCCACGAAGAAAACCTGGAGTCAAAAATAATCCTATAAAAGAGAAGATCCCCTTCCTTCAAAAAATCAATATTTGGAAATGGTTGTTTTTAGGCTTGGTCAGCCTTCTCTTAGCTTTTGCTTTCGTCGTGCAAGGACGCTTAGCGACGCCAAGAGAAGATGTTAGCCAGCTTCATCAAGCAGTTGGCACCAAAGATGTCAAAGTTGGAACTATGACAACGACTCGTGATCAACTCAATGATACCATCAAATCGCTTCTGAAAAAATATAAGTTGTCCGACTACAAGGTCTATGCGGATGATCAGCAAATCCTCTTAGAGGGACAGTTGAGTCTCTTAGGAAAGGACTATCCCTTATATATCTACTTTCAACCATCCAAGTTGGAAAATGGGAATATTCTCTTAACAGTGAAGGATTTTTCAGTCGGAACCTTTCAAATTCCACAAAGGATGGTTTTGCAGCTCTTGAGCAAGAATAAAACTATTCCAGAATTTATCCAAATTTCACCAAAGCAGTCTACCATCACCATTGTATTACCAGAAATTGACAATGACTTTGGAATCTATGTCAAGGCCAATACCATTGACCTCTATAACGATAAGATCGTTTTTGATTTGTATCAGAAGAAGTAGGGTGGAAGAGGCTATTCAAATTGAATTCAAAGTCATCTTAAAAACTTTCCTTAGGCTCAATAATTCTGAGTGCTAGAAACAACCGTGTTTCTAGCACTTTTCTCATGACAAAAAGTTTCATTATATGATGTGTTTAAATGATCCTAATTGTTTATATCATTATAATTTTTTTAAGAGCATCTCGGTTTTCTTATGTAAAAACAGGATGTCTATAGACTAAGTAGAATCAAAAGCTTTATTTTGTTCTATTCAAAAAATTCAGAATATTGTAGAAAATTCTTGACATTGCTTTTTCCCTATGCTAAAATACTAAACAAGACATTGAACAAAGGAGAAAGTCAAACATGAAAACAGCTAAGTTTATTCAATTTGCTTTGTTGTTGAGGTATAAGGGCTAGTGCAGAAGCATTAGTCCTGTTTGGCTTACCAAGCGGGCAAAAACATCTCGCTTGGTTAACCGAGTGAGATGTTTTTCTTTATATCCACTACATAGAAATGAGGAGACCCTATGCGTAAAGTTGAATTTTTAGATACCAGCCTTCGGGATGGCGAACAGACTCCAGGAGTTAATTTTTCTATCAAAGAAAAGATTGCCATTGCTAAACAATTGGAAAAGTGGGGCATTTCTGCTATTGAAGCAGGTTTTCCTGCAGCTAGTCCTGACTCCTTCACAGCTGTTCAAGAGATTGCCAAGGTCTTGACCAAGACAGCCGTGACAGGTTTGGCCCGTTCTGTCAAATCAGATATTGATGCTTGTTATGAAGCCTTGAAGGATGCTAAGTATCCACAAATTCACGTCTTTATCGCAACCAGTCCGATTCACCGGGAGTTTAAACTCAACAAGACAAAGGAAGAAATCCTTGAAACGATCAAAGAGCACGTTTCTTACGCTCGCTCAAAATTTGAGATTGTGGAGTTCTCTCCCGAAGATGCGACCCGGACAGAATTGGATTTTCTCTTGCAAGTTGTCCAGACTGCAGTCGATGCTGGTGCTAGCTACATCAATATTCCTGATACAGTCGGTTTCACGACACCAGCAGAGTACGGAGCCATTTTCAAATACTTGATCGACCATGTCAAGACAGACCGCGAGATTATCTATTCCCCTCATTGCCATGATGACCTAGGTATGGCCGTGGCAAATAGTCTCGCTGCTGTTAAAAATGGTGCCCGTCGTGTCGAAGGAACCATTAATGGGATCGGGGAGCGGGCCGGCAATGCGGCGCTTGAAGAAGTAGCGGTTGCTCTCAATATCCGTGAAGACTATTACCAGGTGGAAAGTCCAATTGTCCTTAATGAAACTATCAATACTTCTGAGTTGGTCTCTCGTTACTCTGGTATTCCAATTCCTAAAAACAAGGCGGTTGTTGGTGGCAATGCCTTCTCACACGAGTCTGGGATCCACCAAGATGGAGTTCTTAAAAATCCTCTTACCTATGAAATCATCACGCCTGAGTTGGTGGGTGTTAAGAGCAATAGTCTCCCTCTTGGAAAATTGTCTGGTCGCCATGCCTTTGTCGAAAAACTGCATGAGTTGGGACTGGATTTCACAGAAGAAGATATCAAGCCATTGTTTGCTAAGTTCAAATCTCTGGCAGACAAGAAACACGAGATCACAGATGCCGATATCCGCGCCCTTGTTGCCGGTACAGCAGTGGAAAATCCAGAAGGATTCCAATTTAATGATCTACGCTTAACCACCAATGCAGACGAAACGATTACAGCAGCGGTTAGCCTCCGCAATGAAGAAGGGGAAGTGCTTGAGTTCCTTGCCAATGGTCAAGGGTCGGTTGAAGCCATCTTTAATGCGATTGATAAATTCTTCAACCAAACTGTTCGCTTGACCTCATACAATATCGATGCAGTTACAGATGGGATCGATGCCCAAGCCCGTGTCTTGGTATCCGTGGAAAATGTCGATACAGATACGATTTTCAATGCCTCTGGTTTGGACTTCGACGTATTGAAAGCCTCTGCCATCGCTTATATCAATGCCAACACGCTGGTTCAAAAAGAGAATGCGGGTGAGATGGGACGAGCTGTCTCCTACCGTGATCTTCCACAAGCCTAAGAGGAAATGAACATGACAAAGAAAATTGTAACACTTGCAGGAGATGGGATTGGCCCTGAGATCATGGCAGCTGGACTAGAGGTCCTCGCAGCCGTTGCTCCCAAAATTGGCTTTGATTATAGTCTAGAAGACAAACCTTTTGGGGGTGCTGGGATTGATGCCGCTGGCCACCCACTTCCCCAAGATACTCTAAAAGCAGCTAAAGGAGCGGATGCTATTCTTCTCGCAGCCATCGGAAGTCCTGAGTATGACAATGCTCCTGTTCGTCCCGAACAAGGCCTGCTCGCTATTCGCAAGGAATTAAATCTCTTTGCCAATATTCGTCCTGTACGGATTTTTGACGCCTTGAAACACTTGTCTCCTTTGAAACCAGAGCGTATCGAGGGTGTCGACTTCGTGGTCGTGCGTGAATTGACAGGTGGGATTTATTTTGGAGAGCATATCTTGAAAGAAGATACAGCGCGCGATATCAATGATTACAGTGCGGAAGAAATTCGTCGGATTATGTACCAAGGCTTCAAGATCGCCCAAGGACGTGGCAAGAAAGTGACCAGTATCGATAAGCAAAATGTCCTAGCAACTTCTAAATTGTGGCGCCAAGTGGCAGAAGAAGTTGCCAAAGAATTTCCAGATGTGACCTTAGAGCACCAGCTTGTCGATAGTGCGGCCATGATCATGATTACCAATCCAGCCCGCTTTGATGTCGTAGTGACAGAGAATCTATTCGGAGATATCTTATCTGACGAATCGAGCGTCCTTCCTGGAACACTAGGCGTGATGCCGTCTGCCAGTCATTCTGACCAAGGACCAAGCATGTACGAACCGATTCACGGTTCAGCACCTGATATTGCTGGTCAAGGCATTGCCAATCCGATTTCCATGATCCTGTCCGTTGCCATGATGCTCCGAGACAGTTTTGGAGAAACAGCAGGTGCAGAAATGATCCAAGAAGCTGTCAATCAAACCTTGAATCAAGGAATCTTGACGCGAGATCTAGGTGGTCAGGCTTCTACTGCTGAGATGACTGCAGCCATTATTGGGAATCTCTAAGATGACTTGGAGAGATCGCTGTTTAGTTGTTATTGCTATTTGGAATAGTATCGTATTTCTGACCTATGGTTTAGATAAACGAAAAGCTATCCAAAACAGGTGGCGGATTCCTGAAAAGGTCCTGTTACTCGAGAGCTGGCTGCTTAGTGGATTTGGAGCTCTACTAGGTGGATATCTTTTTCACCACAAGGTGCGGAAATGGTATTTTCAAGCCACCTGGTGGGGCAGTAGCCTTCTTTTAGCAGGTGTCCTCTTTCTAATCCTTCAATGGATTTCCTAACAAGAAGATAAATGGAGAAAGATGATGAGTGGAAAATCTATCTTTGATAAACTTTGGGACCGCCACGTGATTACAGGAGTGGAAGGGCAACCCCAACTCATGTATGTGGACCAACACTATATCCACGAAGTGACGAGTCCGCAAGCCTTTCAAGGATTACGGGATGCAGGACGCAAGGTTCGACGACCCGATTTAACCTTTGGAACCTTTGATCACAATGTTCCAACGGTCAATATTTTTGATATTCGAGATGTGATTTCAAAAGCCCAGATTGATAAATTAGCTGAGAATGTGGTGGACTTTGGGATTGATCATGCTGCCCATGGTTCTGCTAAGCAAGGAATCGTTCATATGGTGGGCCCTGAAACCGGTCGGACCCAGCCTGGGAAATTTATTGTCTGTGGAGACAGCCATACCGCAACCCACGGAGCCTTTGGTGCCATTGCCTTTGGGATTGGAACCAGTGAAGTGGAGCATGTCTTTGCTACCCAAACCATCTGGCAAGTCAAACCAAAGAAAATGTTGGTTGAATTCACCGGAACCCCACAAAAAGGGATCTATTCAAAGGATTACATCCTAGCTTTGATCGCGCGCTACGGTGTTGCTTGTGGAGTTGGCTATGTCGTAGAGTATCGGGGTGAAGCAATTGATCGCTTGACCATGGAAGAACGCATGACCATCTGCAATATGTCGATCGAGTTCGGGTCCAAAATGGGGATCATGAATCCAGATGAGACGACCTTTGACTACCTCCGGGGACGCGAATGTGTGCCAGATGATTTTGAGGCCGCAGTAGCTGATTGGAAGACTCTGGTTAGTGATGACGATGCCGTTTATGATAAGGTCATCCGTATGGATGTATCCGATCTTGCTCCGATGGTGACTTGGGGGACCAATCCTTCTATGGGAGTGGACTTCGAGACTCCTTTTCCAGAGATTCGAGACATGAATGATGAACGGGCTTATCATTATATGGATCTAGAACCTGGCCAAAAACCAGCAGACATTGAATTGGGCTATATCTTTATCGGTTCTTGTACCAATGCGCGTCTCAGTGATTTGGAGGTGGCAGCCAAGTTTGTGAAAGGCAAAAAAATTGCACCAAACTTAACTGCTATTGTGGTCCCTGGCTCTCGTCCGGTTAAGCAAGCCGCCGAAAAGTTGGGTTTGGATAAAATCTTTATGGATGCAGGCTTTGAATGGCGTGATCCAGGATGCTCCATGTGTCTAGGAATGAATCCGGACAAGGTTCCAGATGGCGTCCACTGTGCCTCTACTAGCAACCGGAACTTTGAAGACCGCCAAGGATTTGGGGCTAAAACCCATCTCTGTAGCCCAGCAATGGCCGCTGCAGCAGCAATCGCTGGTCGCTTTGTCGATGTGCGCCAAATGCCAGAAGTCGAGTAAAAGGAGGAAGCATGGAGAAATTTACCAGTTATACGGGAACTACAGTTCCTTTGATGAACGATAATATTGATACTGACCAAATCCTCCCCAAGCAATTCTTAAAGTTAATTGATAAAAAAGGTTTTGGGAAATACCTCATGTATGCTTGGCGCTATTTGGATGACCAATATACTGAGGATCCAGATTTTATCTTTAACAAGCCAGAATACCGCAAGGCAACCATTTTGATCACTGGTGACAATTTTGGGGCTGGTTCCTCTCGGGAACACGCAGCCTGGGCTTTAGCTGATTATGGCTTTAAAGTCGTTATCGCCGGATCCTTCGGAGATATCCATTACAATAATGAGCTCAATAATGGCATGCTGCCGATTGTCCAACCGCTAGAGGTTCGTCAAAAATTGGCAAGTTTGAAGCCGGCAGATCCAGTGACGGTAGATTTGGAAGAGCAGAAGATCCTCTCGCCTGTTGGAGAGTTTCGCTTTGAGATCGATCAAGATTGGAAGCACAAATTGCTCAACGGGTTGGATGATATCGGGATTACACTTCAGTATGAAGACTTGATCGCAGCTTATGAGAAGAACAGGCCAGCTTACTGGCAATGATAAAATTGTATACTGAATTACGAATTTTCTGAAAATATATTGAATTTGAGACTGTTTTTTGATACAATACTAAAAAGAATAGAAAAGGAAAGAGACTTATGACAAAACACATTCAATGGGACGGACAACTTTCACAAGAAGGATTTGATATTCTAAAAGGAGAGGGTGGCTGTATCGTCTGCCCTACCAAAGTTGGCTATATCATCATGACCAGTGACAAGGCTGGCTTGGAACGTAAATTCGAAGCCAAAGAACGCAACCGCAACAAACCAGGTGTGGTTCTTTGCGGAAGCATGGACGAACTTCGTGCCCTTGCGCAATTGAATCCTGAAATCGAAGCCTTCTACCAAAAACATTGGGATGAAGATATCTTGCTTGGTTGTATCCTTCCTTGGCGTGAAGATGCCTATACAAAATTGCAAGCCTTCGGAGATGGACGTGAAGAACTCATGACAGACGTTCGTGGAACTTCATGCTTTGTCATCAAATTTGGTAAAGCTGGTGAGCAAATTGCCAAAGAAATGTGGGAAAAAGAAGGTAAGATGGTTTACGCTTCTTCAGCCAACCCTTCCGGTAAAGGAAACCGCGGGAAGGTCGAAGGAATTGGTGAGCGCATCGAAGGTGCCGTGGACTTGATCATCGAAGCAGATGATTATGTAGCTTCTATCCAACCAGACAAGACCATTGAAACTCGCTATGAACAAGGTGTGATGGTCTCTATGGTTGATGCCGAAGGAAAACTGATTCCAGAACAAGGAGCAGGTAGCCGTTCTGTCAATACTTGTCCAGTTGTGATCCGTAAAGGATTGGATATCGATAAGATCATGATGCACTTATCTGATCATTTCAACTCTTGGAACTACCGCCAAGGGGAATACTATTAAGAAACAGAAAAAAGCATTCCATTTGGGATGCTGTTTTTGTGAAAGGTTAAAAGATGGTATAATAGAGTCAAACGATGTTCCATTAGAAGAGGAGTTAGTATGGTCTCCAGAAAAGCATTTATCGACAAAGCCAATCAGGAAGGTTTTTCCTTCAACATCCAAATCCCATGGTGGACGTACAATAACTTCAAGTCATTAGTTTGGAGAAAAAGGCTCTCTGAGGAGCAAGTCTATCAGATCTTTCTTTTACTTTGTAGAGAGGTAGAAGACCGGCAAATGCAGGCAGTAGCGGATAAGAGAAAGTATCAGACCGGATTTTATATAGTCGCATGCAATGGTCGCGAATTTCGCTTTGAGTTTGCTTTTAAAAAGAACCAACAACTAAGAGTTTATAATCTCTTTGAGACCGTCAATGGTCGTAAGAAACTCACCCTGATGGATCTGCTTGACTACATAATGGATTGAATGTGTATAGAAACAATAAGGGTTCACTAAAGATTGATAAAAGAAAGAGTAGTTCTATGATTTCAAGAGATGCATTTTTAGAAAGAATCAATCAGGAGGGATTTTCATTTAGTATTGACATCCCGCGCAGAAATTTTTCGGATTTTACATCATTAGTTCGGAGAAGAAGAATTTCAGAAGAAGACCTCTATCAGCTGTTTTATAACTATTGTCAGGAGCTAGAAAACTGTTTGAAAGAAGCAGGGGAGACACGACGCTTACTCTTCAATAAATTTCCAGTTAGCCCCGTTCATGATAAATATAAAACGAAATTTGATACAGTGGCACCCAACGGACGGGAGTTCCGCTTTGAGTTTGTCTTTAGCAATGACAATCGTTTAAAAGTTTATCATCTTATCGAAACGGTTAATGGTCGTAGGAAAAAAACACCTATGGAAATACTGACGGACCTAGTCGATGCTTTATAGTGGATACTGATCTAAGAGAAATCTTATGAGATACCTATTTCTTCTTGATTCCATTGAGCCTAGTGACTATAATGAGTGAGTTTAATAAAGCTACAGGTAGACTCTTGTTCCTCTGCTTGTTTGCTCTTACTTTTTCATGTTGGTACTATTTGTAATCATCACAGCTCCAGTAGTTTTATTAAACCGACCTTTCCTATTTGATCGCCTAATAGCTAGTAGTTATTGAAGTACGGTTGGGAAATAGACAAAAGACAAAAAGGACTCTATTTTTACGTTAGAGACCTTTTTGACAAGTAGGGGTTGAACTGTAAAGCTGGAGAATGGTAGTAAGAGTTTTCTAACTGGTTGAAATTTGGTACACTAGAGTTATGAAGATGGAAGATACAATTAAAAAAGGGATCATTATAGGAGCTACAGGAGGGATTGGTGGTCAATTAGCGAAAGAATTGGCACAACGTTTGGAGCATCTGATTTTAGTGAGTCGAGATGCTGACAAACTCTCCCAAGTCCAAAAGGAACTAACTGGGAGTAAGGCGCAGCTTTCAATCCTAACATTAGATATGCTAGATCAAGTGGCTCTAGAAGCTTTTGTAGAGAGTCTAGATGCTGATCTTCTCGTCAATTGTGCGGGACTAGCCTATTTTTCCCTAGGATGTGACCTTGATTCAGCTAGTGAGCAAGACCTCTGGCAGGTCAACTACCATAGTCCAGTCCAGCTAATCAAGCAGGTGGTGCAAAAGAATCAGAAGATCCAGCTGGTCCAGCTGTCTTCGTTGGCAGCTCTTTTTCCTCATCCCTATCTAGCAGCCTACAGTGCTAGCAAGGCTGCCTTGCAGACCTACACTCTTGCTCTCCAGGAGGAACTGAGGCAATCAGATTCCCCGATTCAGCTAGGTCTCTATATTCTTGGACCAGTCCAAACAGCTATTTTTCCCCAAAAACTAGTAGAAGCATTGGGTGGCAGTCGCTTGCAGATGAAGCCTGAGAAAGTCGCTCAGCAGTTGATCCGATTCATAGAAGGGGATACTTCCTATGAGATTATCGGCCTTCGCTATCGCTTGCTAGTTTGGCTAGGTCGACTGCTTCCCCAAAGATGGCTCATTCGTGTCCTTGCCAGGTATTTACGAAAGGGACTTAATTGATGAAATTCATATTTATATTTTTAGGCCTTGCTTATCTTCTCTTATTTCTCATCCGTTGGTTGCTGTCCTTTACTTATTATAAAAGAGGTCAGGCTCATATTGCGGACTTCCCAGAAGAGCTTTTTACGGTGGTTCAACCCATCCTTTCTGGGGATCCTCGTTTAGAGAGTGATTTGCGGGCCAATCTCCAGCAAACTGAAGCAGTAGAATTTTACTGGTTGATTGATCAGTCTGATATAGAAGCCCAACGAGTAGCAGATCAGATTTGCCAAGAGGCTTCCTTTGCCCAACGCATTCGAATTTTTCTCATTGAAGACGTCCCTCAGGGGATTAATCCCAAGAGTTACAAGATTGAGCAGGTTGTAGAGGAGCTGACCCGGCCTTATCTGATTGTTTTGGACGATGATAGTGTGATTGATTTTTCTAAAATGGGTGAGCTGACCGCCTATTTGGGTCAAGAGGTCATTCTGACAGGTATTCCTTATAACCAGGAGAGAAGCAATTTCTGGTCCAAGCTGGTCGCAGCATTCGTTAATGGCAATTCCTTTATTACCTATTTTACCATGGCAGAAGTTGAGGCGAATCATTCCATCAACGGGATGTTCTATATTCTACCGGTAGAACTTGCAAAAGACCAGGGGCTTTTCACAGCGATTAAGAATTATCTATGTGATGATTTAGCTGTAGCCGATTTTTTAAGGAGTAAAGGAATATCCATTATCCAAACACGGGTCACCTGTAATGTTCGAACGACTATCAAGGATGCCAAGCAATATTTGCTCCAGATGAAGCGTTGGCTTCTCTTTAGCTCTATCTACCTCAAAGAACACCTGGACTGGAAGGTCTTTTTCCTCATAGGTTTACCGAGTTTTCTGCCTCTTCCAACTTTGATCTTAAGCCTCATTTTAGGATGGCCTTATCTTCTTCTAGCCTTAAGCTTACTAGTATTCAAGGCAGTATGGATGCTCCTCTATCGACAAAGCATCCTATCCAATCGCCTACACTTGGATGAAGTCATCTACGAAGTGCTGAATGATCTCCTGCTTCCTTGGCTGTTTGTCTATGTTCTGATGACTCCTCCTGTGATTAATTGGCGGGGGCGGAAGATTCGTGTGACGGACGGAAAGATTCGTTATGAGTAAGATGAAGTCCTATCTAGACCGTTTGTCTGCTTTATCTCTTGATTATACCATGCTAAACTCTAATCGCTTGGTTCTCTTTCTCAGTGGGAGCAGTGATGTCACTTGTGCCGGGCTGACAGCTGGGCAGCTAGACCTCCTCCATGCGATTTGTCCATCAGGTTATAGAGTAGTAGAGAGTAATTTTCCCTTCAATCAAGATTTTGAACATATAAAATTTCCTCAAGTATCCCTAATGTCGGCTTCTGTATCCAATATCATCTACTATTGGCATACGATTTTGAACTCTCGCTTTCAAAAGCTCTTACAACAACACTTGTCTCCCTTACTGGAAGTGCAGGAGGTGGTTCTTGTTTGTAAGAGTTCAGGGGTTAATATGCTGACGCAGTGGCTTAGAAATGTAGGGAAGGAGGTATCCTTGCCAAGGTTGCGCGTGATAGCGCTTGGACCTGTTTCCCAGCTTCTCTTACGTCAAAAGGAGGTAGAGGTATTGGTTATCAAAGGCAAAAAAGATCCTTATTCACGAATTTTGGACCGCCATTCAGCGGATATCCAAGTGGATACGAATCATTATAGCTATGAATACAGAGAAGATGTGAAAGGAATCATCTATGACTGGATTAGACAAAGTGATAAAAATCGATGTGATTAGCGTCCCCTTTAGTGGTCATTTATTTCCGACTTTGACTTTGGTCAAGCCCTTGCTGGAGGATCCTCGTTTTCAGGTTCGAGTCATCACAGGTTTTCAGAAAAAGGCATTGGTTGAGCAGATTGGTTTTGACTGCCTTGCCTTGTTTCCTGACCGTCCGACAGTCATGGAAGATATAGCCAATACAGCCAAGCAAGCAAATCTCTTTATCATGTACCAACAATTAGGGGCTAATAGCAAACTGATTCCTGAAGTTTTCAACGAGATAAATCGAATTTGGGACTCTGAAGGACAACCAGACTTGATTATTGCAGATTTTGTAGCCGCTCCTGCTGGAGTTTTAGCAGATCGTTTGGGCATTCCCTGGATTACGACCATTCCAAGTCCAGTAGCGATTGAAAGTCGCACGACAACGCCTGCTTATCTAGGTGGCTGGAAACCGCATCAGGGAATCCTCTACAAGTGGAGAGATGCTCTGGGCAGACAAGTTATCCGTCTGGCAAAGAAGGTTGGATTAGCGCTGGTTAAGAAGAATCTCGATACCCTTCAGGATTTCAAATTGTACCGTGAAGATGGGACAGAAGCGATCTATTCTCCCTATTCAATCTTGGCTCTAGGCATGAAAGAGTTGGAGTTTCGAGACGATTTTCCATCCCAACTCAAATGGATCGGTTATCGCTGTCTCTCTTTTGACCACCTTCCTCAAGAACAGAAACAGTATTTTACGAGTTCTAAAAAGCGGGTCCTCGTTACCTGTGGGACCCATTTAAAGTGGGAAAAAGAGCGGATGATAGAGTTGGCAAAGCTTTTGAGCCAAGAACATCCTGACTATGTCTTTTACGTAACCTTAGGCGCCCCTAATGGTTTGGAGAATCCACCCAAGATGTTGTCGGAGAATCTTTTGATCTTTGATTACCTCCCCTATTCAGATGTTCTGGATCAAATGGACTTTGCTATTCATCATGCAGGTGCTGGGATTTTGATGGGGTGTATCGAAGAGGGGATTCCTAGTCTGATTTTGCCCCAGGACTATGACCAGTTTGACAATGCGGTTCGGGCTGAGTTATTCCAAGTAGGATTGGTTTCTCGTAAAAAGACAGATTCCGAAGTTTTGCGCTTATTTAATGAATTGGTTTCTCGGGAAGATTGGTCGCACCTAAAGGCTCTGGCTCAGAAAAGCAAAGCCTACCAGCCAACAAAGATTCTTTATCAAGAAATTGAGAGACTCCTGAAAGTGAAGTTATAGAAGAAAGAGGAGGGAGAGACTCCTACTTGCTTTCTTCCATAGATCTTCTATTTAATGAACATAAAAAACTAGAGCGCTTGCTCTAGTTTTTTGGTTGTTGATGGGTGATATTCTTTCCCCAAGGGATGAGATTTTCTTTTTTCTCTTTGATCCGTTGGATATTGTCCTTGTGACGAAGAATGATCAAGGTCGCTAGTGCCAAGACAATGATTGTAAAAAGTGGATCATAGCTGTGCAAGATCCATCCAGTCAAAGGAAGAAGGAGGACCGAAAGAATGGCGAGTAGCGCAACGGTAACACTCGAAAACGAAATCATACTGGTTAAATACAGGCTGGCTACAAAATAAACTGCTAAAATGAGTAGCAGGATAGGCGAGAAACCAAGTAAGACACCAGCACTCGTCGCCACTGCCTTTCCACCCTTGAATCCAGCAAAAATTGGGAAAGTATGCCCCAATACAGCTAAGAGGCCAAAGACCATTGGCGAGATCCCCTGAATTCCAAAGAAAGTCGGAAGGAGAACGGCCAAAGTTCCTTTCAAGAAATCAATCGCAAAGACAATGATTCCAGCTTTCTTCCCTAGAATCCGAAAGGTATTGGTCGTTCCTGTATTGCCCGAGCCATGTTCCCGTAAATTAATATGGAAAAAGATTTTCCCAATCCATAATCCCGAAGGAATGGAGCCTAACAGATAGGCTAAAATTAAAACACTTATTTCTTTTATCATACTTTCATTATATCAAAAAGCCAACGATAGAAAAAGCAATTTCTGGAGTTCAAGTGTGACATCTGAAGAAAGTGTCCAGCCAGCTTTTTTTACTGAGATATAGAAATCTCCATATAAAGAGAAAAAATTTTGCAAAATTTCCTAAAAAACTGTAATATAGAAAAGATGAACAAACAGGAGGTTCCTTGTGGCAAAAAAGGAAATCAATATTAATAATTATAATGACGATGCCATTCAGGTACTAGAAGGGTTGGATGCAGTCCGTAAACGTCCAGGGATGTATATCGGATCGACCGACGGAAATGGCTTGCATCACATGGTCTGGGAGATCGTGGATAATGCGGTCGATGAAGCCTTGTCTGGCTTTGGCTCACAAATCGATGTAACGATTAATAAAGATGGTTCGCTATCGGTAGAAGACCAGGGACGTGGAATGCCGACCGGGATGCATGCTATGGGCAAACCAACCGTTGAGGTCATCTTTACCGTCCTCCATGCTGGAGGGAAGTTTGGTCAAGGAGGCTATAAGACATCTGGAGGTCTTCACGGAGTGGGATCTTCTGTCGTCAATGCCCTTTCTAGCTGGCTAGAGGTAGAAATTACTCGTGATGGAGCTGTCTATAAGCAACGTTTTGAAGATGGGGGAAAACCAGTTACAACCCTTGAAAAGATCGGCTCTGCTCCCAAGTCTAAGACAGGGACTAAGGTTACCTTCATGCCAGATCCAACCATCTTTTCAACGACAGATTTTAAATTCAATACCATTGCTGAGCGAATCAAAGAATCAGCCTTCTTGCTGAAGGACGTGACGCTGACGCTGACCGATCTCCGTAAGGAAGAAGATAACCATGTGGCCTTTCATTATGAAAATGGTGTCCAAGATTTCGTAGAGTACTTGAACGAAGACAAGGAAACTTTGACACCGGTTCTCTACTTTAGTGGCGAATCAGATGGCTTTCAGGTAGAAGTGGCCATGCAATACAATGATGGCTACTCAGATAATATCTTGTCCTTCGTTAATAATGTCCGCACTAAAGATGGGGGAACCCACGAGACGGGTCTGAAGACAGCCATTACCAAGGCTATGAACGACTATGCAAGAAAGACAGGGCTCCTCAAAGAAAAAGACAAGAATCTGGAAGGATCAGACTACCGCGAAGGTTTGTCTGCTGTTCTTTCGATCTTGGTTCCAGAAGCTCATTTGCAGTTTGAAGGGCAAACCAAAGACAAATTAGGAAGTCCCTTGGCTCGTCCAGTTGTCGATAGCATTGTTTCTGATAAATTGACCTTCTTCCTCATGGAAAATGGGGAGTTGGCTTCTAATCTCATTCGTAAGGCTATTAAAGCCCGGGATGCGCGTGAAGCCGCTCGTAAAGCGCGGGATGAAAGCCGAAATGGCAAGAAGAGTAAAAAGGACAAGGGACTTTTGTCTGGGAAATTGACACCAGCCCAGTCTAAAAATCCTAAGAAAAACGAACTCTATCTAGTCGAAGGAGACTCAGCCGGCGGTTCTGCCAAACAAGGGCGGGACCGTAAGTTCCAAGCGATTCTTCCACTTCGTGGGAAGGTTCTTAATACTGAGAAGGCCAATATGAGTGATATCCTCAAAAACGAGGAGATCAACACCATGATCTACACCATCGGTGCTGGCGTTGGGGCAGATTTCTCAGTGGAAGACGCCAACTACGATAAGATCATTATCATGACCGACGCAGATACGGATGGTGCCCACATTCAAACCCTCCTCTTAACCTTCTTCTATCGCTATATGCGCCCTTTGGTAGAAGCAGGTCATGTCTACATTGCACTTCCTCCTCTTTATAAGATGTCGAAAGGCAAAGGCAAGAAAGAAGAAGTAGCCTATGCTTGGACAGATAGCGAATTAGAAGAGTTGCGTCGGACCTTTGGCCGTGGAGCAACCCTTCAACGTTACAAAGGGTTGGGGGAAATGAATGCGGATCAGCTTTGGGAAACCACCATGAACCCAGAAACTCGTACCCTGATCCGTGTCACCATTGATGATTTAGCGCGTGCAGAACGCCGTGTTTCCGTCCTTATGGGTGATAAGGCTGCACCACGTCGTCAATGGATTGAAGATAACGTTAAGTTTACCTTAGAAGAAAATACAGTTTTTTAATCACTTTCTACTTATAAATTAAATAAGCTGGGATGTAGAAATGGTAAGGAATCGACATGAGTACTGATACAGAAATGATGAATCTGATTTTGCAGATAGCTGAGTCCTTGCAAGTGGAAGCAGTGGCCTTATCCGGTTCGCGAGCCAATCCTCGGGCACCCAAAGACGAGTTTCAAGATTATGATGTGGTCTATATCGTTGATGATCTAGAAGACCTGATTTCAGATTTATCCTGGTTGGATCAGTACGGAAACCGATTCATCGAACAGCACAACCGACTGGGACACCGTCGTCTGTATCTCATGCTCTTTGAAGATGGGAATCGCATCGATTTAACCCTCTGTCCCAAGGAGTCTATCCAAGAGTGGGTGGATAGCGAGGCTGGTTTCAAAGTCTTAAAAGATGACAAAGGTTTGTTTGACTCTTACATTCCTAGTCCGAAGCGCTACTGGACCGCTCCGCCTACCGAAGAAGATTTTGCAGCCTCCTGCAATGAATTTTGGTGGGTATCGGCTTATGTCGTCAAGGCCATTCGAAGAAAGCAACTCATCTATGCGACTGATCATCTCTATAGCATTTGTCAGCAAGAACTCCTCAAGGTCTTAGCTTGGCAGGTGACAAGCTATAGGGGAGTAGTTGACATCGGAAAGAACTACAAGTACCTCTTCCACTATCTACCAGCTGAGCAAGAGAAGGAGTTCTCAGCTTTGCTTGATTTATCTAGTTTCGATAAAATCACTCATTCTTTATTTGCTACCATGGGGCTATTCAATCGAGAAGCTCAAATTCTGGCTCAAAAGATGGGATTTACTTACGATATGGAAGTTGCAGAGAAAATGATTTCTTATGCTAAAGAGAAACTTTCTAATCATTAATGAATCTATTTTAAACATCAGAAAGGAACGTTTGGTTACTTGGTGTGACTGAATTCCTTTTTCTACAAAAGACTACTCAACATTCTTTGAAAGGAGTTGAACACGCCCTGAGTGCTGTGTGAAAAAGATAAATTTCTAATTTTCACTTTGTATTTTACGGGCTTTGTATCTTATATGAGTAATATCCAGAATATGTCCTTGGAGGACATCATGGGGGAGCGCTTTGGTCGCTACTCCAAATACATTATTCAAGAACGGGCTCTTCCTGATATTCGGGATGGCTTGAAACCTGTTCAACGGCGGATTCTTTATTCTATGAATAAGGACGGCAATACCCATGACAAGGGCTACCGTAAGTCTGCCAAGTCTGTCGGGAACATCATGGGGAATTTTCACCCTCACGGGGACAGTTCCATCTATGATGCCATGGTCCGCATGTCTCAAGACTGGAAGAACCGCGAGATCCTAGTTGAAATGCATGGAAACAATGGTTCCATGGACGGTGATCCGCCAGCGGCCATGCGTTATACCGAGGCGCGTTTGTCTGAAATTGCTGGCTATCTTTTGCAAGATATCGAAAAGAACACAGTGCCATTTGCCTGGAACTTTGACGATACAGAAAAAGAGCCAACTGTTTTGCCGGCAGCTTTTCCAAACCTTTTGGTCAATGGAGCTACAGGGATTTCAGCTGGTTACGCAACAGATATTCCACCACATAACCTCGCTGAAGTCATCGATGCAGTGGTCTACATGATTGACCATCCATCTGCCAAGGTAGACAAACTCATGGAGTTTTTACCTGGACCTGATTTTCCAACGGGTGCCATTATCCAAGGACGGGATGAGATCAAGAAAGCCTATGAAACCGGTAAGGGCCGTGTGGTTGTCCGCTCTAAAACTGAGATTGAGCAGCTCAAAGGCGGTAAGCAGCAAATCGTGGTTACCGAGATCCCTTATGAGATCAACAAGGCAGTCTTGGTCAAGAAGATCGACGATGTCCGTGTTAACAACAAGGTGGCCGGTATTGCGGAAGTCCGGGATGAGTCTGACCGAGATGGTCTTCGCATTGCCATTGAGCTCAAAAAAGATGCCAATGCAGACTTGATCTTGAATTACTTGTTCAAGTATACAGACCTGCAGGTCAATTACAACTTCAATATGGTGGCGATTGACAATTATACCCCTCGTCAAGTGGGGATCGTACCGATTCTCTCTAGCTACATTGCTCACCGTCGGGATATTATTGTCGCTCGCTCGCGCTTTGATAAGGAAAAGGCAGAACGACGCCTCCACATCGTAGAGGGCTTGATCCGCGTCATTTCTATCCTCGATGAAGTCATCGCCTTGATCCGTGCTTCTGATAATAAGGCAGATGCTAAAGAAAACCTCAAGGTCAGCTACGATTTCACGGAAGAACAAGCAGAAGCTATTGTTACCTTGCAATTGTACCGCTTGACCAATACGGATATCGTCACCTTGGAAGAAGAGCATGCCAGTCTCAAGGAGCAAATCGCGACTTTGGCAGCCATCATTGGGGATGAACGGACCATGTTCAACCTCATGAAGAAGGAGTTGCGTGAAGTCAAGAAGCTCTTTGGTAATCCGCGTCGTAGTGAATTGCAAGACACTGCTAAAACGATCGAGAGTGATACAGCCAGTCTCATTGTTGAAGAGGAAACCTTCGTCAGTGTAACCCGTGCGGGTTACATTAAACGGACCTCGCCTCGTTCTTTCAATGCCTCAACACTGGAAGAAGTCGGTAAGCGAGACGATGACGAGTTGATTTTCGTAGAGCCTGCTAAGACCACTCAGCATCTCTTACTTTTTACCAACTTGGGGAATGCCATTTATCGACCAATTCACGAATTGACAGATACCAAGTGGAAGGATATCGGAGAGCACCTCAGTCAGACCTTGATCAATTTTGAGCAAGAGGAAGAAATTCTCTTTGCGGAGATTGTGGATCGGTTTGAGGGAGTAACCTACTTTGCGGCAACTCAACAAGGACAAATCAAGCGCTTTGAACGCAAGGAATTGAGCCCATGGCGGACTTATCGTTCTAAATCGACTAAGTATGCTAAGCTAAAAGACCAAGACGACCGTATCGTAGCAGTTGCGCCAGTTGTCCTTGAAGACATCATGATTATTACCAAAAATGGGTATGGGTTGCGCTTCAATATTGAGGAGGTCCCTGTCGTAGGAGCCAAAGCAGCAGGGGTCAAAGCCATTAACCTGAAAGACGGAGATCAAGTTGCTGCCGCCTTTAAGTCAACGACTCCAAGCATGTACATTCTGACTCAACGAGGCAGTCTCAAACGGATGTTACAAGACGATATTCCTGTGACCAGTCGGGCCAAACGGGGACTACAGGTCTTGCGTGAGTTGAAAAATAAACCACACCGCGTCTTCAAGGCAGGTCCAGTTTTCACGGACCAGGGAGATTTTGATCTCTTTACGAGCCAAGAAGAAGTGGCAGAACAAGATCAAATCCTTCAGATCACTTCCACAACAGGTCAGGTGACAGAAGTTGATTTGACACAATTAAGCATTTCTGAAAGAACAAGCAATGGATCCTTTGTCAACGATACCATTTCGGATCAAGAAGTTTTTTCAGCTACTATCAAATAAGAGAAAGCGTCGGTCCATTCTAGGACTGACTTTCTTTGAAAATAAATTTTCTGAAAATTGAAAATTTCGCTTGAAATTCTCATGAAATGGTGTACAATAGTGTACATAGATTGAGAAACTGAATCGACCTGCATCAGATCGACAAGGAATAGAAAAAATTAAAAGGAGCACTATCATGACAGTATCACTTGATTGGGAAAACCTTGGCTTTTCATATATGAAATTACCTTATCGCTATTTGGCACATTATCGCAATGGAGCTTGGGAAAAAGGGGAATTGACAGAAGATGCGACTTTGCATTTGTCCGAATCTTCTCCAAGTTTGCATTACGGTCAGCAAGCCTTTGAAGGGTTGAAAGCCTACCGTACAAAAGACGGAAGTATCCAATTGTTCCGTCCAGATCAAAATGCTAAACGTTTGCAACGCACAGCAGATCGTTTGTTGATGCCTCAAGTTCCAACGGATATGTTTGTGGATGCTTGTAAGGCAGTTGTAAAAGCAAATGAAGAGTATGTTCCACCGTATGGTACAGGAGCTACCCTTTACCTTCGTCCTCTTTTGATCGGTATTGGAGATATTATTGGCGTAAAACCAGCAGATGAGTATATCTTTACTATCTTTGCCATGCCTGTCGGTAACTACTTTAAAGGTGGTTTGGTTCCAACGAACTTCTTGATTCAAGATGAGTATGACCGTGCTGCACCACATGGTACTGGGGCTGCAAAAGTTGGTGGGAACTACGCAGCTAGTATGTTGCCAGGTAAGATTGCGCATGATCGTAACTTCTCTGACGTGATTTATCTCGATCCAGCGACGCACACCAAGATTGAAGAAGTTGGTTCTGCAAACTTTTTTGGAATCACTGCTAATAACGAATTTGTGACGCCATTGAGTCCTTCTATCTTGCCATCGATTACCAAGTATTCTTTGCTTTACTTGGCAGAACACCGTCTTGGTATGACACCAATTGAAGGGGATGTCTTTATCAATGACTTGGATCGCTTTGTAGAAGCAGGAGCTTGTGGTACCGCAGCTGTCATCTCTCCAATCGGAGGTGTTCAACACGGGGATGACTTCCATGTTTTCTATTCTGAAACAGAAGTAGGACCTGTCACACGGAAACTCTATGACGAGTTGACCGGTATCCAATTTGGCGATGTCGAAGCACCAGAAGGATGGATTGTCAAAGTCGATTAAACCGAAAGCATCTGAGATCAAAGTGTCCAGGCTTCAATGAGAACAAGTCTTAACGAAAAGACGCAGTAGCTAATGTTTCTCTTCATTCGCTTTTAGGAATAGAAGGATGACGAATGACTCTTGCGGGGGTGGGATAAAGAAGGAATTTCTAACTAAATTCTTTCTGACCCACTCCCTTTTCTCTTGCGTCATCAAGAGAATTTTTGTAAAATAGAAAAAGTGAAAAGAGGGTTGAAATGAGAAAAAAAGATAAGAAAATTGAGATTCAAATCGTTGATAGTAAAGTAACCGTCGGGAAAGACACTTTTGATGGATTCACTTTGTCCATTGGAAAGAAAACGATTGGTGAAATTGCAGACATGTCTGGTCAATTTGCCATTATCAAAAATGGAAATGTGGATTCTCTTTACAAAAAACTTGAAAAAGCCGTTGAAATTTTAATAGAAAATTATAATTTGAATAAATAAGGGCTTGCAATCATAGTAAATCAATGGTATAATAGATCCTGTTGATTTATATGGAGAGATAGCGAAGAGGCTAAACGCGGCGGACTGTAAATCCGCTCCTTCGGGTTCGGGGGTTCGAATCCCTCTCTCTCCATTTCATCCATGGGGTATAGCCAAGCGGTAAGGCAAGGGACTTTGACTCCCTCATGCGTTGGTTCGAATCCAGCTACCCCAGTTCTTAGGTAATATCAGATAAGTGATAAAATATCTATCCAGGTATTTTATTTCTTTATAGGATGAGTCGTTAAAGATTGTAGTTGATCTCATTGCGAGTGCTTGCTTAGGAAAAATAATTATAAGTATGTCAAGTTTTAGAAAACTTGATTGTTGGAGGATTTTTTAGATGAATGAATTTGAAGATTTGCTAAACAGTGTTAGCCAAGTTGAACCAGGTGACGTTGTTACTGCTGAAGTATTGACAGTTGACGCGAACCAAGCTAACGTTGCAATCTCTGGAACTGGTGTCGAAGGTGTCTTGACTCTTCGCGAATTGACAAACGATCGTGATGCTGACATCAACGACTTGGTAAAACCAGGTGAAACACTTGAATTGCTTGTTCTTCGTCAAGTAGTTGGTAAAGATACTGATACAGTAACTTACCTTGTATCTAAAAAACGTTTGGAAGCTCGCAAAGCATGGGACAAATTGGTTGGACGTGAAGAAGAAGTTGTTACTGTTAAAGGAACTCGCGCTGTTAAGGGCGGACTTTCAGTAGAATTTGAAGGACTTCGTGGATTTATTCCAGCTTCAATGCTTGATACTCGTTTTGTACGTAACACTGAACGTTTCGTAGGTCAAGAATTTGATGCTAAAATCAAAGAAGTAGATCCAAAAGAAAACCGCTTTATCCTTTCACGTCGTGAAGTTGTTGAAGCTGAATCAGCTGCAGCACGCGCAGAAGTATTTGGTAAATTGAACGTTGGCGATGTCGTAACTGGTAAAGTTGCACGTATCACAAGCTTCGGTGCTTTCATCGACCTTGGTGGTGTTGATGGATTGGTTCACTTGACAGAATTGTCACACGAACGCAACGTATCACCTAAATCAGTTGTAACTGTAGGTGAAGAAATCCAAGTGAAAGTTCTTGACTTGAACGAAGAAGAAGGTCGTGTATCACTTTCATTGAAAGCTACAACACCTGGACCTTGGGATGGCGTTGAACAAAAATTGGCTGCTGGTGATGTTATCGAAGGAACTGTTAAACGTTTGACTGACTTCGGTGCATTCGTTGAAGTATTGCCAGGTATCGACGGACTTGTACACATCTCACAAATTTCACACAAACGTGTTGAAAATCCAAAAGATGTTCTTAAAGTTGGACAAGAAGTAACTGTTAAAGTTCTTGAAGTAAATGCTGCAGATGAACGTGTATCACTTTCTATCAAAGCTCTTGAAGAACGTCCAGCTCAAGAAGAAGGCGAAAAACAAGAAAAACGTCAATCTCGTCCACGTCGTCCAAAACAAGAAAAACGCGACTTTGATCTTCCAGAAACTCAAACTGGATTCTCAATGGCTGACTTGTTTGGCGATATCGAATTGTAATATTCAAAAGAGGCTAGGACAAAAGTCCTAGCCTCTCAATTGTTTTTGGATTGTCGAGCAAGACGCAGGGGTTGAGTGGGCTCTACTACGCTGATCTCATCAGCTTTTACAGCCCTACTCAACTGTGCGGAGGTGGGACAACGAAATCGAATTCTAACGAATTACCGATTTCTGTCCCACTCTCTTTTTTACTTGTAAAATTCTCAAGAATTTGATATACTATAACAGTTGCCACCCTTAGTGTAATGGATATCACGTAAGATTCCGGTTCTTGAGATGGGGGTTCGATTCCCTCAGGGTGGAAAGAAGAAAAGGTTGAGTGTTCTCAGCCTTTTATTTTTTTATTCAATTAAAAAAGACTCTCGAAATTTGAGAGTCTTTTCCAATCAGATTAGTTTTTTGATGCTTCTTGGAATTCAGGGTTTTTCCATGCTTCATCAATAATTGCTTTCAATTCTTTAGCAGAAGCGTGCATTTTTTGAAGTTCTGCATCATTCAATGGAATGTTTACTGGACGTACAATACCGTGTGCTCCAACAACAGCTGGTTGACCGATAAAGACATCATTGATTCCATATTGACCTTCTTGGAATACTGAAAGTGGAAGAACCGCATTTTCATCATCAAGAATAGCCTTAGTGATACGAGCAAGGGCAACAGCGATACCGTAGTATGTAGCACCTTTTTTGTTGATGATGGTGTAAGCCGCGTCACGAACACCTTCGAACAATTCAATCAATTCAGATTCTTGAACGTTTTGAGTGTCTTTAAGGAATTCTTCAAGGTTTACACCAGCGATGTTAGCGTGTGACCATACAGCGAATTCTGAGTCACCGTGTTCACCCATGATGTAGGCGTGTACTGAACGAGCATCCACATCCAATTTTTCAGCCAAAGCTTGACGGAAACGAGCAGAGTCAAGTGAAGTACCTGAACCGATAACGCGTTCTTTAGGGAATCCAGAGAATTTCCATGTAGAGTATGTCAATACGTCAACTGGGTTAGCAGCTACGAGGAAGATTCCGTTAAATCCTGATTCAACAACTTGTGTTACGATTGATTTGTTGATCGCAAGGTTTTTACCAACAAGATCAAGACGAGTTTCACCTGGTTTTTGAGGAGCACCTGCAGTAATTACAACAAGATCAGCGTCTGCACAGTCAGCGTACTCAGCCGCATAGATCTTCTTAGGTGAAGTGAAGGCAAGGGCGTGGCTAAGGTCAAGCGCATCTCCGACAGCTTTTTCGTGCAATTGAGGAATTTCGATAATTCCAAGCTCTTGTGCAATTCCTTGGTTAACAAGTGCAAAAGCGTAAGATGAACCTACAGCACCGTCACCGACAAGGATAACTTTTTTGTGTTGTTTAGTCAAAGTCATGAGTCTAAACGTCTCCTTCATTTTTTTTTGAGATAGATTCTCATACGTCTTCATTCTACCACTTTTGAAAGTCTTTGTCATCTGATACAGTATGAATCCTTGATGTAAACGTTTTTACGTTTGTGTTCCTAAGAAGAAAAATAGGCTAAAATGTGTTATAATAGTATGGTGAATTAAGTAAAGAGAGGCATTTTTTGAATGCAGGATAAGAATCTAATTGATGTGAATTTAACATCAGAAATGAAGACGAGTTTTATCGATTATGCCATGAGTGTTATCGTTGCTCGTGCCCTACCTGATGTTCGTGATGGTTTGAAACCTGTTCACCGTCGTATTTTGTACGGAATGAATGAATTGGGTGTTACACCAGATAAACCACATAAGAAGTCAGCCCGTATTACAGGGGATGTTATGGGTAAATACCACCCACACGGGGATTCCTCTATTTATGAAGCCATGGTTCGGATGGCGCAATGGTGGAGTTATCGGTACATGTTAGTGGATGGTCATGGAAACTTTGGTTCTATGGACGGTGATGGCGCCGCTGCACAACGGTATACAGAAGCCCGTATGAGTAAGATTGCTCTTGAAATGTTGCGGGATATCAATAAAAATACAGTTGATTTCGTTGATAACTATGATGCCAGTGAGCGCGAACCTTTGGTCTTACCTGCACGTTTCCCTAACCTTCTCGTCAATGGTGCTACTGGGATTGCTGTTGGGATGGCTACAAATATTCCTCCTCACAATCTGGGAGAAACCATTGACGCAGTGAAGCTGATGATGGATAATCCTGAGGTGACGACCCGTGAACTTATGGAAGTTCTTCCTGGTCCAGATTTCCCGACAGGTGCTTTGGTCATGGGGAAATCAGGTATCCACAAAGCCTATGAAACAGGGAAAGGCTCGATCGTTCTTCGTTCTCGTACAGAGATTGAAGTGACCAAGAGTGGCCGTGAACGGATTGTTGTCACTGAGTTCCCTTATATGGTCAATAAAACCAAGGTTCACGAGCACATCGTTCGCTTGGTGCAAGAAAAACGGATCGAAGGGATTACAGCTGTACGTGATGAATCAAACCGTGAAGGGGTTCGTTTTGTGATTGAGGTCCGCCGAGATGCTTCGGCTAACGTTATTTTGAACAACCTCTTTAAGATGACGCAAATGCAAACCAATTTTGGATTCAATATGTTGGCGATCCAAAGTGGTGTTCCAAAGATTCTTTCTCTTCGCCAAATTTTAGGGGCTTATATTGAGCACCAGAAAGAAGTGGTGACTCGCCGGACCATCTTTGATAAAGAAAAAGCGGAAGCACGTGCCCATATTTTAGAAGGTTTGCTCATTGCTTTGGATCACATCGATGAAGTGATCCGGATCATCCGCAATAGCCAGACAGATGCTGAAGCACAGGCTGAATTGATGGCGAAGTTCAAGCTTTCTGAACGTCAAAGTCAAGCCATTTTGGACATGCGTCTTCGTCGTTTGACCGGTTTGGAACGAGACAAGATCCAAAGTGAATACGATGATTTGGTTGCCTTGATTGCCGATTTGGCTGATATTTTGGCGAAACCAGAACGTGTGGCGACCATCATCAAGGAAGAATTGGAAGAAGTCAAACGCAAGTTTGGCGATGCTCGCCGAACTGAGTTGATGATCGGAGAAGTCCTTTCTCTTGAAGATGAGGACTTGATTGAAGAAACAGATGTCTTGATCACCCTTTCTAACAAAGGCTACATCAAACGTCTGGACCAAGCGGAATTTACGGCTCAAAAACGTGGTGGACGTGGGGTTCAAGGAACTGGTGTCAAAGATGATGACTTTGTCCGTGAACTGGTCTCTACGAGCACCCATGATCATTTGCTCTTCTTTACCAATAAGGGGCGTGTCTATCGTCTGAAAGGTTATGAGATTCCAGAATATGGCCGGACAGCCAAAGGATTACCAATCGTCAACCTCTTAAAATTGGACGAAGGTGAATCGATTCAAACCATTATCAATGTGGAGCAAGATCGCAGTGACGAAGCTTATCTCTTCTTTACGACGCGACAAGGTTTGGTCAAGCGGACCAATGTAGCTGAATTTTCAAATATCCGTCAGAACGGTCTCAAAGCTCTGAATCTACGTGATGAGGATGAATTGATCAATGTCTTCCTTACAGACGGTAATACTGACGTCATTATCGGTACCAAGTATGGTTATTCTGTCCGCTTTAATGAGGCTGTAGTCCGGAATATGGGGCGTTCTGCCACAGGTGTACGTGGTGTGAATCTCCGGGAAGGAGACAAAGTTGTTGGTGCAAGTGTCGTCACCGATCAGGATGAAGTATTGATCATTACCGAAAAAGGTTATGGAAAACGCACCATAGCGAGCGAATACCCAACTAAAGGCCGTGGCGGTAAAGGAATCAAGACAGCCAATATTACAGAGAAAAATGGTGCATTAGCTGGTCTTTTAACTGTTAAAGGGGATGAAGACCTGATGATCATCACTGATACTGGGGTCATGATCCGGACGGGTGTGGCCAACATTTCTCAGACAGGTCGTTCCACTCAGGGAGTGAAAGTGATGCGACTTGATCAGGATGCTAAAATTGTGACCTTTACAACAGTGCAACCTGATGAAAAGGATGAAGAAGTAGTGGAAGAAAACGAATAGATAAGGGGACAGCATGTCACGCAAAAGAAAAAAGAAAAAGAGTTTACGTAATGCTCTTATCAACATCGTTGCAACACTTTTGATTATTCTCTCGCTTCTCTTGATTTTCAATGCTCCGATCCGTAATATGATTATGGTTTGGCATACCAACCAATACCAGGTTAGCAAGGTCGATAAAAAAACCATTGACAAGAATAAAGAAGTGAAGACGAGCTTTGATTTTCAACATGTCCAGTCACTCTCGACGGAAGCCGTCATCAATGCCCAATGGCAAGCTCAAAAGCTACCAGTAATTGGGGGAATTTCGATTCCTGAATTAAACATGAACCTTCCGATCTTTAAGGGGCTTGAAAATGTAGCCCTCTACTACGGAGCAGGGACCATGAAGGAAAACCAAGTCATGGGGCAAGGCAATTATTCTCTTGCTAGTCACCACGTGTTTGGTCTAACTGGAGCAAATGCCATGTTATTCTCACCATTAGAGAAAGCCAAGGCGGGTATGAAGATCTACATCACGGACAAAGAAAAAATCTATACTTATGTCATCTCATCTGTTGAGACAGTGACTCCAGACCGTGTAGATGTTATTCAAGATCGTGAAGGCGTCAATGAGATCACCTTGGTGACCTGTGAGGATGCTGCAGCGACTTACCGTACGATTGTAAAAGGGAATTTGGAAACCTCTGTTGACTATGACAAGGCTCCAAAAGACATCCTGGATTCATTCAGCAAGTCTTATAATCAAATGCAACTTTAAGAAAATAAAGCCCGAGGCAGAGATGCTAGGGCTTTTTCTATGTAGGAAGCTAGGAGAAATTCTTGTAAAATTGTAAGAGATTGGTAATATTATGTAAGGAATTTGTCATAATATTGAGGGAAAATCAGTATATAATAGAGGAGAAAGAGTATGATAAGGAGGTAGAATAGTGACAAAAGAGCGAATTTATCATCTCTTGCATCATTTCTATAATCTCTTAGTAAACGATTTTCCACGAAATGGTTTAATTACGAAAGGTATCTACGAAGTAGAGCAGGTCTACCAAGCTTTAGAGGCCATTCCTCAGAGCCAGGAGTACTTGTTCCGCTGTGAAATTCAACAGTTTTTAAAGGAGCTTGAACAAGTTCAAACAGGTTATCAGATCCGCTTTAATAAAGATGAAGTCTTAGTGTTAGATGATTTGAAGGAAGAAATCGCCTGTAAATAATGAAAGGTTGTCGTTTTCTCCATTTATTACGAATTAATAAGTGAGGAGGAAATTATGTACGACATATCATTTATTGAACCATCTTTGCTTCCTAGAGAACGTTTGGTTTCTGAAGGAGTGGATAAGCTGAGTCACCAAGAATTGTTATCCATTCTCTTACGGACAGGCAATAAGCAAAAAAGCGTTTATGAGATTGCACAAGGTCTTTTGAGCTCAGTTAATAGTTTAAAGGAGTTAAGTCAATTAACCCTAGAGGAGCTACAGGAAATCTCTGGCATTGGCCGGGTGAAGGCCATCGAACTTCAGGCTGTGATTGAGTTTGGACGAAGGATTCATAAAGACGAATTAATGAGTTCTGAACAGATCATGAGCAGTCAGAAATTGGCCCATAAAATTCAACAGGAAATCGGCCATAAGAAACAGGAGCACCTGGTTGCTCTCTATTTAAATACGCAGAATGAAATTATTCATCAGCAGACCATTTTTATTGGAACCGTGAATCGAAGTATTGCGGAGCCACGTGAAATCCTGCATTATGCACTGAAGCACATGGCAACCTCTATCATCTTGGCTCACAATCATCCATCTGGTGCCGTATTTCCGAGTAAAAATGATGATGAAGTAACGCAACGAGTTTTAGAGGCCTGTGAAGTGATGGGCTTAACCCTATTAGATCACTTGATTGTATCTGAAGAAAACTATTATAGTTACCGTGAAGAAACCGATTATTTGGTATAAAATAGAGAGTGGGACAGAAATCGGTAATTCGTTAGAATTCGATTTCGTCGTCCCACCTCCGCACAGTTGAGTAGGGCTGTAAAAGCTGATGAAATCAGCGTAGTAGAGCCCACTCAACCACTGCGTCTTGCTCGACAATCCAAAAATAATTGAGAGGCTAGGACTTTTGTCCCAGCCTCTTTTCTTGTTAATGTATAAGTCTTTATTCTTCGTTTTTTCGCATGAAATAAAGGAGTGTTTGCAATTCACTAGTGAGATCGACATATTGGACGACGACATCCTTAGGGACTGTCAGATGCACTGGTGAGAAGCTAAGGATTCCCTTGACCCCAGCGTCTACTAAAAGACTAGCAACTTCCTGCGCTTTAATACTTGGGACAGTTAAAATTGCTGTTTGAATGCCTTCTTTTTTGAGATTCTCTTTGATCGTAGAAATCCCATAAATGGGGATCCCATCCTTACTTTTGGTATTAATCAGTTCATGATCATCTACATCAAAAGCCATGACAATTTTCATCTTATTGCGTTCATGGAAGC
Source organism: Streptococcus gingivalis (assembly GCF_035544715.1). Classification (NCBI taxonomy): domain Bacteria; kingdom Bacillati; phylum Bacillota; class Bacilli; order Lactobacillales; family Streptococcaceae; genus Streptococcus; species Streptococcus gingivalis. The sequence goes on along the minus strand of NZ_JAYKTO010000001.1, from coordinate 452,388 downwards.
GATAGTTGAGGAGCGCACTTCCCATATTTCCGATCCCCACAATAGCGACATTGGTAATGGCATTGTCATTTAAGAGATCGGCAAAGAAGTTCATCAGTTTTTTTACGTCATAACCAAATCCACGTCTTCCTAATTCACCAAAATATGAGAAATCTCGTCGAACAGTAGCAGAGTCAATCCCAATTGCATCAGCAATTTGCTTGGAATTGGCGCGCTCTATTTTTTCAGAGTTAAAGCGTTTAAAAATGCGGTAGTAGAGCGATAAGCGTTTTGCTGTTGCGCGTGGAATTGGAGTATTTTTATCATGTTTCACAATATCACAACCTTTCCCTCTTATTGTATAGGAAGATTGTGAAAAAATCAACTATCTAGAGTGGTTTTTCAAAAATATTTTTGTCTAAAGAAAAAGCTGATGACGATGGGAGAGTTCCATCAGCATCAGCTTAGTTTTCAGCTTGTTCTACCTTTTTCAAAAAAGCATAGAGTCCATCGACTCGTCCTGTATAGGGGAGCTTTTCCCCCTTGTATTCAATGGATACGATTGAGTAAGAGTCAGGCAGGGTTACACAGCCTGAAAAATCTAGGATGCAGGCTGCAAGGTCGGGATAAGTAGTCGTTCGTTCTACTTGGTAAGCATCGATATAAGTTAGGGTTACCATATTAGGCCTCTGTTTTGTTGAAAATTTCTCTTTCGACAAGACTATCCATTAAGAAATAGAATTTTTGTTGGATAATGTCATTTTCTGGATTTTTAAAAATATTAACCAGGCGAAGCCCAGACTTGTCTGTAATATTGATCTTAAAACCTGTCAAATCTTTATTGAAAATGATTTTAAGTAGGAAGCCTTCGCCACTATTTGGAACGGCTTCGAGCAAACGATTTAACTCGTAATTTCCAACTTTTGTAACAGCGAATGTATTGTCACGTAAGGTATATTTTTTAACATTTGGGTGTAGACTATAGGTATATTTGCAGTCTTTCAATGAAACACTTGTTTCAAAAGCCATATTGTTCTCCTATGATATAATTTCTTTAAGTTTTGAGAGGAAGTCTTGAACCTCCTCTACGGTATTGAGTTCTGAAAAACTAATTCGAAGGGATTCTTTTAGGCGTGAGCTATCTTTTCCATATAGCGCCTCAAGGACATGGCTGGGTTGAACTGTACCAGCGGTACAAGCAGAACCTGTAGAGACAGAAATTCCAGCAAGATCGAGTCGCATCAGTAAAACGTCATTTTGGACACCCGGAAAGCCAAGGTTCCAAACAAATGGAATATGGTCGTCATTCGCATTTACGTAGTAGTCGTAGGCTGCTAAACCATTGACTAGCTCTTGGCCGAGTTTTTGAACCTGGTTGAAATTTTCTTCTTGATGAAGTGTAGCTTGCTGAAGCGCGGTTGCCATCCCGACAATAGAAATGAGATTTTCCGTGCTGGCTCTCATCTTACTTTCCTGATCCCCCCCATGGATGAGATTATCAAAATCTGGGACGGCTGCATAAAGGAAGCCGACTCCCTTTGGTCCGTGGAATTTGTGGGCAGAAGCACTGAGAAAATCAATTCCCAACTCTTCGGGATAGACAGGGACCTTTCCGATTGCTTGGACCGCATCAACGTGAAAGGCAGCTGGATGATCTTTTAAGAGTTCTCCGATTTCTTTAATCGGTAGAAGATCGCCTGTCTCGTTATTGGCAAACATGGTAGAGACAAGAATGGTATCCGGTCTAAGAGCCGCCTTGATATCACTAGCCTGAATGCGTCCATCTCTTGGTTGGACGATCGTAACTTCAAATCCGAAACGTTCTACAAGATATTCGATGGGTTCAAGAACCGCATGGTGTTCCAAAGCGGTCGTAATGATGTGTTTGCCATCTGCTTGGTGTTTCAAGCAGTAGCCTTTTATAACGGTATTATTACTTTCTGATCCACCTGAAGTGAAGAAAATACGATTTGGAAGAGTATGGAGAGACTGAGCAATTTGCTCGCGAGATTCTCGGAGAAGTTTACTAGCCATCCGTCCATGAGCATGAAGGCTCGATGGATTTCCAAAAGTGGTCTTCATAGTTTCAGACATTTTATCAATGACTTCAGGTAGAAGGGGAGTTGTTGCGGCATTATCAAAATATATCACATTAAGACCTTATTTCTTATGGTAGGCAAATAGAGGACTAACAGGTTTTCTTTCTTGAATGCGAACAATAGCTTCAGCGATCAGTTCGCTAGCTGTCAGATAGTTAATATTTTTTGGTGTTGGTCCATTTGGAGCAACAGAATCGGTTACTAAGATTTCTTTGATCGGAGCTTGATCTAATAATTCAACAGCACCTTTAACAAATAAGCCGTGGCTTGATACAGCATAAATTTCAGTAGCCCCTTCGCGTTCGACAATTTTCGCAGCTTCTGAGAATGTCTTACCAGTATTGAGGATATCGTCAATCAAGATTGCTTTCTTATCTTTAACATCCCCGATGATATAGCCATAATCACGGTTCGCATCATCTTGCTCGTAATCAATGATGGCAATCGGTGCATCAAGATATTCTGCTAAACTACGAGCCCGTTTGACACCTGAGTTTTTAGGGCTGACGACTACAACATCTGGACCTGTTAGACCTTTGTTGATGTAGTGCTCTGCAAAAAGTGGAATGGTAAAGAGGTTATCCACGGCAATATCAAAGAAACCTTGGACCTGAACAGCATGGAGATCAAGTGTGACGACGCGATCCACCCCAGCTTTGACCAACATGTTTGCGACGAGCTTAGCTGTGATTGGTTCGCGAGGAGCAGCAGTTCGGTCTTGGCGAGCATAGCCAAAATAAGGCATGACCACATTGACGGTGTTTGCGCTAGCCCGTTGGCAAGCATCCACCATGATTAACAATTCCATCAAGTGATTGTTAACAGGAAAACTGGTTGATTGAATGATATAAATATCATATCCACGAACACTTTCCTCAATATTGACTTGGATTTCACCATCTGAAAACTGACGGGATGAAATTTTCCCAAGCGGAACCCCAGCATGATCCGCGATTTTTTGCGCAATCTCTGGGTTTGAATTGAGAGAGAAGAGCTTCATATTTTTTTTATCTGACATGTGATTCCAACCTCATTTAGATTTTTGATCTTAGCACTATTTTAGCAAAAATTTGCGATAATTTCAGCTTTTTTACAATCTTTCAGCTAATCTAGCGATTTTATTTTTTGCTGCTTTGTAGACGATTCCATGGTCTGAAATGAACTGATGAAAATTTTCTTCCTGTTCAGCAGTTTCCACCTCAATTTCCAACTCATAATCTTCAGTGTCTAGATAGAGACTGTGGTCTAGTGCCACCAAGCCTGCAGCTGTTTCTTTTTCGAATCGTTCTGTTGTCAGGCTTCCCCAGACAGCAAGTTGTTCAACTGGGATTCCTTTTGACTCCAAGAGGTTTTTGATTTCTCCATCAGGAAACTGTTGTTGTTGAAGAATCTCCTTGGTTTCTTCTGGGCTGAGTGCTTGATTGTACTCGAAATGGCCAACTGTTTCAGGAACTTTGAGGGTCAATTCCGCCTGATCTGTGAAGGTACGCACCCGCAAGGCCATTTTTTCCTTGCGGATGAGCTGGTCGGGTGTATCGATATAGTGGTTGGTTTGGACAACCAATTCTGTATCAGCAAAAAGTGGAAGGAGGGATTGGTATTCCTCCTTATCTAGCAAGGTTTTGTATTCAATTTCTAAATGGTTCATTTTGTAGTCCTTTGCTTTTTTTCGAAAGCGATTCATGATATAATAAGAGATGTGTTTATTGTATACAAAAATGGTTCAGATTACAAGGTGGTAGGATGACAATTGATTGGGAAAACTTCTTAGATCCTTATATCCAAGCAGTTGGGGAATTAAAAATCAAACTGCGTGGGATTCGAAAGCAATATCGTAAGCAACAAAAGCATTCTCCAATCGAGTTTGTGACAGGTCGTGTTAAGCCGATTGAGAGCATCCGAGAAAAGATGATCCGAAGAAATATTTCTGAAGAAAATCTGGCACAGGACATGCAAGATATTGCTGGTCTTCGCATCATGGTCCAGTTCGTAGACGATGTCGAAGAGATCCTAGAGGTTCTGAGACAACGGCAGGATATGCGCGTGGTCCAAGAGCGAGATTACATTCGCCACAAGAAATCAAGTGGCTACCGGAGTTACCACGTCGTGGTGGAGTATCCAGTCGACACCATTGATGGAAATGAAACAATCTTAGCAGAGATTCAAATTCGGACCTTGTCCATGAATTTTTGGGCAACGATTGAACACTCGCTCAATTATAAATATAAAGGAGACTTTCCAGACGAGATCAAAAAACGCTTAGAGACGACAGCAAACCTGGCCTATCTCTTGGATGAAGAGATGGGGGCAATTCGGGATGCGATTCAGGAGGCTCAAGCCCTGTTTGATCCACTTCATCGTAAGTTAAATGATGGCGTTGGAAATAGTGATGACACAGATGAAGACTACAGGTAAAAAAGTATCCATTATTCGCAATCGCAAGCGTCAAAGTGAAGAGGTTTTTCAGCAGTTGCGCTACAAGCTTAGGAAAAATAATTTTATTTTGACGGAGAAGCATCCGGATATTGTGATTTCAATTGGTGGTGATGGGATGTTGCTATCGGCCTTTCACAAGTATGAACACCAGTTGGATCGGGTACGATTTGTTGGCGTCCATACCGGACACTTAGGATTTTATACAGATTACTTAGACAGTGAAATCGATAAGCTGGTTGAGAACTTAAAATATGATACTGGAGCTAAGGTTTCCTACCCCATTTTGAATGTCAAGATCACTTTCGACAATGGGGAAACCCGTACCATGAGAGCCTTGAACGAAGCGACAATTAAGAGAAGCGACCGGACCATGGTTGCCGATCTTACCATCAATGGGGTTGATTTTGAGCGCTTTAGAGGAGACGGCATTACTGTTTCGACTCCTACAGGAAGTACGGCTTACAACAAATCCTTGGGAGGAGCAGTACTTCACCCAACTATTGAGGCGCTGCAGATTGCGGAAATTGCTAGTCTCAACAACCGTGTTTATCGTACCTTGGGTTCTTCTGTCATTGTCCCTAAAAAGGATAAGATCGAGATTACACCGACGCGTCCTGGCTTCCACATTATCTCTGTCGACAATTCAACCTATTCCTATCGCAACATTGCAAAGGTAGAATACCAGATCGACAACCATAAGATTAATTTCGTGGCAAGCTCCAGTCATACCAGTTTCTGGAATCGGGTCAAGGATGCCTTTATCGGAGATGATAGAGAATGAGATTTGAATTCATTGTCGATGAGCATGTCAAGGTCAAGACCTTTCTGAAAAAACACGAGGTTTCTAAGGGCCTCTTAGCAAAGATTAAGTTTCGTGGTGGCCAAATCCTTGTCAATGGACGTCCGGAGAATGCGATTTATTTGTTGGATATTGGGGATCGCTTGGTCATTGACATTCCAGCAGAAGAAGGGTTCGAAACCCTAAAACCCATGGATCGGCCTTTGGATATTTTGTTTGAAGATGATCATTTTTTGGTCTTAAACAAACCCTTTGGCATTGCCTCGATTCCAAGTGCGATTCATTCTAATACCTTAGCAAATTTTGTAAAAGGCTATTATGTGAAGCAGGGATATGAGAATCAGCAGGTTCACATTGTCACTCGCCTGGACAAGGACACTAGTGGCGTTATGCTCTTTGCCAAACATGGTTATGCTCATGCTCGATTAGATAAGCAATTGCAGTCTAAAACGATTCAAAAACGCTATTATGCCTTGGTCAAGGGATCTGGGAAGCTTGATCCTGTCGGAGAGATTATTGCTCCGATTGCGCGTGATGAAGATTCAATTATCACCCGCAAGGTAGCTAAAGGCGGCAAGTATGCCCATACTAGCTATCAGGTTGTTCAATCTTTTGGTAATATTCACCTAGTGGATATTCAGTTACACACAGGTCGAACCCATCAGATCCGCGTTCATTTTACCCATATTGGTTTTCCGCTCTTGGGAGATGATCTCTATGGCGGAAGTTTAGAAGACGGCATTGAGCGCCAAGCCCTTCATTGTCATCGTCTATCCTATTATCATCCATTTCTAGAGGAAGAATTGGTCATAGAAAGTCCACTGCCTCCAGATTTCCAAGCTGTATTAACACAGCTTCAAACTAGTTATTAATTATTAAAAGGAGTAAAACTCATGGAAGTTTTCGAAAATCTCAAAGCCAACCTCGTTGGTAAGAATGCTCGTATTGTATTACCAGAAGGTGAAGAACCTCGTATCCTCCAAGCGACAAAACGCATTGTGAACGAGACAGAAGTAACCCCTGTCTTGCTTGGTAATCCGGATAAAATTCGGATTTATCTTGAAATCGAAGGGGTTTTGGATGGATATGAAGTCATCGATCCTCATTCTTATCCAGGTTTTGAAGAAATGGTAGCTTCCTTGGTAGAACGTCGTAAGGGCAAAATGACTGAAGAAGAAGCGCGTCAAGTCTTGAAAGACGACGTTAACTATTTTGGTGTCATGTTGGTGCACATGGGAATTGTTGATGGGATGGTTTCTGGTGCGATTCACTCAACAGCCGCAACCGTTCGTCCGGCCTTGCAAATTATCAAAACTCGTCCAAATGTAAAACGGACTTCAGGGGCTTTCCTTATGGTTCGTGGATCTGAACGCTACTTGTTCGGCGACTGTGCCATCAACATCAATCCAGATGCTGAAGGATTAGCCGAAATTGCTATCAATTCAGCTATCACAGCCAAGATGTTTGGTATTGATCCAAAAATTGCTATGTTGAGCTATTCAACAAAAGGATCTGGTTTCGGTGAAAGTGTTGATAAGGTTGTAGAAGCGACTAAGCTTGCCCATGAACTTCGTCCAGACCTTGAAATTGACGGGGAATTGCAATTTGACGCAGCCTTTGTCCCTGCAACTGCAGCCTTGAAAGCTCCAGGAAGCAAGGTGGCAGGACAAGCCAATGTCTTTATCTTCCCAGGTATTGAGGCAGGTAACATTGGATACAAGATGGCAGAACGTCTTGGTGGCTTTGCGGCGGTAGGTCCTGTCTTGCAAGGGTTGAACAAACCAGTCAACGACCTCTCTCGTGGATGTAATGCAGATGACGTGTACAAATTAACCTTGATTACAGCGGCACAAGCAGTAGAACAATAAGAATGATTGAAAGGCTCAGGATGATCTTGAGCCTTTTTCTTTATAAAATCAGAATTTCTAAACTATAACTCATTCTATGGTATACTAGGAATATGTTAGATTTAAAAGATTACGGGATTATCATGTGGGAGGAGGAAAAAATTGCTTCCTTCCGAGAAAAGTTATTAGCCTGGTATGATGCCCATAAACGGGATCTCCCCTGGAGACGGACGCAAGATCCTTATAAAATATGGATCTCAGAAATTATGCTCCAGCAGACACGTGTCGATACGGTTATTCCCTATTATGAGCGCTTTCTGGACTGGTTTCCAACTGTCGCTGATTTGGCTCAAGCTCCTGAAAAAAGGCTCTTAAAAGCATGGGAAGGCTTGGGCTATTACTCACGAGTCCGCAACATGCAGAAAGCTGCCCAGCAGATTATGGGGAACCACGGAGGAGTGTTTCCATCAAGTTATGAGGCTATCTCAAAACTTAAGGGAATTGGGCCTTATACTGCTGGTGCCATTGCGAGTATTGCTTTTGGCCTACCGGAGCCTGCTGTGGATGGTAATGTCATGAGAGTACTGGCTCGCTTGTTTGAAGTGGACTACGATATCGGAGTCCCGACCAATCGCAAGATTTTCCAAGCCATGATGGAGATCTTGATTGATCCAGATCGTCCTGGTGATTTCAATCAGGCTTTGATGGATTTGGGATCAGATATTGAATCCCCAGTCAACCCGCGGCCGCAAGAGAGTCCTGTCAAGGAGTTTAGCGCAGCCTATCAACATGGGACCATGGATCGTTATCCCATTAAGGCTCCTAAGAAGAAACCGGTACCTGTCCATCTAACAGCCTTTATTATCAAGGATAGCCAAGGGCGCTATTTGCTGGAGAAAAATGAGCGAGAAGGGCTTTTGTCAGGTTTTTGGCATTTCCCTTTGATCGAAGTGGATAGCCTATCTGAGAACCTAGGCCAATTGTCACTACTGGATGGGCAGGGTCATTTAGTAGACAACCCAGAAATTCTCTCCTTTGAGCAGGACTATGATTTGGTCATTGATTGGCAGGATAGGTCTTATCCTATCGTTCAGCATGTTTTTTCGCATCGCAAGTGGCAGGTTCAACTTCGATACGGCTTGGTAAAAGAAGGAGAGCAAGAATCAAGTGAATCGACTGTTTGGTTAAGACCTGAGGAATTTTCAGATTATCCTTTTGCCAAACCCCAGCAAAAGATCTGGGAAGCATTTAATAAATGAACGTTTATTTTAATTTAATATAGAGCATAAGTTTATGAAGATAGAATAGGATTATGTAAGTTATATGGATTATATACCAGATTATTCAGATAAAAATTTTATTGGATCTCGTAGTATATTTGCTAGTATTCTCTATTTTATATTAGCTTGTTTTAATTATATTATGGCTGGCGTATATTATTATATTATTTACAAATTATATTCTAATCATGTGAAAATCAGCTTTATCTTAATTTATTTATTTATTTTTTACAATTTATTTTGGTTAACACGTGAGTTAAATTTTAAAATACTTCACTGGCTTGGTTACCACGCCTCGCCAAAATATTATGGAAGTTTTAAAAGCAGGTTTCCTTTATTCAATAAAATAACGAAAACATATAAAATGCATTACAGAAGAAGATCAAAGAAACACCAATTTCTATTCTTATGCAGTTATTTGCTTTATTTAAATTTTGTGCCTATATGTTTCTTTCTTTATTTTTATTTTATAAGGTACTATACAGTTATGAACTATACAACTGACTTTAAAAATGTAAATAAAATATATCTTACTATCTTCTTAATCTTGATATTTGCTACCATATTCATAAATGAATTACTATTTGAAAAGTACAGAAAATGGTTTACAAAACGCTTTAATCTTGATGATAGGCTAGAGGAGCATGAATTTCCAATATTTTTCTTAAAAGAAAAGAAGATTTATTAAAATAGTTCGATTAAAAGATTTTGACAATTTTTATTGAGAACGAAAAATAGCTAGAGAATCATCTCTAGCTATTTTTTCTTATAAATGAGCAAAGGCTTTGATTTCTTCTTCAGACATGGAAGAGTCGCAACGAACATTGACTTCGCCGGATTCAACATGTAAAAATCCAGGGACAGTTGGAATACCGTAAGTTGAGCGGAAGGCTTGTAATGCGTCTAGCTGACTTGGTTCTTCACTATTGATGAAGTAGATATGAGCTTTTGTTTCAGCTACGACAGTTGCTAACTTACTAGCAAACTTCCGGCAGTAAGGACAAGTCTTGCGTCCGATAAAGAAGGTTGCTGTTTCTTTTTGATCGATCGCTTCTTGCGCACGCGCTACAGTTGTAACTTCAAGATCTTTAATATCTTCTAAAAATTGTTCCATGAGATTACCTCGCTTTCTTCTAAATCTAGTATGCCATATTTTCTAAAAAATCGCTGGTATTTGCTACGAAAGAAAGAGAAAAGCTCCATTGAGGAGCTTTTCATGTTTTAGCCTACAAAAGCATTAATTTCTGCTTCGATATTCGCAATTTTTTCTTTAGCATCTGCTTCAGATTCACCAACTGTAGCAATGTAGAATTTGATTTTTGGTTCGGTACCTGAAGGACGAACAGCAAACCATGAATCATCAGCCAAGATGTATTTCAATACGTTACTTGGAGGAGTTGTTAATTTTTCAACGCCGTCGGCAGTAGTAGCTGTTTGTTCCAAGAAGTCTTCTGTCTTAGAAATGTCTGTATTGTTAAATTGTTTAGGAGCATTGCCACGGAATTTATCCATGATTTTCTTGATTTCAGCAGCTCCATCCACACCTGAAAGGGTAACAGAGATGGTTTTTTCTGCGAAGTAGCCGTATTGTTTGTAGATTTCTTCGATACCATCTGCCAAAGTCATACCACGTGAGCGGTAGTAAGCTGCGATTTCAGCAACGATAAGAACGGCTTGGATAGCGTCTTTGTCACGTACGAATGGTTTGATGAGGTAACCGAAGCTTTCTTCAAAACCAAGCATGTAAGTGTGGTTGTGTTGTGTTTCAAATTCATGGATTTTTTCACCGATAAATTTGAAACCAGTCAAGACGTTAAACATGGTTGCGCCGTAGCTTTTTGCAATCTTGGTCACCAACTCAGTGGATACGATGGATTTACAAAGAGCAGCATTGGCAGGAAGAGTACCGGCTGTTTTGTGAGCTTCAAGAATATATTTAGCAATGATCGCTCCGATTTGGTTACCAGAAAGGTTGAGGTAAGAACCATCTGGTTGGCGGATTTCAACACCAAGGCGGTCTGCATCTGGGTCAGTTGCAACCAATACATCAGCGTCTACTTTGCGGCCAAGTTCTTCAGCAAGAGCAAAAGCAGCTTGGTTTTCAGGATTTGGAGATTTAACAGTTGAGAAGTCAGCGTCTGGAACAGCTTGAGCTTCAACAACTTGAACTGCTTCAAATCCAGCTTGTGCAAGAGCACGACGAGCCAACATTTCACCTGTACCATGAAGAGGAGTGTAGACAATCTTCATGTCGCGACCGTATTCATTGATCAAGTCTTGGTTGATGTTAACGCCTTTCACTTCTTTCAAATATTCAGCGTCGACGTTTTCACCGATAACTTCAATCAAGCCGTTAGCTTTGCTTTCTTCAAGATCAGCCAATTGAACAGTGAATGGATTTTCGATCGCACGGATGTAATCTGTCAATGCATCCGCATCTGCAGGTGGCATTTGTCCACCGTCTTCACCATATACCTTGTATCCATTAAATGGAGCAGGGTTGTGGCTAGCTGTTACCATGATCCCAGCAAATGTGTGGAGGTGACGAACAGCAAATGACAATTCAGGTGTTGGACGAAGGCTTTCAAATACATAAGATTTGATACCATGGGCAGCCAAAACTTGAGCAGATTCAAAAGCGAACTCAGGAGAGAAGTGACGGCTGTCATAAGCAATGGCAACTCCACGTTTTTTAGCTTCTTCCCCTTTTGATTCGATCAATTGGGCCAATCCTTCAGTTGCTTGGCGAACAACATAGATATTAATACGGTTGGTACCAGCACCGATTAATCCACGCATACCAGCTGTTCCGAATTCAAGGTTAGTGTAGAAGGCATCTTCTTTTGTTTTTTCATCCATTGCGACCAACTCATCACGAAGGTAAGCTGGTAATTCAGCAAAGTCGAGCCATTTTTGGTAGTTTTCTTGATAGGTCATGCAAGCGTCTCCTTTTTGCGTTATATTTAATCGCTTTCATTATAGCAGATTTTTTCAGAAAATTCTAGCTATAATTGTAAATCTTTTCAAAAATAATAAGCATTTAACCATTAAAAAAGCCAAGACGAATCTGTCTTGACTTGGAAGATTATTTTAATTTTTCAAGAGATGGAACGACTGCACTGGTAATGAGTACTGTCGCAATGACTTCGATGAGTGAGTTAGTAGACACAATCAAGCCAAGGAAATGTTGAATTCCCCCTCCAAAACTGTTACCAAAGAAGAAGTAAATCCCACTTAGAACGAAAACAGTATTGGTCATAGAGCCGACAATTCCAGCGATCACAAGTCCAGTACGATTGCGAATCCAGCGATAGACGAAGTATGGGGTTACTCCGATGAGAATCCGAGGGACTATGGCAATGATAAGGGAGTAGAGATTCCCGTGAGGGACAAAGGGACTAAAGAGATAGCTAGCGGGTGTTATAACCAGGGTATTCATAGTGAGGCTAAAGAGTCCCATGAGAAGTCCTAAGATAGCTCCAATCCGTGGACCGTATATGATAGAGGCGATCACGACAGGAATATGAACCAAGGTTGGTTGAATGCCTGATGGAACAAATTGCAGAATGAAGGACGTCACAAAGTGAATGGTGATCATCACCGCAAAAAAGATGGCAATTCGTGAAATAGAAGATGATTTTCTCATAAACAATTCTCCTTAACAGTTTCTACAATAGTTTCTACAGGCGCTAGAGCTCCAGCACCTTTGTCCCCACAAGCAAGAACAGCATCACGAGGTTGGATAATCTGGTAACCATAGTCTTGTAAGAGCTTTAGATTTCGTTGGGTAGCGGGATGTTCTAACATTTTTGTATTCATAGCAGGGGCCAGTAATTTTTTAGTTCTTTGTGGCAAGGCTAGAGCTGTGCTTGTGACCATATTATCTGCCAGTCCCATAGCCAATTTAGCAATGGTATTGGCACTGGCTGGCGCGACAAGAAAGAGGTCAGTTTCTTTCCCAATGTCGATGTGCTCGATCCGCCGTGGATCGTCTTCCACCATAACATCTAGCCCTACTTGGTTTTTTGAAAGAACTTGCAAGGTTAAAGGGGTGATAAATTTTTGGGCTGAAGGAGTCATGAGGACCTTCACTTCAATTCCCAATTTGGTTAGTTGGCTGGTAATATCAGCAGCCTTATAGGCGGAAATACTACCGGTAACCGCTAAAGTAATGTGTGTCATATGTTCCTTTTTATTTGATATAACGTAGGATAGCCTCTGCGATTTCTGTTTTCGTAGAAGCTTCTAGGACCTGATCATCTGTCACTAGATAGGCTTGATGCTGACCGTTCTGAATCTTGGTCAGATCATTGGCAACGATCATGCTGGCATGATTTTTAACCAAGCTTTCACGCGCTACATGGATCAACTCTTCAGAAGAAACGTCGACTAAAAGCTTAAAGCCGATCAGTTGAATAGCAGGGTTCCATTCTTTGACGAGCGAGATAATCTTGGGATTTTTCTTTAGAAAGAGCACTTGGTATTCTTCTTTGGAAGAAATTTTCGCTTCCTGATTTTCGCGATGGATAAAGCTATGAAGGTCTTGAGCCTTCTCAACTTCCTCAAGGCCTGTCATGTAAACAGGTGTGTAGTCTGAGACTGCCATAGCGTGAATCAAAACCTGATGATGAGGGACTTCCGTTTTCATTTGTGTGAGAAGTTCTTCGACATTCTGGATCAATAGAAGTCGAAGCTGTGGATGAGGATCGGGTTTAAGCGCGGTAGGCGTTGTGATCAAGGTCACCTGATGTCCCTTTGCAAGAGCCATTTCTGCAAGGATTTTCCCTAGGCTCCCGGTGGAATGATTGGTGATCGAACGAACACTATCAATGGCTTCGCTCGTCCCACCTGATGTAATTAAAATATGCATATGCTTATTTTACACAAAAAAGATACGTAAGTAAAGTTCTGAAGCTATTAGGATTAACTATGTATAGCCATAAAATTTAGATAAAAAACGAACGTTCGATTCAAAAGGTGGAAAAACCATGTTATTTTCGCGAATTTTAGGTATAATAGATCTATCAAATATAAAGGAGTCCCTTATGAAAACAGATATCGAAATTGCTCAAAGCATTGAACTCCAACCGATTGTGGACGTTGTTAAGAAAATTGGTTTGGTTGACGATGATCTTGAATTGTATGGAAAATACAAGGCAAAATTGAGCTTTGATAAGATTCGTAAAGTTGAGAAAAATCCAGTAGGAAAACTTATCTTAGTCACTGCGATCAACCCAACTCCAGCTGGAGAAGGGAAATCAACCATTACCATTGGTCTAGCAGATGCTTTGAATAAAATCGGTAAAAAAACCATGATTGCCATTCGCGAACCTTCTTTAGGTCCAGTTATGGGGATTAAAGGTGGTGCTGCTGGTGGTGGCTATGCCCAAGTTCTACCGATGGAAGACATCAACCTTCATTTCACAGGGGATATGCATGCGATCACAACGGCTAATAACGCTCTCTCAGCATTGATTGATAATCATTTGCATCAAGGAAATGAGCTAGGTATTGACCAACGTCGGATTATCTGGAAACGAGTAGTGGACTTGAATGACCGTGCTCTTCGTCATGTCTCTGTCGGTCTTGGCGGTCCTTTAAATGGGATTCCGCGTGAAGACGGATTTGATATTACCGTTGCTTCTGAGATTATGGCCATCCTTTGCTTGGCGACAGATATTGAAGATTTGAAACGTCGTTTGGCCAACATCGTGATTGGTTACCGTTATGATCGTAGCCCGGTCTATGTCCGTGATTTGGAAGTGGAAGGGGCACTTGCCTTGATCCTCAAAGATGCGATCAAGCCAAACTTGGTTCAAACCATCTATGGTACACCTGCCTTTGTTCACGGTGGTCCATTTGCCAATATCGCCCATGGATGTAACTCTGTGTTAGCAACGACGACAGCTCTTCATTTAGCCGACTATACGATTACAGAAGCTGGTTTTGGGGCTGACCTTGGCGCTGAAAAATTCCTTGATATTAAAACTCCAAACTTGCCTACATCACCAGATGCGGTTGTGATTGTAGCGACTCTCCGTGCTCTTAAGATGAACGGTGGAGTGATCAAGGATGCTTTGACTGAAGAGAATGTAGAAGCTGTTCGTGCTGGTTTTGCCAACTTGAAACGTCACGTTGAAAATATCCGTAAGTTTGGCATTCCTGCAGTGGTTGCCATCAATGAATTTATCACTGATACAGAAGCAGAAATTGCTGCTTTGAAAGAATTGTGTGCTGAAATTGATGTGCCAGTTGAACTTGCAAGTGTATGGGCGAATGGTGCGGACGGTGGAGTTGACCTTGCTGAAACCTTGGTTAAAACCATCGAAACAAGTCCAGCTAACTACACACGCTTGTATGATAATAACCTTTCTGTTGAAGAAAAAATTGAAAAGATTGTTACAGAAATTTATCGCGGTACTAAGGTGAATTTTGAGAAGAAAGCCAAGACACAAATTGCCCAAATCGTGAAAAATGGATGGGATAAGTTGCCAATCTGTATGGCCAAAACACAATATAGCTTCTCTGATAATCCAAATGCCTTGGGAGCTCCTGAAAACTTTGAAATCACTATCCGTGAAGTGGTTCCAAAATTGGGAGCAGGCTTTATTGTCGCTTTGACTGGGGATGTCATGACCATGCCTGGTTTACCAAAACGTCCAGCTGCTTTGAATATGGATGTGGCTGATGATGGAACAGCCATCGGTTTGTTCTAATAGCTAGATATCTAAAAACAACTTCTGTTCAAATGAGCAGAAGTTGTTTTGGTCTTGTTAATCAATCATTATTCAGTAAGGAGTTGGTACCTGATTTTTCGATAGATTATGATGAGCTGTAGGGTCATGGGAATCCAGATAAGGGGTTCGCAGAGAATGACCCCCATGTAGCCGGTGTGAGGAATAATCCACAGAACGAAGAAAATTTTTCCAAACAATTCAATAAAACTGGATGTGAGTGGGGTTAATTTTTTACCCATTCCCTGTAGGGCATTTCTCAGGATGATGAGACTCGCCAAAATAGGATAAAAGCAAGAGCTGATCTGGAGATAAAGACTGGCATTTGCAATGAGATCAG
Source organism: Streptococcus gingivalis (assembly GCF_035544715.1). Taxonomy (NCBI): domain Bacteria; kingdom Bacillati; phylum Bacillota; class Bacilli; order Lactobacillales; family Streptococcaceae; genus Streptococcus; species Streptococcus gingivalis. The sequence continues at coordinate 436,874 of NZ_JAYKTO010000001.1, read as the reverse complement.
GATTTGTCGAGCCGGAAATAAAGCTGGTTAAAGACGGACTTGTGAAGAATAGAAGAGCAGCAACCAAGACAGACCAAACCCAAGAAAGAAGGTTGGCAATGGTAACGCCTTTTTTGATCCGCTGGAATTGCTCTGCGCCAAAATTCTGCGAGATAAAGGTTGTGATACTTGAGGCGATAGCAGTAATCGGTAAAACGGCAAAGGACATGATACGACGGGCTGCGACCTGTGCACTGATAATGGTTGTTCCAAGCTGATTAATAGCGGATTGGAGGATAACCGTTCCAATCGAAACGATGGAAGTCATGAGGCCCATGGCAAGGCCCTGACTTAGCAGATCCTGATAAAGCTCCTTGTCCCAAACAAAATCCTTGCGATGCGGGAGCAGAAAAGGGACCTTCTTACGAATATAGAGAAGACAAAGAAGGGCCGAAATACCCTGGGCAATAATGGTCGCAATTCCAGCGGATTGGACTCCGAGATGGAGTTGGGTAATAAAATAAAGATCGAGAAGAATATTGAGAACGGCAGCGATAATCAGGAAGTAGAGTGCCGCTATGCTATCGCCAACAGCTCTAAGAAGTCCAGCGCAAAGATTATAGGCAAAGGTCACAGCCACACCATTGACAATAGTGGAGATATAGAGATAAGACTGAGACACAATTGCTGATGGGGTCCCTAAAAATTGGAGCAGGGGAAAAAGTCCAACAGCACCAATGAAGATCACAAAGAGACTGAGGATGCCACCAATAATAGCAGTTGCGGCGACTGATTTTCGTAATTGGTCTTCGTTTTTGGCTCCATAATTTCTCGCGATAATAATCCCCATCCCATTTCCAACACCGACAGCAAATCCAACGATCAAATCAAATATGGCAGAGGTTGCTCCAACGGCAGCCAATGATTTTTGACCTAAAAAACGCCCCACAATCATAACATCCGAGGTATTGTAGAGTTGTTGAAAGATATTGGATAAAAGAATAGGAAAGGCGAAACTCAAAAGAGCGGGTAAAATAGGACCATCTATGAGATCCACACGTTGAATTCTTTTCATAGTGTCATTATACCAACTTCAGGAACCAGCGACAAGCGTCGATAGTTGAAGGCCCTTACATTTTTTGGTATAATCAGGGCAGAAAAGGAGGCTTTTATGAGCTTAACCAGTAAATTAATTACGGAAACGTTCCCAGATCTGGACAAGGTCGAGAGGCTGAATATCGAGGCATTCCCAGAAGAAGAGCGAGTCCCTATGTCGGAATACCTGCGTTATACGGACAATGACGATGCTAATTTTTTTGCTTTTTATAACGAAGAAGAATTTGTAGGATTTGCTTTTTCTATCTATAACCAGAAAGCTTTTTATGTTAGCTTCTTTGCCATTATGCCCCACCTACGTAGCCACGGTTATGGTCAAGAAATCATTGAAAAATTGGTAGAATTTTACCAAAGAACCATGATTCTTGAAGTGGAACGTTTGGATGAAGAATGTGACAATCTAGAGCAACGTCAGTCTCGGATGGATTTCTATAAGCGAAATGGATTTAAAACTGCCAATGCCTTTTTAGAATACGAAGGACTGAGCTTTGAAATTCTCTATCGGGGTGACCACTTTGACGAAGAGGCTTATCGCGATATTTTCCGTAAACTGCAGGAAGAAAATTATTTCGATTTCCGCATTAAATATAGACGCTTTAGTGACCACTAGACAAGAAGGAGGCTGGGACAAAAGTCCTAGCCTCTCAATTATTTTTGGATTGTCGAGCAAGACGCAGTGGTTGAGTGGGCTCTACTACGCTGATTTCATCAGCTTTTACAGCCCTACTCAACTGTGCGGAGGTGGGACGACGAAATCGAATTCTAACGAATTACCGATTTCTGTCCCACTCTCTTTTAGTTTAGATATTTAATGAAGAACTCAATCAGTTTCATGATTTGTGTAAAGAACCAAGGCAGAAATAGAAAAGCTAGGAAGGTAACATGCCATTTCCAATAAAGTGAAACCAAGCCAACGGTTTCTCGAATCCAAGCGGATGGGAGATAGTAAAAGGCTGTTCTTGAACCGATACTTCGACCAGGTATTTTCAATCGTCTCATAAAGACACCTGCACGGAGCGCGTGAAAAGAATTGGTCACCACAAGGACTCTCTTGCCAAGCCCCTCTTCTTCAAGGATACGCTTGCTAAAGGTCAGGTTTTCAAAAGTAGTACGAGAGCGATTCTCGATGAGAATGGCGTCTTCTGGCACCCCATGTTCCATCAAGTATCTGGCCATAGCTTCCGCCTCAGCGATCAGCTCATCTGACCCTTGACCACCAGAAACAATCAACTTTGGTCGTTTCTTGAACTGCTCATAGACGGCCTTTCCCTTCTCAAGACGCTGGGCCAAGAGTGGGGGAATCTTGTCTCCGATCAAACCTGAGCCAAGGATGATGATGGCGTCTGGCTCTTTGCGAACTGGAAAGAGATTGCAAAAAGTCCCATAGGATACATAAGAGAGGTAGAGAAAAGTCATGTAAAACAGGGCGAAGTCAGTCAGATAAATGAGGATGTCATTCCCTGGGAAATAGGGTAGAAAATGTAGTGCCAAAGCTCCGATAATAAACAGCCCATAGAGCAGAGAGAGGAGGTTGGCCAGCCTTTTTCCTTCAAAAGCCATCATTTGACGTCCGTTAAAAAGGAGAAAGATAGATGAGAAAATAATGCTGAGAAAAACGAGGATGGAAATCACCACAAAGACAATCATTGCAATTTGTTGATTAAACCATAACTCAGTTCGAACGACTAGTAAAAATGCAGAAATCAGTAGAAAAAGCCCCAAGTTTATCGAAAAGAGATAAGCATTGAAAAGCCTTCTGCGATCACTCATAAAGAACAATAAAAAGATAAGAGCTGGAAATAACCAGAATAGATATAGATACATGTTTTGCCCCTCGTAAAATCTTACATCCATTGTACCATAATGACTGATAAAAATAGCGGATTGTTCATACAAATAAGTTGCATTCTTCAAATGAATTTGATAAAGTTAAGATTATCGTTTTTTAAGGAGATCGTATGTTACGAAAAGGTTCCCTGACAGGTTTATTACTGTTTGGTATTTTTTTTGGTGCTGGAAACCTGATTTTCCCGCCGACTCTTGGTGCTTTATCGGGTAATCAATTTTGGCCAGCTATTGCTGGGTTTGTCCTTTCAGGAGTGGGAATTGCCATTGTGACCTTGATTATCGGGACACTCAATCCCAAAGGTTATATTGATGAGATTTCTCGTAAGATTTCACCTGTTTTCGCAATTGTATACTTAGTTGCGCTGTATCTTTCGATTGGTCCTTTCTTTGCCATTCCAAGAACGGCGACGGTATCTTTCGAAGTGGGGACAGCCCCCTTATTAGGTGGAATGAATGCCAGTTTAGCACTTTTCATTTTTACCCTGGTCTACTTTTTGCTTGCCTTTCTGATTGCTTTGAATCCATCTAAGATTCTAGATCGAATCGGTCGTATTTTGACCCCGATCTTTGCGATTCTTATTTTGATCTTGGTCGTTCTGGGAGCTTTAAAATACAGTGGACATGTTCCAATGGTGGCCACAAAAGCCTATCAGGCTTCTGCCTTTGGGCAAGGATTTTTAGAGGGCTACAATACCTTGGATGCCTTGGCATCTGTTGCCTTTAGTGTGATCGCAGTGACGACCTTGAATCAACTTGGATTTTCAAGTAAGAAAGAATATATCAAGACTATTTGGTTGGTTGGAATTGTCGTAGCCCTTGGTTTTAGTGTGCTATATATCGGTTTAGGATTTCTGGGGAATCATTTTCCAATTCCGGCTTCTGTTATGGCATCTGATACCAATAAAGGGGTGTATGTATTATCAGAAGCAACCAAAGCGATCTTTGGTCCGACTGCTCAGATTTTCCTAGCAGGAATGGTGACGGTAACTTGCTTTACCACAACCGCTGGTTTAATCGTCTCTACCAGTGAATTCTTCCATAGCACCTTCCCTAAGGTCTCTTACAAGGTCTATGCAAGTGTCTTCACTTTGATTGGTTTTGCGATTGCCAACCTAGGCTTGAATGCCATTATTGCTTTCTCATTGCCAGTCTTGATGATTCTTTACCCAATCACCATTACCATTGTATTGATTGTGATAGTGAATAAATTTGTGGCTCTTTCAAAACCAGGAATGCAACTGACTATTTTCTTGGCCAGCTTGGTCTCTCTTGCAAGTGTTCTGGCAAGTACCTTTAAAATTTCACTAGTAGAAAAGGGGATTGCTTTGCTTCCATTTGCAGCTCAATCTCTTCCATGGTTGGTTCCAGTAGTTATCGGGATTCTTTTATCGCTCGTATTACCAAATAAACAAACGGCAGAAGAATAAGTATATTAGAAACTCTAAAGTTTTGTGCTTTAGGGTTTTTCTTTTGAAACTAGTACCTAAATCCAAAATATAGCAAAAGAACGTAGCAGAAATTTTTATTATAGGTCAATCAATGTTATACTGAATGTAGCATATCAATATACGGAGTGAACTATGAATCCAATCATTTTTTCATTGACAGTTTTTCTTGCGGGTATTCTGTCTTTCTTTTCTCCCTGTGTCTTTCCTTTGCTGCCGGTTTATATTGGAATCTTGCTAGGAAGTGATCAGGAAAAGGCTATCCGATTGTTCGGGAAAAAAATTCGCTGGCATGGCTTGCTGAAAACCCTATGTTTTATTGCTGGTATTTCTGTTATTTTCCTCCTCATTGGTTTTGGAGCGGGCTTACTTGGAAAGATCATGTACACCAATTGGTTCCGTTATCTGATGGGAGCCCTCATCATTATCCTTGGTCTTCATCAGATGGAAGTCTTTCACTTTCATTTCCTTGAGAAGCAAAAAACAATGGATTTTGGAGCCAACAAACAGAAGAATGAGTTGTTTTCAGCTTTTCTCCTCGGTCTTGGTTTTAGTTTTGGTTGGACGCCTTGTATTGGTCCGGTATTAGGATCAGTTCTTGCTTTAGCAGCATCAGATGGGCAAGATGCTCTTATGGGAGCTATTTATCTCCTTGTTTATACATTGGGAATGGCTCTTCCGTTTTTACTTTTGGCCTTAGCATCTAGTCTGGTCTTACCTTACTTTAATCGTCTCAAACCCCATTTGTTATTGCTGAAGAAAATCGGCGGAGCCATCATTATTCTAATGGGAATTCTCTTACTCTTGGGACAATTGAACAGTTTGTCATCTATCTTTTCATAAAATAATCCGGAGGTATAACACATGATGAAAGGTATTAAATACGCTTGTTTCTCAGTTCTCTCTTTAGCTTTGCTGTCAGCTTGTTCCATGAATCAATCCAGTGAGAGTAGTATGGACAATCAGCCAACAATGAATACAACAACGAATAAGAATGCTTTGGTAGGAAAAGACGCTAGTGACTTTGAACTAAAGGATATGAAGGGGAATACGGTTAAACTTTCAGACTACAAAGGGAAGAAGGTTTATTTGAAATTTTGGGCAACCTGGTGTGGCCCTTGCCGGCAAAGTATGCCTGAACTAGAGAAATTGGTCAAGGATACGGATAGAGACTTTGAAATTCTGACCATTATGGCACCAGGACTCCAAGGTGAAAAAACAGAAGAAGAATTCGTCAAATGGTTTGATCAACAAGATTACAAGTCCGTACCGGTCTTGTACAATCCAGACGGTTCTGCATTTGCAGATTATCAGGTTCGCTCTATTCCTACAGAAGTCTTTATAGACAGTCATGGGAAAATTGGACATGTCCAATTAGGGGCAATTTCAAACGAAGATGCTAAGAAGATCATCAAAGACTTACAATAAAAAAATGAAGCACGAAGCTTCATTTTTTTATTAGTTGCTTGCACCAGAAGTGGCATCGGCATCTCCGTGCCCTCCGTCACCATGTCCTCCAGCATCTGAAGCACCAGAAGTTGCATCTGCACTACCGTGTCCACCAGCAGGAGCAAATGGACCGCTTCCGCCAACTAGACGTTGTCCTGTTGTTTGTAGGTACCAGTCCAACCATGGTTTGAAGTTGAAGACAATCTCATTGATACCAGCGTATGAACCATCTTCATAGTACATAGCTTGGTAGTTGTGAGTGTTGATCACACCCTCAGGAGATCCTGGAACAATGGTCCGAACATAGTCTTGGTTACCGTTACGAAGGGTACCAATAACCCATTCCACGTTTTTCATACGTGCTGGTGGTAGGGAACCATGAACGGTTGACATCCGGCTTCCTGATTGAGGTGGCACGCGTTTGGCAAACATGGTATCAGGATCTTGATGGGCATTGTTGTAGTAGAGGAATTGGTTGTTATCATCGGCATAGGTCAATTCAAATGGCATAGCCTTTAAGAACATATCAATTTGGTTAACGGTTAGGATACCGTGGTCGAGTTTGACATAGGTATCGCCGGAAACGGCACCAGTGATTTCAGCTACTTTTTCTACCCAATCTGGATCGTCAGGATCGACTTCAGTAACAGTTGTAGCGATTGGATGATTACAATCCAAGTCTTCTGGTTCAATTGGTTTTGGTTTTTTCAATTTAGATACAACCTCAACGTATTTCATAAAATTATCCAAGCAGGTTTCAAGGAATTTGACGGTTCCCTCGTTAATGATATTGCCGTCTTCGTCAAAAGCTTCTTTTGCTTTTCCAAGAAGGAATTCATTTCCTGGAAGGGTATAAGCATTGACACCTGGAGCATCAAGGATCTTACGGAGGTGAACCTGTGCGCGTGAAGTCCCTTGATCATAGTAAGAAGCACCGACGATCATAACCGGTTTGTTTTCAAATGGATGCACCTCGAAAGATAGCCATTCAAGAACAGACTTGAGAGCAGCAGAGATCGTATGGTTGTGCTCTGGAGTGGCAATGATGACACCATCTGCACGAGTGATTTTGTTATATAAAAGACGTAATTGGAAACTTTCGTCCCATTTTTCATCTTGATTAAACATTGGAACTTCGTCGATTTCAAGAACTTCCAATTCAAATTTGATCTTAAATTGGCGGCGAATGAATTCCAAAAGTTTACGGTTATATGATTGATCGTAGTTCGATCCTACAAGTCCAACAAATTTCATGCTAGTATGTCTCCTATCTTACAAGTTTTCCCAGTCAAATTCTTCAGCATCTTTGCGAAGTAATTCTTGGGCGTTGCGCAATTTGTCTGTGATTTTTACAAACACACGGAAATCATTGAAGACGGCATCTAATTTTTGAATGACATCTAAATCCACCAAGTCTCCATTTTGATCAAAGGCTTGCAATGAATGGGAGAGCAAGAATTCATCTGGCAAGACATTCGCTTTAATTTCAGGAGCATTTAAGATTTGGCGAAGTTGGAGTTGGGCGCGTGAAGATCCCAACGTACCGTATGATGCCCCAGTAATCATGACCGGTTTGTTCAACAATGGGAAGACTCCGTATGAGAGCCAAGCGAGTGCACTCATCAAGACTGCTGGAATAGAGTGGTCGTATTCTGGAGTTCCAATAATGACCCCATCAGCTTCTTCAATTTTTGCAACAATATCTAAGACAGCTTCAGGAACTTGTTTGTCGGCTGGTTTGTTAAAGACAGGGATATCTTTAATTTCAACCAATTCGATCTCAGCCTTATCAGCAAAATGTTTTTGCATGTATTGAAGCAGTTGACGGTTTGTAGAACGTTTGGAGTTTGTCCCCACAATCGCAATAAGTTTTATCATGGAAAATTCCTTTCTGATAGGAGAATTATAAATAAGATTGAAGCCCACTTGTATAGGCGATCTTGCCTGATTGAGAAACCAATAAGGTATCTATACCAGGAAGTGATTCAACAGTGTTGAGGATAGAAGCAGGAGATTCCCCGAACAGGCGGGTAGTCCATATCTCCCCGTCTACGGATCGATCAGATATGATGGTGATACTGGCTAAGTCTGTCTCAACCGGATAGCCCGTCGCGCTATCAAAGATGTGGTGAAACGACTGGCCGTCAACTTCTAAATGACGCTCGTAGATGCCAGAGGTGACAACAGATTTATCCTTAACTGAGAGGACCAGTAGGTGCTGACCTCTTTTTTCGACAGGATTTTGAATGCCAATCCGCCAGGGCTGTTGTTTGACGGGGTGTTGACCGACAGTGAGGATATTTCCTCCAAGATCGATCAAGGCATCTGTTACTCCCTGGCTCTTTAAAAAGGTCGCAATGCAGTCTGCACTATAGCCCTTAGCCAAGGCTCCCAAATCAATCTTCATTCCAGGACGCGTCAGAAAGACCGTATGGTTTTCTGGGTCGAGCTGGATTTGGTGAGGATCGATCTTGGCCAGGGCTTGATCAATTTCCCCTTGCTGGGGACGTCTAGCATCTGAAAATCCAATTCGCCAGGTCTGTACAAGAGGACCAATGGCAATGTTTAAATGGCTGTCTTGAGCTTGACTATGCAAGGTACCTAATGCAATCAGTTCAAAAAGATCTGGATGAACTTGGACAGGAGCAATACCAGCTTGGTGATTGACCTCCATGAGTTCAGAACTTGCATCATTAGCACTGAAGCGATGTTCGTAGGAGCGAAGAAGCTCAAAGCAGCGGGCTAAGAGTTCATTCGCTTGTGGGTGACAGATCGAAACAGTGATGGTCGTTCCCATCAAACGTTCGGATCGACTACTTAGGTCCACTAAAAATCTATCCTTTCCTATTTTCACTCACTTACAGTATATCAAAAAGATATCGTTTTCACAATCCTTTCGAGCATATTGTTTGACATTTTTTGAAACATGTGAAGTGTGATTTTCTGGAAAATTGAAAAAAAGATCACAAATTCTGAGCAAAATAATTGTAACCGATATCATTTTTATGATATACTCAAGAAGTAAATTAAATTAAAGGTAGGATTTATTCTATGAGTAAAATCGTTGTTGTAGGGGCAAACCATGCCGGAACAGCTTGTATCAACACTATGTTAGATAATTTTGGAAATGAAAATGAAATTGTGGTTTTTGACCAAAACTCAAACATTTCATTCCTTGGATGTGGGATGGCGCTTTGGATCGGTGAACAAATCGATGGTCCTGAAGGTCTTTTCTACTCTGACAAAGAAAAATTGGAAGCAAAAGGTGCGAAAGTCTACATGAACTCTCCTGTTCTTTCAATTGACTATGATAACAAAGTGGTAACAGCGGAAGTTGATGGGAAAGAACACAAAGAATCTTACGAAAAATTGATCTTTGCGACTGGATCAACACCAATCATTCCTCCAATTAAAGGAGTTGAAATCGTACCTGGTAACCGCGAATTCAAAGCAACACTTGAAAATCTTCAATTCGTTAAATTGTACCAAAATGCTGAAGAAGTCATCGAAAAATTGAAAGACAACAGCAAACACTTGAACCGTATCGCCGTAGTTGGTGGTGGTTACATCGGTGTTGAACTTGCTGAAGCTTTCGAACGTCTTGGTAAAGACGTTGTCTTGGTGGATATCGTGGACACTGTCTTGAATGGCTACTACGACAAAGACTTCACTGACATCATGGCGAAAAACTTGGAAGACCACAACATCCGTTTGGCACTTGGACAAACGGTTCAAGCGGTTGAAGGAGATGGTAAGGTAGAACGCCTTGTAACCGATAAAGAAACCTTCGATGTAGATATGGTTATCTTGGCTGTTGGTTTCCGTCCTAATACAGCTCTTGCTGATGGTAAGATCGAACTCTTCCGCAACGGTGCCTTCCTTGTTGATAAGAAACAAGAAACGTCACTTCCAGGTGTATACGCAGTTGGTGACTGTGCGACTATCTTCGATAACGCTCGTAACGAAATGAGCTACATCGCTCTTGCGTCTAATGCGGTTCGTTCAGGTATTGTCGGTGCCTACAATGCGACTGGTCATGAATTAGAAGGAATCGGTGTTCAAGGTTCTAACGGTATCTCTATCTACGGCCTTCACATGGTTTCAACTGGTTTGACGCTTGAAAAAGCGAAAGCTGCAGGCTTCAATGCCACTGAAACTGGCTTTAACGACCTTCAAAAACCTGAATTTATCAAACACGATAACTATGAAGTTGGTATCAAGATCGTCTATGATAAAGATACTCGTCAAATCCTTGGAGCTCAAATGGTATCACGTGATAGCGCCATTTCAATGGCTATCCACATGTTCTCACTTGCGATTCAAGAACACGTGACGATTGATAAATTGGCCTTGACAGACTTGTTCTTCTTGCCACACTTCAACAAACCATACAACTACATCACAATGGCAGCTTTAACTGCTGAATAATAGCTAAAGTTCTATTAAAAACTTTCCTTAGGTGAGTACGGACGTCAGCGAACTTCGTAGAAGTTCCATGACTAATTATTGAGCCTAAGGTCTCAATAATTCCGAGTGCCTGAAACTCTATTGTTTCAGGCACTTTTCTCACAGCGGAAAGTTTTGACTTTTCTTTATTCGTTCCATAATAAATAGAACATATTTATATTTCTTTGTAGAATTTCTTAACTTATTTTACTTGATAAAATGGTTTGTTTACATTCTAAACAAAACTAACAAGGGTAGTTTTGTTTTTTTCTGTCTTTCCATGTATTCAGAGGCAGTGAAATAAGGTATAATGAATAGGATAAGAGTTTGAAGGAGTTAGGGAATGTCTGCTAAAGAAGAAGCCTTTAAAAATGAATTTCAATTTGCCTCTAGTTCAATTGTGGCCCATATTGTCAGAGGTGTTCTGGTTGGGATCGTAGTGGGCTGCATCGTCTCGAGTTTTCGTTTTTTGATCGAACATATTTTTCATTTTGTTCAAGGCGTTTACAAGGAGATGTCGACTCAACCATTTTATTTGTTTGCGATGCTGTTGGGTTATGGGGTGATCGTACTGATTGCTGGTCGCCTCATTCGCACCAATCGGGATATCAAGGGATCAGGAATTCCGCAAGTCGAAGCGGAGCTTAAGGGCCTCTTAGCTGTGAGCTGGTGGGATACCTTGTGGAAGAAGTATATTCTAGGTGTCTTGGCCATCGGAAGTGGCTTGATGCTTGGTCGTGAAGGTCCTAGTATTCAATTAGGTGCAATGGGTGGAAAAGGAGTGGCCCATCATTTAAAGGTCAGCCCGGTTGAGGAGCGGTCTTTGATTGCAAGTGGGGCTGCTGCTGGTCTTGCTGCTGCCTTTAATGCACCTATAGCGGGGCTTTTATTTGTGGTTGAAGAGGTCTACCATCATTTTTCACGCTTCTTTTGGATTTCGACCTTAGCTGCTAGTTTGACGGCTAATTTTATTTCACTCAATGTCTTTGGTCAAACACCAGTGCTTCATATGCCACAAAATATTCCACCGCTCCATCTGTCTCAGTACTGGATTTATCTTTTTCTTGGAGTCTTTTTAGGGGCAGCAGGGTATGTCTACGAAATAGTGGTTCTCAATATCGGTCGATTGTATCGCTTACTTGAGAAGATTTTCCATGTTCCTTCTCATTATTCTTCTTTATTTGCCTTTGTCTTGATTCTTCCAATCGGCTATTTTCTTCCCCAAATTCTTGGTGGTGGAAATCAATTGGTCTTGGATTTGGCTCGAGTACCGTATCCAGTGCTGACCATCCTTCTTTATTTTGCGATCCGTTTCATCTGGAGTATGTTGAGCTATGGTAGTGGCTTGCCAGGAGGCATCTTCCTTCCAATTTTAGCATTAGGATCTCTTTTAGGGGCCATCGTTGGAACCTTCCTCCAAAACATTGGCTTTATCTCTCAAAACCAGCTGCCTCTTTTCATCATTTTAGGAATGAGTGGGTATTTTGGGGCTATTTCAAAAGCGCCATTAACAGCTATGATCTTGGTAACAGAGATGGTCGGTGATATTCGCAGTTTAATGCCCCTAGGTATGGTGACCTTGCTGGCTTATATGATCATGGATCTCTTCCATGGAGCGCCAGTCTATGAAGCCATGCTCGAGCAATTGTTGCCGGATAAGGCGCAAGAAGAAGGAGAGTTAACTTTAATTGAGATCCCTGTATCAGAAAAGATTGCAGGAAAGCAAGTCCATGAACTGCACCTCCCTCAAGATATCTTGATTACCACGCAAATGCGAAGCGGTAAGAGCTATACGGTCAATGGTGCGACCCGCTTGTATCTTGGAGATAGCATCTTTGTGGTGGTTAAAGAATCCGAAATCGGACGGGTCAAGGATATTCTTTTGTAAAAGACAGATTCTCAGAAAAGCTTTTCTATTATTAAATTTTCAGACAATTATTGAAAAATGAGAAAATATCTGGTAGAATAAGGGCAAGAACAAATGAGGAGAAGTCTTTCATGAAAAAATATAGTCTACTCTTATTGAGTGTTGCTCTTTTAGCAGGGTGTGCAAATTCTACTAGCAAACAGTCGAATCAAAAGACGCAAACCAGCTCAACGGTGCAATTGTCGAAGGATGACCAGAAGACCTTGGACAATGCGACAGCTGAATACAAAGACTTTGTTGAAATGCAAATTGACCAATTGCTCAAGGATACAGAAGGATTCCGTGCTACCCTAAAAGACGGTAATTTGGAAGAAGCCAAAAAGCAATATCCCTTGATCCGTATGGCCTATGAACGTTCCGAACCGATTGCTGAAACCTTCGGGGAATCGGATGTCAAGATCGACTACCGCTTGGTGGATTATGTGGATGAAAATAAATCAGAAGATGGCTGGTCAGGTTTCCACCGGATTGAGCGTATCCTTTGGGAAAACAATACCACAGATGGAACAGACAAATACGCTGACCAACTAGTGAACGATATCAAGGAGTTGAAAGCTAAGATCGCAACCGTTGATGTGACTCCTGATGTGATGCTAACTGGGGCTGTCGATCTGCTCAATGAAGTGGCAACGCAAAAGATTACAGGTGAAGAAGAAGTCTTCTCTCATACAGATCTTTACGACTTCCGTGCAAACATTGAAGGGGCTGAAAAGATCTTCTCTCTCTTTAAACCTTTGATTGAGAAAAAAGATGCCAAATTGGTTAAAACCTTGGAAGCAGAATTTAAGAATGTTAATGCTTTATTGGACAAACACATGACAGATGATTCAAACTATAAGTCTTACACAGATTTATCCAAGGAAGATACCAAGGAATTGGCAGAAGCTGTGACCAAACTTGGTGAACCTTTGTCTCAAATGGGTGTGATTTTAGATGGGAAATAAGAAAAATGGCTGACGAAAAATTTTTAGATAAAAAAATGGACCGTCGTGAATTTCTTAAAAAAGCAGGTATTGGAGGGGCTGGTCTAGCGCTGGGCCTCTCTGGTGCATCTGCTTTTTTCGCTAATCAGGACAGTTCCAGCAAAAAAGCTTATGATGGGGATGAAGACATCTCCTTTTATGGCAAGCATCAAGCAGGGATTACGACGCCCATGCAGAAGGCTTGCTACTTGGTGGTGTTAGACCTTCACACGACGGACAAAAAAGAAGTCATCCAGCTCTTTAAAGACTGGACTGATTACAGTAGTAAATTAGTCGAAGGGGAATTGGTCAAAAAAGATGGGGCCAATGCCCTCTTGCCACCAACAGATACAGGTGAAACAGTAGGACTCAACCCCTATCGCTTGAGCCTGACTTTTGGGGTTTCTGCTTCCTTTCTAAAGAAACTGGGCTTGGAGTCCAAACGTCCGAAACTTTTTCGTGATTTGCCTCCATTTCCAAAGGAGCAGTTGCAGGACAAATACACTGGTGGCGATATCGTCATTCAGGCCTGTGCAGATGATGAGCAGGTAGCCTTTCATGCGGTGCGAAATCTGATTCGTAAGGGTCGAAATACCATTACCATGAAGTGGAGCAAATCAGGATTTGCAGCTATTGGCGACCGAAAAGAAACGCCGCGCAACCTCTTTGGTTTCAAGGATGGAACAGCAAATGTCACGACGGAGAAGGACTTTGATAAGGTCGTCTGGACTGACAGCAAGGACTGGATGAAGGGTGGTTCCTATATGGCTCTTCGCCTAGTGCAAATGCACTTGGAAACTTGGGATCGAACCAATTTGCAGGAGCAAGAAAACACCTTTGGTCGCTACAAGGAGTCCGGTGCTCCCTTTGGTAAAACCAACGAATTTGATGAAGTAGATTTATCTAAACTACCAGTTGATTCACATGTCCGTTTAGCCAAAGAAGTCGATCGACCGATTTTACGCCGGTCATATTCCTATTCGGATGGCATCAATGAACAGACTGGGCAATTTGATGCCGGCTTGATCTTTATCGCGTTTCAAAAGGATCCGAACAGCTTTGTCAAAATCCAAACCAACTTGGGCGCAGTCGACAAAATGAACGAGTACATCACCCATATCGGAAGTGGACTCTTTGCTTGCTTTGCAGGTGTTGAGAAAGGAGGGTATCTTGGTCAAGCACTCTTTGAATAAATTCTTGATCTTGTTCGGTCTTCTTGCCTTGTTCTGGACTCATCCAGTGGCTGCGGAGTCTTATAGCGATCTCTTTATCAAGATTACAGATGCAACAACCGCTGTAGAAAATAAGAACCAGGATAAGGCCAAGGCATTAATCGCTGAGATTCAGGCTGCTTTTGAATCCAAAGACCACCATGATTCCAAGGCAGGGAAAAAAGTTAGCCAAGCCTTAGCTATAAAAGGGGAGGTAACTAAAGACGATCTCACCAAGATCTCATCAGCCTTGCTCGCTTTTGAAAAAGAACAAAATCCGGTCGATTTAGAGGCGGAAAAAGACAAACTCGTGAGTCGCCTCGCTCCTTACTTTAAGAACCTACAAGAGGCCATTACGGCTAAGGATCTGGATGAAACTCGTCAAACCTATGCCGATCTCAATAATACCTGGACGCGAAACGAAGCGGTGGTCAGAGATCACAGCACAGCCTACTATGGTAAAATCGAGACGGCCATTTCGCTTTTGCGCAGTAGTATTGAAACAGAGCCTACCGATTTTACCAACATCCAGTCCTCTTATGATGACCTCAAAAATGGGATTGATGCCTTTGTAAAAGGAGAAGCCATTAGCAATGCCAGTACGGATTTGACGTTGAACGATGGGATCAAGCTTTTGGAGAAGGCGCAAAGCCAATTCCAATCCGGCGACGATAAGTCTGCTGCAGCGACTATGAAGCAGTTTATCACCATCTGGCCAACTATCGAAGGGGATGTCAGCACGACCAATCCCAGTCTCTACACGCGCGTAGAGAGCGAATCCCCGGTCATTATGGTCAAGGGGAAAGAGAAGGCCTATCAAGAGAAATTACAAGGATTGATCAGAGACCTGTCTGCGATCGATACGACAGCTTCTTACAACGCCTTTGATGCCATGTTGATTCTTTTGCGTGAAGGAGTAGAAGCCCTTCTGATCGTCATGGCACTTGTGACGACCCTTAAGGCTGCTAAGATGAGGAAAGGCCTTAAATGGGTTTACGGTGGAGCTATTGCGGGTGTTCTTGCCAGTGCAGCGATTGCTCTTGTTTTGCAAGTAGCATTTCCAGCTGTTACTTCGGGGTCTAATCGGGAAATCATTGAAGGTGGCGTTGGGATTTTCGCTGTGGTCATGATGATTCTCATCGGAATTTGGCTCCACAGCAAGTCCTCTGTCAAACAGTGGAATGCCTTTATGGACCGTCAGATGAAGTCTGTAACGGCTACAGGAAGTTTTGTTTCTATGTTTGCCCTCAGTTTCTTAGCAGTCTTTCGTGAAGGGGCTGAGACCATTCTCTTCTACGTTGGGATCATTCCACGGATTACAACCGCGAATTTCTTACTGGGAATCGGGCTTGCCGTAGCCGTTCTCATCATCATTGCAGTGGCGATGACCAAGGCCAGTCAAGCGATCCAACCTCATCGGATCTTTTTCATTCTGACGTGGTTGATTTACGCCTTGGCCTTCAAGATGCTTGGTGTCAGCATCCACGCCCTACAGTTGACCAATATCCTACCGAGTCATTTGGTCAATGGACTTCCAACCATCGATTGGGTAGGGATCTATCCAAGCTGGGAAGTTCTTCTTCCTCAAGGTATCTTTGTGGCCTTGATCGCACTCGTTACGGTGAGACAACATGGCAAAGAGTAGAGCAGATAAAATGACCATTGTCGAGCACTTGGTCGAATTTCGAAAACGATTAATTGCAGTGGTCTTGTGTTATATTATCGTCTTCATCGTAGCCTTTGTATTTGGAGGAGAACTCTACCAAACCTTAACAGCTAGCCTCCATCAAAAACTGCTGGTACTAGGGCCAAATGATATCCTCTGGATCTATGTATCGCTGGCAAATATTACAGCCTTTAGCCTGACCCTGCCCTTTATTGTCTACCAGATTTGGCAATTTGTAAGGCCGGCTCTGAAGGAGAAGGAGGCGCGTGCAGTCTTTGCCTACATCCCAGCTAGCTTTATTTGCTTTGTACTGGGGCTTGCATTTGGTTATTTCTTTGTCAGTCCAGCTATTTTAGAGGTCCTGATGCGCTTGGGAGAAGGGCTGTTTGATACCCAATTGACGGCACAAAATTATTTAACCTTCTTATGGCACACCACCTTGCCTTTAGGGGTCTTGTTTGAGTTACCAGTTTTGGTCGCTTTTCTGACCTCGATTGGGATCTTGACACCACAGTTTTTAATAACCTACCGACGTTACGCTTACTTTGTTCTGCTGGTCTTAGCCGTCGTGCTAACCCCTGCAGACTTTATCAGTGACTTGGCCATGACACTCCCTTTGATCCTCTTATTTGAAGTCAGTGTCGCCATCAGTAAAGTCATCTATTCAAGAAAAAGGAGAAACTAATGGGAATTTTACGTGATATTGGAGCACCAGGTTTGATCATCATCATCCTGGGCGCCCTCTTGATTTTTGGACCAAAACGCCTACCAGAGTTGGGCCAATCCATCGGCAAAATGTTTGCTGAATTTAAGACAGCTGTCAACAAAGGCAGTGAAGAAGCCGATCAAGACACCAAAGAAGCTAAAGAAGAAAAAGAATAATCAGACAATTTTCAAAATTCTATTGAGTTCGATTGCATAAAAAGGTATAATAAGACAAGTACTTGCAATCGACGAAGGAGGAAACCATGATTATTACGATTTTGTCACTCATTTTCTATTTCAGCTATATCGGATTCTTATGCTGGTTGGTCGTAAAAATTGTCGAAAAATTGTTCAATTTCTTGTTGAACCGTTAATAAAGAAACAATCCATTTCACCCTGAGTGAGTGGATTTTTTGTGTCCAATTCAGTTAGAAAGATTCAAACAAAGAGGTTTTAACGGTCTCAGATTGAAGATAAAGTCATATAAAAAACTTTCCTTAAGTGAGTACGGACGTCAGCGAACTTATTAGAAGTTCCATGACTAAATCAAAATACAAAGGGCGTCTGCGGATAAAGTCAAAAGAGGAAATTAGAAAGCAAGTGAAACAACACAACAAAACCATCGTTTTACTGACTGTTTTGTTTATTGCTATGCTTTCCATTTAAATGTTTTTATATCTTTCAACTTCTAGTATTTCTTGTTACTAGTGATGGACTATATCGTTTGTTTTTCTTATTTATTTTAAAAGAATGTTAAGCTTAATAGAAATACAGTAATTACAAGATTGTAATATATTCTGTTATAGCTTTATGTGGCATGGGTATAAATTGATATGACTTTTATTATCTATGGTATAATGAGATAAATTTGGAGTTGTAGAGGCGAGCATTTGGAAGAACATAGACCTGATTTTAGAGATATAAAATCATTTGAAGAATTTAACAGATACTACTGGTATCGAGAAGAGCTTTCACAAATTTGTAAGTACCTTGGATTAGAATACAGATGTACAAAAAAAGAATTAAATCATATTATAGAACAATATTTTAGGGGAAATAGAGTAGAAAAAGTTTTGAGGAAAAGAAACAAAAATCAAACCGAAATAATAACCCTAAATACATCATTACTTGAATGTGGGTTTTCCTTTAATCAGAAATTTCGTGATTATTTTTCAGCTGTAACAGGTGTTAATCCGTTTAAGTTTAATGCTGATATGGCAACTGCTTGGAGAAAAGTAAAACGGGACAACAACATAAATTTTACAATCCAAGATATGATTAAAATATACTATGGAGAGTCAGACTACGCCAAGTATGATAATTCAGCTTGCCAATGGAATCAATTTCTAAAAGACTTTTGTGCCGATGAATTTAGCAATCATTACTCCAACAAGTTAAAAGTTGCGGCTATCCTTTGGAATGAAGTTAGAGATTCAAAAAATAAAAAAATTTATTCACGGGGACTTCTAAAAGAATATAGCTACAAAATAGAGGAGTACTGTAAGTAAACAACTTCAAGTTTGTCGAACGGAATATAAAGTATTAAAGACGATAGCACTCTGTTTTTGCAGAGTGCTTTTTTGTTTTATAGAATATAAGAGAATGTGGGATACTTGCTTTCTCTGCTAGATGATCGAGCAGAGAAAGATTTATTAGATATGACATCAGTCAGCTAAACCCTTTTAGCTGGCTTTTTTGTTAGCGACTCGGTCATTAACTTGCTTGTCAAAATATAATTCGGTATCATAGATATATAATGTTTGGTAAGTAAGTCCTATTGTCAGTTCGGAACAAGTAGATAGGAGAAGGGGAGAAAAAACTAGTGAATAAAGACCAATTGATAGAGAAACCAGAAATAAATATTGTTGGGGTTATTGCAAATCATCAGTTTAACTGGTATATTTGTTCAAACGAAATGTGGACAATGGATATCGATAAATATATTCAGGCATACCAGGAAGCAGGTCTGGATGTTGATTTCTCCTATTTACCTGAGATTCAGCAGAATCTTCATGTGATTACAAAAAGCAATCTTGAGAGCTACTTAGAAATGTATAAAGATGATTGGCTGAAGGTGACGGTTGAAGAATTGATCTCAATGATCAAACGTTCAATGGAAGAGGAGAACTTGAATTCAGAGATTATTCTGGAAGGAAAAGCCTTGCTTCCGGATCTTTTCATCGATTTTGATAAAGAAGAATTTTATTCAAACCATCTGGGGATGAAAAACTACGAAAGATATGTGCCAAACGGATGGAAGTTTTTTTCAGGACGTTTTGATCATTTGATCCCCAAAGAGGAGCAATATTGGATTGAAGAGACCAAGAAAACTGAAGGAACTAGTCTTCTATTCATATAAAAATAATACAGTTTAAAAGTATTTCATGAGACTGTGAAATGCTTTAAAATTTCGCCACATTTCAAATCTTTATATTCCGTTTCGTTAGGAATAGCGATGGAAAGCCAACCAAATATGCTATACTGAAGTAGATAGAAGGAGGAGCGACTGATGAGCAGAAAGTGGGTAAAGATCATTGCTATTTTAATTTTCATCCTATCCGGTAGTTACTTTGTCTACAATAAACTAACGAAGCCGAATCTTGGACCGAAAACAACAAAGCTCTATAAGCATGGTTTTCTTTTGCTAGAAGAACAAATCGGAACCTACATCAAAGAACACTATACTGGGATTGAGAAGATTGAGTTCTCCCCAATCTACGTTACTGAAGAAGGGTCAACATTCTCAAATGCCTATGTGCGTCCGACGATCTATGACAAGTATGGAAATAAAGCTACTCTGGGAGATAAAATAAAGAAATTTATTCCATTAAGTTATGGATTGATTTCAGACATTGTTCTTGATTTTGATGGAGGTGGCAATGAAGTCATTGAGTTACTGGACTCAAATGGCAAACCTGTAGACGTTTCAAATGAGGAGCATTTGCCTAAGAGAGCTATACTCACAGAGGCAAGTAGTACAGATGAAAATATTGAATTATTAGTAGAAGATGGTCAGTTAATAGGAGTCGTAAAGGATGATAAAGGAAGCCCTGGTGCAGAAATTGTTTATAATACGGAACTCCATAAAGGAGACGCGAGAGAGTAGCGCTAACCAATGAAATAGAATGAAAAAGAAAGGACAAAACACATGCAGTATTATTTTATCGGTGGCCTAGGTGGTAATAGCTACCATCTGGCTCCACTAATGGATGAGCTAGGCTTTCCTGTGACCTTTCTAGATCCCTATAGGGAAATGATTCAGACAGAAAACGATCTTCGTGATTGGTTCCAAGGTCGGGTTGGCCAGGTGGGAGAAATCTGTTTATTGGGTCATTCCTTAGGTGGAGATTTGGCTCGTTATCTGGCTAGTGAGTTTCCTCAGATTCAGGCTTTGATTCTCCTGGATGGGGGGTATCTGGATATGGAAAAGATCCTGCCTCTTGAAGAAGAACTAGAAGGCACGTCGTCTTTCATGAAGCAACAAGTCTTTGCAACTTTAGAAGAAGCCGTGTTATCAGAACTTGGTGATGGAGAAGATCCTACTCCTATAGCGCGAAAAGCAGTAGAGGCTAGCTTTCGCTGGAATCCAGCAAGTGAACAATATGAATTAAATCTGGATCTCGAAAAGGTCATGGCCTTATTTCGTCTACGGCGTCAGATCAAGGCTTACCAAATTCCACTGGCAGACCTGCCTGTCCTCTTTATTGGACCTCGATACCAAGAAGAACCTGAATGGAGAAAAGAAGCTCTGAAGCAACTAGATCCCCAGATCAAGCAAGTTTTGCTAGATGCTTTGGGGCACGAACTGTATACAGAGGCGCCAGAAATTGTAGCTAGAGAAGTCAACAATTGGCTCCAAAATGTTCATAAATAAAACCTGTTTTCTTTTTTGAAACAGGTTTTTATCTTGTAATTTCCGAACGTTATTTCCTATAAAATCATTCCCATTGCATTAGGTCCGTATCTTTGGTATAATCTATCAAGGAAACGTCAAGAGACGTAGCGATGCGCTTGCGCATAGGTAGGTCAGTTTTTAGAAAAGAGATTTTTCAATCTATGTTAAATGAATTTCCTATTTTCGACTATGAAGATATTCAGTTGATTCCCAACAAATGTATCATCAATAGCCGGTCAGAAGCAGATACAACCGTCCAATTTGGAAAGCATACCTTCAAGCTTCCAGTCGTTCCGGCTAATATGCAGACGATTTTAGATGAGAATGTCGCAGAGCAGTTGGCGCGTGGTGGTTACTTCTACATCATGCACCGTTTTGATGAAGCGGGTCGGATTCCTTTTGTCAAACGCATGCATGATCAAGGTTTGATCGCTTCCATTTCGGTTGGTGTTAAGGAATACGAATACGACTTTGTGAGTCAATTAAAGGCAGATGCGCCTGAGTACATCACTATTGATATCGCACACGGTCATGCGGATAGTGTCATTCGGATGATTCAACACATCAAGAAAGAATTACCAGATACCTTTGTCATTGCTGGAAATGTTGGAACTCCTGAAGCTGTTCGTGAATTGGAAAATGCGGGAGCTGATGCGACTAAGGTCGGAATCGGCCCTGGTAAGGTTTGTATCACCAAAGTGAAGACTGGATTTGGTACAGGTGGTTGGCAATTGGCTGCTCTTCGCTGGTGCTCAAAAGCAGCGCGTAAGCCAATCATTGCGGATGGTGGTATTCGGACTCATGGTGATATTGCCAAATCGATTCGTTTCGGGGCATCTATGGTCATGATCGGTTCTCTCTTTGCAGGACATATTGAAAGTCCTGGTAAAACAGTAGAGATTGATGGAGAGTCTTTCAAAGAGTACTATGGATCTGCTTCAGAGTACCAAAAAGGTGCTTATAAAAACGTCGAAGGTAAGAAGATTTTATTGCCTGCCAAGGGTCATTTGCAAGATACCTTGACAGAAATGGAACAAGATTTGCAAAGTTCGATCTCTTATGCAGGAGGCCGAAAATTAGCAGATTTGAAACATGTTGACTATGTGATCGTTAAGAATTCTATCTGGAATGGCGATGCACACTAATTGAATTACTTATTTATTTCACGAATGGGCGTGATGTTTCTACAAGGTGCCGGAACACCTAACAATAAGTAAGTCGGGATTATTTCTCTTTCTAGAGAGATTTCAAGGCTTGCTTAGCAGGCCTTTTTGTATTTTGTGAATGAAGTAGAGGATTTTTTAAAAAAGTAGGAGGAAGTATGAAATTACTTGAAGAGCGCATCTTAAAAGATGGCAATGTTTTAGGTGAGAATATCCTCAAGGTGGACTCCTTTTTGACCCACCAAGTGGATTTTAAATTGATGAAAGAAATTGGTCAGACTTTTGCGGATCGGTTCAAAGATGCTGGCGTGACGAAAGTCGTAACCATTGAAGCATCTGGAATTGCACCAGCCCTTTATGTAGCAGAAGCCTTGGATGTTCCCATGATCTTTGCTAAGAAGGCGAAAAACATCACGATGAATGAGGGCATCTTGACGGCTGAGGTTTATTCCTTTACCAAGCAAGTGACCAGCACCGTTTCAATTGCTGGTAAATTCTTGGATCCATCAGATAAGGTTTTAATCATTGACGATTTCCTTGCAAATGGTCAGGCAGCCAAAGGCTTGATTCAAATCATCGAACAAGCTGGTGCTCAAGTCGAAGCGATTGGGATCGTGATTGAAAAATCCTTCCAAGATGGACGGGGATTGTTAGAAGAGTTGGGATATCCAGTTGTATCCCTCGCACGTTTGGACCGTTTTGAAAATGGTCAGGTTGTATTTAAGGAGGCAGACATCTAATGCAAAAACAAGAAAGCCATTCACAGGCGGCCATTCTAGGCTTGCAACACCTTTTGGCCATGTATTCGGGATCTATTTTGGTGCCGATCATGATCGCAGGAGCTTTGGGCTATAATGCTCATCAACTAACCTATCTCATCTCTACAGATATCTTCATGTGTGGGGTCGCAACTTTCCTTCAAGTGCAGCTCAATAAATACTTTGGGATCGGTCTTCCGGTAGTCCTTGGGGTTGCCTTCCAGTCTGTGGCACCTCTCAGCATGATCGGGGCTAGCCATGGTAGTGGTGCCATGTTTGGTGCCTTGATTGTCTCAGGGATTTATGTCATCCTTGTCTCTGGTTTCTTCTCTAAGATTGCCAATCTCTTCCCATCTATTGTAACGGGATCTGTTATTACAACCATTGGTTTGACTTTGATTCCAGTAGCGATTGGAAATATGGGAAATAATGCGCCAAAACCAACCGTTCAAAGCTTGATTTTGGCTGTGGTGACCATTCTCATCATTTTAGTTGTTAATATCTATACGACTGGGTTTATTAAATCCATTTCAATTTTGATTGGTTTGATCGTAGGTACTGCTATTGCGGCTTCTATAGGCTTGGTAGACTTCACACCTGTGGCTCAAGCACCAGTCGTTCACGTTCCAACGCCTTTCTTCTTTGGAGCTCCTAAGTTTGAAATCACCTCAATCGTCATGATGTGTATCATCGCGACAGTTTCTATGGTCGAATCAACAGGTGTTTATCTTGCTCTTTCTGATATTACCAAAGATCCAATTAATAGCACGCGCCTTCGCAATGGTTATCGTGCTGAAGGGTTGGCCGTTCTCCTCGGTGGTATCTTCAACACCTTCCCTTACACTGGATTCTCACAAAACGTTGGCTTGGTGAAATTGTCTGGTATCAAGACTCGCTTGCCAATCTACTATGCCGCTGCTTTCCTTGTTCTTCTTGGTCTCCTTCCTAAGTTTGGAGCCTTGGCACAAATCATCCCAAGTCCAGTTCTTGGGGGAGCGATGCTAGTCATGTTTGGTTTTGTATCGATTCAAGGGATGCAGATTCTTGCGCGTGTTGATTTTGAACACAATGAGCACAATTTTTTGATCGCTGCTGTATCGATTGCTGCAGGGGTTGGTTTGAACAACAGCACCCTCTTCAATGGTCTTCCAACAGGATTCCAAATGTTCTTTGCGAATGGAATTGTCGTTGCCAGTGTCTTGGCGATCGTTCTCAATGCTATTTTAAACCGCAACAAAAACTAAACTCACATGAACCGGAGGTCCTTGGATCTTCGGTATTTTTGACTTTTAAAGAAACATATAGTAGAGTGGAAGAGGAGAAAATCTGATTTGATGAGAAGAGAGTTAGAATCATGTATTTAACCTATCACTTTAAAGAGCGCTTGCGCTTGTTTTTGAGTTTATTTTTGCCGATTTTAATCTACCAATTGGCCAATTATTCAGCCAGCTTTGTCGATACAGCCATGACCGGTCAGTACCGGACCCTTGATTTGGCTGGTGTTTCTACAGCTACCAGTCTGTGGAATCCATTTTTTACTTTTCTGACAGGGATTGTCTCTGCGCTGACACCGATTGTTGGGCATCATTTAGGAAAGGGAAATAAAGAACGTATTGCTGGCGATTTTTACCAATTCCTCTATATGTCATTTGGTATGGCCATTCTCTTAATAGGCTTTGTTTGGGGGATTGCACCCATGATTCTCAAGCAGATCGGCTTAGAAAACGTTGTTGCGCAAATAGCCATTCGCTACTTATATTTCCTTTCTCTAGGAATCTTACCTTTGTTGCTCTTTAGTATCGTGCGGACCTTCCTCGATACCTTGGGCATGACGCGTCTATCCATGTACTTGATGCTCTTGCTTTTGCCTCTCAATGCTTGTTTTAACTATATCCTGATCTATGGAGCATTTGGTTTTCCTGAGATGGGAGGAGCAGGAGCAGGTCTTGGAACCTCTCTGGCCTACTGGGTCTTGTTGGCCATTGCGGTTTTGATCTTGTGCAAACACCCCAAGGTAGCACCTTTCCAATTGTGGAAGCCTCAACCTTATGATTTTAAAGGGATGAAAGAAGTACTGCGCCTTGGGCTTCCAATTGGTGGAATTGTTTTTGCAGAAGTCATCATCTTCTCGCTGGTTGGTTTGTTAATGGCAAAATTCCCATCACTGACCATTGCGAGCCACCAATCGGCCATGAATTTTTCTACCCTGATGTATGCTTTCCCAGTTAGTATCTCCAGTACTATGGCGATTATCGTTTCTTTCGAACTGGGAGCAGGAAGACCAGAAGTGGTCAAACAATATTGCCGTTTGGGACGACTGACAGCCTTTGGCTTTGCCATTGTCACCCTGGTCTTTCTTTATACATTCCGCTTTCAATTGGCGGGGCTATACGGCAAGGATCCAGTCTTTGTGCAGCAAACTGCTATTTTTATGACCTATAGTCTCTTTTTCCAAGTAGCTGATACCTTTGCAGCACCTCTTCAAGGGATTTTGCGGGGCTATAAGGATACAACCGTTCCTTTCTTATTAGGAGTTTTTAGCTATTGGTGTATTTCTATTCCTTTAGGGATTTTCCTTGATCATGTGACCAATCTTGGTCCCTATGCCTATTGGATTGGTCTTATTTCTAGCCTTGTCGTGAGTGGTATTTGCTACCAACTTCGGCTCTGGCAGATCGAAAAAAAGCAAAAAAACTAAACTAAAGTCTGGGAGACCAGGCTTTTTATGTATCGTAAATAGTATAAATTTTCTGAAAGTTCTTGACAATTGATGCCAAAGTGGTAAGATTAGGAGGTAGAAATGAAGTACTAGAAGGAGAACAAGATGAGAAGTGATATGATCAAAATGGGGATCGACCGAGCACCAGCGCGTGGTCTCCTCTATGCAACAGGGCAAGTAAAATCAGCAAAAGATATGCAAAAGCCCTTTATAGCAATTTGTAACTCCTATATCGATATCGTTCCAGGGCATGTTCACTTACGTG
This sequence comes from Streptococcus gingivalis, assembly GCF_035544715.1. Lineage (NCBI taxonomy): Bacteria > Bacillati > Bacillota > Bacilli > Lactobacillales > Streptococcaceae > Streptococcus > Streptococcus gingivalis. The sequence goes on along the minus strand of NZ_JAYKTO010000001.1, from coordinate 411,320 downwards.
AATTAGCAGATATTGCCAAGGAAGCTATTCGCGAGGCCGGTGGGATTCCTTTTGAATTTAATACCATCGGTGTCGATGACGGAATCGCTATGGGCCATATCGGGATGCGTTATAGTTTGCCATCTCGCGAGTTGATCGCTGATACTGCTGAAACGGTCATCAATGCCCACTGGTTTGACGGGGTTTTCTACATTCCTAACTGTGATAAGATTACACCAGGGATGATTTTGGCGGCCATGCGTACTAATGTGCCAGCAGTATTTTGTTCTGGTGGCCCTATGAAGGGTGGCGTTGACATGACGGGGCATCAAGCGACTCTCTCCAGTTTGTTTGAAGCAGTAGGGACTTATCAGGCTGGTGATATGAGCATGGATGAGCTAGATTTCCTGGAAAAAAATGCTTGCCCAACTTGTGGCTCTTGCTCTGGTATGTTTACCGCCAATTCCATGAACTGTTTGATGGAAGTATTAGGCCTTGCTCTTCCTGGAAATGGTACTATCCTAGCTGTTTCAGATGAACGCCGGGAATTAGTTCGCCAAGCAGCCAAACAATTGGTAGAGAATATTAAAAAAGGTATCCGCCCACGGGATATTGTGACCAAAGAAGCCATCGATGATGCCTTTGCGCTTGATATGGCCATGGGTGGTTCAACCAATACTGTTCTCCATACGCTTGCGATTGCGCGAGAGGCTGGGATTGACTATGATCTCAAAGATATCAACGAAATTGCCAAGAGGACACCTTATCTCTCTAAAATTGCACCTTCAAGTGTCTACACTATGCATGATGTGCACGAAGCTGGTGGTGTTCCAGCCATTATCAATCAGTTGATTAAAAAAGGAGCCATTAAGGGTGATCGTATCACAGTTACTGGTAAAACCTTGAAAGAAAACGTAGCTGGTGCGGAAATCAAAAATGAAGAAATTATCCATCCAATTGAGCATCCTATCTCAACAGTTGGTGGTTTGTCTATCCTTTACGGAAATATTGCTCAAGATGGAGCGGTTATCAAGGTCGGTGGCGTCGATCCGTCTGTGACCACTTTCCGCGGTAAGGCTATTTGTTGCGATTCACAAGATCAAGCCCTTGAGTTGATTGACAATGGAACAGTCAAGAAGGGACATGTCGTTGTCATTCGTTACGAAGGTCCTCAGGGTGGTCCTGGTATGCCAGAAATGTTGGCGCCAACTTCTAAGATTGTCGGACGCGGTCTTGGTAAGGATGTGGCTCTCATTACGGATGGTCGTTTCTCAGGAGCTACTCGTGGGATTGCGATTGGTCACGTTTCTCCAGAAGCAGCAGAAGGTGGAAATATCGCCTTAATTGAAGATGGGGATGACATCGTGATTGACCTTCCAAATCGTACCCTTGATTTGCTTGTCGATGATGCAACGCTTGAAGAACGCCGTAAACACTTGAAACCTTTCAAATCTAAGATTTCAAGTGGATGGTTGCGCCGTTACACTGCTTTTACTAAATCAGCTAATGTCGGTGGAACTCTGATGAGTGATGAAGAATTCGAAGAACGTAAAGCAGAACGTCAAGCACAAGAAAAATAAGAAAAACCCTTTCCTGCTATGTGTTATCACAAGCAAGAAAGGCTTTTTTAGTGGAAATATTATTTGGTGCGCATTTCACCTTGAGGGAAGTAGGTTCCTTCAGGCATATCATTAATGATAACGTGAACAGCTGACTGAGGAGCACCAGTATTGCGGACAACAGCCTCCGTTACTTCTTTGGCGAGGGCTTTCTTTTGTTCCAAAGTGCGTCCTTCAAATAGATCAATTCGTACAAATGGCATAGGGCCACCTCCTAAATTTTTTATAGGACTATTTTATCACATTTTGGGATACAAAGGTCAGCAAAATTATGGTAAAATGATAATGAAACACATTTTAGAGAGAACAGAAGGAAAATGGCACAATTATATTATAAATATGGGACCATGAACTCAGGTAAAACCATTGAGATTTTGAAGGTGGCCCATAATTATGAAGAGCAAGGCAAAAGCGTCGTTATCATGACCTCAGCAATCGATACGCGCGATGGATTTGGAGTGGTTTCTAGCCGGATTGGTATGAAACGGGAAGCCGTTGCGATCGAAGACGAAACCGATATCTTTGGCTTTATTAAAAACCAAGCAATCAAACCTTACTGTGTCTTAATCGATGAAGCTCAGTTTTTGAAACGCCACCATGTCTATGATCTGGCAAGAGTCGTGGATGAACTGGATGTGCCGGTGATGGCTTTTGGCCTCAAAAATGATTTTCGAAATGAACTCTTTGAAGGTTCTAAACACCTCCTCTTGTTAGCGGACAAGATCGAGGAAATCAAAACCATTTGCCAATACTGTTCCCGAAAGGCGACCATGGTCTTGCGCACCCAAGCGGGCAAACCTGTCTACGACGGAGAGCAGATCCAGATTGGTGGACACGAGACCTATATCTCGGTTTGCCGCAAGCATTATTTTAATCCGGACATACTAACTGAAAGCGTCTAGAACGTTTTAGAGAGGTTAATAATGTCTATTTGTTTAAAAGATATTACAATAGAAAATTATTTTGACGTTTTAAATCTAGAAGTTCATCCAAACCAAAGGAATTTTATTGCATCCAATTCCGTTAGTTTAGCTGAAGCCTATGTATATGATAAAAATGGTGATTTTATAGCTCCCTTAGCAGTTTATGATAAGGAAGTATTAGTTGGTTTTGTTATGATTGCCTATGACCGGAAAATTGGGATCAGTAAGGGGGACTACTTGTTATTTCGTTTTATGATCGATAAACGATTTCAAGGTTTAGGCTATTTTAAACCGACTATGGATGCAGTCATTGACTTTGTTCGAACAGAGCCAGCTGGAAAAGCAACAAGTCTTTGGTTATCTTATGAACCGGAAAATAATCAAGCGAGATCTTGCTATCTCCATTATGGATTTAAAGAAACTGGCCAAGTCATAGAAGACGAAATTGTAGCAATCTATGATCTAACAACCTAGAATTAAGGAGCAAACATGAATATCTATGATCAACTACAAGCTGTAGAAGACCGTTATGAAGAGTTAGGGGAGTTATTGAGTGACCCAGATGTGGTCTCTGATACCAAACGCTTTATGGAGCTTTCAAAAGAAGAGGCTTCCACTCGTGACACGGTGACAGCTTACCGTGAGTACAAGCAAGTCCTTCAAAATATCGTCGATGCTGAAGAAATGATCAAGGAAGCAGGTGGCGATGCAGATTTGGAAGAAATGGCCAAGCAAGAGCTGAAAGATGCCAAGGCTGAAAAAGAAGAGTACGAAGAAAAACTGAAGATTTTACTTCTTCCAAAAGATCCAAACGATGACAAGAACATTATCTTGGAAATTCGTGGGGCAGCAGGAGGAGACGAAGCACAGTTGTTTGCTGGTGACCTCTTGCAGATGTACCAAAAATACGCGGAAAGCCAAGGTTGGCGCTTTGAGGTCATGGAAGCTTCCTACAATGGCGTTGGTGGGATCAAAGAAGTAGTGGCCATGGTTTCTGGTCAATCAGTCTACTCGAAACTCAAGTATGAATCTGGTGCCCACCGGGTACAACGGGTCCCTGTGACTGAAAGCCAAGGTCGTGTCCATACCTCTACAGCAACCGTTCTGGTCATGCCAGAAATTGAAGAAGTTGAGTACGACATTGATCCAAAAGACCTTCGGATTGACATCTACCACGCTTCTGGTGCGGGTGGACAGAACGTCAATAAGGTCGCTACAGCCGTTCGTATCGTTCACTTGCCAACCAATATCAAGGTCGAGATGCAAGAAGAACGGACGCAACAGAAGAACCGCGAAAAAGCCATGAAGATCATCCGTGCGCGTGTGGCTGACCACTTTGCTCAGATTGCCCAAGACGAGCAAGACGCTGAGCGGAAGTCTACTATCGGGACTGGTGACCGTTCAGAGCGGATCCGGACTTACAACTTCCCTCAAAACCGTGTGACCGATCACCGGATCGGCTTGACCCTTCAAAAATTGGACACCATCTTATCTGGTAAACTGGACGAAGTGGTCGATGCTTTGGTCTTGTATGATCAAACACAAAAACTAGAAGAGTTGAACAAATAATGTTGTTGGGACCATTATTAGCCCAGTATGAAGAAGAATTAATAGCCGTTGGAGAGGAAGCAGAAAGCCTCTCCTTCGCGTATCGTGCTTTAAAAAACTGGACCTTTACAGACTTTGTCCTTGCCTTGCAAAAAGAAGTGGAAGTAGAGGACCAGGCTTTGCTTGAATCCATCTTTGAGCAGTTGAAACATCACATTCCTGCCCAATATATTATTGGCAGCGCAGAATTTTGTGGCCATATTTTTACAGTGGATGAGCGCGTGCTGATTCCACGCCCTGAAACGGAAGAATTGGTCGCTCTTATTCTCGAAGAAAACGATGAGAAAGCTTTACGAGTTCTGGATATCGGAACAGGTAGTGGGGCCATTGCTATTAGCCTAGCCCTTGCTAGACCTACCTGGCAGGTTCAAGCTAGCGATGTCTCAGAAGAGGCTTTAGCCCTGGCTCAAGAAAATGCCAAGCAGTTAGAAGCTGTCCTTGAATTCAAGTCGTCAGATGTACTGGACGAACTAGAAGGTCCTTATGACCTGATTGTGTCCAACCCTCCCTATATCTCTCGAGATGATGTGGAAGAAGTCGGAGCCAATGTTTTAGCCTCTGAACCTCACTTAGCTCTTTTTGCGGAACGTGATGGATATGCCATCTACGAAAAGATTGCCCAACAGGCACCAAATGTTTTAACACCAGACGGAAAGATTTATTTAGAAATTGGTTATAAGCAAGGAGCCAAAGTAAAAGAGCTCTTTCAAGAAGCGTTTCCTAACAAACGCGTTCGCGTTCTGAAAGACCAATTTGGACAAGATAGAATGGTAGTAGTAGACAATGGATCACATTGAGAAAGAATTAGAAGCAGGACGTGCGGTTATTCTGCCAACTGAGACAGTCTATGGTATTTTCGCCAAAGCTTTGAATAAAGAGGCAGTCGATTATATATACGAATTAAAACGTAGACCGAGAGACAAGGCTCTGAATTTAAATGTAGCCGGCGGCGAAGATATTCGACTTTATTCGAAAAATCAACCTAACTATTTAACAAAACTGATTGATTCATTTTTACCAGGGCCTCTCACTATTATTCTTCAGGCGAATGACAAGGTACCTGGCTGGATTCATTCAGGATTGGATACAGTTGGTTTCCGTATACCGGCTCACCCAAAGACATTGGATTTAATTCGTAAATACGGCCCTTTAGTTGGTCCTTCCGCAAATCTCTCTGGTCATGCAAGTGGAACAAAGTATAAGGCTATTGTAAGCGAGTTTGATCAAGTGGTTCCTGGTATAGAGGATGATGACTTCTTGACTGGACAAGATTCAACTATTTTGGATATCTCTGGTTCCAAGGCCAGGATTTTGCGGCAAGGTTCTATAACGAAAGCTGACTTTCTTGCACAAGTGCCCGAGCTTTCATTTGAGGAAGATGAACTTCCTCAGTGATAATGTACATAAATAATTTTTTATAAAGGAGTAGACCGATGATTTTTGATAAAGAAGATTACAAAGCTTATGATGCAGACCTATGGAATGCGATCGCTAAAGAGGAAGAGCGTCAACAAAACAATATTGAGTTGATTGCTTCTGAAAATGTTGTCTCTAAGGCAGTGATGGCTGCTCAAGGGTCTATTCTGACAAATAAGTATGCCGAAGGCTATCCTGGCCGTCGTTACTATGGCGGGACAGATGTGGTCGATGTGGTCGAAAGTCTCGCGATTGAACGGGCCAAAGAAATCTTTGGTGCTAAATTTGCCAACGTTCAACCACATTCAGGAAGTCAGGCAAACTGTGCTGCCTATATGGCCTTGATTGAGCCTGGTGATACTGTCATGGGGATGGATTTAGCTGCCGGTGGGCATTTGACGCACGGAGCTTCTGTGAGCTTCTCTGGTCAAACCTATAACTTTGTGTCCTATAGTGTAGATCCTGAAACAGAGCTCTTGGATTTTGATGCCATCCTAAAACAAGCCCAAGAAGTGAAGCCAAAACTCATCGTCGCTGGTGCCTCAGCCTACTCTCATATCATTGATTTCTCTAAATTCCGTGAGATTGCGGATGCAGTAGGAGCAAAGCTCATGGTTGACATGGCCCATATTGCTGGTCTCGTGGCAGCGGGTCTCCATCCAAGTCCAGTTCCTTATGCCCATATCACGACTACGACTACTCACAAGACCCTTCGTGGCCCTCGTGGAGGCCTGATCTTGACTAATGATGAGGAGTTAGCTAAGAAAATTAACTCTGCTATTTTCCCTGGTATTCAAGGAGGACCGTTGGAGCATGTCGTTGCAGCCAAAGCTGTCGCTTTCAAAGAAGCGTTGGATCCTGCCTTTAAAGAGTATGCAGCTAACGTGATTAAGAACAGTCAGGCCATGGCTGATGTCTTCTTGCAAGATCCTGATTTCCGTGTCATTTCAGGCGGAACAGAGAACCACCTTTTCCTTGTCGACGTCACTAAAGTCGTTGAAAATGGGAAAGTGGCGCAAAACTTGTTGGATGAAGTCAATATCACCCTCAACAAGAACTCTATTCCTTATGAAACCTTGTCTCCATTTAAGACCAGTGGGATTCGGATTGGTGCAGCTGCCATCACCGCTCGTGGTTTTGGTGAAAAAGAAAGTCGCACCGTTGCTGAACTGATGATCAAAGCGCTGAAGAATGCGGACAATCAAGAAGTATTAGACAAAGTGCGTAGCCAAGTTAAAGCCTTGACAGACGCCTTTCCACTTTACGAGGACTAAACCATCCTATGGATATTTACGTAAAAAAAGCCATCATTCATCAATTTAGCCCAGGTGATACCGATCTCTATCTGGCAGATAAATTTCTCAATATCACACCTAAAATCGAGGAATACTTGCGTAAGAAGATTGAACGGGTCTACTCGGATGAAGCCAAGACTGGTATTTTCGAAGAGGACAATCCTTTTCTTGAGATGATCTCAGATGACCTATTAGAAACTTCGGTCGTAGTAGCGAATCGCTGGAAGGAAGAATTTGTCGTCTCTGAGAATCAAAAAACCAACGATTTGGTTTTTGTTGAGTTTTCAAAAGAAGGGGTGGACCATTTTGCCTTTCTTCGGATTGCCTTACGGGAAACCCTGACGCATCTTGGTGGTGAAGTGGACAATCCGATTAAGTTGACGCAAAATAATCTACCTGGTTTTGGGACTGGTGCAGATGAAGCTTTGGTCATCAATCTTCAAAGCCGCAAATACCACTTGATTGAAAAACGAATCAAGTACAATGGGACTTTCTTGAACTATTTTTCTGAGAATCTGTTGCAGGCGCAACCCAAGATCTCTCCTAAAAAATCGATCAAGGCACTAGAAAAAACAGCCCAGAAGATTGCGGAAAGCTTTAACACAGATGATTTTCAATTTCAATCAAAGGTTAAATCAGCTATTTTTAATCATATTGAGGAAGAAAATAAACTCTCTCCTGAGAAATTAGCGGATGATCTCTTCGACGACAATCTGACAGCTCGCCTTAGTTTTATTGACCAAGTTAAAGAAGCTGTACCAGAGCCTGTCACCTTTGAAGAGATTGATGCAAGTCGCCAGTTGAAGAAGTTCGAAAATCAGAAATTGTCATTGTCAAATGGAATTGAACTGATCGTTCCGAATAATGTCTATGAAGATGCAGAATCTGTTGAATTTATTCTAAACGAGAACGGAACCTATTCTATTTTGATCAAAAATATTGAGGATATACAGAGTAAATAATGATTAAACGTATAGTGAAGATCTTCTTATTCATCTTACTAATATTTGGAATCTACAAGGGAATTCAGATCCATCATGACGTCAAACAAGTCATGCAGTACCGCTCCCTGGTTAGAGAAGTCCTTGCTGAAGAGGACACCACGGCCAATGAAAACCTCATTCTTGCTATGATCTATACTGAGACCAAAGGCCGTGAAGACGATGTCATGCAGGCGAGTGAGAGTGCAAGTGGTGAGACCAATACTATTAGTGATAATAAGGCCAGCATTCGCCAAGGAATTCAAACTCTTTCAGATGAGTTAAAAGAAGCCAAGAAAAAAGGCGTTGATAGCTGGACTGCGGTTCAAGCCTATAATTTTGGGAAAGACTACATCGATTACGTCGCAAAACACGGTGGGACAAATTCCCTAGAGTTGGCCCGAGCTTATTCACGGGATGTAGTAGCGCCAAGTCTTGGCAATGTAACCGGTGAAACTTATCTTTACCTCCACCCTATCTCTCTTTTAAACGGGATGGAACTCTACATTAATGGGGGGAACATTTATTATTCTCGTTTAGTAGAAACCAATATGACGATTATGAAGTTATTTTCATGGTTTTAATCATTTTCCAGAGAGCCGATTGGCTCTTTTTTAAGCTGATCAGTTCTGCCTCCGATTTTGAGGGATAATAAAAATGTCATGCATTCTTAAAAAAACTGTAAGCTAGTTTTAAGAAATCAACTGTATAATGAAAATCGAAGTGGGTAAACTCTTTATTTACTTCTTTTTTCATCTCTAGTGAGGTGAGAAAGGTAATATGAGATACCCAGAGGTAATTTGAATTAGAAAGAAGAAAAAGATGAAATTAAAGAAGATTGCATTGTTTGTAACGACGACTTTGGCTTTGTTTACAGCTGTCCCACGTGTTTCTGCAGATAGCAATGTGCAGAAAGTCATCGATGAAACCTATGTCAAACCAGACTATGTTTTGGGCTATTCGCTGGACCAAAGTCAAATCGAACAAACCTTGAGTCTCTTGAACTACGATAGTTCAAAAGATAAAGAAGAGTGGAAGACCATGACACCAGAGGTTTATTCTTCAATTATAAACGTTGCGAACGATGATAGTTTGGAACTTTATTCCTCTGTTAAAATTCAAAAATTAGGCAAAAATAAGCCACTAGAAGTGAATATCGTGACACCTCAAAATATCACCAAGGTCACTGCAGATATGTATCGTAATGCAGCCGTTACACTTGGATTGGAGCATGCTCAAATTACAGTAGCTTCACCTATACAAGTGACTGGAGAAAGTGCTTTAGCTGGGATCTATTACTCGCTTGAGAAAAATGGTGCCAAAGTTTCTCAAGAAAGCAAAGATCTGGCCCAAGAAGAGTTAAAGACTCTATCCGGGATCAATGAAGAAAACGCTGGTAAGAAAAACTTTGATGCGGATAAGTTAAACGTAGCATTGACCGACATTAAAACAGCAGTAGCCAATGCTAAACAGAACAATCAGGATTTAAGCAAGGATGATATTCGAAAGATCGTCGAAGAAACCCTGAAAAATTATAAGCTGGATACAACTGTGACAGGCAACCAGATCAATTTGATCGTGAATTTCGCAGTCAACCTCTCAAAGAGTAGTGTCATCAGTAGCAAAAGCTTTACGAAGACCTTGTCGGATCTGAAAGATAGTATCGTAGATAAAGCAGGCGACACCTTTAACAATATCAATCTCAATTTTGATACCAATGCTATTCTAAAAGACAGTGGGAACTTCTTCACAAATGCGTGGAATGCCATTGCCGGCTTCTTCGGAGCCATCTGGAATGCCATTGTCAAATTCTTTAGTGGTTTAGTTGGCTAAAAATAGCACGAAAGCACTCCTGACAATAAGTCAGAGTGCTTTTTGTGTGTGGTTTCCTATTCTTATACTTAATTAGAAATTTTATGTTAAGGTCATAAAAAAAGGTCCACTGGACCTTTTTTTACTCCCACTCTACAGTTGCAGGTGGTTTACTTGTGATATCATAGACGATGCGGTTGACGTGGTCAACTTCGTTTACGATACGGACTGAAATTTTTTGGAGTACTTCCCATGGAATCTTCGCAAAGTCTGCTGTCATTCCATCGATAGAAGTGATAGCGCGGATGGCGATTGTGTAGTCGTAAGTACGGCCATCTCCCATAACCCCTACTGAACGAACGCCAGTGTTGACTGTGAAGTATTGCCAGATATCACGGTCAAGACCAGCTTTGGCGATTTCTTCACGGAGGATAGCGTCTGATTCACGAACTGTTTCAAGTTTTTCTTCAGTGATTTCTCCCATAACACGGATGGCAAGACCTGGGCCTGGGAATGGTTGGCGCCATACGATGTGGTCTGGCATACCAAGCTCAGTACCAAGCGCACGAACTTCATCTTTATAAAGAGTGTTCAGTGGCTCGATCAGTTCAAACTGCATATCTTCTGGAAGTCCACCCACATTGTGGTGAGACTTGATGGTTTGAGCAGTATCCGTACCAGACTCGATCACGTCAGTGTAGAGAGTTCCTTGTGCCAAGAATTTCACATCTTTGAGCTTACTTGCTTCGTCATCAAAGACATAAACAAACTCGTTACCGATGATCTTCCGTTTTTTCTCAGGATCAGATACACCAGCTAACTTATCAAGGAAACGTTTTGCAGCATCTGCTTTAACGATGTTCAAACCAAACTTACCACCAAGCATATCCATCACTTGATCAGCTTCGCCTTTACGAAGAAGACCGTGGTCTACAAAGATACAGATCAATTGATCGCCGATGGCTTTTTGAAGGAGAACCCCAACAACGGAAGAGTCAACACCACCTGAAAGACCAAGAAGGACACGTTTGTCTCCGACGGTTTCACGGATTTTTTTGATCTGCATGTCAATGAAGTTGTCCATGGTCCAGTCACCTTTAGCCCCACAGATGTTCAAGGCAAAGTTACGCAAGATGTCATAACCGTGAACAGAGTGACGAACCTCAGGGTGGAATTGGATTCCGTAGATTTTCTTGTCTGGATTTTCAATCGATGCAAATGGACAGTCAGCAGAAGTACCAGTGCGGATAAAGTCAGCCGGAATTTCTGTAACAGCATCCCCGTGGCTCATCAAGACCAATTGTTTGTCTGGTGTGCCGGCAAAAAGAGCAGAAGATTCTGTCAAATTCAGTTCAGATTGACCATATTCGCGGTTACCAGCATCACCTGCAGGAACGACCTTCCCACCCAATTTATGGGTTAACAATTGCATCCCGTAACAGATTCCAAGGATTGGAATACCGAGTTCAAAAATTTCAGGATCGATATCAAAAGAACCTTCCTCGTATACAGAGTTTGGTCCACCTGAAAGAACGATCCCAACTGGATTGATTGCACGAACTTCATCAGCAGAAATCTTGTGGCTCTTCAACTCTGAGAAGACTCCAATTTCACGAATCCGACGTGAAATAAGCTGATTGTATTGGCTACCGTAGTCAAGCACGATGATTTTTTCAACATCATGCAAATCAGTTGATAGGTTTGTCATCTTATCCCCTTCTTAAAGAAATTTACTTTCCTCTATTCTAACACAAAAGCCTTGTCTTTACCAATCTCTGATTGAAGAATTAAGAATTTTACGCTACAATAGAGATAACACAGAGAAAGAGCAAGGTTATGATTCCAGCTTACATTCAAATTCATGATCAGATTAAGTCTGAGATTGATCAAAAAATATGGAAAATCGGGGAGCGTCTTCCCAGCGAACGCGATCTAGCTGAGAAATTTCAGGTGAGTCGGATGACGCTTAGGCAGGCTATTACCCTTCTGGTTGAAGAAGGAGTGCTTGAAAGACGAGTAGGAAGCGGCACCTTTATCACCAGCACGCGCGTCCAAGAAAAAATGCGGGGGACAACCAGTTTTACAGAAATTATGAAATCGCAAGGCAAGGAACCTTCTAGCCAAGTGATTTCATACCGGAAAACCATTCCTAGCCTCCAAGAAGTGGACAAATTGGGCATTGATAAGACTGAGACCATCATTCGGATGGAGCGGGTCCGGTATGCCGATGGGATCCCTGTTGTTTATGAAGTGGCCTCTATTCCAGAGAAATTTATTAAGAATTTCAATCGTGAAGAGGTTACCAGCCATTTCTTCCAAACCTTGGAGCGTCATGGCTATAAGATTGGAAAGTCGCACCAGACCATCTATGCGCGATTGGCCAAGGATAAGATTGCGGAGTACTTACAGATTTCAAAAGGGCAGGCTATTTTAGGTCTGACACAGGTTTCCTATTTTGAAGATGGGACGGCTTTTGAGTATGTAAAAAGTCAGTATGTCGGCGAGCGGTTCGAATTTTATTTAGAAAATAACTAAGCTCGCAAATCGTAAAAATAGAAAACTCTTCAAATGTGTGAGAGACTCACTCTCTTTGGCATTTGGGAGCTTTTTTTAGGTTGAAATCATTCTTTCTAAATAGTGATAGTAAAGGCAACATTGAAAATTTTTAAAAATTTTAAAAAAAAATTTTATTTTTTCTTCAATTTTTGATTTATTTTACGAATTAATAGATAGAAGCTAGTTTTAGATCTAAAAAAGATATAAGGCAGGAAAAAATGAAAAAAATTAAAATCGATGTGGTAGCTGTTCCCTTGAGTGGGCATCTGTACCCAACTTTAAATCTCGTTAAACCCTTATTAGATGATCCAACTATGGAAATCCGAGTTTTCACGGGTCCTCAGAAAAAAGCCGTCGCAGAAAGTCTCGGCTTCACGGTCGTTCCGATTCTAGAGGACAAAGTAGAAGAATTTGAACGTGTGGCTAATAACGATAAAAAACACAATCTCTTTTCAGCTTATCGGCAATTGTCTAGGAGTCTTGATTTGATTAATCATGTATCGGATCAATTGCTAGAGGAGTGGCGTGTCAACCATCCAGATATTGTCATTGCTGACTTTATCACTCTATCAGCAGGCTTTGTGGCAGAAGAGTTAGAAATTCCTTGGATTACCACCATGGCAACACAATTTGCAATCGAAACTCCTTATGGTCCTCCTTGCTTCTTCGGAGGGATGGGAGTCGCGCGCACAAAGAAGGAAGAGAAGATCCAAGCACTATGCCGTAAACTCACACGCATTGGAAAATACTGTGGCGCCTTCCTCTTACGCAAACGCTTAAAACGTTACAATTTCAAGTTGTACAATCAAAATGGAGTGGAGACCATCTACTCTCCTTATGCCATCTTTGGAATTGGTATGATGGAGCTAGAGTTGAAGAAACATTTCCCTCATCAATATGCCTGGCTTGGCCCTTTGGGGACTTCTCTTGAAAAAGCTGAAGATTATCCTTTAGATCTCAGTCCTTACGAAGACAAGACGAAGGTACTCGTGACATGTGGAACCCAGTTGCCTTGGGCAAAAGAGAATTTGCTAGAACAAACCAAGCAGTTGGCCAAAGAGCATCCAGAATGCCACTTTTTTGTCACCTTAGGAGATGGGGCAAAAGACTTCTCTGAAGAAGAAGTAGCGCCAAATGTGACGGTCGTCTCTTATCTGCCCTACAAAGAATATATTCCGCAGATGGACTATGTCATTCACCATGGAGGAGCTGGAATCTTTTATCAATGTATCGAATTTAAAAAACCTGCCTTGATCTTGCCACATGATTATGACCAATTTGACTATGCGATTCGAGGAGTAGAAGCAGGAATTGCTTTTCAAGCTCATCGCAATCGCACCGAAGAGATTCAAGCAGGTTTCAATGCCCTATTAGAAAAAGAATCTTGGGAAAAGTTAGAGAGACTAAACAAACTTTCAAAAACCTACAAGCCGTTGGACACCTTGGAGTTTGAGATTCAACGGTTATTAAGACGTGGAACGGATGGAAAACTATGAAAATTCTTGTAACAGGTGCGACTGGCTTCCTTGGAAAATACGTGATCGAAGAGTTATTAGATCACGACTATTCCATTGTAGCTTTTGGCCGAAACGAAAAAAATGGGAAGGCTCTGGAAGGTGAGCGCGTCCAATTTATCAAAGGGGATTTGAGCTCTATTGAGGAATTAAGACAAGCCTTTCAGTCTGTTGATGCTGTAGTTCATGCAGGAGCTTTATCCACTGCCTGGGGACCTTGGAAGGCCTTCTATCAGGCGAATGTAGTTGGCACTCAAAATGTCCTTGAATTGTGCCGTGAATATGCGGTAAAACGCTTGGTTTACGTATCTTCTCCTAGTATTTACGCGGCTGGAAAAGATCAATTAAACATCATGGAAAGTGATGCTCCAAAAGAAAATCACCTCAACAATTATATCCGAAGCAAATTGGTGTCTGAAAAACTTTTTTCTGACTATCCGGATGTGCCAAGTATCATCTTGCGTCCTAGAGGATTATTTGGTGTGGGGGATACCAGTATTTTGCCTCGTGTCTTACGCCTCAGTCGAAAAATTGGAATTCCTTTGATTCGAGGAGGAGAGCAGCTCATGGATATGACCTGCGTGGAAAATGTTGCCCTAGCCATTCGCTTGGCTCTGGAAGCAAAAGAAGCTCACGGACAAGTTTATAATATTACAAATGGGGAACCAAAGTCCTTTAAGTATTTGATCGAAACAACATTAAAGGGATTGGGAGAACCGATTCGCTATCGGAAAATTCCGGCAGGTCTTGTAGCAGGTGCGGCCTATAGCCTTGAAGGGGTATATCGTTTATTCCATCTGAAAGCTGAACCTCCATTGACTCGCTATACCTATTATCTCCTTCGATATAGCCAAACCCTCGATATTCAAAAGGCCCAAACCGAACTTGGCTACTATCCAAAAATGACTATTGAAGAAGGGATTGACAACTATGTCCAACATGATCAAGCGCATTGATTATTTTCCAGCAGGCTATTGTAGCAGTCATTCTGGTCTCTTATTTAAAGGAATTCCAAATGAAAAAATGCAATTTCCTGCAGGTGTCTTTTTGATTCAGCACCGTGAAAAAGGTTATATTTTGTACGATACCGGCTATCACTACGAGATTAAGAAAAAAGCTCGGTATTTCTGGTACCGTCTAGCCACCCCAATGCAGATGAAAAAAGAAGACCAGATCGATTATTTATTGCATGAGCGTGGGATTGACCCGGCATCCATTTCCTATGTGATTCTTTCGCATCTGCACCCTGATCATCTCGGCGGAGCAGCCCTTTTCCCAAATGCTCATTTCTTTGTCACCCAGGAAGTCTATGAGGTGTACCAAAAACCGAAGTTTAAAGATCTGATTTTTAAAGAGTTTTTGCCAGCTGACTTCAAGGATCGGGTGACTTGTCTCAAAGCAAATCAAAGGCATCCAGCTTTCCCTTACCGCCCGACTGCGGATCTTTTTGGGGATGGGAGCATTCTTGTTTCGTCCATCGATGGGCATGCGAGAGGGCAAGGCTGTCTTTATCTGGATGAGCTCAAGCTCTTTATTGGAGCAGATCTTTCTTGGGGAGTGGACCTCTTGCCTTACACACGGCAAATGCGACTGATCCCTTCCTTGGTTCAGGATGATAAGAAGGCTTATTTAAAAGGAGCTGATTTTCTGGAGACACTCTTGCAAGATGGTATTCAAGTTGTTGTCAGCCACGACCCGCAAGATCGGATTGAAAGGATTTTAAATGAAAAAAACAGTCTTTCTGAAAACCTTTATTGAAACCAGATGGTGCCACCGATTCCGTTCAAAAGAGGCCTTGAAGCGATACCAAGATAAGCAATTGGCACGCTACCATGCATTTATCACTTCTCAATCTCCCTATTTTCAAACCCATTCTCCCGAATCCTTTGGAACGATGGATAAATCGTTTATGATGACACATTTCAATGAACTCAATACCCTAGGGGTGGATCGAGATCAGGCTTTAGAAATGGCGATTCGCGGAGAACAGACGCGAGATTTTACTGAGATGAATGGAGAAGTAGCAGTAGGCTTGTCTTCTGGGACTTCAGGCCACCGAGGAGTTTTTGTCACCACAGAAAAAGAAAGAAGCATGTGGGCTGCAGCGATCTTAGCCAAGATGCTACCGAAAGGAAAACTGTTTGGTCATCGCATTGCCTTTTTCTTACGAGCGGACAATGAACTTTATCAAACCATTAATTCAGGCCTTATTCGCTTGGAATATTTTGATATTTTCAAGGATAGCAAGGAGCATTTAGAGCGTCTCAAAGACTATCAACCAACCATTGTGGTCGCACCAGCTTCAACCTTGATTGAGTTAGCCAACTATGTCAGCAATCAGCAACTTGCGATTCAACCTGTCAAGGTTGTTTCTGTCGCAGAGATCCTAGAAGATCGAGATGCACAGACCATCGCCAAAGCTTTTCAACTAGACAAGGTTGATCAGGTCTATCAAGCGACAGAGGGATTTTTAGCTTGTACCTGTTCAGAAGGCAATCTACATCTCAACGAAGATATTTTGTCTGTCGAAAAAGAGTATCTTGATGATAGCCGCTTTTATCCGATTATTACGGATTTCAAACGAACCAGTCAACCTATCTATCGCTACCGCCTCAATGATATTTTGGTGGAAGAAAAGTCTCCCTGTCCTTGTGGATCCGTTTTTACTCAAATCTCGAAAATCGAAGGACGATCGGACGATATCTTCTATTTCAAAAAAGTTGATGGAAACAGCCAAACCATCTATCCAGATTTTATTCGCCGGTGCATTTTATTCGTTGAAAATATTCAGGACTATCAAGTGACTCAGCTGACAGATGGATCTATTACCATCGCCTTGAGTCATCGTTCCGACTTTATTGAGAAAGCGATCTTTGCCCAATTTGAACTCTTGGCTCAACAAAAACAATTCATCCTCCCAAGTATTCAATTTATCGATTACCAATGGGACCCAACACGTAAATTAAAACGTGTTCAACGACTTCAATAAAAAGAGAATCCTATGACTACAGTAAAAAGACATCTACAAATCAAAGGCTATGGAACAGCGCTTCCAGCTCATACAGTGACCTTCAAAGACCAGACTCGTTACCGGGTGAAAGAAGGAGAAGAAACACAGATTGATCTTGCAGCGCGTGCGATTGAAGCTGCTTTAAAACATGCGGGACTTGAAATGACAGATATCGACTGCCTGGTTTCGGCTAGTGCGGTTGGCGTTCAACCTATTCCTTGTACGGCTGCTTTGATCCATGAGCGCGTGGCCAAGGGACTGACAATTCCAGCCATGGATATCAATACCACCTGTACTAGTTTTGTATCAGCCTTAAGCACCATTTCCTATCTGATTGAAGGTGGTGAGTACAAGCGTGTCCTCATTGTTTCAAGTGAAGTAGGAAGTCTTGGTCTTAATCCTAAACAAAAAGAGAGTTTTGAATTATTTAGCGATGGAGCAGCTGCCTTTATTTTTGAAGCAACAAGCCAAGACAAAGGAATCATTGCTAGCATGCAACGTACCTGGTCTGAGGGAGCACATGATACTGAAATTCGGGGTGGTTTGACAGCTTATCATCCGAAATTGTACTCTGAATCAACCAAGACTGATTTCATGTTTGACATGAAAGGGAAGAAAATTCTCTTACTTTCTGCTCGTGTTATTCCAGAAATGTTCCAAGAATTCCAAGAGAAATCAGGCATTTCTAAAGATGCTGTAGATTATATTATTCCCCATCAAGCTAGCCGGGCCTTGCCACTCGTCATGGACAAATTGGGAGTTGGCAAAGATAAATATCTCAATATTGTCAGCGATTATGGCAATATGGTTTCGGTAGCCGTGCCTTTTGGTTTAGCCTATGCGCTTGATCACGGCTATGTGAAGGAGGGAGATACCATCTTCTTGATGGGAACTGCAGCAGGGATGACAGTCAATATGTTAGCACTAAAACTCTAATGATAGATCCTCTTATTTCAAGCTCAAAAAGCATCAAGTCCCGCTAGTCTTTAGCGGGCTTTTTTGATATAATGAAAGGTATGGAAATTGAGAAAACCAACCGAATGAATGCGCTCTTTGAGTTTTATGCAGCGCTCTTAACGGACAAGCAAATGAACTACATCGAGCTTTATTACGCCGATGATTACAGCTTGGCTGAGATTGCGGAAGAGTTTGGAGTGAGCCGTCAGGCGGTCTATGACAATATTAAACGTACAGAAAAGATTTTGGAGGACTACGAAATGAAACTCCATATGTATTCCGATTACATTGTTCGTAGTCAGATTTTTGATCAGATTTTAGAACGCTATCCGGAAGATACTTTTCTACAAGAGCAGGTTGAAATTTTATCAAGCATTGACAATCGGGAGTGATTATGGGTAGTCTCGTCATTTATCAAGGAATACCTTGCAAACTATTAGTCGCAGAGGGAGTATTTCCTACTCGACTACAAATTATCTCGCCCAATGATATCTCCAAAGCTATGCAAATAGGTTTTAGCTGTTGGGGATATCCAAATGAAATCATGAAAGAAGTCACACCCGAAGAACTAGAATGTTTGCAACATTTCGGACGATTTCCACTGAATTAAAAAAATAGGAGAAAATAATGGCATTTGAAAGTTTAACCGAACGTTTACAGAACGTCTTTAAAAATCTTCGTAAGAAAGGGAAAATCTCTGAAGCGGATGTCCAAGAAGCAACCAAAGAAATTCGTCTAGCCCTCTTAGAGGCCGACGTGGCCCTTCCTGTTGTAAAAGACTTTATCAAACGCGTCCGCGAGCGGGCCGTTGGGCATGAGGTCATTGAAACCCTTAACCCTGCCCAACAAATCGTGAAGATTGTCGATGAAGAATTGACAGCCATTTTGGGTTCTGAGACAGCAGACATTATCAAATCTCCAAAGATTCCAACCATTATCATGATGGTCGGTCTTCAGGGGGCTGGTAAAACAACCTTTGCGGGTAAATTGGCTAACAAATTGGTCAAGGAAGAAAATGCACGTCCTTTGATGATTGCGGCCGATATCTATCGTCCAGCAGCCATTGACCAGTTGAAGACGCTTGGTCAGCAGATCAATGTGCCTGTCTTCTCACTTGGTACAGAGGTCCCTGCAGTAGAGATCGTACGTCAAGGTTTGGAGCAGGCAAGAGCCAACCACAATGACTATGTCTTGATCGATACAGCCGGTCGTCTGCAAATCGATGAAAAACTCATGGGCGAGTTGCGTGATGTCAAAGCACTTGCTGAGCCGAATGAAATCCTCTTGGTTGTCGATGCCATGATCGGTCAAGAAGCGGCTAATGTGGCGCGTGAGTTTAACGAACAACTCGAAGTGACCGGGGTCATCTTGACCAAGATTGATGGGGATACCCGTGGTGGTGCAGCCCTTTCTGTCCGTCAGATTACTGGGAAGCCAATCAAATTCACTGGTACTGGTGAAAAAATCACTGATATCGAAACCTTCCACCCAGATCGTATGTCTGGACGGATCCTCGGTATGGGGGATATGCTGACGCTGATCGAGAAAGCTTCTCAAGAATACGATGAGAAACGTTCCCTTGAACTCGCTGAGAAGATGCGGGAAAACACCTTTGACTTCAACGATTTCATCGATCAGTTAGACCAAGTTCAAAACATGGGACCAATGGAAGATCTGCTCAAAATGCTTCCAGGGATGGCCAACAATCCAGCTATGAAGAACCTTAAGGTTGATGAACGAGAAATTGCTCGCAAACGTGCAATTGTATCATCCATGACCCCAGCTGAACGAGAAAATCCAGATTTGTTAAATCCAAGCCGTCGTCGTCGGATTGCTGCTGGTTCAGGAAATAGCTTTGTCGAAGTCAATAAATTCATCAAGGACTTTAACCAAGCCAAACAGATGATGCAAGGCGTCCTCTCTGGCGATATGAATAAGATGATGAAACAAATGGGGCTCAATCCAAATAACATGCCGAAGAATATGCCTGGTGGAATGCCTGATATGTCTGCCCTCGAAGGCTTGATGGGACAAGGTGGCATGCCTGACTTGTCAGCTATTGGTGGAGGCGCTGGAATGCCTGATATGAGCCAAATGTTTTGCGGTGGTCTCAAAGGAAAAGCCGGCGAATTTATGATGAAACGGGCAATGAACAAGATGGCCAAACAAATGCGCAAAAATAAGAAAAAACGGAAATAATCGTTTCTAAGAGGGCCTGGAACACACTGTTCTGGGTTCTTTTAGAAACTACTACTAGAGGAAAGATGTTAAAAAAACTATTTCAACAAGTCATTCGTTTCTTTACAAGATTGTTTTCTTCGCACAGAAAGCCCTTTGAATTTCCTAAAGGATCGAAGAAACCACCCATCAGACCGATTATCTTTGTACCTGGGAGTTCAGCCAGTATCCAGCGATTCAACGGAACCATCCGCATGCTCCATCGCTTTTCTAGAAAAAAGCAAAGTCTCTTAAAAATAAAGGTCAATAAAGATGATTCTATAGAGATGGAAGGAAGACTAAATACAAAAGAGCCAAACCCTATGATTGTGATTGGCTTTGAGAATAATCGAGATGGCTACAGCAATATCAAGCAGCAAATCGAATCCCTTAAAATTGCTTTAACCTATCTTCTTGATCACTATCATTTTACTGAGTTTAAGGCAGTGGGTCACTCTAATGGTGGACTGGTTTTGACTGGTTTATTGGAAAGTGGCTTTTTAGAGAAAAAGAAGGTGACCGTGAGCAAGCTGGTTATTATTGGTAGTCCTTACCAATTCAATCAAGAAATGTATGACGATTTTCAAAAATGGAAGCATCGATTAGATAAAGAAGTAGAGGTCCTTAACTTTGTCGGTAGCTTTGCTGGAAAATCAGATGGCATCGTCCCTCTTTCTAGCGCACAAGCAGCACAATCTATTTTTGACAATCAGGCCTATACAGAAGTGAATTTAAATGGTCGTAAGGCTCATCATTCAGCTTTACCCACTAATCCAGATCTAGTAAAACAATTAAGTCTGTTTTTGAATCTATAATTAAATTACATAATTTCGGTTATGTAATTTTTATTTGTCTCTTGCAATCCTTAAGTAAATATGGTACATTTTTGGTAACGATTACATATACTTAAGGAGGATTTTATGAAAGATCCCAAATTATTAGAAACAATGAAAGATTACAAGGGGCGGGATGAGGTTCCCGCAGATTTTGATGCTTTTTGGGATCAAGTCCTAGCAAAAATTACTGAACTGCCTGAATACAAGCTCGAAGAACGAGATTTCAGCATTCCAAATGAGATTTGTTATGAATTAACCTTTAAAGGAACACGAGATGGACTTGTTTATGCGCGGGTTGTTCTCCCAAAAACGGATCAAAAAGTTCCCGTTATTTTCCATTTTCATGGCTATATGGGACGTTGTTGGGATTGGGCTGATATGTTAGCTTATACAGTAGCCGGCTATGGTGTTGTGTCTATGGACGTGAGAGGGCAGTCAGGCTATTCAACCGACGGAGATCGCTCACCACTTGGAAATACGGTTAAAGGACAGATTATCCGCGGAGCCGTGGAAGGTCCGGATGAGCTCTTTTATAAGGATGTCTATTTAGATCTTTACCAGTTAATTGAAATTGTAGCCAGCCTCCCTCAAGTAGACGACAGCAAACTTGCCAGCTACGGAGCATCTCAAGGCGGTGCCCTTGCTCTGGTTGCTGCTGGATTAAATCCCCGAATCCAACGAACAGTCGCCATTTATCCATTCTTATCGGATTTCAGACGGGTATTAGAGATCGGAAATACCAGTGAGGCCTATGACGAGCTTTTCCGTTATTTCAAGTTCCATGATCCATTCCATGAAACGGAAGATCGTTTGATGCAGACTTTGGCCTATATTGATGTGAAAAATTTTGCCCATCGTATCAAAGGACAGGTTCACATGATTACAGGTCTAGATGATGATGTCTGTTATCCTGAAACGCAGTTTGCCATTTATAATCGATTAGAAGGTCCAAAAGAGCATTTAATCATGCCAGAATATGCCCACGAAGCTATGAATGTTCAAGTCAATGATCGAGTCTATAATTGGCTCTGTGGTAGCAAGATTCCATTTCGATATGTAGAAAAATAAGTTAGAAAAGAAAAACAATCAGTAAATCCATGAGATTTGCTGATTGTTTTGTGTTTAAAAGGGATCTAGTATAGATAGGGATACAAAAACAGTCCTATAGAACCCCTATAACATCTTTCCGAAAAACTATAATTTTCTTGAAAAATATATCTGGCTATGCTATACTACTAGTATAGAAAGATTTGGAGAAAAACATGAAACGCGAGATCTTATTAGAACGTATCGATAAACTCAAACAAGTCATGCCCTGGTATGTATTGGAATATTACCAATCAAAATTGGCCGTTCCATACAGTTTTACAACCTTGTACGAATACTTAAAGGAATACGATCGATTTTTCACCTGGGTCTTGGAATCTGGTATATCGGATGCTGACACCATGGCCGAGATCCCCTTAGACGTTCTGGAGCACATGACCAAGAAAGACATGGAGTCCTTTATTCTTTACCTACGTGAACGTCCTCTGCTTAATGCTAACACAACTAAAAATGGAGTTTCTCAAACGACAATAAACCGTACCCTTTCTGCACTTTCCAGTCTCTATAAATACTTGACTGAGGAGGTTGAGAATGAGCAAGGGGAACCTTATTTCTACCGTAATGTCATGAAGAAGGTTGCTACCAAAAAAAAGAAAGAAACTTTGGCTGCTCGAGCTGAGAATATCAAGCAAAAACTCTTTTTAGGAGATGAAACAGAAGGTTTCCTAAACTATATCGACCAGGAGTACCCTCAAACACTCTCAAATCGCGCCTTATCCTCCTTTAATAAGAATAAAGAGCGAGATTTAGCCATTATCGCACTCCTTCTTGCCTCTGGTGTCCGTCTCTCTGAAGCAGTCAACTTGGACCTTCGTGACCTCAATCTTAAGATGATGGTCATTGACGTCACTCGAAAAGGTGGAAAACGAGACTCAGTCAATGTTGCTGCCTTTGCTAAGCCTTATCTCGAGCAATATCTTGCTATTCGAGACAAACGTTACAAGACAGAAAAGACTGATACAGCTTTATTCTTAACCTTGTATCGAGGTGTTCCAAACCGGATTGATGCTTCTAGTGTTGAAAAAATGGTGGCCAAGTATTCAGAAGACTTCAAAGTCCGCGTGACGCCCCATAAACTACGCCATACATTAGCAACGCGTCTCTATGATGCAACCAAATCACAAGTTTTGGTCAGCCACCAGCTGGGACATGCTAGCACACAAGTTACCGACTTATATACCCATATTGTCAATGACGAACAAAAGAATGCCTTGGATAGTTTATAAGATTACATAACGGAAGTTATGTAAAATGTATTCTATTAGAAAAAGAGCGTAGATTTTTATATGGAATCTTACGCTCTTTTATTCTTTCTATAAAAATTCAATCCAATAATTACGGTGTGGTTCAATAATGACTGGTTTTCCCCAAAATGATTTTAGATAAGCCAGGTTTGCAGGGGTGACCGGTCTTTTTTCACCATTGTACTTCTCTGCACTCTCTTCTGTTAAAAAGCATTTCACTGCTTCATATGGTGTTCCGTCACTCGCTATTCGATCAATTCCTAAATAAGCAATTTCATCACCGGCCTTCGGAAAATCTGTAAATAGTTTACCAATAAAATAAACCGTCTTATCTTTCATTAATTCATAAGCCTTACTATTTTCCAGTCTGTTATTCGCTGCAGCGTACATAATACAAAAACTATCCACAATATCTTTCAAAGGCATTAATTCTTCTTTGCTGACTATAATTTCGTCGGGAGCAAGTCCACCAATGATTAAATTTTGATAATGAGGTTGCTGGATGATATTATCTAAAGCCATTCCTAATGGTAGTTGGACAGCTTGATAGCCTAATGGTTCGAGCTCTTGCTTTTTCTGGTCAAGGTGTTCTTGTGTAATACTGACATTCAAATCATAAGGACTTGAAGATTGTTGCTTTCTAAAAAAAGCCACGACTATACGATCTAACTGTTCAAATAGACCAAGATTTTTCACTGGAACTCTCATCATCGAATATAATCCCCTTTTGTGTTCAGATTTCCTCTATATTGTACACTCATAGTTTTCGAATATCAAGTTTAAGATAAAAGAGGCTGGGACAAAAGTCCTAGCCTCTTAATTGTCTTTTGATTGTCGAGCAAGACGCAGTAGTTGAGTGGACTCTACTACGCTGATTTCATAAGCTTTTACAGCCCTACTCAACTGTGCGGAGGTGGGACGACGAAATCGAATTCTAACGAATTACCGATTTCTGTCCCACTCTCTTTTACTTTATTCCACCACAGCCTCGGCAATTTCTTCTGCAGTGATTCCTGCGAAGTAACGGCCTAGGTTAATGGTTTGTAGGGCTTTAAGAACATCTTCGCGTTCGTATTTTACACCACGAAGGACATCTTCTACTGCTGCAACATCTTCGATACCAAAGAAGTCTCCATAAATCTTGATGTCTTGGATCTTTGACTCGATAACGTTAGCAAAGATTTCAACCTTACCGCTTGGGAATTTTGTTCCACGACGGACGTTATACTCTGGTGATTTACCATAGTTCCAATCCCATGTCCCAAACTTAGTATCTTTAATACGGTTGATTTCAGCCAATTCTTCATCTGAGAAGACATATTCTGTCATTTCAGGATATTCTTTTTTCATGTAGTCCAAAAGTAGGTCACGGAACTCTTCAACAGTGATCTTTTCTGGCAACTCATCGATGATATTGGTCACACGAGCACGGACTGATTTAACCCCTTTAGACTCAAACTTATCTTTAGACACTTTAAGTGCGTTAGCTAGGACTGACAAATCCACGTCAAAGAGAAGACAACCATGGTGCATGATCCGTCCATTGATATAGGCTTGGGCATTGCCACAGAATTTCTTACCGTCGATTTCCAAGTCGTTACGGCCTGTAAATTCAGCTTTAACACCAAGTTCAGCCAAGGTGTTGATCACTGGAGTTGAAAAGCTCTTGAAGTCAAAGGCCTTGTTTTCATCTTCTTTTGAAATAATGGTGTAGTTAAGGTTGTTCAAATCATGGTAAACAGCTCCACCACCACTGATCCGACGGACCACTTCAATTCCATGCTCCCGAACGTAGTCACGGTTGATCTCTTCAATGGTATTTTGGTGACGACCTACAATGATAGATGGTTTGTTGATCCAAAGAAGGAAGATTTGATCCTCGTCCAAAAGGTGTTTAAAAGCATATTCCTCTAAAGCAATATTAAAAGCAGTGTCGTTTGAATGATTGATAATGTATTTCATAAGATACCTTCTAATACGATAGAGACTGGAAAATAATTCCAGTCTAGTCTATCTATTTTTATTTTTTCTTAGGTGAATGGATGGCCATTCCAAGTACATCCGCAAAAGCTTCGTACATTACTTCTGAGAAGGTTGGGTGACCATGAATGGTCTTGAGCATTTCTTCTACAGTGATTTCCATCTCAATGATGGTAGAAGCTTCGTTGATCAATTCAGCTGCTGCTGGACCAATGATGTGAACCCCAAGAACTTCACCGTATTTCTTGTCTGCAATGACTTTAACAAAGCCTTGAGCCGCGTCTGATGCAATGGCACGACCGTTCGCCGCAAAGTTAAACTTACCGATTTGAACATCGTATTTCTCACGAGCTTGTTCTTCTGTCAAACCAACAGCCGCAACTTCTGGAAGGGTGTAGATGGCTGCAGGAGTCAAGTTCAATTTGGCAACAGCATGATTTCCCTTAAGGGCATTTTCAGCTGCCACTTCACCCATACGGAAGGCAGCGTGAGCCAGCATCTTAGTACCGTTGATATCGCCTGGCGCATAGATGCCTGGAACAGATGTTTCCATGTATTCATTGACCTTGATCCGTCCACGATCCAATTCAAACTCGACTTCACCGATTCCTTCAAGATCTGGAACACGACCGATTGAAAGAAGGGCTTTATTGGCGATGATATCGTCTTTTCCTTCAACCTTGATACGAAGTTTGCCATCTTCTTCAATGATTTCTTGGAGTTTCGTATCGGTCAAGATTGTCATACCTTTACGTTCAAGGATTAAACGAAGGTTCTTAGATACTTCAGCATCCATAGCTGGAACGATACGGTCCATCATTTCGATAACTGTAACTTTTGAACCGAAGGTCATGAAGGCTTGACCAAGCTCGATACCGACAACCCCACCACCAATGATTACGAGACTTTCAGGTACTTCATTCATTTCAAGAATATCATCACTGGTCATGACAAGGGATGATTCCATACCTGGAACGTTAATCTTGCTGACTTTTGAACCACCAGCAAGGATGATCTTCTTCGTTTCAAGCAATTCAGAACCATTGACCAAGACATTCTTATCTTTCGTAATGGTACCGATACCCTTGTGAACATCCACTCCGTAGCTGCGAAGAAGACCCGCAACACCACCGACGAGGGTATTTACGACCTTGTTCTTGGTTTCAAGAACCTTATCCATATCTACTGAGAAACTTGGATTTTCAATGATAATACCACGGTTGGCCGCATGTCCGATATTTTCGATAATTTCAGCGTTGTGGAGGTAAGTCTTAGTTGGGATACATCCGCGGTTCAAGCACGTTCCACCAAGTTCAGATTTCTCAACAAGAGCAACCTTACCACCTAATTGAGCTGCTTTAATAGCAGATACGTAACCAGCAGGACCACCACCAATCACTACGATATCATAAGCGTCATCGCTCTTATTGTCATCGTTTGAAGCACTTGCTGCAGCTGGTGCTGGGCTTGCTTCTGGTGCTACTGCTCCAGCTGTAGGGATATTTTCCCCTTCTTCACCAAGATAACCGATTACTTCTGTTACAGGAACAGTTTCTCCATCCCCTTTCAGGATAGCGATCAAGTAACCGTCTTCTTCCGCTTCCAACTCCATGCTGACTTTGTCTGTCATGATTTCAAGGAGAACTTCTCCTTCTTTTACAAATTCGCCGACTTTCTTATTCCACTGAACGATTTGTCCTTCGGTCATATCTACGCCGGCTTTTGGCATAATTACTTCTAAGGCCATTTTATTTCCCTCTTTTTCTTGTTTCTATTCTCTCTCGTTGATTAGACCAACATTGAAATCGGGTCTTCAATCAAGGCTTTCAAGTCTTTCATGAATTTGGCACCAGCCATTCCATCGACAACGCGGTGGTCAATGGTCAAGCCCAAGCTCATGATTGGACGAATGACAATTTCACCATTCACAACAACTGGTTTTTCAACCGTTGCGCTAACTCCAAGGATAGCAGAGTTTGGTTGGTTGATAATCGGTCCAAATGATTGAACGCCAAACATCCCCAAGTTACTGATGGTGAAGGTTGAGTTTTGCAATTCACTTGGAGCAAGCTTACCATCCAAGGTACGTCCGATAACATCCTTGAAGGATACAACTAACTCTGACAAGGTCATCTTTTCAGCATTGTAGACAACTGGAGTCATGAGTCCATTGTCCATCCCAACTGCCATTGCCAAATTGACATAGTTGTGAGTGATGATGGTTTTGCCATCTTCCGTCAATGACGCATTGATGTATGGGTGTTTCATCAAGGTCTTAACCACTGCTAGAGAAAGCAAATCTGTTACAGTGACTTTTTTGCCAGTTGCTTCCATGATTGGATCCAATACTTTCTTACGAAGGGCCAACATTTGAGACATATCAACGTCATAGTTCAAAGTAAAGGTTGGTGCTGTCAAGTAAGATTCCACCATCCGTTGAGCGATCACCTTGCGCATTGGTGTCATCGGAATCCGCTCGATCTCACCATAAGGTGTCACATTATCTGGAGCTTCCTCCACCTTCTCGATTTCAGCAGGTGACTTAATGGTCTCATTCTCAATATTTTCAGGAAGGAAAGCAAGAACGTCCTTCTTCATGATCTTACCACGATGACCAGTTCCTTGAATCTCTTGCCAAGCAATATTGTGTTCTAAAGCAATTCGTTTTGCAAGTGGTGAAATGCGAACCACATTTGTGTCTTTATAGGTTTCCACGTCTTCTTTGTGGACACGACCGTTTGCGCCTGAACCAGAAACATCATAGAGGTTGATCCCAAGATCATCCGCTAATTTTCTAGCCGCAGGAGTCGCTCTTAGCTTATCATCAGCCATGACCTCTCCTATTCTATTTATGATGCAAAGGGCGTTTAAAAGCGACCGAAAAATAGGAAATCAACGCAGACTTCGATGAAGTCAAGGAGATTTATCTTTTTTCCGAGCTTTTAGCCCGTGATCTAATCTAAGATATTAAGGACGCAGAGAACTTTGTACCTAAAAAGATACAAAGTTTCCTCGTCTAATTTAAATGACATTACATAATTTATGTTATGTATTATTCTTTGTTATATGTTTTACGAATGGCATCTTTGATGCTTTCAACTGTTGGAATCATTGCATTTTCAAGGTTTTGTGCGTAAGGCATTGGCACATCTTCCCCCGCACAACGGCGGATTGGTGCATCCAAGTAATCAAATGCTTCTGATTCAGAAATGATAGCTGAAATTTCACCGATATAGCCACTTGTTTTATGAGCATCATTGACAAGGACTACTTTTCCTGTTTTCTTGACAGAGTTAATGATGATTTCTTTATCAAGCGGAACCAAAGTTCGTGGGTCTACTACTTCTACTGAAATGCCTTCTTCAGCCAATTCTTCAGCTGCTTGCATCACGCGACGAAGCATTTTTCCGTAGGTTACAACAGTGACATCCGTTCCTTCACGTTTGATTTCGCCGACACCAAGTGGAATGGTATAATCAGGATCTACAGGCACTTCACCCTTTTGGTTGAATTCTGATTTATATTCAAGAATGATCACTGGGTTGTTGTCACGGATAGAAGACTTGAGAAGTCCTTTCATATCAGCTGGAGTTCCTGGAGCAACAACTTTTAAACCAGGAATATGGGTAAACCATGATTCCAAAGATTGGGAGTGTTGAGCTGCAGATCCAACTCCGTTACCAGCTGCACAACGGACAGTCATCGGCACCTGCCCTTTTCCACCAAACATGTAGCGAGTCTTAGCAGCTTGGTTGACGATAGCATCCATGGCAATCACCGAGAAATCCATGAAGGTCATATCAACGATTGGACGAAGTCCGGTCATGGCTACTCCAGCTGCTGTACCTGAGATAGCAGCCTCAGAAATCGGACAATCACGAACACGTTCTGGACCGAATTCCTCTAGCATTCCTACGGAAGTTCCGAAGTCTCCACCGAAAACTCCGACATCTTCCCCCATCAACAATACATTTTCGTCGCGACGCATTTCCTCAGACATAGCAAGGATAATGGTATCGCGGAAAGACATTAATTTTGTTTCCATAATTCTCAACTCCCCCTTAGTCTGCGTAAATATCTTCGAAAGCTGATTCGAGTGGAGGGAATGGGCTTTCTTCCGCAAATTTCACTGAAGCTTCAACTGCTTCTTTCACTTCTTCTTGAATCTTATCCAATTCTTCTGCACTCGCAATTTCATTTTCAAGGAGATACTTGCGAAGGTTTTCAATCGGATCTTTTTTCTTCCACTCTTCGACTTCTTCACGGGTCCGGTATTTACCAGGGTCAGATGAAGAGTGACCAAGCCAACGATAGGTGACACTTTCAATCAAGACAGGTCCTTTACCAGAGCGGACGTGTTCAACAGCTTTTTGGAATCCTTCATAGACATCGATAACGTTATTTCCATCAGGAATAAACATTCCAGGAATGCCGTAAGCAGCACTACGTTCGTGGATATGCTGGATATTGGTCATTTTCTTGATGTCAGCAGAGATTCCATAACCGTTATTGATACAGTAGAAAATTACTGGAAGATTCCAAATAGAAGCCATATTCACCGCTTCGTGGAAGACACCTTCATTGGTTGCACCATCGCCAAAGAAGCAGACGACAATCTTACCAGTCTTTTTCATTTGTTGAGTAAGGGCAGCACCTACTGCAATTCCCATACCACCACCAACGATCCCGTTCGCACCAAGGTTACCAGCATCGAGGTCAGCGATATGCATGGAGCCACCCTTCCCTTTACAAGTACCCGTATACTTACCAAGGATTTCAGCCATCATGCCATTTAAATCGATTCCTTTAGCAATGGCTTGTCCGTGTCCACGGTGGTTAGATGTCAGCAAATCATCGTCGTTTAAAGCCAACATCGCTCCAACGTTAGCCGCTTCTTCCCCAACAGAAAAGTGCGTCATTCCTGGCACTTTCCCTTTTTTTACTAACTGTGCAATTTTTAAGTCCATGCGACGGATTTCTTCCATTTTACGGAACATTTCCAATAAGAGACTTTTATCTAATGTTGCCATCATTTCGCCTTTCTTAGCATTTATTCATTCTCTTTCATTCTAGCCAAAAATGAAAGCACTGTCAAAAATAATGCTCAAATGATTTCACAAACTATATACCTTGGAGGAAGGTTTTATAAGCATTTTCAACTTAAAATAAACTATTTCACAAACTTTTCTTTCATGAGATTGCATTAAAATATAAAAAACCAATAGGATCCTATCCTACCGGTCGTTATCTTATGATTGGCGTTGACCAAAGTCATGAATCATTTGTTCTAATACTTCACGACTAGGCGTTGTTAACATGTAAAGGTAATCACCTTGAAGCTCAGCAAAGGCTGCAGGCATATCTTTCTTGACACGGAATTGATCATGGTATTTAGCCAAAACTTCTTCTTCTGACAGAGCATAGGCTGCATTGGCACGGCGAGAAGTCGCCAAGCAATAAAGAGGCTCAAATTCAGAAGTTGGGAAAGGTTCTCCGGCTACAATAGCTGCATAACCTCGGTACAAGTCGATGGAATGAGCATAATTGTAGACATCGATCGTAAAGCCACCTGCTGGACGATTATTGTACTCGATTGCAATATAGTCATCCCCATCACGGAAGAACTCAATGTGGAAGAAACGTTCCTTCATGCCAAAGGCTTTCACAATCGCTTCCCCATACTGACGCAATTTTGGATCCATCTCTTTGAGGACATAATAAGAATTGTCCATTTTGTAGAGCATTAAATCAAGTGGCGTATAGGCATAGTCAAAAGTAGTTGAGAAGACAATGTTACCATCGCGATCGACCAGACCATCGAAGGTACAAATCTCGCTAGAAGTGACGAATTTCTCAAAGAAGTACTCCGTATGTCCATCCCATTCTGCTTTAAAATGATCGACATCTTCTGGTGTTTCAAGTTTAAAGGTCGCTGCTGCACCTACTCCATTATCAGGCTTGGCAATCAATGGCAACCCAATCTTCTTCACAGCCTTGTCGATATCTTTTTCTGCTTTTACCACAGCACCAGGAACGACAGGAACTCCTGCTTTCTTGAAGAGTTTTTTCATTTCTGATTTAAACTTGGTTTTCTTCAAATCTTTAGGCTTAGCCCCGAAGACATTAAATTGCTCACGAAGTGCCGCATCCAATTCCAACCAGTATTCATTGTGAGACTCGATGCGATCGATTGGGCCGTGTTTATAGAACAGAAAGGCTGCTGCACGCTTCACTTCATCTAAGTCTTCCATATTTTCTACACGGAAATACTCTGTCAAACTATTGCGCAAAGGCTCATCTAACTGTTCGTACGGCTCTTGACCAATCCCCAAGACAGTGATTCCTTTGTTTGCTAGTTCAATGGTGAATTGTTGGAAATTTTGTGGATAATAAGGTGAAATAACAAGATAATTCATAGAGGTCTCCTCCCTTTTTGACTTATAGATACATTTGTCCTAAGAAATATGGCATTTGCTTGCGCCACCAGTCCCAATCATGGGCTACATCGTGTCCCCATTCAGCAAACCAAGCAGGGATATTTTTGTGGTCAAAGGCTTCTTTCAGTTTGTAGAAAGATGGTAGACCATCTTGTTCCCAAGCTCCAAGACCGGTACAAACGACAATTTCCGCCTGACGGTAACGGTCGATAAACCAGCCATCATTTTGATGCCAAATGTAATCAGATGGAGAGTTTTGGTAAATCGCTTCATCCCCACCAAATTCACCAACAAAGAAACGAGCATCATAGATACCACTCAAGGCTACAACTTTGTTAAAAACATCCGG
Source organism: Streptococcus gingivalis (assembly GCF_035544715.1). Lineage (NCBI taxonomy): Bacteria > Bacillati > Bacillota > Bacilli > Lactobacillales > Streptococcaceae > Streptococcus > Streptococcus gingivalis. The sequence goes on along the minus strand of NZ_JAYKTO010000001.1, from coordinate 379,481 downwards.
ATGTTGCAAGAAGAAATTAAGGGCGTGGTAGGCACCCATAGAACAACCAGTCGTCATCATCGGATCAAACCAGCCAGTTTTGTGCTTAATGAAAGGAATGGCTTCTTCAATCACGTAGCGTTCATAGGCCCGATGCATTTCTGCACGGTCGTGAGGGTTTTTCCAATTACAAAGCCAGCTTTCACTATCGACACTTGAAAGGGTGAAAAATTGAACCCGTCCTTCTTCGATAAACTGAGCACAGGCATCAATCATACCAAAGTCATAGTACTCATTATGGCTTCCACCTGATGAAGCGAAGACCACTACAGGAATCCCTGCATGTCCATAACGGTTTAGATACATTTCTCGGTTCAGTTGGCCACTCCAGTGGCTAAGATGTTCAATATTCATAGGTTCCCTCTTTCCTTTATTTCTTTATTTACAGTCTATTAATCCCAATTTTCAGCCAAAAAGCGAAGGCATTCAGGTAAATGTTCAGCCCAAGCTTCTTCATGGTGAATCGCACCGGATTGAATCCGAATGGCAATATTTTCTAAAGCAACTCCTTGTTGGATAACGTCGTGATAATAACGAAGGGATGAATCAATATAGGCTTGCTTGATATTTCCCGCCATCAGCGTTTTATCTGTATCATCCGCCTCTTCAGTCCCTACATAGATGTAGATCCGTTGATCTGCATATAATTTTTTGCGTTCGATATAATGATTGAAGGCATCTTGGTGTAGCCAGTTAGCAGATGAAATGACCCCTAAACAACCAATTTGATCTTGGTACTCTAAGCCCAAGAATTGGGTAATATTCCCACCCAAGGAAGATCCAATCATGGCCGTATGTTCTCGATCAGCAAGAGTCCGGTATTCTTGGTCGATAAAAGGTTTCACCACCTCCATGACAAATTCGCCGTACTCAACTCCCTTGCCACCAAATTGCATGCCAGGAATATTGGATTCCTTGTACTTCCAGGCAGAGTATTCATTCATGCGTTGGAAACCATCATTATCGATCGCAACAACAATCATGCGACTAATATCGGGATTCCGCTTAATGGCTGGAATGACTTTCCAGGAATGACCCGCATAAGCTTCCTTGCTGTACAAAACGTTTTGTCCATCGTGGAAATAAACCACAGGGTAACGTCTATCTGTATCCGTTTCATAATTCTTAGGTAATAAGACTCGCACACGACGGAGTTTTCCGGTATAAGGCACTTTCAACTCGTGTGTCTTCATATCTAAATAAAAATAGGATTTGTTCATTGTCAGAAAACTCTCTATATTCTAAATTTTATTCATTATACCATTTTTAGAAGAAAAAGTCTGGATTTTCTCCAAACTTTTTCCTTTCTTGGGTTATTTTTCCATAAACTGAGCCAAATCTTGTAAAGAACGTTCGGCAATTTTCTCATAACGTTCCTTTTTATCCCGAATGCGTGGTCCTTCTAGCTCTTTGATAATCCCGAAGTTGACATTCATGGGTTGGAAATGCTTGCTATCTGCATGGGTGATATAGTGAGCCAGGCTTCCGATAGCTGTCGTTTCAGGGAAAATCGCTGCTTCTTCTCCTTTGAAAAGGCGAGCGGCATTGATTCCAGCTACCAAACCTGAGGCCGCTGACTCAACATAGCCTTCTACACCTGTCATTTGACCTGCAAAGAAGAGATTTGGTTGTTTCTTCGAGCGGTAGGTTTGTTCCAGCAGATTTGGAGAATCCATGTAGGAATTGCGGTGCATGACGCCGTATCTGACAAACTCCGCATGTTCCAAACCTGGAATCATTTGGAAGACCCGTTTTTGTTCGCCCCATTTAAGGTGAGTTTGGAAGCCGACGATATTGTAGAGGCTGGCAGCCGCATTGTCTTGGCGCAACTGAACGACTGCGTAGGGTGTCTTAAACTCCCCATCACGTGGCCCTTTGTAATCATCTGGATACTCGAGTCCAACTGGTTTCATAGGGCCATAGAGCATGGTTTTGATACCACGTTTGGCCATGACTTCAATGGGCATACAGCCTTCGAAATACTTTTCTTTTTCAAAAGAGTTGAGCGGGGCTTCTTCAGCATTGACCAAGGCCTCGTGGAAGTCCATAAACTCTTGCTTGGTCATTGGGCAGTTGAGATAAGCTGCTTCTCCCTTGTCATAGCGTGACTTGAGATAGACCTTGTTCATATCGACAGTATTGACATCGATGATTGGAGCTGCTGCATCATAAAAATAGAAACCATCGCCACCATTAAGGGCGTGAATCTTTTCTGCCAAGGCATCGCTGGTTAGAGGCCCCGTTGCGACCACTGTGATGGCATCTGTCGGCAATTCCGTAATTTCATCACGAATGACTTCGATGAGCGGATGTTGGGACACCTTCTCCGTCACCCGGCTAGCAAAACCTTCTCGGTCCACAGCAAGTGCTCCACCGGCTGGTACACGAGTCGCTTCCGCTGCTTCAAGGATGACAGAACCCAGACGACGCATTTCTTCTTTGAGGAGCCCGACAGCATTGGTGAGAGAATCCCCACGAAGAGAGTTGGAACACACTAACTCAGCAAAGTTGTCTGTTTTGTGTTGCGGAGTGGATTTGACTCCACGCATTTCATAAAGCTTGACCGGAATTCCCTGTTGGGCAATCTGGTAAGCTGCTTCCGAGCCTGCAAGGCCCGCACCGATCACATTGATATAAGATTGAGACATGACACTAATACCTCTTTGGGTATCAAACCACCTCACTGAACTGTTAGACACCCACAAATCTTTCTAATTTTCTACTTGGTCCATTATACCAAAAAGCCAAGTAAAAAGACAGGGAGGCTTTTCCTTCCTGTCTTAGACTTTACTATTTATTTTCTTATAGACACAACCAAGCTGCTAAGAGGGCAGATAGGATACTGAACAAGGACCCGATCAAGTAATACTCCGCAAAGGCTGGATCCTCCGAAATTTTATTGTAGCGAGCGATGGACTTGGCAGTAAAGACTAGGCCGATAGAAGCAAATTGCCCATAGATGAGACAGGCACCAATCACCAAACGCTCTAAAAAGCCAATCATGGAACCAGCCCCAGTGATCGTATCCATTTTCTTCTTGCTGGTGGGTTGATACTTGGCAAACAGAATTTTAAAGGCAATATTGCTTGGTTTCCCAACTAGGAGAACATAAAAAATTAGATTTAAAGTGTCCAGAGGCAGATAGGTCGAACCATTCTTCGCTCCTAAAAGGACTAGACAGCTAATGATGCTGACATGCAAGACTTGATCCAAGGCAAAGGTCCAGGCGGTTGGTAATTTCAAACCATTCTGCACGATCGGTTTTAAGAAATCTATTGCGGCATGGCTCAGTAAAATGACCAAGCAAATCCACCACAAATCTAGATGACAGAAGGAAACGACGATCAGAGGCAGAGCTACATATAGAATGTGAAGCCCTAGCACCTTCTTATCCTGATCCTTGCGATCCGCCATCTTTTGGCTTTGAAAATAATAATCTGATAGTAAATGACAAATTAACAAGAGGATCAAGTATGGATTCGTTACGATACTAGACAATCCGCTCATGGGCCTCTCCTTTCTCTAAGCTTTGAATACAAGCTAGTGCTGCTGCTCGTCCCCGTAAATAAACACGAATACTGCTACTCTTTAAGCGCTTGGACAGGGCGCTTGGGTTAATGGCTAACGATTGGGCCAAATCCTGCTGGCTAAAGCTTTCACTATAGACAGATCTCTTTAAAAGATCAAGCAGGATCTCCTCCTGACTCTCTCGCCAACCCGAACGTATGGCCTCTCCGGAAGCGATGAGCGCATTCACCACCGAGTCCTTGCTGTCATTACCGCTCAAAAAATAGATCTGGGTGTTGCCATAATCATTTTTCTGATGGACCAGATTTATAGCTGCACGAGCATTCCAATAGGCTGGTCCATCTGCACCGATACTTTGCAGGGGATCGATATCCGTTACAATTTCTCCAAGGCCAATGCCGAAACGAAGTTGAGTTGGCTTTAGTTCTGAACGCAGGGTATCGATAATTTGAAAAACCGGAGCATCCATTTTTAAAAGCGCCTGAAATTCATCGCCCAAAGTTAAGGTAAAAGACGATGCTAGATAGTCTTTAAAAAGCTCATTGATCTTTTGAAGCGTTTTTTCTAACTGTTTTTGCAGGTCAAAACGTTCTTGTACGGTTTTGGAATCAATGACATCTGCAATCAAAGCAAGATACATATGCTCACCTCCTTGTGTCTATTATAACGAAAAAAACGATAAATGTCTATTATAACAGACATTTATAAAAATTGCTGTTATAATAGACATTTAATAACTTATTTCACTTTTTCTTCTTCGTAGTCGCCATTGCTACATACGACTTGTTTGCCGCCACCACGAACTTTTTTCTCAACTAAGTAGTGGCCACATTTTGGACAATCCCTACCGATCGGTTTATCCCAAGAGGTAAATTCACACTCTGGATAGCGATTGCATCCATAGAAGATACGGTTGCGCTTGGTTTTGCGTTCGATGATTTGTCCCTGATGACAGTCAGGACACTCCACACCGATTTCTTTGACAATGGCCTGGGTATGACGACAATCTGGGAAATTGCTACAAGCATAGAACTTTCCAAAACGTCCTAATTTAATCACCATCGGGCTTCCACAAACTTCACAATCAAAACCAGCTGGTTCGTCTTTAATTTGGATTTTTTCCATCTCTTCTTCAGCCTTTGCGACCTCTTTAGAAAATGGTTTGTAGAAAGCATCGATGACTTTTTGCCACTCTTCTTTTCCAAGTTCGACATCATCGAGTTTACCTTCCATCTCTGCTGTGAAGGTCACATTAACGATATCTGGGAAAAATTCAACAATCAGTTTATTAACGATCTCCCCTAATTCCGTTGGTTCAAAGCGTTTGGCTACCAGCTTCACATAATAGCGTTTTTGAATGGTCTCAATCGTCGGAGCATAGGTTGAAGGACGACCAACCCCATTTTCTTCTAAGGTCTTAATCAAGGTTGCTTCAGAATATCGAGCAGGTGGTTGGGTAAAGTGTTGCTCCGGCTTGCTATTGACCTGCTTGACGATATCGCCTTCTACCATGTCCGGCAACATCTTGTTTTTGTCTGAATCATTATAAATCGCCAAATAACCGTCAAACTTTACCTGACTCCCATTCGCTGTATATTGAACCCCATTTTGACCTAAACGGACATTCATAGTATCAAAGACAGCTGCCGTCATCTGGCTAGCGACAAAACGATTCCAAATCAAGGTGTAGAGTTTCAATTGGTCTTTGTCCAAGTATTTAGCAATGCTCTCAGGAGTATTGAAGACGCTAGACGGACGAATCGCTTCGTGGGCATCTTGGGCACCAGAAGCATTCTTCACACGGCTTCCATGCTTAGAATATTTATCACCGAAGCGATCTACGATAAAGTTCGCTGCCTCATTTTGCGCAACTGGACTGATCCGTGTAGAATCGGTACGCATATAGGTAATCAAACCTTGAACACCAGAGCCAATATTGATTCCTTCGTACAATTGCTGCGCTACCATCATGGTCTTGCGTGTACGGAAGTTGATCTTATTGGCAGCATCCATCTGCATAGAAGAGGTTGTGTATGGAAGTGGCGCATTCCGACGACGTTCTTTCTTTTCAACTTTTTCAACGGTAAAATCTTTGCCATCTAAGCGTTCAAGAACAGCTTTCACCTCTTCATTGGTGTTGAGCTTCATCTTCTTACCATCAATCCCATAGAAGCTGGCTTGGAATTGCTTGGTCCCTTTTTTAAAGACGCCATCAATGGTCCAATATTCTTCCGGCTTGAAATCATTGATTTCATTTTCACGATCAATGATTAATTTGAGGGCAACAGATTGCACGCGCCCTGCAGAAAGTCCTTTTTTGACCTTTTTCCAAAGAATAGGCGAAATGGAATACCCTACAATCCGGTCCAAGACACGACGGGCTTGTTGGGCATCGACCAAGTCCATATCGATTTGGCGCGGTTCTTTAAAGGCATTTTTGACTGCATCCTTGGTGATTTCGTTAAAGACCACGCGGTTCTTTTCTTTGGCATCCAAGTTCAAAATATGCGCTAAATGCCAAGAAATAGCTTCTCCTTCTCGGTCCGGGTCACTTGCGAGAAAGACTTGTTTGGCTTTTTTAGCTTCTTTTTTTAAATCATTGATCAAGGGACCTTTTCCACGAATATTGATATACTCCGGTTCATAGTTATTGTCGAAGTCAATCGACATGGTTGATTTTTTCAGGTCCCGAATATGGCCAACACTAGCCATGACTTTGTAGTTACGACCAAGGTATTTCTCGATTGTTTTGGCCTTAGCAGGAGACTCCACAATCACCAAATTTTTCTTGGTTGTACTGCTTTTCTTTTTTGTTACCACGTTTTATCCCTCTGTATTGTATAAATCTCATTGAGTTTAATACATTTTAAGAAAGATGTCAACTAGGAACTTCTCCTATAGGAAAATCACAATTCGTATTTCAATTCATCAAGAATGTCCTGGCCTGAGGTGACAAGCTTTGCACCTTCTTGAATCAGATGATGGCAGCCTGCAGATTTTCCATCTAAAATATTTCCTGGAATAGCAAAAACGTCTCGGCCTTCTTCCATAGCACGCTCACAAGTAATCAAACTCCCTGAACGGAGTCGCGCCTCTGCCACAATCACTGCCTGACAGAGACCTGCAATGATGCGATTTCTCTCAGGAAAATGAAACTTAAGTGGGGCCTGCCCTGGACCATACTCGCTCAAGATCAGATGGTTTTCCCCCATATGTGCCTGCAGTCTTTGATTGCTTTTAGGATAAAAGACATCCAGTCCCGTTCCTATCACTCCGATGGTCTTGCCACCATTTCGTATACTGGCATAATGAGCTGTCGCATCAATTCCCTTAGCAAGTCCACTAACGATGACCAGTTCATTTCCAAGTTCTTTAATAATCTTCTCTACAGATCGCACCCCTTCTCGCGTCGTTTCCCGAGCTCCTACGACTGCAATCTTCGGTTTGGTTAACAGCTCCAAATCTCCTTGGTAAAAAAGGAGTACAGGAGGATTGTAGATCTGTAGCAATTCCTCCGGGTATTCAGGATCAAAAATGGATAGAGATGGGAACCGTTCAAACTCCTTGTGTAAATGCTCTTCATCCAGCTGCCGGTATTTGTCTACAAAATGAATAATACTGCGACAGCGAGCGATCCTTGCTATCTCTTCTAAGCTTGGTAAGGCTTGGTCTTTCCTACAGTAGTCCAAAACTCTCAAGACTTGCTCATTTGATAAACCAGCTTCTTTTAATTTAAAGATTTCAAATTTCTCCATGGTCACCTTCTACTTCCTCTCACTTATTTATTCGAAAAAGAATGGAAAAAAAGCTCTATTTCTAGAACTTTTTTTGATATGTAGAAGAATAAAAGTAAGATGCGGCACCAATCAAGTTGCTTTCATTATGGAAGCGAGCCGCTTGGATCGGCAAGGCCTCAAATTGTTTATGCCCTTTTTGAGAGAGTAGGTTATGGTATTGTCGACTGATCTCATCGATCAGTAGCGGTTGGCTACTAATGCCCCCTCCAATTGTCACCTTCTCAAGCAGGAGCAATGATTGAAGATTAAAAATCAGAATAGCAATATCATGACAATACTCCCGAAACAAGGATTTCAGCTCCTCATGGCCTCCTTGATCAAGAGCCTTGAAAACGGCTATACCATCTGCCTTTTCTAGGTTTAAGATGTGACTAGCCTTCTCAACAAATTGAACAGCTGAACCGGTGTTTTCCAAAAGATTGGAAATACCTTGCAAAAAGAGTCCGCGATGAAAGCGGCGATTTTCTGGTGTTCTTTCTGCCTTATCAATAGTCCGAATGTATTCTGTCAGTTGCCATCCTCTCAATAGATCACCGTTAGAAAGAAGAGCAAGGCCGACTCCTGTCCCTAAGACCAAGGTCGCACCGCAAGAACAATCTTTTAGATTGCCAAGCCTTGCTTCCGCTAGACCAGCAGCTTCTCCATCATTAAGAACGGTGACGGGTACTTGAAATGTTTGTTGCAATCTACTAGCTAGAGGAATGCCTCGCAAATATGGAATGAGACCACCTCGAAAGACAAAGCCAAGGCTCTTTTGGATCTCACCAGGGCATGAAATGGCGATTCCCTCGATTTCTTCCCGTACAGGAGCAACGATTCCTTCTAATCCTTGCCAAAAGTCCTCAATCGTAGATGGTGTTGGGATCTTGTCTGTACGGATCAATTGATAGTCTGCATCCATCAGACCGTACTTTATAAAGGTCCCTCCGATATCGATGGTAAATAGCATAGCCTAATCCTCACACATTGATTTGACGGGTTCAAATGAACGCCGATGGATAGGAGTCACTCCCAGCTTGTCGAGGCCAGCCAGATGGTTAGCCGTCCCATAGCCAGCGTTCTGCGTAAAATCATAACCCGGATATTCGCAATCAAACTCTTCCATCATCTGATCCCGAGTCACCTTGGCTACGATGGATGCTGCAGCAATGGATAAGGAGTTGGCATCCCCTTTGATGATACTAGTTTGGGGAATAGGAAGATCCAACTTCATGGCATCAATCAAAAGATGCTGGGGTTGAGGCTCTAACTGACCAATGGCCTCCATCATGGCTAGCTTCGTAGCTTCATAGATATTAACCTGATCAATCACTTGATTGTCCTTGATGCCGATTCCGATCACAATGGCGTTTTGGAGCACAGCCTCATAGATTTCTTTGTGTTTGGATTTTGGAATCTTTTTACTATCGTTGAGTCCCGGAATTTTACAAGCTTTCGGCAAGATCACGGCAGCTGCAACAACTGGACCCGCTAATGGGCCGCGTCCCACTTCATCCACACCTGCAATAAGATCAATCCCTTGAGCATAAAGTTCTTTCTCATAGGCTAGCATTTTTTCCAAACGCAAGTCTTCATCCACTTGTTTTTGGAGTTCGCGTTTTCGTTTGCTGATAGCCGCTTGAACCCCCGCTCGACCATCAAGGATCAATTCTTCAAATAAGGGATGATCTAGATCGTCAATCGTTGCCAAACGCTCTTTGATTTCTTTAATCGTTGGCATCTATTTCACCTACACGATCAAGGGAATAGCGTCCCAAACGACCATCACGTACATCCTTGACAAACAAACTGTAAAAACGGTCGTAATCCTCTCGAAATCCTAATTTCTGGGTCATTTCCATAATGATTTCAGGAGCTTCTTGTTCCAGATCCATTTGTTTAAAACGTTCCTGCAAAACAGCTGGATAGTGCTTTTTGAAATAGTTAAGACCAAAGATGGTCACTTCATCCATTGGAAGCAACTGGTCTTTGATGGCACCTGTTAAAGCGAGCTTTAAGGCCACTTCTTCATCTTCAAACTTGGGCCAGAGAATCCCAGGAGTATCCAAGATTTCAAGGTCTTTGTTGGTTTTCAACCACTGTTGCCCCTTGGTCACCCCTGGTTTATTCCCAACAACAGCAATCTTTTTCCCTGCTAAGCGGTTCATCAAAGTTGATTTCCCGGCATTAGGAATTCCGATGATCATGGTCCGAAGGGTTTCAATCTGAATTCCCCGTTCCTTTTGACGGGCAATTTTATCGGCCATCAAGCTCTTAGCAGCATCTGTGACCTTCTTAACCGTAGATTGCTCTTTGGAGTTGATAGCCAAGGTTTTGATGCCTTGAGACTCAAAATAGTCCTGCCATTCTTTTGTTGCTACAGGATCTGCCAAGTCTACCTTGTTCAAAATCATTAATTTAGGCTTATCACCAACAATTTTCGTTAACATAGGATTTTGGCTTGATAGGGGTAAACGAGCATCTACCAGAACCGTCACAAAATCCACAAATTTTAAATTTTCTTGTACTTGTCTTCTAGCTTTGGACATGTGTCCAGGAAACCATTGTATAGTTGCCATGTTCTCCATTCCTTTCCAGTTCAATCTCTTCTATTATACCATGTTTTCTGAAATCACTGTGATTAAGAAAAATACTAAAAAAGAAGCTACCTAAGTAACTTCTATTTTATATTCTAGCGAATTTGCTCAAAATGCAAATGCACGGCGATATGATCACCATAGCCGCTCCGTTCCAAATCACGTTGCAAGCGATAAGAAATATAGTGTTCAGCAATGGTAATATAACCAGCACCAAGTAAACGGTGCTCAACCATTGACTGGATCATGCTGATCGTCGCACGTTCCACTTTAGCTTCTTCCAAATCCATCACAACTTTCTTGGTCACTTGCGCCAAGTTTTGGCGAAGATCATCCGTCAAGACATAAACTGTTTGTGCTGCCTTCAAAACAGCTTGATAGATTTTATCTGGGTCAAATTCTACAACTTCACCACTACGTTTAATGACTTCCATCTTATTCTCCTTGATCATCAATATACTTCTATTATCTTAATAAATAGGGGATTTGTCAAGAATCTAAGACATCAATAATCCGGACGAAGAACTCCCGTAATGATTTCTTTGGTCGCGTGGTAATCCCCATCCACTACAACCTTGATAATGCGCTTCGCTTCCTCAGCAGGAGCTGGCACTAATGGTAAACGAGTTGGCCCCGCTTCAAAGCCCATATAGTTTAAAACAGCTTTGACAGGAGCTGGACTCGGATAAGAAAAGAGAGCATTGACTTTAGGGATAAATTGACGTTGGATGGCTGCAGCTTTTTTTATATCGTTGTGCTCAATGGCTTGGAACATCTCATACATCTCATCTCCATTTGTATGAGAGGCTACTGAGATCACCCCATCAGCTCCAAGGTTCATAGCATGGAAAGCATCTCCATCTTCCCCTGTATAGACGAGAAATTCTTCGGGCTTGTGTTCAATCAAGTAGGCCATATTAGCCAGGGTTGTACACTCTTTTACCCCAATGATATTTGGGTGTTCTGCCAAACGAAGCATGGTTTCTGGTGTCATTTCGACAACCACTCGCCCTGGAATATTGTAGATAATAATCGGAAGATTAGATGCATCCGCAATCGCTTTAAAGTGTTGATACATTCCTTCTTGGGATGGTTTGTTGTAGTAAGGGACGATAGCCAATCCTGCTGCAAAGCCACCAAAAGCATCCACTTCTTTAACGAACTCAATCGAGTCGCGGGTTTCATTGGTTCCGACACCAGCGATCAAAGGAACTCGACCATTGACAATCTTTTGAACAGCCGCAAAGAGTTGCAATTCCTCATCGTGGGTCAGAGTTGGACTTTCCGCAGTCGTTCCAGCTAAGAGAATCCCGTCTGTATGATGAGCCAAGAGGTGCTCGATCAAGTCAGGAAGAGCATCAAAATTAATGCTCCCATCTTCATGGAAGGGGGTGATAAATGCAGTGATGATTTTACAATCTTTTAAATCATTATAAGACATAGAAAAACCTTTCTCTATATAAGAAAGAGGCTGGGGTCTGCTTGCCTTTGCCTCATGACCTGTTCATAAAAACAAGTTGATTCGTTAGAAAGCTGAGGAAGAAATCAAACTCTTCGAGTTGCTGATTTCTGTTTCGCTCCCTACTTCAACTCAAATTTCAACTCAGCTGTTGGACGTACAAGTCCACGTTCGTGAAGAGTTTCTGCGATTTGGACTGAGTTCCAAGCAGCTCCTTTAAGAAGGTTATCTGAAACAACCCACATGTGGATTCCTTTTTCAGCATCCAAGTCTTTACGAATCCGTCCAACGAAGGTATCGCGTGATCCGACCGCATTAACGGCTTGTGGGTAGACTTGGTGAGCAACATCGTCTTCAAGAACTGCACCTGGGAATTCTGCAATAGCAGCTTTCACTTCATCAATTGGTGCCACTTCTTTTGTTTCAATGTAGACTGACTCTGAGTGAGCTGACAAGACTGGAATCCGCACACAAGTTGCTGACACGGCAATGCTATCGTCTTCCATAATTTTCTTAGTCTCGTTTGTCATCTTCATTTCTTCGTAAGTATAGTCATTTTCTGTGAAGACGTCAATTTGTGGAAGAGCGTTGAAAGCAATTGGGTAATGTTTTTTATCACCACCTGAAGGCAAGATTTCAGCTTTGACATCGCGTGGGTTGACCCCATCATTCAAGACTTCCTTCAACTCACGTTGGGTTTCAAGAATAGCTCCCATACCGGCACCTGAAACAGCTTGGTAAGTAGATACGATGATACGGTCCAAGCCCCATTTTTGACGAACTGGCTCAAGAGCGACCATCATTTGGATTGTTGAACAGTTTGGACAAGAGATGATTCCGTTGTGAGCATCAAGAGCATGTGCATTCACTTCAGGAACTACCAATGGGACATCCGGATTTTGACGGAAATAAGAAGTGTTATCAACCACTACTGCGCCTGCTTTCACCGCATAAGGTGCATATTTGGCAGATGTTGAACCACCAGCTGAGAAAAGAGCAATATCAACGCCTTCAAAAGCATCTTCAGTCGTTTCCTCAATGGTCACGTCTTGCCCTTTAAATTGCAAGACTTTTCCTGCAGAACGTGCTGACGCAAGGTAGCGAATTTTATCGATTGGAAGAGTAGATTCTTCCAACATTTTGATCATTTGAGCACCAACGGCACCTGTAGCACCGACAACAGCAACTGTGTATCCCATAGTAAATCCTCTTTCAAAATTTTCTAAAAATTGAGTATTTGTACTATTATACAATTTTTTGGCATAAATGAAAAGTACCAACAGTAGGAAAAAATCCTGATTCTAAGACCAGGATTCTTGATGGTTATTTATCATAAATAGCTCTTTAGTTCAGGTCATAGTTCAAGTCGCTTAAATCTTTCTTACCTTGTGTTTCTTCAGCAAGAAATGGAACTTGATGGATCCCCTTTAAACCTGCTACGATAGACGCCGGAAATGAAACAATTTCTTGATTAATGTGGCTGACATTACTGTTGACAATTCGCTTCGCTGCAGCAAGATCTTCATTTTCGTCAGCGATTTCCTTTTGCAAGGCTAAGAATTGATTAGAAGACAAGAGCTCTGGATAATTTTCACCAACTGCACGAATTTGTGCCAAGACATCGTTTTGATTGGTAATAACTTGGTTGGATTCTTGAATTGTTGCTCCTTGGCGTAAAGCAACTAAATCAGTGAAAATCTGTTGCTCATGTTTGGCATAGGCTTTGGCTACTTTTAGCATTTCCGAAATGGTATCATAGCGTTTTACAAGAACGATATCGACCGTTCTCTTTGATTCTTCAATGGTTACTAGATAGCGATTGAGGCGATTTCCTACACTAATAAACCAAATGGCCAATAGGACAAGAAATAATAGGATGATTCCAATAATGACGTTCATGATGCTTCTCCTTCAAAAATTGCTGTTATTTCTTTAATTAAAGCTAGTTCTCTGCATAATTTATGATATTCAGTCACCAAAGATAGTTGATCAATATCTTCTGGTTTTTGGGGAGTCGGAAAGATATAGCGATCAGTATACAAAGAAATAAAAAGTTTATTGTCTTTCAAAAATACACACATGGCATTTTGAAAAATTTGTCGATCAAACCATTCTAACATCTTAGGGGTGAGAAATTTTCGGGCAGACAGTTCATCCGTGCAGTAGATATTGTAATTCTCGTTATTGCGAATATCCTCTGTTTCAATCTGAACTTCATCCCCTCTGGCTCCAGGATAAACCCCATTCACCTCCCTCTTAAAAAGAAATGATTTCTTGGTTGGCACAACCCGAAGATGACCGGAGAAATTGATCGGTAGACATAAAGAGAACACTTGTCCAAGGAAATCTGTAACTTCCACATGTTCCGTCCTCGTATGTCCATTAGATGTCCGGTAACGAGTCTCCGTATGATGGGCATAGAGATTTGACACTGTCAGCTCTTTGTCATCATGAAATGATAGCTCTTTGAAACATAGAAAATCAGTCGACCGAGGACATAAATGCGAGAGAGCTTCAGAAGGGATGGAACCGTCCTCTTTGATCGAAGCTCGAGGAAAAACTTCCTTTAATACAGGCGAAAGGATATCATCAAGATAGATCTCATCGTTCGAACGAATTCGATCCCCAAACAAGGCTTTTCGTTTTTTATATTGTGGCCAATAATACAAACCAACAACTAAAAGGATCAAAGGAATAGCTGCAAAACGCAATAAAATGAGAGACAGTATGGCGCAAATAATACCAAAGGATCGCAAAACATTCCACTGAAGATTGTTCTTCATCTGTTCTCGGATCAATCCGATGGCATCCTGAAATTGTTTGGAGTTTTCAAGCTCTTCAATTTTCTGCGAATAGTCTGTAGATGCTGAATCATTAGAATGATAGAAATCTCCCAATCAACTCCACTCCTTTCTGACCTAGGCACTTTACTATATTATAACACCAACATAACTTTGTAGCAAATGTATTATAATAGTTTTGGACCTTTGAAGACACAAAAAAATCCTGATCCGAAGACCAGGATTTGAGGCACCTTTCGGTGAGAACAGCCGGTTCACACAACTGTTCAAGGTCCGCTCCTGCGTTACAATTGAATGTAGACCTCCTCAGCGCAAAAGGCTCCTAAGAGCCAATCGACTCATCGCATAAATCTAGTTTACCATGAACATCCACAAACTGTCAAGAAGGTAGGTACTTGCTTCCTTCTCGAATACTCAAAGGAGATAACTGCTCTCGATAGCGGTCGATAAAGGCCCCTACCCAATCCGGATTAACCTTGGAATAATTGCGTAAACTCCAGCCGATTGCCTTATTTATAAAGAACTCGCTTTGACCTAGATTATTGAGGATCACTTTTTCTAACAAATCCGTATCTGTTTTTTCTTTCCTCATAAGCTGGTGATCAATGGCAATCCGCCTCAACCAAAAGTCCTGATCCTTACTCCAATCTAGCATAACCTGCTTGGTTTCTGGATAGTGAAAAGTAATCTCTCCGATGATAAGGTCCAATTGATCTATACTGTCCCACCATGATTTGGTTTGAGCCAATTCCTTTAGCTTTGGAAAATCTTCAGGTCTAAGCTCCTTCTTCTTTTTATCCAGATAATCCATAGCAATATATTGGAACTCACGGTACGGTTGCTGCCAACACTCTTCCACAAAAGCCCAATCAATTGGATCCTTTATGAAAGGCTTAAAAAAATCTCTTTCAATCTTTTTGAGAATTGGTTTTTGAACGCCAAGAAAGCTGAATTTATTTTTCATATAAGCTTCCATTGCTGGGACTTTCTCTGGATCAGCTTGGTCTTCTAACAATTTCAAAAGAATTTTTGTATCCATATGATTCCTCCTTTTTTACATCAAAGGTCCAATCAGAGAAAAAAGATAACCGCCCAGACGATGAGCCATAGGCATTTTAGATAAACTTTCTAGAGTGACTTCCTCTGAGAGAGCCTGGGTTTTCTCAAAATCTTCTTCAATCTTTAGCACTTCCAGATTTTTGTAGAGATAAACCCCATCTTCAAAATTTTGATAAAGACTTCGGTAGTCTGTATTAATGGTTCCTACCACAGCTTGTTGGCTATCAGAAACATAAACTTTAGCATGGACAAAACCTGGGGTATAACGGAAAATACGGACGCCAGCATCCAAGAGCACTTTAAAATAGGTCGTCGCAATATCAAAGGCATATTGTTTATCTGGAATCCCTGGCATAATTATCCGAACATCTACTCCGCGTTTGGCCGCGAAAGTCATAGCTCTAACCAATTCGTCATCCAAGATCAAATAAGGGGTCATGATGTGAACATAATCGGTCGATGTATTCAGTAAATGAAGATAAACATCCTCAGCCACTTTGTGATAGGTCAATGGAGAATTGCCATAAGGAAGAACCAAGCCCTGGCTCTTTCTTTGTTGAGGTTTTTCTTGTAGATAGCGCTCCATATCCGCTTTGTCTTCTATTCCGGTCACTGTCCACATGGTCAAAAAAAGAGCTTTTAGCGTTTGAACTGCTGAACCATCTAATCGAAGGGCCGTATCCTTCCAATGACCAAAGCGTTCTCGTTTATTGACATACTCATCAGCGATATTAACGCCACCAGTGTAAGCAACTTGACCATCAATCACTGTAATCTTTCGATGGTCTCGGTAATTGTAATAGGTTGATAGAATAGGCTTGACTGGTGAGAAGGCCTGAGCTTTAATGCCAACCTTGTGCAATCGCTCGATATAATCGTAGGACAAGGTAGTCATCTCATTCATCCCATCAAACATGACACGAACATCCAGACCTGCCTTGGCCTTCTCCTCCAAAATGGCTAAAATCTCGCCCCACATGATCCCTTCGTCAATAATGAAATATTCCATAAAGATATAACGTTCCGCCTTTTTCAAATCCTCCAACAAGGCTGGTAGCATGTCATCTCCAAGTGGAAAATAGGTGACCTCTGTGTCTCTGTAGATAGGAAACTGGGCTGGACCATGCTCCAGAAAATAAGCTAATTTCTGTAATTGGCTATCACTTTGGGATAAATAATCAGCAACTTCTGGATCGGTGCTTAGATAGTCAGATGCCTGCACTGTAGCATCCTCAAGCCGCTTCTTCAAGCGTCTCACACCCAAATCAGCTAACGAAAAGTAAAGCAGAGCCGTCCCAAAAATTGGAAAGAGGGCAATGATAATCACCCAGGACAGTTTGGAACGAGAATCCATGGAACGATTGAGCAAGTAAAAGAAGGTAAAGACACTCAACAAGTGTTCCCATAAGATAATGGATGGGAAATGCTCTTGTAGACTGAGATATGAAAAGACAAGAAAGGCCAATTCCAGTAAGAAGAACAGAAGAATGGGAACCTTTCGGTTAAGTAGAATTTTGGCCCATCTGGAGGGCTTTTGAGGTAACAGCCTAGCACTTTGTTCTTCAGTCATAAAGGCTCCTTTCATGTAGGGGAGACCATCACAACTTTCCGGTCTCTTTCAGTAATTTTATTAGTATCATTTTAGCCTATGAAAAAGTCAGGGATAATTAACTATTGCGATTTACAAATGTCGTGATTTCTACTGTATTTTTCTCACCGGCCCTTCGATCGTCTTTTGCATCCAGACGATATCATGCCATTTGTTAAACTTATAGCCAATCTTTGGGAAATGAGCCACTTGGACATACCCTCGCTTTTCATGCATGGAAATGCTCGCTTCGTTCGGAACTGCGATACAAGCCAGAAAGCGTAAGTAGCCTCGTGCTTGCAACTCCTCTTCTAAGGCAGTATAAAGGGCCGATCCGATCCCTTGTCCACGCGCTTCTTTTGCTACATAAATAGACAATTCAGTGGTCCAATCATAGGCAGCGCGTGCATAATAGGTCGAAGCATAGGCATACCCCACAACTTTCCCATCCACTTCTGCGACCAAATAAGGAAATTGGGTCAGCGTTTTTGTGATGCGGCTTTCAAATTCCTGGACAGTCGGCACATCAACCTCAAAGGTAATGGCTGTCTCTGTTACATAAGGTTGGTAAATCGCTCGGATAGCTGCTGCATCACTAAGTTGAACAGGTCGAATAATCATGGTGTCCTCCTAATTAGATTATACCTAGTATACCGATATGCCTTCTCACTGTCAATGAAGGACTAGCAGCAAGCAAAAAATCCTGGAATTGTATCCAGGATTTCCATTCTTCTTAAACCGTTTGACGTAATCCCATCATCCGGTAAAGAAATAAAGCACTCGGAGCTTTCAAAAAGCTCTTTTGCTTGGAATTTGTTGATTTTAGCACATAGTTAGGTTTGACTGTTTTGGTGACTGTCTTTGCTTGTTTAAGATTCAGACCCGTTTGTTTTTTATACGGTTGAACTTTCGACGGTTGATGGGGGACTTTCACGGCACTTACTTGAAGGGGGGGTTCTTTGACTTTCAAGGCTTGTCCAACTGGTTGTGAAGCAGGAGCAGATAGTCCTGCTTGAGCTGAATGAGAGAGTTGACTCATGGTTTGATTGTTTCTGACTTCGACATGGTTTAGGATACCTCCATTTAGATTGAGGTGATCAGTCACACCTATATCAAATGGCGCTACAAATACATTGTCCTCAATGGTGACATTTTTAATATCTCCATAGCGCGTTTCAACATCAATCGATCCACGATGCTTGTTGTAGATATCGCTCTTCGTCCCTGTACGCTCCAAGAGATTGTGGTGAACCCGAATTCCTTCTTCATTCAAATCAAAGTTATGGCCCTTAAAGACAGTCGTCAAGCGAATTCCAGCATCACCGATATTGTCTTTAATCCGATTGTAGGCAATTTCATGACCTTTTCCACCAAAGATCCCAACACCTCCAGCACGCCAACCAAGTTCAATCGTATTGTGCAAGAATTTATTATTTTCTGCTACTGCTGATTCTGTTCCATCTGCAATACTTGACCAGCTGGCTAGTCCGTCATCTCCATTTCCACGAATACTAGAATTGCGGACAATCGAATTCTTAGTCCCTTGGGCAAAGTTGACTCCGTCAGCCAGGTTGTTTCGCAAACGGACATTTTCTACTACTAGACCATCTGTGTACTTCATATCATTTTTTCCAGCATAATCGCCAATCCACATGCCGACTTCAAAATGTTCGGCCCAAATATCGTGAATATGAGAATTCTTCCCTGGCGTTCCAGAAATGGCCTTGTACTGAGCATTTTCACCATAGCGTGAACGAAGGTTGGAAGAAAGATAGACATCGCTAAATTCAACATGGTTGTCTTGGTGAAGGAAGTCAAATCCACCGCCACCAGCTTGGTCACTTGTAAAATGCAGTTGGGTATGCCAGATACCAGCCCCTGAAATCTTCATATCAGAAGCATCGATACCGACTTTTCGATTGAGATTAAATCGCCCAGCTGGGATATAGACATTCTTTCCGCTTTGTTTAGCTTCATAAATCGCATCATAGAGGGCCTGGCTGTCATCAGTATCATCGTTTGGCGTAGCTCCTTTAGAAACAATATTGATAGCATTGTCCTCTTGAGCAATCGGGTCAGGAGCTTGCTCGAATTCCACAAAGTCAAGGCCGTAATGGACGTCGTCTGACTTGTTTTTCACCAGTGAAACCACATCTCCTTTTTGAAGCTGAACTCCTGGAAGTAGGCTGTGTACTTCATCAAATTGGAAGCGGGCACGTGTATCAGCCTGTGCACTATCGTGTACACCTTTGTCATTCAAATACTGCCAGTTAGATGAGGACGAAAGATCCAATTGTTGAACACTATGACCATTCACCTGTACATCGAGTTGTCCACTTGCTCCATCTGGCACTGTGTAGCGTACGGTTAAGGCATTGGCTGGTTCATTGACCTTAAAGGAAACACCATCTCCTTTTTCTTTTAAAGCGACATAAGTCTGATCAGAAGCTTCAATAGCTGTTGAGTGACTATCTCGAGACTGCTCTACCTCTGCCTTTCCAAGGAGGTTCCCTTTGTCTGCCTCATAACGGGTGTAAGGCATAGATGCTCCATATTGGCTGGTATCTACTTGAGAGCTTGCGGGATCAGAGGTTGTCGCTTCTTGCCCTTGTGTTTGGACTTGTACCTGCTCTCCAGCTTGATCAGCTGCCACAGATTGTCCAGTCAAAAAAACAAGCCCCCATGATCGCAATCACGACAGAAAAGACTCCAAGCTTAGATTTGCGAATGCCAAAAGTGATATCTTTGTTTAAATGATTCATCACACATTTCTCCTTTTATTTTTTACAACGATTCTATCCTAATAAAAATTATCATGACAAACAAGGTGAATTGTGTGAATATTCTGTATCAATTTGTTGCAGAAATGTTAACCTTTTTATGTAGTAATAAAAGTGAGTAAGAAAAAAGAGGCTGAGAATGCTTTCTCAAACCTCTTATGATGACACGCGCTTATTCCGCTTTTTTATTTGAAAATTGGCTATTGTAGAGCTCATAGTAGAATCCTTTGTCTGCCAACAAGGATTGGTGATTTCCTTGCTCGATGATTTGGCCATCTTTGAGGACAAGGATTTTATCTGCTTCTTGAATGGTAGACAAGCGGTGAGCAATGACAAAACTAGTCCGCCCTTTCATCAAATTCTTCATGGCTTTTTGAATCAAGAGCTCTAAACGCGTATCGACAGAAGACGTCGCTTCATCCAAAATCAAGATTTTAGGATCCGCTAGGAGCGCACGCGCAATAGTTAGAAGTTGCTTTTGCCCTAGAGAAATATTGCTAGACTCCTGGTTCATTTCCATATTGTAACCACCAGGGAGTGTCCGGATAAAGTGATCGACATTGGCTGCCTTTGCAGCTTCCACAATTTCTTCATCCGTTGCCTCGAGATTACCAAAGCGAAGGTTTTCTTTGATGGTTCCTTCATATAACCAAGCATCCTGCAATACCATTCCAAATTGCTTGCGGTAATCTTGGCGAGATAGATGACGAATATCATGACCATCCACCGTAATCGATCCTGCAGTCACATCGTAAAAGCGCATGAGCAGATTAATCAGAGTTGTTTTCCCTGCTCCAGTTGGTCCGACAATGGCCACCATTTCACCTGGTTTAACTTCTAGGTTGAAATCACGAATCAAGGGTTTGTCCGCTACATATTGGAAATCAACGTTTTTAAAGCTGACTTGCCCTGTCAAATCTCCAGAGAGGGTTTCTGTCACATCTGCTACTTCATCTGGTTCATCCATGACTTGGAAAATCCGATCTAGAGACGACTTAGCACTTTGTAGCTGTCCTGCCAATTGGGTCAAGTTTTGAATCGGTTGGTTGATCTGCCAAACATATTGAACGAAGGCCTGCATATTCCCGACAGTCAAACGTCCTGCTATCACTTGCAAGCCACCAAACAAAGCGATAATGAGATAAGTCAAATCTGAAATCCCATGTAAAATCGGCATCATTAAGCCAGAAATGAAATTAGCCTTGAATCCTACTTTTTGAAGGTGATGGGTAATATCATGAAACTCTTCCTGAGAAGATTTTTCCCGAACGTAGAGCTTAAGTACATTAAATCCTGTTAAATTTTCTTGCACAAAGCCGTTCATTGCTCCCAAAACATCTGCCTGCTCTTTAAAGTAAGGTTGAGATTTTTTCATGATAAATCGAGCACTGAAATAAGTGATCGGAATGGACAAAATGACCACTAGCCCCAGCTGGATGTTTAAGTACAAGACCATGCTGATGACAAAGAGCAAGGTAAAGATAGCATTAACGATTTGTAAGAAGGACTGTTGCAAAGCATTAGAGACAGTTTCGACATCGCTAGTAAAACGTCCTAGCAAATCTCCGAACTGATGCCGGTCAAAAAAAGAAACGGGAATGTGATTGATTTTATGGGACAAATCATTTCGCATGTCCTGAACGGTCTTTTGAACAGCATTAGTCATGAAATAGTTGGAATAATAAGATCCCAACTCATAGAGGACCCCACGGAATAGATAGAGCGTCATAATGATCGCGATATAGGAGGTGTTAAGACCAGCTCCCGCAAGGCCTTTTGCCATATCCATGAGATTTTTTGTCAACTCAGTAATCGCAAGCCCCAAAACAAAGGGTTCGACAACACTCATGACGACACTCAGGATTTTTAAGAAAATGGACAAGCAAACTTCCAAGCGATAGGCTCTCAAGTAAGTCCATAGTCTACTAAAACTGTTTTGTTCTTGTTTCATCTGCTTCTCCTTTCTATTCCTCTGTCAATGATGGACTATCGAGCTGCGAATTAGCAATTTCACGATAGATCTCATTGCTTTCCATCAATTCATCGTGGGTTCCTCGACCGACAATTTCCCCTTGGTCCAAGACAATTATTTGATCCGCATCCATAATGGTTCCCACACGTTGCGCTACGATCAAAACGGTCGCATCTCCTGTAACTTCTTTGAGACGCTTCCGCAAAGTGGCATCCGTCTTGTAGTCCAAAGCAGAGAAGGAATCATCGAAAATAAAGATATCCGGATCTTTGACAACGGCACGAGCGATAGACAAGCGTTGTTTTTGACCACCTGAAAGGTTGCTACCACCTTCTGCCAAATGGGTATCAAAGCGTTCCTCACGGCTGTCGATAAATTCCTTGGCTTGGGAAATTTCAGCCGCTTGTTCTAGCTCTTGTACAGAGGCATCTTCTTTCCCATAACGAAGGTTCTCAGCAATGGTTCCCGTAAAGAGCAAGGCCTTTTGTGGAATAAAACCAATCTTTTGGCGAAGGGCTTTCAGATTGTAGTCACGGACATCCACACCATCGACCAAAATCTTCCCTAGGGTGACATCATAGAATCGAGGAATCAACTGCACAAGTGAAGATTTCCCAGAACCGGTCGAGCCGATAAAGGCAATGGTTTCGCCAGGTTTGGCTTGAAAGGAAATATTATGGAGAACTGGACTCTCCGTCTCACCTGGATAAGCAAAGGTGACATTGTCAAATTCCAAATAGCCACGAGATGCTGTTTCTGTTATCCCATTCTCATTTGGATCAATCGAAATGGGCATGTCCATGATTTCCTTGAGCCGACGGCTAGAGACCGCAGTACGAGGATACATGGTAAAGAGATTGGCTAAAAAGAGGAAAGATAAGAGCGCGTGAAAGCTATACTCAATAAAGGCAACCAGATCCCCAATTTTCAAACTACCGTCATGAAGAGGATCCAAAGCAAACCAGACAATCGCCACAATCATAGCAATGATGATCTGCACAAATAGAGGTTCTGTCAAACCAGTTAGTTTGAACAATTTATTCGAGTTTTCTGCGTAGACTTCATTTTCAGCCGCAAATTTATCCTCTTGGAATTCTTCGCGGGCAAAGGCACGAATCACTCGGAGACCTGTCAAATTTTCACGCGCAAACTGATTGAGATGGTCAAGGGTCTTTTGTTGCTTCTCAGAAAGTGGACGTGTCTTGACTGCTACATACCAGACAACGACAGCAAGAAATGGTACAGATACTGCTACAATCCATGCTAGAGAAGGACTGGTTGTCAGAATCAAGAGAACGCTGGAAACCATCATCAAGGGTGTGATGACGCCCATCTTCAACATAGAATCCGCAAACTGCATCAAAACAAAGGCATCCGAAGTCAAGCGAGTGACCAATGAGGATACCCCAATTTGCTCATACTCGCGATGCGAATACTCCTGTAACTTGGCATAGAGGTCATTGCGCATATCACGGACCATAGTGGTCGTTAGCTGGCCAACTGCGTAAGACAAGATAATCCGTCCCACAATCCCTAGCAAAATAATCGCAAACATGACCCAGCCCCAGAAATAAAGCCGATCCACATCACGCGGGTTAATCCCCTCATCAATCATGCGAGCCAGAATCGTTGGCAAACCTAAATTGACAATGACAAAAAGGATGGCCGAAAATAGATTCAGGGCTAGCCACTTGGGATACTTTTTCAAGTAAGACCAAATATATTGCATAGATGATTCTCCTTTTCCATAAATAATTTCCTAGATCATACAGAAAAGAGGGAGTGAGACGAAATCATTTTCAAAGAAAATCATTCCTGCCCCAGTCCCATCTGTAGTCTCATTCATTATACCAAACCAGCTATAAAAGTAAAGCAAAAGAGCAGGTTTTCCTGCTCTTCATTTAGTTTATTTTGTACGTTTGAATTTAGCATTTTTAAGAAGCGACGATGCAAATTGATTCGTAGATTCTTGATCTTTTGTAAAGCTAAATGTTAGGGTATCTCCATTAATCTTATATCTAACCTTCTCACCTTTGTCTTCTAGCGCACCAATTGTTTTAGTTTTTTGATTAACTCTAATTTCTGTTGAATCTGTAGTTTTATGGCCTGGTCTTTTAGTTTTAATAGTTAAATATCCTTTTGAATCGTTAATATCAATGGACAACTCCAAGGAATATTTATTGTTTAGAGAATCAATATCTGAACTGGAAGCTCCTTGATCTTTAAGAATTTTCTTCATTTCTGCTGTAGATGGTTTGTAAACATAGGTTCCGTTGTCACCTTTTGCACCACACGCAGTTAAAAGAAAAATAGCAAAGAAAGCTACTAGAGCCAAAAGAAACTGTTTAAAGTTTTTCATAATTTCTCCTCATTTCATAGAATATCCCTATTATAGCAACAATTCCATTGCATCGCAATGAAATTGTTACATTATTTAGTTTGACTGGGTTCAAACTATTGCTATTAGATAAAAATCAAAAATTTAGTTAGAATTCTAATAGATAATCATAATAAATACACATAAAAAGGTAGGATTTAGATCCCACCTCTATTAACTATTTAACTTTTTTAAACTTAGCAATTTTCATGTAGTTATTAAACATGTCTGTGTCACCCATTAAAGAATTCTTCACATCCTTAATCGTTAACACATTTCCTGAAACTTGATAAGTAATTTCCGCTTTCCCATACTCATTTTCTGAGACAAGAGTTTTAGCTTTTTGGTCTACTTCCAACTTAATCACTTGATTAACATTTTGACCACCTGCATTCGTGTCTACTTTCATCTCGCCTTTCTTATCCTTAATTGTAATAGAAATAGTAAATGAGTAATTATCACCTATCAAAGATTGAAATTCACTTGGCATAATTTCTTTGATTTCATCTTTAGTAGGCTCAAACACGTAAGTACCGTTGTCGCTTTTTGCGCCACAAGCTACCAAAAAGACTGCTGCAAAGACAGCTACAACAGCTAACAAAAGACGTTTAAAATTTTTCATCATCTTCCCCTTTATGATATGATTTATAGCCATTATAGCAACAAATTAGCAACATCTCAAGGGAATATAGCAAATGTAAAATCATTGTAACATCATTAAAACTGCACTATTTAGTAGGTTTAGAGAAAATAAAGAGAGCTACACATGTTAGCTTTATAAAAGCCCTCTATTCACATTCTATCATCATTATTTTCAACGACAAAAAAACCGAGGCCTAAACCTCGGTTTTCGTTTTGATTGGAAACTCTATTATTTAAGAGTAACTGAAGCTCCAGCTTCTTCCAATTTAGCTTTGATTTCTTCAGCTTCAGCTGTAGCAACACCTTCTTTGATAACGCCAGGTGCACCATCAACAAGTTCTTTAGCTTCTTTAAGACCAAGACCAGTGATTTCACGTACAACTTTGATAACGCCGACTTTCTTGTCGCCTGCAGATGTCAATTCGATATCGAATGAATCTTTAGCAGCACCAGCGTCAGCAGCACCAGCTGCAGCAACAGCTACAGGAGCAGCTGCAGTTACACCAAATTCTTCTTCGATAGCTTTTACAAGGTCGTTCAATTCAAGGATTGAAGCTTCTTTAATTTCAGCAATAATGTTTTCAATGTTCAATGCCATTGTTATTTCCTCCAAATAAGTTTTAATTTTATGTTTTATTTTTTGTAGCTAGGCTACGCTGCGTAGCTTAAGATTAAGCTGCGTCTTCTTTGTTGTCTGCAACCGCTTTGACTGCAAGAGCAACGTTGCGCACTGGCGCTTGAAGTACAGAAAGGAGCATAGAAAGAAGTCCTTCGCGGTTTGGAAGAGTTGCAAGTGCAAGAATCTCTTCTTTAGATGCGACAGCGCCTTCGATTGCACCACCTTTGATTTCAAGTGCTTCAGCGTCTTTTGCAAAATCGTTCAAGATTTTCGCAGGTGCGATAACATCTTCGTTAGAAAATGCTACTGCAGAAGGTCCAACGAATACAGATGCAAGATCTTCAAGACCAGCTTTTTCAGCTGCACGACGCAAGATTGAGTTTTTGATAACTTTAAACTCAACTTCGCTTCCGCGAAGGTTGCGACGGAGAACTGTATCTTGCTCAACTGTCAAACCGCGAGAATCTACAACGACGATTGATGCAGCAGCTTTCATTTTTTCAGCTACCACGTCAACAAGTTCCGCTTTTTTAGCAATAATTGCTTCACTCATTAGTGTGTTCACCTCCGTAATTATTTTGCTTGGGGAATTTTTCCAAAAGAAAAACGCGCCCAAACCTAGACACGAAAGTACAATACGCTTCTTTTAATTGATACGTTTTGTCCTCGGTAGGATCTTTATGAGTCGAGCTCCCCTACTGTCTTAGGCAGTTTTTTCAAACCGTAGATTAGTTTATCATATATAAAAAAAGAATGCAAGTACTTTTGCAAACTTTTTTTATATTTTTTAATCGTTGTAGAGACTCTTGATATTATTCAACCAAGCATAGGCCAGTCCCATTAGGACTCCTCCTCCTACCCAGTTGGCAAAGAAGGTGACACCATAGTGACGTAAAATATTTAAAAACTCAAAATGTGGCAATTGGCTAGAAACAGAATTAAAGCTCAATAATGAGAAAGAAGCAAAGTTTGCAGCCAAGTGTTCGTTGGTCATAAAGACAAACATATAAATAGCAGAGAGGGCTAAGAGCACCTTGGCTGTTTCATCTTTGAAATATAGATAAGAAAGAATAGCAATATTGACGAAGATATTGGCAATAATTCCTTCAAAGAAAACCACTTGATTGCTGCGTTGGAGTTTATTTTCTGCCACAGTAGCTAGGAATCCTTTTGGATCGACATGAGCAAAGGCAGTGGTTTGATTGAACAGAAAAGCTACGATTAAAGCACCAATTAAATTAAAGAAGGTACAATAAAGAAGAATCTCCAAAGCTTTCTTCCAGTGAATTTTCTTTAGATAGGTTCCCGCCGTCAAATACATCATATTTGAGGTGGTTAATTCCGCATTTAAGAATAAGAGGTAAACCAACCCCCAGGCAAAGATGAATGGAAATAGGAAACGACCCGTTCCAGGTACAAAGGTATTTAATAAGTCAGCTGCAACCGCTCAGACCGCCGTACTTAAAGTAAGAAATCCTCCAGCAAAAATAGAGCGAACTGCATAGCGAGTTTTAGATTTCTGATAAAGATCCTCTTTCTTATTACACGCTGCTCCCACTTTTTGAATAAAACTAGATTCAGACATAATATTCTCCTTATGTAATGTTTGTGAATAAAATCATTATATCATAGACAAAATAGTTTGAAAAGGTTTTCAGGAAGAATTCTTAAAATTCACAATATATACGTTTTATATCGAATGTACGAATGTAGTAAAAACCAAACAAAAAAACAGGCATCTGCCTGCTTTACTTTTAATAATTTAAACGGTTAGCCCAAGCGATATCCAAATTCAAGATTTCTTGTGAAGTGAACTGTTGACGATATGGATTGTATACCGAACCAGTGATACCACCCTGAACATTTGGTGAATCATATTGAGTCAAATTATAGGTTTCAATGATATGATTGAGCTTTGCGTAGTAGCTAGTATCTGTCGCATAAACACCTGTCAAAGCTGCTGTTGCGTCTTGATAACTTGATGTGTTACTCTTCCAAGCACCTGCAAAATGTCCTTGTTTCAAAACTGCTACATAGTCTTGCAATGATTCATAGTAAGATGGGTATGAACGGAAAGCATCATTAATCGTATACGCATTTCCAGCACCATCATCTTCCCAAGTTTGCATCACTGCAGATTGCCCAGCATAACTTCCTTTAATCCCAAAAAGGTTGTAATGTGGATAAGAAGCCAAACCAGACTGTCCTGATCCACTTTCCAAGATCGCTTGTGCAATCATAACGGAAGCATAAAGATCATTCTCTTGACCAAGCTGACGAGCTGACTCACCAATTTGTGAGATGAAAGCTTCAGTTGGGTCTGAGTATGCTTGGTAAGTTCCATCATTAGCACCAACTGATGTTACGTGCTCGCTCATAGCAGCGGCAAATGTCCCCACTGCTAATACAGAAACTAACAAACCAAATAATTTCGTTTTATTCCGTATTTTCTTTCTCATAATACAATTTATCTCCAATTAATTTTTTATCATCTTTTATCTTTATTGAGATTATACCATATAAATAGAAGAAAACAAAGCCACTTATATTCCACTTGTATTACAATTGCGAGATAAATCCAAAACAAAAATGACATTTTCATGTCATTTCAATTTATTTCGTAAAATGCATTTTCCAAAATAGCATCCCATGACTTTTCTAGTCCTTCCTTGGTTACCGAAGAAAAGACAATAAAAGTGTCTGCTGGATCAAAATCTAATTTTTTCTTAATGATGGATTCATGTTTGTTCCATTTTCCACGTGGAATCTTATCTGCCTTGGTCGCTACTAAGATCACAGGGATCTCATAATATTTTAAGAATTCATACATCTGAACATCATCTGCAGAAGGTTCATGACGAAAATCGACTAGGCTAACGACTGCTTTTAAGTTCTCACGACTGGTGAGGTATTCTTCAATCATCCGTCCCCACTTCTCGCGCTCTTTTTTAGAGACACGTGCATAGCCATAACCAGGTACGTCTACCAAACGGAGTTTGTCATCGATATTGAAGAAATTTAGCAATTGGGTTTTTCCTGGTTTGCCAGATGTTCTGGCCAGGTTCTTTCGATTTAAGAGAGTATTAATAAAAGAAGACTTGCCGACATTTGATCGACCGGCAAGTGCAACTTCTGGAATCTCATCTTGAGGATAATGACTCTTATTTGCAGCGCTTAAGAGGATATCCGCATTATGTGTGTTAATTTCCATATTTAATCTTTCTATGCTGTTTCAAGAACTGGTTTTTCTATTCCGTCAACAGCTTCTTTTGTGATTCGTACAAGTTTGACATCTTCTTGACTTGGAATTTCAAACATGACATCCATCATGGTTTCTTCGATAATCGAACGAAGACCACGAGCTCCAGTCTTTCTTTCGATAGCTTTATTCGCAATCTCTTGAAGAGCTTCATCATCGAATTCCAATTCAACATTGTCATAAGAAAGCAAGGTTTGGTATTGTTTTACCAAGGCATTGCGTGGCTCTTTTAGGATACGGACAAGATCCTCAACTGTCAATTGTTCAAGAGCTGCAAAGACTGGAAGACGACCAATCAATTCTGGGATAATTCCAAATTTTTGAATATCTTCTGCAATGATTTCTTACATGTAAGAGCTGGATTCATCGATGGCTTTATTGTTTTTACCGAAACCGATGACCTTTTCACCGAGACGTTGCTTAACAATTTCTTCGATCCCATCAAAAGCCCCCCCTACGATAAAGAGGATGTTCTTGGTATCCACTTGGATCATCTCTTGTTGAGGGTGTTTACGTCCCCCTTGAGGTGGCACACTAGCGACGGTTCCTTCGATGATCTTCAAGAGAGCTTGTTGCACCCCTTCACCAGAAACGTCACGTGTGATCGAGACATTTTCACTTTTCTTAGCAATCTTATCGATTTCATCGACATAAATAATGCCACGTTCTGCACGCTCAATATTGAAATCCGCTGCCTGAAGAAGTTTTAAGAGAATATTTTCAACGTCTTCACCCACATAACCGGCTTCAGTTAAAGCTGTTGCATCTGCAATAGCAAATGGAACATTCAGGCTACGAGCCAAAGTTTGGGCCAAGAAGGTCTTTCCTGAACCAGTAGGTCCAATCATGAGGATGTTTGATTTTTGCAATTCAACATCCGTCTCATCTTCGCGTGTATCGTGGAAGTTAATGCGTTTGTAGTGGTTGTATACCGCTACAGCAAGGGCACGTTTAGCCCGATCTTGACCGATGACGTAGTGGTTCAAGATATTGAGCAATTCGATTGGTTTTGGAACTTCGCTAAGGTCAGCAAGTACTTCTTCAGCAAGCTCCTCGCGGATGATTTCTTGAGCTAACTCTACACATTCATTACAGATAAACGCATTGTTTCCTGCAATGATTTTTTGGACTTCATCTTGACTCTTTCCGCAAAATGAGCAATAAACCATCATATCATTGTTTTGATTCGTTGGCATGTATTTCCTCTTTCTGTCATTTTCTGTTTCTATTTAGTTTAAAATAAGGTCATGTAAAAGGCGTGAATAGAATTCACAAGATTGGTAAAAGCATTTAGTAAGAATAAAATAGCGAGGCCGAACCGTTTTTTACGAAAGGTTTGTAAGGCGCAAATCAAACAGATGACACATAGGACAGCTGTAAAAAAACCAAAGACACTTCGCTCCATTAGTCTAAATCCTTTCTCTTATAATAGTTGACCGTAAAATCATATGGATTCTTCTCATCTTTCGGATGATAGACTTGACGGACTCTTTCATAGTGGCTCTCTTCAAATGTTGGTGCCAATGTATCTCCATCAATCGTTGCATGAATCATGGTCTGGATCAATTCTTCTAACTGGTCAGAGAAGAGCCTTAAAATCTGACTGCCTCCAATAATATAAAGATTCTTCTCTTGGTTCTGATACCACTCCAAGACTTCTTCCTTGCTGTGCATGACGAGTACAGCATCATTTTCAGGATCATAGGCTTGATCTTGCGTTAAGATAATGCTAGTCCGACCTGGTAAAACCCGTTTTTTCATACCATCAAAGGTCACTCTTCCCATAAGAATCGCTTGTCCCATGGTTGTTTCTTTGAAATGCTGAAGCTCAGCTGGCAGATACCAAGGCATGACTTGGTCCTTTCCAATAATGCCATTTTCAGTTTGAGCCCAGATACCAATAATCTTTTTCATTCTCTCATCCTTTACACTGATACTTCTATTTTATCAAATTTTCTTATAAAAGACTGATTTCAACTATCTAGTTTGGAGGATATTTTTTCAAATACAAACAGAAAAACCGCGAGATTTTCGCGGTTTTTCTTAGCCACAAGTTAGCTTAGTCTTCTTTTTTGCGTTTTGCAAATCCGAATAATGACAGACCTGCTAAAGCACTAAAGATTGCAAGACCAGCAGTAGAAGATTCTTTTGTTCCTGTGTTTGGAAGTTGTGCAGTAGGATTTTGTGGATCGATATACTTCACTTCTTCTTTCGTTTCTGGAACGACAGGAATCGTTGGTTCTTCTGGTTTTGGTTGTGGTTCTGGTGTTGGTTGCGGTTGTGGAGTCGGCTGTGGCTCTGGTGTCGGAGTTGGATCCGGCATTGGAGTTGGTGTCACAGTCTTATTGTAGATATGTTGAGTGTTTCCATCTTTATCTACAACAGTCTTCACGAAGTCATAACCTGGGATATCTTTCTTCGGTTGTTCCCCATCTTCTGTTGGGTTACCTGGAATTGGATCCCCATTTTCGTCTACATATGAAGTCGTAACTTTTTCATAGACGTGTTCTGTATCACCATTAGGCAATTTCTTCGTTTCCACAAAGCGGTAACCTGGAATTTCAGCTTTTGGCTCTTCACCATCAACTGTAGGATATCCTGGGATTTCTTTACCTTCTTTATCAACAAATTTAGTAATTGGAAGAACAGTTGGTGTGTAAGTTGCAGAAGCTTTTGTTCCATTCACATCTTCACGAACTACTGTCACTGCTGGTGCAGTTCCAGTAAATTCAGGTTCTGGAGTGAAGGTTACAGTTCCATCTGCTGCTACAGTGTATGTACCAACACCTGGAATTGTCTTCGTAGTTGAACCATCGTCAAATGTAGCTGGAACCTTATTATTCATTGGTACACGGCTATCACCTTCTGTGAAGCTTGGTTTACCTGTTTGAGTAGCACCCTTCTTACCAATTGAAGTAACTGGTTCTGCAGTTGGAGCAACTGGTGTTACTGTTGGTGTGTAAGTAGCTGTAATTGGTGTACCGTTCTTATCAACACGTTTCACTGTTACGCCTGTACCAGTTCCTGTGAATGATTTCTCTGGTACAAAGGTGACTGTTCCGTCTGGAGCAACTGTGTAAGTTCCTTCACCTGGAATAACCTTAGTTGTTGAGCCATCTTCAAAGGTTGCTGGAACTTCATCATCCATTGGCACACTTGGGTTACCAGGTGTGAAGGTTGGTTTACCAGATTGTGTTTGACCTTGGATGTCTGTAGAAGTTGCAGGTTTAGCTGTTGGAGTCACAGGAGTTACAGTTGGTGTATAGGTCGCAGAAGCTTTTGTTCCGTTTTTATCTTCACGAACCACTGTTACAGCTGGTGCAGTTCCGACGAATGATTTTTCTGGTACGAAGGTAACTGTTCCGTCTGCTGCTACTGTGTAAGTACCAACACCTTCCACTGTCTTCGTAGTTGAACCATCGTCGAATGTTGCTGGAACTTCATCGTTCATTGGTACACGGCTGTCACCTTCAGTGAAGATTGGTTTACCTGTTTGAGTTGCACCTTGCACATCAGTAGATACTGCTGGAGTTGCAGTTGGTGTTACTGGTGTTACGGTTGGTGTATACATAGCTTTCACAACTGTACCATTCTTATCTTGGCGTTGCACCACGATACCTGCTGCAGTTCCGACAAATGATTTCTCTGGTACAAAGGTTACTGTTCCGTCTGGAGCAACTGTGTATGTACCTTCACCTGGAACAACCTTAGTAGTTGAGCCATCAACAAATGTTGCAGGTACATCATTATCCATTGGTACTGCAGGATTTCCTTCAGTGAAGCTTGGTTTGCCTGTTTGAGTTGCACCTTGAATATCAGTTGATGTAGCTGGTTCTGCTGTTGGAACAACTGGAGTAATGAATGGTGTGTACGTTGTACGTGCATAGGTACCATTTGCATCTTCCATTGAAACGCCTACAGGAAGAACTTCACCTGAGTAAGCTTTGTTAGTTGGAGTGAAGATCACTTCACCTTTCTCTTTATCTACTGTGAAGATACCGATGATATCTCCTGCAGGTGAGAAGGCATTCAATTGATCAGTTGGGTTACCAGAATCATCGTAAAGTTTCAAGGTTGAAGGGTTCATTGGGGCAATTGGGTCCCCTTCTGTGAAGGTTGGTTTGCCTGTTTGAACAATTCCTTGAGGTGCTTCTGATCTAGCTGGTTTTGCTGTTGGAGTAATTGGAGTTACAGTTGGTGTGTAGGTTGCAGAAGCTTTGGTTCCGTTCATATCTTCACGAACCACTGTTACTGCTGGTGCTTCACCAACAAAGCGTGGGTCTGGTGTGAAGGTTACTGTTCCATCTGCTGCTACTGTGTAGATACCAACACCAAGAACTTCTTTGGTTGTTGAACCATCTTCAAAGGTTGCAGGAACTGCTTCGTTCATAGGAACATTTTCATGACCAGCTGTGAAGCTTGGTTTACCTGTTTGGGTTTGACCTTGCTTATCAGTTGAAGTTGCTGGTTCAGCAGTTGGAGTTACTGGTGTTACAGTTGGTGTGTAAGTTGCAGTAACTGGACTACCGTTCTTATCAACACGTTTAACTGTTACGCCTGTACCTGTTCCTGTGAATGATTTTTCTGGTACGAAGGTTACAGTTCCATCTGGAGCAACTGTGTAAGTTCCTTCTCCTGGAATGGTCTTCGTAGTTGAACCATCTTCAAAGGTTGCTGGCACATCATCATCCATTGGGATTGCAGGGTTACCAGGTGTGAAGCTTGGTGTACCTGTTTGTGTTTTACCTTGGATATCTGTAGATGTTGCAGGTTCAGCAGTTGGGACAACTGGAGTGATCTTCGGTGTGTAAGTTGTTTCAGCAACTGTTCCGTTTGTATCTTTACCTTGAACCTTAACTGGAACCACATCACCTGAGTAAGATTTATCAGTTGGTGTGAAGGTTACAAGGCCTGTTTCTTTATCAACTGTGAAAGTACCAATTTCTTTACCTTCTGGTGATTTAGCAACTACAGATTCTGCTGGTTGACCATTTTCATCAAGAAGAGTAATAGTATCTTTGTCAATTGGTGCAACTGGGTCACCTTCGGTGAAGGTCACAGTTCCAGTTTGAACCACACCTTGAGGTGCTTCTGATGTAGCTGGAGTTGCTGTTGGGGTTACTGGAGTAACAGTTGGTGTGTACTTAGCAGTAA
The DNA here is from genome assembly GCF_035544715.1 of Streptococcus gingivalis. Taxonomy (NCBI): domain Bacteria; kingdom Bacillati; phylum Bacillota; class Bacilli; order Lactobacillales; family Streptococcaceae; genus Streptococcus; species Streptococcus gingivalis. The sequence goes on along the minus strand of NZ_JAYKTO010000001.1, from coordinate 345,831 downwards.
CTGGAGTACCGTTCTTATCAACACGTTTAACTGTTACGCCTGTACCTTCTCCAGTGAATGATTTTTCTGGAACAAATGTTACAGTTCCGTCTGGAGCAACTGTGTAAGTTCCTTCACCAGGAACGGTCTTCGTAGTTGAGCCATCTTCAAATGTTGCAGGTGTATCATCATCCATTGGAACATTTGGATTACCTGGTGTGAAGGTTGGTGTACCTGTTTGCTTTTGACCTTGTTTGTCAGTAGATGTTGTATCTTCTGCAGTTGGTGTAACTGGTGTTACGGTTGGTGTATAAGTTGCAGAAGCTTTTGTTCCGTTCTTATCTTCACGAACCACTGTTACAGCTGGTGCAGTTCCGACGAATGATTTTTCTGGTACAAATGTAACAGTACCATCTGCTGCTACTGTGTAAGTACCAACACCGTCTACAGTCTTAGTCGTTGAGCCATCGTCAAATGTTGCTGGAACATCATCGTTCATTGGCACACGGCTATCGCCTTCAGTAAATACAGGTTTGCCAGTTTGTGTAGCACCTTGGATATCTGTAGTTTCAACTGGTGTTGCAGTTGGAGTTACTGGAGTCACAGTTGGTGTGTACTTGGCTGTGATTTCAGTACCGTTCTTATCCACGCGTTTCACTGTTACGCCTGAAGCAGTTCCAGTGAATGATTTTTCAGGAACGAAAGTTACGGTTCCATCTGGAGCAACTGTGTAAGTTCCTTCACCATCGACAGTCTTAGTCGTTGAGCCATCTTCGAAGGTAGCTGGTGTATCTTCATCGATTGGAACATTTGGATTTCCTTCGGTGAAGGTTGGTTTACCAGATTGTGTTTGACCTTGGATATCTGTCGATGTTGCATCTTCAGAAGTTGGAACGACTGGAGTAATCTTAGGTGTGTAAGTTGTTTCTACAGTTGTTCCATTTGTATCAGCAGCTTGAACCTTAACTGGAACCACATCACCTGAGTAAGATTTATCTGTTGGTGTGAAAGTAACTACACCTGTGTCTTTATCAACTGTGTATGTACCGATCACATCACCTGCTGGTGATTTCGCTTCTACTGATGCGGCTGGTTGACCATTTTCATCAAGAAGAGTAATGGTATCCTTATCGATTGGCGCTACTTCATCACCTTCAGTGAAGGTTACAGTTCCAGTTTGAACAAGACCTTGAGGTCCAGTAGATTCAGCTGGTGTTGCTGTTGGAGTTACTGGAGTTACAGTTGGTGTGTAAGTTGCAGAAGCTTTGGTTCCATTCTTATCTTCACGAACAACTGTTACGGCTGGTGCTTTACCTGTGAATGATTTTTCAGGGACAAAGGTTACAGTTCCGTCTGTTGCTACTGTGTAAGTACCAACGCCATCAACTGTCTTAGTAGTTGAGCCATCGTCGAAAGTAGCTGGAACGTCATCGTTCATTGGTACACGGCTGTCGCCTTCAGTAAATTCAGGCTTACCTGTTTGAGTTTGACCTTGCTTACCTGTTGTTTCAACTGGTGTCGCAGTAGGTGTTACTGGAGTTACAGTTGGTGTGTAAGTTGCAGAAGCTTTGGTTCCGTTCTTATCTTCGCGAACAACCGTCACTGCTGGAGCAGTTCCGACAAATGATTTTTCTGGTACAAATGTAACAGTACCGTCTGCTGCTACTGTGTAAGTACCAACACCGTCTACAGTCTTAGTCGTTGAGCCATCGTCAAATGTTGCTGGAACATCTTCATTGATTTCAACAGTCTTCTCAACGCCATCAACCGTTACAGTTCCACCCTTGAATTCAGGTTTACCTGTTTGAGTAGCACCTTGGATATCTGTTGTTTCAGCTGGTGTTGCTGTTGGAGTTACTGGTAAAACTGTTGGAGTGTAGGTTGCAGAAGCTTTGGTTCCGTTCTTATCTTCGCGAACAACGGTCACGGCTGGTGCAGTTCCGACGAATGATTTTTCTGGTACAAATGTAACAGTACCGTCTGCTGCTACTGTGTAAGTACCAACACCGTCTACAGTCTTAGTTGTTGAGCCATCGTCAAATGTCGCTGGAACATCTTCATTGATTTCAACAGTCTTCTCAACGCCATCAACCGTTACGGTTCCACCTTTGAATTCAGGTTTACCCGTTTGAGTGGCACCTTGAACATCTTTTGTTTCAGCTGATGTTGCTGTTGGGGTTACTGGAACGATTTCTGGTGTGTAAGTTGTATCCACCTTGATACCGTTTGAGCTTTCAGCTTGAACCTTGGCTGGTGTGACTGCACCAGTGTATGATTTATCAGTCGGTGTGAAAGTTACTTGACCCGTTGCTGGGTCGATTGTGAAGTTACCGATCACGGTTGTACCGTCTGCCGCATAAGCTGGTGTCGTTGAAACTTCGTTACCATCTTTATCTAGCAATGTGTAGCTATTGTCTTTTATGGTAATAGCTTTATCTTCACCATTTACTTGAACAGTAGTTCCTGCAAAGGTTGGTGTACCGGTTTGAGTCGCACCTTGGATATCTTTTGAAGTTGCAGGGTTTGCAGTTGGAACTGCTGGCACAACAGTTGGTGTGTAGGTCGCATCTGAAGTAATGGTTGCAGTCTTACCATTAGCATTTGTAATAGTAGCAGTTGCCTGAACAGTTACTCCTTTTGCAGTACCAACAAAGTCTTTTTCAGGTGTGAAGGTCACCGCTCCTGTAGTAGGATCGATTGTATAGCTACCTTCACCTGCTACTGTCACTGTTGTTTCATCAGTTGGTTGACCAGTTGCTGGATCTACCAGTTTCTTGCTAGTGATTTCAGCAGTCTTATCATTACTCAAATCAAAGGTTGGTGTTTGTGTTTGAGGAACATTTTGAACATTCTCAGAAACCTTGTCTGTAGGAGTCACTGTGATTGGAGTAACCGTTGGTGTGTATTTAGCGCTTGCTGTCTTAAGGTATTCATCACGGACGGTACCGTCTTTATCTTTTCCGACAGGAGCTGTTACAGATACGGTAACACCTTGAGCTGTACCTGTGAATCCTGGTTCTGGAACAAAGGTTACTTTACCAGTAGCATCATCAATGCTGTAAGTTCCTTCGCCCGCTACTGTTACAGAGGTTGCATTGGTTACTTGACCAGTCGCTGGGTCCACCAATTTAGCAGGGTATTCCAAGCTTGGAGTGACAGAGATCTTTTCGCCATTAGCATTCGTTGTAGTTGTGTTAAAGGTAGGTGTACCAGTTTGAGTCGCACCTTGGACATCTGATGAAGTCTTATCTACCCCTTCAATTTCCGTTGGTGTAACTGTTGGGATGTATAGACCGTCCATGGTATTGATGGCAGTATCGACATTGGCTTCATCGGCTGGGAATTTTGTTGACCAACCCGTATCGTAGCCATTGCTGTCTGTACGACGGATAGAGATACCGTCAGCTGTTCCAAGGAAGTGATCTTCGGGAATGAACTCAACATCCACAGAAGTTCCGTTTGAAGTGATCTTGTACTTCCCTTGACCAGCTACAGCATAGTAGCCATCTGCACCAGGTGTTACGACTTGCCCCGTACGGTTATCTATCATTTGTGGAGCTACTGTTTCATCAATTTTTGCTGACTCAGTTAGGCTATAGCCTTGCAAACCTCGAGCAGTAAAGGCTACGGTTGCTGTTTGTTTTGCACCTTGAGGGCCAGTTGTTTCTTTAAATTCCCCTTTTGGTGGGTGAGTGATTTGAGTCTTAAAGTCTTCAACCTCACCAGAGAAAGCCATCCCCGTTGGGCTTTCAATTTGATCAGCATCCTTAGCAATCCGGACACGAACACCTAATTCATTGACACTAGGATCAATATAGGTTTTACTCTTTGTAAATCTTAACGTAGCCGTTCCATCTTGGGTAATGGTTGTTAAATCAGACCGTTCATCTTCATCGAAGGTTCCGTTTTGGTTGAAATCTACCCAACCATAGATGTTAGCTTTTGCTGCTCCATCCGTATGAGCTTCCACTGAAATGGTGTAATTACCTGGACGTGTCCGGTCCATCTTGATCAGCTCATTGGTTTTCCCTTTGAGATCATTTGGAAGTAATTGGTCGATGCCTTCATCCGCAGTGGTCGCCTTGTCATCACCCGTCCAATCAAGCGTATTGTTTTCATCCATATCAGGGCTTAAGTGACCTAGATAAGGTTGGTTTACTTTCTTACCTGTTACACCATCTACAGTTGCAATCGAATGAATCGCCTTCCCATAAGACGCTGGTGCATCCCCTTCATCGAGCGGGAAGAATCCAAGCATGGCTGATTGTTTACCACTTGAAGCAATGTAAAGACCAACTTCAGAAGCTCCTTTTGTCATAACAAGGGGAACGGCAGAAGGACCTGCAGAAATATTTGGCCCGAAGACCCCTGTTCCGAGGCCTCCAGTTGTTAAATCAGCACTTCCAAAGTACTTCCAAGCAACCGCTTTTTTATCTGGCCCCACTTCATTTGCACGTTTAAGTAGGTTAAGGTTCGTCGAATAGTAATTCGTACCTTCTATATTAAAGGTAGGATTTGGGCCAAATAAATTGTCTGTATCTTGTGGAATAAAGGTTTTAGTAGATCTACTTCCATATTTATACCACTCCCCAATTTGTTGCCAACCTTCTCCGTTTGTGGTGAAAATAACCGATTCACCAGGATTAGCGGACTCACCATCTGCCATGACTACAGCAGGTTTGACGGCTTTGCCACGGAAGGTAGCAGAAATTTCAAACTGAACCCCAATATTGCCACCATCAAACTCGGAACTGATGGTTGTTTTTTTAGTGCCAGTATCGATGCCTTCACCTTTTATTTCTGTCCAACGGTTTTGAGCTTCGGCAATAATTTTAGCTTCTTCACCATTATTAAATGCTTTGTTAGTTGCAGCACTAGTAGTTGTTCCTATATATCCGTTCTTAGCATTTGGGTCATAGGTAGCCTTTTCAGCTTCAGTCGCTCCACGTTCTTCTAAGCGCTTTTTGTAGATTTCTGTCGCTTGGAAGGGTTTTAAGGATTTAACTTTGATAGTAACCACATAGCCAGGCATGATTTCCTTGGTGTAGGTTGAGCCCACTTGAAGGGCCAGATTTCCGCTTGATGTAGTCGTCGTTCCTGTCCAGCTAGCTGTATCGCCAAAGTCCAACCAAGAGATTTGGCTGGCCAAGTCTGTAGCCTTGATATTTGTTGTGAAACCTGGTTTTGCTTCTTTCGGAGTTGAAGTGGCATCTTGGACATCATCTCCGATGAGGTTTGGATCGTTTGGATCCCCAATTGAACGACGACTACGACGTTTACCAGAAGTTTGTGCTGTCTCTTCAGTGGCTAGTGTATTGTTTGTTGGTACACCTTGACCAGCTGAAAGAGTTGGTGTTTCTTTTTTATCTGCACTTGTTGCAGCTGCTTCTACTGCCTTGTTTGCTGACGTAGCTGCTTCTAATTTTGGTGTTGCAGCGGTTGATGTTTCCGGTGCAGTTGAGGCAGCAGATGTTGCTGTGCTCGTGCTACTTGCTTACTAGTTGAAGCAGGTGCTGTTGAAGTTGATGCTGCAGTAACAGCCGGCTTTGCTTCATACGTTGTGGCTGCTGTACTAGTTGTTTCAGCAGTTGATGCTGTTGAAGTAGCTGCTGAAGTTGCTGGCGCTTCTGACGCTGTTGCAACTGCTGCTACACTTTCACTTGTCGTATCTGTATTTTCTTCTGCGGCTGCACTTGCGGCTGTACCAACCATAACAAGTGTTCCCAAAAGTACTGAGCAAACACCCACATTCAGTTTACGAATTGAGAATCTGCTAATACGATCATTAAATAAGTCTTTCCCCATCTAATGGACCTCCATTTTTATCTATAAATTAACATTCTTTTTAAAACTGTTTAGTTTTTCCAAACCTTATCTATTTTAACAAAACCCGAACGATTTTCAAAACATTTTGACTCAAAAATGAGTAAAAATTTTTAGCTAAAATTGTTTTAATTCTGAAAGGATTTTACCAATAGATCAGGGCATCAAAAAAACTTGATTGATCACTAAATGGCAAGATCGAACTTTAATTGTGGCTTCACTGGATCGTAATCGACCAGTTCAAAATCTTCTGGTTTGATGTCAAAGAAATTGGTTCCATCTGGTACATTCAAAACCAAGTGTGGCCGACAATCTGAAGGCTCCCGACGGAGCAATTCTTCTGCTTGTTTAAATTGGTTGTCATAGATATGAAGGTTATTAATGAAGTAAAAGAACTTCCCAACCTTCCAGCCAAAATGTTTGGCAATCATCATCTGAAGAGCTACATATTGCATGGCATTGATATGGTGGGCTACCAACATATCATTTGAACGCTGGGTCAGGGTCGCATCTAGATAGATCTCTCCATCAACCCGACGCACATCAAACATGGTCTGAAAAGCACATGGCAAAAGTCCTTCTGTCTCCTCAAAAGCATCATAATCCCAGAGCGAGATGATGTTGCGGCGATTCCAAGGATTTGATTCTAATTGTTTGAGGATTTTATTGGTAATGTCATGCTTTTTGACCACTGCTCCGTAACGTTGTCCAATCGTCCGGCTATCCCCTACTTCCCAGTCATTCCAGTAGTGGACATTGTATTTGTCTTCTAACAGGTCTATGCTATTCGACTGATCTTGGTAGATCCAGAGCATCTCTTTGATGGCTGATTTAATGGCGATGGGACGAAGGGTCGTGATAGGAAACTCGCCTTTTGAGAGGTCAAACTCCATAAAGGCTCCTGTGATGTACTTGGAGTTGGCCGTTCTACCATCCTTGTACTTAGGACGCGCCTGCTCTGACCAGACCCCTTCTTCCATGATTTTCCGAATATACTCTTTAAAAATGGTATCTGCTTTTGTCATATCTCCTCCTTTAATCTACTATTGCTTTCATTATATCACAGGATAAAGAAAAAAGGAGAGGCAAATCTCCTTTTAATCTTATTGTAATACTAGAGATGCGGCACCGATGACACCCGCATCATTTCCCAAAGTAGCAAGCGCCAATTGAGTAGATTCACGTACTTGTGGGAATGAGTTTTCTTCAAAGACCTTGCGCACACCATCCAAGAGGAAGTCTCCAGCAGCAGATACCCCACCACCGATAACGATCTTAGACGGGTTCAAGGTTGAACCAATATTGGCTGCAGCAAGTCCAAGGTAACGTGAGAAGTTCTTATAAACGATCAAAGCAAGAGCGTCACCCTCTTTTGCCAGGTCAAAGACCGTTTTAGCCGTTACTTCTTCTCCGTTGTCGATCAAGACTTTCAATTGAGAGTCCCCTTCGTACTCATCGGCGTAACGACGAGTCAAGTTGACGATCCCTGTTGCTGACGCAACCGTTTCAAGACAGCCTTTTTTACCACAGGTACATTGGATTGGATCATCAAAGTCAACCGTGATGTGACCAAGTTCTCCAGCAGCTCCACGTACACCGTGCAAGAGACGACCTTCAGCGACGATCCCACCGCCGACACCTGTACCAAGTGTCATGAATACGACATCTGGTTGGTTTTCACCAGCCCCTTTCCAACGTTCACCCAAAGCAGCAACGTTGGCATCGTTATCAATGAAGAATGGAATATGAAGAGCACTTTCGATCTTTTCTTTAACTGGTTGAAGGGTCTTCCAGTTCAAGTTGTAGGCCCCGATAACTGTACCTTTTTCACGGTCAACGACACCAGGTGATCCCATTCCAATTCCTTGGAACTCAGAAGCATCAAGCTCAAGCATTTTCAAACGATGCGCGATGGATTCGATCATATCATCTACGATATGGCTACCTTCATCCAAGATATTTGTTTTAATAGACCATTTTTCTTGAACTTCCCCATCCAAAGTAAGGATGGCAAACTTAATTGAAGTTCCCCCAAGGTCAATCCCAATAATTTTTTTAGACATCTGTAACTCCTTTCAAACTTGTAAACACTTACAGTTCTATTATATCAGACTTTTTATCAAACGCAAAGGTTTGCACGTAACTTTTCTTAACTTTTTAACAAGAGACTAAAGGATTGAAATCCTAGAATGAGGAAAATCAAGCCAATAATATTTAAAAGAAAGACACTAATCGAGAGTGGGCTAACAATTAAGAATAAACCGATGAAGAGCTGTAGCAAGGCAAAGAAAATATAACGCTTGGACAGTTCTTCAACCTTTCTCGAGTAGAAATTGGCTTTTCGGAAGTTTAGAATCGAACGGTAGATCAGCCAAATTCCTAAAGTGACTGGAAAGACAATCGGCAAGGTCTTGTAGCCATAGAGCAGTAAGTAGACCGCAAAAACCAAGGCGACCATACTATGAAAGAGCTGTTGCTGCTGAATGATACCAGCCTGACGCAATCGGTAATAGCGTGAAAAACGCGAAAGGGAGATTAAAAAGAAACCACAGGAAATCAACCAGCTAAACGAGCCGATGTGCTCAATCGGATTGATAAACAAGACGATACCGATAATGGTAAAAATAGTGGCTGAAATCCCAAGGGATATCCGGTTCAATTGATTCATAGGGCCTCCTTATTCATCTAATTCGCTCAGGTATTCATAGCGATCGTACTTTTCAAGCAATCGCTCATTTTCCTGATCCAATTCCTTTTGAAGGGCTGACAATTTGCCAAAGTCAGAGCCGTTTTCATTCATTTCCACTTCAATCTCTGCGATCCGATTTTCAATGGCTTCGATATCTGCTTCAATGCTTGCCCACTCTTGCTTTTCCATGTAGCTCATGCGTTTCTTCTCTTCTTTTGGCTTGACAGGTTTCTCTTTTTCAACCTTGTGACTGGCCGTTACTTGAGCTGCTTCAAAGGCTTTTTCATCCAGGTAATCCGTATAATTGCCAAAGAACTCCCGAATGCCCCCGTTTTCAAAAGCTAGGATCTTGCTTGCAACCTTGTCTAGGAAATAGCGGTCGTGGCTGACGGTAATAACGGGACCTCCAAAGTTTTGAAGGAAGTTTTCCAAAACCGTCAAGGTTGCGATATCCAAATCATTGGTTGGCTCATCGAGGAGAAGCACATTGGGTTTTTCAATCAAGAGTTTTAAAAGAAAGAGGCGCTTCTTCTCACCACCGGAGAGTTTTTCGATCAAGGTTCCGTGCATAGAGCGTGGGAAGAGAAATTGCTCCAAGAGATCAGCAATCGAAGTCGTCCCAACGGTCGTCTTCACTTCCTCAGCAACTTCCTGGAGGAAATTAATCACGCGCTTGCTTTCATCCAACCCATCAATCTGTTGAGAGAAATAAGCCACCCGTACGGTTTCCCCGATAATGACTTGCCCAGACTGAGGCTGCAGTCGCTCAGCGATCAGATTAAGTAGGGTAGACTTGCCGACACCATTATCCCCTACGATCCCGATGCGGTCCTTGTTTTGCACCAAGAGGTTAAAGTTCTGTAAAATCGGCTTGTTTTCAAAAGCAAAACTCACATCTTTAAACTCGATGACTTTCTTTCCGATTCGGCTGGTCTCAAAGTTCATCTCCAAATCCGTCTGGTTGCTTTGACCAGACAAATCTTGCTTGAGATCATGGAATCGATTGATCCGCGCCTGTTGCTTGGTCGCACGCGCCTGGGGTTGCCGCCGCATCCAGGTCAACTCCTGCTTATAGAGTTGCTGCTTCTTATGAAGAAGGGCGGCATCACGCTCGTCTTGCTCAGCCTTTAAGCGGACATAATCCTGGTAGTTGCCCTGATACTCGATCAAGCTAGCTCGATCCAACTCAAAGATCCGTGTCGAGATATTATCCAAGAAATAGCGATCGTGGGTAATGAAGAGCACGGTTTTCTTAGAGTTCTTCAAAAAATTGGTCAACCACTCGATAGTATCAATGTCCAGGTGGTTGGTCGGCTCATCTAGTAAGAGCAGGTCGTGGTGAGACAGCAAAACTTGGGCCAGTTGCACCCGACGACGCAAGCCCCCAGATAGATCTCCAACTTTGGCATTCAGGTCTTCAATTCCAAGCTTTGAAAGGACCGTCTTGACCTGACTCTCGATTTCCCAAGCATTGAGCGAATCCATCTCCGCCATGACCTTTTCAAGACGGGCTTGGTTCTCTTCTCTGTAATCCGCCATCAAGTATTCATAATCACGAATCAGCTGCATTTCACGCAAATCACTGGACAATACTGTATCAAGAACTGTCTTTTGATCATCAAAGTCTGGCTCCTGCGTCAAGTAACCAATCGTATAATCACTCTTGGCAGAAAAAGGACTCACATCTCCATCAAATCCAGAGCGACCAGACAACACATCTAACAGAGTGGTTTTTCCAGTCCCATTGACCCCGATCAATCCGATCCGATCCAAGTCGTGAATAATAAAGGAAATCTCACGAAAGACGGTCTTATCTCCGACAGATTTGGTTAATTTATCGACAATAAAATCGCTCATTTTTCCTCCTCTTTTACTTGCTGGATATAGGCAATGATGGCTTCTTTTTCATTGGCCAGCTCCCCATCGACAATGGCATATTCGATCTTTGTCAAAATTTCTCCCAAGGCTGGACCAGGTTGGAAGCCGTATTCTTTAATCAACATACCGCCATTGACCACCACTTCATGCTTATCATGAATGGTCAAGCTATCATAGACACGCTCAATGGCCAAATAATCCACACTCAAGGCATAGGCTTCCCGGAGCTCTTCAGCCACTAGCAACAAACGCTTCTCATACTTGTAGCAGGCACGCTTGTCTAGGCTTCCATTTTCTCGGAGTTTTAGAATCTCCACGATCTGCTCCACCGTCTTAGCAAAGTCTCTAGAGGTCTTCCATTTCTTAAAGAATTTTGGAATATCTTGAATCTCTAGTGCTAAGACCAAAGCAGCCCAGGCTTGCTCAGAAGTTGAAAAGGTATACTCCAACTCTATGTCAAACAAACGCTCGATCGCTTCTTTACGATCCTTCATCTCTGGCAGATAGTGATAGGCTCCACTTGCTAGCATAGCCTCCAAGCCCTGTCTCCAGTATGGAGAAATCAAGAGCTTATCAAACTCGATGAAGGTGCGCTCTACGGAAATCTTCTCAAGTAATGGCGCACACTCCTTCATAGCGTCAAAAGTTGCCTCTTCTAATTCAAATCCAAGACTGGCTTGAAAACGAAAGCCTCGCATGATCCGGAGTGCATCTTCGTTAAACCGTTCATGAGGAAGACCAACCGCCCGAAGGACCTTGTTTTCTAAATCTTCTAGTCCATGAAAGAGGTCAACAATTTCTCCTTTTTCATTTAAGGCAAAGGCATTTACGGTGAAATCACGGCGCTTGAGGTCTTCTTCTAGTGAGCGTACAAAAGACACGGAGCTTGGACGGCGATAATCCACATAGACATCCTCCGTCCGGAAGGTCGTAATTTCATATTCTTTCCCATTTTCAAGGACCAAGACGGTCCCATGTTCGATACCGACATCTACTGTGCGATCAAAAATCGCTTTGGTCTCTTCTGGGTATGAGGAGGAAGCGATATCGACATCGTGAATTGGACGATCCAAGAGGGCATCTCGAACAGATCCCCCGACAAAATAGGCCTCAAAACCAGCTGCTTTAATCTTCTCTAATATTGGTAAAGCCTCCTGAAACTCAGAAGGCATCTTTTCTAATCTCATAGTAAGTGTTCCAAACCATAGACAAGCTCATGACGCTTGACAACTTCTTTAATCCCTAGATTTACTCCTGTCATGAAGGAAACACGATCATAGGAATCATGTCGGAGAGTCAAGCCTTCGCCTTGGCTACCAAAAATCACCTCTTGATGAGCCACTAGGCCAGGCAATCGAACCGAATGGATGCGCATCCCTTCAAACTCTGCCCCTCTTGCTCCAGGCATCAACTCTTCTTCATCTGCTGCACCTTGCTGGATCTTATCGCGCTTCTCAGAGATCAACTCAGCGGTCTTAATCGCTGTTCCACTCGGTGCATCTTTTTTCTTATCGTGGTGCAATTCGATAATTTCTACATTCGGGAAATACTTGGCTGCTTGCGCTGCAAATTGCATCAAGAGCACAGCTCCGATAGCAAAATTAGGAGCAATCAAACCACCCAAGTCCTTTTGACGTGAAAGGTCTGTCAATTCTTGGATCTGCTCAGGAGTGAATCCAGTCGTTCCCACAACAGGCGCAAAGCCATTTTCAATTGCAAAGCGAGTATTCTCGTAAGCGACCTTGGGCATGGTAAAGTCGACCCAAACATCTGCCTCTAGACCCACAACATCTTCTTTGTGGTTAAAGACAGGGACTCCTGCAACCTCTGTCTCATCAGTAAACGGATCGATCAAGCCAGCTAATTCTAACTCAGGATCTTCAGAAACCATCTTGTAGGCTGCTTGTCCCATTCTTCCCTTGAAACCTGCGATAATGACTTTAATTGACATAGAATTCTCCTTAAACGATAGGGATATACCCAACTGCTAAGCTATGGTCACCTAAGTGCGTCCCAATCACCCCTCCAAAGGTAGCAAAAGGAATATCACCTTCCACTCCTTCTTCAATGAGCAGTTGGCGAAGTGCTTCTGCTTTTTCAGGGACATTGGCATGGATGACAAAGACTTGGTAATGACCATCTGCGATATCTGATACAACAATCTCTACCAAGCGTTTCATGGCTTTCTTTTCCGTCCGGACTTTCTCAAAGACCTCAATCACGCCTTCATCATTAAAATGAAGAATAGGCTTGATGCTTAAGAGGTTCCCAAGAATGGCAGCCCCATTTGACAGACGACCACCTTTGACCAAGTGGTTCAAATCATCCACCATGATATAGGCGGAGGTACCATCAATCTGGTGTTGGACATTGGCAACAATCTCGTCGAAAGAACGGCCTTCACCAGCCCATTTCAAGCAGTCTTCTACCATCATCCCTAGAGGAGCACTGGTGATTTTTGAGTCTGGAAATTCGACGGTCAAGCCTTCAAATTCGTCCTTCAAATATTGGATATTTTGGTAGAAACCAGAAATACCAGATGACAAGAAAAGACCGATAGCATGCGTATAGCCCTTAGCTGTCAAACCAGATAAGACCTCTTCTAACTCTGCCACACTCGGCTGGCTAGTCTTTGGCAATTCCTTAGACGCAGCCATCTTTTGGTAGAACTCATCGTGTGTCAGGTTCTTCCCTTCAACATAAGACTCCCCATCGATATAGATCGGGATCTCTAAAATAAATAAGTCGTCGTGATGGAGCACGTCTTGCGGTAAATAGGCAGACGAATCCGTGATCACTGCTAATTTCATTGATTAAAACTCCAAATTAATACCCGGTAAATCGAGGGCAATTTCTGTGACTTCATAAGTCAAACGGTTGAGCATATTCAAGCAAGGGCGAGCCAATTCTTCCACTTCGTCTTTGCTGAATTCACTTGGTTCATTGACATAACGACCAAACAAGTGGTTGATTTGAGTGATGGTTCCACTGATCACAAAACCGTCAAAAACGATCATGTAGCTTAAGATGACAATCAAAGAAGTCGTGTTTTGTTCTTGATCACGATTGATCAATTGAAAGTTTACATCTACTTTTGTTTCAGGGATGCCATTTTCTTTTTCCCACTCAAAATTACGGGCATCATAGTGGTATTGGCTGACAAATTCTTTTTCACGTTGAATATCCATTTTTATTCTCCTAAAAATATGCGATACGCTTATTATATCATAATTCAGCTCAAGATACCAACGCCGAATGAGGTGATTTTTTCACTTGTACAAGAAGAAAAGGCCGGGGTTTCCGGACCTTTCTTTAAATTACTACTGCTCTACCAAAACTCTACGTTGCTTAGTTAGTTCATTATCTTTGTCCACATCATAATATCTCTCAAACTCTTCTTTGGTGTTTACTTGATGGACCTGTCCATCTTTACTCAATTCTGCCGGAATTGTAATACCTTCATAAAGATTTGTATTAGCTGGAACAAAGAGTTGATATAAATCAATAAACTGTTGAACATTACCATAGACTCTATCATAATTCAATTTAGCATCAAGCAGAATATATAATTGTGAATTCTTTTTACGGAGTAATTGGTAAGCTTTTGGATCATATTTTTCTAGAACACTTCCCTTTAAATTATTAGGGAAGAAGGTTAGTTGATTCTGATATAAGTCATCGTATATGTTAGTGGTTCTTAATACTTCCGTAGTTTTTTTTAGAGTAATTTTTAATTGGCCTAAATCAACAGAAGGTGTTTCAGGTTCTCTTTGTTCTTTTGAATCCTCCCACTCAATTTTCTTCGTTTCGAGATTTAGCCAAAGTTGTCTAGTCCCTGAATTCCTCGAATCTAATTTATATACTTTTATCGGTAAATAATCTTTACCATTAATTTCTTCAATACCTCCTGTTTTTTCTGGAACATAATTCGAATTATAGTCTTCCACCAACTTATAGAGATCTACCTGACTTTCTTCTAACTTTTGATCTCTAATTCGATAAATAGATAGAGCAAAATAAACATCTGGGTCTTCTTTAGGCAACTTTTGTGTCCATCTATAAGTTGAATTATGGAAATAGGTACGAACAATATAACGCTTATTAGATGCTCCATGAGCTCCTAATAAATTTTCTTCTTCATCTGGATGGTACTTGGCAAATACCTTATCTTCCTTAGGAGTCAGTGACTTCCAATGAACTGCAACACCCTTACCATCCTCCAAAAATTTATAGGAATCGATTTCCCATATACCGGTGTAGTAGTCATATTTTTCATATTTCTCACGTTCTTGTTTAGCTTTTTCTTGTTTTTGGTGACGTTGATAGGTAAATAGTCCAAAAACAACGACTGCAATTGCTAGAACTAACGAAGTAGCAAAAATTATTTTCTTTTTCATTTATCTTTTTCCATTTCTATTATAAATCTAATAAATTGCTAAAAATTTTTAAAAGGCTACTCGTCAAAAAGTTTTCCTTCTACACGAAGTGGACCACCGCTACCAATTCCTTCAACAGAATCTGTATCATCGTTCTTAGTGTCTTTTAAATAAACCAAAACACTCCAACTTGAATTTTGGATGTGGTTAAAACCTCCAAAAACTCGAAGGACTTGACCGCCGCTCTGAGGGGTACCATTTCCTACTTCTTCCCATTGTGTTTCATCCCAAGCAATCTGGACAGATTCAACTTTAGGACTTAAAGATTTCACAAAATCTTCAATTTCTTTCGCATGCTTCTTTACCTCTTCTAACTGTTGTTCCTTGGGACTGGCTTGCTTTACTTGATGACTATTAATTGAAAACAAGTTTGGATATTTAGAACAGATAATGGCCACTCCTGACAGGGCAATTACTATTATCCCCCAGATGAGGTATTTCTTCTTTTTTCTCATTGATCCTCCAAGAAAAAATGCTTTCTACTATCATATCGAAATCTATAGAGATTCGCAACTTCATCACTAGTTGGTGTTTTTGAGTATAGAAAAAGGTCGGGAAGTCCCCAACCTTATAGATAGGTTTAGTTTTTAGGTTTACGAAGCAATCCGAACAAGATACCACTTACGACAGCACCGATCAATACGAACAAGATGTAAAGAAGTGGGTTTGAAGTAAGGGCGATAACGAAGATTCCTCCGTGAGGAGCCATGAGTTTCAAGCCTGCAAGACCAACAAGGGCACCTGTCAATGCTGAACCTGCAATGAAGCTAGGGATGGCACGGGCTGGGTCAGCTGCACCGAATGGAATGGCACCTTCTGTGATGAAGGAAAGACCCATAACGATGTTTGTCAAACCTGAATCGCGTTCTTCTTGTGTGAATTTATCTTTGAACAAGACGGTTGCTACGAATACTGCCAATGGAGGAACCATACCAGCTGCCATAACAGCTGCCATAACAATAGAACCACCTGAAGCAACAGATTCAGCAAGTGTACCTGTAGCGAAGACATAAGCGGCTTTGTTAACTGGTCCACCCATATCTACAGCCATCATACCGCCGACGAGAAGTCCAAGAAGGACAGCTGAGCTACCTGACAAGCTTGAAAGGAAGTTGTTAAGACCAGTATTAATAGCAGCCATTGGAATATTGATGAGGAACATCAAGAATCCTGTCAAACCAACACCAAGCAATGGCAAGAGAAGGATTGAACGGATACCATCGAGTGAACGTGGAAGACCTGCAAGGGCTTTGCGAAGTAAGAGAACAACTCCACCTGCAAGGAAACCACCTACCAAAGCTCCAAGGAAACCTGATGATACGGCTGCTGGTAATTCACCTTTAGCAGCACCGTAGGCGATATTTCCAAATGCTGACCCTGAGCTAGCAATAGATCCAGCGATAAACCCTGCTACAAAACCAGGTTTTTCAGCGATTGAGAATCCAATGTAACCTGCAAGTACAGGAAGCATGAAGCCAAAGGCTACTCCACCAATTGTTTTAAATTGTGCTGCTAATACATGATAAGAACCAAGACTAGACAATTGATCTTGAGGCACACCCATAACTTGGTCAATCAAGAAGGCAAGGGCGATCAAGATACCACCACCGATAACGAATGGAAGCATTTGAGAAACCCCACTCATCAAGTGTTTGTAGAAAGCTCCACCCAAGCTCAATTTTTCTTGGCTAGCGCTAGCTTGTGCAGCATTTTCAGCGTGGAAGACATCTGCTTTGCCATCCAAAATGGTTTGGATCAATTCTTCTGTCTGACGGATACCAGCTGCGACTGGTTTAGAGATCAATTTTTTGCCATCGAAACGAGCGGTTTCAACTGCCTTATCTGCTGCAATGATGACCCCTTCAGCTTTGGCGATTTCTTCAGCTGTCAAGCGATTGCCGACACCAGATGCCCCGTTGGTTTCAACGCGGACTGTAACACCCATTTCTTCCCCTTTTTTGATGAGGGCTTCTTCTGCCATGTAAGTGTGGGCGATCCCTGTTGTACAAGCTGTAACGGCAACGATCAGAGGTTTGTCAGATGAAGCTGCTTCTTTGACTGCTTCTGCTTTTTTCGCTTCTTCAGCTGCAGCTTCTTGCTCTTCTGCATCAAAGGCTGCGATCACTTGATCAGGAGTGCTTGCTTGGCGAAGTTTGTCCGCAAAACCTGGTTTCATCAAGTACTTAGACAATTCAGCAAGGGCTGCCAAGTGAGTGTCGTTGGCTCCTTCTGGAGCTGCGATCATGAAGAACAAGTCTGTTGGTTGGCCATCAAGTGATGCATAGTCCACACCCTTGTTTGATTTTGCAAACAAAACTGTTGCTTCTTTGACTGCTTCGTTTTTGCTGTGGGGCATAGCAATTCCGTCACCCAAACCAGTTGAAGTTTGTGCTTCACGGTTCATGATTCCAGCCTTGAAGGTGTCAAAATCTGTCACCACACCATTGTCAACGAGCGATTGGACCATCTCATTGATCACGCCCTCTTTATCTGTTGCCTGAAGGTCAAACAACATCACGTTTTTATTTAAAACGTCTTGAATTTTCATAGTTTTTCTACCTCTACTTTTTCATAAGTTTCTTTTATATAATCAGCTGTTGCCAAATCATCTGAGAAGGTGGTTGCTGTTCCGCAAGCCACACCCCATTTGAAGGCTTCGATAACATCTCCCGTCGTTGCGAGCTTCCCAGTGAAGCCTGCCACCATGGAATCTCCAGCCCCGACAGAATTCTTCACTTGACCTTTAATTGGTTTTGCGAAGTAAGTGCCACTAGGACTGACCAGAAGAGCACCATCACCCGCCATAGAAATAATGACGTTTTGTGCTCCTTTGGCCAAGATTTCTTTGGCATAGCGTTCAATTTCAGGCAATTCCGTCAAGGTAACGCCAAAAATATCTCCCAATTCATGGTTGTTTGGTTTGACCAATTGGGGATTGAACTCCAAGGAATCAATCAAGGTTTGCCCTTCAAAGTCGCAAACCACTTGCGCACCTGTCGCACGAGTTGCTGCGATCAATTGTTTGTAAACGGTATTTCCAAGTGAAGATGGAGCAGACCCTGCAAAGACTACCACATCATCCGCTGTTAAGCTCGATAAGATATTGAGCAATTCTTGCAACTGAGCTTCCGTCACTTCTGGACCATTCCCATTAATCTCTGTTTCCTCATCAGCTTTGATTTTGACATTGATCCGTGTATCTTGGTCCACTGTCACAAAGTTGGTGGAAATGTCTTCGCTGGTCAGTACGTCTTCAATGAAACGTCCGGTGAAACCACCGATAAATCCAGTCGCTGTGTTCTCGATATCGAGACGCTTCAAAACACGACTGACATTGATCCCTTTACCACCGGCGAATTTATCTTCCGAAGCCATCCGATTGACCGCTCCGGTCTCTACATGATCGAGACGGACAATATAGTCAATTGCTGGATTCAGTGTAACTGTATAAATCAAACCTCTATAACCTCCGTTTTTTCTTTTAAAACCTTTAATCGTTGCGGTTCACTTTGATTGGTGATAATCATTGCTCGCTTGATAGGAGCCACTTTGACAAAGGATGTCACCCCAATTTTCGAATCATCCGCTAGGATATAGGTCTTTTTCGCATTTTCGATAATCGCACGCTTGACAGATCCTTCTTCCAGGTCTGGAGTGCTGTAAAATTCATCATCGATTCCATTCATACCAAGAAAGGCTTTGTCAAAATTCAACTGACCGATCTGATTGAGCGCGATCCCTCCGATACTAGCATCTGTTGAAGATTTTACCTTCCCACCGATGATGACCGTTGGAACATTTCGCTCGACCAACTTGGTCGCATGGTGAATCGAGTTGGTCACCACGGTTACCGTTGGATTGACAATTTCTTGTACCAAAAGTTCATTGGTCGTCCCGGCATCGATAAAGATCACATCATGATCTTTGATCAATTCCGCTGCTTTTACAGCGATCTTTGACTTAACTTGAATGTTTTTGATAGATTTTTCTTTATTGCTTTCTTCCTCTTGAAGAAAATGCAGGCTTTCCGCACCGCCGTGAACCCGGCGAAGTTTACTTTCAGCTTCTAATTCATCCAAGTCACGTCGAACCGTTGATTCAGACGTCCCCAGCTCTTGTACAAGGGTTTCTAAGGAAACAAATTTTTCCTTCAGTACCTTCTCGAGGATGAATTGTTTTCGTTCAGACTTAAGCATTTCTCCTCCTTTTGCAATCGATTACAAGGACTATTATACTCCATCTCCAAAAAATGTCAACACCTTTTATCATTTTCTATCATTTTCTTTCAAAAATTCTAAAATTGTACAAAAAAAGAGCAGGAAAAAACTCATTTTGTTAAGCGAGTTCTTTTCCCACCCTCATATATCTTCTTTGAAGAGTTTAAGCAATAAAGTGTCTAAGCATCCACTCTATCTTAGGTATGTCTTAATCATTTTTTGAAGATTGTTTCTTTTTCTTGAAACCAAACAATCCAGCAAGTAGCCCGACGGCAACACCTGTTGTTGCTGCTGCATATTTGGAAGAATCTGCACTTGCTACAGCTTGGCTGTTTTCTTTTTTGGGTTTGATTTCTTCTACTTTGGCTTCTTGTTTTGGAGCTGGAGTAGCCTTTGGTGCTTGCACTTGCGGACTATTGGTACCTGTTGGAAGAACTGTTGGTCTATCCGAAAAAGTGGTTGGATTGCTTGAGCGGATATCCATTGGCATATCTGCTGCTTCTAAAATAGCTGGATCCATTCGTGACGCTAGATCTTCATATTGAGAATTCAACAGTTCCACGACACTGTGATAAGATTGAAGAGTAGTGAATTCGGCTTCTAATTTTTCTTTTTTATTTTCTAAATTAGCCACCGCAGCTGATAAAACTGATTGGGCTTTGACCAATAATTCTGGAGCATTTTTAAAGTCAGAAAGACGTTTTTCAGCAGCAACCAAGCGTTCTTGCGCTGCCTTCAAGCCCTCATGCGCTTCTTGAACGACTTGGGCTTTTTCTGCTTCTTCTGCTTTTAAAAGATCTAATTTCTCACGCGCAGCTGCTAACAAATCTTTCGCTTTTTGAAGCGCTGCTTCTTTTGGTTGGATAGCTGCTTCAATCCGACCTCGAGATACATCAAGAGTCGCTTTTGCTTTTTCAACTGCATGATCCTTGCTGACAAGAAGAATTTTGTAGTTTTGGATGGTCTTTTGCACATTGGCCATCTCTACTTCTACATTTGAATTAGTATGGCGGGCATCTTCTAATTTGCCTTGCAAGATAATGATTTGGGACTCTTGATTGGCCTTGTCCAGCTTGAGGTTAGCGACTTCATCAGATTTTGCTTTGACATCTGATCTTGTCGTTGTAGCACCAGCTCCCTGACGCAATTGGTAAGCAAGTGCATTGGTTGACACTGCTGAGGTAACTGGACTGTGTAAGAAAGCCGCTTCTGACATGGCATTACTTGGGTCATAAGCCACTGATAATGCCGTTGCTTTGTTGTCTACCATTTGGAGGTAGTGACCAACCTTAGCAAAGGCCTCAGCCCCAATCTTCATATAGATGTCATTGGCATCGATTTGTGTTTCGTCTGTCGGTAGACCATATTGAGTTGCTACTTCTTGGTAAGCCGCTTTTTCATTGTACCAAAAGTCTACTGCACCAGCAGGTGAGAAACCATAAGCAATGTTTTCGTTTGGCAAATACTTAAACATATGCCAGTTAGCCTTTTTGAAGTATTCTAACTGAACTTGACTGGCAGGAAGGGAATAAGGATCCAGCTCCAATTCAGGCAAACCTGCATTGCGACGATAGCTATTAATGGCATCCGCAATTTCAAGAGCTCGAAGATTGGCTTGCAAGGATCCAGACTCTCCAACCGTCAAGCCATCTTCTTCACGACCACGCTTGTAAAGGGCTAAAGCACTTGCTGCAGCTTCATTGCCATTGTCAGCCAAGTGTTGCAAGTAGCCTTCGTAGGTTGCTTGACTCAGTTGAACTGGGCTATTAGCCGCTGCTTGTTCTAAGGCTGCCAATTCTGCTTCCTTGGTTGCGATGACCGCTTTCAAATCTGTCAGACGCGTTTGAGCCAGTTGAATATCGCTCTCAATTTGAGCCACTGTGTCAGCCCCATTCTGCTGACTCGCTTGCAAGGTCGCGAGATAACTCTGAGATTCTCGAATACTTTGCTCGACTTGGCTTTGCTCCAACAAGGCCTGGTTTAGCACATTCTCATCATTAGAAATTGGCGCTTTGGCTTGGTTCAATTCATTTTGTGCTACATCGACCAAAGATTCCTGAGCTGTAACCTGATTTTCCTGTTGACGAACAGCCTCTACAACTTGATCATGTGCAGCTTCCGCCTCTCGAACCTTATTTTCTTCGATGGTCACATAGGCTTGCGCCACCTTAACGTCATTTTCTGCGTTCTGAATTTGGGCATCCGAAGTCGTTGCGATGAGGTTTTCCGCATCCGTCACTTCTGCTTTCTTTTCTTCCAGTTCTTGTCCAGCAGCCTTGACTTCTGTTTGAGCATCGATCACTTTTTGCTCTTGGTAGTGGACATCTTTCACCACTTGCCCTTTTTGAGCTGTGATTTGCTTCAACTCATCAACTGTAATTGGTTTTTCAACTACTTCCGTGCTGTTGGTTTCTGGATTTTCATTTTGCTTGACCTCTTCGGCATTTGCTTTGTGATGAAACATACCAGATAGGACCGTTGTCGCAGCCACCCCCGTCGTGAAAACCGATTTTCCTAATTTCTTTCCCATTAAACTCACCCCCAAAACTTAATCATTTTCTTGAAGTTTCTCTACCCCTTAGCATACCACATTTTGTTACCAATAACTAGTAGGTTTAAAAAGTTTTTTTCATAATTTTTTTAGGCAAAAGAAAAACAGCTGACGCTGTTAGTCTTCTTGTTTAATTTGTTCCAACATCTTCTCTTCTTCTGCTGTCAACTCATAGTTTTCTAGCAAGTCTGGCCGACGTTCTAAGGTTTTTTTCAAACTCTGATAGAGGCGCCATTGACGGATATTTTCATGGTGACCACTCATGAGGACATCGGGAACCGTCATTCCTCTGTATTCATATGGCCGTGTGTATTGAGGATATTCTAGAAGACCAGAGGAGAAACTGTCATCCTGGTGACTGGACTCTTTTCCAATCACCTCCGGAATCAAGCGCACCGTCGCATCAATCATGGTCATGGCCGCTAGTTCGCCACCCGTCAGGACATAATCGCCAAGAGAAATCTCATCCGTCACCAAGGTCTTGATCCGCTCGTCGTAGCCCTCATAGTGACCACAGATAAAGATCAATTCTTCTTCCTGAGCCAACTCTTCTGCGTAGGCTTGATCAAAGGTCCGACCAGCAGGATCCAGCAGGATCACGCGCGGATTCTTTTTCTCAATCGCATCAAAGGCATCAAAAATCGGTTGAGCGCGTAGAAGCATGCCTTGCCCGCCACCATAGGGTTCATCGTCCACATGGCGCGCTTTCTCCGCATTTTCACGGAAATTATGGTAGTTGATCTCGAGAAGTCCCTTTTCACGGGCTTTGCCGACGATGGAATGCTCAAGGGGAGAAAACATCTCTGGAAAGAGGGTTAAAATATCAATCTTCATCGTCTAACCCTTCTAAGATGTCTACATCCACCCGGTTTCCTGGGATATCGATATTGAGCACCACTGGTGGGATATAAGGCAAGAGAAGGTCGCGTTTGCCTTTGCGTTTCACGACCCAAACGTCATTGGCACCTGGTTGCAGGATTTCCTTGATCTGACCGATTAGCTGGTCATTTTCATAAACATCAAGGCCGATGATCTCATGGTAATAAAACTCGCCATCCTCCAAATCTGTCAAGTCTTCTTCCGCAACCTTGAGGCTAAAGCCTTTGAATTTTTCGATGGCATTGATATGGTACATATCCTTAAACTTGATGATATCAAAGTTCTTGTGCTTGCGGTGACTAGCAATGGTCACCGTTTGAACAAACTGATCCTTCTCATCAAAGAGAGCCAACTCTGCTCCTTTTTTAAAACGCTCTTCCGCAAAGTCTGTTACAGACAAGACCCGCATTTCTCCTTGTAAGCCTTGGGTATTGACAATTTTCCCAACGTTAAAATAATTCATCTCGACTCCAACATATTATACTCTGCCTAGTATTTTATCATGATATAGGGGAATGCACAAGGGAGATAAGGGGGATAAGGGGGAATTCCCTTGCCTATATTTATTTGATGTTACTGTTTAACGTATAAATATACATATAGAACCTCAATACTATAAACACCCAAGTGTGTTTACGCAAAACAAGAAAGAAGTTAGTGATACCTATGGGAAAAAAGTTAAGCAAACTCCTGCTCTCTACTGCTCTTCTAGCCACAACAGCTGCCAGTCTGACTGCTTTGGCACAGGTCAAAAAAGGCCAAGCAATGGAAAATGAAACGAGAGAAACTAGAAATGTTTCAGCTCTTGACGAAAAAATTGCTCAAATTGACAATCCAACCATCAAGGCTTTCCTAGAATACTATGCTAGTCAGAACATGACCTCCGCATCGTCTCTTCCAATGATAGATGATCTGGAGTCCAATACTCGCATCATCGTTATTGAGATAGACTATGCAGATACAAGCCAACCACCAGCCATCGGTGCATCTGTTGATGGATCCGAAGGGCCTGTCGGTGGAACTGTTGATGCTGACGGCCAATACATCGAGTTTGATACCAGTGACCATAGCAAATCCGCAACCGTTCAGGAAATTCGAGATGCTATTGCTGAGATTCTTGGGTAGACTCATCTTAATATTAAAATTACCAGCTAAAACAAACGAAGTCATTAAAAAATAAACGGCAAGCTCGACGAAAGTTTTACTTATTACAAAGAGCGTCAATTTCAAACTCAAATATGATAATAGTTTACATAAAAAACGCATAAAACCAATGTTCACAGAAGCATTAATTTTATGCGTTTTGACTATTGAAAAATTTTTTCCACTACCTCTTTATTAGATAGGTAATTCATATTATCACAGCTATGCCTCTCTTACTTCCATTTTTTTACAACCTTTACATTGCCTTTATCACTGGGAGAGAAGCGGCCGCTTGAAACAGCTTCCCATTCTTTGAGGAAAACTTTCTCAAACAAAGAAAACTTTTCTTCAATCTTAGCTTGAGTCAAGCCATAACTTTCAAACTTATCTCTAGGAATGACAACATCTTTGCTGTCATAGTCTAGCAGTTTAGCTTCCTGTGTGAGAGACTTCGTCTTTATGTCATAACTAGCTGTCAAGGAAAGCTGAACGTTCTCATCCCATTTCTCCTCATAGTCAAAAATAAGCATCTGATTTTTATTTGCGATAATATTGAGATTGCTGTTTTTTGGGAAATCCTTTGATTTATAGATTACCATCACTGTTCCAGCCTGAAAGTCCGAACTATCCTTTTCCGTGACAAGATCTGCTCCTTTTATTTTCAAGAGCTTCATCTGACTCTTATCGCCAGAACTCACATATTGGATTACATCCTTGTAAATCTCATCAAAAATACTGCTAGACTGACTACTCTGATAGTAAAAGACTAGAAAAACAACTACCAAAAGTAAGGCAAGAACTGATATATAAATTAGATTCTTTTTCATAACTATCATTCACTTTCTGCATAATTTCCCAGTTGATTATCACGTTCCTCTAAACTTCTGAGGAAGTTATAGGAGTCAGGATAATGTTCTTTAATATAGGCGAGTTTTTCTTCATCAGTCCGACTGGCATATCGATATCCATCTTTATTAGATGCAGGTACCGTTTTTAGCGGAACCATATCAAAAATTTCTTTTTTTACGTGATTGATATCAGTAGATTTAAGAAAGAGCTCTGAGCGAGTCATCTTGTCTGTATTAGGATCTGCTTTTTCTTCCAGCTGATTGTAATAATAATTAGATGCTGCAACATAAGAAACATTCTTTTCTTTCATAATATTTGTAATATTTACGGCATCTAAGTCAGCTTTATAATCAGCATTCCCCATTGAAGGATTTTTAAATGCATCTTTTGTCACATCTCCGCGCCAACCTGAAACTTCCTCAAGATCTTTTTTACCCCAAAACATCATTCTTGCCGGGACCCAACCAGAATACAGATGAGTAGCTGTTGTGATGGACTGATGAGCAAAGTCTGTCTTATTAGCATAGCGTTCATTTTGTTCCCTCCAGTCTTTTAGGAAGGCAGCTTCTATTTCAGAATCAGACATGCCTGAAGTATCATGATTCTCCTTGTATAGCTTTAAACGTATAGCATAGCGCGCTTTATCTGCTGTAGGATCTACCACCTCGCCAGGATCTAAAGCAGAAAAGTCATTTTGTTTTTTGATTTCATAATACAAGATTTTAGCTTCAGCATCTGTCAGCCCCATTTTTCTATAGAACTCCTGAGGGGAATCTCCTTCAAGATTACCTGCAGTAGTATCCCACCAAAAATCATCATAGTTTGAAGCTCCTAAAGCTCGGTTGAGCAGATAATCTCTCTCTTCCTGTGACTTATCAGGGTATTTTGTATCTATTCCCTTTTTAAGTTTGAGTATTTTGAGAGCTGTTTCTTGATTGAAACCATACTGTTCCATAAGGTTTTCGACATATTTTCGCTCTTCTGGCTGTAAATTCGAAAGGTCTGTTGGTTTATAATTTATCAATTTAGTTGCCCAAGTCAAATTCGCTGGTAAAACATAAACACCCTTATTAGCATCCCAGCCAGTACTCAGTTGACTAAGACCGATATCAAGCAGATTTTTCAGAATTTCAATCTCTGAGAAAATTTGGGGCGATGAAAGATTGAAAGCTCTTAGTTTCTGTAGTTTTTCTTGGAGAACTCGTCGCGCCTCATTTAAAATATCAAGCATCTTCTGATGGCCAGCCACTAATGCTGGTGCTACCAATGCGCTTGAAAGCATGGAAGCTTTAGTGGTTGTTATCAAGGCATCTAGTTTCTGAATATCAGCTTCTAAATCAGACTCCTTTAGGCTTTCATTGGCAACCTGTACGACATAGAATTCTGGAAATTGCTTGACTGTCTTCCCGACTGCTTCTGATAATAGTTTTCCACCATGGGCCAAAGGGCGAAGAACTCTGGCAGAATAATTTCGAGCAGAATCATAAGCTTTTCCCTTTAGCGATTCCGCACTGGATTCAAAATCTGTCAGACTTCTTTCCAGTTCTTCATAAGCTCTAATTTCCTCTTGTATCATTGTCTGGGTACTGTTCGCTTGAGACTGCGAATCTCCTAAATACATGTCTATACTCATCAATGTTTCCCCTTATCTTCTAAACTGTTAACCATTCGAACGCGCTCATGATGGATTTTATCACGCTCCTCAGAGACTTCTTTTCTTTGCTGTTTTAAAGCACCGCTTTCCTCTTCAAAACTTCCCTGAAAGCTCTGCCAGTTCTGAAAAAAATTATCGCGCATATGCTCAAAGCCATTTTGAGAACTGTAGCGATAAGCCAGATCATCTAAAAAAGCATGCATTTGATGCGCATCAGACTCCACAGACTCATAATATTCAGTAACCTTTTTTAAATCACCATCTATCTGGTATTCCTTTTCCAGTAAGTCCGATTCTTTGCGGCAAAGGTCCTCAATCTGCTCCTCTGGGGACTTTATTTTTTCCTGCTCTTTCTGATATCGCTGGCTTATCTTATACATAACCTTATCTTGATTAGCCAGCATTCTCTTCAGCTCTTCCTGCTCCCGCAGATTCTGCAGCTGTTCGCGTTGCGCTTGCAAGCGTTCTTCCAGAGTCATATCAGGATCATATACAAACTTAACTGGCTTCTTCTCTGTATTCTCTTCTTCCATGAGCAAGTCTGTCCTCCTTGATTTCTGTGTAAACAGAATATCTTTAACTTTATTTAACCATTTACAGAATCTGCTATCTGCTGATCCACTGCTTCAAATTCTCCAGCAACACTATGGATATTCGTCACCATTTCAGAAAGTGCATTGGAAATACTGTGTCTAGTATTTTGAGAAGCAATCATAGCAATATGAGCATTAAAATTTCCAGAAACAGTTGTTTTATCATCTTGTTGGGCTTGTCCAATTCCTGATAAATTTGAACTTGCTAGTTTAATTTTTGTTGTATAATTTTTAGCATCCGACAAATTACTTTTAATTTCAGACATTTTTCTACTCCTTCATCTAAGTATGCTACCATTATTTTGTAATGTTTATGTTATAATTTCCTTACAAAACTATTACAAAAATACTAAACTCCCTATCTCATTAACAAATAAAGTTTTATATAAGATTGAAGAAAAAGTCCATTTAGGACACTTTTCTAGAAGATTTTTTCACTATCTACTATTGAAAATCTAAAGGAGAAATTTTTCTATTCCAAATAGGGTTTTACTACTTTCTGATTTTATATTACTTTTGATTTTTTGACATCATCTTACTATATAAAAGTTAGTATAAAAGTTAGTCACACAGTCAAATTTCAGGAAAAATTCATCTGTTTTATCTGACTTACACTAAAGTAATAATGATTGTATTCTTTTAATAATAAGCTGAAAGTATTCTATATAACTAATTGATAATTTGATATTATTTTTTCAATAGTTCTAACTATAAACTTATCAAGTGGAAAGTTAAAAAGAAGAAATAAGTTCGTTAAAAAATCTTTCTGCAATATTATAATAATTTTGAAACCCTTTTTGAATATATTACTGCCTATCTAAAATATTTACTTTCTCGTCCTATCATTTTTAAATCAGATGGAGAAAAACTCCATTCTCTTATTTTTAGATTTTTATATACCCCCAAAGTAAGTTTGAACTTTCTCAAGTAATAATTATAGTTTGTGAGAAAGAATTAATATAATCTCTAAGTTTAAGAAAAATCAATAGACTCAATCAAAATTAATTTCAGACAAAACATTAGCTTAGGAAATTAGTTTTAATAGTTTTTTAAATAGGCTTGTAATTGCTGAATGGTCACTTCTTTCATTCCTTCACCTTCCAACAAAAAAACGGGACAGAGTCCCGCCTTTTATTTTTCGTCAATAACGATTCTTACTTTTTTATCTTCAGTTGGGACAGAGTAGACAATCGTTCTTATCGCAGAAATGGTGCGACCTTTCCGACCGATCACTCGACCAACATCGCTAGGATCAAGGTCAAGGTGGTACTCCAAGAATTCAGGAGTATCTTCGATCTTGATGGTTAAGGCATCCGGTTGTGAAATCAAGGGTTTCACAATTGCAATAATAAGATTTTCAATCGTATCCATACATCAACCTACTTTATGATTATTTTGAGAATTTAGAATCGTGGAATTTCTTCAATACACCTTCTTTTGAAAGGATGTTACGAACTGTATCTGAAGGTTGAGCTCCGTTAGCCAACCATGCAAGAACGCGATCTTCTTTCAAAGTTACTTGGTTTTCTTCAACAAGTGGATTGTAAGTTCCAACTGTTTCGATGAAACGTCCATCACGTGGCGAACGTGAATCTGCTACGTTAATACGGTAGTAAGGTTTTTTCTTAGAACCCATACGAGTCAAACGAATTTTAACTGCCATTTTTATAAGTCTCTTTTCTATATTTTAATTTTCGGTGAAATAGACAAGCTATTTAGCACATGATCTATTATAACACATTTTATAGAGCTGTCAAGAAAAAAACTTGACAGTATTTAAAATTTTTTATTTTAGTAGTAAATCGGCGATTTCTTGATAGTTGCTAACGGTATAAGTCGGTACTACCTGGCTAGTATTTTCCTTACGATCAGGATTATACCAGACGGTATCAATCCCTGCAGCATTTCCTCCTGCGATATCCGCTGTCAAGGAATCTCCGATCATAAGGGTCTCTTCCTTGCTGAAACCTGGAATCAGTTGGCCAACTTTGTCAAAAAATGCAGGTTCTGGTTTCTGAGTATGAAGTTGCTCAGAGATAAAGACCTCTATAAAATAAGAAGCAATTGTTGAATGAGCCAAGCGTCCTTCTTGAATGGCAGTCACTCCGTTCGTTGCACCATAGAGCTGGTAACCTGCTTTTTCAAGTCGGGCCAGTAAGTCCTCCGCACCTAGGAAAGATTGCCCCTGAAGACTGATGTAATCTTGGTAGCGAAGAGCCATCTCAGCCCCATCAACAGAAATCCCAAAGTGGGCAAACCCGATCGCAAACCGACTATCCACTAGCTCTTGCTTGGTTAACTTCTTTTGTTCCAAATCCTTCCAGAGCCCTTGGTTCATGGGTTTGTAATAATCCTTAAAGGCCTGTACATCTGGAAAATTCATGTCTTCTAACATCTGCGTCAAGGCTGTTTCTTCAGCAGATTCAAAGTCCAACAAAGTATGGTCCAAATCAAAAAGTAAAAATGTATATGCCATTACAAACGATCCTTCAATTTTTCTACAAATAAATAAGCCGCAGGGCAGGTGAGGGTATTCTTGATGGTCAGATGGTTGATCTGATAAATCTTCTTGCGATCGGTGTGAGGGAATTCCCGACAAGCTTTAGGCCGAACATCATAAATCGAACAGAGATTATCTCCCCCCAAGAAAGGACAAGGCATGGATTTAAAAACCTTGTCCCCATCTTCATCAACTTGAAGAAATTCTGCCTCAAAGGCAGGAAGCTTCATCTTGAAATATTTGGCGATCCGTGTGATATCGGCTTCCTTAAAATCGGGCCCTAAGGTTTTGCAGCAATTGGCACAAGCCGTACAGTCGATTTCTTGGAAAACTTCATCGTGGATTTCTTGCGCTATTTTATCTAAATTCTTAGGTGGTTTCTTCTTGAGATTCGCCAATACCTTGCGGTGCTCCTTTTGCTTTTGGAGAGCTAACTGATGGTATTTTTCAATATCAATTTCCTGTGTCATCCTCTATTTCCTCTTCTAAACAATAGAAAGATTATACCACAAAGACTCTAAAAAAAGATAGATCCTGAGATCTATCTCACTTGATTAATCCGTTACAGCGCCTGTTCCGTCTAGGCTCCAAGTGTCTTCGATGTATGGGATAAAAGTTTTCAAGGTTTCTGCATCCCCTTCAAAAGAAATGGTATAAACTTTTTCACCCTTCTGGAAGATCCAAGTAATCAGGTATTGACCGGATTTCATGACAATTTGAAGCTGGTAAGCGTCCAGACCTGCGACTTTAGTCCGCGCTCCCGTCATCTTTCCAACATCCTGGTTATCTTGCCACATAACAGCCAGTTTCTTGGCTAAAAATTCTGCATTAAATTCAATATCAGCTGGGACTTTTGCCTTCTCTCGCGTAAAGCTGTCCAAGGTGACAATATTATAGCCACTACCATCCGTATACTGGACAGCTTCTGTCCCATCGATATCCGTGAACTTGATCCATTTACTTGGAATATCGATGTAACCATAATCTGCATTTCCAATCCGCTTGGTTCCTTGACTGGATGTGTTTTTCTTTGTAGAAGAAGTATCCTTTGACAATGAGCTGCTTGTTTTCTTTTCGACTTTGCTGCTACTTTCTTTTGTAGAAGAAGCTGCTGTGTCCTTTTTAGTGGTGTGACTGCAAGCCATTAATGTGCAGGCAGAAAGAATCATCAGTGATGTGACCAATAATTTGTGTTTCATACTCAACCTCCTTGAGAACGGTTTCTTTCTTCTAGTCTACCATGAATGTGGGTATTTTAAAATAGGATAAGTGTCACATCTGATGGAACCTTTCTTATTCAGTCTATTTCTTTTGAACCTAAAACAAAAGGCTGGGACAAAAGTCCTAGCCTCTCAATTATTTTTGGATTGTCGAGCAAGACGCAGTAGTTGAGTGGGCTCTACTACGCTGATTTCATCAGTTTTTACAGCCCTACTCAACTGTGCGGAGGTGGGACGACGAAATCGAATTCTAACGAATTACCAATTTCTGTCCCACTCTCTAATTGTTATTCTTCATCCATTGACAAGACAGATAAGAAAGCTTCCTGTGGTACTTCTACAGATCCGATCGCTTTCATCCGTTTCTTACCAGCTTTTTGTTTTTCAAGAAGTTTGCGTTTTCGTGAGACGTCACCACCATAACACTTGGCCAAGACGTTCTTACGAAGGGCCTTGATATCTGTACGGGCCACGATCTTATGACCGATAGCTGCTTGGATAGGCACTTCAAACTGTTGACGAGGGATAATCTTCTTGAGCTTCTCAACGATCAATTTCCCACGTTCATAGGCAAAGTCCTTGTGAACGATAAAGCTGAGGGCATCGACAGTATCCCCATTAAGAAGGATATCCATTTTGACCAATTTAGAAGGACGGTATTCAGACAACTCGTAATCAAAGCTTGCATAGCCACGAGTAGAAGATTTCAATTTATCAAAGAAATCAAAGACAATTTCCGCAAGTGGGATTTGATAGATGACATTCACCCGATTTTCATCGATGTAATCCATGGTCACAAAATCACCGCGTTTCCGTTGAGCCAATTCCATGACAGCCCCGACAAACTCTTGTGGCACCATGATTTGTGCTTTGACATACGGTTCTTCGATCGAAGCGATCTTGGTTGGATCTGGAAACTCAGACGGGTTGGAGACATCCAGTGCTTCTCCATCTGTCAAATTAACCTTGTAGATAACAGACGGAGCTGTCATGATCAAGTCAATGTTGAACTCGCGCTCCAAGCGCTCTTGGATAACGTCCATATGAAGAAGTCCCAAGAAACCACAACGGAAACCAAAACCGAGGGCTTGAGACGTTTCGGGCTCAAATTGAAGACTGGCGTCATTCAATTGCAATTTTTCCAAGGCTTCACGAAGATCATTGTATTTGTTAGATTCAATCGGGTAAAGACCAGCAAAAACCATTGGATTCATTTGCTTGTATCCATGTAGTGGCTCACTTGCTGGATTGGTCGCTAGGGTCACCGTATCCCCGACACGGGTATCCGCAACGGTCTTGATAGAGGCCGCAATATAGCCAACGTCTCCCGTCGCAAGGAAATCACGTCCAACTGCTTTAGGAGTAAAGATTCCAACTTCTGTGACATCAAAGGTCTTACCATTGCTCATGAGTTGGATCTTATCGCCTGGTTTAACCATTCCATTGACCACTCGGACCTGAAGGATTACCCCACGATAGGCATCATAAACGGAGTCAAAGATCAAGGCTTGAAGAGGTGCTTCAACATCACCCGTCGGTGCTGGAACTTTCTCAACGATCTGCTCCAAAATCTCTTCAATCCCAATACCAGCCTTGGCAGAGGCTAGGACTGCCTCGCTAGCATCCAAGCCGATGACATCTTCTACTTCTGTGCGCACACGTTCTGGATCTGCAGCTGGCAAGTCGATTTTATTGATTACTGGCAGGATTTCCAAATCATTGTCCAGCGCTAAGTAGACATTGGCTAGAGTCTGGGCTTCAATCCCTTGAGCGGCATCCACCACAAGAATGGCACCTTCACAGGCAGCGAGCGAACGCGAAACCTCATAGGTAAAGTCCACGTGTCCTGGTGTGTCAATCAAGTGAAAGATATAGGTTTCCCCATCTTTAGCCGTGTAGTTCAACTCGATGGCATTCAGCTTGATGGTAATCCCACGTTCCCGCTCTAGGTCCATACTGTCTAGGAGTTGGGCTTGCATCTCCCGACTAGACACGGTTTCGGTTTTTTCTAAAATTCGATCGGCCAAGGTTGACTTTCCATGGTCAATATGGGCGATGATCGAGAAGTTCCGAATCTTCTCTTGTCGTTTTTTTAATTCTTCAAAATTTGGCATAATCATCTTCCTAGTAAATTTAATCGTACTCTTCATTATAACAAAAAAGATAGGCCTTTGCCTATCTTAATTCATTATTTTCAAAAATCGCTTCTGTGTTTTATTCCCCTCATATCCAATCCGTTCGTAAAAGACATGAGCTTCTTTTCGATGAGAGGCAGAATTTAAACGGATAAAAGCATAATGCTTGCTTTTGGCAAGTTCTTCAACTCGCTCCATCAATTGGCGACCGATCCCACGTCCTTGAGCAGAAGGGAAAACAGCAAGTCCCAAAACATTTAGACCAGCGTCACTATAGAGACTTTCATAAACTTCCGCTTCCACATAACCAAGAATATGGCCTGTTTGTTCCTCTTCATAAACAAAGCAAAAATGATCCGAATCTGGCGAATTAAATTTATCAATCTGAGCTGCCACTTTTTCAAGGGTCGAATCATACCCCAATGCTTGGTGACATAAATCTCTAATCTGACCTGCATCTTTGACTTGAACGCTACGAATCATAGCTCCACCTCCATGAACTCTTTGCTCTTATCTTAGACCTTTTTCCTCAAAAAGTAAAGGAATATCTGATAAAATTTAAAATGAAAATCCGATTTAGATCAAATTCATCTTTTTTCGCATTTCTCAGGGATTTCTATTTACTTTTTCGATTTAATTCATTATAATAGTAAGGGTAAATACAAGGAGGTGAGTACGTTGGCCAGAGGTCGTGGAAAAGCAAGCCCTCAAGACAAAGAGGCATTACGGATTATATCGGAAAAAATCAGAGAATTACTGAAAGAACAAGGAAAAAAGCAGATCGAATTATCTCGTATTACTGGAATCCCTGCAAGTACCCTGACTGGATATGTAAAAGGAACTTCTCTTCCCGTTCCTGAAAATTTGGAGAAGATTGCAGCCTTTTTCCAGGTAGCGGTTGCTGAAATTGACCCTCGATTGCGCAATGATTTTGTGGTCATTGATTCTGAGATTGAACGATTATACAAACAGCTCGATGAAGGAAATCAAGAAAATCTTCTTTCTTATGGAAAGAGTCTCTTGACCCATCAGAAAGAAAGACAGAAGATTGAAAAGCAATACCACTCTTATTCTGTCTATGATTCTTTTGCAGCTTACCAAAATCAAAAGCAAGCTGATATCGTCTGGTTTGATCAAAAGATTCCTTACGATTTGGCTTTTTGGATTCATACGGATTCCCTCGAGCCTAAATACGAAAAAGGGGCTGTTGTGTTAATCAAGCAAACCTATTATGATCAGGCAGGGGCTATTTATGCCATTGATTTTGATGGGCAAACGTTGATCAAACGTGTCTTTCGTGAGGCCAACGGTATTCGACTGGTTTCCCTCAATAAGAAATATAGTGATCAAATCATTCCACTAGATGAGGAACCTGGGGTGATTGGAAAAGTGATTGATGGCTTTGTGCCTCTTGATTTGGAGGAAATCAAATGATTAAATTAATTGCGATTGACTTGGATGGAACTCTTTTGCATGAGGATAAGACTCTCTCTAAAGGCAATATTGAAGCTCTTCACCGGGCCCATGAAGCCGGCTATGACATTGTGATCTGTACGGGGCGCCCCTTAGCGGGGGTCCGTCCTATCTTTGAAGAGATTGGACTTCCAGATGGTAACTACTATATGATTATCAATAACGGGTGTACAACCTTGTCGACTAAGAATTGGGAAATCATTGGCAAGGAAGAGTTGAGCCTTGAGGATATGCACCGCTTGCATGTTTTGACGGAAGATACAGATGTCCAGCTAACCTTATTTGACATGGATCACTACCTAGTAGTCGCACCTGAAGCCAGTGAACTTGTCACGATGGATGCGGGTATTGTTAATAGTAAACCGACACCTGTCTCTGAAGAAGATCTGCCCAACCTTGTTCCTATTTTTCAAGCCATGTATGTAGGAGATCCTTCTGCTATCGATGACTTCCAAGCTCAGAACGAGGCTGCATTAGAGGCCGATTTTAACACTGTTCGTTCACAGGATATCCTGTTTGAAATCCTGCCAAAAGGCGCGAGCAAGGCTTCTGCTCTTCAAGCATTAAGCCAAACATTAGGCTACAGGAGAGACCAGGTCATGGCTCTTGGAGATGCCAATAATGACCTTGAAATGCTACGTTTTGCTGGTTACAGCGTCGCTATGGGAAATGGCAATGCTGCTGTCAAAGAAATCGCAGACTTCATCACCCTGACCAATGATGAGGATGGCGTGGCCCATGCTATTCACAAATTAATTGAAACTGAAAAAGGAGAATGATCATGAAATACCAAAATTTGTTGGACCGTTTTATTACCTATGTAAAGGTTAACACACGTTCAGACGAAAATTCTACAACCACTCCAAGTACCCAATCACAAGTTGATTTTGCAACCAACGTCTTGATCCCTGAGATGAAACGTGTAGGTCTTGAAAATGTCTACTACCTACCAAATGGCTATGCCATTGGAACGCTTCCAGCTAATGATCCAAGCTTTACGCGCAAGATTGGATTTATCTCTCACATGGACACCGCTGACTTCAATGCAGAAAATGTCAATCCACAAATCGTTGAGAATTATGATGGAGGTGTCATTGCCCTTGGTAACTCTGGTTTCACACTGGATCCAGCTGATTTTGCTCATTTGAACAACTACAAAGGCCAAACCTTGATCACGACGGACGGTACTACTCTTCTGGGTGCAGACGATAAGTCAGGTATCGCTGAAATCATGACAGCTATTGAATACCTGACAGCTCATCCTGAAATCAAACACGGAGAAATCCGTGTCGGCTTTGGTCCAGATGAAGAAATCGGTGTTGGTGCAGATCAATTTGATGCAGAAGATTTTGATGTAGACTTTGCCTATACGGTTGATGGCGGTCCTCTTGGGGAGCTTCAATACGAAACCTTCTCAGCAGCTGGAGCTGAAATCACCTTCAAAGGACGCAATGTCCACCCAGGTACAGCCAAAGGTCAAATGATCAATGCCCTTCAATTGGCCATTGATTTCCATAACAAACTCCCTGAAGGAGCACGTCCTGAATTAACCGAAGGCTATGAAGGCTTCTACCACTTGATGAACATTGAAGGAACTGTTGAGGAAGCAAGTGCAAGTTACATCATTCGGGACTTTGAAACTGAAAGCTTTGAGAAACGCAAAGACCTCATGACATCTATTGCGGATCAGATGAATGCGGAGCTCGGTAGCGAACGCGTTCTCCTCACCCTCAAAGATCAGTACTACAACATGAAGCAAGTGATTGAAAAAGATATGACGCCGATTACCCTTGCTAAGGAAGTCATGGAAGATCTTGGCATCACTCCAATCATTGAACCGATCCGCGGTGGTACAGATGGGTCTAAAATTTCCTTTATGGGAATTCCTACACCAAACATCTTTGCCGGTGGTGAAAATATGCATGGTCGCTTTGAATACGTAAGCCTCCAAACCATGGAACGCGCAGTTGATACCATTATCGGTATTGTGACCAAAAAATAAGAAACAAAAAAGGATTCGGATTATACATCCAAATCCTTTAAATATCATTGAGAATGTACCGAAACTTTCCGCTGTGAGAAAAGTGCTAGAAACACACTTGTTTCTAGCACTCGGGAGTTTTGAGACCTCAGGCTCAAAACTAAGTCATGGAACTTCTTCGAAGTTCGCTGACGTCCGTACTCACCTAAGGAAAGTTTTAAAATATAATTTTATTTTCAATCTAAGGATTCGGATTGATTGTCCGGATCCTTTATTGTAGATTAGAAAGCTTGACAATATCTTTGACCTGATCAATGGTCTGAATTAGGTTAAGGCTTGTCTCATTGATAGGAAGATAATAGACTTTATCTGCCAAAGATTCTGTAAAAGGACGATTGGTGAGTATGATCACCTGTTGTCCTTTTTCTTTTAACTCTTGCTCCTTCTTTCGTACCTTTTGGTAAAAACTTGGGTCTCGAATTTCTAGATCATCCACCAAGATACACGCAGCATCCAACCCGAATGATTCATTGGTCCCATTTTGGGTCAGATAATAGGCCACCCCTTCTTTTACCTCATATAAGCCAGCTGATGGCTCAACCGGAAGAAATGCTGGACTTGTTGCAACTTCTGCTGCTTTTTCCATCGCTACAAGGTTGGCAAGGACCTGCAAATAAATCGGTGCTAATTTACTTAAATCCAAGAGTTCCTCAAACTCAAAACCACGTTTCAAAGCCTCTAAGATATAGAAGAGCCGATGGGGCATATGACGAGCTATTTTTTGGATTAATTCATCATCGCTCATTTCTTCAGGAAAGACAGTCAGTATTTTTTTATCTTTAATGGTTTCTAAGGCCTGTTGGTAAGCTTCATCGATCCTCTTTCCAAATCCATAAACTGCCCCATAAGAGTGAATTTGGGTATTGAGACGAGCATTCTGTGCAGCATCTGAAAAGATCGGAATCTTAAAGAAAATATAGTCTAGACTGGGTTCATAGACAGCCTTTAGATCCTGTAATAATGGATGAGGCAAATGCTCGAGAGATCGCCCCAATTGCAGCTCTACTCCTTGCTCAAACAAGGAATAGCCCAAGCCCATAGAGGCCATCGAGATACTGTCTGAAGCAAATGGATTCACTTCTAGGATATAAAAAGCATAGCTCGTCGGATCTAAAGCAAACTTGATCGAAATGGCTCCTGTCAGCTTCAAATAGCGACTGACGTGGATCGCTGCTTCACGAAGATTTTGAAACTCCCGGTCAGTCAGGGTGACAGCTGGCATAAATTGATAAGAGTCACTAGAGTGGATCCCGACAGGATCAATGCTTTCAATAGAGGCTGCCAGGTAGTGATTGTCTTCGCGATCGCGCATGACCACAAAATCCAATTCCTTAAAGCCATAGGTCGAAAATTCTAGCAAACACTGCTGACTTGGAGAGACCGAAAGTCCCGTTTCTACTGCTTCGCACAGATCATCCAGGTTATGAGCAATCTTTCTCCCCTGCCCTTGCTTACTCGCTACCGGCCAGATCATAATGGGAAATTGAATGCCTTCAGAAAACTCAATGGCTTCTCGAACAGAACCAACCAGTGCGGAAGCGGGTACCTGGTAGCCCAACTCTTGAAAGAGGCGTCGTTGATCCGCCTGCTGATAAAAGGTGCGGTAGCGTTGAAGGCTCGGTCCGATAATTCTAATCGATGCGTCTTTGAAAAATCCAGTTTCTTCCAATCGAA
Source organism: Streptococcus gingivalis (assembly GCF_035544715.1). Taxonomy (NCBI): domain Bacteria; kingdom Bacillati; phylum Bacillota; class Bacilli; order Lactobacillales; family Streptococcaceae; genus Streptococcus; species Streptococcus gingivalis. The sequence continues at coordinate 308,097 of NZ_JAYKTO010000001.1, read as the reverse complement.
ACAAGAGGTTCAAAATCTGTTTATCCGCAAAGGTTAGGAGCAAGCGAGATCGAGTATAAGAAAGAAGAATCGTCCTAAGAGCATCCAGCTTAAGCTTACTGACTACAACCTGTTTTCCAGCTTCTTGGGTGATAGTATTTTCTTCGCCCAGATAAAGGACCAGAGCATTCCCATCCTTGGCATTGAGTTTTTGTGCTTCATTTACCGCAGCCAAGAGGCTAATATCCTGATAAGAATCTCCGCATAAGAGAAGCAATTTCTGGTTTTGTTTCATCATTCCTTCTCCCTCCTACTTTCGTGAATTTTGGCATCAATCAATTCTAAAAATTCATCGTAAAAATAGAGATTTTCCCTTGGCCCTGGACTCGCATCCACTTGGAATTGAACCCCTAAAATCGGTTGGTAACGATGACGAAAGGCTTCGATACTATGGTCATTGACGTTTTCATGCGTGACCAATAAATCATGGGGTAGGCTATCGCGTGCGATACTATACAAGTGATTTTGACTCGTTATCTCGATTTTCCCTGTCGCAATTTCACGGACGGGAATATTTAAACCGAAATGCCCAACTTCCATGGGAGCTAGCTCAGCCCCGTAAGCTTGAGCCAATACCTGTGCTCCCAAGCCCATACCCCAGATTGGAATCTGACCATTGAGCTTTTTGATCAAGCGGCAGAGTTTTTTCACCTGATGGGGATCGCCAGGCCCACTGGATAAAATAACTCCATCGGGCTGCTGTTCCATCAGTTCATCATAAGAGATATCATAGGGATAAACTGTCACATTACAGTCCCTTTGACTCAGCTGGCGTAAGACAGAGTGCTTGACCCCTAGATCAATCAAGGCAATACTCTTTCCAAAACCTGGTACAGCATAGGCCGTTTTTGTAGAAACTTGACGCACTTGGTCTTTGGGAAGGACCGTTGCTCGCAACTGATCCAAGATATGCTCGATCGAATCCCCCTTGTTAATGACAGTCGCCTTCATCCGTCCATACTTGCGGACAATTTTTGCCACCTGTCTCGTATCAATCCCTACAATACCAGGGATTTTTTTTCGCTTCAAGAATTCATCCAAGGTCATCTGCTGCCGCCAATTGCTTGGCATCTCCACCAAATGCTGAACGACTACTGCTAAACAAGTGGGTGTAATGGATTCAGAATCGTCCCGATTGATCCCTGTTGCGCCAATAACTGGAAAGGTAAAAGAGAGGATCTGGCCACTAAAAGCCTGATCCGTGATCAATTCTTGATAGCCTGTCATGGCTGTCGTAAAGACCAACTCACCAGTCACATATAAGTCTGCACCAAAGGCTTCCCCTTCAAATACAGTCCCATCCTCTAGGACCAATAATCGTTTCATCGAACCCCTCCCTTCTTTTACACTAATCCAATTTTATCATAGTTCCTCAAAAAAAGGAAAGTCAGATTCCATGTAGCTCTCTACTCTGTCCTCTTTCTTTCCTTTCAATAAATTGTCAGTTATCTTATTTTGCTCCGCGACCTTTAAGGACGGCTTCAATGATGGCCATACGGACAAAGACACCGTTGGTCATTTGTTCTACGATGCGTGATTTAGGAGCTTCTACCAAGTGGTCCGCAATTTCAACGTCACGGTTCACTGGTGCTGGGTGCATCAAGATCGCAGTATCTTTCATACGGTCATAACGTTCTTGAGTCAAGCCATGAAGACGATGGTAGTTTTCTTTAGAGAAGAGTGATTCGTAATCATGACGTTCGTGTTGCACACGCAAGAACATCATCACATCTACATCTTCAATGACTTCATCGATAGTGACGAAGGTTCCATAGTCTTCAAATTCCGCACTTCTCCATTCGTCTGGACCTGCAAAGTAGAGGGTTGCTCCCAAACGTTTCAAGATTTGCATATTTGATTTTGCCACACGTGAGTGATCCAAGTCCCCAGCGATACAAACTTTCAAGCCATCAAAGTGACCGAATTCTTGGTAGATGGTCATCAAATCAAGCAAGCTTTGGCTTGGGTGTTGACCTGAACCGTCCCCACCATTGACGATAGATGCAGTGATCGTTGGACTTTTAACCAATTCTTTGTAGTAATCGACTTCAGGGTGACGGATGACACAGACATCTACTCCAAGAGCTGACATGGTTAAGATGGTATCGTAAAGTGTTTCCCCTTTGTTCACAGAGCTTGTCTTCACATCAAAGTCAAGGAGATCACATCCCAATTTCAACTCTGCCACTTCAAAGGCTTTGTGGGTACGAGTTGAAGGTTCAAAGAAAAGGTTAGAGATGATGTGTTGGTCTTCGTAGGATGCTTTAGCTCCGTTTTTGAACTCAATCCCACGTTTGATCAATGCCATTACTTCTTCATTGGTAAGAGTTTCCATTGAGACAAGGTTTTTAAGAGCGATTTGATTTTCAGACATGTTGATTCTCCTTTTATAATGTGAATGCAAATAATTTACAATTTGTTTAAGCTTCTTTGATGAGGACGCGGTCTTGACCGTCTAGCTCCACCATCTCGACAATGATTTCCTCTGACTTACTTGTCGGGATATTTTTCCCAACAAAGTCCGGACGAATCGGCAACTCCCGATGCCCACGGTCGACGAGAACCGCAAGACTCACTCGAGCAGGACGACCGTGACTGACCAGATTGTCAATGGCAGCGCGAATCGTGCGACCTGTATAGAGGACATCATCGATCAAAATGACTTCTCTATGAGCGATATCAACTGGTAAGACCGTCGTATCCTCAGTCGCCTTCATGTCATCTCGGAAAGGCTTGGTATCTAGTTCTGCTACAGGGACATCGATTTGTTCCAGCTGAGAGAGGCGTTCTTGGATCCGGCGAGCGATGTAAACACCACGCGTCTTGATCCCCACCAGCACAATCTGGCTCAAATCTTTGTTTCGTTCAATGATTTCGTAGGTGATCCGGGTAATGGCCCGTTTCATCGTCAAATCATCAACGACTTCTTTGGTTTTCATTCAGTCCTCCTTAGTTGTAAAAGAAAAACCTCCTTTTTCAAGGAGGTTCAGCAAATGAATGGTCTAAGAGGATAGAGTCTCGCCCTATGGTCCTAGCCATTGTTTTTCACAGTCTCCTTGCCTGCCTCACGGGACAGGATTAAAGGATTTATTTAATTGAGATAACTATATCACAGTTTCAAACGACATGCAAGAAAAAACTCAACATTTTTCAAAAAAATTTAAAAACATGACTTTTCGTCCGAATAACGTTCGGTTTTTACTAAGAAACAGCCGATTTTCGCTTGATATTTTTGATCCCATAGAGCACATAGCCAGCCAAGAGGTAAGCAATAAAAATGATCACCACCCATTTGCCCACAAAAGCCCAACCGTATTTGTTGACATTGATAAAGAAATAAGGGAAAGGACTGTCTTTGGCACCTGGAACTGGCCACTTAAGGACCAAACCGTTGAGAAGAGAAAAGACCATATAGAGCAAGGGAAGCAGGGTCCAAGCTAATGGATCCGACTTATGGTATTGTTTTGGTTTATCAATCACCAGGGTGTCAAAGAAGAACATCAAGGGAACAATGTAGTGACAGAGGAAGTTTTCCAAGCGGTAAAACTTCTCAGGTGTCGCGATGGGTGCTAGCATAAAGTGGTAGATGACACAGGTAATCATAATAGACATGGTGACACCACCTTTTAAACGAAGATAGCCCTGAGTCTGGGTCGAACGACCACGAAGCATGCGCCAGACCATGTCCCCCATAAAGAACATGACCAACATGTTGGACAAAATGGTGTAATAGAGCATCATCCCAAAGCCACCATGTTTGGTCAGTTGCAGATAAACGCCGATCACACTCAAGATAAACAATAGAAAACGATAGCTAAACAATAGTTTGAATTTCATAGTATCCTCCTGAAAGAAAAGGGCTAGGCCCTTCTTCTTATCTTTAGATTTTCTTGACAAATTCTGATTTGAGTTTCATTGCGCCAAAGCCATCAATCTTACAATCGATGTTGTGGTCGCCTTCGACGATACGGATGTTTTTCACGCGCGTTCCTTGTTTCAAATCTTTTGGTGCGCCCTTCACTTTCAAGTCTTTGATCAAGGTGACCGTATCGCCATCAGCCAATTTGTTCCCGTTGGCGTCAATCGCTACAACACCTTCTTCTTCTACGACTTCAGCGGGGTTCCATTCATAAGCACACTCTGGACAGACTAAGAGGGCACCATCTTCATAGACATATTCCGAATTACATTTTGGACAGTTTGGTAAGTTATTCATTTCAATCTCCTTATCAAAATTAACTCCCATAGTATACCATGAAAGGGAAAATTTGACAAATTCCGTTCTATTGTAGCATTGTCAATAAAAGAAGAGGCAACTTGGCCTCCTAAAATTGATGATCACCTTTATCTTCTTGCAATTCCTGAATGTCTCGAATCACCCGCACGCCTGCTTGGCTCCTATTCTGTAATTCTTCGTCCGAGTAGGGGAAGGTATTGATCAAGATACTTTGCATGCCGATGCTTTTCGCTACAGCCACATCTGTAGTGAAGTCATTCCCTACCATGACTGTTTTATCAGGATTCAACTGGTGGTCTTTGATGACTTTCATGAGAAATTCGCGCTGAGGTTTGCGAATCCCTGCATCAGACGACAGATAAATGTCGTGGAAAATCTCTCTCAAGCCAACCAGATCAATCTCTGGGTTGGTAAAGTCCGCTTGCGCATTGGATAAGAGATAGATCCGACACCCTGTAGCTTTCATATCTTCTAAGACTTCTTTCGTGTGCGGATAGAGCTCCAATCGTTTGCGAGAGAGGACACGGAAGGTCCGAGCAATCAAGCGTCCCCACTCTTTAAGATGATGAACACTGGCTCCTGTTGGATGACTCTCTAGATAGAGTTGAACGAAAATCACAGTCAAGTCTATCTCCGGATAAGTGACCTTTTTTTGCTTAGCGATACTTTCCTCAGCTTGCTGGACCAACTCCTTATAGCGTGCTTTCAGGCTTTCTCCTGTATAATGAGCCCCATAAGACTGGTAGATCTGAGACATGGTCTCCCACAAGACTGGACTCGACTCATCGGTTTCGATATCGACCAAGGTTCCATAAAAATCAAAAATATAATTTTTAAATGCGTACTTGTGCGGATTCATCTCTCACTCCCGTAACAAACATCGTAAAGGTTGCCTTGCAGACATTGACACCTTCTTGATTGGTAATATCCACATCCACAACTCGAGTCGTCCGTCCACTGTGGACACATTCCCCGTGAATCGTGAGGACATCTCCTGGGCGCCCTGCTTTCAAGTAATTAATCGAGGATTGCAAGGTCACACCATCGACCCCCTGAGAAACCACGACCAAACCACTGATTTGGTCACACAGGGTAAAGAGATAGCCTCCATGCGCATTTCCATAATAATTGAGCGATGATTCCACGACCTTGGTTGTCACCACTACATGGCCATCTCTCATCTTTTCGATTTCGTAATTTTCAAATGCAGCAATTGCATCAAAGTGAAAATCTTTCATATACTTGCCACCTTTTTTAGCATCTTTTCAACTCCTCTATCATACTACAATTAAGATCTAGATACAAGCGAAGGAGCAATTCCTTAGAAACAGAAAAGGAGACTCCAACTAAGTAAGAAGACGATACTAGGAACAATGTATTTTCGTGGGTGCTTCCAACATTCCCTCTTTAAATTCCATTTTCTTAAAGGGAAATAGATTTCAATAAGTAAGTGCAAAACAGCTTCCACTACTGCTAGAATCATGACTCCTAGTAAAAATAGAATCCCCAAGTCAGGCATGACCACCATTTTTAATAATAGAGCAACAAATAGATTCACAGCTAAGAAATAAGTCAGCAATACACGGTAATACATCAGGTAAAAGAACCGACTCTTAGGTAGGGACTTGACATGATCGATCAAATCTTTATCAACAGAAATGAGAGTGGTTAATGGCGTATTGACAGAAGCAATTGTTAAAAGAATGATGATTTTTAATGGAGCCTCATAATCCTGTATCAGAATGAGTAAGAGGAAGATGAGGGTAAAGACAAAATTGATGGAAAAATAGCGCTCTTGAAACAAGGAAATCCAAAAATAATTGCCGCTTCTTCTCTTTGCGACGAGTAACTGATCATGTTTTGAAATCGCGATCAAGTCCTCATTTTTAAAAATAAAGACAGCAATGAAGGCTGAAAGTAAGATCATATAGGACACTTGTTGGACCCATAAAGAAGATACTGTGAGAACAGTCGTTACAGAAATGAGTACTCCTCCTAGAAAACTAGGCCTGGTATTGAACTGGATAAAGATATAAAACACACTCAATACCACCAGTAAAGAAAGGAGGACGAGCTTAAAGGATTGTAGCAGGTCTAACCTGACTCCTAAAAAGAGGATCAATAACAGCACGCGCTCTAGTAAATTGAGAAGAAAGGTTACCGTCAGAAATGACCCTTTAAAACGATTGAGAGACAAAGGAAGCTGGTAGTAGGCCTGGACCCTCTCCATCGAAAAGTAGGAATACAGCAATTGAAAGGTTGATAGAGCAGTAACAATAGCCGTACTGATCAGCAAGACTTGAAAGCTTGTAGAAAATTTTGCACCAACAAGATGGTAATAAAGAGCAAAGGCTAAGGAAGTTAAGAACAAGAAGATCCGATTTTTGGACACCACATCTCTAAAAATAGCTAGTAGCATGCTCTACCCCCTCTGACGATTGACGTCATGAAACCAATCTTCTAAATTCGATTCGATTGCATCTAGGTGACCATCTTCAATAGAATAAGCTGTATCACACACCCGAACGATACTCTCTGCGATATGCGAACTCATCAGGATAGAGCCTTCTTCTTTATACTGCAATAGCAAACCATATAGAAATTCTGTCGCATCAAAATCAAGGCCATCAAATGGTTCGTCCAAAATAAGGAGGGGAGGTTTGAGATAAAAAGCTGTGATCAAGAAGACTTTCTTCTTATTTCCCGTTGACAAACTACCAATGTCGGTGTTGAGAAATTCTTCAAAACGAAAGCCTGAGATCAGGTCCTGCAATAACGTTTCATTTCTCTTTCGATGATACAAACGACAGACAAAATTAAAATAATGAACAAAATCCCAGTTTAAAAAACTATTGTTTTCAGTAAAAACTGTATAGGTACGGCTCTTATAGAAATTCGTATGAAAAGAGGTTGCCTTGTCTTCTATGGTAACAGTCTCAACTGCATACTGCCGATGATCAAAGACACTACTTAAAGCTTTTAGCAAGGTTGTCTTCCCTGCTCCATTTCGACCAATCAACCCTACTACAGAATGATTGGGTACAAACAAATTCGTATCTTTTATAATGGGCTTATCTTTTTTATACCAAACGTTTAACCCCTTGATGTTTAAACACTCACTCTTCATCGACGCACTCCTTTATAAAGGTAAGAAGCCCCAACTAAAAGCAACAGCAAAGCGTACAACCATTCCTTTTGAAAGGCAAAGACTAAGGCACCGATCAAGAAGCAAATTCCTATAAGGATTCTAAATTGTAATTTCATATCTTGCCTTCTTTCTATTCACAGTATGAAAGATTACAATTGTATTTTATGCTTATACTATAGTACTTTTTCTGAGCAGATTCAAGCGCGAATGGAATATTCTTACTTCTTTTACCTTACAAGCAAAAAAGCTAGATACCTCTAGCCCTTTGCTTAAAATCTTAATTTTTCCCAATCATCATCTGTCCGTTTACGATAATAGTACTCGGACAAATCTGGGTCTTCCATCACTTCCAGCAGAGGAAGCATGTCGTAGGATAAGTCCAACTTTTCTAATTGGTCCTTCTCAACCCAAGAAACTTCTCCTTCTTCAGACGATCTGAGCTGGCCTGTAAATTCTGTTGCTTTGTAGCAAAAGACAATATAGCGTCCTCCCTCATCTGGCTCCCAGTCTTTGACTGCAACCAGTTTTGGATCTGCAATTGTCAGTCCTGTCTCTTCGTAGACTTCACGAATGACGGATTCAGCAAGACTTTCTCCTTCCTCGATATGGCCACCTGGAAAAGCATGGCCAGCCCAGTGAGTCTTTTCAGGTGAGCGGTATTGGAGGACTACTTTCCTATTTTCAAGATCTTCGACCATGCAAAGATTGCACAGTATAGTAGGCGTTGTACGTGACATATATTTCCTTTCTATGATATTGACAATTAATCAATATAAACTTTCTTCTCTATTTCTTTCTTCGTGCCAAAGAGATTGATTAATTCATGGTAAGCTGGGAATTGCAATAAAGGCTGTTCGTATAAAAAAATTACATCACCTTCCAAACGATAGTTCATGATTGAAAATTCAACAGTTGAGGCTACCTGAAATATCGCGAAACTAACCATAAAAATACCAAATCCAACTATAACAGTTAGGAAATGGAGAAAGGTATGAGTTTCTTTAAATGACCTTTTTTATAAAAAAACCATGGGTGAAAAAATATAGTGATAAATAGTAAAGAAAACCATTTGTTCAACAAAAAATGAATAAACGATAAACCTAAACTTTGCAAATATATCTGTCCAATCCAAATCACAAAAAATAGGAGATATAATACAATAAAAAACACATTTAGTCACTTTTACATGATTGAAGCTCATTTATACCATTGCTTTGTTTTTTCATTATACTTCTATCCCTTACGGGAAAAAACAGCAAAAGTTTAAAAATACTTTCTACATTCTCTTGGTTCCTAATGACAATCTTAACCGTAATCTGTACATACAAATGAGATAGATGAAATAATGAATAAGAAAAAACAACTTTCTGATTAGTACCCTTCATCACTATATTTCGCTTTTATTTTCATAATAAAAGGATTGACTAGTTCATAGTAATCACGACTTCTTATAGGGATCACCCCATGGGGAATTTCAACATAATTCCCTTGGATTTCCGCACTATGATAGATTGGAGGGATCATAGTATTTTCATTATCGGAAAAGGACAGGCATAGAAAACCCCAAAAAAATAAAGTAAAAATGAAACTAAAAATGAATGAGAAAGCATGAACCGATTCAGCTCCACTCTTTTTATAAAAGTTGCTCCAAATATGGCAAAATAATACGAAAAACAGAGAGTCAAACCACAAACTGCAGAGAATCGGAATAAAGGATAGACCAAAAACAACCAATAGTAATTCAATGACTAAAAAAATTAGAGAGAATAAATAAAACATTTTAAAACCATTTAACCGCTTAAGCATAGAGAAGCCTCCTTATTTAGAAATGCTGTAACTAACTATATTATAAAGTTAATTCAGAGGTTCGTCAATGTGCATTGAGTGGATACCCTCATTTGAGAATTTTCACTTCCATTTCTGGTGGGTTACTAATTTCTAAGGACAAAAAAAACTCCGCTTTCAAGGTTGAAAGTGGAGTTTTTCCCTTAAATAAAGATCAACAGAATATGGACTGCCAACCGTAGCCAATGATCAATGAGAGGCGTTTCCGGATTACTATTTTTGCTATCTAAGAATAGGCTAAGAGATAACAAAAGCAAAGCAAGGGCAATAACTAGTTTAAGAGATAGCATCATACCTCCAATAGCAAGAGCCGCTAGAAAGCCAAAAAATGGCAATGGACTAAATAAAAATGCCAAAAATCTGAAATAGAACATAAACAAAGAGAGAATCAATAGGCCGTAAACAATTACCTTAGTAAAAATAGAGACCCTTTTTCCTTCATTTTTCATTTTGGATAGTGAAAGAACGACATAGATCATATAGATAAATAGCAGCATATTGAATCATCCCTATGTTTTATAAATTATATTAATAGTTTAACTAAAACCTATTCAAAATACAACTAAAGACACTAACTTATCAGTAGTCTCCCATCTCTGATCAAAGTTTCTTCACTTCTGCTGCGACCTTTTGGAAATGCTGTTCCCGCATGCTAGCGGTGTTCACATCCCGTCCAACCTCTCCCAAGATGCAGACGCGCTTGGTTTTAATCCCACAGTGGTTCAAAACTGCATTCTTTAAGACAGAAATGCCATAACTATCAGGAATGTTGAGAGGGCCTGAAAAGATCTTGTACCACCAAGTAGGCGCCATAGAGGTCGCATAAATACTAGCCGTTTTCCCTTTGAGCAACTTCTTGAATTGCTTGCCTCTGAGGTAATTCCAGATAAAGCTTCCCTGATCATTGGCTGAGTAGGCAATCCCCGGTGTAAAGACCCGATCAATCCAACCTTTCAGAAGGCTCGGCATACTACTCCACCAGATAGGATAGACAAAGATCAGGTGATCCGCCCATTGGATTAATTCCTGAGAATGAAGGATAAAGGAATCTTCCTCCATCCGCTTTCGATAGCCATAGCGAAGGACAGGATCGAAGTCCTCTTCATTGAGACTGATCACTTTAAGCTCGTGACGATTTGGATCAATAGTTTCGACAATGGTTTGATAAATAGCCTGACAGTAACTTTCCTTATCTGGGTGTCCATTGATGACTAAAATTTTCATTCGTCTTCTCCTTCATCTCTTTGGTTCATTCTATCTCTTTTATTTTTTTACTTGATTAATTGATAATGGTTTAAAGATAGATAGATACGTCCTTTAGGAATTTTTATTTGAAGAACATATCATCCGCAACTCCTTAACAGGTTTTCCAAGTTCAAGTATTTTTTCTTGACCATCAAAAGTAAAACCCATTTTTTGATAGAAAGCAATGGCTCGCTTATTATCTTTCAATACCCATAAATAAATTTCAGAGAAATGATCGAGAACAGCAAATGCAGCATGTATTAACTGTTTACCCACACCTTTTCCATAGTAATCTTTTAAAACATATAAGGCGATGATTTCACCAGCTTGAATGGCTTCATCACAAAAATTTCCATAGCTTATAAATCCAACGACCTTCTTTCCATCCATCGCAATCAAGGTATTTTCTGGATACTTTTGACTAAAGAAACGACATCTATCTAATGTCATCGTCTCCTGATATTCCGCGGGTAAAAGATTGTCATAAGCCTCTCTCCACGTTTGCCAATGAACGAGAGATTTTCCTTCTATCTCTTCAGGAGTTTCCATTGTTTTAATGATAATTTTCATTCTTCCCTCCTACTAATCCAAAGCCTTGACTTCCAACATCATATCGCGGATTTGGGCTGCTAGTTCAAAGTCAAGCACTTCGACGGCTTCTTGCATTTGGCCTTGCAGTTTTTTGACCAGTTCCTTGCGCTCTTGACGGTTGAGACTGGTGATATCCACTTCCTTATCCTCTTCCTTGACCACAGCCTTGGTAACAGAGATGAGGTCACGGATTTCCTTCTTGATAGTTTGTGGGACAATGCCATGCTCTTCATTATAAGCCATCTGGATTTTCCGACGACGGGCTGTTTCATCGATGGCTTTTTGCATAGACTGGGTCATGGTGTCCGCATACATGATGACGTGACCCTCACTATTACGGGCAGCACGACCAATGGTTTGAATGAGGCCGCGTTCATTACGAAGGAAGCCTTCCTTATCAGCATCGAGGATGGCAACTAGACTCACTTCCGGTACGTCAATCCCTTCCCGAAGAAGGTTGATCCCGACCAAGACGTCAAAGACACCCAGACGCAAATCACGAATAATCTCCGTCCGCTCCAAGGTTTTAATGTCCGAGTGCATGTATTTGACCTTAACACCCATTTCTTTAAAGTAGTCGGTCAAGTCTTCTGCCATCTTCTTGGTCAGAGTGGTGACAAAAGTCCGCTCTCCACGTTCTACACGCGCATTGATCTCACCTAAGAGGTCGTCCATTTGTCCCATGGTCGGACGCACTTCCACCTCAGGATCGAGTAGACCTGTCGGACGAATGATCTGCTCGATGACGGTATCGGTTTGTTCCATCTCATAGTCACCTGGTGTCGCAGACACATAAACAATCTGGTGGACATGGCTTTCAAACTCCTCACGACGCAGTGGCCGGTTATCTAAGGCAGATGGCAAACGGAAACCATAGTTGACCAGCATTTCCTTGCGCGAGCGGTCTCCATTGTACATGCCCTTGATCTGTCCCATGGTCATGTGACTTTCATCGATCATAATGAGGAAATCTTCTGGGAAGAAGTCAAGAAGGGTGTAAGGAGGCTCTCCTTCACTCCGGCCATCCATATGACGTGAGTAGTTTTCGACGCCATTGGTGTAGCCCATCTCCCGTAGCATTTCAATATCGTACTCAGTACGCTGTTTCAAGCGTTGAGCTTCTAGCAACTTCCCTTCCTTTTCAAAGACTTTTAACTGCTCCTCAAGTTCAGCCTGAATCTTGGCAATGGCCACTTCCATATGGTCATCATTGGTCACGAAGTGAGTGGCTGGGAAAATGGCCAAGTGATCCACATCTCCCAGAACCTGGCCCGTCAGAGCTTCGATCTCACGAATCCGCTCAATCTCATCCCCGAAAAACTCAACCCGAAAGGCATGTTCATCGCGCGAAGCTGGGAAAATCTCGGCCACATCTCCACGAACACGGAATTTGCCCCGTTGAAAGTCGATGTCATTGCGCTCAAACTGGATATCCACCAGGTCATTGAGCAAACGATCACGAGAAATTTCTAGACCAGGACGCAGACTCACCACGCTATCGGCATATTCCTTAGGCGAACCCAAACCGTAAATACAAGAAACAGAAGCCACAACGATCACATCATTGCGCTCTAAGAGGGCTGATGTTGCGGAGTGACGAAGCTTGTCAATCTCATCATTGACCGAGCTATCTTTTTCGATATAGGTATCGCTCGACGGCACATAGGCTTCTGGCTGGTAGTAATCATAGTAAGATACGAAGTACTCAACCGCATTTTCAGGGAAAAATTCCTTGAACTCCCCATAGAGCTGGCCCGCTAGGGTTTTATTGTGGGCAATGACCAAGGTCGGTTTATTAACTTGGGCAATGACCTGGCTCATGGTATAGGTCTTCCCCGTACCAGTCGCTCCCATCAGGATTTGCGCCTTCTCACCACCCTCGATGTTATCCACCAGCTGCTCAATGGCCTGCGGTTGGTCCCCGGACGGTTGGTATTTGGATACCAGTTTAAATTTGTTGTCAGTTATTCGATTAATCATACTTTCTTCCTTTGATTATACTTCCCTTATTTTACCACAATAGACGATATTTCTCTGACTTTTGAGTTGAGAATCCTCACATAGAAAAAGACCAGGCTAAAGTTCCGGTCTTCATTTTCATCATCATTTCCTGTCAGTCATGACACACTTGTTCATTATCAACTCTTTCTTTCCTCTCCCCTAAGCGATAGACAATCACTAGGGATACAAGAAGAACCAGAGTGGTGATGATCGATCCTTCTGCTCCAAATTCCCCTCCGGTCAACCAGTCAGGTCCTGAACCCATGGTAAAGCTAAAGATAGACGCATCTGCGCCTGAGCCACTGACTTGAAAACCAAGGAGATTTCCTTGTACATAGTTCCAAGTGCCGTGTTGGGCGACCACTAGCCAGATACTATCCGTATAGATAAAAAGCAGACCAGCTAGCACTCCATCGAGGATGATATTCAGAACGGATAAGAAGGTCACTCCTGCATTTCCCATATGTAGAATACCAAAGAGACAACTAGAAATCGCGATCGCTAAAGGCAGATTAGTTCTTGCAGCAATCCGAGTCAGAAGCCAACCTCGCGTCGCTACTTCTTCCGTCCCCCCTTGCAGAAGCCAAAATGGAAATAATCCTAGGATAAAAAGCAAGGGCTCTAAACTGAGCTCATTTAACACAAAAGACCCGATGCCACTTACTTGGTAGACAAGCGCGATCACTCCCATTTGAACAAGTGAAATCATGATCCCCCAGACTAGATACTTGAGCCAATTTCTTTTTACAAAGCCTAAGCTTGATAAAGCATTCTTCTCTATGACCTTCACCCAAAAAATAAAGAGAAATAGTATGATTACAAAACTGAAAAGCTCATAATAGAGAAGATAATGGTAGAAAAATTCTTGAATACTTGCTGTCCCATTTCCTGGTGAAAAGAACTCCGCCAGAAAACCTATCACTAAGGAAAATGGTCCCACCAATTCACTACCAAGCCATAGTCCCCCTTCTATAAAGAGGGAGGCTAAAAATACATAGAATAGTGTAGAAATAAGAACTGGCATAGATGTGTTTGTTTTTATATCCTGAATGATCTTTCCTTTCTTCATGATCAACCTCCATTTATCTAATAGGTCCATTGTAACAAAGAAAATCCAGAGCTGCAATATTGTTTCATGTCAGAAAACCTAACATGAAAACTAGATTTTTCTTGCAAAGCAAAGTCTTTTCTGATAAAATAGCTCTTGTAGAAAAACATAAGACCATTCATACTCGTTTTGGTATGAATGATTTGTTTTTTTAAGGCCATCCTTTGGTCAATGTGCTCAAGGGTCAAATACCCAAAGAGAAAAGAATTAAAAGGAGACAGAAATGAAGAAAAAATTACTAGCATGTTTGCTTTTCTTATTTCCATTCGTTGCATTCGCTGGTCATGCTCATGCTGAAACGATCAAGGTCGTTTTCGACACAGCATATGCACCGTTTGAATTTAAGGATTCAGATCAAACCTATAAAGGAATTGACGTAGAGATCTTGGACAAGGTCGCTGAAATCAATGGCTGGGATTTGGATAAATCCTTCCCTGGATTTGATGCAGCGGTCAATGCAGTTCAAGCTGGTCAAGCGGATGCCATCATGGCCGGGATGACCAAAACAACAGAACGTGAAAAAGTCTTCACCATGTCTGATACTTACTACGATACAAAAGTTGTCATCGCGACTACGAAAGCCGATAAAATCACGAAGTACAGCCAATTAAAAGGGAAGACAGTCGGTGTTAAAAACGGAACTGCAGCCCAACGCTTCCTCGATAAAAACAAGGACAAGTACGGCTACAAGATCAAGACCTTTGATACTGGTGATCTCATGTACAACAGTTTATCAGCTGGTGCGGTCGATGCAGTCATGGATGACCAACCTGTTATTCAATACGCCATCCAAAAGGGTCAGGACCTAGCTATCAATATGGACGGGGAAGCAGTCGGTGGCTTTGCCTTTGGTGTAAAAAAAGGCGGTAAGCATGAAAAGTTGATCACTGAATTTAACAAGGCCCTCGCTAAAATGAAAGCTGATGGAACACTTGATGAGATCATCAAGAAATGGACAGGTGAAAGCCAATCATCAAGTAACAGTGCCGTTCCAGAAACCACTACTCCTGCTGGTCAAAAAGCAACTCCTAAAAAATCAAAATATAGCATTTCAAGTGACTCATCTTTTGCACCATTTGTCTTCCAAAATGGAAAAAACAAATACACAGGGATCGATATGGACTTGATCAAGGCTATTGCCAAAGACCAAGGATTTACCATCGAAATTAATAATCCTGGATTTGACGCAGCGGTAAGTGATGTCCAATCCGGCCATGCGCAAGGAATGATCGCAGGGATGACCGTAACAGATGCTCGGAAAGAAACATTTGATTTTTCTGAACCATACTACACGGCCAATTCTATTCTAGCCGTTCAAGAAAGCAGCAAGATTGATTCTTATGATGACCTTAAAGGAAAGACAGTCGGTGTTAAAAACGGTACTTCCTCACAAAACTTCCTTGAAGAAAACCAAAAGAAATATGGTTACAAGATCAAAACGTTCTCTGACGGATCTTCTATGTATGATAGTTTGAATTCTGGTTCTGTCGCAGCGATCATGGATGACGAACCTGTTATCAAATACGCTATTAAACAAGGACGTAAATTCAAAACACCTATCGAAGGGACTCCAAGTGGTCAACTAGCATTTGCCGTTAAGAAGGGTGAAAATCCTGAATTGATCGAAATGTTCAATAACGGTCTTGCAAACTTGAAGAAAAGCGGTCAATACCAAAAGATTCTCGATAAATACCTTAAAGTAGGTAGCAAATCAAGTACTTCAAGTACAACAGCAGATGAAACAACGATCTGGGGCTTACTTCAAAACAACTACAAACAATTGTTAAGTGGTTTGGGTGTGACTCTTGCTCTTGCCCTTCTCTCTTTCGCCATTGCTATGGTGATCGGTGTTATCTTTGGGATGTTTAGTGTTAGCCCTTATAAATGGCTCCGCTGGACTGCTGAAATCTTTGTCGATGTTATTCGTGGGATCCCACTCATGATCCTTGCCGCCTTCATCTTCTGGGGAATTCCAAACTTGATTGAATCGGTCACAGGTCATCAATCCCCAATCAACGACTTTGTTGCAGGTACCATTGCCCTCTCTCTCAATGCTGCTGCCTATATCGCAGAAATTGTCCGTGGGGGGATCCAAGCTGTACCGATTGGACAGATGGAAGCCAGCCGAAGCCTTGGGATCTCTTATGGCAAGACCATGCGCAAGATCATCTTGCCACAAGCAACCAAACTCATGCTTCCAAACTTTGTTAACCAATTCGTCATTGCCCTGAAAGATACGACTATCGTATCTGCGATCGGATTGGTAGAACTCTTCCAAACTGGTAAGATCATCATCGCTCGAAACTACCAAAGTTTCAAGATGTATGCGATCCTTGCCGTCTTCTACCTCGTGATTATCACCTTGCTAACACGATTTGCAAAAAAATTAGAAAAGAAGGTTAACTAATGGCTAAATTAAAAATTGATGTCCATGACCTCCACAAATACTATGGTGAAAATGAGGTCTTAAAAGGAATCTCAACAAAATTCTACGAAGGGGATGTGGTCTGCATTATCGGACCGTCCGGTTCTGGTAAATCGACCTTCCTTCGTAGTCTCAATCTCCTCGAAGAAGTGACAAAAGGTCAAATTACCGTAAATGGATATGATCTAACCGATCCAAAAACTAATGTTGATTTGGTCCGTGAAAATATCGGGATGGTTTTCCAACACTTCAACCTCTTCCCTCACATGAGCGTCCTTGAAAACATTATGTTTGCGCCAGTAGAGCACAAACTAATGACACGTGAAGAAGCTCAAAAAGTCGGGATGGAATTGTTGGAAAAAGTTGGTCTCGCAGATAAAGCCGATGCCAATCCAAACAGCCTTTCCGGTGGTCAAAAACAACGTGTGGCTATCGCACGTGGACTTGCTATGAATCCAGATATTATGCTCTTTGACGAACCTACTTCTGCCCTTGACCCTGAGATGGTTGGAGATGTATTGAACGTTATGAAAGAGTTGGCAGAGCAAGGCATGACCATGATCATCGTTACCCACGAGATGGGATTCGCCCGCCAAGTAGCCAACCGCGTCATCTTCACAGCAGACGGTGAATTCCTCGAAGATGGCAAACCAGACCAAATCTTCGACAACCCACAACACCCACGTTTGAAAGAATTCTTGGATAAGGTTCTAAACGTTTAAAAAAAAAGGTGGTTTTTGAAGCATCTAGCAATTTTGCTAGATGTTTTTTTAGACGAAAAAAGATGCTGGGACAAAAGTCCTAGCCTCTCAATTATTTTTGGATTGTCGAGCAAGACGCAGTGGTTGAGTGGGCTCTACTACGCTGATTTCATCAGCTTTTAAAGCCCTACTCAACTGTGCGGAGGTGGGACGACGAAATCGAATTCTAACGAATTACCGATTTCTGTCCCACTCTCTTTTCATTTTAACTAATCTGTTGCTGAGCTGTCTGCATCTTATAGTACACACCTTGCGCTTGCATTAGCTCTTCATGAGTGCCATGCTCAACAATATCGCCATCCACCATGACAAGGATCATATCGGCATTTTGAATGGTCGACAAGCGGTGAGCAATGATGAAGCTAGTCCGTCCCTTCATGAGCTGATTAAAGGCATCTTGAATCAAGACTTCCGTCCGAGTATCGATAGAGGATGTAGCCTCATCCAAGATCAAAATCTTAGGAACTGAAAGGAAAACTCGCGCAATCGTTAAGAGTTGGCGTTGACCTTGAGACAAAGACTCTCCAGCATCTGAAAGATACGTATCGTACCCTTGTGGCAACTGCCGAATGAAGAAATCTGCATTGGCCGCTTTGGCTGCTTCTATAACTTCTTCTCTAGTTGCATCTGGACGAGAAAAGGCGATATTTTCATGAATGGTCCCAACCTTGAGCC
Source organism: Streptococcus gingivalis (assembly GCF_035544715.1). Classification (NCBI taxonomy): domain Bacteria; kingdom Bacillati; phylum Bacillota; class Bacilli; order Lactobacillales; family Streptococcaceae; genus Streptococcus; species Streptococcus gingivalis. The sequence continues at coordinate 290,022 of NZ_JAYKTO010000001.1, read as the reverse complement.
AGGTTTCTTGTAGAACCATACCAAACTGTTGGCGGTAAGAAGCACGGGTGTAGTCCGTAATTGGCACCCCATCAATCGTGATCTCTCCAGAATTAACAGGGTAGAAACGCATGAGCAGATTAATCAAGGTCGATTTTCCTGCTCCTGTAGGCCCTACAATGGCCACTTTACTGGCAGCTGGAACCTGAATGGTTAAATCTTTGATCAAGGTCCGCCCCAAATCATAGCCAAATGTGACGTGTTCAAAACCAATCGCACCTTTGACATCCTGACTTTCCAGAACCCGTTGCCCTGTCTCTTCGACCTCAGCTTGATCCAAGACGCTGTACAAACGCTCTGCACAGGCAAGGGCACTTTGGAGTTCTGACAAGACAGAAGAGATATCATTAAAAGGCTTGGTGTATTGGTTGACATAATTGAGGAAGGTCACCAATTGACCGACAGTAAAGTGAGATCCCGAAATAATACGAACCGCACCAAATCCAGCCACTACCGCATAAATCAAGGCATTCACAAAGCGAGTGGCAGGGTTGACAGTTGAAGAATAAAAGACAGCGGATTGGGAATAATTGGCATAGCTTTCATTCGTCCCCTTAAAAGCCGTACGGAATTGATCCTGAGCATTAAAGGACTGGATCAAGCTTTCCTGGGTCAAAGACTCTTCGATCAATTGAGTTTGAAGACCACGCGCCTGGGTCTGCTTTTGGAAAAGCGTATAAGAACGCTTGGCAATAAAACGAGCAATCACCAGGGATAAAGGGGTCAAGACCAGAACCGCCACCATCATAAAGAAATCCAATTCTGCCATGGTAACGATGGTCACAAGAATGGTTAAGAGGCCAACAAAGAACTGGTTAAAGACCATCAGAAGACCACTGTTAAGTTGCTCTACATCGGTCGTGAGGCGACTGACGAAGTCCCCGCTCCCTTGTTTATCTAGATAAGACAAGGGCAATCGGTGTACTTTTTCCATCACTTCTGCTCTCAGGCTTTGGCTAAACCGATAGACCAATTGATTGTAGACAAGAGGATTGATCCATTGGATCAGGGTATTGGCCACAATGACCAGAACCATTTGGATCAAGACAGGCCATAAGACTGTCATCCCTTGAGGATTGATGACTAAATCAACTGCATGTCCGATCAGGATCGGTAACCAAACCGTTAAGGCCACTTGAGCGATGGTTCCGAGACTAGCTAGAATCAGAAGCCCGGGATGGTTGGCAAAATCTCTAAACAGACGTTTTAAATAACTAGAACGTTTTTGACTCATGCTTCCTCCCTCTCGTGTTGTGAATAATGAATTTCTTGATAAATCTCATTGGTAGACAAAAGGAAATCGTGATTTCCCAGTCCAACTTGATGTCCCTTGTTCAAGACCAAAATCTGATCAGCAGACTTGAGACTATTGGTTCGTTGTGATACTAAGATCAAACTCGTATCACTCAATTCTTCTTTAATCGATTTTAAGAGACGAGCTTCCGTCAAATAATCCAAGGCGGAGGTTGAATCATCCAAAATCAAGAAAGGAGCCTTCTTCAAAAGGGCACGCGCAATGGTCAAACGCTGACGTTGCCCACCTGAGAAATTTCGACCAAAGGCTTCCACTTGCTCATCTAGTTGTCCTTCTTTTTCACGGACAAAATCAGCCGCCTGAGCCGTTTCTAGGGCCCACCACAAATCTTCATCCGATAGATTTTCTTCCATTCCAAGTAAGAGATTCGAGCGGATGGTTCCTCTAAAGAGCTCTGCCTTCTGTGGGACAACAGCTACCCACTCCCGCCACTCCTTGAGAGTTTTAGGAGAGTGACCTTGATGATAGAGGGCTAATTTTCCCTGACTCACGGTATACAAATGACTCAATAACTGAACCAGGGTGGATTTCCCTGATCCTGTACCACCGATAATTCCCAACATCTGTCCATGATCCAGATCAAATGAAATATTTTCTAGAGCTGGGCTTGAAGCCGTTGGATAAGTGAAAGTAACTTTCTGTGCGCTGATCGCTTCTTGCTCTCTTGCAGTTTCTTCTGGCAGAGCTTCTAAGAGGTCTTCTTCCTTCAAATCAAAAATCTCTTGAACACGCTTAGCTGAAATATAGCTGACATTTAAAGACGTGACCAGCATCGCCAGTTTGATCAATTCTGTTAAAATTTGTAATAAATAATTGACCAAAGCGACCAACATCCCTTGGGTTAAAAGACCAGCAGAGATATTCAATTGTCCTTGCCAAATGACACAAACCAAGGTCGTATTGACAACAAGGAAGGTCAAGGGACTCACCAAACTAGACCAGATACCAGCGCGAATTTGCCAGATCTTGTAGTCCTGATTGACCTCTCTAAAGTCCTCTAATTCACTAGACTGTTGTCCAAAGGCCCGAATCACCCGCATCCCTTGAAATTGCTGACGCGTCACCGTGACCATTCGGTCTGTGATTTTCCGAATCTTAGCAAAGAGCGGATTGACAATCCGTGACATGGTAACAATAATCAAGGTTAAAATCGCCACCATCCCCAAGAACCAAAGGGTTAATTTGGGACTGATGGTGAAGGCCATGATGATAGAACCAAAGACAATGATCGGTGCCCTCAAAAAGAGGCGCAAGAATTGGTTGATCCCAACCTGGATTTGATAAGTATCCGAAGTGAGACGGGTTACCAAACTAGAAGTCCCGATCCTATCTCGTTTGTCCTTTGGAAGCGACAAGATCTTCTCATACAAATCCTTGGTCATCTCGCGGGTAAAGCCGACAGCTGCTTTAGAAGAAAAATACTGGGCCGTAATAGCTACGACGACACCAAAGCTCGCAAATAAAAACAAAACACCGACCGTCATCACCACTGCGCTCGTTTCCTTTTTCGGAATGACCTGATCGACTAAGTGGGCGATGATTAAGGGGACACACAATTCAAAAATAGCTTCTAAGAGTTTAAAAACGGGCCCTAGAAAAGTTTCCCATAGATAGCCCTTAAAATACTTTAATAATGATTTCATACAACTCGATTCTTTTTAAATAGGATATACCTATTTTACCACAATTATAACTGACAAAAAAACTCTCCCTGCCAAGCAGAGAGTATGAGAACGTAGACAAACTGCTCTTTTATACAAATTAATTAACTTCTATAAAGATAAAATAATTTTATTTGTTAGAGCTATTCAATCATCTACTGAAACTTTCCGCTGTGAGAAAAGTGCTAGAAACACTATTGTTTCTAGCACTCGGAATTATTGAGACCTTAGGCTCAATAATTAGTCATGGAACTTCATAGAAGTTCGCTGACGTCCGTCCTCGCCTAAGGAAAGTTTCTAAGATGACTTTGTCTTCAATCTTACTATTCCTACATAGCATAGAAGGATTGTTCAGTTTTTCTGCTATTTAAATCTTGTTAGACTCAAGAACCCTATAAGTTTTATTCAGTCTTTGTCACCTCGCTTAAGGTCTTGCCCATTCTCCCTAAACCAATCAGTAAGAGAGGGAAAGATAGGAATGTTATAAGGCCTAGCACAAGAAAGACTGCTACAAATCCACAAGTATCGATCAACCAACCAGTCAAAGGGAAGATGACAATCATAGATAGACTAAACATCATCGAATTGATACTCAGCATGGTTGCTCGCACACTGGAAGGCAGATAAGCTTGTAAATCATTGTAGTAGATGGGTTGATAAACTGCATAAAGGGCATTGGTCAAGAGATAGACACTCAAATAGGCGAATGGAGTCTTCAAACCTACCAAAAACAAGGCCAACCCAGTCAGTGCAACCAGAATCGGAAAGACTTGATTACTATTCCATTTTTTCCCGATTTGACTGGCCAAATAAACCGCTAGGAGATTGAATCCACTACCAATCAACATGATAAGCGAAACTTGCCAACTAGTTAAGTCACTAATTTTCTGTTGGTAGTAAAAATAAAACATACACATGATGGTCCCTACCAACTGATAGGTGAGCATCCAGTAAAACAAGACTGGTTTTTCCTGCCATTCTTGTTTCACTACCTCCAATATCCGCTTTAAGGTCAAGTGACTTCTTTCATCACTCTTGCTCTCTGGCTCTTTCATTAGAAAGATCAAAAGAATGGAAATCAAGGATAGCCCGATAGCAATATAATAGGTCCAAGCCAATGCTCCGTGAATCAAGAAGCCTGCCACCACTGTACCTAACGTTCGGGTGACTTCGGCCACCCCAGACAAAAAGCTAGAAATCTGAAGATAACGGTCCTTTTGGCCCGCTTCTACTGCTGAATCAAATAAGAAAGCTGTACTGGTCCCCGAGTCAAAATTATAAGACCAAGCATTGACCATCATGGCAATGGCATAGATCCAAAAATTCCCCTGACCAAATAAAATCAAGATCGAAGATCCAATACTGGACAAGCGAGCCAAGTAGAGATTGGTCTTGTAGCTAAAGCGATCGGCTAGCATTCCCGATGGGATCTCACACAAGAGACTCGTCCCATGAAAGATACTCTCTAATAAACCAATCTGAAGCAAAGAAAGACCATTTTGAATAAAAAAGAGAATCCAAAAACTGGTGATTCCAAAATAAGATGTAAATTCCAGACCTGCTAGGAGTGAAATATTGCGTTTGTAAGTTCTTTTAAACATTGTTTTTCCTCTTTCAATAGATTATATAAGTGTTTCTAAAAGACTTACTTAGATTTGCCTACATCTTCTCCACCTCCTTCATTTTTTCTTGATCCATTTCTTGACGCAGCTGGGCCACTTGATTAGACAAGGACACCAACAATTCGGTTTGCAACTTTTGAATTTCCAGTAAATCCGTCTGGTCTTGTTGCACCATATGGTCAATCTTCGTATGCAACAAGCGAATTTCCCGTTCAGATTCCATATTGACGTTAAAGTCATTTCGTGCTTGCAAGCGATCGTAATCTGCCGCCCTGTTTTGGCTCATCATGATCAAAGGAGCTTGAATCGCCGCAATCGTAGAAAGTGCTAGATTGAGCAAGATGAAAGGATAAGGGTCAAAATTCCAGCCAAAGGGATGCAAGACATTGATCAACATCCAGATAGCCATCATCATGATGAAGCTAATAATAAAGGTCCAAGAACCACCGAAGCGCGCAACAGAATCCGCCACCCGCTGACCGAAGGTATAGCTGGCTGTCAAGCGGTCTTCAACGTTAAAGGGGCGCTCGCTTTCGGGCATGACACCTGTCACCTGCTGTTTAATGGCTTCGTTTTTATCATTGGCACGCTCAATAATCTGACCTAGATAATCCATACAATATTGGCTCAAATTTTTATACGTGATAAAATCATCCATTTGACTTTCCGGATAGGATGTCTTGAGCATCTGTTGAATGGAATGGTCCAGATCCGCAATCAAAGATCCTTGGCCTTCTTCGTATTCTTTCCCATCAATGATGTCTATTTTCAGCATTGAAATTCCTTTCATAGTTTTTTGAAGCAGATAAAAGTGAAAAACGCCTAATGGCGTTTTTACGTCTATTAAGGTTTAATACGGTGCAACATACGTGGGAATGGAATAGCTTCACGGATGTGTTTTGTACCAGCTGCGAAGGTTACCATACGCTCAATCCCAATACCAAATCCACCGTGTGGAACTGTACCGTATTTACGAAGGTCAAGGTAGAATTCATACTCTGTACGATCCATGCCAAGTTCATCCATTTTTGCAACAAGGGCATCGTAGTCTTCCTCACGCATAGAGCCACCGATGATTTCTCCATAGCCTTCTGGAGCAAGCAAGTCTGCACAAAGCACGCGCTCTGGATTTCCAGGAACTGGTTTCATGTAGAAGGCCTTGATAGCTGCTGGGTAGTTCATGACAAATGTTGGCACACCAAAGTGGTTTGAAATCCAAGTTTCATGTGGTGAGCCGAAGTCATCACCATGTTCCAAATGCTCATAATCCGCATCTTCATCATTTTCATGCTCTTGCAAGAGATCAATGGCTTCATCATAGGTGATCCGTTTGAATGGTTCAGCAATGTAGCGTTTCAAGAGCTCTGTATCACGTTCCAAGGTTTCCAAAGCTTGAGGAGCACGGTCCAAAACACCTTGAAGCAAAGCTTTGACATAAGCTTCTTGCAAGTCAAGTGACTCATCGTGTGTCAAGTAAGAGTACTCAGCGTCCATCATCCAGAACTCAGTCAAGTGACGACGAGTCTTAGATTTTTCAGCACGGAATACTGGACCAAAGTCAAAGACGCGACCAAGAGCCATAGCACCAGCTTCCAGATAAAGCTGACCTGATTGGCTCAAGTAGGCTGGTGTTCCGAAATAGTCTGTTTCAAACAATTCAGTTGAATCTTCCGCCGCATTTCCTGAAAGAATGGGGCTATCAAACTTCATGAAGCCATTCTTATCAAAGAACTCATAAGTTGCATAGATGATAGCATTACGGATTTGCATAACGGCAACTTGTTTGCGTGAACGCAACCACAAGTGACGGTTGTCCATCAAGAAGTCTGTCCCGTGTTCTTTAGGAGTGATTGGGTAATCTTGAGATTCACCGATCACTTCGATGTCTGTAATATCCAATTCGTAACCAAATTTAGAACGCTCGTCTTCTTTGACAATACCAGTTACAAACACTGATGTTTCTTGGCTCAAGCGTTTGATGGTATCAAATTTTTCAAGCCCCACTTCTTCGCCGAATTTTTCGATAAAGTTTGGTTTAAAAGCCACACCTTGGAAAAAGGCAGTCCCGTCACGCAATTGCAAGAAAGCAATTTTTCCTTTACCTGATTTGTTGGCCACCCAAGCACCGATGGTCACTTCTTGACCAACATAGTCTTTTACTTCGATGATAGTAATCCGTTTTGTCATCATTCATCTTCCTTTTCTCGTTAAACTTGTCCGAAGACATTATCTTCTTAATTGTATCATAAAAAGGCTTTCAGTGCTAGATTCTACCTGTGAAAACAAGTTTTTTTTTAAAAGAAAAAGATCCTCAGCTCATTACTAAGGATCTTGTAATTTTATTTTTCCATAAAGGCCTTGAGTCGGCGAACAGCTTCTTTCAGGGTATCCAAATCTGTCGCATAAGACAAGCGAACATTTTCAGGAGCACCAAAGCCAGCTCCCGTTACTAAAGCAACCTCTGCTTCTTCTAAAATTGCTGTGGTAAATTCCGTCACATCCGTGTACCCCTTCATCTCCATGGCCTTCTTGACATTTGGGAAGAGATAGAAGGCTCCTTGAGGTTTGATGGCTTCAAAACCAGGCACTTCATTCAACAAAGGATAAATAGTATTCAAACGCTCCTCAAAAGCTTGGCGCATGATCTCAATAGAAGATTGGTCTCCTGTGAGGGCTTCGATTGCGGCATATTGGGAAACGGTTGTTAAGTTGGAAGTTGTTTGGCTGATCACCTTGGCCATGGCTCCAATAATCTCTGGATCACCCACTGCAAAACCAACCCGCCAACCAGTCATAGCATAGGTTTTAGAAACTCCGTTAATCACGATCGTTTGCTTGCGAATCGCTTCTGATAAGCTAGAAATAGGCGTAAAGGTATTGCCATTATAGACCAATCGCCCATAGATATCGTCTGCCAAAATCAAGATGTCATGTTCGACAGCCCAATTTCCGATTGCTTGGAGTTCTTCTTTACTGTAGATCATTCCTGTTGGATTGGATGGCGAATTCAGCAAGACCACCTTGGTCTTGTCTGTCCGTGCTGCTTCCAATTGCTCTACCGTTGCCTTGAAGTGATTTTCTTCTGTTGTTTGGAAAGTAACAGGTGTTCCTTCTACCATCTTGACCTGGTCTACATAAGAAACCCAGCAAGGTGTTGGAATGATGACTTCATCACCTGGATTGATAACAGATGTAAAGAAAGCATAAAGAATAAACTTGGCTCCAGTACCAACCACTACTTCATTGCGGTTCACAGCATAGCCATAAAACTCCTTCATGTAGTCGCTAATGGCATCCTTCAATTCTGGAAGTCCAGATGCTACCGTATAAAAGCTAGCGCGACCATCCTCGATCGATGCGACTGCTGCTTCTTGAATATTTTTTGGAGTCGCAAAGTCAGGTTGACCCAGGGTCAAACTTAAGATATCACGACCTTCTGCTGCCAAAGCTTTGGCACGCGCATTTGCAGCCAAGGTCACACTTTCTTCCATTTCCAATACACGATTTGATAATTTCATATTTCCTCCTCAAATCTTAAAAAACACCGGTGACTTTTCCAGTCTTGAAATCCACCACATAATAGGAGCTCCCGGCCTTGACTTCCCAGATCGGTTTGCCTTTAAAGCGTCCAAAAGTTACCCGATCAATCGCGTCCTGACTCTTCTCTTTGACGACGGAAGCTGCCTCTTTGGAACCAACTCCTTCTTTCAAAGGGTAGGTATAGACTGCATCATCCGCCTGCGCCACCAAAACCGCTAGTTCTTGCCCCTCTTGGTCCTTGCCAATAAAGGAAAGATAGGCTTCTTTGCCATGAAAGAAACTCTCTGTCTCAATGCTAGCAATCGAAGAATGAGACAGGGCTATTTTTCTTGCTTGTGCCATTTGATCCTCCAAGCGATCAGAAGTTTTTTCAGCAAGAAATAGCCAAGAAAAAAGGACCGTCAACACTAAGATACAGATTCCTATTATATGTTGCCATACTATAAAAAGATTATTTTTCTGTTTCACTCCCCCATTATACACCAAAGCCACCTAGAATTCTATAGATTTTCAAGAAAGAATTGTTACTAATATTTCATACCTGTTACAATGTTTTAGTATAAAATTGTTTGATAAACAAACTAAAATTAACACCTTTGCTATCATTTGTTCATAGTTTAATAAATTTGTCACAATTTTGTAACTAATTTGAAAATAAAATTAAACGACAGAAATACTATTTATTGATAAAATATAGATATGGAAAATTTAAAGAGATTATTCAAAGAAGCAAACGTAGATTTAAAAACCATGATCGTCTTCCACAAGGCAGAACGATTGATCCGTGCGTCTGAGGCTCATATCTTTAAAAAGCACCAGTTGACACCAACTCAATTCTCTGTACTTGAGACCTTGTACAGCAAAGGCGATCTTCGCATTCAAGATCTAATTGATAGCATTCTTGCGACCTCTGGAAATATGACTGTGGTTATTCGCAATATGGTCCGCGATGGTTGGATTACACGCGAAACCGATCCAGAAGACCGCCGTGCTTATCTTGTATCTATTACAGATGCCGGTCGTAAAAAGATCGAAGAAGCTCTTCCAGATCATATCAAAAATATTCAACGCTTGATGCAAGTCTTTAATAGCGGCGAGCAAGCTGAGTTGACAGAACTCTTGAAGAAATTCAAACATATCGCCTAAGCCTACTGCTCAAGACGATTCTGACTCCAAAATCCTCTATTTTGGAGTTTTCATCGTGTATTCTCTTTATCTAACAGATCAAAAAAATATTCCTGACGCTTCTCAGGAATATTTTTATTTATTCTTTCACAAAGATCCATTCTTTCTCTTGCGATAAATCCTCACGATAAGAGAAACCTGCTACTTCTAGTGATTTCAGATCTTCTAGATGGGTGATTTCTTCCTTCATCATGGCTGTCACCATAGCCCCACGTGCTTTCTTTGAAATCGTTGAGTGAATCTTTAGTGTCCCACCACGATTCTCCATGAATTTGATCCGAATCATTCGCTCACGAATGGCTTTTGAAAAGACCTGTTCAAACTCAGAAGACAAAAGGGATAAGATCTGCTCCTCACCTTCTACTGCCTGATCATAGTCCTCTTTCCAAAGTGCCTTTAGAGATTTTCCAGCTGGTTTTAGCTTCATCATAAAATCCAAGCGATGGGGAGCTATCCCTTCATAGGCAGGTAGTACACCGTATAAAGCAGTCGTGATCAACAAATGCTCCTGCAGATAAGCCTGCTCTTTTTCGGATAAGTCTTGACGCTCGATACTACGGTACATAAGGCCATCAAACAGTTCCAAAGCAGGATAGGTTTTAGCACTCCCAGCTAACAGAGCTTCAATTCTTTCCTTTTCTACTAGGGCTCTTTCTTCTGAGATCCCGTAAAAGGTCGCTAATTCTTCTAGGGAGAATGCCTTCAAAGCTTGGAGGATAGTTTTTGTGTTCTCTGACAAGGGTTGGGGCTCGACGATACGAGCCTGTTCGTTCAGTTCTTTGGCGGATGGAATTAATACTTTCATAGGTCTATTGTACCATATTTTTCAAATTTTCTTGACAGGAGTTTTTATTAATGTTATTATCTAGTTATGAAAACTAGATTAAAGAAAGGTGAAGATTTCGTGTCCACTTTTTCCTATCCAACGTGGGAGCAACTGCCTGAGCTAGACCTCTATCTCGATCAGGTCCTACTTTATGTCAATAAAACCTGTGCACCTGTTCTCTCTTCTTCAGACAAGGGCTTGACGGCTGCCATGATCAACAATTACGTAAAACATGGCTATGTCGAAAAACCAGATAAGAAGAAATACCAGCGTAGACAGGTAGCTCGCTTGATTGCTATTACAACCTTAAAAACTGTCTTTTCTATTCAGGAGATCGCTTCTACCTTAAATTTCTTGCAGGACCAGGCGAGTTCAGATCTTCTCTATAATAGCTTTGTCGCTTATCTCAATGAGCAAAAAGAGCCGATCGCTCCCATCATTCGCTCTGCCTGTCAGACAGTTCAACTTTATCTTGAAACCCTATCTTATATTCAACCAGTAAAAACGGAGGAAGAAACTGATGAATTATACCATGAAACTAAGTAAAAAATTATCCTTTGGAGAAGAGATCGCCAATAGCGTAACCCACGCTGTTGGCGCCCTCCTCATGTTGATCTTACTTCCGATCTCAGCAGTCTATAGCTTTGAGCAACACGGTCTGCTTAGTGCTTTTGGGACTTCTATCTTTGTGATCAGTCTATTTTTGATGTTTCTGTCTTCGACCGTCTACCATGCTATGTCTTACGATTCACCTCAAAAGTATGTGCTTCGTATTATCGACCATTCCATGATCTACATTGCGATCGCAGGTAGTTACACACCAGTTGTCCTCACCTTGATGAACAACTGGATGGGCTACAGCATTATCTTGATCCAATGGGGGACCACCATCTTTGGTATTCTCTACAAAATCTTTGCCAAAAAAGTCAATGAAAAGTTCAGTCTCGCTCTTTACTTGATCATGGGCTGGTTGGTTATCTTTATTATTCCCCAAATCGTAAGCCAAACCAATCCGATCTTCTGGGGTCTCATGCTCATGGGCGGTCTGTGCTACACGGTTGGAGCTGGCTTTTATGCCAAGAAAAAACCATATTTCCATATGATTTGGCACCTTTTCATCCTTGCCGCTTCTGCCCTTCAGTATTTAGCCATTGTTTACTTTATGTAATACTGCCGCCACTCTTCGGAGTGGTTTTTTTGTGATTTTTTCTGTACAATAGAAAAAAACTGTATGGGGACAGTCAGGATGAAGACGAGCAAATACCAACAAATTATCGATTTCTTAAAAAAAGCTATTCAACAAGGCCAGCTCGAAACCGGACAGAAAATTCCTTCTGTTCGTCAGTTAGCTAGTCAATTTTCTTGTAGTAAGGACACGGTGCAACGAGCCTTGCTGGACTTGACTTACCAGCACTTCCTCTATGCTAAGCCTCAAAGTGGCTACTATGTTTTGGAGCAAGAACCTAATCGACATGAGGATCTTCCACTAAAATTAGAGAAAGACCGCAACCAGGCTTTCGAGGACTTCCGGACCTGTATCAATGAAACCTTGATTGGACGGGAGAATTATCTCTTCAATAACTTTTCGGACCAAGCAGGCTTACTAGAAGTACGCCAATCCATTCAAGGCTTATTAAAGGAGGAAGGTATTTATACGACTGCTGATCAGATTGTTTTGACTGCTGGTACTCAGCAGGCGCTTAATATCCTCAGCCAGATTGACTTTCCCAATAAAAGATCGCAGATCTTGATCGAGCAACCGACTTATCATCGGATGAACCAACTCTTAGATTCGCAGCAACTTGCCTACCGTACCATTCAACGTAATTTAACGGGGATTGATCTCGAGGAACTTGAAGAGATTTTCAAAAGTGGCCATATCAAATTCTTCTACACGATCCCCCGTTTTCACTATCCGCTCGGTCATAGCTATTCTACCAAGCAAAAAGAAGCGATCTTGCAACTAGCTGACCAATATGATGTCTACCTTGTTGAGGACGACTATTTGGGAGATCTTGATGGCAGTAATGCTCCATCTTTTCATTATTTGGATCAAAAGAACCGGGTGATCTACATCAAATCTTTTTCGACCAATCTCTTTTCTGCTCTTCGCATCACTTCCATGATCCTTCCCCAAGACCTTCTAAAGCCGGTCTTAACCTATAAGACGATTCTGGACTATGATAGCAATCTGATCATGCAAAAGGCCTTGAGTCTCTACATTGATAACGGTATGTATCTGACCAATAAAAAGCGACTCCTAGCCAGAAAAAAAGAGGAAGAAGCTAGTCTAAAGACCTTGATGGATCAGTCTTCTCTTCTCCCTCATCTGACCCTGACCCACGATGGGATCCTTCTAGAACTCAGACAAGTTCAATCCCTCGCTGCCTTAAAACACAGTGGACTCCCGCTTGATTTCTTTGAAGCAGCCTACATCACTTCTTGTCCTTATCAACTCGCCAAGATCCAATCAGCAGATGTGGCCAACGTTTTACCAAAACTTACAACTTTTTTTGAATGAGAAACCCTCGTACAGATTATACGAGGGTCTTTCTTATTTCTTTAATTGCTCATAGATAAGTTTGGCATTTTGAAGGCCGATCCGATAATCGAGGCGAATCAGGCGAATCGCTTCCATCTCTGGTTCTTTGAGGTACTTCTCTCTTTGTTCCTTGGAAATACTACCTGGTTTTAGAAGATAGTGAGTGAATTGATTTCTGACTTTAGTAAGCTCAACTTGAAGGGTGAAATAGAGTCCAAATAAGACAATCACAACTCCCATCAGGATCAGATCGTTTGACATGGTGTATGCTCCCTTTTTCTGTTCTTTTCTTTATTTTACAGCTTTCAAAGAAGAAAAACAAGAGAGTGGGACAGAAATCGGTAATTCGTTAGAATTCGATTTCGTCGTCCCACCTCCGCACAGTTGAGTAGGGCTGTAAAAGCTGATGAAATCAGCGTAGTAGAGCCCACTCAACCACTGCGTCTTGCTCGACAATCCAAAAATAATTGAGAGGCTAGGACTTTTGTCCCAGCCTCCTTGTTTATCCTTATTTCATCATACCGGCCTGGAGGTCATACATTTTCTTATACGTTCCTCCTAGAGCAATGAGTTGGTCGTGATTGCCCGATTCGATGATTTTTCCTTTATCGAGAACATAGATGCAATCGGCATCTTGGATGGTAGAAAGACGATGGGCAATGGCAATGGTTGTCCGCCCTTGGCGCATCTTCTTCAGAGAATTTTGGATCATCTCTTCCGTCTCTTGGTCGATATTGGCAGTGGCCTCATCCAAAATGAGGATCTTAGGCTGGGCAGCAATGGTCCGGGCAAAAGCCAGAAGCTGACGCTGACCAGTTGATAAGGTAGACCCTCGCTCTGTTACTGGATGAGCATAACCACCAGGAAGACCCTCGATAAAGTCTGCCACATCCACAAATGCAGCTGCTTTTCGGATTTCCTCATCTGTCAGTTCTTCATGGTACATCCGGATATTAGAAGCAATGGTTCCATGATAGAGGAAGGGTTCTTGCAACACTAAACCGATGGACTTGCGCAAGGGTTCCTGGCTATAGTCCTTGATATCCTGTCCATCAATCAAGATCCGGCCACGATCAAATTCATAAAAGCGCATGAAGAGATTGATAATAGAGGATTTACCAGAACCAGTATGACCAACAAAAGCGATGGTTTGTCCGTTTTTGACCTCAAAGGAGATATCTTTTAGGACATCCCGTTTGCCATCATAAGAAAAAGATACATGCTCAAAACGAATATCTCCCCGCTCAATTTCTTTCAGGCTACCAGCTTGCTTAGGCTCATAGTCGTCTCGATCCATCATCTCAAAGACACGCCCTGCAGAAATGGTCGAGGTCTGCAAGGTTGCAAAATTTTGGGTGACATCAATCAAAGGCTGGAAAAGCTGGCTAACATACTGGATAAAGGCATAGATAAGACCGGCTGTAAAGCCAGAAAACTGCCAATTTAGGCCGAAAAAGGTCAGAATAACCGCATAAGCCAGGACCTGTAACAGGGTCATAGCTGGCCTCAAAAAGAGGAAATTGACATCCACAGATCTGTTGGCGTAATCCAAATGTTCCCCATTAATCTGTTCGAATTCATCCGTCAAGCGCTTTTCTTGACGAAAGGCCTGCACGATCCGCATTCCTTCGATAGATTCCGATAATTTCACATTGATATCTGATAATTTTTGTCGGGTCATCTTGACCAAGCGATTGGATAACTTGCGATAGAGACGGATGGAAAACCAAATGATGGGAAGAAAAGGCAGGATCCAAATGGTCAAATGCCAGTCCAAGCTAAACATGGTTACCAGGGTGACTAGAAAAAGTAAAAAGGATGAAACCAGGCTTGAAAAGACCGTAGAAAACATATCTGCGACTGCCTGTGTATCATTGGTCACCCGCGAAACAATCGAACCTGCTGCTGTCTGGTCATAAAAGGACATGCCCAGCCTTTGAAGATTTTGGAAAATATCTAGACGAATGTCTCTTACGATAGAATTGGATACACGCGCAAAGGTTAACTGGCTCAGGTAGGTCGCTAGCACGCGCCCAATGAATAACCCATAGTAGAGAATCAAAAACTGAAAAGCTGTCAGTACTGGAGAGCCGGTTTCTGTTGGATCCACTAGGTGGTCAATATACCAGCGTGCTGCAAGAGGGATCGCCGTCAGTAACAGACTAGTCAGGAAGGTAAAGGCTAAGGCTAGGGCCGTTAACCATTTATAACGCCACATGTAAGTCAAGAGCCGCTTCATCACATGAGCTTCAGATGTTTTCATTCAGCTTTCCCTCCATTTCTTCTGATAATTGTTGGGCTTGGTAGGTTTCATAGTACCAACCTTTTTGAGCCATTAATTCCTCGTGATTGCCTCGCTCCTTGATCTGTCCATTCTCCATTACCAGAATCAAATCCGCATGAACGATCGCTGATAGGCGGTGGGCTGTAATGATCGTTGTTTTTCCCTTACGTTCCTGCTTCATATTTTCAATGATTTGGTGCTCCGTTTTAGCATCTACTGCAGACAGGGAATCATCCAAGATCAAGATCTCAGGATTCATGACCAAAGCACGACTCATGGCAATCCGTTGCTTTTGTCCGCCAGAAAGAGAGACCCCTCTCTCTCCCAGCACTGTCTCCATCTGGTCTGGCATGGCCAGAATATCTTCATAGACTCCACAAGTTCTCAGAGCCTTCATCACCTCTTCTTCCTTGATCTGTGGATCTGAAAAAGCGACATTCTCGCGAATGGTCATGGCGAAGAGAATCTGATCTTGAGGGACGTAGCCGATCAAGCTTCGAAGATCTTCTAAGCGATAATGTTTGATGGAGATCCCATTTAGCAAGATATCTCCCTGCTCCAAGTCATGCTCTCTAAGCAAGAGACGCAACAAGGTGGTCTTTCCAGATCCAGTTGGACCCACAATTCCAAGGGTTTGCCCTTTTTCTAAATGAAAGACAACCTTTTCAAGGACAGGCTCTTTCACATAGGCGAATTCTTCAATGTCATATTCCAGATCGCCATTTTGAATGTTTGTGACTGGTTGACTTGGATCTTGGATATCAGGTGTTTCTGCTAAAAGTGTCTCAATCCGATCATAGGAAACGCTAGCCCGCTGACTAATATTAAACAAGAAGCCCATAGCTTGAAGGGGCCAGACGAGCATATTGAGATAGGTAATAAAGGTTACGATTTGTCCAACTGTCAGGCTCCCTTCCTGAACAAATAGCCCCCCGAAGTAGAGCGTCAAGACATAGGAGAGACCGACAAAAAGAAGAGTAGTCGGATCAAACAAAGCATTGTAACTGGCTGAAGTCATATTTTTTGAAAAGACCATTTGATTGGTTTTTTCAAAAGCCTGAATCTCATCTGCCTGAAAGCCAAAGGATTTGGTCACCTTAACCCCTGATACGGATTCCTGGACAAAGTTGTTCAGCTCTGAGAAACCTTCTTGGGCCTCTTTGAAGGCTTTGTGGTTTTTGCGTCCAATGGCGGAAGTCACTACCACCATAACCGGTAGAGGCAAAATAGCTAAGAGGGTTAAGCGCCAATCAATCATGAAAAACATGCTGACTAGGGTCACCAAGGCTGTCACAGAAGCATCTACAGCAGACATAACCCCACCACCAGCAAACATGGTTACCGAATTGATATCATTAGTAGCATGGGCCATGAGATCCCCTGTCCGATAACGCTGATAAAAAGACGGAGACATGAGCGTAAATTGCTTAAACAAACGGTAACGCAAGATCCGAGCCAACTTATTGGCCGTTCCAAAAATATAGCGTCTCCATACAAAACGAAGGCCATACATGGCAAGAGCTGCGAGGACCAAAAGGGCAATATCCACAACTAACTGCCCCAGTGTCAGCCTTCTTTTATCGATCAAATCGATTACAAGTCCCATGATTCTTGGAGGAATGAGATTTAAAAAGCTAACCAAGATCAAGGACCCTATCCCGATCAAGTATCGCTTCTTCTCTAAATTAAAAAACCAAGATAATTTCCTCAACAGATTCATCTTATTTCCCCTTTTTGGTGAGGTGCCAACTACTATCCACTAGAGCAAACAAGTCCTCATCAGCAATTGTTCCATCTAAGGGGATACTCACCCAATATTTTTTATTCATATGAAAAGCTGGATAAATCCCCTTCTGCTGGATGAAATGGGCTACTTGATCAGACTTGACATTCAAAACTTCTATTTTCCCAGACTTGCCAGCATCCAGTTTTTTCCAATCAATGGTCATAAAGACACCATACCACTTGAGGGTGTCTCGGTGGCGAATGGCACCGGATTCCGGAGATCTCTCCCACAAATACTCAATCGTTCCCTGATAGTGCAGGGAGATATAGGCCATGAGACGCTTGGCTTGAGGATAGAGAAATTTCTCTACCTCAAAACAAGCTTGCCGGATCCTTTCAAGACTTTCCTGACAGGCTTCCCTGACTTGGCCGACGAAATTTCCTTGTAGCTGTTCCAGATGGATCTGGATATACTCGTCCCCTGTATCCTGATCATAGACCTGAAAAGAAATCTTCTGGTCGCAGACTCTGACTTTTAAGAGAAAAGTTTCCGATAAGACGGGGCACTGGTACTCATAACCTGCTTCTCTCTTTTCAAATCCAAAAGCCAATCCCTTTTCTGGCTGAAAGGTGTATCGGTCAAAATAATGCTCTAAAAACATTTTCTCTCCCTTATTCATTTTTGCACTAGAAGAGGCTGGAAACAACGTCTCCAACCTTGATAACGGATCTTCAAAACTACTTCAGGCAGTGAGCGTTTCTTTTTTAAAACACGATGCGCGTGCCATGCAGTTGACAAACACCCAATTTCTCCAAAAAGAGCTGACGATTATCAAGTGTCACACCCCCACCTGGCAGGATCTGTATCTTTCCTCTAGCCGCATCTAATAAACGATGATAGTGTGCAAAACGTTGCTCTAGTGGGTCACCTGGACTTCCAGCTCGTGTTAAAATGCGGGCTACACCCTGATCAGAGAGCCACTCAATCGCTTCTAGCTGATCTGTGTGAGTTAACCCATCAAAGGCCATATGAAAGACAACCTCTGCTTCTCCACAGGCTGCTAGTAAAAGCTGCATGACCCTCTGGTCCAACTTTCGATCACTCGTCAGCGCACCCAGCACAAAACAAGTAACCCCTATTTCTTTCGCAGCACGAATATCCGTCAGCATAGCTTCGACTTCCAGATCAGTATAGACAAAATCGCCACCTCGGGGTCGGATAATGACACATAGATCCACGGACTTCTCTCTTGTCAGTTTGATTGCTTCATTGATCACACCTATACTAGGTGTGGTCCCTCCTACTGCCAGGTTATCGCACAGTTCAATGCGACCTGCCCCAGCAGCAATCGCCTTATCAATATAAGTTAAATTCTCTGCACAAAATTCAAAGACAAGCATGACAACTCCAATTACAAAGACTTAAAACAAGGATATACTAACGGTTACCTTCGCATTGCCATTTTCCACTCTCGCTTTTGAGATACTATAGCCTGCTTGAGGAATCTCAAGGGTGATTTGATCACCATTCACTGTGAAGCCGCCTCCATTTTGATTGGATTGATCCTTCAAATAGTTGAGAACCAAGAATTTTGGAATGGGCATTTTCCCTAATTTAGCACCGGTCACGGTCAAATTCATGACATTGTTTTCTACTTGGCCAGTCATGGTTAAATCTAAATAGCTATCAACTGGCCCTAAGGAAACAGGAACTTTGACGTGAAGGTCATTGCCATCCATTCCTAGTGCTATCTTTTGGTAGTCAGAATTGTCAAGGGCAGAACCAGCACTTGTTTTTACGACCTGACTCAATTGCACTGAATTGAGACTTAGCTCAGTTGAGAGTCCTTCAGTGCTCACAGAGGCATTTGAAACAGCATTTTGAGCCAGCTCAATCAAAGAACTCCCTGCCTGCACATTTCTCAGTTGCTCCCCTTCAGGAATAGATCCAGGGACCAACAAGATCACTAATAAAATAAATAAAACGATCACCATGCCAATCAGGCGTTTCATCCACTTAAACATCTGCTCCTCCAATACGTGAAAAGTTGTATTCTTATTGTACCCTAAATCTAAAGAAATTGCGACTAAGAGGGGCCTTTACAAAGCAAAAGAGAGCGTGGGACAGAAATCGGTAATTCATTAGAATTCGATTTCGTCGTCCCACCTCCGCACAGTTGAGTAGGGCTGTAAAAGCTGATAAAATCAGCGTAGTAGAGCCCACTCAACCACTGCGTCTTACTCGACAATCCAAAAACAATTGAGAGGCTAGGACTTTTGTCCCAACCTCTCTCTGTGCATTATTTGGATTTAATGTAGTTAACACCATCTGCTTTTGGCGCAACTGCTTGTCCGAAGAAGGCTGCCAAGACAACCATGGTCAAGACGTAAGGCGCAATTTGCAAGTAGATGGATGGGATACCTTTAAGCAAAGGCAATTGATTCCCGATAACAGCCAAACTTTGAGAAGCTCCAAAGAAGAGACTAGCAAGCATGGCCCCGATTGGGTTCCATTTCCCGAAAATCATAGCCGCAAGGGCGATAAATCCAGGACCTACAATAGTCGTCACGGCGAAGTTAACAGAAACTGACTGAGCGTAAATGGCTCCTCCGATTCCTGCAAGGGCACCTGAGATCATCACTCCTAAGTAGCGCATTCTATATACATTGATTCCCAATGTATCTGCTGCTTGTGGATGTTCCCCAACTGAACGAAGACGCAATCCAAATTTCGTCTTGAACATGATAAACCAAGCAAAGAATGAAAAGAGAATCGCAACCCAGCCAATGATGCTGGCATTGTTGAAGAAAATATCCCCAATTACCGGAATTTTAGATAAGACTGGAATTGACGTTTTCCCGAAGGCAACTTTGATATTATCAGTTTGTCCCTTGTTATACATCGCTTTAACAAGGAAGACCGCAAGTGGAGGTGCCATCAAGTTCAATACTGTACCTGAGACGATATGGTCAGCACGGAAATGAATGGTTGCCACCGCGTGAATCAAGGAGAAGAGTACTCCAATCCCTGCAGCAACGATCAAGGACAACCATGGTGTCAAACTTCCTAACTCAGGTTCAAAAGTCAAGTTAAAGATAATACCTGAGAAGGCTCCCATAACCATGATTCCTTCTAGACCAACGTTAACAACCCCAGCGTGTTCTGAGTATGCTCCTCCGATACTTGTGAAGATCAGCGGCGCCGCATACACAATCATAGAGGAAACAAGAATACTTAAAATCGTTACAATACTCATTAGTTTGCTCCTCCTTTTTTAGCTGAACGCATCGAGATCATCTTTTCAATAATGTAGTGAGCACATACGAAGAAGATAATGGATGCTGTCACAATTTGAACGACTTCTTCAGGGATGGCAGCTGGCTTCATACCAACTCCCCCAATTTGAAGTGCTCCAAACAAGAAGGCAGCAAATGGAATACCAATTGGTGAATTCATCGCAAGAAGGGCAACGGCCATTCCGTTAAATCCAACACTCATTGAGCTGGTTTGAACGTAGACATTTGAGTAAATACCTAGACCTTCTGCTACCCCACCGATACCAGCAAGAGCACCAGAAATGATCATAGAAAGGATAATGGTCCGTTTTGCAGACATCCCAGCATATTCTGCCGCATTCGCATTGAGACCAACGGCACGGATTTCAAACCCAAGTGTTGTTTTCTTCATCAAGAACCAGATGACCACCACTGCGATGATGGCAAAGAAGATCCCGATGTTCATTTGTGATTTGTCCGTCAAATTACGCAACCACTCCGTCTGGTAGACAGCGTTGGCTCCCACATCAATGGTTGAGTCCTTGTTTTTCATTAAGGAAGCTGGGAAGCTATGTATCAAGGCATTCCCACCATAGAGAACAATGTAGTTCATCATAATAGTGATAATGACCTCACTGGTTCCGAGATAGGCACGAAGGAAACCAGGAATCGCTCCAATAAATCCACCTGCGATAGCCGCAATCAAAACGGTCATCGGAATCATTAGTAAGCGAGGCATATTTGGGAAGGAAAGGGCAAACCAAGTCGCCATGATCCATCCTGCAAAAGCCTGACCAGGAAGTCCAACGTTAAAGAAGCCGGCCCGGCTGGCTACTGAAAACCCAAGAGCAACTAAAATCAGTGGCCCCATAGCACGGGAAATGTTTCCCCAACTCTTAATCGAACCAAAGGCTTTCTTAAACAGCAATTCGTATCCCCAAAGGGCATCATAGCTGAAGGCCCACATAATAATGGCACCCAAGACCAATCCTAAAAGGACAGACACCAATGGAACGGCAATTTGTTTTAAATTCTTATTCATTTGATGCTCCCTCCTTTACTTGTCCACCTGCCATGAGGATTCCAAGTTCTTGCTTATTCGTTGTTTCAGGGGTTACGATCCCTTGGATCTTCCCATCATGAATAACCGCAATACGGTCAGAAACATTCAAAATTTCATCTAATTCAAAGCTGACAACCAGAACGGCTTTTCCATTATCCCGTTCTTGAATCAAACGTTTGTGGATATATTCAATCGCCCCAACGTCCAATCCACGAGTTGGCTGGCTAACGATCAAGAGATCTGGATCGCGATCGATTTCCCGAGCGATAATGGCTTTTTGCTGGTTCCCTCCAGAGAGAGCCTTAGCAGGTACCACTTCACTGGCTGCACGAACGTCAAACTCTTCCATCAACTTCTTGGCATAAGAGGTAATATTTGGATAATTCAAAATACCATTCTTGCTAAGAGGTTCTTTATAGTAAGTTTGAAGGGCAATGTTTTCAGAGATCATCATGTCAAGGACTAAGCCATCACGGTGACGGTCTTCAGGGACGTGCCCTACCTTCATTTCTGTGATTTGACGAGGACGAAGACCCACAACGTCCTTGCCTTTAATCTTGATTGAACCGGATTTCACCTTCCGTAGTCCTGTAATCGCTTGGATCAACTCAGACTGACCATTTCCATCAATCCCTGCGATCCCAACGATTTCACCAGCACGAAGTTCCAGTGAAAGATTCTTAACAGCTGGGACACCCCGGTTTTCGTTTACAACCAAGTTTTCGATCGACAAGACGACTTCTTTTGGTTGAGAAGGACCTTTCTCCGTTTTAAAGGAAACTGAACGACCGACCATCATTTCGGCCAAGTCTTGGTTAGTAGCTCCACCAATCTCGACTGTCTCAATCGATTTACCACGGCGAATAACCGTTACGCGGTCTGAAACAGCACGGATTTCATCCAACTTGTGCGTAATCAAGATAATAGATTTTCCTTCATTCGCCAAGTTCTTCATGATTGTCATCAATTCTTCGATTTCAGCTGGTGTCAACACCGCAGTTGGTTCATCGAAGATTAGGATGTCGGCTCCACGATAAAGCGTCTTTAAGATTTCCACACGTTGCTGCGCACCAACGGAAATATCCTCAACTTTAGCATTTGGATCCACTGCTAAGCCATATTTTTTAGACAAATCAAGGATATCTTGACTGGCTTTCTTAAGATCCAAAATACCATGTTTAGTGGTTTCAGACCCAAGGATAATATTTTCAGCAACAGTGAAGGCTTCAACCAACATAAAGTGTTGGTGCACCATTCCAATTCCTAAAGAGGCTGCTTTTGAAGGTGAGTCTAGGTTAACAGTTTTTCCATTTACCACGATGTCTCCGCTTGTTGGTTCCAACAAACCAGCCAGCATATTCATCAGGGTAGATTTTCCTGCACCATTTTCTCCAAGAAGTGCATGGATTTCACCTTTGCGCAACTGAAGATTAATCTTGTCATTTGCTACAAAGTCACCAAATTTTTTGGTAATCTCACGCATTTCGATGACATATTCATGTGTCATGGGGTGTTTCCTTTCAAAATTTTTTATTTCAATAAAATCTGCTAGGCGACTAACAGATTTTATTGAGACAAAAATGTCTCACTTTAAAAGAAACGGCCCTTAAAGGGAGGGCCGCTCCAATCAAATATTATTTTTCAGGAACTTTAAGAGACCCATCAAGGATTTTAGCTTTAGCATCTTCTACAGCTTTTTTAGCATCTGCAGAAAGGTTGTCAGTTGTCAAATCAACTCCACCATCTTTCAAGCTATAAGTAATCACTTTACCGCCAGGGAATTTACCGTCAGCAGTTTTCTTAGCCAAGTCTTTTACAGATTCTCCGACTTTCTTCAAGCTTGAAGCCAATACAAAATTAGATTTTTTACCATCTTTAGAAGTGTATTCACCTTCAGCTTTTTGGTCACGGTCAACACCAAGAACCCAAACTTTTTCGTCTTCATTTTTCTTCTCGTTCAAGTCTTTAGCTTCAGAGAAGACACCTGCACCAGTACCACCAGCTACTTGGTAGATAACGTCTGCACCTGCAGCATATTGTGCAGCAGCAATTGTTTTACCTTTAGCAGAGTCACCGAATGAACCAGCGTAGTCTACTTGAACTTTGATAGATGGGTCAACAGATTTAACACCAGCTTCAAATCCAGCGCGGAACCGAGTGATAACTTCACTTTCCATACCACCTACAAAACCAACTTGTTTAGTTTTTGTAGTTTTTGCAGCAGCAATACCAGCAAGGTAACCAGCTTCGTTATCGGCATAAACAGCAGATGCTACGTTCTTTTGTCCTTCAATACGGTCATCGATGATGACATAGTTCACATCTTGGTTGTCTTTTGCAGCTTTTTTAACAGAGTCGCTCAAGGCAAAACCAACACCAAAGATCAATTTGTAGTCGTTAGAAACAGCTTCATCAAGGTTTGTCGCATATTGAGATTCATCTGTTGATTGGAAGTAGTCGAATCCGTTCCCTTTAGAAAGACCGTTTTCTTTACCCCAAGCTTGCAAACCTTCCCAAGCAGATTGGTTGAATGATTTGTCATCCACACCACCAGTATCGGTAATAATAGCAGCTTTCAAATCAGTTTTTGATTCTGAGTTTGCGCTATCTTTTTTAGACGCACGATTTCCACATGCTGCAAGTCCGATAGCAGCGACAGTTACTAGACCAAGGCCTAGCCATTGTTTCTTGTTCATTACTGAACCTCCTAAATTATTGTGCAACATTGTTGCGAAGTATTGAAAGGGTCAAAAGACCGCCTCACAGACCAACTAAGTCAAATCTGTAAAGGAATATGGAAGTAATTCCTTGACCGTCATCACGACCGTCGATTTATCTTTAGATACCAAAGTTACAGGCAGATCAGGCTCAAAAAATTCAGCCATGACCTGGCGACAAGCACCACACGGAGAGACAGGCTTTTCTGTTTGCCCATAGACAATCAGCTCTTTGAACTCACGAGCTCCTTCAGAAACTGCTTTAAAAATAGCTGTCCGTTCCCCACAGTTGGTTAACCCAAAACTGGCATTTTCGATATTGACACCTGTATAGATTTCTCCATCCTTCGTTAGCAGTACAGCTCCAATTGGGAAATGAGAGTAAGGCACATAGGCTTGTTTACTCACTTCAACTGCTAAGTCAATCAACTCAGTAGTCGCCATGAGCCACCTTTCCTTCCATGATGGCTACACCAGAAGAAGTCCCAATACGGGTCGCACCAGCTTCGATAAAAGCAAGAGCATCTTCATAAGAGCGAGCACCACCAGAAGCCTTAACACCCATGTCGGGTCCAACAGTTTGACCCATTAAGGCCACATCTTCTACCGTTGCTCCTCCAGTTGAGAAGCCAGTTGAAGTCTTCACAAAGTCTGCGCCAGCTAACTTAGCAATTTGACAAGCAACGATCTTTTCATCATCGGTTAAGAGACAAGTCTCAATGATGACTTTGACCAGCTTATCACCGCTCGCTTCGACTACCGCTTGGATATCTTCCTCAACTAGTGCTAAATTCTTAGACTTAAGAGCCCCGATATTAATGACCATGTCAATCTCATCGGCACCATTTTGAATCGCATTTTTTGTTTCACACGCTTTGACAAATGGTGTATTTGCTCCTAAAGGAAAACCAATGACGGTACAAACTTTAACGTCTGAATCGCGCAAGCCCTCAGCCGCAAAATTCACCCATGTCGGGTTCACACAGACACTCGCAAAATCATAAGCCTTGGCTTCTTCGATCAGCTTTTCGATCTGTTCTTGTTGCGCATCTGGTTTTAAAAGAGTGTGATCGATATATTTATTTAACTTCATACAATCTCCTGAGCTGCTTAAGATATTATTTCAATAATTTCTTTAACGCTTTCAGCCCTTTCTAGTATTTTAACATTTTTTTTGAATTCTGTAACTCTTTCTTGTGAATTTTTTTCATTCATGAAAATGCGAGCAATGCGTTCCCCTTTTTTGACGTGCTCTCCCACTTTTTTGTCAAACACAATCCCTGTTTCATAATCGAGGGGATCCGATTTGACAGCACGACCAGCACCCAGGCGCATAGCAAACAAACCAAACTCCATGGCAGGTAAAGCAGCAATGACGCCATCTTGGTCCGCTGTTACTTCAAGGACCTGATCCACTTTAACGGGACGATGCAAATCTTCTAAGTCTCCACCTTGAGCCACCACCATTTCTTCAAACTTCGCTAAAGCTTGACCATTGGTCAAGTGTTCAAGGATGGCTTCAATCGATTGATCTACATTGGCCAATTTCAACATGATTTGCGCTAATTCACAAATAAACTCAGTGACTTCAGCGCGCCCCTGTCCTTTCAGAATATCCAGGGCTTCCAAAATCTCTAAACGATTGCCAATACTGGTTCCCAATGGTTGGCTCATATCTGTAATGACAGCGATGGTTTTCCGACCCACTGCATTTCCAAGATCCACCATGGTACGTGCTAAGCGACGAGCATCCTCAATATTCTTCATGAAGGCACCCTCGCCTACCGTCACGTCCAAAAGAATAGCATCCGCTCCAGCAGCGATTTTCTTACTCATAACGGAGCTAGCAATCAAAGGAATGGTATCCACTGTCGCTGTCACATCACGCAGAGCATACAAAAGTTTGTCTGCTTTTACAAGTTGGTCGGATTGACCAATGACCGATAAGCCGATCTCCTGCACCTGCTGGATAAATTCCTCTTGGGTCCGTTCAATCTGGAAACCTTTAATGGATTCCAACTTATCGATGGTTCCACCCGTGTGGCCTAAGCCACGACCGCTCATTTTGGCAACCGGCACTCCGAAACTTGCAACCAAAGGCACCAAGACCAAGGTCACCTTGTCTCCGACACCACCAGTCGAATGTTTGTCCACCTTGATCCCTGGAATAGCTGACAGATCAAACTGTTGCCCCGTTTGGACCATCTTCATGGTCATATGAGAGATTTCTTCTGTCGTCATCCCCTTAAAATAAACAGCCATAGCAAAAGCTGACATTTGGTAATCCGGAACTGTTCCAGCCACATATCCCTCAATCAGCCATTCAATTTCTTCCTTGTTTAAGGCAAGACCATCTCTTTTTTTCTGAATGATATCTACTGCTCTCATGATTCTTTCTCACTTCTTAAAATATAATAGCCTTTGTCTTTTTTTACTGTCTCACAATTGCCAAACGTCTCTTCCATCTTGGCTTTCGCGCTGGGAGCTCCTTGTTTTTTCTGAATGACAATGGTCAAATCTCCACCTGGTTTCAAATGTTCAAAACTACCAGTGATCACTTGGTGAACCACTTTCTTACCAGCTCGGATCGGCGGATTACTGATCACATGGTCAAAGACCCCTTCTACTGCTTCATAGACATCCGAAGAAAAGATCTGTGCTTCCACGCCATTTCGGCTGGCATTTTTCTTAGCCAAGTCCAGCGCCCTCTCATTGACATCGACCATGGTCACTGCGACTCCCTGGGCTTTAGCTAGAGAGAGGCCGATCGGACCATAGCCACAGCCTACATCGAGGACACTTTCTCCTTCTTGAAAATCCAAGGTTGATAAGAGCACCTGGCTTCCATAGTCAATCATTTTTTTACTAAAGACGCCGGCGTCCGTATAGAAATTCATCTTTTGCCCCAATAAAACAACAGCCAGATCATGAATATCATGGGCTGCATCTGGGTTTACATCGAAATACATTTTACTCATAAGGTTATTTTATCATAATTCACTCCTTTTTTAAATCGTTTACATGACCTCTAAAAATTGGTATACTAAAGACTAAAATAGGAGTGACATATGGACAAAGAATTTCTACATTTTGAAAAAATTAATCGGGAAACCTGGCAAAATTTGCACCGCAAAACCACCCCACCTCTCTCTCAAACAGAGCTCAATTCTATTAAAAGTTTCAACGACCGCATCAACCTCCAGGATGTACGTGACGTCTACCTGCCTTTGACAAACCTGATTGGAATCTACAAGCGTTCCAAAGAAGATTTGGCCTTCTCAAAAGGTATTTTTCTTCAAAAAACGAGTGAACGCCAACCCTTTATCATTGGGGTTTCAGGGAGCGTTGCGGTTGGAAAATCTACCACTAGCCGTTTACTTCAAATCCTGCTGTCGCGAACCTTCGAAGGCTCGACAGTAGAATTGGTGACAACAGATGGCTTCCTCTATCCAAATGCTATCTTAAAAGAACAAGAGATCCTCAATCGAAAAGGATTTCCAGAAAGCTATGATATGGAATTGCTCCTTGATTTTCTTAATCAAATCAAAAACAACAAGAGCGTAGAAATCCCTGTCTATTCCCACGAAATATACGATATTGTCCCAGATGAGAAGCAAACCATTTTACCGGCTGATTTTGTCATTGTCGAAGGGATCAATGTCTTTCAAAATCCGCAAAATGACAGTCTCTATATGACCGATTTCTTTGATTTTTCGATCTATGTGGATGCCGCAGTTGATGATATCGAATCTTGGTATATCGATCGCTTCCAAAAACTCCTTGCATTAGCTCAGAATGATCCCAATAACTACTACTATCGATTTACAGAGCAACCCCTAGAAGAAGTTTTAAGCATGGCCCATCAGGTCTGGGAATCCATTAATTTAGTCAACTTGCAACATTACATCCAACCAACCAGAAACCGAGCTGATCTGATTCTCCATAAAGCAACCAACCATGAAATCGACGAAATTTATCTCAAACGCTAGAGAAAATGGCCTTTTAACGGTACTTTTTTAAGGAAAAGCTATTTTAGGCTTGTCAAATCTTAACTTTTCATATATAATGAGATAGTTAGATTATCAATGGAGGTGAATAACTTGGCAAACATTAAATCAGCTATCAAACGCGCTGAATTGAACGTTAAACAAAACGAAAAAAACTCAGCTCAAAAATCAGCTATGCGTACTGCAATCAAAGCTTTTGAAGCAAACCCATCTGAAGAACTTTACCGCGCTGCTAGCTCAGCTATCGATAAAGCAGAAACTAAAGGTTTGATCCACAAGAACAAAGCTAGCCGTGATAAAGCACGTCTTGCAGCGAAACTTGGTTAATCAAGAACAGCATAAAAATCAAGCTCTCCGGAGCTTTTTTTGTGCCTAATTTTTTGAGAGGTGCTTATGAAAATTGTTATTATCGGCTATTCTGGATCAGGTAAATCCACCTTGGCTGAAAACTTAGCTCGCTACTACTCCATTCCCAAGCTCCACATGGATACCCTTCAATTTCAACCGGGCTGGATAGACAGTGACCGGGATACGATGGAAGGTGAGATGAGACAGTTTCTCAGCGATCATAAAGACTGGGTCATTGATGGCAATTACTCTTGGTGCTGCTATGAGGAGAGAATGGAGCAAGCCGACCAGATTATCTTTCTCAACTTCTCTTGTTGGAACTGCCTCTATAGAGGGTGGAAACGATACCGCCGTTATAAAGGTCGGGTCCGTGAGAGTATGGCAGCTGGCTGCCCTGAACGATTTGACTGGGAATTCATCCGTTGGATCCTTTGGGACGGTCGCCAAGCTAGACAGGTCACACGCTATCAGACTATCGGCCAAAACTATCCAGACAAATTTCTCTCTCTCAAGAATCAAAAAGAGCTGGATGAGTTTCTAAAAAACATACAATAAAAAGGTTGGGATATCTATCCCAACCTTAAAATGTAGACAAACTATTTTAAAGTAAAATAAATTAAGCGATTCTGATAAGAAATAAAATTGAGTTCAATTTTTTAGATGAATCAAGAAAATACCAAGACTTTCCGCTGTGAGTAAAGTGCCTGAAACAATAACGATTCAGGCACTCGGAATTATTGAGACCTTAGGCTCAATAATTAGTCATGGAACTTCGTAGAAGTTCGCTGACGTCCGTACTCACCTAAGGAAAGTTTTTTATATGACTTTGTCTTCAATCTGAGGTTGGGATGTCAATCCCAACCTTTTTTATTTATCAACGTAATCGCCACCGGTGAAGCCATAGTATTCTTCCAGACTCAAACCTGAGTCAGCGATATCTTGTGCTTCTTTTCCGATATAGCGGAGATGCCAGCTCTCTGGCATGTAGCCTGTCACTTTTTCTTTTCCTTCTTGGTAGCGAACCACAAAGCCATATTTAGCAGCATTCTTGAGCAACCACTTACTTGGTCCAGGTTCCGTCACCAGATTACCACTGGTATCGATCAAATCAAAGGTCAAACCTGTCTGATGTTCACTATAACCCGGTCTTGCAGAATAACGATCGGCGGCTTCCTGACCATCTTGATTGACATAGTTTTGATAGAGGCCAACTTGGGTGTCGTAGCTACGAAAACCACTATATTGGTCACTGATCGGATAACCTTCTGCCTGCATGGCTGCGATCAATTCATGAAGGGCTGAAACAGCTTCAGGATCTTCACCTGGGTTAAAGTCAGGCGACAAGGGATAATGTTTGTTGGCGATCATGACCTCACCATATTTCCCTTTGACACTATAGTAAGAACCATTATAGCTCACACCAGAGTCCACTTTCACATCTGACTTACCAGCTTTTGACGACTCTTCTTTGCCAGTTTCTTTTGACGTATCCTTTGCAGAAGACGTTTCTTTGGAAGACTTGGTTTGCGTTTGTTTGCTTTCTTCTTTTGCAGAAGATTTAGAACTAGTGGATTGAGATTGGGAGCAAGCTGTCAGGGTTAACAAGGCAACTGTCACCAAAGTTAATTTGGAAAATCTTGCTTTCATGAGGAATCTCCTATGATTCTTTTGTTACGACAATATCCGTAATCACATAACTTGCACCTACTTTTTTCAAGGTGTAGGTCTTGTACTTGCGGTTTTGTGAATCTGGATGGCTATCTGTATAATGCACGGTAAAGTCTTCATAAGTCTTGATGGTCACCACACCGTTTTCTTCAGTGACACTTTGAATATCCAAAGCTCCTGGAGTATAGTAGTCAATTTTAGCCTTTCGAACACCATCACCCGTTGTGAATTCAACCATGTCTTTGTAGGCTTGACTTTGTGTGTCATAGTATTTAGAGTAAGTGTTATTTCGATTTGAAACTGAGCTAAAGACAGCGTCGCGGTACTCTTTCAAGAACTCTTCTGCCAAGGTTCGATTTTGTTCTTCTTTGGCTGCTTGCGCTTTCTTAGCATCTTGAGCACTCTTGATGCGTTTTAAGGTATCTTTGGCTAGTTTGAGTTCGATCGGATCGTTTTCACCCTCTTCAATCGTCACCTTAGCCTTTTCAGTTGTGTAGGTTTCCCCATTCATATTGAAGACGGCATGTACTTCAATTTCTTGATAAGGGATGCTATCTACTTCAAAGGTCGTGCTGGTTCCGACTTCTTTTCCGTTAACCACAACCTTCACATCTGTTGGGTTTTCAACTTCATCTGGGAACTCAACTTCTAAATTGCGTTTTTCAGAATTCAACTGCAATTCTAAGTTGTTCTTAGTTGCTTTTTTAGGATTGAGATGGATCTTAGAAGTGACATTTCCGACTTCAGTTTTAGCAGTCAATTCCATTTCTTTTGTATTGTAATGGAAAGAACCAAGGTCTGTCACTGCATCTTTCTTCAAGGTCACGGTTTTATTGGCAGCCACTTTGAGTTTGGCTTGGTCCAAATTGGTCTTGACCTTGACTTGCACTGGATAGCTGGCCACACGGTATTCTTGGAAGATTCCAAATTTCTTGTCCGCTTTTTCCAAACCAAAGATCTTGTTTCCAGATTTATCCGTATAGCTGCCTTCTCCACCATTATCAATGATCTTGTTCAACTCTGTGCCGATATCGACCCCTTGATCTTCCATGCTAGTGATCAAGCTTTCGGCTTCATCCTTTGTCCATTTATCGTTCTCGGTTGAAAGCAGATCTGCTGCTTCACGATAATCCTTTGTATCTACTGCCTTGATGAATTTATCTGCAGTCACTTCGACACGTGTTGTAGACTGGAAGTAAAAGAAGGCTGCTACCAAAGCGATTACAAGAACAGCAAGGGCAGAAATAATCCCAATTTTCTTCTTAGAAAGTTTCTTCCCACTCTTCGTTTTAGGAGCCTTTGGTTTTTTCTGAGCTGGACTTGCCTCTGTGAAGGTTGATCCCTCAAAGACCTGCGTTTGCTCAGTAGCAAGTGGAGCCGCATACTCTTGAGTCGGCTGTTGAGGGACATACTCCTGTGTTTCTTCAGTTGAATCTGGGTTCGCAAATTCTGATTCAGGCACAGGTCCTACAAAAAACTCAAAGTTTTGACTTTTAGCCAAGGTAAATTCTTCCGCACTTGGCTTGCGGCCATAGGTTTCTTCAAAATGTTGCAACCAAGCCTGACGAGCTGCTAGAAGTGGATCGACATTCTTCACTTCTTCAACTGGTTCAACCACTGATTCCTCAACAGGAGCGACTTCCTCAGCTGGGACATTTCCTGCGATAGACTGAATTTTTTTCAAATCAAATCCACAGGCTTTCCCAGCCATAAACTCTTCTGGTGACGGTTTGCGACCGATCACTTTTTCAAATAATTCAACCCATTTCTTTTGCATGGATCTCTTCTCCCTCATTATAAAATAGGGAAAGTGGGTATTCCCACCTTCCTTTTTGTGATATGTTTAGTATCCAAAATTACCCAAGTCTCCAAAATTTGGAGTATTTGGAATAGATCCCATAATAGCTTGTTCCAAAATTTGACGATCCAAGTAAACAACAAGTCCTGCAAAGACAATTAAAATCGCAATGGATGCTACAAGCAATATGAATTTATCTGCTTTAAATTTTGTGTTGTTCAAGGCTTGGTATACTACATACAAGGTTCCAACTGTATACAAGAAGAAGATCAAGAAGTTAAGGAATCCATAGAATTCATAAGCTTTTACAAGTCCAACTAAGAAAGCAAATAGAGAAATAGGCAAGGTGTAAACAGACAAACGTCCAAACTCTTCAAATGAACGGCCGTATGAATATTCTTTATCTTGAAGAACGACACGACGGACAAAGAAACCTGCTACCTGGAAGGTATAGATATTGAAAAAAGCCATGATCAAGATGATCAGAAAGGCACGGAAATCTGCACCATAACCACCTGTAGCTCCACTAGCTGTGAAGAAAGTGCCCAAGGTCAAGACAAAAGCAGTCAAGACATACTGTAAAATTCCGTTAAGAGCTTTTGGATTTTCTACAGCTGTTGGACGTTTCAAAGCTGAAAGGAACCAATTCCAGTAACCACCAACGGCTACACCAAATTGACTTGGTTGGGCAGGATAAGGTTGTCCTGGTTGACCTTGGTAAGGAGCTTGTTGATAAGCTGCTTGAGTCGGTTGTTGGTAGGCTTGCTGTGGAGCTTGTTGGAAAGCAGGTCCATTCGCTGGAGCAACTTGAGGAGCCGGTTCTTGAACTGGAGCTGCAACTGGTTCTTCTGCAGGAGCAGCTGGCGCTGCGACAAACTCTGGAGCTTGTGGAGCTGCTACTGGTTCTTCAACAGGGGCAGTTGGTGCTGCTGGTGCTGCTGGCGCTGCGACAAATTCTGGAGCTTGTGGAGCTGCTACTGGTTCTTCAACAGGTGCAGTTGGCGCTGCAACAAACTCTGGGGCTTGTGGAGCTGCTACTGGTTCTTCCACAGGGGCAGTTGGCGCTGCAACAAACTCTGGGGCTTGTGGAGCTGCTACTGGTTCTTCAACAGGGGCAGTTGGTGCTGCGACAAATTCTGGAGCTTGTGGGGTTTCTGGAACCACTACTTCTTCTTGAAATTCTCCTGCAGCCAGTGCTTGAGCAATTTCTTCTGCACTAGCAGAACGACCATTTACGGCTTCGAAATAATCCAGCCAATCTTGTTTTGACATAATGAATCTCCTTAACTATTGTTTATACTAGGGTATTATACAAAATTTCTGAACCATTTTCAATGAAAGACTGGAAAATCCCTGCAAGATCTTTTGAAAAACATACAAATTCTACTCATTTTTAGAAATTAGTAAAGAAAAAGAGGCTGGGCAAAAACTGTCCAGCCTTTGATGTTTGATAGGAATAAGTGCAAGACGCAGTGGTTGATTGGCATCTTTGTTCGCCTTTTAAGCTCCAAAGATGACCTAATGAGGGAAACAAAGTTTCCTTTATCCACAACCTTCAACAGTCTCCCAGACTGTTGAAGCTATGCGGAGGTGGGAAGATTGAAAAGGTTTGGGGAACCTTTTCAACTTTTTTTATTTTAAGGAGTTCTTTCCCACTCCCGTTTCTTAGGATTCAAATGCATCCATGCCACCTTGGACGTTGGTCACATCATAGCCTTGCTCTTCCAAAAATTGGCAAGCACGTGCTGATCGTCGACCAGACTTGCAGATGACATAATAGGGATGATCCTTCTCTAATTCCTGGTAGCGATCTGCTAACTCAGATAAGGGAAGAAGACGAACTCCGTCTAAGTGAAGGGCATCATATTCCTCCTGCTCGCGTACATCAAGAACGTGTAAGTCTCCTTTTTGATAAGCTTGGTAAAAGCTTGAAAATGGAATTTCTTTCATGATTTCTCCTATCAGGTATGTTATGGGAGGGTTAGAATTTCATAATGAAAGCCAACAGCCTCTAAAAATCGTAACAAGTCTTGGGTTTTAATAAAGATCGTCTTTTCATTGGTATTGGGATGGAAAGTCATGATCTCCTCTGACACAATGTCTTTATCGAAATAGACTCGAATATCTTTTTCTCCATTGTTCAATAAACCAAATGGAGAAACCGTACCTGCCGGTAATTGCATTTTTTCAGCTAAAGAATCTGCTGAAGCCATGCGGATCCGGTTGGCTTCCACTTGCTCTTTGAAATCCTCCATATCCAATGGTTTCTGGTCGTCCATGATGAGCAGATAGAATTGGGTTTTCTTCTTATTGGTCAAAAACATGGACTTGGTCCGAACAGCTTCTAAGCCTTCAATGTAAGAATCGGCCTGCTCAGTTGTGAATGCAGGTGGGTGTTCCACCACGTCAAATGAAATGCCTAACTCGTCTAATTTCTCTTTAACTTGTTGATAAGGATCCATCGTCGCTCTCCTTTATTTTTGAATGATCTCTTGTACTAAGGTTTGCAATTCTGGAACCACCTCTGCCTCAAACCAAGGATTTTTAGCCATCCAGATTTGATTGCGAGGGGAAGGGTGAACGAGTGGAAAATAGGTTGGCAAATAATCTTTAAAATGGTGAACCCGTTCGGTTACCTTGCCACTAACCTTTTCATGAAGGTAGTATGCTTGGGCATATTGTCCAATTAAGAGGGTTAACTCAATATCCGGACACTCCTTGAGAAGTTGAGGGTGCCACTTTTCCGCAAATCCTTTGCGAGGTGGAAGGTCACCAGATTTCCCATGCCCTGGGAAATAAAAGTCCATGGGGATGACCGCAAACAAACCAGAATTATAAAAGGTGTCTTCGTCAACTCCTAACCATTCGCGCAGGCGGTCACCACTCTTATCCTTCCAGTAAATACCAGCTTCTTCCGTCTTCATCCCTGGAGCTTGTCCGATAATATTGATACGAGCTGTCTTTGGGGCTGCAAAGAGGGGCTCTATCCCTTTCTCTGTATATTCTTTATTTTGAGGATCTGCCATAATGGCTTGTTTAATGCTTTCAATCGTTGACATAAGTCCTCCTTCTATGGAAAAACTCAGCCAGAAAAACTGGCCGAGTAGTGGATTATTTGATTAGTTCATAGATGGCTTCTGCGTAAATAGCTGCTGCACGATAGAGATCTTCAACATCTGCGAACTCATTAGCTTGGTGCATAGTATTGACATAGTCTGGGAACATAGCACCAAAGGCAACGCCACGTTTCAAGAGACGACCAAAGGTACCACCACCGATCACTTGTTCATGTCCTTTGAGGCCAGTTTGTTTTTCGTAAACACGCAAGAGGGTGGATACCAATTCATCATCCATCGGAACATAGTGAGGTGTGTGACCATGGGCTGACAAGCTTACTGTAGCCACTCCTTCGATCTTTTCAAGGATAGCTTTGATAGTTTCAGGATCTGTACCTTGAGGGTAACGGATATTGAGGGCAATAGTGTTGTCTGCTTGGCTGTCATCAAAATGGAAGACACCTGCATTCATACTCAATGGTCCCATTTTGGCATCTGTATGGGCAATTCCTAATTTTTCACCTGCAAAATCTTCGTGAAGAAGTGAAGCTGTCACATGAAGGTAAGCCTTAGCAGCACCACCAAAATCAAATTGGTTCAACAAGAGAGCCAAGTAGGTTGCACCATTGATCCCATCTTCAGGAGTTGATCCATGAGCAGATTTCCCGACAATCGTAACGGTATAGGTTTTTTCGTCAACAGTTGAGATTTCATACTTGAGCTGGTGTTCCTTGGCAAAGGCATCTAAGAGGCCAGCAAGATCTGGTAGTTGTCCAGAAACGACTGCAGTCGCTGACTCTGGTACCATGTTTTCACGAAGGCCGCCTGTAAAGCTATGAAGATGGGCACTTCCTGTGTTGTCATTTCCAAAATGAAGGTACTCAGTGATGTTTCCTTTTTCCCCATTGATGATTGGGAATTCCGCATCTGGTGAGAAGCCAAAATCTGGCTCAGGAAGTCCGACGTGTTTGAAATAGTAATCCATGTCGCCCCAGCCTGATTCTTCATCCGTACCGACAACAAAGCGCACGCGCTTAGAAACAGGGAGTCCTAGGTCTTTAATGATCTTCAAACCATAGTAGCAGGCCATTGTAGGCCCTTTATCATCAGACGAACCACGCGCATAGAGCTTGCCATCGATAATTTCTGGTTTGTAGGGATCCGTCTTCCAACCACTACCTGCAGGCACGACGTCCATATGAGCAAAGATCCCAAGCTCTTCTTCTCCTTCACCAAAGGTAAAGTGACCGGCATAATTATCGACATTCTTGGTTTCATAGCCATCACGTTTGGCAATTTCCAAGAATTTTTCAAGAGCTTTTACAGGACCAGGTCCAAAAGGATGCTCTGCATCTGCCTTGCTGTCATCGCGTTCAGAATTGA
The DNA here is from genome assembly GCF_035544715.1 of Streptococcus gingivalis. Lineage (NCBI taxonomy): Bacteria > Bacillati > Bacillota > Bacilli > Lactobacillales > Streptococcaceae > Streptococcus > Streptococcus gingivalis. The sequence goes on along the minus strand of NZ_JAYKTO010000001.1, from coordinate 253,967 downwards.
TTTCCAAGAGGCTGTATAAGTCAGCCATCATCTCATCGCGACGTTTTTCTACTTCTGCTTTAAAGTCAACTGTTGTCATGAATTCCTCCTCGATCTTCTATTTGCTAATTGGCTTAGCGTTTATCAATGATTTCGTCTACTGGTAAGCGATAGCTTGGCTCTACTTTTTCAGCCGCATAGCCAACCGTAATCAAGACTTCCGGACGGAAACGCTCTTCGATATCCAAGACTTCATTGATTTTCGATTTATCAAATCCCAAGATAATATTGGTTCCAATGCCTTGGTCTGTCAAAGCAAGTACCAAGTTCATGGCCACAAGACCAGCATTCAAAGCCAAGTAATCACTTGTTTGTTGGGCATCATAGCGCGCAAATTCAGCAGGAAGATTTTGCATAAAGTATTGCAACTGTTCGTCTGTGAAGTTTTTCACCCCACCGACACGCGCAATCTTGCGAGCCCGTTTTTGCAAATCAGTATCTGTAAAGAGGGCGATGGTCACAGGTGCTTCCATGACTTGATCGTAGTTTGCACCATAGGCTAATTTTGCCAATTCAGCATTTTTTTGACGAACGACCACAAATTTCCAAGGCTGGCTATTGTGGGCACTAGGGGCCAAGGTTGCGATCTCAATAGCAGTCCGTACATCCTTTGGATCGACCGGTTGGTCAGTGAAATGCTTGATCGCATGGCGTTTTTTATTGAGCTCTAGAAATTTCATAAGCTTCTTCCTTTTCTATTTCTGTTACCTCTATTTTAACACAAAATGAAAGAGCTTGCAGGGTTTTACAGCCTAAGATTGTGAAAAAAGAAGCAGACATTTTGAAGATCCGCTTCTTTGTTATAGGTTGAATACATAAGAGACCCATCTATGATTCATTAGAAAGATTGAAATAGGCAGCTACTTCTTTGGCATAACCGTATTTCTCAATTAAGCTAGTTAGAAGCTCGATGTTATGGCCCCGATAGTTATCCTCGCGTCTCAATTCTTCGTACATCTCAATAAAGGGGAGGCCCTTGTCCTTGGCATCTTGGAGCTCTGCTTCATAGTCATAGGCCACCTTACGAAATTGCAGGTTGGTCACCCCATCTGCTTCGACATCGATTAGCGCATACTGAGCTCTGTGGTTTTGAATTGGTTCCCAGTCAAAATAAGGCATGCCAATAGTCCCCGGATTGAGGATCTGCTGACCCTGGCTGCCATAGCGAAGCAACTGCTTGTGGACATGACCGTAGATCGCCAGATCCGTCTGGTCATCCAGCAATTGGTCAAAGTTCTCCGTCGCATTAGCTGGACGCAAATCCCCACCATAATTCTTTTCTGGCAAATTGTGGGTCAGTGAAAAGCGAATGCCATTGACCTCCTTCTTCTCTACCAATGGAAGGGATCGAAGCCAATCAATTCGCTTAGGATCCAGTCCTTCCATAAGGTACTGAGTGAGGCGAAGGAGTTGGATCTCCTGCGGATCCTCAAGTCCGTACTCGCCATCCAAGGCTTCTAAGAGACAATCGTCCCAATTTCCCCGAACAGCCGCTGTGATCGGAATCGCATCCAGCAACTCAAAAAGGTCATCTCTTCCAGGCCCAGGAAGCAAAATGTCCCCTAAAAGCCAGTATTCTGTCGCGCCTTGAGCACGCGCATCCCCAATCACTGCCTCCAGGGCTGTCGTATCTCCGTGGATATCAGATAAAATAGCGATTCGATGGTTCATTTTAAACTCCTTATGATTGGTATGATTCAGAATCCTCCGCAACTTCCATCAAGGGACTTGCTTCTTCTTGCTTTCCTTGATGGAGCTTGGCTTGCACTGCCTCCGCGACTGCTCGTGGGATGCCAACCGTGACAATCTCATCTACAGTAGCTTCTTTGATCTTGGTCAGCGACTTGAAGTGCTTCATCAGCAATTGCTTGCGTTTTGGTCCCAAGCCTTCGATCCCATCCAGCTGGGAGGAGAAGGAATTCTTAGACCGAAGCTGGCGGTGGAAGGTGATGGCGAAACGGTGGACCTCATCCTGGATCCGTTGGAGGAGGAAAAATTCCTGTGAGGTGCGCGAAAGTTCAATAATTTGGAGAGGATCGCCAAAGAGCAATTCATGGGTCTGGTGCTTGTCATTCTTTTGTAGGCCTGCAATGGGAATATCCAGCCCTAACTCTTCTTGGATCACCTGTTTAGCGATATTAACCTGGCCCTGACCACCATCGATAACGATCAGATCAGGTGGCGTCAGGCCATCCCGCATAACCCGGCTGTAGCGTCTGCGAATGACCTCCCGCATGCTGGCATAGTCATCTGGTCCGACGACGGTCTTGATCTTGTACTTGCGGTAGTCCTTTTTGCTTGGCTTCCCATTGACAAAGACCACCATGGCTGAAACTGGACTGGTCCCCATGATGTTGGAGTTGTCAAAGGACTCAATGCGCACAGGAGTTGGAATTTGCAGGAGTTTTCCAAGATTTTCAATGGCACCTTGGGTCTTTTCCATGGATTTTTCAAGAAGATTGAACTTCTGCTCCAGACTGACACGCGCATTCTTGATGGCCAGATTGACCAACTGCTTCTTCTCCCCACGCTGGGGCTTGAGGACCTTGGTATCCACTAGGGCCTTGACCGCTTCCTCATCGATATCTTGAGGGATCAGGATTTCATTGGGGATCAGGTGAGATTTCTCCTGGTAAAACTGCCCCACATAGGTCAAGAAATCCTCGTCCGGATCATTGTAGTAGGGAAAGAGGTTGACGTCACGCTCGATCAGCTTGCCCTGACGGACAAAGAAGACCTGCACACACATCCAGCCCTTGTCCACGTAGTAGCCAAAGACATCCCGGTTCTGCAAATCCTTAGCCATGACCCGCTGTTTGGTCCGCAGGGTCCCGATGGCCTGGATCAGATCGCGGTACTCGGCTGCCCGCTCAAATTCCATGTTTTGCGCAGCAGTATTCATCTTGAGCTTGAGCTCATCGATAATCTTATCATCCTGCCCCTTGAGGAAATCAGAAACCTCCTGGGCCATGCCCTTGAAATAGGACTCGTCCTTGTGGCATACTGTGTGGGCCATACATTGCCCTAAATGGTAGTAAAAGCAGACCTTGGAAGGCGGATTGGTACACTTGCGGAATGGGAAAATCCGATCCAAAAGCCTCTTGATCTCATTGGCCGCTCCCACATCTGGATAGGGACCAAAATAGAGACCACCATCCTTTTTGACCTGGCGCGTGATGATGAGGCGCGGATAACGCTCATTGGTAATCTTGATGAAGGGATAGGACTTGTCGTCCTTGAGCATGATATTGTACTTGGGCTTGTTCTCCTTGATCAGGTTGATCTCAAGAAGCAAGGCCTCAATATTGGACTCGGTGACGATAAATTCAAAATCCACAATCTCAGATACCAGCGCTTCCGTCTTAGTATCATGGCTCCCTCTGAAATAGGACCTCACCCGATTGCGAAGATTTTTGGCCTTACCCACATAGATGATGGTTCCGTTCTTGTCTTTGTGAATGTAACAGCCCGGGCTCGTCGGCAAGAGCTCGAGCTTGGATTTAATCAAGTTATTCATACTCTCTATTATAGCAAAAAAGAGAGGGGTTAGCCTCTCTCTAGTATGTTTGTATTATTGTTATCCACCTTCACCAAGTAAAAAATAATTATTAAATAGTATATCAGACCCTCATCCTCACTCCTTCATCTTCACTTGCCCTTTTTCATAGCAAAAAAGAGGGATCTAAAAGAATCCCCCCTTTGATAATACTTATCCTTTGAGATTAGCCATCTGGAAGAACGGAATCACATAAGGAACAATAGACATCAGGATAGTAAATAACACGAAGAACCAGAACCAGAAGGACGCGAGGGCACGCTGGAAAACTCCCGGTTGAGGTTTATTGGCTTGAATATAAGCCTTGATAGCTGGCCATTTAGTCGCAAGAACCACTATCATGACAATGGAACCAATAGCTAAAACACCAATTTGGAGCCAATTCGCTAGCCCCTCGTCCACATGATAGGCCACATAATGCAAGCCTTGGGAAATCACAAAATTATTGAAAATGTGATAGAAAATAGCCCACCAGATATTGTATTCAAAGGCAATGTAGCCGAAACCTAGACCAATGATACTCGCGAAAAAGAGCTGATCAAAATTGGCATGGAAGAGACCAAACAAGATAGCCGTCATGACAATGGCAAAGACCTTGCCATACCGTTCCAAGCCACGCAAGCCTGCCCCACGGAAGAAGAATTCCTCTGTGATTGGACCAAAAAAGCCAGCATACAAGAGCATAGTCCATGATCGCTCAATCGTATCACCTAGATCGGGTGTTGGAGAATGAAGGCCAATGGTCTCAAACATGCGCTCAATCATTTGTGTCATCACAGATGAAAAGACTTGAGAAAAGCCAAGAAAGGCGAGAAGAATAAAGAAGACTGAAAGAGTCATCTTACGTCCCTTGTGCTTGAGATCATATTTATAAAGGGCCTTCTTGCGATAGGCATTAAAGAGAAAGAGTCCAATGGAAATAGAGATGAGGTAGGGAATACCAGCCCAAACATTCAGGGCATTGAGTTTCTCTGTTACTTGACTTGGATCTTTTCTGAGAGAGCCTGCTATGGTCAATCCAAGGAGGACTTCCCACAGGACGGTTACCAAGGTCATTACCAAGAGATAAATAGCAAGTGTCCCAGAATACCTTCCTATATCTTTTTTAGGGTCTAATAATCGGTTGTATTGGTTCATTTCTTCCTCCTAGAAAATAGATAAAAACACGCACAGACTCCTTCGCATAAGACAAAGAAAATCAAAAAGGCATGCATAAAGTAGTCTTCTGGTAATGCAAGAATAATCGAATCCACGCGCGGATCAAAGAGCCAAGTATTGTCCCCAGCAAATAAGACTTGATGAAAGAGAGTAAAGAATTGATCAAAGCCAATTATAACAGTCATCACTGCAAGCACTACTGGTAAAACCATCATCCAAAAGAAGAGACTACGGTACAGGGCCAGGTAGCCATTTTTGACGACTGTCCGCATAAACTGGATAAAACCAGGTAGTGTGATCACGAAAACGACCGTCACTAAGTGAAATAGGTACTTGACGGCCTCAAAATGGTGCAGTCCATTTTTTGAAGAAGGAAATTGGGGCATCTTCAACACCCATTGAAAAGGATTGGTCAAATAGTTCATCAAGACATTAATATTCTTCATGATGACAGAAGCCGAAAAACCAGTTCGACCCTGGATTCCCAACCAATGGATCTCCAGTGGATAGAGGGCCCAAGCGAGAGCAATGGTAAGAAAGATTGCAGCTGACAAGATAAAGAAAAATAGGTTAATTGATTTCAGACTTTTAAGCATCAAAATCCCACTCCGCTAGACTGGCAACAACATGTGTCGGTGCGATTGGTAAGGTTGACACTTCTTCTGGTTTGGTAAAACCTGTCGTCACCAAAAGGGTTGGAATCCCATTGTCAATACCTGCACGAATATCTGTTAGGTAGTTGTCGCCAACCATAACCACTTCTTCTCTTGCAAGACCCAGGTGTTCAATGGCCTTGTCCATGATGATGGACTTTGGTTTGCCAATGATCACAGGCTCGACCCGTGTCGCTGCTTCAACAAGCGCAATCAAGGATCCTGCACCTGGCAGCAAGCCACGCTCTGTTGGAATGTTGAGGTCAGGGTTAGTCCCGATAAAGTGCGCTCCCTTTTGAATCGCCAAGGTCGCAATAGCAAACTTCTCATAGTCGACTTGCCAATCGAGGCCAATGACAACATAATCAGGTGCTTCTTCATCCATGACATAACCAGCTTCTTCGATGGCATCTTTGAGCCCCGCTTCGCCGATCACATAGACCTTTTTGCCCAAATTTTGGTCATTCATGTAGTCAATGGTCGCAAGGGTAGCTGTATAGATAGTCGAAACTGGGGTTTCAATATTGAAATGAGTGGCCAGCATATCCCGAACAGTCTCTGGTGTGCGGGTTGTATTGTTGGTCACAAAGAGATAGGGAATCTCACGCGCCTGCAGTTCATGAACAAAAGCTTCTCCTGCAGGAATTCGTGATTTTCCTTTGTAAATAGTGCCATCCAAATCAATCAAATAGCCCTTATAGTGCATTTATTCTTCCCTTTCTGTTTCAGCTTTTTCATACAACTTCTCTGTATCGACTCGTCCACCAGATCCATACAAGAGCAAGGCTCCAGCATAGAGGACAAATTGTAAAATCAACCCTGTAAAATTGATCCCTTGACTTCCTGATTGGGTAAACAAGAAGGAAGCCACCATGAGAATCACAATGGTCAATAAGAGACCAATGACCGTCGCTTGGTCAACACTGATTTGATAAACCGTGCGTTTGGTGCTCCGGTTCCGGCCGTCTGACTTGGTTTCTGGTTGCAAATTCTCCACAAAATCCGTCACTAAGGTCGCAGCGAGGCTGACAGTTGTGCTAAAGAGCACGCCTTGAGACAAACGATGATAGAAATTGGACCAGAAGGATCCTGATTGGCTAGTAATCCCAATCGAGAAAATCATGACCGGTAAAAGAAAGGCCAAGGTGAAATGGATCCAGACCCGATACCAGCGCACATCTTCTTTCAAGAAACGACTAAAACTCTCTAAATTCAAGCGATAGCGGAAAAATTTATAAATTTCCTCTACCAGGATGATGACCAAAGCACAAAGAGTCAAGAGCCAATCTCCCAACATGTACAAAGGGTTCTTTTGACGCTTGGCATAGGCCACAACCCGTTTTTGATAGCTTTCAAGCTCCTGTTTTTTATTTTTTAATCTTCTACTTTCCATAAGTCCAACCCTTTTCTTCTACTTCTTCCCACTCAATTTCAGCCTGGGCATTGATCTGATCATCTGAAGTAATTTGGTGCTGAGTTTTCAAGCCCTCTTGTTCATATTGAGAGGTGATGAGACCTCCTGCTAGCACTTCTTTGACATATTTCAGATGAACTTTTTTAGGGACATGATGGGTCAAGAAGTCTGCTCCCATCACCTCAAAAACCCAGTCCAAGTACTTGCTATTGTTGACATGTCCGTTCATATCCAAGTCGTAAAAACGAACCCGGTATTCTTGTTCTACGCCCCCTTCTAATTCCTTAAAACGTGGACCACGGAGCATGGTTTTTGAAAACTCTGAGTCAAAGGCATCCGTGATTTCACTCATAACAGGATGAACCTTGCGTGTATCACGATCCATCAAGACAAAGGTCGCGACCATCTCAATGATAGTATTTCCTGCTTCATCCTTGATATTAAAGGCCCGGTAGCAGAAAAGTCGATTGTGACTCTTGGCATAGGTTTCAATAGTGATTTTCTCATCAAAAACAGGGAGACGCTCGATCTTCATATTGTAATCCGTGATAATCCAGACTAGATTGTAATTCTCTAGAATGTACATATCACTCATGCCCAGCTCAATCGATTGCATGCCTGATACCTGCAAAGACAGCAAGATCAATTGCGGAATTTTTATAAATCCATTGACATCGCTCATATCAAACGGAATTTTCATGCTGTATTCAAATGTTTTTGCCATTTTCTACTCCAAAATAAACTTCTCTGCTACAGTGTCTCCTAAAAAGAGACCTTTCTTGGTCATTCGTACAATGTCCTTGTCAGGGACCAAAAGGCCCTGCTGGATCAATTTCTCAACCACTGATCCATATTGTTGGTCAAAATTCACACCAAACTTTTCTTCGAAACGCTTCTTGGAAACGCCTGTTTTCTTACGCAGTCCCAGAAACATCTCTTCTTCCATCATTTCAGTCTGACTCAAATGTTCTTCTTGGACACGCGCATTGCCCTCGTCAACAGCCTGCATATAGTGACGGATAGGCCCATGATTCTTGTAGCGGATCCCATTGACGTAGCCGGATGCACCAGCTCCCAAGCCATAATACTCCGCATTATCCCAATACATGAGGTTGTGGCGACTTTCAAAACCAGGTTTGGAGAAATTGGAAATTTCGTAATGCTCAAAGCCCGCACGCTCCAACTCCTGAATGATGTATTCAAACATCTCCGCTTCTAACTCCTCTTTAGGTAGAGGAAGCTTGCCCCGTCTCATGCGATTCATAAAGACCGTGTGATTCTCCAGAATCAAACTATAGAGACTCATATGGGGAATGTCGAGGGCAAGAGCCTTAGCGACATTTTCCTGGACCTGCTCCATAGTTTGCGTCGGAAGGGCATAGATGAGGTCGATCGAAATATTGTCAAAACCAGCCAGCTTCAGACGATCGATATTGTCATAGATATCCTGCTCCTGATGGCTCCGACCAATCTTCTTTAGCAAGCGATTATCAAAGGTCTGTACGCCCAAAGAAACCCGATTAACCGGTGAATCCTTCAAAACAGCAATCTTATCCGGATCCAAATCACCAGGATTGGCCTCGATGGTCAACTCCTCCATCTGAGAAAGATCAAGTGACTTGGTCAGCTCCTTGAGCAGATACTCTAGCTGATCCGCAGTTAAGGCTGTCGGTGTCCCACCCCCAATATAGAGAGTCCGTAAATTTGTGATTTCTTCCCGACGAAATTCTTGGATCAAATGATCCAAATAAGCATCGACCGGTTGGTTCTTAATAAAAACCTTCGAAAAATCACAATAAAAACAAATCTGGGTACAAAATGGGATGTGGACATAAGCGGACGTTGGTTTTGTATGCATACTTTTAATTATACCATAAAATGGCCTAAAACTGATGGTAAAAATAGGGGTAAAGATGGCTCAAAATAAGAAAAAAACCGAAACAGGTTGACCCATTTCGGTTCTCATTCTTTCGTCTATTTTCCCAATTCTTGGGTGCGTTTGTAGGCTGCTTCCACTCCTGCAATGATGTCGCCCCGCAAGCCGACTTGTTCTAAGCGGTTGACTCCTGCGATGGTAGAGCCACCTGGGCTACAAACTGCATCTCGCAAGCGGGCTGGATGTTCGCCTGTCTCTAGGACCATTTGACTAGCGCCGTGGAAGGTCTCGGCAGCCATCTTCAAGGCTTGCTCTCGTGAAAGTCCCAAGCTTACTCCTGCATCTGCCATGGCTTCAATCATCTGATAGACAAAGGCTGGTCCACAGCCTGCGACAGCCGTTGCAGGATCCATCAATTTTTCTTCAATTTCGTAGAGGGCCCCTGCTCCTGATAAGAGCTGGTTGACTTGAGCTACTTGCTGGTCTGTCACTGCTTGGGAGCGGGCCAGACTGATGACTCCTTGACCAATGGCCACAGGCGTATTGGGCATGATGCGAATGAGTCCTAGCTGGTCGTTCTGGATCACGTCAGCCATCTTTTCTAGTTCCAAACCTGCAGCCATGGAAACCAGTAAGAGATTAGAGCGTTGGGCCAAGATGCCCTGGTACTCTTCTAAAAGAGGGCAGATCTGATAGGGTTTGACCCCTAAAAAGATTACTTCAGCTTCTTGAAAGACTTGTCCAAGATCAGACGCCGTTCCCCCATACTGGCTGATAAACTCTTGCACCTTTTGAGGAGAACGATTGACCAAGAGCAGGTCTTGCGCGTCCACTTCTTTTGCGACTGCTTTGGCTAGACTAGCACCCATGTTTCCAAGACCGATAAATGCTACTTTCATGACTTACCTCACTTGACCATTTCCACTGACGATATACTTGTAACTGGTCATTTCCCGGAGTCCCATCGGTCCACGCGCATGGAGTTTTTGGGTTGAGATCCCCATTTCACAACCTAGGCCAAATTGTCCCCCGTCTGTAAAGCGTGTAGAAGCATTGACATAAACCGCTGCTGAATCTACTTGCTGGGTGAAATAAGCGGCTGTCTCAGGATTTTCAGTCACAATAGCATCCGAATGATGGGTGCTATGAGCTTCAATGTGGTCCACCGCTTCCTCGACTCCATCAACGACCTTGACTGCTAAAATATAATCTAAAAATTCGGTATCAAAATCCTGTTCCTGTGCCGCTGTCCCAGAAATGATTGCTTGTGCTTGCTCATCTAGGCGCAACTCAACGGATCTTTCCCGATCATCCACTAAACGGTCTTTGACCAAAGGCAAGAAATCAGACGCGATCTCTCGATCCACCAACAAGACCTCCATGGCATTGCAGACAGACGGCCGACTAGTCTTGGCATTTTCGATAATGGCGAGGGCTTTCTGGAAATCAGCCTCCTTGTCCACATAGACATGGACGATCCCAGTTCCTGTCTCGATCACGGGGACAATGGCATTTTCAACCACCGCTTGGATCAAGCCAGCACCACCACGCGGAATGAGCAAATCCAGATAGCCCTTAGCCTTCATCAACGCAAGGCTAGAAGCTCGACTCGTATCTTGGATCAGTTGGAGAAGATCTGGATTCAGTCCGGCTTCTTCCAATCCAGCCTTGAGGGCTGTCACGATCGCTTGAGCAGAATGAAAGGCATCCTTTCCAGTACGAAGGACCACTGCATTTCCACTCTTGATGGCAAGTGCTGCAGCGTCCGACGTCACATTTGGTCGACTTTCATAAATGATGCCAATAACACCCATGGCGACTCGAACTTTCTGGATTTCAAGACCATTTTCCAAGACTTCAGTATCCAGCACTTCCCCAATCGGATCTGGCAGGTCTATTAAAGCACGAATTCCTTGTGCCATCCCTACAATCCGCTCTTGATCAAGAAAGAGGCGATCCAGCATGACTTCAGAAATCTTCCCGCGTGCCGCTTCCATATCGATTTGATTGGCTACTAAAATGGCTTCCGTCGCTTTCAAAAGCTGGCTAGCCATAGCCTCCAAGGCTTGATTTTTAAGAGCGGTACTGGCTGTATTGATGCTTTTCTTAGCTGATCTCGCTAAGGCTAATTGTTCTTGTGTTGTTCCCATACGTTTTCCTCTAGAATTCTGTAAAGAGTAGGTCAATCTCGGGAGTTACCGAGATCCAATCATCCCGGTGGATGAGGATTCCCTTAGCTTTTTTAGACTGGAGCATATCACGCACAGCTGATTGGCCGAGACGGACCTTGCCTTTTCCTAGTAATTGACCAGTCTCTTGATGATAGACGCTGACGATATCGTGATAAGAAAAATCTCCTTCTGCCTTGGTCACACCAGAAATCAATAGACTCTTTCCATGATCCAACAGGGCTTGCGCTGCTCCAGCATCCACCCAAACAGCACCTTTGCTTTCTGCATAAAAGGCTAGCCATTGCTTCTGGGTTTTTAAGCCCTTGTCCTCTGCAAGGAAGTAACTGCCATCTGCTTGCTCTTCCGCTGCTTCGATCAAGGCATCAGACTTGAGAGACGAGCAAATATAGACAGGAACCCCTGACTCGGTCGCAAGGGTCGCTGCCTTGAGTTTGGTCAGCATACCGCCAGTCCCATTGCTACTGCCAGCACCACCCGCCATCTCGATCATCTCGCGAGAAATGTGTTCGATTCGATCCAAGCGCTTAGCTGTTGGATCCTGAGAAGGATTGGCTGTATAGAGACCATCGACATCTGTCAACAGCACCAAAAGATCAGCTTGAACCATGGCTGCAACCTGCGCACTCAAGGTATCATTGTCTCCTACTTTTAACTCAGCAATCGAGACCGTATCGTTTTCATTGATAATCGGGATGGCCCCACGATTAAGCAAGACAGAAAGGGCCTGGTGGGCATTCTTATAGCGACGCTGATCCGCAAAGTCATCCTGGGTCAACAAAATCTGCGCAGAAACAATGTTGCGTAAGAGCAGGTTAGCTGTATATTCTTCCATCAGTAAGCCTTGCCCAACTGCCGCAGAAGCTTGCTTGTCTGCCACCTTGGTCGGCCGTTTTTTAAAACCAAGGGCACCAAACCCAGCAGCAACTGCCCCTGATGAGACCAAGATCAACTCATGACCTGATTCATGTAAGAGAGCCAACTGCTGCGTAATGACCTTGACCTTCTGTCTGGAGAGTGTCCCATCGGGATTGGTCAAAGACGAGGTCCCTACTTTAAAGACGATTCGTTTTGCTTTCATCGCTATGATTCTTTCTAATACTATTTATTTCGTATGTAATGAAAGTGACTGAATCTCCATTCAGCCATCTTCACTATCCTTTTCGAAGGTCTTCCAGCGTTTTCTCAAAGATCGCTGGCACTTCTGCTGTAAATTCCAAGGTCTCGCCTGTGCTAGGGTGGGTAAAACCGAGTGTTCGCGCATGAAGAAACTGTCCTTGTCCTTTAAGTGTCTTCTTAGGACCATAAGCAGGATCTCCAGCTACTGGATGGCCAATATAGGCCATGTGCACCCGAATTTGGTGGGTCCGACCAGTCTCCAGTTGCAACTCTACCAAGGTGTAATTTCCAAAGCGTTCCAAGACCTGAAAACGGGTCACTGCAGGTTTTCCTTTAGCCGTCACCGCTTGTTTTTTCCGGTCCTTTTCACTGCGACCAATTGGTGCTTCAATCATCCCACGATCGTTCGGAAGATTGCCATGGACAATGGCCCAATACTTCCGGAGAGATTTTTTGTCTTTTAGTTCCTCTGCTAAGGCGACGTGAGCTTGGTCATTTTTTGCGACCATCAAGAGGCCTGACGTGTCTTTATCAATCCGATGAACGATCCCTGGACGCAATTCCCCATTGATCCCTGAAAGGTCTTTGACATGGTATAAGAGCGCATTGACCAATGTCCCACTGGTATGACCCGCACTTGGGTGAACAACCATGCCTTGAGGTTTATTGACCACCACAACATCTTGGTCCTCATAGACGATGTCTAAGGGCAAATCTTCTGCTTCATAGCTGACCTCTTCCACTTCTGGGACTTCATACTGGATGATATCCCCTTCTTTGACCGTGTACTTGGCTTTTTTCACAGTCCCATTGACCAGAACTTTCCCTTCTTTGATCTGCTCATTGGCCACAGCTCGTGACAAGGGAGTCAAATCCGCCAAAGCCTTATCCAGTCGCGCACCGGCTACTTCGATTTTAATTTCCATGCGTTTCCTCTTTCAACATCAGGATCAGGAGCAAGAAAACTCCAACTGTCAAATAACTATCTGCTACATTAAAAATGGCAAAATTCATAAAATCCAAGTGGAACATATCGACTACAAATCCTTGACGCAGGCGGTCAATAAAATTCCCCAACCCACCTGCAATGATCAAGGTCAAGCCAATTACCATCCATAGCGATCCTTTGAGGTGCTTATAGAGATAGTAAAAGGCACCCGCCATCACTACGAGGGTGATGAGGGTAAAGAACCATTGCTGATTTTCAAGAAGCGAAAAAGCTGCCCCTGTGTTTTGAAGATAAGTCAGACTGACCACATGGGGGATAAAAGACTTGACGACACCCAGTGGAATGTTCTTCACTACATACCATTTGACCAGCTGATCCAGTAGGACCAAAAGGACGATCGCTACTGGGACCATTGTTTTTCTCTTCATTTCTTACCTCTTTTGATCAAAATATTCTACCATGACCTCGACAAACTTCTCTGCTACAGGAGAGAGATCCATCTCTTCTCGTTTGACATAGACCATCTTATTGTCCAGGTTATCTTCCAAAGGAATCACGGTAATGCCATTCACGGACTGGCTATCCAAAAAGCCTGATCCCGTCGCATAAGCATCTGTCCGTTCCAAGATTCCATTCAAGGTAGCCCGGTCGGTCACATTGAACATTTGGGAGCTCGAGCTGGTATCGACAAAGTTCTCTGAATAATAGAGGTACTCATCTTTTTCTTGGGTAAAACGAACAGTTGGCAACTGAGCTAGATCTTCCATGACCAGTTTTTTCTTCTTAGCCAAAGGGTGTCCTTTGCGAAGGTAAATATGAGTCTGAAAAGGAATCAAATCTACCACTTCAAGCCCTAATTTATCGACCCGTTGCATAATTCCCTTGGTATTTTGACGGTTGAGATAAATAATCCCCAACTCACTATGCCCTTGAGCTACTTCGTCCAAAATTTGAACCGTCGTTGATTCAAAGATGCGGAAGTTTTTATTTTCCGGATAGCGGATTGAGAATTCTGTCATCAAAGGTGGCAAGAAGTCATAGTGCTGACTAGAAATGGAGAATTCTTTCTTCTCTTCTTCGGGACTGGCGTATTGATTTTGAAAAATATCAAACCCTTTGACAACGTCCTGCGCTTTTTCATAAAATTCCATTCCCCGACGGGTCAAAAAAGTCCCAGAACTGGTCCGACGAAAAATCTTAAACCCTAGTTCTTTTTCCAGATCTCTGACGGAAATGGACAAGCTAGGCTGACTCACATACATTTTTTCAGCAGCCTCACGAAAAGTACCACTATTGGCAATCGCCACTACATATCGTAATTGTTGTATATTCATTCTATTTTCCTTATTACAGTATCGATCTATTATACCATAAATTAGGGGCTGAAAGAAGAGATGCGTTTAAGAGACCTTCATCAAGTGAAAATAAAAAAACTGGAACTAAAACAGTTCCAGTTGATACTTATTCAATCACTTGAGTTTCAGCTACTTTCTTGTACCAATGAGCCGATTTCTTCGGATAGCGCTCTTGGGTTTCAAAGTCTACATAGAAGAGACCATAGCGTTTTTCGTAACCATTAGACCAAGAGAAGACGTCCATGAGAGACCAGATGAAGTAACCTTTGACATTAGCACCATCTGCAATCGCATCCGACAAGACTTCCAAGTGTTGTTTCACATAATCAATCCGGCCATCGTCATAAACCGTATTGTCCACAAACTCATCTTTGTATCCAAGTCCGTTTTCAGTGATGTAGATCTTCTTGTAATTTGGATAATCTTTCTTGACACGCATGATTTGATCATACAAACCTTGAGGGTAGATGATCCAGTCCCAGTCAGTACGAGGTACATAGTCAGGAGCTACACGACGTCCAACACCTTTGATTTGGTATTTAGAGCTTCCTTTTTCCCCTTTACCATTATGAATGATTTCTGTTTCGCCATCAAAGGCTTCCATCCAATCACTCATGTAGTAGTTAATTCCAAGGAAGTCGTTCAAATCTTTAGCTGCTTCAAGTGATGCAAAGTCTTCGTCCCGAAGATCCAGACTACCACCATTAACTGAAAGAATGTGGTTTACCCCTTCCATGGTTGCATCTGAATAGTGTCCGAGGTAAGTCGCATCCAAGATAAACTTGTTGTGGATGATATCTTCCAACTCAGCAGCACGTACGTCTGCAGGATTTTTAGGATCCAATGGATACTTAGTTGGAAGTGCGTGAACAACCCCGATTTCACCTTTATAACCTTTGTCTTTGTACAATTTCACAGCACGTGCATGAGAAACCATCATATTGTGGTGAGATTGGAAGACTTTGGCAAGGTCATATTGAATACCTGGTGGGAATTTACCAACCAAGTATTGACCATCACCGATTGGGCCAATTTCATTGAAGGTTGTCCAGTAGTTGACTTCTGGGAATTCTTCAAAACAGAAAGCAGCATAATCTACAAAGTGTTCGATATTTTCACGATTCAAGAAGTCTCCATTTGAGTGAAGAGCTTCAGGAGTATCAAAGTGGTGAAGAGTTACGAATGGTTCTACATGACGTTTATGGCATTCTGCAAATAACTTATGATAGAATTCTACCCCTTTTGGATTGACTTCACCATAGCCAGTTGGGAAAATACGTGACCAAGCAATAGAAATACGAATTCCGTTTACGCCATATTCTTCCGCCAACTGTAAGTCTACTGGATATTTATGGTAGAAATCACTCGCTGGTTCAGCAGTATACCAATAGTTGTCTGCTAAATATTTATCCCATGCAACAGGTCCTTTACCGTCTGTATGTGTCGCACCTTCTGCCTGATAAGCTGCAGTTGCGCCACCAAAAATAAAATCTTTAGGTAATGTTTTTGACATAAGTTTCCCCTTCTCAATCATAAAATAAAAATAAAGCAAGATGGAGAGGAGTTAGTGAGCCATCCATCTCCATCTCACTTCTTGTACCAAGCCACCGAATTGTGACATGAGGAGGTAAAAACGATATATTTTTACCGACGAATTAACAAGTCGATTAGGAAAATCGCCATAGCGATTTCCGTTACGATAGGAGACTGTTTCACAGTCCCTATCGTTAATCGAATTGAGCTTGAACAAAGGCTAGAGCACCTTTTCCATCACGGGTTAACTTGATGTACTGAGCACCTTCTGTCTTCGCCAATTTGATGCCTAGTTTATCTGTTTCAGCCTTCATATCTTCGAAGTTGGAAGCAACCTGAGGCGCCAAGATAACAAGGTCAAATTCTGGCAACATTTCACGGTGGGCTCCATAGCCACCTGCTGCAGCTTTAACTGGAACTTTATACTCTTCTGCGGCTTTATTCAAAGCATTGGCAAGAAGACCACTTGTTCCTCCACCAGCACAAAGAACGAGGACGTTTGTTTCTTCAGTAATTGTATTTTGTGCTGAATCTACTCCAGCTTTTTCAAGAATAGCATCTGCTTTTGCAGTGTTAAAGTTTGCAGCTACCTTTTCTTTTAATTCATCATTAGTTTTACCTGAACGTTCTTCTTCAAGAATTTGTTCATCATAAACCTTGAGGAATGGATAGTAGATAACAATATCTACTACAATTAACAATGCTGCAAGAGCGAATGATAAGAACTGGAAGTTTGTACCAAGAACAATACCAAGAGGTCCTGGTGTAGTCCATGGAAGGTTGGCAGTAAATGAGTTCATGCCAAGTGTTTCAATAAAGAACTTAAAGATCCATACGTTTGCAATTGGTGCAAAGATGAATGGGATAAAGAAGATTGGGTTCAAAACAAGCGGTGCACCAAACAAGATTGGTTCGTTTACACCAAAGAATGTAGGAACTACTGAAGCGCGTCCAATAGCACGATTTCGTTTCGATTTACACAACCACATAAACATGAATGGAACCACAAGAGTTGCTCCTGTACCACCCATAGTGACGATGAACATTTGTGTACCAGATGTAAGGATCTTATCAGCGTGCATACCTTGTTGGAGAAGGTTCAAGTTGACTTCAGCATTGGCATAAGTAATCGCTGCAATCGCAGGCTCAACGATAGATGGGCCATGGATACCAATAAACCAGAAGAATGCAAAGGCACCGAAAATAATCGTAATACCAACATAACCGTCTGCTGCTGAGAATAGAGGAGCAAGAAGGGTACCGATTGATTCAGCAACCGTTACATGAAGGCTTGCTTTCACAACTAATTCAAGTGCATACAAGAGTACAACTGACAATGTAAATGGAATCAGGTCTTTAAATACTTGTGAAATATTTGGTGGAACCTCGTCTGGCATGCGAATCGTCACATTATTTTTCACACAGACCTTATAAACATTAACGGTAACAAAGGCTGCAATGAAGGCTGTCAACAGACCTTTTGTACCCATGAAGGCTGTTAAGAATCCACCTTCTTTAGCAGGTTCAGCAGCCATGAGCAAGAAGCCAACCATAGAAGCCAACATTGTAGAAATGAAGTTGATTTGGTTAGTTGCTGGAAGGTCGCGGTTCATTGAATCAGTCAAAGCCTTAGCCGTTGTACCACCAACGAAGAAGGCCAAGATGCCCATAGAATAGCTATATGGAGTCATCAAGAAAGTTTCAATATCTTTAGACCAATGGAATCCCCAAGCGTTTGGTACATACGCAATTAGGATGAAGATAGATGAGAATAAGATTACAGGCATTCCTGCAATGAAACCATCACGAATCGCTCGCAAATATTTGTTTCGAGAAATCTTTTCAAAGAAAGGTTTCCCTTTTTCAATCAGTTCAATCAGTTTATTCATTATTTCGCTCCTCTTTTATATAGTTCAATCAGATGGTGAATCACGTCTTTTAATAGGATTGTTGTCATGAGATGGTCTTGACCATGCATCATGGTAATGCTATAGGGGATTTCTTCTCCTGCTGCTTCATGCGCTAGCATGGTCGTTTGAGATTTGTGAGCCTCAGCGATACAAGACCCTGCTTCTTCTACTAAGGATTCTGCTTTAGCAAAATCACCATTTTCAGCAGCTTTTAAGGCTTCCACTAATTTTGATCGAGCGTCACCGGCATAAGCGACAATTTCAAAGCCAAGTAATTGGACTTCTTCTTTATTCATGTTGGTTCCTCCTTATGATACCTTTTGAAAATTTTTATAATAGACGTTGAATATGAAGGGCTAAATAGACTTTTTCATTAGGAGATATCTTGGCTCCTGTCTGTTCAGCGATGGTTTGGTAGATTTGATGACTAATCTCATAAGCCTTTGGATAACTTAGCTGAATCAGTTGTTCCATCTCGCTCAAACCTTCTGGATCTTCTCTTCCCTTATCTAGCGAATCTAGGAAATAATTGAGATGGATCATAAAGCGATCATAGAAATGACTGTTTTCTTCTTTCCGTTTCAATCCATTTTGAGCTAGTTTTTCTTCTACAGCTTTCAAAATAACTTGTCGGTCCTGAACATCTGGATCTTGCTCATGAATCATTTCCCCTTGTGCATTAATGAAATGATAAGCGATGCGATTCACTTCATCGTCAGGAAATTGATCCAAGAGCCGCTTTCGAAAGATCTCAATCGCTTCTTTTGCGATTTTATAGGGAATCGGATGCATAGCAGACACATCAGGAAGGTCACTGTATTTATATCTTCCCTGTTGAACTGCCTGGTAAGAACAAAAGATGTGATCTGTTAATGTCACATAGATATATTCTTGAACAGGATAGGCATATTTCTTAGACAAGGTATCAATCACTTCATAAGTGGTTGTAATGAAATCAAGAGGAACATTCTTTAGAAGGGCCATAAAGTTTTCTCTTGACTCATCCGTGTTTAAACGAAATACTTTTTCGACCTTATCATCAGCTACTAGATCATTTTTCTTTTTCCCAAAAGCAATCCCACTCCCAATAACAATCAACTCTTGTTGTAGTTCATTTTGAACCAAAGCAACATTATTGTTCATTGGATGGATAATACGATACATGAGGCTCTCCTTTGTAAAATTTGTTAAAAGCAAATAAAAATGACCACGAAGCAACCGAAAAAACTAGCCTACACTAATTGTTCAGTCTACTTGTGGTCACGCCTAATCTAACTTAGTAACGCTCACTGCTATTCAACTTATAAACTTATTCTATCATAAACTTTTTGTTTTGTAAACCCTTACAGCGAAAATTTTTAAACATTTTTTTATAAAAAATAAACAAGACCTTGAAATAATGAAGAGGCTGGGACAAAAGTCCTAGCCTCTCAATTGTCTTTGGATTGTTGAGCAAGACGCAGTGGTTGAGTGGGCTCTACTACGCTGATTTCATCAGCTTTTACAGCCCTACTCAACTGTGCGGAGGTGGGACGACGAAATCGAATTCTAACGAATGACCGATTTCTGTCCCACTCTCTAACTGTTGCTTTAGGAGGCAATCATCATTTGAATCTTATACGCGTTCTGTCCAAGGTGTTGCTACTTTAGCCAAGACTGCGTTCAATTCTTCAATATTTTGTCGACCTTCTGTACGAAGCCATTCACGAGCAGCTGCTTCTCCATCTTTGATGTAAGCTTCTACTGAACCTGCCCATGTCGCACGTCCACAAAGAACACCGTTGAAGTTTGCACCAGATGCATGAGCAAATTCCAAGGTTTCTTGGAAGAGCTTAGCTGATACACCTGCACTGAGGTAGATGTATGGAAGGTTGGTTGCTTCTTCTTGTTCTTTGAAGAAAGCAGCTGCTTCTTCACGACTATAGACAACTTCTCCTTCTCCAAATCCTTCCACGAAGTTCACATTAACTGGAACTTCTACTTTCAATACATCAATATTGAAACGAGGATCTGAGAAGACTTTCATAGCTTCAATGACTTTACGAGGTTTCACTTTTGCATATTCAGCAGAGGTTGCATCTGCAATTCCTTCATCATAAGCCAAGATTTCAAGGAAGAATGGAATATCTTCTGCAGCACATTCAGAACCGATGCGTTCAATATAAGCTTGTTTTTCTTGGTTGAGTTCATCTGCACTGTCTACATCATAGTAGAGCAAGAATTTCACAGCATCTGCGCCTTGTTCTTTGATGCGTTTTGCTGACCAAAGGTTGAGGCAGTCTGGTAGACGCTTTGTGCTTGATGTATCGTAACCTGTTTTTTCATAGGCAAGTAAGAGACCAGCATCTTTGTCCAAGGCTTTCGTAGCTGGCAAACCATATTCTGGGTCCAACAACATAGATGAAGCATATTTTGTCAATTCATCTGCTACAAGGACTTTCAATTCTTCCATTTGTGCTACAGTTGGCTCAGTGTCTTGGTATTTGGCCATCAAGCGTTTCAAAGCCCCACGTTGGTCGAAGGCCAAAGCTGAAATGACACCGTCTTTTGTACTAAGACGTTCCAAATAGTTGCGTTTTTGTTCTGTTAATACCATTTTATACCTCTTTTACGATTAATTGTTGATACAAGGCATCATAGTGCCCCATGTTGACATGTCCTGTTTGTGCTTCTTGCGCATTTAACATTCCAAGAACATTTGCTTTCTTGAGCAAGTCTGCGTCACTCTCATGATGATAGAGACCAGATGCAATCCCTGCAACAGTCGAATCACCAGATCCGACTGGATTGACGACATCGATCTTAGGAATATCTACCTTATAGAAGACATCCCCATGCTTAGCGAAAGCGCCATTTGCACCAAGGGAGACAATTACCCACTCGATGCCATCAAAGAGAGAATCCTGAAGAACTTCTTTTAAATCTTCCACATTCTTACTCACTTCTTTTCCTAACAACTGTGATAATTCTTCATTGTTTGGTTTAATGACCGTAGGCTTGACAGCTTCTTGAATGGCAGCTTCTAAAGAAGCTCCCGAGCAATCGAGTACGACTGGTTTCCCAGCATCCTTTGCAATCTTGACAAGGCTAGCATAGTAGTCCACTGGTAAACCAGCAGGAAGACTTCCAGAGATGGCAACAACCTCTACTTGGTCAACCAAGTGACGATAATGGTCGAGAAAGTCTTGCCCTTCTTTCTCAGAAATGGTTGGACCTTTTTCTAAGATTTCTGTTTGCTTGCCTTCGTGAAGGATGGCGATACAATTACGTGTATCTCCAGCAATTTCAAAGAAACGTTCCTCTATCCCTTCTCCTAAATGATCGAGAATGAATTGCCCCGTTCGACCACCAAGTAGGCCAGTCGCTGCCACTGGATCCTTTATCTCAGAAAGTACACGAGTAACGTTAAGACCTTTCCCACCAGCTGTCTTACTCACCTCAGCCACACGATTGACTGTATCCAACTGGAGTACATCCAAAGGATAAGAAATATCAATCGAAGGGTTCATCGTGACCGTTAATATCATACGTCACCTCTTAGTCGTGGTATTCACCACGGTCCCATTTTTCAAGGAATTCTGCAAAGAAATCAGCATCCGCTTGATGAGCATTATGGCTTTCCACATGTTGGATCTTAGCGATCAATTTTTTATTTTCTTCAGTTGGTTTGTATTCAGCGTGGATGAATGCTTCAATGATATTGCACATGAGCAATTCACCAGTAATTTTACCCCCAAACCCGATGACATTCGCGTTCAATTCTTCTTTTGCATAAAGAGCAGTTGTCATATCGCGTACCAAGGCAGAACGGATACCAGGTACTTTGTTAACAGCATTGTTAATCCCAACACCAGTACCACAGATACAAACACCAAGATCTGCTTGGCCACTTGCTACGGCTTCACCGACTTTCTTACCAAAGATTGGATAGTGGGTACGTGTATGGTCATAAGTCCCAAAGTCGAGCACTTCGTATCCTTTTGATTTCAAAAAATCAGAAACAGCCATTTTTTCATTTGTCACAATGTGATCACAACCAATTGCAATTCTCATTTGAATTCTCCTCTCATTAGCACATCTTATTCAACATATCAACACGGATTTGATGACGGCCACCGTCGTATTTACCATTGACGAAGCCTTTGGCAATGTTTTTCGCCAATTCATCCCCAACAATTTCAGCTCCCATGGTAATCATTCGAGAATTGTTGTGTCCACGTGTCATATAAGCAGAACGTTCATCTGAAACTTCTGCTGCCACCATTCCTTTGATTTTAGTCGCAACCATAAATGGACCAGCTCCATAAGCATCAATCACGATTCCAAGATTTTGATCGTTTTTGTTCACTTCGCTCGCAACTGCAAGTGTCACATCTACAAAATCTTGACCTTCAGCGGTTACATCTACAACATCGAAGTTTTCTTTTACAAGAAACTCTTTCACGAGATCTTTTAATCTTAATCCTGCAGCATCTGCACCAATTACAATAGACATGTCCTGTCCTCCTTTTGTTTGTTTCAGCAAATATTCCTATTGTTAATTTTTCGCAAAGAAACATTTTCTTACTTTTGATATTATATTACACCTATTTTGAACGAAAGTCAACATTAAATTGTTTGTTTTTGAACATTTCTTTAATAATAAATACACCATATTTTGTTTTATATGATTTTCGTATACAAGGCATATTTGTCTTTGATCTTCTTTGGAATACTATCATCAGTAATAATGGCATTCAGGTCTTCCACTCGATAGAAACTATAGAAAGAATAGCTATCAAACTTACTGTTATCAGCAACCACATATTTCTCAATTGCATTGTTTAGAATAATAGCATTACCATTTCCCTCTTCTTCATTTGCTGTGGAAACATGATGCCCATCGATGCCATTGACCCCGATGAAAGCTTTAGAAACCTTGATTTCTTTCAAGAGTTTATTGGCAAATTGACCGACAAAAGTTTGTGTCTTCACCCGGTAGCGACCACCAACTAAGATCAGGTCATAATTTGGAAAATCCTTTAGCTTTTCAAAAATGGGGAGGGAATTGGTGACGATACTGATTTCCTTTCCCTCTAAATAGTCACCGATAAAATCTGTTGTCGTACCTGACCCAATAAAGACGGTATCCCCATTTTCGATCAACTCTGCACATTTTTTTGCAATGGTTCGTTTCTCATCAATATTGATGAGATTTTTCTCACTGTGAGAAGCCTCTAACAAACTATCTTTTACCTTTTTGTGGGCTCCACCATGTACACGAACTAAAAGACCTTGTTTTTCAAGATCGATCAGATCGCGACGAATGGTCATGTCTGTCACCCCAAAGAGTTCCTTGAGTTCTTTGACTGATACCACACTTTTTCGATCCAGTTCCTGAAGAATTTCAACATGTCTGCTATCTTTCATGGTACTACTTCCATTCCTACTATATTTGTCTCTATTATACTACATTTTTCAAAAAACACAAATTCAAACATTATATTAACAGGAGTAAACATGAATTTTTTAAATAAATAAAAGAAAAAAGCCTTCTGATAAATCAGAAAGCTTTAATTTTGCTATTTCTAGCTTCCTCACCTTTGGATCAAGGCTCGGGACAAAAAGGTTTAGAAAACCTTTTTATTTTGCGATTGGGTAAACAGAAACTTGTTTTTTATCGCGACCTTTACGTTCGAAGCGTACTACGCCTTCAACTTTTGCGAACAAAGTATCGTCTCCACCACGTCCAACGTTCACACCTGGGTAGATGTGTGTACCGCGTTGACGGTAAAGGATAGATCCACCTGTTACAGTTTGTCCATCAGCTGCTTTAGCTCCAAGACGTTTTGCTTGTGAATCACGTCCGTTTGATGTAGAACCTCCACCTTTTTTGTGGGCGAAAAGTTGCAAGTTAGCAAGATTCAATTTCAACATAATTGTTTTCCTCCATGTTAGTTTTCTGTGATAACTCTTGTTTGGACGAACTCTGATGAGTTCTCAGATAAGTTTGCCATCCCTAAGAAAAATGATTCAAAGAATAGTTGGGTCATTTCTCTTTGATGTGGTGGAATATCCGTCGGGATCGTCACCCGCAGGAAGCCACCTTCTTCTTCGTTTAATTCTAGATCCGGTTCGTAGCCTGCAAATTTCTCAACAGAGTTGACAAAGTTAATGGCTAGAGTCGAAACCGATGCACACACGACATCAAAGCCGTATTCACCGCTTCCAGCGTGCCCAGTGATTTCTGCACTCCTCAGCTCGCCATCTTCGGCTCGTTCAAAGACTGCTTGTATCATGTGTTCTCCTAAAATTAAGCGTTGATAGCGTTGATGACAACTTTGGTGTAAGGTTGACGGTGACCTTGTTTACGGTGGCTACCTTTTTTAGGTTTGTACTTGTAAGTAACAACTTTCTTTTGTTTTCCTTGTTTTTCAACAGTTCCAACAACAGTAGCTCCTGAAACAAGTGGAGTTCCGACAACAGTGTTTTCACCACCAACAAGAACAACTTCGTTAAATGTAACTTCTTGACCAGCTTCAACGTTCAATTTTTCAACGTAGACTGCTTGACCAACTTCAACTTTAACTTGTTTTCCGCCAGTTTTAATGATTGCGTATGTGCTCATTATGCACCTCCTATGTATTTTTGGGTTTCCCCGTATTTTTGTGAAGACTCGCCTAGCATCGTGGGACGAACCACTTACTCTCATGAAAATGAGCGACGATGTTCGAGCGGTTGCACAGGCATGTGCATAGTCAACTCTCTTAGTATATCACTTCTATCAGACAATGACAAGTATTTTTGCGCTTTGAAAACGAATTTCTTTTATAAAATGGATGATTTTATATCTTTTATTTTAAGATTGCTTGTAAGACCGACTTCTTCTTCTACTTATCTTTAAATTTAAAGTCATTGAAGCTCATTTTTGCTTTTGAAGAATCGTTCATGCTCTTCATTTTTTCTTCTTGTTCCTTGGTGATTTTGATAGGAATGGCTGCAGCCGTATTGGGTTTCAATACACCAGATTCGCTCACTTCATAGTCAACTGTGACATCTTTGAATAGTGGCTCCCCATCATATTCTAAATTCAGAACAAAGGATCCATCACGATCGATGGTTGTGGTGGTACGATTCACGATAAAGAACAAGGCGAAGCGATTTTCCTCATTTCCAAAGGTATAGCCTGGGAAAAAGACAAATAATTTTCCAGGTTCTCCAAGCGTTGGATGTTCCTTGATAAATTTCTCAGATGCTTCCAAGACTTCGTTGTCTTGGTCTTTATACTGGTCGGCTCTGACAAATGTGAGGGGTTCTTTTTTACTGCTGGTTGACTGGCTGGTCTTTTCTTCTTTTTTCGGGCCAGTAAATGATACTTTGACACAGCCTGTCAACAGAAGCAAACTTGTCATTAAAACGATAATTTTTTTCATCTTGTCTCCTTTAAGTTGGTTAGAAAAAGAGGCTGGATACTCCCAGTCTCTCCTATAGCAAATCCTCGATCAGGTCATCGACCTCATCTTTTTCTGCTTTTGGTGTGATCTCTGTTACGATGATACCTGCTACCGCACGCTCAACCAAAGCTTCCACATCCATACGTTGCTCATACTGCTCTGCATTTTTGAGTTTCGGATTGGTCTTTGGACGATCTGGTGCAAAGATGGTACAACAATCTTCGAATGGCTGGATAGAAATTTCAAAGGTATCAATGGCTTGAGCAATATCGATGATTTCCAATTTGTCCATGGTCACCACCGGACGGATAACCGGCGTATTGGTCACTGCATTGATGGCATGCATACTCTCTAAGGTTTGGCTAGCCACTTGTCCCAAGCTTTCACCATTGATAATCACCAAACCACCGCGAACCTCGCGAATACGGTCTGTAATGCGCATCATAAAGCGACGGGTCAAAGTCATGAGGTAAGCTTCTGGTGCTTTTGCCTTGATTTCCTCTTGGATCTCTGTGAAGGGCACCTCGATAAATTGGATATTGCCCCCAAACTTAGTCAACTTCCGTGTTAAGTCATGGGCTTTTTTCAAGGCACCTGGGCTGGTATAAGGCGGGCTTGCAAAGTGGACTGCCTCGATATCCACTCCACGCTTCAAGGCTAGGTAACCAGCTACTGGAGAGTCAATTCCACCAGAAAGCATGAGCATGCCCTTGCCAGACGTACCAACAGGAAGGCCACCTGCTCCCTTAATGGTTTCATAAGAAATATAGGCTGCTTCTTCTCGAATTTCAACTTGCAAGTTGATATCTGGTTTTTTCATCTGAGCTTGGATGGTTGGAATGGCTTCAAAGACAGCACCTCCCAAGGTTTGGTTGAGCTCGCGACTATCGAGTTCAAAGGTATGGTCACTGCGCTTACTTGAGATTTTAAAGGTCAAGCCATCCTTGTAAATATCCTTCATGATCTCTTGCACTGCCGATTTTAAGGCCGGAACAGATTTTTCAATCTTGTAAACAGGTGAAAAATTTTGGATTCCAAAAACCTGCTTAAGGGATTCTGCTACTGGCTCATAATCCGTCCCATGCAGATAAGCATGCGCCCGATCGCGGTCGGCTGTCACTTTGACAGCTGGATAGATAGATAAAACATCTTGGATATTATTGCGAAGTTTATTGATAAAACGCATACGGTTCTTTCCTTTAGTAGAAAGCTCTCCATAGCGAATCATAATTTCTGAATAGGTTAAGGTCATGTTGATTTCCTTCTAAAATTAACGTACTTTTCGTGTTTGCTCGTAAATCAGTTTGAACTTGGTCAAGAATTGCTCGACTTGGCTCATGTCATTTTCAAGGTCTAGACTCAAGCGAACAGCTGTCTGGGCAATACTCTTGTCCACTCCCATAGCAATCAAGGTACCAGCTGGTTTTCCAGCCTTGGACGAGCAGGCACTAGTGGTCGAGATGTAAATATCAAACTCTTCAAAGGCATGGACCACTACTTCACCACGAACTCCCTTGATCCCGAAAGTCAAGATGTGAGGGGCAAAGTGATCCTCACCAGAAAAGATAGTGACATCTGGATAGTTGGCCAATTCTTTGCGGATCACTTCTTTCATCTGCTGGGTCTTACTAGCAAAAGCTTCTTGGTTTTCCATAGCTAAGCGTAGGGCTTTTGCGGTTGCTGCGATACCTGCCACGTTCTCAGTTGTCGAGCGCATTTCTTTTTCTTGACCTCCACCCGTTAAGAGGGGTGTGATCTTTTTGCCTTCTTTGATGTAGACAAAGCCAACTCCACGAAGACCATGGAATTTGTGACTAGAGAAGGTCGCAAAGTCCACGCGCTCTGGTAGATAAACTTCTGTTGCTACCTTGGCTAAAGCTTGAACCGCATCGACATGGAAACTAATCGTTGGGCGATCCTCAAGGAGAGCCGCGATTTCATGGATGGGCTGGATGGAGCCAATCTCATTGTTGACGGCCATGATAGAGACCAAGGTCGTATCTGGACGGAGAAGACTAGCCAAGGCATCCACTTTAACAAAGCCACGCGCATCCACTGGAGCATAATCCACTTCGAATCCCTGCGTCTTTAACCAAGCAGCGGACTCCTTGATAGCGGGATGCTCGATGTCAGAGACAATGATATGCTTGCCATAAGGAGCTTTCTCAAAAGCGACACCCTTGAGGATCCAGTTGTCCCCTTCGGTCCCACCAGACGTGAAGTAAATTTCCTCAGCTTTCTTGCCAATTAGCTCCGCAATCTGTTTTCTAGAAGCTTCTAAAATACGAGTCGCTTGACTACCTAGATTGTGCAAACTAGAAGGGTTGCCCCAGATCCGTGTCACTACTTCTGTATAGGTCGCAAGGGCCTCTGGATAAGGTTTGGTCGTTGCTGAATTGTCAAAATAAATCATGTCCTACGCATCCATCACTTTCTTTTTACGTAACTTCTATTTTATCATTTCTAACCGCTTGGGACAAGGATTTGATAAAGAGAGATGAGGTAAAATCACTTCATAAAATTCAGTTCTTTTTAGACATTTTTCAGAAAATGACTTATAATAGGAAAGTGTTAAAAAACAATTTTTGATAGAAAGAGAATGAACATGTCACAATATTCAAGAAGCAACAAAAACCAAAAACCAGAGGAAAAGGCAGATACAAGACCCTCACGTGGTGAAAAAGTCAAACAAGGCCTGTCACTATTTCAAACAGTTGTCGCCACGATTGCCAGTCTTTTAGGGATTATCGTCACTTCTTTTACGATTATAAGCCTGCTTAATAAAGACAATCAAAAAACAGAAGATAAGCCATCTAGTAGCACCAGCGTCGTCGTGGTTCACGATAAAAGTTCTGACTCCACCGCGACAGATACCAACACAAATACCAACACGCAAACCGATTCAAGCAATACAGAGACAAGTTCTCAGAAAGAAACCAATAACTCATCTGCTACAGAAACTAGTTCATCTGCAGCGCAAGATCAAGGTTCCACCGCAACAGACAGTGGCGCAGATACAGCATCATCTGGATCCAACTAAAAAATCAGTAAGGACAACCTTACTGATTTTTTTTGGCTTTTGATTCCATTTTTTTCTGATGTTTATAGAAAGCATCGATCTCGTTGTCATACTCCCATTTGAGCTTTGAGCGCTCTTCCTGGATTTGATCCAATTGTTCATATGGAAACTTGTTGGAGTCTATCTCTATATGTTGATTCAGCTTCTGAACCATCTAGATTATCAAAACTGCTCAAATTCCAATTACTCAAATAATCTACCCCCTACTCTAATGTCGGATCCTATATACATCTCATCTATATTTAATGTATTGTCCTCATTAATTGGGATATCTACTCCCCAACCCGATTCTTCAATATTATTTATACGTCCATAAACATTCATATAATATTCGGGAGTTGTAAGCCCACCATCACTCCATTGTGTCTGATCCCAATCAATTTGAACGGATTCAACTTTTGAATTTTGTGCTTTGACTAAATCAATAACCTTCTGTTCGTGTTCTTTTAGGTAGTCCAGTTGTTTTTTCTTTATAGTTTCTTCATCTTCCTTTAGGTCTTTTGTAGATGAAGAAACATTCGTTTTTTCTTGCTTCGTATCTTCTTTCTGTTTCACAGTACATCCACCTACAATAAGTAGTGCTGCAATTGAAGCAATTGTTAGCATGATTTTTCGACTTTTCATGAGCCCTCCTATCATTCTGTACAGATTATTCTCTAAAATTGGAAACTGGATAAATGTTATTCCGATTATGATAGCATTTATAGTTTGAAAAACAAGCTATCACACTACATAGAGCTTTTTAAAACATGAGTATATGAATTCTTTACTTTTGATGATCAAAGTTTTAAATTAAAGAGTTATGACGTTGGTTACGATCTAGACTATTGGTCTATTACTTACACATAGCACGTTTTTTTCCTATCATTTTAAGTTCCAATTACTCAAGTAATCTTCCCCCTATATCAACGTCGGATCCTATATACATCTCATCTAAATTTAATGTATTGTCCTCATTAATTGGGATATCTACTCCCCAACCTGATTCTTCAATATGATTTATACGTCCATAAACACTCATATAATATTCAGGAGTTGTCAGTCCACCATCACTCCATTGTGTATGATCCCAATCAATCTGAACGGATTCGACTTTTGAATTTTGTGCTTTGACTAAATCAATAACCTTTTGTTCGTGTTCTTTTAGGTAGTCCAGTTGCTTTTTCTTTATAGTTTCTTCATCTTCCTTTAGTGCTTTCGTAGATGAAGAAACATTCGTTTTATCTTGCTTGGTATCTTCTTTCTGTTTCATGGTACATCCACCTACAATAAGCAGTGCTGCAATTGAAGCAATTGTTAGCATGACTTTTCGACTTTTCATAAGTCCTCCTATCATTCTGTACAGATTATTCTCTATAATTGGAAACTGGATAAATGTTATTCCGATATTCTAGCATTTATAGTTTGAAATCCAAACTATCACACTAGATCGAGCTTTTTAAAACATGAGTTAATGATTTCTTTACCTTTAATCATCAAAATTTTAAATTAAAGAGCTATGAGGTAAGTGACAATTTGCACTATTGCTCTATTACTCACACATAGCACGTTTTTTATTCCTCTCATTCAACATTGCAATTACTCAAATAATCTACCCCCTACTCTAATGTCGGATCCTATATACATCTCATATAGATTCAATGTATTGTCCTCATTAATTGGGATATCTACTCCCCAACCCGATTCTTCAATATTATTTATACGTCCATAAACACTCATATAATATTCAGGAGTTGTTAGTCCACCATCACCCCACTGCGTCTGATCCCAATCAATCTGAACGGATTCAACTTTTGAATTTTGTGCTTTGACTAAATCAATAACCTTCTGTTCGTGTTCTTTTAGGTAGTCCAGTTGTTCTTTTTTTATGTCTCCTTCTGGTTTTTGTACGACTTTCTTTGAAGATGAGGCCGTTATCTTCTGTTCGGGTCTTTTGGTCAGGGTCATGATTTTTCCTCCAAGAAAAACCAGTCCTAGGATCGGTAACAAAATAATCAAAAATAGTTCCATTTGTCTCTTCATTCAATTCTCTCCAATCTACACACTTTTAATTGATCTATCAACTTATTTATTCGAAAATTCTTCCACCTATCATTTCTGGATCTATTATGGACTCATAGCTCAAATATTTTTTGAATCCTTTCCTCTTAATAGGTAGAATGATCTGTTGATTTAATTAAGGAAAATTCGAACCAGAAATTGAATCAATTGAACTTGGATTCTCAACATTTGGTTTTGGGACAATAAAAAATGAATAGCCATTTAGTTCCTTATCATTTTCTCCATAGACCTTTAAACGGATGTCAAACCCAGATTCCGTAAAAGCACCACTATCTCCTACTTTCACACTATCCCAGTCATACTTGACTTGAACAACTTCTGGATCATTTGACTTTATGTAATCCGTAATTTCTGACTCATGTTTCTTTAAAAAGTTTACTTGCCTTTGAGTAACAGTTGCGGTATCTTCTTTGATGGAGGAAGAGGTGACAGTTTGCGCTTGTTTCGTATGAGCTTTTTGCTTTACACTACAACCTCCAATGCTTGTAAAAATAAGCATTAAAGCTATTAACTTAAGTGTACATTTCATTTTACTTTTCATGTTTCCTCCTAACACTATTACTTCTATTTACTTAGGAAAAATTTTCCAGCCACCATTTTCCTCGATATAAATATCATTTAGCATCCCCATTTTTTTGATAGTTGGTATGCTATTTTGATCTTCTAGGTAAAAATCAACGGAGAATTTTGTTTTTTTTAATTGATTAATTTGACCAGAAATAGATAAATTGTATCCACCACCCTGAGGCGTTCCGTTTCCAGACTCTTCAATTTGCATACTGTTCCAATCAATCTGAACGAATTCAACTTTTGAATTTTGTGCTTTCACAAAATCGACGATCTCTTGCTCGTGTTCTTTTAGATAGGCGAGCTGTTTTTGTTTAATGGTTTCTTTGTCCTCTTTTGTAGTTGAAGAGGTGACAGTTTGCGCTTGTCTGCTTTTTTCACGTTCTTGCTTCACACATCCTACTAGACATCCAATTGTTAAAATGAAAGCAAGTGCGATCATCAGATTGTTTATTTGTTTTCTCATAATTTTATTTCGTTTAAAAGTGATTCCTCTATTGCATCTCTCATTGTCTAACGGACGGATCATTTCTTTTCTACCCGATACAAACTATCAGAACCAATTGAATCTATCTTAGGAATCTTATTTTTATCTAATGTAAAATTCAATCTAAAATTTGTTAGTTTACTTTCATTGGCATAACCATAAACTAATAGTATTTCGTCACCTCCCTGAGGTGTTCCATTACCTCCTACAACTGTTTTAATACTGTCCCAGTCATAAGACACCTGCGTAATGTTAGCATTATGTTCTGTCACATAGGTCGTCATTTCTTGCTCGTGTTCTTTCAAATAAGCGAGCTGTTTTTGTTTAATGACTTCTTTGTCTTCTTTGGTTGATGAAGAGGTGACAGTTTGCACTTGTTTCGTTTGCTCTTTTGATTTTATGGTACATCCTCCTATACATGCAAGGAGAGCTAAGGTAGTGATTAATTTAAACACCGTTTGTTTTATCATGTGCTATCTTTCTCTAAAACAGTTCTTTTTCAAAATGCATTGTACTTACCTAGGAAATAGGCTTTC
Source organism: Streptococcus gingivalis (assembly GCF_035544715.1). Lineage (NCBI taxonomy): Bacteria > Bacillati > Bacillota > Bacilli > Lactobacillales > Streptococcaceae > Streptococcus > Streptococcus gingivalis. The sequence continues at coordinate 222,053 of NZ_JAYKTO010000001.1, read as the reverse complement.
CGCCAATCGTAGGTTCATGAAGCATAAACATTTCTCGCAGGTTAATTGACTGATCATCATTAATTGGAAAATCTACTCCCCATCCTGAGTTCTCAATATGATTAATGCGACCAAAAATATTCATATAATATTCGGGAGTTGTAAGCCCACCATCACTCATCTGAGTTTCATCCCAATCAATCTGAACTGACTCAATTTTAGGATTTTGAGACTTCACAAAATCGACGATTTCCTGCTCATGCTCTTTGAGATAAGCGATTTGTTTTTGTTTTATGGCTTCTTTGTCTTCTTTGGTTGATGAAGAAACGACAGTTTGCGCTTGTTTCGTTTGCTCTTTTGGTTTTACGCAACCACCCATACTTACAAAAACAGCTATCGTAGTGATTAATTTAAATATCGTTCGTTTTTCCATGTGGTAACTTTCTCTAAAACCGTTCATTTTCAATACGCTTTATATTTCCATTAGTCAATAGGCTCACCATCAATACTGATGTAATCACCCATTGTCATATTTTTAAGATTTACAGTCCCATCTTCATTCATGGGAATATCCACTCCCCATCCTGAGTTCTCAATATGATTAATACGTCCAAAAACATTCATATAATATTCAGGAGTTGTAAGTCCACCATCACTCCATTGTGTCTGATCCCAATCAATCTGAACGGATTCTACTTTTGAATTTTGTGCTTTGACTAAATCAATGACCTTCTGTTCGTGTTCTTTTAGATAGTCCAGTTGCTCTTTTTTTATTTCTTCTTTTGATTTTTGTGCAACTTTTTCTGAAGAAGTGGTCGTTATCTTCTGCTCTGGCCTTTTTGTCAGATTCATGATTTTTCCTCCAAGAAAAACAACTCCTAGGATTGGAAACACTATTAGAAAAATGAGTTCCACACGTCTCTTCATTCAATTCTCTCCAATCTACACACTTCGAATCAATCTATCAACTTATTCACTCGAAAATTTCTTGACCTAAGCTTAAGTTTTGCCCCAGTGACATCGTCTTTAAATTAATCTTTCCATCTTCCACAACCAAATCAACTCGCCAACCAGATTCAGGATTTTGATTAAACCCACCAAAAATGAGAATCATCTCGTCACCACCTTGTGGCGTCCCATTTCCGGCTACTCCCCACTGAGTTTGATCCCAATCAATCTGAACGGATTCGACTTTCGGATTTTGGGCTTTCACAAAATCGACGATTTCTTGCTCATGCTCTTTGAGATAAGCGATTTGCTCTTTTTTTATCTCTTCTTCTGATTTTTGTACGACTTTCTTTGAAGATGAGGCCGTTATCTTCTGTTCGGGTCTTTTGGTCAGGGTCATGATTTTTCCTCCTAGAAAAACAATTCCTAGGATCGGTAACAGAATAATCAAAAATAGTTCCAGTCGTCTCTTCATCTCTTCTTCTCCAATCCTTCCTTTCATGACTGAATGGGCCAGTCACTTTCCTTACTATTATAGCATCTTTCATTTGAATCTCAATCTAACTCACTAGTTAGAGACTTTATGCAGCAATCATAAAAGAACCTGCGGTGTTCTGCTAGAATATAGATAATCCTTTTTTACAAATAACACCTAAGTGATGCTAAAAATTCAAATGTTGCATTTTTGTAGAGCATCTAAATATATAATGAAACTTTCCGCTGTGAGAAAAGTGCTAGAAACACCATTGTTTCTAGCACTCGGGAGTTTTGGAACCTTAGATCCAAAACTAAGTCATGGAACTTCTTCGAAGTTCGCTGACGTCCGTACTCACTTAAGGAAAGTTTCTAAGAGGAGTTTATCTGCAATCAAAAAGGAACCTGGAGGTTCCTTTTTGTTATTTTCGATACATCTTGACCTGAAGGTAAAGATCGTTATAGACTCCAAGCAACTTCTTGCCTAATTGTTGATAGACTTCCAAATGGTCCAGTGTTTCATCGCTTGGATAGAAGGATTGGTCATCTTGGATTTCTTTTGGCAACATGGCTTTGGCTTTTTTATTTGGCGTAGAGTAGCCGACATAAAGAGCATTTTTCAAAGCATTTTTAGGACGAAGCATGAAGTTAATAAAGGCATATGCTGCTTCTTTATTTTTCACTGTTTTTGGAATGACAATGTTATCAAACCAAAGGTTGCTGGCTTCAGTTGGGACGACATAGCGAAGATCCTTATTGGCTTCGAGCATTTGGCTAGCCTCTCCTGAGAAAGTAACCCCAATAGCCGCATTGTTTTGGATCATATAGCCTTTCATCTCATCGGCCACCAAAGCTTTGATGTTTGGTGTCAAGGTGTAGAGTTTATCCACGGCCTCTTGCAATTTCTTTGGATCCTTTTCATTGAGGCTATAGCCCAAGGTATTGAGACCAATTCCCATGACCTCACGCGCACCATCGTACATCATGATGTCATTTCTGTATTCTTCACGCCAGAGATCTGACCAATGTTCCGGAGCATTTTTGACCATCTTGGTATTGTAGACGATCCCCAAGGTCCCCCAGAAATAAGGGACTGAATATTGGTTGCCCGGATCAAACGATTGGTTCAAGAGTTTTGGATCGATATTTTCCATCCCTTTGATCTTGGATTGGTCCAACTTTTCAACCAGATGTTCATCCATCATCTTGGCAATCATGTATTCACTAGGAATCGCAATATCGTAGGTGGTTCCCCCTTGCTTGATCTTGGTGTACATGGCTTCGTTGGAATCAAAGGTATCATATTGCACCTGAATCCCTGTCTCTTTTGTGAATTCCGTTAGCAATTCTGGATCGATATAATCTCCCCAGTTGTAGATGACCAGCTTGTCACTATTCTTGGTATTCATGCTCGCTTCGATCTGGTGGCTAATTCCCCAGAGGATCAGAATGACAAGGACAATCCCAGTTAGGAATGAATAAAGTTTTTTCATGCTGCTTCCTCCTTTTCACGGGTAATAAAGTAATAACCGATGACCAAGAGCACACTAAAGAGAAAGACAAGGGCGGACAAGGCATTGATACTGAGGGAAATTCCTTGACGCGCACGTGAGTAGATCTCTACAGACAAGGTTGTAAAGCCATTTCCGGTTACAAAGAAGGTCACGGCAAAGTCGTCAAGCGAATAGGTAAAGGCCATAAAGTAGCCGGCAATAATGGCTGGTGTCAGATACGGCAACATGATCTCTTTGAGCATTTGCACTTGGGTAGCTCCCAAGTCATAGGCCGCATTGACCATATCCCGGTTCATTTCCTTGAGTCGTGGCAAGACCATCAAGACCACAATGGGAATCGAGAAGGCCACGTGACTAGCCAGAACAGATAGGAAACCTAGCTGGTACTTCACCGTCGTAAAGAGAATCAAGAAGCTGGCCCCGATCATAACGTCTGGTGCTACCATGAGAATGTTGTTGATGGAGAGCAATGGTCCTTCTAACTTTTTCTTGGATTGGTAAATATAAATGGCTCCAAAGGTTCCAATCACTGTCGCAATCAAGGCTGACAAGAAGGCCAAGAGGAAGGTCTCTGATAAGATCAGCATCAGGCGACTATCTGCGAACAATTCATTGAAATGCTCAAGCGTGAAGCCCGTGAAGGCATTCATATCTCCCCCTTTATTGAAGGCATAAAAGATCAAATAGAAGATGGGAAGATAGAGGATCAGAAAGACGAAGCCTAGATAGAAATGGGATACTTTTTTCATCGTTCTCTCCTTTCTCTTGTTGCCCACATGGTAAGGAGCATAGCAAGGATCAGAACAACTCCGATGGTGGAACCCATTCCCCAGTTTTGTGTAGTCAGGAAGTGCTGTTCAATCGCAGTCCCCAAAGTAATGACCCGGTTTCCACCGATCATCCGTGTCAACATGAAGAGGCTCAGACTAGGAATAAAGACAGACTGCACACCTGAGCGGACTCCATTCATGGACAAGGGGAAGACCACATGACGGAAGGTATCCCAACGATTGGCTCCCAAATCATAGCTGGCATTGATCAAGTTTGGATCTAAGTCATCTAAGACATTAAAGATCGGCAAAATCATAAAAGGCAACTCGATGTAGCTGGCTACAAAGATAAAGGAGAAATCGGTAAAGAGGATCTGCTGGGGAGCGACTCCGAGAAAGCTTAAAAAGCTATTAATGGAGCCGTTTTGCCCAAAGATTCCGATAAAGGCATAGGCCTTGAGCAAGAGATTGACCCAGGTTGGCAAGACGATCAACATCAACCACAACTGCCGGTGTTTAAGCAGCGTCAAAAAGTAAGCAGTCGGGTAGGAGATCAAGAGCGTCACCAGGGTGACGATTCCGGCATAAAGGACCGAATTAAAGCTCATCTTTAAATAGGTCAAATTTTGCGAAGTGAAGAACTCTTTGTAGTTTTCAAGTGAAAACTGCCCTTCAACGTTAAAAAACGATTGAAAGATGATCATGACTACAGGTGCCAAGACAAAGAGAAAAATCCACAAGAAATAGGGGAGGATAAATAGATTAGAGGTTGTTTTCTTCATCTCTTTCCTCCTCAATGGCATTAATCAAACCAGCTTCTTGCTCTTCCACTTCAACGTACTCTTCGATCCGCGCATCGAATTCTTCTTCGGTTTCATTGAGACGCATAACGTGGATATCTTCTGGTTCAAAGTCTAGCCCGATGACTTCTCCTACGATGGCCTTACGAGTGGAATGGATCATCCACTCATTTCCCAAATCATCATAGGCGATGATCTCATAATGCACACCACGGAAGAGCTGGGTGTCCACCTTCACTTGGAGCTTGCCTTCTTCAGGAAGGGTGATTTGCAAGTCTTCAGGACGAATGACGACTTCAACTGGTTCGTTTGGACGCATTCCCCCATCGACGGCTTCAAAGCGTTTGCCATTGAACTCAACCAAGTAGTCCTCGATCATGCGACCATCTAGAATGTTAGATTCACCAATAAAAGTCGCTACAAAGTGGTTGATCGGTTCATCATAGATATCCACGGGAGTACCAGATTGGACGATTTCTCCTTCATTCATGACAAAGATCCAGTCACTCATGGCGAGGGCTTCTTCTTGGTCGTGGGTAACAAAGACAAAGGTAATCCCCAAGCGTTGTTGCAATTCCCGCAACTCATACTGCATGTCTGTCCGCAGCTTCAAGTCAAGTGCAGACAAGGGCTCATCTAAAAGGACCACTCGTGGTTCATTGATAATAGCCCGGGCAATAGCTACCCGCTGGCGTTGACCACCGGATAATTTTTGGATCGAACGTTTTTCAAATCCAGCTAACTGGACCATTTTCAAGACTTCTGAAACCCGACGTTCGATCTCAGCCTTGTCCACCTTTTTCAAACGAAGGGGAAAAGCCACATTTTCAAAGACCGTCATATGTGGAAACAGGGCATAGGACTGAAAGACGGTGTGGACATCCCGTTTGTTAGTAGGGACATCATTGATCCGTTCTCCATCAAGATAGACATCTCCAGTTGTCGCATCCAAAAGACCGGCAATGATATTCAGGATGGTCGATTTTCCTGATCCAGATGCACCGAGCAGGGTATAGAACTTCCCTTCTTCCAATTCAAAATTGATATCCTTTAGGACAACGGTTCCGCTATCTTCAAAGACCTTTGAAACGTTTTTAAACTCAATAATTGGTTTTTTCAATTCACATAAATTCCTTCTTTACTGCGATTACCAAACTGCTTTTCATACGAAAATGCAGCGGCTGACAGGAAGACCTGTCAGACCACCAATACCTCTCGGGGACTTACTAGACTGCCCCACCTATTTACGGTATCGATAGGCACTCACCCCCTCTCCGACTGATGCTATCGATGGTTCACTATCAATTGTTCTTCAATACTTAAGCTCTTAGGCTTGGCCGATAATACGAACTTCTGGTTCTAAACGGACGCCTGAATGAGCTTCTACTGCCTCAATGACATGGGCGATCAAATCTTCGTAGTCCTTAGCTGTTCCATTATCGACATTGACCATAAAGCTGGCATGCTTTTCAGAAACTTCCACACCACCGATTCGATAGCCTTTTAGACCTGCTTCGCTGATCAATTGACCTGCAAAATGGCCAACAGGACGCTTAAAGACAGATCCACAAGAAGGGTATTCAAGGGGTTGTTTCAACTGACGAAGATGGGTCAACCGATCCATCTCCTGCTTGATCGCTTCGTGATTGCCTGGTGACAAAGCAAATTTGGCAGAGATGACAACAGCGCCTGTCTCTTGAATCTTAGAATGACGGTAGCCAAAAGCTAGTTCACTCGCTGACAGAGTTTCGATCTCTCCGTCTTTGGTCAAGACCTTACAGGATACAAGGACATGCGCGATCTCTCCCCCATAGGCTCCCGCATTCATAAAGACAGCACCACCGACACTGCCTGGAATGCCACTAGCAAACTCGAAGCCTTTCAAACTATGGTGCAAGGCCACATGAGTGGTGTCGATGAGTCTAGCACCTGCCTCTGCTTCGATCACATAACCGTCCACACTGATGTCACGCAAGCGATCAAACATAATGACAAATCCTGGAATGCCCCCATCGCGGACAATGATATTGGACGCATTGCCCAGGACCATCCATGGGATTTGTTCTTGGTTGGCAAATTGAACGATGCGTTTTAATTCGTATTGGTTGCGAGGAAAGGCTAAAAATTCAGCATTCCCACCTACCTTTGTGAAGGTATAATGTTTTAAAGGTTCTTGAAAACGGATATCAATCCCTTCAAGAATTTGATTCATTTTTTCATTCATCTTTCTGTCTGTTCTCTCTCTATAAAAATACAAACTATTATACCAAATTTTTGACTATTTTTCGACCCTAAAAAACAAAAGAAGACCTATAATATTCAGGCCTTCCTTTTATCATTCATTATGCAATTTTACGAGCAATGGCACGATTCTTTTGTCCATCTAGAGCTGATTTGACCGAAATCCAAGCACCACCAAGAGTAAAGACAGCTAGCAAGCCTAGATTCAAGTAAAATTTATCTGGGACGTCCCCTGAAAATGTCGCTTCATTGAGAAGCGTCCAGGACATATCAAATGGCAAATCCAGTTCACTCATAAGCGCCAAAGTATAATCTAATTGGTTGACCAAAAAGACGGTCAAGACCATCAAAATAGCTGAAACTACCACACCTTTTTTAGTCAATTTCTTACCAAGAATCTCATAACCTTTGATAGTACAATAACCGAGGGCAGCCCCTGCTAAAACAGATACATAGCCAAGACGCGCTACCAAGAGGGCAACTGCTCCACCGATGATTACACCGATCACAGCCCCTACAATCCCTAAAAGGAAGTTTTCTTCCCGCGCTTCATAAGCCTCAACTGTATCTTGCACTTCGGCTTGGTAGGCTCTAAAGGTTTCATCGTCGATTAAAAAGATCGCATCTCCAATTTGATACAGACCGATTGGCCCTTCCTCACCCGTTTGCGCATTCACTTGCACAAATTGGTGGTTGAGCAAGAAATCAACAATATCTTGGATGGCTGTCCATAAGGTTTCGACAGCCTTGCCTTTGGTCATTCCGCCTTTGACAACGATCGAGGTCAAGTAACCATCAAAAGAGATAGCATTAATGGCTTTTGATTGTTCTTTTAATTCATTCCAAAGAATTTCACTATCTTCGATCAAGTCTCCTTCGGAACCTTGTTTCACACTGAGTGAAATGGTAAATACATTCTTGGTTTGAGCGCCTTCAATGACTAACAAGAAGCCTTCACGCTCCCCGTACATCACACGAGCTTCGCCATCAAATTGCAGACCAAGATCGGTAGCAATACTATATAAATATTCTGGTTTCATGTTTCCCCCTAGATTTTCAGGAAAGCTTGAGCTTTTCCCCATACTGTTCCCATTCTACCATAGGAGAAGCAAAAAGGACATATACATTCGTATACATCCTTCTTTCATTTGTGTTACATTCGGGTTTAATTCTCAACACGAACGCCAAATGTGTCAATTTTAAGTTGGAAAATCTGACCATCTAGCCCGAGTTTTTCGAGAGCTGCGACAAAGGCTGCTGTATGCTCTGGCGCTAAGAGGTTCATGATCGTTGGGCCTGCTCCCGACAGATAGGTGGCGTAAGCCCCATGCGCATGGGCGACTTCTTTGACCTGAGGAAACTCTTTGACAAGAGATTGACGGTAGCGTTCGTGGAAATGATCAGACTCGATGGAGCGACCAGCCGTCAGCAAATCTCCCTTGAGGAGAGCTGCGATGGCCACATTGGCTACACTACTAGCTGCAACAGCTTCCTTATAAGACCATTCTTTCGGTAGGACATTGCGGCTATCGCTGGTCTTCAATTGGTAGCTCGGTACAAAGGCCACAAGGTCACAGCTTGGGAAGTCAGCCGTGACATATTGGACATCTTCACCGATGTAGCTCGCAATGACCATATTCCCAAAGATAGCTGGAGCTACATTATCCGGATGACCTTCGATCTCGGTCGCGATGCGCAATTTCTCAGCATCTGATAGCTGGAGGTTGGCTAATTGGTTAGCCAATTCAATCCCTGCGACAATGACCGAGCTAGAAGAACCCAGACCACGCGCCAAAGGCACTTCACTAGTCATCTTGATCCGATGGGGTTGCATATCAGTTGAGATAGAAAGAGCTGTTGAGAGCAAAAGGTTTTTCTCATCTGTCGGAATCCCTGCTCCAAGATCATGCTCAATAAACCAAGCATCAGCTGGTTCAAGGACTTCAATAGTCAAATAGCGAGTCACGGCAATCCCAACAGAATCAAAACCTGGCCCTACATTGGCACTGGTTGCTGGAACAATAATTTTCATGCTTATTCTCCCAAGACTTTAAAGGTATTCAAGAGTTCGAAATTCGCCTCTGAATCCAATTTTTCAACCAAGTTCTTGAATTGTGTTTGGTTGACTTGGTGGGTAATGATGACGACACTTGCAAATTGACCATCTGAGTCTTCTTGGAGGATTTGCTTGAAGGAAGCTCCTTCTGCATTAAAGATCTCCGCAAGACGCAAGATTTGACCAGTCGCATCTGGTGCCTTGATTGAGAAGTAATAATTGTTCTTCACGTCTTCTGGTTTAGCCAATTGAAGAGGGCGGCTGTATTCATTGAAGGCTTTACCGATTGTTCCTTCTTTTAGTCGACGGACAATGCGAACGATGTCGGCTACGACACTGGTCGCAGTTGGTTTTTGACCAGCACCTGGTCCGTAGTACATAGACTCCCCAATACCGATGGATTCCACATAGACCGCATTCATAACGTCGTTCACTCCTGCGAGTGGATGTTGTTTTGGAAGGAAGGTTGGTGTCACTTCTGCTGCGATCCCTGACTCTGTTTCAACGATAGAGCCGACAAGCTTGATCACATAGCCAAGGCTTTGAGCAACTGAGACATCTTGAGGAGTGATTTGGCTGATTCCTTTGTGACCTACTTGGTCAAATTGGATATTCATTCCAAAAGCGAACTGGCTCAAGATCACCATCTTGTAAGCAGCATCAATTCCTTCAACGTCGTTGGTTGGATCACTTTCAGCGTAACCAAGACGTTGCGCTTCTGCTAAAGCATCCTCATAAGTCCAGCCTTCTTCGACCATTTTGGTCATCATGAAGTTAGAGGTTCCATTGACCACACCGAGCACTTTGGTCACCTTGTCTGAGGCCAAAGAATTCACCAAGGTCCGAAGGATTGGGATCCCACCAGCTACGGCAGCTTCATAATAAAGGGCCACTTTGTGTTTTTGAGCAATCTCTAGCAACTCGCTTCCATGAACGGCAAGAAGGTCTTTGTTAGCAGAAACTACGTGCTTGCCTGCTTCCAGCGCACGGGTGATAAAGGTTTTCGCTGGCTCGATACGACCCATCAATTCGACCACGATGGCAATGTCCTTGTCTTCAATGATCTCATCAACATTGGTCACAAAGTTGTAGTCATGACCAGCAGCTTGCAATTTTTCCTTTTCCGCATCATCTCGAACCAAGACCTTGGCGATCTCGATTTCATCTTGAGCTGCCTGGGTGATTTTTTCATGGTTTTCTTTTAATAAAAATGGTACGCCACTAGCAACAGTACCAAATCCTAATAAGGCAATCTTAACAGACATCCTATGGGTCTCCTTGAATTTTCTATAGTAGCTCCATTATAACAAAAACTTGGGCTTTTGACAGCCAATTGCCTTAAAAATTCTGAATTTTCATGACAGGATCAGCCTGTAGCAAGTTCTGGAAAAAAACATAGAATTTGTGGTACAATAAAGAAAATGATGAAAACGGTGACACTATGAGTAAACGAAGAGTACCTAAAAAAATCAAAGTCCTACTTGGAATCAATGCACTCCTCTTGGTCTGTATCTTTATTTGTAGCTTTCTTCTGATCAAAAGGATCACTCAGCTGAGTGACGGAAATACCAGTGGTACTGCCGTGACGCGCTCGCTAGATGAACACAGTTCCTCTATCGAGTGGGCCCGAGTGAAAAAGCCGGTCAAACTGCCCATCCTCATGTACCACTCAGTGCACAATATGGCCGAGTCAGAAGCTGCCAATGCCAATCTGATTGTCGATCCAGAGACCTTTGAAAGCCAACTAAAGGCCCTGAAAAAAGCCGGTTATTACACACTGACACCTGAGGAAGCCTATCGCATCCTCGCTAAAAATGAAGTCCCCAAAGGAAAGAAATATGTCTGGCTGACCTTTGATGATGGTGTCGAGGATTTCTATACCATCGTCTATCCGCTTCTTAAGAAATACAAGATGACCGCCACTAACAATATCATCACGGACTTTACCCAAAAGGAAAAAGAAAATGTCCTGACCTTTGACCAAATCAAAGAGATGAAAAAAGCTGGCTTGACCTTTGAAAGCCATACGGTCAATCATCCAGACCTAGCCAATTCCAGTCTTGAGACCCAAAAGAATGATCTGGTCGCTTCTAAACGCCTGCTGGATAAGGTGCTGGATCAAAATACTAGCGTTATCGTCTACCCATCTGGTCGCTACAGCCAGGTCACGATCGATCAAGCCAAGAAAGCCGACTACAAACTAGGCCTCACCACTAAAAATGGACTCGCCAGCTCCGCTGATGGCCTCTATGCCCTCAAACGAGTTCGGATCCTTCCAACCACTACAGGAGAGGATCTCCTAGCCATGATCCAAGAATAAAGAAAGAGAGTGGGGCAGAAATCGGTAATTCGTTAGAATTCGATTTCGTCGTCCCACCTCCGCACAGTTGAGTAGGGCTGTAAAAGCTGATGAAATCAGCGTAGTAGAGCCCACTCAACCACTGCGTCTTGCTCGACAAGCCAAAAATAATTGAGAGGCTAGGACTTTTGTCCCAGCCTCTTTTGTTAGAGTTCCTTATAAAAAATTTTTTATCGTTGATTCATAAACTGTAATAGGATTCAAAAATTTTTAAAAGAGCTTCAACATTGATTTGCTATAGTCTTTGACTTTCTTTTATAAATGCTCAAAACAATTGCAAATGACAACAACTGCCAAAGAATAATTCTTACTATCTGCAAGCTATCTGATTCAGAATTTGAGACAACATGGACCAGATTTGAAGCAAGATTGTTGAAAAGATGATCTCCTAGTCCTAGCCACAAGGAACCTGTCATTTTGTAAAGTAAGGACCATTTGATGCTCATCATTCCCGCTAGGATAACATAGCCAATCCCCATGGTAATAAGATTTAAGAGTGACGATTCTCCTTGAAGATAATCTCTGAACGGCATTGCCAAGTGCCATATTCCAAATAGGAAGGCTATAAAGAATAGACTCTTACGGTAAGAAATCCCTTCAAGAATTTTGGTGAAAAGGCCACGAAAAACTCCTTCTTCCATCCACACGTTTATCAGGTTAAATAAGATACTTAACATGATAAACAAGATACCTGCTTGTGATCCTTTTTCGTTTGTTAAGGAAAAACCACTGGCATAAAACGATAAGTGAACATTGCCATGAAGAAACAAGAGAACAATACACTCAACTGTATATGCAAAGATGGAGCACACTAAACCAAAGAGCAGGCCATTTCCTATACCTCTTATAATTCCATTAGGTGTAAAACCAATATCTATCCATCTTAATTTGCTAATTGAAAGAATTCCCCACAATAAAAGTATTCCAAAAAGTTTGTGTAGAAAATTCTCCGATAAAAAAGTATCATCTGTCCTCATATACAAGTATTCGAATAGCCTTGCTACTGAGCAGATAACAAATATAATTGAACAACTTAAAATAGGTTTCTTTATTAGTTGATTTAGCATATCTTTCTTTCAAATAAGTCTTTTATAAAAGTTAATTTCAATATTTCACTCAGTCCAATTCCTTCTCTAGTTCTTTTAGAAAGGTGATTAAAAATTGATGGCGACTTTCTGCCATTTGTTTGGCAGTCTCCGTGTTCATTTCATCTTTTAAGAGGAGCAACTTGTCGTGGAAATGTTGGACGGTATCAGTAAGGGGTCTCCCTTTGTGGCCACCATAGGAAAAAGTTCGCGCAATTCCTACAGCTCCTATCGCATCGAGCCGGTCTGCATCCTGGACAATCTTGCCTTCTAAGGTTTCTGGATGCTTACCGCGATTTTTGCTGAAAGAAACAGCATTGATTACCCGACAAATCTGCTCGATTTGGTTTTTAGGAGTACCGATCTCTTCTAGAAACTTACGAGCATTCGCATGATTCTCTGTTTGAAACAATTTATCATCATCAGCATCGTGAAGAAGAGCTGACAAGCCCACTATCTCCAGATCACATGGACCTTCTGCTTGTGCGATTCTCATAGCATTGGTATAGACGCGGAGGGTATGCTCTACATCATGGCCATCCGCTCGATCAGCAAATAAGGTTTTAACATACTGCTTAGCAACTTGGATTCGTTCTTCGATCATCGTTCTTGTCCTTTGTTTAATCTCTGCTCAGTTTTATCTATTCATTTGAACTAGTTATGGAGATGTGCAGTTTACTTTAAAACCACCTCTCGGTGGTGTTTACTTTTTCTTTTGTGGAAAGAGGGGCAGGCCTAGGGTCGCAATTTTCTCAGCGGGGATCTTCATGCCATCCTTGATCCATTTGGAGATGACAGAGACAATGGCTGAGCTCCAGAAGGAATTGAGGTAGCTGCCAGCGCCATTCGAGGAGCTACCATTTCGTTTTTCTAAAAAATCATAGACTGCCTTGGTCAAGAGCCGCTCGAAATTATAATCAATGGCTAGGCTAATGATCTTGGCTTCTTTCTTAACTTCCTTAAAGAGGTAGACCCAGACTTGATAGAGATCTGTCTTGAGGTTGTAACCATCTAAAGACTTGGTAATCTTTGCGATACTAGATTGAAAGATGGACTCTAGAATCTCTTCTTTGGAGTCATAATTACGGTAAAAGGCTGCGCGAGAGACACCCGCACGCTGTACCAGCTCAGAGATAGTGATCTTTTTCAGATCTTTTTTCTCCAACAATTGCAGGAGAGAGATTTCAATGGATTCTCGTGTAATCGCATTGTTTTCTCGGTTAAATCGTTTGAGATTTTCCAAGGATTTCTCGGATATTTTTCTTTCTGCCATAACATTTACTTTCTATCTGTCTCACCTGATGATATCTGCTTGGATAGCACTGTACTTCATGATATAATTGTAAAAGAAGACATACTACTTGTCAATGTACATTTTTATACAATTATGAGGTATGAACTGATGAAATGGAAAATTATTGCGGATTCAGGCTGTGACTACCGCTCTTTGGACAATCTGGCACCGGATACGGAGTTTGTCAGTGTCCCATTGACCATCCAAGTGGGTGATACCATCTATACAGATGATGCCCAGCTCAATATCGATCAGATGATGGAGGAGATGTATGCGACCACGACTGCTTCTAAGTCTGCCTGTCCGAGTCCTGATGACTACATGAAGTCCTTTGAAGGGGCTGAAAATATTGTCGTTGTGACCATCACTGGAACCCTTTCAGGTAGCTACAATAGTGCCGAGGTAGCCAAGAAGATTTATCTAGAAGAGCATCCAAATGCCAATATCCACGTCATTAACAGCTTATCAGCTGGGGGTGAGGTGGACCTAATCGTTCGCAAGCTCAATCAGTTGGTCGCTGAAGGCCTTGATTTTGATCAAGTTGTCGATGTGATCACCACCTATCAGTCTAAGACGAAGTTGCTCTTTGTTTTGGCCAAGGTTGATAATCTGGTCAAAAATGGGCGTCTCAGCAAATTGATCGGGACTGTTGTCGGGCTCCTCAATATCCGTATGGTCGGAGAAGCTAGTAAGACCGGTACTCTTGAGTTGCTCCAGAAAGCTCGTGGCCAAAAGAAAGCGATCAAGGCTGCTTTTGATGAATTGATCAAGGCGGGGTATACTGGCGGTCATATCACCATCGCTCACCGCAACAATGAAAAATTTATCGAGCAATTCTCTGCATTGGTTCGTGAAAAATTTGCCCATGCAATGATCGAAGTCCTTCCTACTTCTGGACTTTGTAGTTTCTACGCCGAAGAAGGCGGCCTCCTCATGGGCTATGAAATTTAATCACCACTAAAAAGAGGCTGGGACAAAAGTCCTAGCCTCTCAAGTATTTTTGGATTGTCGAGCAAGACGCAGTGGTTGAGTGGGCTCTACTACACTGATTTCATCAGCTTTTACAGCCCTACTCAACTGTGCGGAGGTGGGACGACGAAATTGAATTCTAACGAATGACCGATTTCTGTCCCACTCTCTTTTTTTATTCTCCGATCTCTTGGTAGAGGGTACGGATTTTTTTGCGGTAAATGGTATAGCTGATCCCAGCTCCGATTAGCAGGATGACACTATAAAGGATCACAGCCAGCAGGGTGCTGACGGAATGATAGGTCCAAATGAAGCTGACAATGATCAGGAGAAACATCACAAAGAGAAAGACAATCAAGAGGATAGACTGAAGAACTGCATTCCCACGATGACGGGTCATCAACTCTGTGATATTGGTCCAATTGGTGCTAAAGTTCTGAAAATCTTTGACATAGTCTCGGATGCAGATCGGAATGGTCGTTACAACCCAGATCAGTAACATGGCAAGGATAGCCAAGGGATGGACGCCAAAATAGAGACAAACGCCAACTAGAAGAATGACAGGAAGGATGGATTGCACCAGATAGAGCAACCAAAACTTCATAAAGAGATAGCGTTTGAAATCAACAGGGAGGGATCTCAAGTATTCAAAGTTTTCGCGCTCTAGCGAAATACCGATACTGGTCAAGCCTCCAAAACTATTGAAAACACCGATCAAGATGGCAACAAGGGTCAGTGGTACCAGATACTGGGGTGTCAAGTAAGGACTGAGGCCTCCTATATTTTTTGATGCTCCTGCTGCTCCACTGAGGAGGAAAATATATGGCAGAATACTCATCATCAATAGGACTTGCACCATAAGGGTTCCATCGCTCAAGAGTCTGCGATGATACTGAATGACAAACTGTCTAAAGGAGTCTTTCTGGCCCACATGGATGGCTTTCACGCGCTCTTTGACGGTTTGGTTGGTCGCAACCGCAAGGGCTGCATCATAGAATTGTGGGATCACGATTTTGCGAACCAGGCCGATCAAGACCAAAAGCACCGCTATCCAGCCCAGAAGGCCAAGGATCGCTCCACCATCAAAAGGATGGAGGATAAACTGATGAAAGGCTGTAAAAGGTGGAAATAGAATGGGAATACCCGCTCCACCCGACACCTCTACCCGATGGGTTTGGACTAGATTCAGATAGAGATAAGCTCCTAGGCTCAGAAGAGAACCAATTCCGACCATGATGTTGGAGACCAGGGTCGTGTGTTTTTTGAAAAAAAGGGTCTTAGTGATCAAATGAGCTAGTAAAATCGTCGCTAAAAAGAGAACGCCTAAGAGAATCACGGCACAAAAGAGGCCTAGCAGGATCCCTAACGGATTGAAGCCGCCTGCTTGGACAGGCAGGATCAAAAAATAGCTGATCAATGGAAGGATAGCCATGAGAAGGGTCAGGATGACCGAGATACTTTTTCCAGCAATGACTTCCGCATCTGAGAAAGCATAGGGCCGGTAAAACTGGAGGTCCTTGCTTTCATAAAAGACATTGTAAAAACTCATAAAGCCTTGGGAAATGGTCATCAAGGAAAAGAGGGCCACCATATTGACAAAGAAGGCTGGCTGATGGACAAAATCATAGATACTAAAGAGCAAGCCAAATATGAGGAAATAGACCAATCCTAAAAAGAGGTAGTTGAGCACCGATCTGCGGGCAACATTGAGTTTGACGTCCGGTTTTTTAGCCTGTTTGGCGCGTAATTTTGCGATCTGGGCCGGCTGACTAGCATAGATGATATTGACATTGACCAGCTGTTGGATGATCTTAAGACGCATGATCGCCACCTTCTTCCTTCCGCCCCGCTAGGCTGAGATAGATACTTTCCAGACTTTGTTCGGGATGTTGGCCCTTCAATTCCTCGATCGTCCCATAGAAGATGAGATTACCTTTTTTGAGAATGGCGATCTTATCACAGAGTTGTTCGGCCACTTCTAATACGTGGGTAGAGAAAATAACCGTCTTGCCGCGATCCGCATGTTGGCGCATCATTTGTTTTAAATCGTAAGAAGCCTGTGGATCCAAACCGGTCATGGGTTCGTCCAAGACCCAGATATCTGGATCCGACAAGAGGGCTGCAATGACAAAGACCTTCTGGCGCATCCCATGTGAAAAGGATTCAATCACTTCATAGCGGTGGCTCTGAAAATCAAAGATCGTAAGAAGCTCTTCCAAGCGTTGATCACAGTCTTTCTGACTCATATCATAAGAGGTCGCAACCAACTCCCAGAATTCATTGGCTGTGAGGCGCAAGAAAAGATCTGGTGAATCCGCTACATAACCGATCTTCTTTTTGATCGCCAGCCGATGGCTATAGAGGTCCTGACCATCCACTTCAATTGATCCAGTAGTTGGGGTGATGACACTGACCAGGCTCTTAATCGTCGTTGACTTTCCAGCTCCGTTGTGGCCAATCAAGCCGACAATTTGTCCGTCTTCGATGGTCAGATCCAAGTGGTTGAGGGCAATATGCCCATCGTAATCTTTGGTAACTCCGTGAAATGTAATCATGTTAACTCCCTAATTGATCCTCATTGGGACCGTTTTTTCTTATTCTGTTGATAAGCGATCATCGAAATGGTAGAGCAATTCTAGTAAATAGTTTGGAATGGTCTCCAAAAAGTCTTCTTTGTAGACCCGCTCTCCTCGCTTATGCAATTCTTTGCCCCAAGGGCCTAGATTGACCGCTGGAACCTGAATTTGAGCAATTTTTTCCAGATCCAGATCATAGACCTGGGCTGGTGTGGCTAGGCTATCTAGGACGACTTGATAAGAAGCCACATCCTTTTCCAAGGCACAATAGCTGGTGTCGTTAATCCCCATAAAGTATTCTTCGACTTTTAAGCTATAGCCTCTTTGGTCCAGATACTGGCGGTAATCCTCGATCAAGGACTCGATTTTGAGTTCTGTATTGTCCAAAAAGCGACAATTCATAGAAGGATAATAGGGGGGCGCAAAACCAATGACCACCATGGGATCCTTATCTCCGAGAAACTCTAGGAGTCGCTGGATTTGCAGGATTGCAAGGCTCTGGTAGCTGGTCCCATTACGAAAATCGTGTTCCGCTTTTTGGTTAGAAGCTTCCCTAAAGGCTTGGTAACCTTCTATGGCTTGGCAACGTTCCTCTAGCTCTTGGTAGGTGATGACTCTTGGCCTTGCAATAATATGGTCTTGGCCAGCCTGATCCTGCAAGTGTTCATACTTCTTGTAAAAGGCATCCAAGGCCTCCTGACTAAGCTCATAAATCCGCTGTAGGAGCTCTTGGGGTGTTTTCTTCAAATGCAGCACACTGAAATAACCAGCCGCATAGAGCACGGTCGATACATCGTACTGCTCCTTCAAATCTCTGAGATAGGACCAAGAAGGAAGGGGAGACGTTTCTCCCAACGCCTGATCTGCCAGATCGGGATGAAGATCTAGCTGGCTTGCGATGGCTACTAAGAGGGACAAGGCATTGATCCCTTTAAGAGGCTCCTTCATATGGGATAAGACGCCTTGCGCCATAACGACTGGCATGAGTTTACCCACTGTGCCAATGTGAAGGACTTTTTCTTTTTCTAGATCCGATTCAAAGGGCTCCGAATCTACTGCTAATACATAATTCAGATCAAATTTTTCCTGCAAATCTGTCAGGAGCCCCAAAGCCCCCCGCATCCCACGTGAATAGGATTCCTCGTCTCCAACAGAGAGATAGAGCAGATTGACCTGACCTTCTGTAGGATCTGCTGCATAGGCTTCCAGAACCCCCAATTGAAGGGCTAGGGCTGCTTTCATATCGCAAGACCCTCTTCCATATTTCCACTCCCCAGAAGCTAAATCTTCCTGCATATCGGGTCGCCTATCCAATGTTTTCAAAGCTTCTGCTACTTGATCAGAATCGAGTGCGATCTCTGACAAATTTCCATAGTCTTCTAGATCGACTGTATCATGGTGGTGGAAAAGGATAACTGTTTTCTTCTTGCCCTTATCGACCAAGGCCCAATTGACCGACCGATGCAAGTGATCCTGTGGCACCTGATAGCGCCCAAAATGGTCCGGATGTTCCTTGAAATAGGGGATTTGTCCAATCCGTTGATCCAGGTAGGTTTCGATTCCTTGTTCGGTCTCAGTATTGGTGAAGCTTGGAATCGCCAAGGCTTCGGTAAAAATTGTTTCGATGCTCTCTCTATTGGTGGTTTTCACTTTCAAACCAATCCTCCTTTGATATGATCAAACTATAAAATGAATAGAAATATATGTATCAGACTGATATTTCTACGTAAATAAAATACTACTTTTTATATTCTCACTTCATTTCTTTCATGTATGCGGTTTCTTTTCTAGAAAGGGCTTGCTTCCAGCGCAATCGTTTGTCGCATCCAACTATTTTTGGTAAAATAGGGACATTCACATGAAAGAAGAAATAAAAATGGAAAATCAAACCTTAATGCAATATTTTGAGTGGTATTTGCCCGCTGATGGGAACCACTGGACGCGTCTTGCTGAAGAGGCGCAACACTTAGCAGACTTGGGTATTCGTAAAGTCTGGATGCCGCCTGCTTTTAAAGCTACTTCTAACAATGACGTTGGGTACGGAGTCTATGACCTCTTTGATTTGGGCGAGTTTGACCAAAAAGGAACGGTTCGCACCAAATATGGCTTCAAAGATGATTATCTTCAAGCCATTCAAGCCCTCAAAGATGCAGGGATTCAACCAATGGCCGATGTCGTTCTCAACCATAAAGCTGCTGCCGATGGCTTAGAGGAATTCGAGGTTGTTGAGGTCGATCCCATGGATCGAAACAAGGTTCTCACTGAGCCCTTCACCATTCAAGGATGGACCAAATTCACCTTTGATGGCCGAAATGGCGCCTATAATGACTTCCACTGGCATTGGTACCATTTCACCGGTACGGACTACGATGCTTCTCGTAATAAGAATGGAATCTACCAAATCCAAGGGGACAACAAAGGTTGGGCTCATGGAGATCTGGTAGACAAAGAAAACGGAAACTACGATTACCTCATGTACGCCGATATCGATTTCAAACATCCCGAGGTTGTAGAAAATCTCGATCAATGGGCTGAATGGTTTATCGAAACGACAGGGGTTGAGGGCTTCCGTCTGGATGCAGTCAAACACATTGACTCCTTCTTTATGAAGAATTTCATCCACAATATTACCAAAAAATATGGTGAAGATTTCTACGTCTTTGGTGAATTTTGGAATGGGGACACAGAAACCAACGATGAGTACTTGGAAAGCATTGATTACCTGTATGACCTGGTCGACGTAGCCCTCCACCAAAATCTCTTCAGAGCTAGTCAAGAAGGTGAAAATTTCGACCTGCGAACTATTTTTGACGGAACACTAGCGCTCAATCATCCTGAAGAAGCCGTAACCTTTGTGGACAACCATGATACCCAACGAGGACAAGCCTTGGAATCTACCATTGAAGAATGGTTTAAGCCTGCAGCCTATGCCTTGATCTTACTTCGTGAAGCTGGTTTGCCTTGTGTCTTCTATGGAGACTACTACGGTATCGAGGGCAAGTTTGCGCAAGAAAGTTTCCAAGAGGTCCTCGATCGCCTCTTACGGGTTCGTAAAGATCTGGCCTACGGGGAACAAACAGACTACTTCGATGATCCTAATTGCATCGGTTGGACACGTTTAGGTACAGAAGAATCAGCACCAATCGCCTGCTTGGTTTCGAATAACCAAGCTACTACAAAAGTCATGGAGATCGGCTCATCCTACGCAGGCCTCACCTACTATGATGTCCTTGAAAATTGTAGCGAAACTGTCCAAATTCAAGAAGACGGTACTGCTGAATTCCCAGTGGCAGAACGCTCCGTCAGCGTCTGGGTAGCCCAAGATACAGAGGGCCAATAACCTTTATATGTAATTTTCTCCTAGGATCGACATCTTCCTAGGAGAATTTTTTTCCTGTAAAAATTTTATAGGAAATACAGCTTCATTTTAGCACTATAAGAAAGCGCTGTCAATGGGTGTCGCGTCTATTTAAAAGAAATAAAGAGCATCAAAAAAAGCTGGAAAAAATTATCCAGCCTTCGATGTTTGATAGAAATAACTGTATGACGCAGTGGTTGATTGGTATCTTCGTTCGCTTATTAAGCTCCGAAGATAACCTAATGAGGGAAACAAAGTTTCCTTTATCCACAACCTTCAACAGTCTCCCAGACTGTTGAAGCTATACGGGGGTGGGAAAATTGAAAAGGTTTGGGGAACCTTTTCAACTTTTTTTATTTTACGGAGTTCTTTCCCACTCCCTTCTTTTTAGCTCAATTCTGCAATGATTTCTTTCAATTGGGCTTTCGTATGAACTCCAGCCACTTGTTTGACAACTTGTCCATCCTTTTTAAAGAGAAGAGTTGGGATCGACATGATACCGAATTGACGTGCTGTATTTGGATTTTCATCGACATCCATCTTACAGATTTTCAAATCATCTTCATGTACTTCTTCTGCCAACTGATCCAAGATTGGAGCTTGCATGCGGCATGGACCACACCAAGTTGCCCAAAAGTCAATCAAGACAAGGCCTTGGCTGGTTTCTTGTTCAAAAGTTGCATCTGTGATTACGTGTGCCATATTTCCTCCTTTTTCAGTAGGCATCTACTGATTCTGCATTTCTACTTTTATTTTACACTAAATGATGCCATTTTAGAAATATTTGCTACGGGGACTCCTTAGACATCTTCTTTCTTCTTGCGCCAAAAGACGAGGCTAGAAGCTGTCAGGGTAAACAGACCTAAGAGACCTAGAGCATGATCTTTGCTCCCTGTTTGAGGAAGCATACGGTCTGCTTGCTCTCCTCCTACTGCAGGAGTCACTTCTTGAGGATACTCTGCCAATCCTGGTGAAACAAATTGAGGTCCATAAGATACAGCTAGTGTATGATGAGGGTGCTCTTGTCTTGCTGATTCTGTTTGCATCTGATCTTCTTTTTCAGGAAGAGTTTGGCTTGGTTGGACAAAGTATTCTGGAGTTGGAAGCGTATACTCTTCCTTGTAGTGCACTTCTGGAGCAACTAGAGCAGCACCTTCAACTTCTGGTAAATTCGCATAGTCAGTATCTGTTGCACTTGGTACATAGGCTGCCTTTTGGGCGCGGGTCTTTTCGACAATTGGAATCGCTGCCTGGATAGAATCTGTCTTAAAGGTTACTTCATAGGGATGCTCCACCGTTAAATCAGACGGGTCATAGGTGTTAAAGACTAGGGCTAACTTGTGACCTTTCTTAACCGTATAGAGATTTGGTTGGAGATAAACCGTGTAATCGTGGTATTCTCCCACCTTTGGCTCAATGCTAGCGCGTGAGCTTGCTGAATCGTAGCCAGACTTAGGATTCGCAAGGTTGATCCAGCCTTTTGCGATCACCTTGTACTTGGTCTTGATGGTTTCGTATTCGGCAACAGATAGGTTGCTTAAATTGCTTCCCATCCAGAAAGCGTCTGCTGTTTTATCTTGCTTGACGCTACCATTTCCCACCACGTCAAAGTCCTCATCTGCCACATCTACCAAAAGGGCGTTGATTTGGAAATTCTTTCCTTGACCTTTGGCAAGAGCTGCCTTGAAATGAACGGGGATGTGGCCCTTGATCGTAGTGTCCTCAGTAACATCAGAAACGAAGGTCAGATTGGCCTTAGAGGAGGCTTTGCTGACTGTTTCATTACGGTTAGCGATCTCAACACCTGCAGCCGCATAGTCACTAGAAATGGTTTCTTCTAGACGTTTCGAGCTTGCATTCAAGAAGAGACGTTGACTGCTCTTCCAGTTATCATAGCTGGTCCACTTGCTTGGATCATAGTTGTTTTGAGCTAGAACCGCTGGCAAGCTTTCGACGTGATTGTCCACTCCATAGAGGTAATGGGTCAGCCAGGTATTGAGCAGGTCATAAAAGTCCTGACCATTGGCGGTGATGCCGTATCCACGGGACATAGCAGCTGGATAGACGTGGTCTCCTTGGTGGAGATAGAGCTTGACATCTTGGCCCGCTTTCTTGAGCGCATCGTACATGAGTTCAAAATGTTTGGTCTTGACATTGTCATCGTTCAAGCCATGGACAATCAGGGCGCTGGTCTTGAGATTTTCTGGATGAAGGGTATAATCCCGCTCCTTCCAGACATCACTGTAGTTGCGATCATGAGCGTACTGGTCCTTGTTCAATTGGTTGATGTAGTTGGAATAGTTTTGCCAAATCCCTGCCCAGTCTTCTTGATCCAGCATCCGCGTGCTAACGTAGAGGGAGAGCCATGAAAGGTCACTATAAGGTGAATTGCCAAATTGGGTCCCTTGGCTATTGAAATAATCATACCAAGAAGCAATCCCTGCTGCTGGAACGATGGTCTTTAGGCCTTCTACGCCAGTCGCTGCCACACCAAAGGTTGTGGTGCCAGCCCAGGAGAGACCGGTCATTGCGACATTGCCACTTGCCCAGTCTGCCTTGATTTCGATATTGCTAGTCTTATCGGTGTAGGCTTTGCGTTTGCCATTGACCCATTCGATGATATTCTTGAAGGCATTGATTTCGAGGTCAGATCCGGTTGTATTGAAGCCTTCTGATCCCTTGGTCCCAAGTCCAGCACTCGAGATAAAGGCATAGCCTCTGACCAAGAAATAGTCGTACCAGTTGAGATCTTCGTAGTCATAGATATACTCGTAGGGACTGTAGTAGTACCAATCCGATGCTTTGGCTTTTTTCGCTGCTTCTACTGTCGTCTCACTGCCAACTGGCTGTCTCTTTGCAGGTTGGCTGTGCAGTTTCTTCATGTCGTAGCTGCCATCTGTCGGAAGCCCCAGACTTTCAAGGGTCACGTAGTTTTCATCGAGTGTTCCTGCTACGTAAGGACGCGCTTCGAGAATAGTTGCTGCCTTAAAATCTCCTTGCGCGACTGCTTTTGGCAATTGAACAATGGCTTTGACCAAGTCTGGCTTGCCATCTGCATCGGTGTCGTAGTCCGTTTCGACATAGACTGGGAAGCGCACAATTTGGCTGTCCTCATATTTGTAGTCTTCGTCTGCTTTTTCTCCCGTCGTATAAGGGAAAATAGGCTGGGCACGACCATTTAAAAAGAGAGGGCTTTTCTTTTCAGCCCGGTAGGCATCATAGAGTTTCTTAGCTGTTTCGTACATCTTGGCCAATTCTGGCTGACTGACCTTACGAGTCAGATCTTCTGATGTTTCAATCAAACCTAAACTCTTGGCAAAGCGTTCCCGATCTGCTTGGCTTTGGCCTAATTGGCTTGGATCCGTTGCTGCCCATTGAAGCAAGCCATTAACAGCATCTTGCACTGTCAACTCTTTAGTAGCCTGATCACTTGCAAGGGTCGAACCTGTGACTTTTGCCAAATCCTGACTTGTTGCCAGTGCTTCTGAAGTAGGAGTGGATTGAGGTGCAGCTTCCCTGTTTGTTACTACTGGAGTTGCTACTGGAACAGTTGGATCACTTGAGACTGTGTGGGCTTCTCTTGTAGGAGCTACTTGATTGGCACCTGTCGCCCGATCCAGCGATGCCTCATTCGAGCTTGCAGCTTCTTCACTAGTGACAGTACTTGCGTCACTTGTTGTCGGTCTTGCTTCAGTAGATGGAGCATGGACCACTTCTGTCGATGGAGCTAGCTCTTCTGTCTGCTCATCTGCTGCTGCTACTTGATGCAAGACCATCGGCGCGATCAATAAACTTGATGCGAGAATGGAAACCATTGTTTTCTTTTTCATGTCAATCTCCTCACTTTTTGTAAACAACACTCCTATTATACTATGTAAGCGTTTTTATATCAAGTTGATATTCAAATGATCCCACAAAAAACCGAGGCATCAGCCTCGGTTATCGATTCTTATTTGACGTGTTTCTTAAGATCTTCTTGTGCTTTTTTGTTTGACTCTGCTTGTTCTTTTTGCCATTTTTCAAGGGCTTTGTTGTAGTCAGCAGTTGTCACAGCTTTATCTTGGAGTTTCATTCCTTTGTAGATCACGTGGTCTTTTCCTTTACCACCAGTCCATGCAAATGGAGCTGAGAATGGTTCGATACGTGTCAAGAATGGACGTCCTGTTGATGAAGAAGTTGGCATCACAAGGGCACTATCAGTCAACCAAGCTTGTGCAGCCGCATATTTTTCATAGCGTTTGTTGACGTCTTGTGTTTCTGCACCAGCATCTTTGATCATCTTTTCAAAGTCGTACAAACCAACTTTTTTAGCTGCTTCATTGTTTTCGCTTGGGTCAAATCCAAGGAAAGTCTTAGTATTTTCACCAGATGAAGCTTTCAAGATATCCATGTAAGTTGATGGGTCTTGGTAGTCAGGGCTCCATCCAACATTATCAGAGAGATCCCAATCTTCGCCAGCCGCATTTGGTGCAAAGAGGGTCACATTTTGAAGGTCTTCCTTCGAAAGCATTTGGATATCGATGACGATATTTTCTTTACCAAGTGCTTCTTCAACTGATTGTTTGAAGGATTGTACCCGTTGAACTCTTGATGGTGTGGTTTGGTCTACAGGCATATCGATGTGAATTGGGAATTTCACACCTTCTGCTTCCAAGGCAGTCTTCGCTTTTGCAAACTCTTCCTTCGCTTTCTTAGCATCGAAGAGACCATTTTGACCATCGTCTAGTTTAGTAGACTTCCACTCATCTCCGTAGGTATCCAATTGAGTTTTCACCATTTCACCAAAGGTCTTGCCATTAGCTTGGACAAATGTTGGTGGAATGTAGAGGTTACGGATGATCTTGCTTGCTCCGTCTTTTCCGTTCAATTGAGCAGCATACGCTTCACGGTTGAAGGCAAAGCTGATCGCTTGACGGAAGTCCTTGTTCAAGAGAGCTTTCTTAGTAGATTGTTTTTCTTCATCGGTCTTCTTAGCTGTGTGTTTGTAAGATTGACGGTCGATGTTGGTACCAATAACATAAGAAGCAGCATCTTGAGGAGTGTAGGTGATTTCGTCTTTGAATTCTTTGGCTTGCTCTGAGTAACCAGATCCAGTTGGGAAGAGTTTGGCCAAGCTAAGAGCATTTTCACCGAATGATTTAGCCAATTTACTTTGGTCTTGTCCATCGTAGAATTCCAATTTCACATCTGAGATGTAGACCTTGTCTTTATCCCAGTAGTTTTCATTCTTGGTCATTTCGATAGAAGATTTTGAAGTAAAGCTCTTCAAGATGTAAGGACCATTGTAAAGAAGGGAGCTAGTATCACTTGCTTGAGCGAATTTATCCCCTTTTGATTTCACGAATTTTTCGTTGACAGGGAAAGTGATCCCAAGAGTCAATTTAGAGTTCCAGTAAGATTCTGGTTGGTTCAAAGTGATTTGAAGGGTATGATCATCAACTGCTTTTACTCCTACAGCTGAGAAATCTTTATTTTTACCACTGACGTAGTCATTCAAGCCTTTGATAGAATCTTGGATGATGTAGAGCATTTCTGATTTGTTATCAGCCGCATATTTAATCCCTGTGACGAAATCTTTAGCTGTTACATCCGCATACTCTTCGCCTTCTGAATCATACCATTTAGCATCGTCACGAAGTTTATAAGTATAAGTCAAGCCATCTTGCGAAACTGTCCAATCTTTTGCAAGAGATGGAATCAAGTTCCCGTATTTATCATTTTCAAACAAACCATCAATCAAGTTTCCAGTGATATCGTGGGTTGCTGCTTTACCAGATGTGATATAGTTTAGGTTTTCTGGCTCAGTCTCATAAACATATGAGAATTTTTGACCGTTGCTTGAGCTAGATGATTTAGAACCACCCGAACAAGCTGCTAGGATACCTGCTGAAAGGAGGGCAACTCCCGCAAGTGCAATAACATTTCTTTTTTTCATGTAAAACTCCTTAAGAAATTTTAAGTTTATTTTAAGATTATACCACAAAGATTTTCAGAAGAAAAGGAATTTTCAGAAAATTTTAGTTTATAAAAAACTACTCCGGAGAGTAGTTCCAATTTTTAATCTACTAAGTCGCTCTTGAGGTAGGCATCGACCATGCGCTCTGTTGCGACTACAGAATCCAAGTGGGTCCGCTCATATGAGTGGCTAGATTCGATTCCTGCCCCGAGAAGAGCGTGTTTGACTTCTGCTCCTGCGCTCATAGCTGCAGAGGCATCTGATCCATAGAAAGGATAGATATCCAACTTACAAGGGATTTCTTGGGCTTTTGCCAAGGCTACCAAATGCTGACGGAATTCGTAGTGATACGGTCCAGAAGCGTCTTTGACACAGATGGATACCGTGTATTCATCCGTCGCTTGGTCATCTCCCATAGCTCCCATGTCCACTGCCAAGTATTCGACTACTTCAGCTGGAATACTAGAATTAGCCCCATGCCCCACTTCTTCAAAGACTGAAAAGGCAAAGGTGGTCGTTACTGGCAATTGGATCTGCTCTTCCTTGTACACGCGCAGAAGATTCAAGAGAATCGCCGCACTCACCTTGTCATCTAAGTGACGAGATTTAATAAAGCCAGTATCTGTCACAATAGTCCGGGGGTCAAAGCTGACAAAGTCCCCCACTTCAATACCAAGGGCACGGGTTTCTTTCTCATTGGTCACTTTTTCATCCAAACGGACTTCCATATTGTCCTGGGTCCGCTCGACAGTTCCCGCATCCTTGTAGACATGGCAAGAAGTCTGGTGGACCAAAATTGTCCCCGAATGGGTCTTTCCTGTATTGGCTACATGGACTGTACAATTTTCCCCTTCAATCATATTCCAAGGGAAACCACCGATACGGTCCAACTTGAGGCGGCCATCTGCTTTCACAGCGCGGACAATAGCTCCCAAGGTATCCACATGGGCTGTGACATAGCGTTGCTTGTCTGTGATCACACCAGGAACGGTCACATTCACGCCACCCTTAGCAGTTCGAGTTACTTCGTACCCAAAGTCTTCAATGGTTTTGACCAAATAGTCTGCGATCTCACGTGTAAAACCGGTCGGTGAAGGAATGGCTGTCAATTCCTGCAAATAAGTCACTGTCTGATTCATAATACCTCCAAATGTGTTTTTCTTTATTCTAGCATGAAATAGGTGGAATAGCTAGAGGATAGGTTACAGGGTGGACTATTCAACATTAATCCTCTATGGTCACTGGAAAAATATCTTCCCCCCTGTACATTTTATCTTCCATTTCTTTCCACTCAATCACTAATTTATATAGCTCATCAGTTGAAATAAAATATGGTTCACCTAATATTTCTTCCTCAAATTGAAAGTAAACTTCTGTTATTTCTTTTCCAATTTCGATCCCCAACAAATTACCATCAAAATAAGACGCTTCTTTTTGCCCAGTAACAACTGCCTCTAATTCTTTATAAATATGAGGATAAAAATTATGAACCTCAGAATTTAAAAAGTTTGACAGAGATTGACAACTAGAGCTATCGAATTCTACTAGCAAAAATTTCTGACTATTGTTATTTACTTTTACAATATAGTTTCGTTTCATTTATAAGCACCTTTATCTAAATTAGTAATCGTTAGCTATAGATTCAAATTTTTACTTTTCAAAACTCCCCATTACTCATTTCCTTCAACAATCTTATTTATTGTTTATTACGTAGATATTTGGAAATAAATTCGCATTCGTACTATTTGACTAAAATTCCTTTTTAATTATCAAGAATTGAAAAATTATATTTATTTTTATAACGCTGATTGAAACGAATAACTACATTCATAGGTTCTTTTTTTGTTAATCCATTATCAAAAGTAATTTTTTCCGTTAACTCTTCCCGAAATTTTTGTATTCCAGATGCTATTTCAGCTACTAATTTTGAAGTATCAATTTTAAAGGTAGCAATACTTTTATCTTCCATAAATAGTATTGAGTCGAAAAATAATATTGAAATGTACAAATCTGTAGCAGAACTCTTTGTCAATTTAATTAAAGCATTCTCTAATGATGATCGGATATTTTTAATATCACTTTGTTTATATAAATATTCAAACAGTACCTGATTAATATCTGTAGGGAAAACATCTGGAACAAAAGTTGGAGGTTCAATTCGATACTTTTGCTTTCCACGTAAAATATCTTCAACTTCCCCCACTTTAATAGCTTCTAAAATTTTTGTTCTAAAATTCATTATTTGTTTCAACTCCAACATAGATATAAAGAGTTATTTTAATCTTTGCTCGCTAGAATTTCAGCCCCTTCGGGTAATATTTCTTCCAGTTCAGACTTTGTGAATAAGCCTTGTGCTTTAGGATTTCCTCTTAAAGCTTCTGGAAATTGCCTAAAGAAATTTTTATTAGCTTCTTCTTGTGTCACGTTCGGTGGCCAACAGTCTTTTTTTAGCTTGAAATGAATTTCTTTAAGTGTTTTTTCCCCAGACTTTAATAATTGAAATAGTTCTAATGGGAATTGCTTCTGGCATATTTCCTGGGAAGGTCTGTCCTCCTGGTTTCCAAAAACCATCAAAAGCAGAATCTTCATTTCCGCTTGGAATTCTTGTATGAGATTGATGAAATGCTTCTAATTTTAAAATTTGATGCATTTACTATGATTCCAAGTTTTCTATTTGATTTAAAAGCTCCCATAATCTATTATTGTAGGCTTCAATTTCTTCATTAATTTTTAGTCGTTCCAAATAATCATTCTTCCAAACAGAAAAGTCTGATAGACCTCCTCTTGGAGGATAAAGGATATCTTTAATTTCTCTTATTGTAGGGAGTGAGTCACCATTTTCCAATGCACATTCTAATCCTTGTAAAAATGAAATTTGTACATGAATTGTCCCATCATTGTATTGATTTAATAGTGGTAATATTAATTTGATATTATCTAATAATTCTTTTCGTTTCATTTCTTTCCTCACTAATTTAATGGTTTTGAGCTAATAACCTCTACACCTTCTATTTTCCACGGAGTTTCAATAAAAATTTGTTCATATTCCAAACCACCTTGATAGATGCCTCCTTGACTCGCAACAGGTCCTCTGTATATTGTTGTGCCAGCTGGTATTTTTATTTCGTAAACTGTATTTAAAGGAGAGCTACCAGTGTAGTTTCCTGAACGATCTGTCCAAATTGGTTTTACTGCCGTATTTATTCTAACTTCTATCTCAGAATGTGGGGCTGATTCTGTAAACCATTGCCCTAGCGGATTGCTTTGGTCGCCAGCTCGATATAATATTTTAGGAGACTTCAAAACTTCAACATCATACCGTCCCCCATAAAAATTAACATTAGGCTGACCTCTTAAATCATTTAGTGGACCAGGATTTGTATATGAATTATATTCATAAGTTTGCAAATCGGGATATTTAGATTGAATATTATTTACTACTGGTCCCTCAACATCTAAATTCTTAGGTGCAGGCTGAGGCTTGGCTACCGGCTGAAGCCTCGTGGTTGAAAAGTCTTTAAACCCTGAACTCTCCCTCGCAAGCCTGCTTTCTTCTATATTTCGTAAAATATGTTCGCGATCATAAGGTTTTGTGGTTTCTGTTATAGTTTTACCATTGATATCTACCTTAAGGTTCACCTCAGGAATTACTGGTTTCCTATTGAAGACAGGAATTTTCCCTTTTACCTTACTATATACATCCAAGAACGTTGTATAGGGTTTATTGTAGTACTGATTATATCCAACATAAGTGGTTACCTTAAGGTAGCTCCTTAAAACTTTGTCCTATTTTTAATTTTCTACTATGTAAACTTGAAAACTCTTGACCTTACTGCCAACAACATGCTTTTCAACATCGCATTCCCACCAAGGAAGAATATCTTCTTCCAAAATTTCTAAAAATAAGTCTTTAGATGATAAGTCATCTTTTAAGAAGCTATCATAATTTTCAAGAATAAAGTTGTATTCTTCAGCTTTTATCCATGATAAGTCTGTCAGCCAATCTGTAATAGATGACCAATTATTGGCATCAGGAAGTCCGACATTTTTTTCAAGAAAACGAAATAGTTCTTCTTTGTTTTGGATCTGCTTCCCATCAAAATTTGCTACAAAGCCACTGAAAGGCAATCGATCTTGCATTTCAAGTTTCGTAATGTAATGAATTCTATTTTTCAGGATTTCAAACCTCTATTCTATTTTTTTAAAATGTTTTATAATGGTCTTCTGTTTTGAGTAAAATCTATTTTTGAATATCGATTTGAAAAAATAGGTTGATTCAAACTAAACTTGCTGGTTGCTGAGGAGGCCACATAACCTCCTACGATGTTCCCGATAAAGTTTGCAGTTTGAGCATCTTCTTCACTTCCACCTAGGAGTTTGGTCCCATGATAGACAACCTGACCACTTGTATAGAGATTTATTTCTCTCAGAATACAATATAATTATACAAAGTCTAATTGAATAGTTTGATTGCTCTCCATTTTTTTAGCTGTATTAATAATATTTTCTATTTCTCTTTGAGTTATCGGAAGATTCTCATGAGGAGGCTCCCATTGTGTCATACTATCTTTATAAACAACAAATTTTTTATTGATCAGCAATTCTCCTTGTGCTTTTATGAGGAAACCATTCTCTAAATCAAAAGTAATTGTTGATCTTGTTCCTGTAATTTTCATTTCTACCTCTCGAATATAATTTTTTCTACCCCTGTTTTAGGATCTATTGTTGTAACCTTAGTAACATTTGGATTGGCCTTCAATTTTGGTAGTTCGATGTTTTCCCAAATATTTCCTGGTCGTAGTTCGCTACCAACTACAGCTCTTATTTCACCAGATACTTGCTCTGCGTAAACATTCGAAGCTTCCTCCCAAGCTGTTACACTTGAAGGAGTATTAAAATCCCATTCAGGCATTACAATGTTCGTATCATCAATCGTAGATTCTAATGTAACTCCTCCTTTATTTTTTGCTATTTTTTTCGCAACATCCATTCCTCCAATGCCATCTGTTCGTCCTGACCAGAAAAAAGCCGTATCTGGATCAGTTTCCAATCTACCTCGTATTAACTCAACATCAAAGTCAGTTTGAGTAAAATCTATTTTTGAATATCGATTTGAAAAAACAGGAATTACTGGTTTCCTATTAAAGACAGGAATCTTCCCTTTTACCTTACTATATACATCCGAGAAAGTTGTATAGGGTTTATTGTAGTACTGATTATATCCAACATAAGCGGTATATAAGGTACTTGCTAGTTGGAGGGTATCAGTAAAACCTCTCACCTTCTTAATATTTTTTGCACGATTGATTTCTTCCTGTGTAGCTGGTTTGCCTGTAAAAGGATTAATTCCTTCTTCAATTATATAATAATCATATTTAGTTTGAAAGGTGGGATCTCGCCAACTAAGCATTTTTTGACTATCTAAAAGGAAATAGCGATCTAGTAGGTAATCATAATTAGCGCGTTCTGTTTCAGATTTAAATAGTTGTGCATAGGGATTCACATGAGCCATGGAGATCAATGTTTTAAGTTCTGGGTAGGCCTCTTCTAACGCTTCTTGATCCATTGCATCGATACGTTTCTTAAATTTCGGGTCCACCTTGGCTAATTCTGAAGGTAATAATCCTAAGTGATCATCCTTCACTTCATTATACCGTTTCCATAACAATTTGAGATCGTTCATATCCCATTTGGCAAGGATCGCATCACCTTGCCCCATATTCGTAAATCTTATATAGGCTTGAATCACATCTCCATACTCTTCCTCCAGTTCTGCACGTGACATTTTTGAAAGTTTGTCTTCCAATGTTTCAACCTTAGGATTCTTCACTTTGTTTAGGATTGCTTGACGTTTTTTCCACCCTAAAGAGACTGTTTGCTTCCACGATAGATCCACTCCACTACTTGGAGGTAAGTAGGTTCCACTAGCAGCATCCCATGATTGTGCAGCTTGGGCAAAACCATTTTGAACGGCCAATAAATACCGCTCTGAATTTAAAAAGATAGTTGGAGATACTGCATTAAAAGTAAGCAGGCTAATTAATATTTTCTGTAATTTTTGTTTTGCTCCTTCTAATACGGCTATGGATACCGAAAGATTTAGAAAAGCTGAAATCTTATTATCCGATTTTGTTTCCATTAACTGTCGTAGACTGGAAATCTTTTGATCTGCTTCTCTAATTTTTTCTTCTAGATCCACTTGACGCCAACTTTTACTATCTACGTCAGAGGTATACTGACTGACAAATTTTTGACACTCCTCCGCCAGAGATTCTTGGTATAAGACGATTCCTTGAATTAAAGGAATAACAATACTTGTAATATGCGCCTTTGCTGAGTCGTAAGCATGCCCTTTTAACTTTTCTTCAGCGACAAAATTTTCAAGAACTTTAATCAATTCCATATTCTGTTGCACGCACTGGGTGGATATACTAGATAAACTAGTTGCCTGACTTCTGGCGGATTCTAGATACATATCTATACTCATGTGATTTCCTCCGTCACTAATCGTCTTTTTTCTTGGTGAATTGAATCTAACTTCATTTCAATAGATTTATGTTCTTTCCGAAGTTTTTCTAATTCTTCATCCAGGCTGTATTCCATTATTCTCACTTGATGCTGGAATTCTAACTGGTCATCCATCATTTGACTTTGATATCTGCTACCTTCGAAAAGAAAATCTAGATCATTTAACCAATGAGAATCATTCAACAGCTGATCCATTACTTCCATTTTTTTCGAATCTAATTTTTCTATCCGCTGATATAGGTCCCACTCCTTATCTGAAAGTTGTCGTTCTTTCTCATGGAGTTTATTCCATGTCTCTTCTGCACTCATATCTAATCTTCTAACACATCTAAGTATTTTGATTTCGCCTCATTTGAGAATGATGGCTTAGACTGAATGGTATTCAAAATATTTAAATTTTGACGAATCATGGCATCCTTATCTTCAAATTGGTCGGCTAAGCTATGGATATTTTGAATCATATTCACAATATGATTCGATAGTTGAGTCTGAAGATTCTCAAATTGACTAATACCATTTTTGGCACTATTATTACCAGCAACTGTCGTTTGTTCATCTCTTTGAACTGTAATAGCTGAATGATTATTGGCAGATCCTATTGCAGTAGCATGCTTAGCAGCCACCGAAAGATTACTTTTTACGGTGTATTTATCTCCCATTCATTTCTCCTTTAAATTTTTTCATATTATAAAATCTTTCACAGCTATAAAAAAGCCTAGTTAGTGGTATTCCCCACACATTCGCCCACACAAAAAAACTCAAGCCAACTGACTTGAGTTCCTTATTCTCTATCATTGTAACCATCTGGATAACATTCATACCAAACTTAGGGTGTTAAATGGAATGGCTTGAGGAGGGG
The DNA here is from genome assembly GCF_035544715.1 of Streptococcus gingivalis. Taxonomy (NCBI): domain Bacteria; kingdom Bacillati; phylum Bacillota; class Bacilli; order Lactobacillales; family Streptococcaceae; genus Streptococcus; species Streptococcus gingivalis. The sequence continues at coordinate 188,287 of NZ_JAYKTO010000001.1, read as the reverse complement.
TTATAGGGTGAGGGTTTTCAACATTAATCCTCTAAAGTCACTGGAAAAATTTCTTCCCCTCTTTTCATTCTTTCTTCCATTTCTTTCCACTCAATAACTAATTTATATAGTTCATCAGTTGAGATAAAGCAAGGTTCTCCAAGACTTTCATCATCCATTTGATAGTATACTTCGGTTTCTTCTTTACCTATATCAATATTGAGCATATTACCGCCAAAGTCTGAAACTTCTTTTTGACCTGTAACAACTGCCTCTAATTCTTTATAAATGTGAGGGTAAAAAGTATGAACCTCAATGATAAAAAAATCACCTAAAGGATCGTTCAGTTAGGGATTTATGGAAATCAAGTTTAACTGACAACCTTTAAGCGGTCAAAAGAAAAAAAGACCATGCAAGAGTAGAAATGCTCCTGTGTGGTCGTTTTCTTTTTGCTTTGTTACCTCAAGTACCGAATCGGTATGCAAGATTATCAGCAATGTATCGTTCTATAATTATCAATGAGCGAATTCAAATCTTCAATACATCTTTTTATATCATTCGATGTAGTTGATTTATCAATTAATCCTGCTGATGAATGAGACATTGGATTTGCGTTTCTTAACTCATGCGCACGCTTGATTATTTCTTCGGCACCAACAATCTCTTTATAAAAAGTCTTAAATGTCTGCTCTTTGTAAAAACCTTTATAGTTTGGTTTCTTACAAGTAGATTCATAATTATAGTAGAATGCTAAATCAGCTGTAAAACGGTCAAAGTAGTTTTTATAAAATGCATACTCCGCCAGTGTATTATGTCTTTTTTTCTCCACCCAATACATGAAATATAGGAAGTATGCTTTCCAGTCCTTATCAATAATGTGTAGATAATCATTAATCCTCTTATTACGAAGTGTGGATAAAAAGCTATTTTTACAACAGTAATAGTAATAATTCTTAAGATTTGTGCTATTCTCATTTAGAGCATCGAGCAAATCAATATGTCGGAATTCACTTTGAATTAAATATGATATAGCAATTGTAGTGTCATATGAATTCCAGAGTCCTTTTCGATTACGTTGGAACAACTGATTAAGCAATGCTTTTATAGCAGACGAATTTTGAGTCTTCATTATCATTATAGATAAACGTTTTGGATCTATACTAATGAAAGAAACATCTGTGTTAATTAATTTACATATTGTGGATATTACTTTGCTGTCTTGAATTACTTCCTCGCATTCGTAAATATAATGGTTATAAACTTCTGTTGGTGTAAATTCAATATCATCACTGCTAAAGTACTGTTCAATCATCAAATTGTAGCGTTCAACATCAATGTAATCAGTTTTAAGTGCTAATAAAAGAGAATCTAGGAACTCTTGGAACTTACCCTCAAACAACTCCTCAATATCATGCTGGATACCATTGAAATATTCATCATATAATGATTTTTTAAGTTCATCATTGATTTCTATTGCAGCTTTCAGACAACACTTCTTTGCGTTAAGAGACAATCCGTACTCTTTTAAAATTGAAGAATACTCGTTTCTAATCTGATTGTATGCATCATATAACATAACAATATCATGGGAAGAACTTACCAAAATATACATATCATCAACATATCGAATGATTTTGAAATCACTGATACAATCTATTTTCTCTTTAATAAACTGGTATATTCGATTATCTATTTCGTCCATATACACAATTGTTGCTAAATATGAAGACGCAGTGCTGTTTTCTATTGTTGGGAATTTCCCATCTCCGCAACATAACAACAATTCTTTTATCATTTTCAATTGAGTAGGAGTGAAGCAAACATCTGCTAAATTACTTCTTTTGTCAATTTGATCAATAAGAATATCGAGGTTTATATTCGGGAAGAAGTTAGTAATATCAGTTTTAATAAAATACTGGCAGTCTGAAATGTGGGCATTTATCAGCTTGTAAAACTCGTCATAATCCTGCTTATACTTCGCACGCATATAGTCATAGTTTCCTGCATAAAAAGTATCAATATTCATATTTCTTACAGTCTGATAATGATTAGATATTTCTTTGCCTATAGCTTGTAATACTAAATACAAAACTGGAGATAAGAGACTTGAATCTCTAGAGCTCCCATCTCCCTTTTGAAGAAAGTTTTCGGATTGATGCATTGCTTCCGGAAACAATACAAATGCAGCTTTTCTTATGTATTTTTCAAAGAACTCTTCACTAGCAATATATTCTTCCTCATCTGCAGTGATTTTCGAAAAAGGAAACCACTGCAAATAGGACTTTTTACTACCTTCACTTAACTTAAAATACATTTGGCATGTCTGCTTCCACGTATCATATGTAATTCCAAACATACCTTGTATCTCTCCTTTATCCCGTAATTACATCTTCGATAATTTGCTTGACTTTCTTATTGCTTAACTGTGTATGGAATGAAACAGTATATCCATCAATAGTGAGCTGTTTAAAGAAAGCCTCAGCACATTTTATTTTAGCATCTTCAATTCCACGAAGTGTGGATTTGTTTTCTACCAGTTTCGTTTCTACTACAATATTTAATTCCTTAGTTCCGTCTTTATGCTTTACAACATACATAAAGTCTGGGCTATAGTTTTCGCCAACTATTGTAGGAATTGCAACACTTGATTTTGGTATTTTTCCGTAAACCACAACCTCATCAATGTCTGTCATTATATTTGCCTTCTCAAGAGGTGAATCAAATACAATTTTATCATAAAGATATTTGTCAGAAGGTGTGCCTTCAGCAAATTTCGTACCCACATTTCCTTGTTTAATAACATCTCTAGGTGTTCCGTCTTTGTAGGTCAATGCTGTTTCAGTAACAGGCTGGGCAGAACGTTTATACTTAAAACGAGTTTGCATTTTCTCAATACGCCAATCTGTAAAAGCAGATACAATATTTGCTACAGAATACTCGTTTATGTATTCTTCAGGAATGTACTTCTCCTTAGAAAGTTCACACATAGCTTTGTGAATTTCAGTAATAGGAATGCTAGTCTGTTGGCTGATTCTTTTCAAAAACTCATTATAAGGAATAGGGCGTTTTATCAAATACGATACACCTGTATCCTCCCTAACAACCATCGCATTTCCTTCTGTAGCCACTTGATCCCTATGGCTATACAATGTTACGTTCCCGAAGGTACCAACTTTTCTTAAAATGTCATGTAATGCCTGTGGAATTTCATCTGTTAAATCTACATCATAGAATAAATAGTATTTCTGGTTAATGCGTTCCCATAACTCTTTTAATTCAGAGTATACAGCTTTTCTTACATGAATTAGTTCTTTCTTATTCTTGTTGACATCAGTAACCTTGTTGCTACCTACACCCATAGCGAATTCTGGATAATCAGCATAAAAAGCATCTCTGTTTTCGATACGAATCTCATAGTTACGATTAATGTATTTTTTACTCATCAATTCTATGAACAAATCATCTGGGTCAACGTCACGTTCTTTAGCAACCTTATCCAATGCATCTTGAGATAGAGTAAGCGTTTCTGGTAATTCACCATTAATTTCATCAACAAGTCTTTCAGCAAAATCAGCTTCAGTAAAGTCAACAATATAATTAAGCTTAAACTCCTCGTTAGAGATACGGTTACCATTTTCATCGACAGGAAGACGAAGTCCACGACCGACTTCTTGCAGTTTGCTATTATCACTTCCGCTAGAACGTAATTTTGCAATTGTGAATACATTAGGATTGTCCCATCCTTCTTTCAAAGTCCATTTAGAGAACAGGAATCTTCTTGTGTTGAATGAGCCATCTTCTTTACGGAGAGAAATAAGACCTTTCTTATTATGAAGGATATCAGCAACTTCATTTGCAATAGCTTCATCTGAGTCACTATTATCCTGTGCAAAATACCCAGCATGACAAGCAGAAATATCGACTTTGCTTGCTTTAAGGTATTGTTTGTATTCCCGTTCGCTATCTGGAAGTGTTTGTAACAATTCTTCAATTTTCTCAAGCAATAATCTTTCAAACATCACTTTCAAATAAGCTTCTTTGCCGTCTTCTGAATCACGGTAAGAAGTTATATCATCAATGAAGAACAAAGCAAGAGTTTTAATTTTGAACTTTCTACCGGAGAAATTCTGACGCTCTGTTTCAAAATGTCTCTGAATTGCCAACTTCAGCATTTGCTCTTGGTAAGATGAAGAATAAATGTCAGTGTTGAATTCTTCACCCTGGTATTTCACTTGTCCGTTTACCAATTCAATAAAGTTTTTTCCAATAGCACTGATCGTAAGTCCCTCGAAAGATGAATCTATTACAGAAAGCGAATCTCCCGGTGTCAGTGTATAAGTCTTTGTTTCCTCTCCACGTTTTTTAAATTGGAACGTAGCAGAAGTTTTTGATTCTACGGACAACAATTTAACCTTTTCTTCCTTTTTTGATAAGGGTTCAAAATGTTCCTTCGCAATGCCTTTAATCAAATTTAGATTGAAGGAATCACAAGCATTAAGTTCATATACAAGGTTATTAAAGTCCTTAAAAGTTACCTTATTTCTTCCTTTGCCAACAGTTGTATCCGGGAAGGTTGCTCCATAACGAATAATAATCTGTGGACATAATTCTTCAACAATTGCTTTATATGCTTTCTGGTCACGAGAAAATCTATGTGGTTCATCAATAATTACAACAGGCTTTGTTGCTTTCAATGCATCAAAAGGTCTATAAAATCCCTCAACTAAATAATCGTAGTCTGATCGAGTAAGCATGTTACCATTTGTCAGCAACTGCATATTAACAAGTAATACATATATCTTGTTTGAGTTCTGGCATGAGCCTGTTACAAAATCACGTACAGCAGGAGGCATAGCTAAAAAGCCTTTTTTCTTTTTCTTTGGACTTTCCAATACGCTTAATTCGATGTCACAGTTATAGCCACACGCATCAGAAAAGTGATGTTTTACATAGGTATCATCAATAAACTGCGATGTACCTGCCTTAATTGGAAGAGAAGGTACGGCAATAATAAACTTATTAAAACCAAACTTTTTATGCATCTCATAAATTGTTTGTGTATATACATAGGTTTTTCCTGTACCTGTTTCCATCTTAATATCAAGGTTCAGGTAATCTCCATCATCTTTGCATCCTCGATAGTCAGCACGAATATTTTTTTGAACTTCCATCAAATTGTGAACCAGACGAAGTTCTTTTCTATCAAATGTTGGGTTTTCGTAGGCAAGGTGCGGTTTTATCATTGTGATTCCATCAAGGGCAGAAATTATGGCATCAACAGCTTTTTGCTGATGGTCTAATTCTCTTTCTAGTATTAGTTCCAAAAATCTGCACCTCCTTAATATCTGATATCCAGGTTGATTTTCAAATTCTTTTCAGAATCACGGAGAATCTTTACATTTGTCTTTAAGTTTTCCATTTCAACATAGTTGAAGCTGTAACCGAAGAGAACTATATTTTGAGGGTTAAATGCTCCTTCTGTATTGTACTTCTCTACAAGGGCTTTTATTGCTTCTTCCGTTAGTCCCGGATTGATAAGGTATAAGTGGTTCTCGCACCAATATGCTGTGTATCCTGCAAGGTCAACCATCTCACACTTATTTACAAATCCATAATTATCATGCACTAACCAAGTTGTAAGCACAGTTGCAGTGCCGAACTCATCATATACAGTTGTATCAGTGATAAATCCGCTGTTATCGAATTTTTCGATTTTATCTAATGTTGTTTGGCTTACTTCATGTAAGGTATAATGCTTAAACCCAAGGTCAGCGGTAGTATCAGGGCATTCTTCACGCATCTTATTTGCTGCTCGTATGATTCGTTCTAAACCAAGATAGTCAATAGTATGAGTTCTGTGGGCAGAATCTAAAAAAGCAGTATTTTTTTTTATATTTCTCAATGTTTCTCCAGAAGCAGTCTTCAATTTATCATCAAGATTTTCTGGTAATTGTATCAAAATGCAAGAAATATTACTGTTCCTGTCTTGGTTCAATTCATAAACAGCTTGCATTGTTGTAGCCGAACCACTGAAAAAATCACACACAATTCCTGTCGTTTGTCCAGAAATACCCATGTGCAATACTCTTTTTATAAGTTCTACCGATTTAGGATAATCAAATTCAACATCTGGTAAAATTGCTTTTAGAGTTCTTCTTGCTACATCTGTTGATAATTCGCCACCCTGCCAAAATGACTTGGCTTTTGAAGTTCTTTCTTCACCTTCATCAAATTCATCAAATTCATCATCAAGTACAACAGGGTTTAATGCCGGATTCAAATACACTCTGTGCTTTATTCCCCATCTTCCTTTATTGTTTTTATCTGGATGCAGAATATTAAGCGAATTAGCAACATGGTCTTTTCCCCATCTCCAACGTCCATCGCTACCGTCTCCGCGTAACGGAATAATTTTTTCATAACCATTTAAGGCATTCATAGATATATCCCCAGTTTCCGGATTGAAATATATAGGGAAGTACATATTAGGTCTGTCTTCACGTCTATCAGGACGTCCACGCTTGCGTAAATCTCTCAATGCATACAAATTACCATTTTCATCAGTATATTTGTATTGTTTTTTTTGTTCATCTGTTAACGGCAAACCACCAGACACAAAATTTTCACTAACATACATCAATAAATATTCGTGTGTAGTTGCAATATTTGCTCTATCATTGCGTCCTTTTAAATTGTTGACAACGGCAATTTGCCCTGCAAAGTTCTGTTCGCCAAATATATCATCACAAACCAGTTTTAAATTACCTTGTTCATTATCATCTATTGATATGAAAATAACACCATCTTTTGATAATAGTCCTTTTGCCAACTGCAAACGAGGATACATAAACATCAACCACGCTGAATGTGACGCACTGCCCCTGTTTGTCAAATCGAGAATACGCTGTGCTTGTTCTTCGTCAATACTAAGTTTTTCAATTAAATCTTCAGCAGTAAAGTTGAACTTGTCGTTGTATACAAATCCATCGGAACCCGTGTTATAAGGCGGGTCGATATAAATGCACTTTACTTGTCCAGCATATGATTTAAGTAGATGTTTTAGTCCATCAAGGTTATCACCACTGATATATACATTTTCACTGTTGATATTTTCAGGAAGACTGTTGTGAGCCTCATCTGGAACAATTACAGTTTCTGTATCAAGCGATGCCAGCATTTTTGCATAGTTCTTACCGAGGAATTTAAGCTCATATCCCTCGTGAGAAATGTCAATTTTATCTTTCAAAAATTCTGAAAATCTTGTTATATCAAATGAGCCATCTGCACGAAAGCAAGCTGGGAAATTCTCACGCAACACGCTCATTTCTTTGCCATTAAGGGTAACCCTCTCATTAGCACTAATAATGTCTTTTATCATTTTGATTTACTCCTTACTTCAAAATCAAGCCATGCCTCTTCTACATCTGAATAATCAACATCATGTTCTAGGCAGAACTCTTTTATATTTTTCATAGCATTAAGGTTAGGCTTTGCTTTGCCACCTTCCCATCTATTCACAGTAGAAAATGCCACTTTAATTTCTTTAGCAAAGTCTTGCTGTGTCATAAAGCATCGTTGTCTAATTCTTTTAATTTCATCTGGAAATCTCATTATGCATCTCCTTGCGTAAATATTTCAACAATATAGCGTTATTATAACATATAATCATAGTTTTTACTATCTCCTAAGGCCACCTCATGTAGTTTTGGGAGATTTTTATATGTTTAGGGGTTCGATTATACTCATTTCTTCGCTTATGGATGGAAGGAAAAATATTTTTTCTAAAATTGTCAGATTTGTCCATCTCCCAAGGCTACATAGCAGAAGGACAAATTCTACAAAAGTTTTTAGGGAAATTTCAAAAGAAACCGGAAAAACAACTTCCAACCTCCCTTAGAGAGAGGGGCCCAGCAACCGAAGGGCGCTAGCCTTCAAATTTTCCTCCCAAAATGTGTCCAAGATATTGACAGAATTCCAGTTGTATAGGGTTTATTGTAGTACTGATTATATCCAAAATAAGAGGTTACCTTAAGGTAACTCCTTAAAACTTTGTCCTATTTTTAATTTTCTACTATGTAAACTTGAAAACTCTTGACCTTACCGCCAACAGCATGCTTTTCAACATCACTTTCCCACCAAGGAAGAATATCTTCTTCCAAAATTTCTAAAAATAAGTCTTTAGAAGATAAGTCATCTTTTAAGAAACTATCATAATTTTCAAGAATAAAGTTGTATTCTTCAGCTTTTATCCATGATAAGTCTGTCAGCCAATCTGTAATAGACGACCAATTATTCACATCGGGAAGGCCGACAATTTTTTCAAGAAAATGAAATAGCTCTTCTTTGTTTTGGATCTGCTTCCCATCAAAAATTGCTACAAAGCCACTGAAAGGCAATCGATCTTTCAATTCAAGTTTTGTAATGTAATGAATTCTATTTTTCACGATTTCATACCTCTCACTATCTCTTTCTCGGAATGGTAGTTTTTTATTGACATCGAATTCTTTGATAATTACCAGAAAACTATCTGTCCCACTACTTTCTCTACTCAATCGCTAATTTATACAGTTCTTCAGTTGAAATAAAACAAGAGTTTTCTATTACTTTTCTATCAAATTGGAAGTAAACTGCATTCTCTTATTCCGTTACATGACATAGAAAAAAGTAACTATCACAATCAATAATATATAGAGAGTACCAAAAATAATGATATGTAATCGTAAGATTCTGTCATGACCTGAATACCTTTCAACGAAGCCTTGTTTAGGTTTTTGGGGATTGCACCATACCGTCATTTTAGAACCAATTGGAAAAATATTTTTTAAATCTAATACATGATAGGGACTTCTGATAAATTTTGTATCAAATACGTCAGCTTTCGCTTTTTTCGAAGTTGTTGTTTCAAAAGTTGAATAAGAGAAACGTTTTTGATATATTTTTCCTTCTACCACATATTCAACAACTGGTAAGGCAGCTAAATCCGAACCATTTAAATAACTATGTTTAACCACTTCTCCAATAACTTGCATAGTTGAATATTTCTGGATATTCTTCTCCCTTTTATAGAATAAAAAATATATTAAAAGGAGGAAGCCAAAAAAAGCTGTGAAGGTGAATATTATTTGAATATATAGCGCTTTAGTCATTTACAACCACCTTACTATTTAAAATAAATGATTAGAAAGTAGTTTAAAGATTTTCTTCATACAATTGCTAATCATTCTTTAATCTTACTTTTCCTTAATTTCTATTCTACCAAAATATGGCCATAAATTCTTACTAAAAAAAAGAGAGCAGCAAACTGAGCTGCTCTCCATTTTGTTTATTTTTCTACCATTCCGCCCTTGATAAGACTGTCTTTCGTTACTGAATAACTAACTGTTTTGTCATCTAGGGGATTAAAGCCTGGGACGATTTCTTTTAATTTATTAAAATCGATTTTTGTGTAATCAATAGTATTGCGAATATAAAAGATTCCGTCTTTGTATTCTGATGTCAGTTCAAATCCATGGCCCATCAGATCTTTGAATTTTTCTTGGCTCTTAGCAACGGCTTCTTTCATGGTTTCAAGAGGGTTCTCACCAGGTACTTTTGAGACATCGTAATCATCAACTTTTTCTTGTACTAACAAGGTATCTCCCTTGTAATACAAGGTTACAGTGGTCTTACCTGCTTCATCACTCGTTTCAAGAACGGTTTTTTGTGCACCTGCTAGAGCATCTTCTTTTTTGCTTTCATCAGTTGATGACTCTTTTTTCTTTTCTTTAGCAGATGATTTGCTTGTTGCTTTACTGGTCGCTTTAGTGGACGATGGACTAGTAGATTTCGTACTCTCTTTTTGTCCGCAACCAGCTAAAAGAAGACCCGCTGTCAAGAAGACGGCTAACAATTTTGTGGTTTTATTCATTTTGAATCCCTCACTATTTTATGATGGTTAAGGAAATGACTGATTTCTGAAATGAGTCATTTAGCAAGATCAACTGTCGTTTTAGATGTTATTAGAAAAGCCTCAAAAATGATGTTCGCAGTCCCTCCTTATCGATCATTGTAGCCATCTGGGTGGCTGGAATGCCAAGCCCAGGCTGTTTGGATGATGGTTTCGATATTGTCAAATTTTGGTTGCCAGCCGAGAATTGCACGCGCCTTCTCAGAGGATGCGATCAGGGTATCTGGATCTCCTGGTCTGCGATCGGCCAGCTCAAGTGGGATCGGATGTCCTGTCACCTTGCGAGCTGCTTCAACAATCTGAAGATTGGAGAATCCGGTCGATGAGCCCAGATTAAAGGCAGTCGATGGGTTGCCATTTCGGAGGTACTCCACGGCTAAAAGATGGGCATCTGCCAAGTCAAATGGATGGACATAGTCCCGAACATTGGTGCCATCTGGTGTATTGTAGTCATCTCCAAAAATTGCGATCTTCTCGCGTTTGCCTTGGGCTACTTGCAAGACGATTGGCAAGAGATGGGTCTCTGGTCCGTGGTCTTCGCCAATCGAGCCGTCAGGTTTAGCACCCGCTACATTAAAGTAACGAAGGGGCACATACTTGATGCCGTATGCTTGATCGGCCCAGCGCATAATGGTTTCCATCATGAGCTTGCTTTCCCCATAGGGATTAATCGGTTTTTGTGGAGTGGTTTCAAGTATTGGAATTTCTTCTGGAATCCCGTAAGTGGCAGCAGTTGAAGAAAAGACGATGTAGTGCACCCCACATTCATGCATGACTTCCAAGAGTTTGACCATGCCAGCTGTATTGTTGTCAAAGTATTTCAATGGATCTGCCATGGACTCAGCGACCAGTGAGTAGGCCGCAAAGTGGATGACCGCATCGATATCTGCATGTTCCTTAAAAACAGTGCGCATAAAGTCTTGATCCGCCAGGTCTCCTTGGTAAAAGACGGCATCTGGATGCACCGCTGCACGGTGGCCTGTGACCAGACTATCGACCACGACGACTTTTTCCTGTCCTTCATTGACCAAACGGTCCACCATGTGGGAACCGATGTAACCAGCTCCTCCGAGTACGAGTATTGCCATTTGTTTTCCTTTCGCTTCTTGTCTTCTCTCTTATTGTACCAAATTTCTGCCACTTCTCCACACTTAAAGCGTCGCAACAAAGCGTCTAAAGGCAGCTTGTCCTTCTGCTGTTCTCTTGTAGACACCAGCATCTTCGAGCACACGCGCAAAGATCTGGCCAACTGATTCACGGACAAGGGCTTCTGCCTCTGCTTCGTCTGTGATGGCTGGGTGAGTGGCTTTCAAATCATCTGCCCAAGGCTGGTGGTAGGTCGCCACAGTATTCTCACGTCCAATCAAATAGTCTTGAACCTGCTTGAGCTCTTCCTTGAGGCGAGGTGGCAAAATGGCCAAGCCCATGACTTCGATCAGGCCGATATTTTCTTTTTTGATGTGTTGCACATCCGCATGTGGGTGATAAATGCCATCTGGATGCTCTGGTGAGGTTTGGTTGTCACGGAGCACCAAGTCCAATTCATAATGCCCATCACGAATCCGTGCAATGGGGGTAATGGTATGGTGGGGCTGACCGTCGGATGCTGCTAAGACTTGAACGGCTGGATCCGAGTAGCCTCGCCAGGCTGTGAGGATATGGTCTGCCAGGTCAATCAATTGCGCCTTGTTGTCCGATTGCAAGCGGAGAACCGACATGGGCCAATTGACAATTCCTACCGATACAGCCTCAAATCCCTCAACGCTAAAGCTTTCCTCAACAGGAGCTAGCTCCATAGGGAAGGTATGGCGTCCGCCTTGGTAATGGTCATGAGTCAGGATGGATCCCCCTACAATGGGCAGGTCTGCATTGGACCCTGCAAAATAGCCTGGGAAAGTCTCGACAATGGTCAAGAGTCGCTCAAAGGTCTTGCGGCTAATGGCCATAGGAACATGCTGGCTATCGAGGAAAATGCAGTGTTCATTGAAGTAGGCATAAGGGGAATACTGAAAGCCCCAGTCATGACCGTCCATGTCAAAACGGATAATCCGATGATTGGCCCGGGCTGGATGGTCTAGGCGACCTTGATAGCCTTCATTTTCAAAGCACAATTGGCAGGCTGGATAATGACTGGCTTTGGCAAGCTTGGTCGCTGCAATGTCTTTAGGATCTTTTTCAGGTTTTGACAGATTGATGGTGATTTCAAGAGAACCGTAGGGAGTTTGTGTCTCAAAGGCAATATTTTGCGCAATGGCTTTGACCTTGATGTAATCATTGCGCTTAGAGAGGGCATAGAAATTCGCAATCGCGTCTTCCTTGGACTGACGGTAGGTCTCCCAAAAGTGATGGTTGACTTGACTAGGACTAGGGGTGATCCAATCCATCAACTCCGCACCCAAACTGTCTTTTGCGGCCATACTATCCTGGATCTTGCTATTTGCAACAGCGATCTCTACCAGCTGATCTTTGAGTGCGATCAACTCTTCTTTTTGAGCTGGGGCGTCTAGCCCTTCTTCTCCAACGCGACTCATGATGCGATTTTTTAGATAAATCCGATCCATCTCTTCGTAGTCACTCGCCGCAATGACGGCTGTGACAAATGCATCTAATACCAGTTCTGTCATCCTATCTCCTTTTTAATCAAGTACCCGTGTCCCCGCCGCAACCTCTGCAATGTAGAAGCTTGGCGCATAGCCAACGACTTCCTCATAGCGTTTGCCGACAACTTCTTTAAATGCTTCAACCTTATCTTTGTTGACAAGGGCGATGGCGCAACCACCAAAGCCTGCTCCCGTCATACGAGCACCAAGCACTCCTTCTTGTTCCCAGGCTGTATGCACCAAGGTGTCCAATTCTAGACCTGTCACTTCGTAGTCATGTTCCAAGGATACGTGGGAAGCATTCATGAGACGGCCAAAGCCTTCCAAATCCCCTGCTTCAAGGGCCTTACGAGCTTGGAGGGTCCGTTGGTTTTCAAGTACAGCATGACGAGCCCGTTTGATGCGATTTTCATCCTTGATCAAGTAGCTGTAGGCATCAAAAGACCAGAGATCCAATTCTCCTAAGGTTTGGATATCCAATTTTTCTTGGAGTTCAGAAACGGCGGTTTCGCATTCTGAACGACGTTCATTGTATTTTGAATCCGCTAATTCCCGGCGTTTGTTGGTATTCATGATGACTACGACATTGTCTTTGAGGTCCAGCGGTACCAAATCATACTCTAGGGTGTTGGTATCGAGATAAATAGCTCGTTGGTCAGCTCCCATACCGATGGCAAATTGGTCCATGATCCCAGAGTTGACTCCGATGAAGTGATTTTCAGTTTGTTTCCCGATCTTGACCAGATCTAGACGATCTAAGTGAAGATCATATAGTTTCTCAGCGATGACGCCAATTAAGAGCTCAAGCGATGCTGAAGAAGAAAGACCGGATCCATTTGGAATATTGCCGTAGACATAGACATCCATACCGCTATCAATGACATGACCAGCTTCTTGCAAGAAGTGGAGCACGCCTTTTGGATAGTTGGTCCAGTTGTGCTCTTTTTCAAAGTGGAGATTTTCAAGCGGAACTTCAATGATCCCCTTGTCTTCAAAGTTTCCTGAGAAGAAACGCAAGACCTTATCCTCACGCTTTCTTGCAGCCCCGTAGGTACCAAGTGTAATGGCTGCTGGGAAGACATGCCCACCATTATAGTCCGTGTGTTCACCGATCAGATTAATCCGTCCTGGTGAAAAGAAAGTGTGGTCAGCCTTTCCCCCAAAGACAGCCTGGAATTTTGCTTGTAAATCTTGAGATGTGATTGTTGTCGTCATGAGAAACTCCTTTAGTTTTGTAAACGTTTTTATACTTGTATTATATCTGATCGCAAGTAAAACTTCAAGTGTTTTTAGTAAAATTTTATTAATTTTTTATTTTATGCCCAGAAAGGCGATAACAAAGGGTTTTCCTCCGATTACAACTTCTATTCCATCATTGCCATCTCGAGTTAATTTTAGTAAACTTTTACCAAAAAATCTCAATTGGGAAATCACCCAATTGAGATTCTGAATCCTTTAGTGTTTCTTTCTTGGATAGACAAAAGATCCAAGGAAGGTTAAGAGGCTGACACCCATGAGGGCTAGGAGGTTTTCTGTTTGACCAGTCTTTGGCAATACCGATGAGGCAGGACTGGCTGACTCGCTGACAGGAGCCTGATCAGTGTCATGTGACACAGAGATCAGACGAACTTGTGGACGATCAAGAGGACGAACTGTTTCTTGAGTGCTAACAAGGACCTGAGTTCCTGTGTTACCAACCTCTACTGGTTGTGTCTGATGGGTTGGTTCTTGGACTGGTGAAGTTGGATCTTGGCCTGGTGAAGTTGGATCTTGGACTTCTGGTGTTGGCAATGGAGCAGGTGCTGGATAGAAAAGACCATGACCAATGCGGTAGGCATACTCTGTTTCCGACATTTTTCCGTCTACAATTTTTGGAATATCAACCGGTAAGGTACCTAGATGTTCCTTGCCATTGAAGATGACTTCCACTCCTGCAGGAATATTAGGACCAAATGCATTGTCTGGTTTGAGGGATTCCGTTGGATCCATTCCCTTATTTCCATAGACTGCTAAAATGGCTTTGGCTGCGGGATAGTTGGCTACATCATAAGGTTTAGAGATAGAAAGGACAGCTGCCTTCTTATGGTTGGTATTGGCATAATTGACGATTTCTGTTGGAATCTTGGTCCGCCAGAAATCTTTATCCAGTTGCCCTTCATAACCGATCTCTGAAATCACTACGATATGGGTGGCTTTTTCAAGGTCTTCTTTTAGACTATCAAGGGTGGATTCCTTAGTGAAGTTCTTGGCCACAAAGGAGGTATCTTTTGGAAGCACTCCATCCGCGATTAAGCGACGCATGCCCAAATTTAGTCCTGGGACTTCATTTTCAAAAGCTCCGAGTAGTAAGACATGGTCTCCTGTTTGCACCTTAAATGGCAAGGTATTGTCTTCATTTTTTACAACCGTCACCGCTGCTGCTGCAATCTTGCGTTCCAAGTCACGGTTGAGGCTAGATCCGACTGCTTCCTCTGCTTTTTCAGCTGTCCGAGCACTTGGATCAAAATTCAGGACCCCACGTTTTTCTTTGAGGGTCAGGATCCGACGAACCGACTCATTTAAGCGTTCTTCTGAGATGTCACCGGTTTGGACCGCATCTACCACTGCATTGACGATGGTATCAATCTTGGTCAAATCGGCTTTGCTGCGAAGGGTCGTTGGCATCAAAACCAGGTCAACTCCGGCTTTGATAGCCATCTTCACGGCTTCCACCTCACCGAAGTTCTTAGCGATAGCATCCATTCCCATGGCATCAGAGACAATCACGCCCTTATAGCCGTATTTCTTCCGTACCAAGCCCGTTAAAATATCATCAGAGAGAGTCGCTGGAACATAGATTTTCTCACCCGTTTCTTTTGACACGACCTGATCTTTTTCAATCTGCGGGTACTGGATATGAGCTGTCATCAAGAGGTCGACCCCTTCATCCATAGCTTTTTTGAATGGAAGGAGTTCTAATTTTTCAAGCTCAGCAAGAGATTTATCCACCAATGGGAGACCCGTATGGGAATCGACCGCTGTATCTCCGTGACCTGGGAAATGCTTGGCTGCTACAGCCACATTGTAGTCTTGAATCCCTTTCATCATCGGAATACCCAAGTAGGCAACCCGGTTTGGGTCAGATGAGAAGGAACGAAGCCCAATTACAGGGTTTTGAGGATTATTATTGGTATCTAGAACCGGAGCAAAGTCCACATTCAGGCCTAGTGCAGAAAGTTCACGTCCTATGATTTGACCGGCTTCTTTCGCTAGTTTGGGATCATTGGTAGCCCCAATGGCCATATTCCCAGGAAGGGCTGTACCCGTACCCAAGCGGTAGACGATCCCCCCTTCTTGGTCGATGGCTAACAATAGCGGAATTTTCCCGTTATTGGCCTTGTTTTCAATCGCTGCCTTTTGCATATCTTGCGTCAGAGCCAGGGTTTGCTTGGTCTCTTTGACGTTTTCAGCAAAAAGAATGACGCCTCCAAAATCATATTTATCAATCGCATCTGCTACTTCAGCATTGACCTTGGTGAGATCCTGTGGCGACTCCTGATTAGCCTCCTGCCACTTACGGAAGTCCGGCATGATCATTTGAGTCACCTTTTGTTTGAGTGGCATGTTTTCAATCAGTTTTTCCACTTCAGGAGATGCTGTCTCTGTCGATGTTACCGTTGGAGAGGCAGCAGGGACAGCTGCACGGTCTGTTGTCGTCGGCGTTTCGGCCACTTCTCCCTGATTTTCTGTGGCGGTTTCTGGAGTTGGAGAAGCCACCACCTCTTCTACTGTTGCTGCCGGTTCATTGGCTTGATCCGGTGCTTGAGCTGTGTCTGCTTTTGCTGTTTGAACGGATAATAGAGCAAAAGCCGTTAATAGGGCCGCAGATGGATAAATGATTTTTTTCATAAAGCGACCTCCTTTCTTTCAATAGATATTGTACCATTGTTTTATAGCTTTGTAAACGGTTGCAATGTATAAAACAGAAAAAGGATAAGCATTTTTTACTTATCCTTTAGTTCGTTCATATTTTTTTAAAACACAATGTCTTGACCGTTTTCTGTCACTTGGTAAGTCCCATCAGCAAGATTGATTCGGGCTACTGCTGTGGCGGTCTGGTCTTTGTTTTGGCGCGTGATGACAATGGTATGTTCATCTGGTGTTTCCACCTCAATGCTTCCTTCTAGGTCAAAAGCTTGCGAGTTGTTCCGGAAACTAAAGAGCTTGAGAAGGGATTGTACGACTGGACGCCCTACTTCTTGAGCAATTTCCTCATTGCTGTAGTAATGACGGTTGATATTGCGGCCTTCCTTGGTGTTTTCTAAGAGTTCCAAATCATTCTTCCCAGCTAGGAATCCAACATAATAAACTTGTGGAATGCCTGGCGCAAAGGCTTGAATCAAGCGGGCTAAGAAATACTTGCCATCGTCATCTCCAAGCGCTGAATAGTAGGTCGAATTGATTTGGTAGATGTCCAAGTTGTTGTATTCTGCTGTGGAATATTTGCGTTTCACATTCGCTCCTACCTTATAGAGCTCATTTGATGCATAGTCAATTTCTTCATCTGTCAAGATATCCTTGACATCGACTACCCCAATCCCATCATGGGTGTCGAGTGTCGTGAACTGCTTCATAGGACTCATCTTCAACCACTTGGCAAGGCGCTCCACTTTTGAACTATAGAGGCTATAGAGGGTTACCATGGGTAGCGCGAAATCATAGACATAATAGTCGTGATCGGCAATCTTAAATTGGATGGAATAGTGTTCATGAATCTCTGGCAAGAGCTCAGCACCATAGCTGGCCGCCATATCGCGCACCTTATCCAACAAATCCCAAATATCTGGCTCCACGAAGAAATCATTAGTATCCAATTTCTTGACTGCATAGGCAAAGGCGTCCAAACGAATGAGGTCACAGCCATTGCTCGCCAGGTGTTCGATGGTCTTGCGAATAAAGTCCATGGTCACGTCCTTGGTCACGTCTAGGTCAATCTGCTCTTCCCCGAAAGTATTCCAGAGATGCTCAGTTGTTCCATCCGCAAAGGTAATTTCTTGCTTGGGAGCTCGATCTTTGCGCTTATAAATCAAGTCCACATCCGCTTGAGTTGGACGATTCTCCGGCCAGAACTTGTCCCAGTTTAGGAAAAGATCCTTGTAAGCACTTTGGTCATGCTTCTCTTGATAGTCTTTGTAGTATTTAGACTGACGAGAAATGTGATTGATCATAAAGTCAAACATAAGATAGTACTTGTCGCCCAAGCGTTTGACATCTTCCCAATCTCCAAAAGCTGGATCCACTTGGTCATAGTCGACAGGCGCAAAGCCACGGTCACCAGTTGATGGGAAAAATGGCAAGAGGTGAACCCCACCTACTGCATCTCCAAAGTGCTTCTCCAGATTTTCATAGAGATCCTTCAGGTTATTTCCTAAGCTATCTGAGTAAGTAATTAACATGGTTTTGTTTTGAATTGGCATAATGGTTCCCTTTCTTTTTTGAAAGCCAAGTCTTTGAGGACCTGGCTTTCATAAGTTTTTCTATTTTAGAATTACTTCCTAGGATACGATTGAAATCAGCAAGCTGAATCGTCCCTTTGTATCTTGTTATTTCACTGCGCCGTTGCTCATTCCTGCTATGATATGGCGTTGGAAGAAGAGATAGACAATGGTGATACTGATAATGCCGACCACGTAAGAGGCAAAGCTTGGTCCGTAGTCATTGAAATATTGGCCTGCGTAGTTGTATTGGAACAAAGGCAGGGTCCACATTTTAGAATCTCGGTTCAAGACAAGGAGTGGCAACATGAAGTCATTCCAGAACCAAAGGGCATTGATGATCATGGTTGTCGCATGCATCGGTTTCATCATTGGGAAGATGATGCGGAAATAGGTTGTAAATTTACCAGCACCATCGATTTCTGCTGCTTCATCCAAACTTTCTGGAATAGAGATTTTGATATACCCTACATAGAGAAAGAGGGTCTGTGGAATCGCATAGGTCAAGTAGAGCAAGATCAAACCAAAGGTGTTAGCTAAACCGAGTTTACTCATCATAACCGTAATCGGAATCATGATGACTTGGAAAGGTACGAAAATCCCAAGAATCAAGAGGGTGTACATGATGGTAAAGGCTTTTCTCTTACTCATATTACGTGCGATGGAGTAGGCTGCCATGGGGATAAAGATCATTACTGCAAGTAAAGACAAGACAGTGATGACGACAGAGTTCCAATAATAGCCTCCGATCCCATCAGCCAAGAGACGGCTGAAGTTGTCCCATGTGAAGTTGGTTGGAAATCCAAAGAAATTGTCTACGATATCCTTGGTTGGTTTGAAGGAACTAAAGAGGGTGGCAAGGAGTGGCACTAAAATCAGAACCGATCCTAGAATCAATAGAATGTATTTGCCAATCAAGGCTTTTCTTTCATCTTGTTTCATCGTGCTTCTCCTCTTAAATTTCAAATTTCTTAGATACTCTCAATTGGATGATCGAAATCACTACAATCAAGAAGAACAAGATTACGGCAATGGCATTGGCATAACCGAATTGGTTATTTTTAAAGGCATAGTTATAAACCAAGAGTCCAAGTGAGGTTGTGGCATTGTTTGGACCCCCACCAGTCATGGCAAAGACTTGGTCAAAGGCGGTAAGCCCACCTTTTAGGGCTAGGATAAAGACCATAGAGACACTTGGTAGTAAGTAAGGCAATTCAACATTCCAGAAGACTTGCTTGCTCGTCGCACCATCGATTCTTGCTGCTTCTGTAATTTCAGATGGGATAGATTGCAGACCAGCTAGGAAGATAATGATGGGCATAGCTACTCCTTGCCAAAGAAGGACAAAGACAGCCGCGAAGATCGCTCCCCACTTAGTCCCTAAAAGACTGGTTTGAAGAAACTCGATATGAAGGGCATTCCCAATTGCTGGAAGACCGTAGTTGAAGACTTGTTTGAAAATCAGAGCCACTGTCAAACCAGACAAAACTGCTGGGAAGAAGAACCAAGCACGAAAGAAGGTTTGGCCTTTGATCTTAGAGTTCAAGACACGCGCAATGAAGATCCCAAGGGCAATCTCACCAACTACCATAGCAATCGTGATGATTGCAGTAAAGCCAATAGCATTCATGAATTTTGGATCCATAAAGAGGAGCTTAAAGTTGTTCAAGCCGACAAACTTGTAGTTATAGGTCAAACCTGTCCAGTTGGTAAAACTGTAAAAGGCTCCTTGGAACATTGGCACATAGAAGAAAATTGCTTGTAATAAGAGGGGAATGACCACAAAAGCCCATGCCCAATATTTTTGTAATACTTTTTTCATTGTCTCTCTACTCCTAATCCACATCCGCTTTCATCGGGTTAAAGAAGGCATTCAAATCATTGACCATTCCTTGTTTATCACCTGTCAAGACATAGTTCATCGTCAAGGTATGGAAGTCTGCTTCACTGGTCCAGTATTGTTGCAACCACACCAAGTGACGATCCGTAAAGGCATATTTGGTCATCCCAGCAAGCGGTGAATCCTCTCCTGCTTGTTTGACCCCTTCGATCGCTGTTGGAGATCCGTCCACATCATAGTACTTTTGCATGACTTCTGGACGGGTCATGTATTCCACAAAGGCATTGGCTTCTTTTGGATGTTTGGTAGTAGCAGAGATAGACCATGCTAAGTCTCCCGCACCAACGGTTAAGCTTTGTCCTTTTTCTTTCCCTGGAATCATGAAGGTCCCAATCTTAAAATTCGGTTTTTGTTCATTGATCGCGGTGATAGCCCAAGATCCATTTGGTGTCATGAGGACATCCCCACGCGCGAAGGCTCCGATAACGTCTGTATAACCTGCACCTTCCCAGTTCTTTTGCTTCGAACCTTTAATGCGAAGGATATCCATGACCTTGATGTCATCTTTCATAATCGGATCAGACAATTTAATGGAATTTGGCTTAGAATAACGAAGGTATTGGTTGGCTTCTTTTCCTCCACCTGCTGCTGTCGCAAAGGCCAATTGATTGTAACCATTGAGGGTCCAAGCTTCTGCTCCTGCAATCCCAAATGGGGTTTGTCCTTTGGCAACGATGTCTTTTACCAACTGTTCAAATTCGTCCCAAGTTTCAGGAACCTTCAAGCCCAATTCTTCGAATTTATCTTTGTTGTAGTAGATTCCGTAAGCATTGGCTGTAAAAGGAACGTTGTAGACTTTTCCGTTCACGGCATATTTTTCAGGGTAGCCATTTTTTACGCGTTTGAGATAATCTTTATTGCTCAAATCTTCGAAGACACCCGCTTTCGCCCATTCTTGCAGTTCAATGGACTGTGGGTAAATATTGACCACATCTGGCACATCTCCTGCGAGGACACGTGTTTTCAATACTTCACCACCATTTGGTACATTGACAACTTTGACCTTGACCTTTGGATTTTCCTTTTCAAAATCACGCGCGATTTCTTCCAAGGTTTTGGTCATTTCTTTTTTCTGGTTGAAATACTCGATGGTCACTGTGCCATCCGCAGATTTTCCATCGTTGGAGCAAGCACCGAGCCCAAACAAGGCTAGGCCTGTAGTCGCAAGAAGTCCGATTTTTTTATACCATTTCATTTGGCTGTCTCCTTTTATTTTTTGACAAAAACATATTGTTTAGTGAGGAAATCTCCCTGAGGAAGAACGACGGTTAAGCCGGCGTACATGAGCTCAGCTCCTGAATAGACTTGGTCCGTCCCTTTTAAGCTATAGAGCGCATCTTCTTCCAATCCTTTGAGTTTCAGGGTCGGCTCGATCTCCTCAACCGTTGATAAGACCCGTACATAAGTTACAACCGTGCGATCTTGATAAGTGAACTGGACGGCTGCTTGATTGCTACCTTGGCTTGGATTAATCAAGCGGTAGTGTTTTCCGAACTGAACAAGTGGTCGAATCGTTTTGTAATGAGCGACTTGAGCTGCGATCCGATCCAACTCTTCTTGCAGAAGACTGGTTAGATCCAATTCATAGCCCAGATTTCCCATCATGGCTACATGACCACGCGTTTCAAGTGGTGTCATCCGTCCCATCTGGTGATTTGGCACCGCTGATACGTGAGCCCCCATAGAAATGGTAGGATAGAGGTAGCTAGAACCGTACTGGATTGGAAGTCTGGCAATGGCATCCGTATTGTCGCTTGCCCATACCTGAGGGAAGTAACGCATCATACCGAGGTCATTGCGGCCACCACCACCAGAGCAAGATTCAAAGAGGATGTTCTCGTACTTCTCTGTTAAGTAAGAAACCACTTCATAGAGACCCAAGATATACGCATGGGATTGCATCTTGGTTTCAAGGTAGGTTTTCCCATTTCCAAGTTTGGTGATATTGCGGTTCATATCCCATTTGATATAGTCGATCTCATGGTTTCCAAGTAAGTCATCCAAGACCTGCTTGATATAAGCCACTACTTCTTTATTAGCGAAATCGAGCACCAGTTGATTCCGTGAATAGGTGTGTTCATAGCCTGGGACTTGAATAGCCCAGTCCGGATGAGCCCGATAGAGGTCGCTATCAACAGAAATCATTTCTGGCTCCACCCAAAGGCCAAATTGAAGTCCTTTGCCGTGGATGCCCTGGATCAGTTCTGCAAGGCTTCCTCCTAATTTTTCTTCATTGACAGTCCAGTCACCGAGGGCCCGATTATCATCATAGCGATTGCCAAACCAGCCATCATCAAGAACAAAGAGCTCGATTCCCACTTTTTGAGCCTCATCTGCCAGCTCCAATAATTTTTCTTTCTTGAAATCAAAGTAGGTCGCTTCCCAGTTGTTGATAAGAATTGGACGTTCTTTATGGGCAAAGGGGCTAGGAATGATATGGTCTTGGACAAATGCTTGACTCTCTTGACTGATACCGGTCAATCCCTCATGTGAGTAGCTGATCATTGCTACCGGCGTATCAAAGCTCTGATTCGGTGCCAACTCCCAGGAGAAGTTTTCTGGATTGATTCCCAATCCAACCCGAATTTCATTGATTTGATTCTTTTGAACAAATCCTTCAAAATTTCCACTGTAGAGCAGTTGGAAGGCAAGGGCAGAACCGGCATCTTCTGTCACTTCATGATCGGCAAGGATGAGGGCCGGGGTCTGGGCGTGTCCTGAAGCACCACGATTGGAGCTGATGGAGAAGATTCCTTGCTCCACTTGCTGACGGCGAACTGTTTTTTCTCTCGCATAGGCTCCTTGCAGAGTGATGATATCGTAATCACTGGCTGGCAGATCGGCCAACACACTAAGAGCCTTGTGGATCACGACGGTTTCATCACTACAGTTTTCAATTTTTGAAAAGCTGGTGATGGTTGCCCGATCCTCGTAGGCTGTGTAATAGAGGGTCAAACGCAGGGCCGCTTGATCATCTTCAAAGACCAAGGCCAAGGTTTCAGTACTATCTACTGTATGTGGATTGGGAAGACCAGTTGCCTCGACACTGCCAGAGTAGATATTGGCTCCGACATAGAGGAAATCCGTCACCTCTGTGGCGCCGTGCTGGATTTGAATAGACGGCTTTCGGAAATCTCCAAGCCCGTGCTGTCCTAGGATCTGACGCTGGGTATCCAAGCTGAAGGTTCGATTGTCAGGTGTTGGATTTCCAGAGAAAGCATGATCCTTCTCATGCACCGTATTGAAAAAATGATAAGACGGGATCGGACGTCCCAGATGCTTAAGCATCAGGTAGCCATCTCGATTTTCAAGGATCAGGCTCAGTCCCTTACTTTCTACATAGAACAAATTCTGTTCAATACGAATTGCCATATCTTCCTCCATTGGACCCGAAAAATATCACTATGTATTTTTAAATTCAGTTCCAATAACTTTCTTTTTTAACATGTCTTTATTTTACATAATGTAAACGTTTACTAAAATAGAATTTTGTTGGACATATATGGTAAAATGTTAGGTAGGAGGTTTACCTATGTTAGTCTTTTCTGAATACCAAACTGATACCATTGACCTAGCCCTTGATTTTTATGGCTACGAAGATTGCCCGAAGAACTATGAATTTGGCCCCAGCGTTCGGGACAATTTTGTTCTGCATTATATCACCAAGGGAAAAGGTGTCTTCCGCTTCAATAATAAAGAAATCAACCTAGAAGCCGGGGATCTCTTCCTTCTCCCCAAAAATAAAGTGACCTACTACAAGGCAGATGAAGAAGAACCTTGGTCCTACTACTGGATTGGCATCAGTGGCACCAAGGTGAGTGATTTCATGCGTTTTTCAACCCTGCATGCAAAAGGTTTTCTAAAGAAAACAGAGGTGGAAACAGAAAAGATCGGCCAGTTTATGGAGCGACTCGTCCACAAGGCAGAGGCTTCGAAAATGACTTCTCACTACCAACTCCACCTACTCTCGCAGATTTATGAACTGCTCTTTCTCATCAGTGAAGTGGCTCCCGATATCCATCGGAGCCATCCATCTCCAACCTATCAACTCTATCTGACCTGTAAGCATGTGATTGAGACGCATTACGCTAAAGAGCATCTCAGTATTCAAGAGATCGCTGATGACCTCAATGTCCATCGCTCCTACCTAACAACTGTTTTTAAGGAGTTTCACCAGATCTCTCCCAAAGAATTCCTGCACTCGGTCCGCATGCAACGTGCCCAGCAGTTACTGACCAATACAGACGAAAGCATCAAGATCGTGGCTTACTCGGTTGGCTTTTCAGATCCCCTTTATTTTTCAAAGGCCTTTAAGGCCTATAGCCACCTGACTCCTAGCCAATATCGCAGCAAACATAAAATTTAGTAAAAATTTATTTCTTTTTACTAGCATTTAGAGTATACTGGAACTAGTAAGCAATAAAGGATGAACTATGGCAACGATTAAAGAAATTGCGGAAAAAGCAGGCGTTTCACAAGCAACGGTCTCTCGCGTCCTCAACCAGGATGCGACCTTATCGGTCGGAGAAGACACGCGCAGTCGGATTCTTCGCATCGCTGAGGACCTGCATTACCAAAAGAAAAGCCGCAAAACAGCGCCTCAACCAGTTGAAGATTTTCATAAAATCGTCATCTTTGAATGGTACACACGCGAAGAAGAATTAGATGACCTCTACTACTATGCCATTCGGATGGGGTTAGAAAAACAAGCCCAGGAATTAGGCTATGAGATCTTTCGTATCTTCAATAATGACGATTGGTCCTTGATTCAAGAGGCAGACGGCATCATCGCTCTTGGAAAATTCAGTCCCAAGACCATTCGAGATCTAGAAAGCTACGGCAAACCCCTTATTTTTGTCGATAGCAACACCCTCTATCTAGGGCATTCCTGTGTGACGACCGATCTAGAAGATTCTGTCATCACGGCTCTCGAATATTTCCTTGATCATGGCCACAAGGAGATCGGGCTCTTGGTCGGGCAGGAAGAGACGGCAGATGCGACACCGCTACAGATGGATCCCCGTCAACGGACCTTTCAACAGTTTCTCACGGAAAAAGGACTTTATGAGGAGCGCTTTGTCTCTGTTGGTCAATTCTCAACTGAGTCAGGTTATCAGATGATGGAGCAGCTGATTCAAGACTTGGGCGACGTCTTGCCAACTGCCTTTTTCATGGCTAGTGATGCCTTAGCTGTTGGAGCCCTGCGGTCTCTTCAGGAGCACCAAATCGCAGTTCCTGATCGCGTCAGTCTCATTTCCTTCAATGATACATCGATTGCTAAGTATGTTTTTCCCGCTCTCTCTACAGTAACCGTCTACACAGAAGAAATGGGCAAGCAAGCTATTCAGATGTTGCGGCAGACCTTTCAAGGGGCTCAACCAAGTGTTCCCTATATGGTCAAATTAGCCACCAAACTCACGATTCGAGACAGCAGTCGTTAGGAGGTCTTATGAAAACACACGAAATCCTCTTTCAGACCCTTTCTCAGGCAGATGATTATGTCAACGGGGAGCAGCTGGCGCAAGAACTAGGTGTTTCCCGCACCTCTATCTGGAAGGCCATCCAACGGCTAGAAAAAGATGGGGTCGTCATCGAATCCCTCAAAAAGAAGGGCTACAAATTGGTCTCAGGCGATATTCTGCTTCCTGAAGTGATCGCAAAAAATACCCAATTGACTGTTTCCTTAAACGAACAATGTAGCTCCACCCAATTGGACGCCAAATTAGGCATAGAAGCCCATCAAGAAGGCAAGGCGCTCTACCTAGCTAATTCGCAGGCTGCAGGAAAAGGCCGCTTTGGTCGTGACTACTACTGCCCTGATCAAGGGGGCATCTACATGTCCCTTCATCTCAAGCCTCAACTGCCCCCTGCGGAGCTCCCCCCTTATACCCTCATGGTCGCTGGAGCCATCTTCAAGGCTATTAAAAACCTGACCCTGATCGATATCGATATCAAGTGGGTCAACGATATTTACTACCGCCATAAAAAAATTGGGGGAATCCTCACCGAAGCTATCACGTCCATCGAGACTGGTCTCGTCACGGATGTCATTATCGGAGTCGGTCTCAATTTAGCCATTCCTACTTTCCCAGAAGAGCTAGAAAGTAAGGCAGGTTCCTTATTTGAAGGGCCTTGTCCCATCACCCGCAATGACCTCATCAGTGAGATCTGGAAGGAATTCTTCCAAACAGATGTCGATGAACTGGTCTACCTCTACAAAGAGCGCTCCCTGGTCCTAGGACGAACTGTCACTTTTGAGCAGAACCAACAGACCTATCAAGGCCTCGCCAAAGACATCTCTGATACCGGCCAACTCTTGGTCCAATTAGACAATCAAGAAGAAATCTGGCTCAATAGCGGAGAAATCTCCCTTAAGCAGTGGAATCTATAAAACAGAGATCACAACTCACAAAAGAGTCTGGGACAAAACGCTGTCTCAGACTCTTTTGTATGAAGAAATATCAAAAATTTTTAAACCAATTCTTGATAAATTCTAAGCATATATCTAGTAGGAATTTGATAAATAATAATACAATTCCAATCTTCACAAACATGTAATATTTAAATGTGGTGTCATCAAATTCACTCACAAAAATCGGAAAGGTGAGAATATTAGACGGATTGATAAGAAAATAAAGTGAGATACAAATAGATAAAACCAACGCCACTATAAAAAATTTTTTATGTATTTGCATTTTTTACCCTACCCTTTCTTGTTTTACAACATTAAATACCAATCACCAATTTTATATAGCCTGATTCATTCTTTTCCTCCTCTTTCTAACAGGCTATTTTCTAGTCCTTACACCTTCATCATATACAAATTTCAAAATAATACAAGTCTGTTTTTCTAATTATTTTTATGGTATAATAATAAAGTTGGAGTGATAAATAAAAGCTCAGCAACTATCTTAGTAAACTCTATAAAATTAACTTTTTAGATAACAGCGTGATATATTTAAGCTACTAAACAGTTCAATTCAGTATGTTTTTGCCTTACTTTTAAATCATGATATTGAAAATACCAAAAGCGCCTTCCGAAATTCAATTAAATTTCAACATTTTTAATTACTCTCAATATGAAAGTCCTTTCCAAATCCATGCAGGGGGCATCTAAATCAACAGGAAAAGCCTTGAAATCAAGGCTTTTTTTTCTTGTCTATAGCAGATTTATTTTTGTATTCATTAACAATTAATAATTGAGAATCAAATTGAACACAGTAAACAAATCCGATTCTTTCATACTCTACCAAACACCATCCCCCTATTATCCCCCCACTTGTGGTATGATGGTAGAGTATGTTTAGGTGCTAGCAACACTGCTCGAGCACCTCCGTGCTATAAGGAGAACGAATATGAAAATCGCATGGAATGAAATTAAATACCAGCCCAAGAAGTTTATCCTGATTGAACTCCTCATTACCATCCTCATGTTTATGGTGGTGTTCTTGTCCGGTCTGACAAATGGACTGGGCCGGTCGGTATCGGCCCAAATCGATAACTATGGGGCCCTGCACTACATCCTTTCGACGGATTCAGAAGGGATTATCCCCTTTTCAACCATTACGGCGAAAGATGTAGATGAGGTCCAAAAGATAGAGGGGATGGACTATTCTGGCTTGTCCATCCAGCGGGCAACCGTCTCAAAATCAGAGGATTCCAACACTCTGGACATCACCTACTTCGCGACCGATCACAATGAAAAAGAGATCCTCAATCCAATCATGGAGGATACAGACATCAAGATCTCCGACTTAAAGAAAAACGAGGTCATTCTGGACCATTCTTTCAAAGAGGATGAGGGAATCCAAGTCGGCGATCACGTGATCGATAAAACTTCTAATCAAAAACTCAAGGTCGTGGCCTTTGCGACAAATGCTAAATACGGCTATAGTGAGATTGGCTTTATCAGCTCGGAGACCTACACAGGCATGCGGCAAAAAACAGATCCAAGCTATCAATGGCAAGCCCAAACCCTTGTGACCAAGAAGAGCATCACTTCTAGTGATCTATCCAGTAACTTAATGGTGGCAGATAAGAAGCAAGTGATCGATAAAATCCCTGGCTACAAGGCTCAAAACCTGACGCTACGGATGATCACGTGGGTGCTGCTACTTGCTTCCTCTGCTATCCTTGGAGTCTTCTTCTATATCCTCACCCTGCAGAAGTTGAAACAGTTCGGTGTCTTGAAGGCCATTGGCATGTCCATGAGCCAGATTACCTATGTCCAATTATCCCAGTTCACCATCATCTCCCTCATCGGAGTACTGCTGGGTCTTGGCTTGGCAACCATGATGGCGCCATTTTTACCCAATAGCGTCCCTTCCTTTATGACCCTGAAAGACAACCTCACCATCTCGGTTAGCTTTATCTTGACCTCTATTTTGTGTGGTGCCTTGTCCCTTGTTAAAATCAAAAAAGTAGATCCAATCGAAGTCATTGGTGGAAATGGAGAATAAGATGGCCATTATTGCATTAGAAAATATCAGAAAATCCTACGCCGATGGCAACCAGATGCACCATGTCCTCAACCAGCTGAATTTAAGCGTCGAACCCAACGAATTTGTCGCCATCTTGGGCCCATCAGGATCTGGTAAATCCACTCTCTTAGCTATCGCTGGTTTACTCTTATCAGCGGACGAGGGGCGGATTTCTATCGCTGGCCAAGACTTGACTGGCCTCAACCAAGGCCAGTGGACGCAAAAACGGCTGGAATTACTCGGCTTTATCTTTCAAGATCACCAGCTCCTCTCCTATATGAAAATCGGTGACCAGTTAGAACTAGTGGCCAAATTGAAGGGAGAAAAGGACAAGAAAAAACGCCAAGAGGAAGTCAAAGCCTTGTTGGCAGATCTTGGTATTGAAGCTTGTTACCACCAATACCCGAATCAGATGTCTGGTGGGCAAAAACAACGGGCAGCCATCGCTCGGGCCTTTATCGGAAATCCACAGGTCATCTTAGCTGATGAGCCAACCGCTAGCCTAGACCCAGATCGAGGGCAAGAAATCGCCCAATTGATCCGAAAAGAAGTCAAATCCAAAAACAAGAGCGCCATCATGGTGACCCATGACCGCTCCATCCTGACCTATGTAGATACCATTTATGAATTAAAACATGGTCAATTGCTAAAGGTCGAAAAAGTTGATTAAATGCAAATTAGCGAACAAGAGTCTCTCTTGTTCGCTAGTTTTTTATTCTTACGGATCTTTAGGCAGTTCCATACGGAAGCGTAAGCCCATAGCCGTTTTATCAAATTGATAGGCCAGTTCTTCATGGTCCAGCAAGTGTTGGACCACAAAGAGCCCCAAGCCACCTTCCTTCTTCTGGCGGCTAGCAGTCATTGGCATCTCAGCGGTCTCTACCATTTCTTGACTGGTATTTTCAACAGCCAAGTGCGTCCCTTCTTCTTCGAGACGGAGCTGGATCTTTCCACCGGCATCCGAATGCTTAACGGCATTACTGATGACATTTGAGAGGACCAATTTCAGAATGGCTGGGTCCATATAAACTGCTTTGTCAGGGATTTGATTGTCAATCGTGAGCGCGCGGGATTGAGCCAAGACCTTGTACTGGTCGAGGATCTGCTCTAAGACCTGATCCAGCTGGATCCACTCCTTGTCTCCGGCCAATTCTTGGACAGAAGACAGGGAAAGGATTTCCAGGACGATCTGGTTCATCTCATCGACGATATCGAGGGAGACCGCCAGGTAGCGGTCCCGGTCCTTGTAGCGGCCGATCTTATCCCGCATATTTTCTAGGATAATCTTCAAGCTGGCCAGAGGCGTCTTGAGCTCATGCGAAGCCCCACGTAGGAATTCCACCTTCATCTGCTCCAACTTCAGATTTTCCTGTTTCTGCTGCTCTAGATTGTCGATCACCTCTAAAAGATGGTGATAGAGGTCGTTGATCTGTTGCTTGAGAACGCCGATCTCATCCTGCGAATGGATGGGGAGACTGGCTGTCCGATCCAGCCGTTTCATCCGCTTGGTCATCTGCTTGATTTCAAGGATCGGAGCAGAAATCATGCGTGCATAGAGATAGGAGGCAATCAGTGACAGAACAAAGGAAGCCAGGAGACTATAGGGAAGAAAGCCCAGACTGATGTCCCGCGCTTCCTTTTGCGAATCGACGGTCGCTAAGAATTGCAGGGTTAAGTCCTTCCCTTCCTTGGTCTGAATAATTCGCTCTTCAATGACCAGCGAATTATTCTGGCTATCAGGGTTCAGGAGCAAGTCATCCTTAACCTCTAGGGCATTTTGTTTTTCCTTGCCCTTAATCGAGACCTTGATATCATTGGTCTTGGAATAAAGGTCGATGACCGACTCAATGGTCCCTTCTTCCTGACCCTGGAAACTTTTAGCCAGGGCTTGCGATTTCTTCAAAATTGTCTGGCGCTGGGACTCGATATAGGTCGATGGAAAAATAAAGTAAACCGAAGCATGGAGAAGGATGACTAAGCTACTAAAAAGGGCAAAGGTGATCAGAAAGATTTTTGCAAAGATACTCCGTTTGGTCATGGTCTCTCCAATTTATAGCCGACATTGCGTACCGTAACGATACAGTCCAGCTCTAGTTTTTTTCGTAGTTCCTTGATATAGACATCGATCACCCGGTCAAAAGGAATCTCCTCCGTCTCCTTCCAGACGGCATCGAGGATCTGAGAGCGGGTCCGGGCCTTACCCTCATGCTGGAGCAAGTATTCCAATATTTCCAACTCCTTGGCATTCATGGAAATGGCTTGGCCTGCTAGGCTGGCTGTGTAGCTCTCAAAATCCACCCGTGCCTCTCCATAGGTGAAGACCCGGGAAGGTTGAAGTTTTTTAAAAATAGCTTCGATACGGACCTTCAAGAGGGACAAGGAGAAGGGTTTTTCCAGATAGCCATCTGCCAACTCTCCAAAGGCCGTCAACTTATAGTCCTCATCATGGAAGGCCGTTAGCATCAGGACAGGGACTGAGCTGGTCTTCCGGATCGTCTTGAGCACTTCCAAGCCATTGAGGATGGGAAGCTGGATATCCAGCAAGACTATATCCGGCGCTTCTCTGTGAAAGAGGTCCAGGGCCTCCTGCCCATCGCCTGCTTCAAAGACTTCATAGCCACATTCCATGAGATAGTCGCTCATCCCTTCGCGAATCAGGACTTCATCTTCTACGATTAGTATCTTCATACACTTTCCTTTTTATCTAAGAAACTTCTACCTCCTATTATACCCTATTTCTATTTTAGGAAACAATCTCTTATTCGACATCCACCAAAAGTTCCTTTGGTTTCTTATGCAAGAGCCATTGTGAAGAAAGGATGGATACGAGAATCAAGAGAAGGCCACCGACCAAAACAATCACCAGCAATTGGCTCGGTTGGATGTCCATATGGATATCTGTCAGGGTCTTACTGAAGCTTTCTGCTTCAGCTCCTCCACCAAGGTTAGCGGCAGAGGATTCTTGAGCCATTTGTTTGGCAATGCCACTGGTTACGTTTTTGAGCACTGTATCTCCTACTGCTTTGGCAAGAAGACCTGCTACTCCATAGGAGAGGAGGAAGGCTGGAATGGAAATCATGACCAATTCTGCCACAAATTGCCCTGCAATCTGTACCTTAGAAAGCCCTAGAGCCAGTAAGATACCCACTTCTCTGCGACGGGCATTGAGCCACAAGACGAGGAGAAGGGTGAGAAGCAAGCTAGCAAAGATGAGGCTACCGATAAACAAGTAGTCCGCCACTTGGAACATGCTGCTGATGGATTTTTGCAAGGCTGGGTAGTTGGAAGAGCTCTTAACCAGGTCATAGAGGTTCCAGTCAATATCGAGTGCTTTGATTTTTTCGATCAAGGCATCCAGGTCCTGATCCCCTTTGGCAAAGAAGGTTGCATCCTCATAGGTAGCTGTTTGGACGGTATTGCCATAGAGTTTAGCAGCTGTATCCAGGTCAGAAATGAGGGTATCTTCATACAATTCTTGTGCGTAAGTTAGAGGAGCTTGGTTCTTCCCTGAGAACAAGCCCTTGATGGTCACTTCGACAGTTTCATTGGCCCCTTTTTCATTGTCAGCATCGTAGAGATTGGACTTGAGACGCACCTTATCGCCCACCTTAAGCCCATTCTTTTTCGCCAAATCTTCGTGCATGAGGATTTGGTTTTTGTCCTTATCCGTCAGATGCTCCCCTTGGACCAGTTTGTAAGCCCCAGAGACAAATTTATCTTCTTTTGAAGAGTCATTGACCCCCGTCACCATCAGGGTGTTTTTAAAGTATTTGGCCCGCTCTGGAGATTGATTTTGCAGGGTTTCTTCAGTCTCAATGATCTCGTGGTCTAGGATATCCGCGATGGCATTGATCCGCTTGATGGAGGAGGTGATTCCCTCTACCTGGCTGATTTTTTCGATATCTTCTCCTCTGAGATTCCCAGCTCCCCGAGGGGTTCCTGGATTGGTCCTGCGGTTGATCTGCATGGAGAAGCTATTGGTAATGGATCCCAGGCTTTCCGATGAAGCTTTTTGGGTCGCTCCCTTCATGGAGAGTCCGATCAAGCTCAAGGTCCCCATGAGGAGAATAATGGCAAAGAGCAAGAGAGACTTGGGCCATTTACGTGTGATATAAGCAAAAGCATTTCGCAACATAGCATTCCCTCCTTACTTGCTCTTCTCAACGAGGCTACGGCGACTCAATTCCAAGACCACATCGGAGGCCTCTGCCACTTCCTTACTGTGGGTGACGACGATGACACATTTTTGGCGCTCCTTGGCCAATTTCTTCAAAATGGCAATGATATCACCCGCTGTCTGTTCATCTAAGTTTCCTGTCGGCTCATCTGCCAAGATGACTGGTGCTTCTGAAACGAGCGCACGCGCAATAGCCACCCGCTGTTGCTGCCCGCCGGATAGTTGAAGGACATTGCGTTTGATTTGCGTTTCGTCCAATCCCAATTCCAAGAGAATGTCTTTCCCAGCTTGTTTGTTAACCAGGCGGACATTTTCAAGTGGCGTCAAATAATCAATCAGATTGTAATTCTGAAAGACCAGGGAAACATGGTGCTTGCGGTGGTAGCTAGACCCTTTGGTCTGAATATCCTCCCCATCAAAGAGAACCTGCCCCTTCTTGGGATTGTCCAAACCAGCCAAGAGGGAGAGGAGGGTCGATTTCCCTGCTCCAGACTGACCGATAATGCTGTAAAAGGTCCCATTTTCGAACTGATAGTTCACGTCTGAGAAGATCTCTTCTTGGTAGCTTTGGTAGCTATAGGCTACATGTTTGAGTTCTAACATAGGTGTCATTTCTCCTTAACTCATTTTTGTTAATATTTCTTTTGGGCTCTTGCGCCAGATCATGCTGGTCGTTACACCGAGCGACAGAAGGATCAAGCACAATAGGCTAGCATAGGCGATTCCTAAGGAAAGGCCTTGAGGGATTTGGTTGAGCAAGTCTAGGGTCTGCTGTTGACCGGTCTGTCCGACAAACTGCTCTAAGAAACGATGGCTGACCATCCGTCCGATGAGAAAGGCTGGAATCACCGCTAGTAAGGAGACCAGTACCACTTCCAAGAGGAACTGTCTAAAGATCCGGCCCTTGCTCTTCCCAATGGATAAGAGCACCCCGATTTCATGGATCCGCTCCCGTGTCCAGAGACTGAGTAAGAGCGATAGGGCACCGGCTCCAGTCACCAGGAGGACGATCATCATGATCCGTACCAGGCCTTCTAGGGTCTGAGAGGATTCCTTCATCTGGTCAAAGGCCTTGCGATCTTCGACCACGCGTAGCGATTGCCAATCCAGATCCAAGCTTTTAACTTGCTTCAAGAGCGCATCGATTTTCTCAGGATCTTTGACGCCAAAGGTGACCTGGGTCACTTCTTGCTGACTGAGACCAAGAAGCTTGGTCGCATCCTCATAAGAAAGGTAAACTTGGTTTTCACTCAAATCAGAGGTCATTCCTGTGAATTTCTCCTGTTTCTTACCTGAAAAGATCCCAACGATTTTAAAGGTTTGCTCTTTGGCAGGAGTCTCTCCCATCTGAAAGCTGGATAAGGTCAAGGAATCTCCGACCTTTAGCTTATTCTTCTTAGCCAACTCTTGGTGGATCAAGATCTGGCCACGAGCCTTATCAGATAAGTGCTTGCCTTGCACCAGTTGGAAACTGCCACTGCGGAAATCCAGGTGCTGGCCTGTCTTCTGGGTAAAGACAGCACCTAGCGCTTGCTTGGCTTCCTGACCCAGATCATCCCGCTCTACCGACTGCTGGCCGGTTATGGCTTCTTTGCCTATGATACGAACAGGACTTTCATATTGGGGGATCATGAATCCTACCCCAGCCAGCTGTTGCACCTTTTCAGCTTCCTTAAGAGCAAAGGGAGCATTCCCCTGCTTACTGGTCAGGGCAAAGCTAGTCCCAGCCGACTGTTTGATATGGTCCTCCAGCCTTCCTCCCACTTGCATCAGTGAAAAACAGAAATACAAGCAAGAGAGGATTAAGAGGAGAATCAAAAAGAGAACTAGATTCCTCGTTCTTTTTCGAGAAATATAGGCGATTGCCTGTTGTAAGAGCATGATCTCACCCTCCATTTCAAGGTCCACGACAATACAATGTGGACGCTTTCATCATTTGTTATAGTTATTATAGAAAAGAAATGTGAAATGTTTATGAAATAGAAAAAGTTTCCTAGATTTTCTAGGAAACTTTATTCGATTTACATAAAATTTCGTAAAACATACGTCCCACTTGCTTGACCTTATTTTTCAAAGACTCCTCCTTCTTGGATCTTTGAAAAGATCTGATCGGTCAGTCGAACATTCAAGAAGCTCCAAAGAGCAAAACCTCCAAAGGTAAAGAGATAAATAGCTGTCAGTAACCGTTCAGGACTACTGAGACTTATATAAATCACTGCCAGATTGAAAAAGACAAGAAAGATGGTTTGAATAGGATTTAAGAGAGCAATGAGGAAACTATTCAGACAGACCTTTCTTGTAGGGTCTTCAAAGAGGCCGATATAAGGGAAGATCAGGGTCATCCCTCCAAATAGAAGGACGATAAAAGGAAGCAAGATCCAAATCCCATACTCACTTAAGAAGGCCGTATTTGAAAAAAGACAGTAATCCAGATAAAGTAGCACTGATAAGCCTAGACAAGTCAACCAAATCACCGTCGCTTGCTTGAAATTAGCACGAAAGAGACGGAAAAAATGAAAGACGAGATCCGTATCTTCCCCTTTCAACAAGCGGTGCCACATGGTTGCTAAAGCCGTAACCGATGCACCGATCGTGAGAACTGGAAGGCAACAAACGATAAACAAGGTATTCAAGATAATGATGTCTGTAAACCGGGTCAAACCCTTGACCAAGCGTCCATCCAATGAAAATAATTTTTGCATTTCCTTCTCCTTGTTCTTCATCCCTATTTCTGCTACTTCCTCCAAGGAAGCACTCAGGGGCTTTAAGCCCCTGAGATACTTACTTTTATGAGCTTAGTCACTGTTACTTCACTTCTTT
The DNA here is from genome assembly GCF_035544715.1 of Streptococcus gingivalis. Lineage (NCBI taxonomy): Bacteria > Bacillati > Bacillota > Bacilli > Lactobacillales > Streptococcaceae > Streptococcus > Streptococcus gingivalis. Next base: position 152,911 of record NZ_JAYKTO010000001.1, on the reverse strand, counting down.
TTGGTAACGATCATAGGCATCTTGTTGAATCTTCATAAAGTCATCAATGCCCATCTTCTTCAAGGTTGCTTTGTAATCGTCCCATTCCTTTTCGATGCCACCTTCTACTACCCATTTAGAAGCTTGTTGGGTAACATAGGAGTTGATATCGACATAAATATTGGACAATTTGTTCAATTCTTCTTGAGAGTAGATGACATTTGGATAAGCTGGCAAAGCGTATTGTTTCAATTCTTTATCCATCTTCAATTTGAGCCCATCACCTTGCGTTTGGTCGATGTCGACATGACTATTGATATCATCTGACACATATTTTGGTCCAAAGTCACGAAGCGAATTGATCCAAGCCCATTCATCGGCTGATTTACCATCTTTTGGAGCCAAAACCTTGTATTTGTCGCCATCTTTTTCAGTCGCAATGCCAAAGGATCCATAGAAGTTTTGGATGCTGGCATCATCGGTGTAGAATTTATCCAACCATTTAAGCAATTTTGCAGGGTCCTTGCACTTATTCGTGATCAAGATTTCATTGCGGCCATAGTTCAAATGATCTGGGTCAGAAACGACATATTGTTTGCCATCCGGTCCTTTTAGTGCTGGAAGAGGAGCATATTCGTTAGCATGTTGGCCGAAGGTTGCATCAGCTGTCCAACCACTTGACACACCGACACGCGCCACTCCCTTGTCCATCCGTTTGGCAACAGACATAGAGGTATCTTCTGTAAAGAGTTCAGGATCGATCAAGCCTTTCTTGTAGGCTTCATGCATAGCCGCTATCCCTTGTTTATAACTATCTTCTGTCCGTAGGTAGACCGGTTTGCCATCTTTGACGGACATTTCATAGGTATTATCTCCACCTAGACGGTTGTTGAATGGCAAGATATAAGAGAAGGTCGGATCAAAGTTACCAGAACCAAATGGAATTTCATCATTGACATCGCCATTGCCATTGGCATCCTTATCCTTGAAAGCTTGTAAGACATTCACCAAGTCGTCATAGGTTTCTGGCATCTTCAAGCCAAGATTATCCAACCATTTCTTATTAATAAAGAGCTGGTTGCCGACGATTGGCCGCATTGGCAATTTCTTAGGCAGGCTGTAAATATGACCATCAGGGTTGGTCACCATGGCTTTTAATTTCGGTTCTTTTTCAAAGGCCTTGTTCAAATTTGGCATATTATCCTTGATCAAGTCTTCCAATGGAATGAACATATTTTGGTTCTGAGCGATTTCAGAATCCGTGAATGCATTGGATCCCAAGAAAGCGTCTGGTAAATCTCCACTGGCTACAAGGACAGATTTCTTATCAGACCAGTCTGCAGCCACCATGGTATCCCATTTGATCTTGATACCTGATTCCTTGGCTGAATCATCTAGAAAACCTTTGTGATAGTCTTCCCCCCAATCCGACCAACGAACGGTCGTGATCTTGAAGGTATTTCCATCATTCTTGTCATTGCTTGATTTATTTGTGGAAGCTCCACAAGCCGTCAAGCCAGCTAAAGCAGCTGCTCCAAGGAGCAGATAGGCAAATTTCCTGTTTTTCATGATCTTCTCCTATTCTTTCAAGGCCCCTATCATGACACCTTGATTAAAGTATTTTTGGACGAATGGATACAGCATCATAATCGGTGCTGTTGAGATAACGATGGCTGCATATTTCATCATATCAGCCTTGATACGGAGGTCAGAAGCTACCTCCCCTGTTGCTTGCGATTGCAACATTTGATTACTAATTAAGAGACGGCGCAGGATCAGTTGCAGGGGTTGAAGATTTTCATTTGTCAAATAAATCAGGGCATTGAACCAAGAATTCCAGATCCCTACTGCTGTCCAAAGTCCAATAACGGCAATAATAGCCTTGGACAAGGGGAGCACGATCTTTCTGAAGTAATAAATGGTTCCGCAACCATCGATCTGGGCGGCTTCCCACATCCCTTCTGGAATACTATTGTTAAAGAAAGTTCGAGCTACAACGATATTGTAAGGAGATACTGCAAACGGTACGACCATTACCCAGAAGGTGTCGACCAAGCCCAATTGTTTCACTGTCAAATAAATGGGAATCAAGCCCCCAGAGACAAACATGGGAACAATAAAGAAGACACTGACCCATTTCTTAGCAAAGAGGTCCTTTCGCGACAAGGCGTAACCAGCCGGGATATTAATGACCAGGGCAACGATGGTCCCTACAACCGTGTAGAGGATGGTATTGAGATAGCTCTTTAGAAACAAAGGCTGCTCAATCAAGCGTTGATAGCCATCTAGTCGCCATTCCCTCGGGATAAACCAAACCTTACCAGTTGCCACATCAGACGGATTACTGAAGGAGGCAATAATGACAAACCACAAAGGGTAGACAATCAACAGAATCAAGCAAATCGCTAGACCATAGATAAAAATATCAAAGAGGATTTCTGACTTGGTTTTTCTCGCATGTTGAAACAATTTCACAATTTCTCCTCCTTTCTAGAACAATCCTGTCTTGGTATAGCGTTTCGCAAACCAGTTGACCGACAGTAAGATGATCAAGTTGACCAAGGTATTAAAGAGACCGATCGCTGTTGAATAACTATATTGGAAATTAATCATCCCCACTTTGTAGACATAGGTCGAAATGATTTCACTTCCTGCCAGATTGAGTGGATTTTGCAAGAGCAAGACCTTTTCAAAACCAACACTGAGTAGGCTTCCTGCTCTGAGAATCAAGAGAATCATCGCCGTTGGTAACAGTAAGGGTAAGTCAATATGACGGATTTTTTGCAATCGACTCGCCCCGTCCATGGTCGCTGCCTCATAAAAGGTCGGATCAATGGCCGATAGAGCGGCTAGATAGATGATACTATCCCAACCGATATGTTGCCAGACATCGCTCCAGACATAGACACCTGCAAAGCTACCCGGTTTGGATAAGAGAGCAGGCATCTTTAAGCCGACCAATTTGAGGACATTGGCTAACAGTCCACTACTTGGAGAGAGAAAAAGAATAATCATCCCACACATGACCATGGTCGAGATAAAATGAGGCAAATAAGTCGTTACTTGAAAGATTTTTTTGAACTTGCCCACACGAATCTGGTTGCAAATAATGGCTAGAACAATCGGCAAGGGAAAACCAACCAGAATACTGTAAATAGAAATTTTCAAGGTATTCTTCATGGTTGTCGCAAATTGGAAGGATGAGAAGAACTGGTTAAAATACTTGAGACCAGCCCAAGGACTTCCAAATATCCCAGTAGCGGGAGAGTAATCTTTAAAAGCGATGACTAGACCCGCCATAGGGATATAGGCAAATAAAATCAATAAAATAATCGATGGCAGGAGCAGCACATATAAAGGAATATTTTTCTTAAATTTGCTCTGCTTCGCATTTACTTCGCTTTTCATAAGGCCCTCCTTTTCTTTCTCCTCTATTTTATAGGAATCCTTTCCATCTTTATAGAACTTTTTCGTGCATCTTCATCCACTTTTCCGTTTTCTCCACACAAAAACATGCACTTTCCCGATTTTTTTACTTTAATATCGGTTTTGTTCATGAATCCGTTTTCAAATAGTGCTATAATATATGTGAGGTGCTCATTATGAAAGCTATTCACAGAAGTACACGAGATCACTCGATTCAATTTTTTTCGCGCCTACTCTTTCTCCTCTTAGTCGTCAATACCTTGATCAACCTTTTGATAGGTGGGATTAGCCGAAATTTTATTAAACACCAAAACATGCTCCATTTAGAGGACTCGATTCATATCTATGCGGATTCCTTAAATACAGAGCTTCACTCTGTCGAGCGTTTTATGTACAGTACCATTAGTCACAACGACTATTTGACAGAGCTCAATACCCCGCTTGATTTCACAGATTTTCATGAAAATCTAAAAAAATTGCGGATCGATTTCACTGAGTTTCAGTACCAGATGGATAGCCCCATTACCTTTTTCATAGAGACAAGAGATATCCCCCATTTTTTTAATGCTTCCAGTCTTCAAGTGCCCTACCTGGACTATGTACAATTGAAAGATCATCTTAAAACCTATGACAAAGAAACAGACAAGACCAATCAAAAATGGCAACGAATCAGCTTGAACCAGCATGATTATCTCTTAAAATCCCTCCATTACAAGGGCAAGGCTATCTATGCCATCATTTCTACCCAGGATATTTTAAGACCCTTGCAAAAGCTCAATATCGGGAAAAAAGGGCGCTTATCCATCGATCGCCCCAACCAGATCCATGCTACAGATTCTGTCATTCAAGCCGATAGCAATCAAACCCACCTGCCTTTTGATCTTTATGTGACAGTCGATTACGGAGACGTTTTCCGTACAAATATCGTACTTGAAACCCTTCTCTCTTTGGTCCCTTTGATCATCGCCGTTCTCTCTACCATTCTGATCCTTTATATTCGTCAACGGATGATCCAACCGATGAAACGACTCACCCAGCGTCTTTCTCAGCTAGATGCTGCTTCTACCAAGCTAGATGTGATCGAAGACCAAGGAATCTTAGAGATCGACCAGGCCAATCACAAACTCAATCAGGTCCTGATCCATATGAAAGACCTTCAAATTCGAGCCTACCACGCGCAACTCAATCTCAAAAAAGTCGAACTCAATTACCTCAAAAATCAAGTCCGACCCCATTTTTACCTCAACATGCTCTCCATGATTCACAGCATGCTCCAAACTAAGGACTATAAGGAAATCGAGGAGTTGACCAAGGTGACTTCCAACTACTTGCGCCACCTCTTTCAAGCCAATCAAGATTTCAATCGCTTAGCAGATGAAATCCAACATATCCGAAATTACCTAGAAATCCAGAAAATCCGCTATGGGGACAGCATCCACTTTGACCTGGACTGGGATCCTGGTCTGAAAGATGCGGCTATTCCCCCTCTGCTGTTACAAACCTTTGTGGAAAATGCCATCAAACACGGCTTTTCTTTCCAAGATTCCTTCCACATTCAGCTTTCCATTCATGAAGAAGCAAACCAACAGCTTGCCATTTCCCTTCAGGATAATGGACCCGGTTTTAGCTACGCTATCTTACAAGATCTAGCAGAGAAAAAATCCTTAGTCACTGAAAATGGCCACCACATTGGTTTGACCAATGCACGGGAGCGACTAGATCTCCTCTATCCAGATCACTACACGCTCCAATTTTCAAATGGATCCCAAGGAGGTGCCCGCATCCAACTGAGACTTCCTTATGAACCCTACAAAGGAGACACACATGAATATCCTACTCGTTGACGATGATCGTTTTATCATTAAAGCCCTACAGGAAACCATCCATTGGGAAGCCTTGGGCATTGAGCAGGTATATACCGCCTCCAGTCTGAGCCAAGCCCAAGCCATCATTCAAAGCCACCCGATTGCCCTCATGATCAGTGATATCGAGATGCCACAAGGCAGTGGGCTAGATCTCCTAGCCTGGGTCCGGTCAGAAAAATATGACATTCAAACGATCTTCCTTACCAATTATGCTGATTTCAATTATGCCCAAAAAGCCATTGAACTCCAAAGTTTTGAATACTACCTCAAACCGATTGACCCCGACCGCTTAGAATTTATCATTCAAAAAGCCCTCAATAAGATCAAGCGCCACAAGAGTGCGACCCAATTAGCACAGCAAGGACAAAAAGAAGCTGAATTTTGGCATGACTACTTGCGAAAACCGCGTCCATCTCAAGCAGAACAGCTCCTTCAAGAAGTAACAAAACGGGGTTATAGCCCCAAACCACATGAAGACTACCTCTTGCTCCTCATCACTCTCCACTTAGTTGAAGAAGACTTTCACCCCAGCGTCCCTTCTTGGCGCTTGCAGCTCCGCCATTGTATCAAGGATCTCTCCCTAGATTTCCCTGTCCACTACTGTGCCCTCAGTAAAATCGAAAGCCAGACCGATCGCTACCTCTGTCTCTTCAAAAAGAATCAGACTACAGAGTGTGCAGACTTCCTAAAGGCTATCCAGCAGAAGATCCAGCAAGACTTAGACCGATCCTCTATCCTTCTCTATTCAGATGCCATTTCCCTTAAGACGCTATTGATGCAGGCTCTGCAACTCTGCCAATACAGTGAAGAACAAGTCTTCCATTGGGACAGTATCCACTCCTATGCTTCTTTGGCTCCACAACCTCAAAAGCCTGCTCATCGGACATCGCTCACTTTTACAAATCAGCTAGAGACAGAACAGCTCCTCCAAATCATCCATAGCTTAGAGAATCAAGATCGCATCCCGCTCTCAGCTCTGAGTGAACTCCAGCTAGACTGGACCCAGCAAATTGGGATTTATCTGGACAAGAACGGCATTCTCGCCCACAAGTTATTTCAAAACAAACACCATCAATTTCTCTTCGAACGGCGGTTTCATGCTATCGAAGCTTTTGAAGCCTATATTGGGGATTACTGGAGCTCTGCTCGCCATTATGTGATTGATCTAGAACACCAATCTAATCTCATCCAGCGGATCACCGACTACATCGACCACCATTACAAGGAGGATATCAGTCGCACCAAGCTGGCAGAGATGGTATTTCTTAGTCCAGATCATCTAGCACGGGTGTTTAAGCGCGATACCGGCGAAACCCTGGTGAAATACATCACTGATAAACGGATGGCCGCCGCAAAAGAGATGCTATCGCAAAGCGATACCCCTATTTACCAAGTTGCCCTCCAGGTGGGCTATGACAACTACTCCTACTTTACAAAGGCTTTTAAACAGAAGGTCGGCCTCTCCCCAGGAGATTACCGCAAGCAATGCCAAGAAGCCTTTTAAACAAGAAAAAAACCTTTGAAAAAGGATTTCTTTTCAAAGGTTTTATTTTCTTTTCTTTCTGATTTCTTTTTCAATGGCACTAGCAATTTTCTCCACCATATAGGCCGTCTGGAGATTGCGTAAGATCAAGAGGGCCCAAAAACATGCAAAGAGCATTTGACCCGCCATGGTCGCTTCATTGAAAAAATAAGTCTCCATAGCAGTAAAGACTGCTATCACTGCAAATTGTTTTCTATTCATAAAATTATTTTACCATGATTCAGTAAAAAATTCATGTATTAATCGTCTTGCAGAGTGATTTTATCGGATAAAAAGTGAAATTCCTCAGGAATGACACTTTCCTCTTCTTCTACCACTTCCGCTTTTTGCCCACGCGCCTTAGCCGAAAACTCTGCCCGGATTTGGGTCCATTCTTCCATCGAAACCGCTAAAATCTCTGGCGAGAAGCCAGCAGCATTGCTGAGGATATTTCCAAACATGGTATTGAGGTTGTCCCGCTTCATGGTCTGTTCAGCATTAAAGGCAGACTCAAAGGCTAAAATAGCGTGATTTTCATTGGCAGCAACCGGCTGGGATCCGATTAAGAGGGCCTTATCCGCACCTGCCAAGCTCTCGATGATTTCCCCCCAAGCGTTCTGAAGACGGATCAAGTTGGTCCGTGCCAACTCTGGGTTTTCAACCGCCTCTTGTAAAATCGTGTTGACCTTGTTTCGATCTGCACGGTAGCCCTTGCTCGACTTGGTTGGACGAGTTACTGCCGGTTTTGAAGCAGGAAGACTACTACCTGATTGCGCTAACTGTTGCTTGAGTTGAGCGACCTCCTTCTTCAAGTCTTCCAGCTGAGCTAGCACATTGGAAGGAACTTCCACAGCAGCTGAGTTAGAAACTTGGCCTGTGCTTTCAGCCAATTTAATGGTCATCATTTCAGTATAGATACGCGGTTGCAGACTATTTTTGATATCCGCTAGACTAGTCGTCGCCTGGTCAATCAGGGCAAAAAGACGGGCTTGATCGGCTTCAAGATTCGCCGCAAACAAGTCACTAGCGTGAGTATTTTCTCCGCCTGTCTGGACAATCAAGAGATCTCTCAGATATTGAAGTAAGTCCGTGACAAAGCGGGCCATATTCTTCCCATTATCAAAGATAATCGCCAGCTGATCCAGCGCCGCTGTCGCATCATGAGCCAGGATGGCAGCTACGTACTGATCGAGCGCAGCTAGGCTGATTGAGCCCGTAATCTCTTCAGCGATTGCTGTCGTCAACTCACTACCCGCAGTCAGACTCAGGGCTTGATCCAAAATGGACAAGGCATCCCGCATCCCACCTTCAGCGCACCGAGCGATAATCTGCACAGCATCTGCTTCATAGGCAATGCCTTCTGTAGCTAAGATGCTTTCCAAATGATGAACGATATCCGGCAGTTTGATGGATTTGAATTCAAAGCGTTGCACCCGTGACAGAATGGTCGCAGGAATCTTGTGTAACTCCGTTGTTGCAAGGATAAAGACCACATTCTCTGTCGGCTCTTCCAGCGTCTTCAACAAGGCATTAAAGGCCCCTGTTGAAAGCATATGGACCTCATCGATAATGTAGACCTTGTGCTTGGCTAGACTCGGAGCATAGGTCGATTTGTCGCGAATATCGCGAATTTCATCGACCCCATTGTTGGACGCCGCGTCGATCTCAATGACATCTTCTAGGCTCCCATTGGTAATGGATTCACAGATATAGCAGTCGTTACAAGGCTCCCCATTGACTTGATTAGGACAGTTCATAGCCTTAGCAAAGATCTTGGCCACACTGGTTTTCCCAGTACCACGAGGACCAGAAAAGAGATAGGCATGGCTGATCTTCTCCTGCTCGACAGCCTGTCTCAATGTCCGTGCCACTACTTGCTGGCCGACCAATTGGCCAAAGGTCTGGCTCCGGTATTTCCGATATAAAGCTTGATACATTAGTTCTTAACCCCAAACATCTTAAAGTCCCAGTTTGTCTTATCGATCAAGAGAGCGACAAACTTTTCTAAATACTCCTGATCCAGCTGATCGTAGTCAGAGACACACTCCGAATCCAGGTCTAAAACTCCAAGGAGCTGACCGTCCTTGACCATAGGCACCACAATCTCACTCATAGCCCGACTATCACAGGAAATATAGTTGGGATGCTGGCGCACATCATCGACAATGATGGTTTCCTGCTTTTGAGCTGCTTCTCCACAGACACCCTTTCCAAGAGCGATATGGACACAAGAAACACCTCCCTGAAAAGGTCCCAAGATCAATTCCGATTGGTCATACAAATAAAAACCTGCAAAGACCGAACGAGGCAGGGCTTGATTTAAAAGCGCACTGGCATTGGAAAGATTAGCCAAGGCATTGGTTTCTCCCATTAAGAGAGCATCTAATTGAGCCAGCAAGAGCTGGTATTGTGATTCTTTTTCCGAATGTTTCATACCTTTCATTATACCAAATCTTTGCTCAAAAATTAAGCTTCAAACAACGAAAGAAAAGAGAGTGGGACAGAAATCGGTCATTCGTTAGAATTCGATTTCGTCGTCCCACCTCCGCACAGTTGAGCAGGACTGTAAAAGCTGATGAAATCAGCGTAGTAGAGCCCACTCAACCACTGCGTCTTGCTCGACAATCCAAAGATAATGGAGAGGCTAGGACTTTTGTCCCAGCCTCTGGAATATAGATAAACTAATTTTTAGTAAAATAACTTAAGCGATTCTGAAAAGAGATAAAATCGAGGTCTCATTAATTTAAATTGATAAAGAATATACTAAACTTTCCGCTGTGAGAAAAGTGCCTGAAGCTTAACTGCTTCAGGCACACGGAATTATTGAGACCTTAGGCTCAATAATTAGTCATGGAACTTCTTAAAAGAAGTTCGCTGACGTCCGCACTCACCTAAGGAAAGTTTTTTATGATACCTTTATCTATTCATGCAGCCGATTGAAGTGAAAGACTTCAAAATATTGAATGGCCCGGTAGATTAAAAAGATGGTCAAGATGATGGCCACCAGCCAAATCGTCTTTAGTCCATAAAACTGGATCAAGTAGGTCGAAAAAATGGCCCCAAAGACAAAGCTCCCGATCAAACAGGTCATAAAGATGGCTTCCCAAAGGAATTTCTTCTGCTTTTCTCTGACAAAATTCCCATAAGCCACCATGGTTTTCTTGAGATTTCCCGTCATGAAGGAATGATTATAGGCGTAGCCATCCACTTCTCCAAAAGAGGTCGCTACGATTCCTAAACTCAAGCCAAAAAAAGGCACGATGAAGACATTTTTTACTGATGCTGGCAAAAATCCCGTCACCAAGGTCGTGAGGATAAAGGGTACCAAGGTACTGAGGCGCCAGACTGAATTGTCAATCAAGCGACGCAATACCGTCATCAAAAAGATTCCCAGCATAAAGGCCAGCATGGTCGCTAACTTTACTTCTACATCTGAGATCTGATGACCAATCAAGCCGACCGATAGAAAGACCACATTCCCTGTCTGGCCTGCCGCCAAGGTCCCCCCCCGACAGATAAAGGTATAAGCGTCTGAAAAACCAGCACACATGGTCAATAAACAAGCGAACGCCTTGGTCCGCGAATGAAACTCCCTTTTCATTTCCATTCTCCCTAGGAAAAAGAGGGAGTGGTACAGAACGTTACATAACGTTTCCCGTACCACCCCCGCAAAGTTGATTGAGAACTCTTTCGAGTCTTTTAGCGAATGAAGAGTCTCACCAACTACTGCGACATTCAATTATTCCAAATAATGATAAACGATGGAGATCGATTGTCCTCTTTCTCCCTATTTTATTTTCCCTCACGCGCCTCGTTGAGGATTTTCTCAATCTTGGTTGTGATCAAGTCAATCGCAACCGTATTGGTCACGCCCTCAGGAATGATCACGTCCGCATAACGCTTGGTTGGCTCGATGAACTGGTGGTACATCGGTTTTACCACCCCAAGGTATTGCTCAATGACACTATCCAGACTCCGGCCACGCTCCTCCATATCGCGCTTGATCCGGCGTATGATCCGCACATCATCATCCGTATCAACAAAAATCTTGATGTCCATCAGGTCCCGAAGACGCTTGTCTTCAAGAACTAAGATTCCTTCCACGATGAAGACATCCTGAGGTTCCTGACGATAGGTCTTGCTGCTGCGCGTATGCTCTGCATAGTCATAAGTTGGAATATCCACCGGACGACCTGCCAAGAGTTCATTGATCTGCGCAATCATCAAGTCCGTATCAAAGGCAAAAGGATGGTCATAGTTGGTCTTGATCCGCTCCTCAAAGGTCAAATGACTCTGGTCCTTGTAATATGAATCATGCTCAATCATGGCAATCTTTTCATTCGGGAAATTGGCCAAAATGGCACGAGACACACTGGTCTTTCCACCACCAGAACCACCAGTAACACCAATAATAATAGGTCTATTTTGCATTTTCTACTCCATTACCTGTAGTCGTCTGAGAAGAAATAGACATCTCAGACACATCTTATCCATTTTACCATATTTTTGCCTAGACATGAATAGTTTTTCAGTCAGAAATTTGGAAACAAAAAAGACCTTGCGGTCCTTTGATTATCTAGATAAACTAGTTCTTTAGAAAAAAAGCCACGTGATCTTGCAAAGAAATAAAAATGAGTTCTAATTTTTTAAATGAATCAAGAATATACTGAAACTTTCCGCCGTGAGAAAAGTGCTAGAAACAGTGATGTTTCTAGCACTCGGGAGTTTTGGAACCTTAGGTCCAAAACTAATTGAACACGGGCTACGGATCGTGTCAAAAAGATAAGTTTTAGTAGAATCTAAAGATTCTGCGTCAAACTTCCTATTTTGACTTTATCCGCGAACGCCCTTTGTATCTTAATTAGTCATGGAACTTCTTCGAAGTTCGCTGACGTCCGTCCTCACCTAAGGAAAATTTCTAAGATGACTTTGTCTTTAATCTAAAAGGACCTTGCGGTCCTTTGATTATTTCACTTTTTCTAATTTTGCGGCAAATTCATTACCACCACGTAAGACGAGTATATTTTTTCCACCGTTGACAGGTACGAAACAATAATTTGAATTAGCTTGTATATAGACTTCCTTAGCGCTCTTCACTTGATAGCCTTGTGATTTCACCGCTTCCTGAATTACTTCAAATGTGTGTTCGATCTCTTCTTTAGAAGTCGTGTCTCCATCATACTTTTCTGAATCAGCTAGAGAATAGAATGCGTAAGCCTTGCTATCGTAATACTTATCACTAATAATTCCGTGATCTGAAATCTGAACAGTTGTATTATCTCCTTCTGTCACATTCTTCCATTTTCCAACCATGGCCTTTGGTGTTTCAACCTTGCGATAGACCAAATTTTCTTCAAAGTTTCCTTCGTATGATTTATAAGTTTTCAAGTCGAATAAATCATTTCTTAAAATAATATTGCTTCCGTCTTTTTGGAGCAAGTTATAGCGTGTGTTCCCATCAGACTTAATAACAACTATTTCTGTCGTCTTCAGGTTAAATTTCTTATCGACATCCGCAAGTGAATGCAAGTCCGTCGAATTTAACAAAGAAAGTGCTGTATTAAATTCTTTTTTCGCTTCATTGCCTTTGAGAACCTTTTTGATGGTCTCGCCACCATTGACTTTTTGTTTCTTTCCACTTAGTTCATAAGTGACCGGACTTGAATCCGTATTTCTCAACCAAACCCCATCTAGACTTGGTCCACCTGAAAAGAAAAAGAACCAAGCAAAGGAAATCACTGCGACAAGTCCCGCAATTGCGGCCCCAATTTGGGTTTGTTTATTGAAAGAAAATGTCAATTTTTTCGGTCTTGGAACAGGTTGTAAGGTTTTCGCCGATGGCTGCGGTTGGACAAAAGTTGGCTGCTCTTGTGAGAGAGGCGCACTAGGTGCAACAGATGCTTCTTGAGCTGGAGCCTGCGCTTCAGTTGCTGGAGCTGGTGCCTCAGTTGTTGGAGCTGGCGCTTCTTTTCGCTCTACGACAAACTCCCCTTTTTCACGCGCTTCTTGAAATTCTTGCATACTTGGCTTGCGACCATTGACCGCTTCAAAGTATTCAACCCAATCTTTTTGATTCATCATATCCCCCTTATTGATTTATCATAAAAACTAACCATATTATACCACAAATCAATGGTTAATTTTTTGATTTTCAGAAAAATATCTGAAAAAGTCCAAGCGATTTCCCACTTGGACCTTCTTCATTATTTCAAAACTTTTTGTGTTTTCGCGTAGTTGGCTTCTACAGCTTCTTTTTCAGCTTTCCACCAATCTTGGTGGTCTGTGTACCACTTGATGGTGTCTTCCAAACCTGCTTCGAAGTTTGTGAATTGTGGTTCCCAACCCAATTCTTCACGCAATTTTGTTGAATCGATGGCATAGCGCAGATCGTGACCAGCACGGTCTGTTACACGGTCGTAAGCGTCTTTTGGTTGACCCATTTTTTCAAGGATCAATTCAAGCACTTCTTTGTTATTCTTTTCACCATCGGCACCGATCAAGTAAGTTTCACCGATACGGCCTTTAGTGAGGATAGCCCAAACACCAGTTGAGTGGTCGTTGGTATGGATCCAGTCACGGACGTTCTTCCCTTCACCATAAAGTTTTGGCTTGATGCCAGACAAGATATTGGTGATTTGACGTGGGATGAATTTTTCGATGTGTTGGTATGGCCCGTAGTTGTTTGAACAGTTCGAAATCGTTGCCTTAACACCAAATGAACGTACCCAAGCTTTCACAATCAAGTCAGAAGCAGCCTTGGTTGATGAATAAGGGGATGATGGGTTGTATTTGGTTTCAGCTGTGAATTTTTCACCAGGACCTTCCCCATGTCCAGGAAGATCTTCGCGCAATGGAAGGTCTCCATAGACTTCGTCTGTTGACACGTGGTGGAAACGAATGTCGTATTTACGAGCTGCTTCCAAGAGTGTGTAAGTTCCAACAAAGTTTGTATAGATAAATGGAGATGGATCTTTGAGGGAGTTGTCATTGTGGCTTTCAGCCGCATAGTGAACAATAGCATCAGCCTTGGCAGCCAATTTGTCAACTAATTCAGCATCAGCGATGTCTCCCACCACCAACTCAACACGATCTCCAAGGATTTCTTCGATGTTGGCACGGTTACCAGCATAAGTAAGTTTGTCCAAGACTGTCACATGGACATCTGGATGGTTGTTGTAGACATAGTGTACGAAGTTTGAACCGATGAAACCAGCTCCACCAGTTACGATGATATGTTTATATTCTGACATTTTTTCTCCAAATAATTTTTAGTTTTGATTGTTCCTTTAGCTAATGAGGCACGCCAGCAACCTTTCGGTTTCATGGCTAAATCCGAAGCCGAAGTCTCCGGATTTCCCTACAAGATTCCTTGAGGGAATCTTGTTTTCACTAGGGCAGAAACTCTCTTATAACGCTCCTTGCAGTCGCGATATTGCTGCGCAAAATTCATTCTTACAAATCTTCTGCTTTTAGGGGTTTGACGTCTTTGAGCAATGGGTGGTTCTTGTCTGCTTCTGAGACTTCAGCTTCTTCCAAGTTTTCCCATTGGATGTCTAGACTTGGGTCTGCATAGTTGACAAAAGCATATTTTGGTTTGAGTTCCAGTGCCCAGTAATCATTGACTAAGTATGTATAGGCAACTTTGTCTGTCAAAACTTGGAACCCATTGGCAACACCACGAGGGACGAAGATGCCTTTTGAAGCATCGATCACGGTTTGGTAGGTGTTCCCAAAGCTATCGCCTTCACGAAGGTCTACCCAAGTTCCAAGAACCTTGCCTTCATCTGCTACAGAGATGTACTTGTCCCAAGGCTCTGCATGCAAGCCACGCAAAACATTCTTACGAGAGAATGAAATATTGTTTTGCAACTTGCCTTCCGCAAAGAAGCTTTCAGGGAATCCAAGAGGAAGCATTTTCTCTTTTTGGAAGTTTTCTTTAAACCAACCACGGTTATCTCCGCGCACAGGAATATCAAACTCCATCAAGCCTGGGATGGCTTCAATTTTGCGGGCTGCTAATTCTTTATCAAAAAATAGTTCCGTCATTATGCTTCTCCAATCAAACGGAGCAAATATTGTCCGTATTCGTTTTTCTTCAATGATTGCGCTAATTCATGGACTTGTTCTTTAGTGATATAACCCATGCGATAGGCAATTTCCTCAAGGTTAGCCACTTGGACATTTTGCAAGCGTTGAACAGTTTCGATATATTGAGATGCTTGCAAGAGACTTTCGTGAGTTCCAGTATCCAACCATGCAAAGCCACGGCCCATGAGCTCAACAGAGAGATCTCCACGCTCCAAATAGGCCTTGTTAACATCAGTGATTTCAAGCTCGCCACGAGGGCTTGGTTTGATGTTTTTGGCAATTTCTACCACATCATTGTCATAGAAGTAAAGTCCTGTCACTGCAAAGTTCGATTTTGGATGTTCTGGTTTTTCTTCGATAGAGATAGCATTCATATCCGCGTCAAACTCTACCACACCAAAGCGTTCTGGATCTTTGACTTGGTAACCAAAGACAGTCGCCCCTTTTTCTTTCGCTTCTGCCCGTTGCAACATCTTGGTTAAGCCATTTCCGTGGAAAATATTGTCCCCAAGGATGAGGGCAACATGATCGTCACCGATAAAGTCTTCTCCAATGATAAAGGCTTGCGCCAAGCCATCTGGACTTGGTTGCTCTGCATAAGAGAGAGAAATTCCTAGTTCAGAACCATCTCCAAGAAGCTCTTCAAAACGAGGAAGGTCTTGAGGAGTCGAGATGATCAGGATATCTTTGATCCCAGCCAACATAAGGGTTGACAGCGGGTAGTAGATCATTGGTTTGTCATAAATGGGCATCAACTGTTTAGAAGCCGCACGTGTCAATGGATACAAGCGAGTTCCTGAGCCCCCTGCTAAAATAATACCTTTCATAATGTTAGGCCTTTCTACGTAGTCATTACCCTTATTTTATCATGTTTATATAAAAAAGTCACCTTGCATTTGTGTTACAAGGTGATGACAGGAGATGAGAGTTGTAGAATTGTTAGCATTGGTCTTACTCATGATTCAAATAGATTACTGCTCCTTGACTGAGCCGTCCTGAAAATCTTACCTTTACTCCCGATTTGGTCGTGCCTCTCCTAGAATCCATAAAGCTCTGAAATTCTTCATCTTCATTATGATAGACCCCTATCTTAATTTTTTTCGCATCTTTATCATAAGCTAGTACATGTTCCTTGGAACTCCCATCAGAAAATGTAAATTTTACATCTGCTCCCCATGCGTCCGAAGGAGTAGAGCTATAAGATGGGTTTTTAATCTCAATTTCTTCAATTCCCTCGTAAGAATGCTTCAAGGTCCTTACAAGGCTGACTTCATACTCTCTATTGCGTCTCTTCTCCTCTAATTTTTTGTTCATATAAAACATAGAAATCCCAACTACCAAAAGGAGAGCCAAGGCGATGACGCTCATTATCCTTTTGCTTTTCTTGTTAAACTTGATTTTTACCATAAGATAATTTTCCTCGCTGACTAAGGTCTACCTCTGAATTGAATCTGATGAATTGTTCTTCATCTTTTCATTCTCAAATACCATGATACCAATCATAAAGAGAGCTTGTCCTGATGCTCTCCTTTTCAGTTCCTTATCCCAAAGCGACGTCTAGAATCATCATAATGACAAAGCCAACCATGAGGCCTAAGGTCGCCACATCTGTGTTGCCATTGGTCTGGGAATCTGGGATCAACTCTTCAACCACTACGAAGATCATCGCACCTGCTACAAAAGAGAGGGCGTAAGGCAAGATGGCTGTCATGGATAAGACGGCAACTGCCCCTAGCAGGGCTCCGATGGGCTCGACGATGGCTGACATAGATCCCCAATAAAAGGCATTGAGACGGGATTTTCCATCCGTCCGGATTGGGATTGAAAGAGCAGCCCCTTCTGGGATATTTTGCAAGCCAATCCCAATGGCCAGGCCAACCGCCCCGATAAAGGCTTCTGGACTTGGATTGCTAGCCAGAGCTCCAAAGGCTACTCCGACTGCTAAGCCTTCTGGAAAATTATGAATGGTAATGGCGAGAAAAAGGAGGATTGTTTTAGACAACTTCTTCTCCCGCGGCGTATGGATACTCTCAGCCTCATCAATCTCCTTCGTCATATGAAGGAGAGGGACGATGGCGTCGATCAAACGGAGGAAAAAACCTCCAGCTAAAAAACCGATGGCCGCTGGCAACCAAGACAAGCTCCCATAGGAGAGTTTTCCACATACTAAATCGACGGTTGCAAGAGGGACCAAAATGACGCCGCAATCATGACCCCTACCGCAAAGCCCATCATGATGTCCAGTAACTTACGACTGATATGCTTAAAGAAAAAAACGATGGCTGACCCGACAATGGTACAGCCCCATGTAAACAATCCTGCGAGAAAGGCCTGTAAGACCACGGATTGCGATTGAAACCAATTCATAACAACTCCCATTTTCTCGATGATTCACTTCTTCTATTCTACTATTTTTAGCCAAATTACGGAAGGTCTTTCGAAAAAAAGAGAGTGGGACAGAAATCGGTAATTCGTTAGAATTCGATTTCGTCGTCCCACCTCCGCAAAGTTGAGTAGGGCTGTAAAAGCTGATGAAATCAGCGTAGTAGAGCCCACTCAACCACTGCGTCTTGCTCGACAATCCAAAGACAATTGAGAGGCTAGGACTTTTGTCCCAGCCTACTTCTTCACATATTGTTCAACTGGATAATCTGCTGGATCTAAGCGCAGGTTTCCTCCTACCACGAGTTGGGATAGGTGCCACCCAATGAGGGGACCAGTTGTGAGGCCAGACGAACCAAGTCCACTGGCGACATAGAGGCCTACTTGATCAGGAACAGCTCCCCAAAATGGTGAAAAGTCACTGGTGTAGGCACGGGTTCCCACGCGCTCCCCGATAACTTCGGCTTGAGCGAGTTCTGGATAGTAGGCCAAGGCTTCTGTTTCCATCTGATTCAGCAAAGCCTGATCCACCGTCAGGTCAAAGCCCATCTCATTCTCATGAGTGGCTCCCATACTGATCTTGCCCTTCTGAAAGGGAATGATATCCAGCTCTCCTTCAGGCATGACCACAGGATAATCAGCAGTATCTAAGTCTAGCTGATAATCCCGTAGTTGCCCCTTTTGCGGACGGACATCAACTTGGTAGCCAAGTGGCTCAAGGATTTTCCCCAACCAGGCCCCTGTTGCTAGGATGACTTGGTCATAGCTTTCTCCTGCAATCTGATAGCCATCATCTGAGACTGAGAGAGTAACCTCTTCCTGGATCACTCTTGCCCCACTTGCCTGAAGAAGAGTTTCTGTCAGAAGTGTGCCCTCTACATGGGCTCCACCTGATGCATAGAGCAACTTCTCAAAACCTTGCAGCCCTGGGAATTGCTGGGCCACTTCTTCTTTGTTTAAAATCGCTAAGTCTCCGATCAAGGGAGATTCTTCCCGACGACTCAGTGCCAACTGATAAAGTTCGTCTAATTTGTCCTCCTTTTTCTTGAGGAGATAGACACCGGTCTGCTGGTAAAAATCTGTTTTGATTCCGTCCTTGGCCAGGTCCTCTACCAATTCTTGGTAAAAATCAGCTCCCAGACGAGCGAGGCGATACCAGGCCTTATTCCGCCTCTTGGAAAACCAAGGACTGATAATGCCAGCAGCCGCCTTAGTCGCTTGGCCGACTCCATGGTCATAGACGGTCACATCCACTTGTGCTTCTTTGGATAAATAATAGGCTGCAGTGGACCCCACGATCCCTGCACCGATAATGGCAACTTTCATCATGACCTCTTAGATATGGTAAAAAGGATTGGTGCTGGCTTGACTGCCAATCACTTCAATCTCCCACGCTTCTTCAGCCTTCCACTGGTTAAGCTTTTCTACTAGTTTCGACACAAAGAGAACCTCGATATGGTGCCCTGGATCCAAGGCCAAGAGCCCATCGCTCAGCATGTCCTGAGCCGTGTGGTAGTATATATCTCCTGTGATATAGACCTCAGCCCCTTTAGCGAGAGCATCCTTGTAAAAGGACTGGCCACTTCCTCCACAGATAGCGACACGCTCAATAACCCGATCCAAATCCGCCTGATCATAACTGACTAGGCGCAAAGCATCTAAGCCAAAGGTTTCTTTAACCTTGCTAGCCAACTGTCCAAAGGTTTGAGTAGCTACCCGACCGATGCGACCAATTCCGAGCCCTTCTCCCGTCATACTGAGGGGTTCTGTATCTTCAATGTCCAAGAGCTGGCAGAACCAATCGTTGAGCCCATCTGGGACAATGTCAATATTGGTATGGCTGACGTAGACTGCGATATCGTGCTTGATCAAATCGATATAGATCTGATTTTGTGCCCGATCAGCTACCAGATCCTTGATGGGACGGAAAATGGGCGCGTGCTTGACGATGATCAAGTCCACCCCATGAGCGATTGCTTCAGCCACCGTCTGCTCCCGAATATCTAGGGCTACCATGACCTTCTTGATGTCTTTTTGCAGCGTTCCGACCTGTAGCCCACGGACATCTCCCTCCATGGAAAGCTCCTGAGGACAGTAGGCTTCATAGCGTTTGATGACTTCACTTGCTAACATGTAGAACCTCCTTGATTTGTGAGATGCGCTCTTCTAACGATGCTCTGGCAGATTGATTCTCAACTGGGACCTGCTCCAAGGCAAAGGCTAATTTCTCCACTTCCTTGGACCACTTTTGGACAAAGGCTGGAGCTTGTTCCCGCATCAAATGGGGACCAAAGCGTAGTTCCTTGGCTGTCAACTCTTGAGAACCGTGTTCCACCACAAGGATCTCATAAAACTTCTCATTTTCTTCCAAGATAGATTCATCAACAATGTGGAAATCATGGTCGACTAACCAAGCCCGCAGTTCATCCTCTCGATTATTGGGCTGCAGAACCAAGCGAGAGACATTGGCTAATTTCTCAAGACCTGCCGCTAAGATATCTGCAATCAAGCGTCCGCCCATGCCAGCAATGGTGATACAGGAAATGCCGTCTGCTGGTTCAAAGGCAGCCAAGCCATTGGCCAGACGGACTTCAATCTTGTCCTCTAAACCATTATCGACGACATTTTGGAGGGCAGACTGATAAGGCCCCTCTACCACTTCCCCAGCAATGGCAGCCTCAATCTTGCCTTCTTGTAAGAGGGCGATTGGGAGATAAGCATGATCACTCCCCACATCCAAAAGACGCGCTCCAGCTGGGACGAAACTGGCCACCAGATTCAAGCGATTTGATAATTTTGTAAATTCCATGTGCTTCTTTCTATACTTTTATTCCATCCTATAGTATACCATGTTTGCACCATTAAAAAAAGGCGCAACGGCGCCTTGTCTATTATGGAAAGGTATTACTTTAGACTTTCCTTAGGTGAGTCCGGACGTCAGCGAACTTCTTCAAAGTTCCATGACTAAGTTTTGAGTCTAATGTCTCAAAACTTCCGGGCACATGAAACTTATACGTTTCATGTGCTATACTCACGGCGGAAACTCTC
The DNA here is from genome assembly GCF_035544715.1 of Streptococcus gingivalis. NCBI lineage: Bacteria > Bacillati > Bacillota > Bacilli > Lactobacillales > Streptococcaceae > Streptococcus > Streptococcus gingivalis. The sequence goes on along the minus strand of NZ_JAYKTO010000001.1, from coordinate 132,601 downwards.
GCTATCATCCTCAACAAGCCGATATTAGACTTTAGTCAATTTCCTTATATTCTACTTCCAAGCCACGTTGCACGGCTGGGCGATTGGCAATTTTCTCTGTCCAAGCTTGCAAATGCTTGTATTCCTTTACATTTAGGAAAATTCCTGCTCGGTCCCAGACCTTGTCTTGGGCGAGACGGCCATACCAAGACCAGATGGCAATATCTGCAATGGTATAGTCATCCCCTGCGATATAAGGTTTAGTGGCCAATTCTTTGTCCAGTAGGTCCAATTGGCGTTTGGCTTCCATGGCAAAGCGATTGATGGCATACTCGATTTTTTCAGGAGCATAGTGGAAGAAATGCCCAAAGCCTCCACCTAAAAATGGCGCAGCCCCTGTCTGCCAGAAGAGCCAGTTGAGCACCTCTGTCCGTTTAGCAGGATCTGTCGGGATCAATTTTCCAAATTTCTCTGCTAGATACAGGAGGATATTAGCCGATTCAAAGACACGAATGGCTTGATCCCTTGATTGATCCAACATGGCTGGAATTTTCGAGTTTGGATTGATGGCTACAAAGTCACTACCAAACTGATCTCCTTCGCCAATCTTGATCCGATAAGCGTCATAGCCTGCATCCACACCCAGCTCTTTCAATTCCTCCAGCATAATGGTGGCCTTGATCCCATTGGGTGTTGGAAGGGTATAGAGTTGGAAAGGCTGGTCACCTTTTGGAAGAGTTTGTTCAAAGCGGGCACCAGCTGTTGGTTGGTTCAAGCCACCCCAAGCTCCTCCCATTTGGCTCGGTGCTTCCCATACTTCTGGTAATTGATAGTCTGACATCTTTCTTCTCCTTTATTTCGCTACTCTTAGCATATCAAATATCGGCCTCCCTTTCAAAGATCTGCTACGCGAAGGCTACTTGACTTTTTTTGCCAAAATGATAGTATAGAAAAAATACAATTTTAAGGAGAAAACCATGTCCATGATCGATTTTCATAGTTTGGCAAAGACGGAACTCCACTGTCACTTAGACGGTTCCTTGTCTCTTCCGACTATTCGCCAATTGGCAGCTATGGCCAATATTGACCTCCCTGCTAGCGATGAAGAGCTCAGACACCATGTCACTGCCCCTGCCCACTGTGAGAATCTTTTGGACTATTTAGAGGCCTTTGACTACATCCGGCCCCTCCTTCAAACCAAGGAAGCCTTGACGCTTGCTGCTTACGATGTGGCCAAGCAAGCTGCTCTCGAAAATGTCGTCTACATCGAAGTTCGTTTTGCACCAGAATTGTCCATGGACCAAGGGCTCACCGTCCCAGAAACCATCGATGCTGTCTGTGAAGGACTGCGTCAAGCCCAGGAGGAATTTGGCATTGTTGCAAAAGCCTTAGTCTGTGGCATGCGCCAGTCCGATCAAGATCTCACATCTCGCATTCTTGCAGAAGCCAACCAAGTTAGTGATCAGGATTTTGTTGGTTTTGACTTTGCCGGGGATGAGCACAACTACTCTCCAGAAGATATTCGAACTCTAATCGAGCAAGTCAAGAGTTACCATCGTCATATGACGCTTCATGCAGGTGAGTGTCATTGCCCACACTTTGTTGCCCAATCGATTGCATTTGGCATCAAACGCAATGGGCACGTGACGGCTCTATCTCATGAACCAGCCTTACTCCAATCCTTTATTGAGAATGGGGTCACTGGTGAACTCTGCTTGACCAGCAACTTACAGACAAAAGCAGCGCCGACTATAGAGGATTTCCCTTATTTGAAAATGAAGGCAGCCGGAGCTCGGATCAGTATTAATACCGATAACCGGACTGTATCTGATACCGATCTTACCAAGGAATATGCCCTCTACCATCAGCACTTCCAAACCAAGGAAACTGACTTTTACCAACACAATGTCCATGCCATCCAGGCTTCCTTTGCTAGTGACGAGGAGAAACAAGAACTCTTTACCAAACTAGAAAAAGCCTATGAGGACTATTTATAAACAAAAAAACTAGCACTTTATGAGTGCTAGCTTTTTGAATGGTTAAAAATTAATTTTTTAATTAAGGACCTATTTGTTTCAGTAAAAATAATGTCTTATTTTTAAAACTATTCAAGTATAAACTAAAAACTTTCCGCCGTGAGAAAAGTGCCTGAAACACTATTGTTTCAGGCACTCGGGAGTTTTGAAACCTTAGGTTCAAAACTAAGTCATGGAACTTCGTAGAAGTTCGCTGACGTCCGTACTCACATAAGGAAAGTTTCTAGGAAGACTTTACCTTCCATCTGCAACTAGCACACAAATAAGTGCTAGTTTTTTTAATCCTTCCACAAATCCATGGCCTGTAAGAAATCGTCTGAAACCGTCACATTGCGTGGGTTGGCTTGCTCGCGTTCTTGTAGTTTCGCCTCTACTTGGACCAGGCTGTTGATGCCTTCACTGCGCCAGTTTCGCAAAATGGCCTGGATATATTTCCAGTGAGGCTTGCCATTAAAGACAGCTTCTCGTAGCGCTGCCTTGATCACATCTGGGTCTGTCTGATCCTCGCGCACGGTCTTGGTCAGGTCTTCAATCTCAAAAGGCGTCAAGAGTCGTCCCAGTTCTTGTTGGAAGGTTTCCACCAAGTCCTTGATGACATTTCCCTTAGCAGGCGCGCTTTGTGCCTTCCCTTGTAATTGGGATTCTAAAATCTCATCCAAGCGCTCCAGGGCAATGGTCGCATCAAAGATGGCTTCAATCTCGCCATTGAGCTCAATGGTCCGGTACTGAAGAAGTCCCTTGGTGGTCAAATTGGACATAATCCGATTGACTTCTGTCACCGTTTTTCCTAGATGACTAGCAATCTGATTGGGAGTTAAGGCCTCTTGGCCGGTCGTATTTTGAAGGAAGAAAAACTGCCAAACCAAGTAGTCATCTGCTTGGTCAAACAATTCATGATAATGAAAAAGCAAGGCACTTGGAAGAACCAAGTTGCCATATTTAAATGCTTGTGAATATGTCATAATTCCCCCTTTATAGGTAACCATAAAATGAAATATCTTTTTCCAATTCTTCCAAGCGGTAAGGTGTTTCTTGATAAACCGCATAGTTGATCCAATTACTAAAGAAGGTTGTCGCAGCTAGATTCCAACGAATGCGAGGCTCTGTATTAGCGTCATCCCCATCAAAATAATTCTTAGGGACGTCTGGATCCAAGCCTGCCTTGACATCTCGGTGGTATTCTTTTGCCAGCGTGTCGCGATCATACTCCAGATGGCCAAAGCTATAGACCTCACGCATATCTGGACTGGCAATGATGGAAAGCCCAACTTCATTTCCTTGAGCGATCACTTGAAGATTGCTCTTTTCAAGGACTTCTTTCAAAGGAATATCTGTATAGCGAGAATGAGGGGCAAGGAAGCGATCGTCAAAGCCTCTCATAAGCAGACTATCGGGACGTACCACTGCTTGATCATAGATACCGGATAGCTTGTCACAGAGCTCTACTTTTTGAATCCCGTAACGGTGGTACAATCCAGCCTGCGCTCCCCAACAAAGGTGCAAGGTCGAAAAGACATGACGCTTAGACCATTCAAAGACCTGGGTCAATTCTTCCCAGTAGTCTACTTCCTCAAAGTCCATCTTTTCGACAGGCGCTCCTGTCACAATCAAGCCGTCATAGTAATTCTCCTTGATATCCTCAAAGGTCTTGTAGAAGCTCTCCAAATGCTCAGCCGCTGTATTCTTGGATTCATGGCTCGCCATGTAGAGGAAATCAACATTGATCTGCAAGGGCGTGTTAGCCAAGAGGCGTAAGAGCTGGGTTTCTGTCGCAATCTTGGTCGGCATGAGATTCAAAATCAGAACATTTATAGGACGAATATCCTGGTGAGTCGCCCGAACATCATCCATGACAAAAATATTTTCTGAACGAAGGATATCAACTGCTGGTAATTTTTTATCTAGAGTAATTGGCATAAAAAGCTCCCATCTTACAAGTTCTTAACTAACATTATATGATAGGAGCCTATAGTTTTCAATTATGGTTTTTCTGTAGCCAGTTATAGCATTAGACTATATTAGTAATGCATCAAAACTTTGTAGTCGTAATCGCCGATCGCTTCGCGACCTTTCAAGTCGTCCAACTCGATCAAGAAGGCACACCCTGCAACGACCCCACCGAGTTTTTCGATCATTTCGATGGTTGCTTTCACCGTACCACCAGTCGCCAAGAGGTCATCAACGATGAGAACACGTTGACCTGGTTTGATAGCATCTGCGTGCATGCAGAGGGTATCGACACCGTATTCTTTTTCGTAGTCAGCAGAGATGACTTCACGTGGCAACTTACCAGGCTTACGAACAGGTGCAAATCCAATTCCCAATTCAAAAGCGACTGGACATCCAACGATGAACCCACGCGCTTCAGGACCAACGATCATGTCAATTTTCTTATCCGTTGCGTATTGAACGATTTCACGAATCGCATAACTATAAGCATTGCCATCTGCCATCAAAGGGCTGATATCACGGAAGGTAATACCTTCTTGTGGATAGTTTTCAATGCTTGCAATGTAATCTTTTAAATTCATGGTTAACTTTCTTTCATAAAAAATTTTTTACATTCCATTATATCATGAATTCCACTAACTTGCATCATTTTTTGCCAAATCATTTTCCCAAGCTCCCGCGTCAAAAGCAAAAATCCCACATCCGAAAAATGATGTGGGATTGGAAACATGCTTACTATTCATCTAATACTTTATTGTACTTGATTTTCATATCCCCTAAGTTTTTCCAAGAGTAACGGGAGCTTCCATTCTTGAACCAAGTACCAAGAATATATTGTTCAGCTACCTTCTTACTTTGCTTTTTCAACCAAGCACGGTCTTTGCCATAGGCGGCAAGTTTCTTTAGAAAATCACTACCCTCTACTTCTTGATCATCCGCATAAAGATAGACTTCTTCTTGAATCAATGCTCTTTTTTTAGAATTGTATTTGAACATCATACGAACCGATACATTTTCTTTTAACTGATATTTATACCTATAAACCCATTCCGAACTGTTTCGAAACATCATGACGGACAGGTCTTCTTGTCCCCCAACGATTTTATCTGAATAGGGATACATTTGAAATCCTTCATCTTCCTTCCAGATGCGATCACTTCCGATCGTTTCTGTAAATGGCTTAAACATCACATAGCGCATCAATCCACCATTTTCAGAGTAGTTAATCTCCTCCATAGGGTTTTTGAGGCTCAGGTAGATTCCTACCCAATAAAGTCCAAAAAGCAGGAAGGGACTGAGCCAGAGGAATTTTTTTAGGTGTTTTTTCATGAGTCCTGTCCTGTCAGGTAGTCGTAGATTTCGCGAACCGTTCCAAGGGCCATCAATTCCTGTTCTTTAACGGTTTGTTTGAGATTTTGGTAGATGCTACTTTCTGCGATTTCGCGTTTTTCTGCTTCTTTATTGACCTTCATGATGCCATTTTCAATGGTCACGAAGCCCAACTCTTGAAAGATCTGAATCATTTTGACCAAGAGGATCTGCTGGATCTTGAGATAGGCCGCTAGGTCTTTGAGTTTGTAGCGGACATCGAACTCTGGGTACTGGTAGATGGTCTTATAGAGCTTGGCATATTGGTCCCTGCTACCATATCCTGTCAGATAGTAGGCTTTGGCGATCTCATTTTTGAAATAGACAGCCTGGAAATCATGCTCTTGGAAGATTTGCCGTAGTTGTTCTAAATCCTCAGGGATATTTCCAACTACAACCGCGGATGTCCCTGTCAAATCTGGCAGTTCTTTAGTAAAATCAAGAATGGGAACACCTGCGGGGAGGCTGGCATTTTTAGAGCGGATATTAAAGAGCTGCACACCATCCACACGCGCATCAACCAGCATGAGCTGGAGGGTCGTTTGACCATTCCATTGGTTGACCGACAACTGCACAGCTAGCTCTAGGTCTTGCGCTTGCGCAAACTCTGACTCTAAGCTTCCCAAGCCAAAGGCAACCACCTCAAAGGTCGCATCTTCTTGAGAAATTTTGAGTTTCAAGTGGGTATTGCCAGCTCCCATCGAGCGTGCCCCTTCTACCTTGAAATTACGGACTAGAAAGACGGGCTTTTTATTGTCCATGCCAAATGGACTCAAGCGATCAAAGCTTTTCAAGGTCTCAAGCGTTAGTTCTGTTAGATGCAGTTCCTCGTCGATGGCTAGGGTGGACTTGCTGCTGAGATCAATCTCTTGCTCTGCAATGTAATCCGTAAGAGCCTGAGACAGGGCAGGAAGTTGGTCCACCTCCAGCGTCATTCCTGCTGCACCGGCATGTCCTCCAAAGGCGACAAAGAGCGACCGGTGAGGATCGAGGGCCTCAAAGATATTGACCGACTCAGGACTCCGAGCGCTTCCTTTAGCCCGCCTATCTTCAATACTTAAAACAACAACTGGCTGATGAAGCTCTTCTAATAGACGGCCGGCGACAATACCAAGGACCCCTGGATTCCAGCCTTCCTTGGCTAAGACCTGGGCGGATAAGCTTGGATCGACCATGGTTTTGGCTTCGTCATAGATAGCTTGGACGATCTCTTTTCGTTCTTCATTCTTTTGATGAATCATGAGGGCAATCTCGTGTGCCTCTTCATCGTCAAAACCAGTCAGTAGTTCGATAGCTGGATTAGGGTCATCGAGGCGTCCAAGGGCATTGAGACGAGGAGCAATCTGAAAACCAACTGTTTCTTCATTGACATCCTCCGGACGAATCCCTGCGATCTCCAAGAGCTCCTGCAAGCCCATGCGCTGGGTATGTTGGAGAACACCCAGACCGTATTTGACCAGAATCCGATTCTCATCTGTCAGGCTCACCATGTCAGCAATGGTCCCAATTGCTACCAGGTCTAAGAGATCGACTGGTACTTCCTCTAGGAGGGCACAGGCCAACTTAAAGGCCACACCACATCCTGCTAGATAATGGAAGGGATAATCCGCATCAGGATGCTCCGGATGGATGATCGCATAAGCATCCGGTAAAACCTCTGGCATAGAGTGGTGGTCGGTCACGATAACATCAACTCCCATCGCTTGGGCCATGGCAATTGCTTGATTGCCCGCGACCCCATTGTCCACCGTGACAATCAGGGAAATACCTTGCTGCTCGATAAAGTATTTGTAGACACTCTCATTGGGACCGTAGCCGTCTGTGAAGCGGTTGGGTAGGTAGACTTGCACCTCTGCACCCGTCTGCTCCAAGGTTTCCTTCATAATGGAGGCCGAGGTCATCCCATCCGCATCATAGTCTCCGTAGATGAGGATCTGCTCATAATCTTCGATGGCCCGTCGGATGCGCCCCACTGCCTTGTCCATATCATGGAGCAAATAAGGGTCGTGTAGCTTCTCCAGCTTGGGTTCTAAAAAGTCTTCTAAATCCTCTTTGGTCTGAATGCCACGCTCATACAGCAAGGTTGCTACGGACGCTTCCAGGCCTGCTTTTTTGGCAAGGGCTAAAAAGGCCTCATCTGCACTTGGTGAAGCTAACTGCCAATCGTATTTTGAAGTGATCATCTAGCTTTTGGTCTCCTCTTTTTCTTATCTGAATATTATAACATGAAAGGCTAAAATGGCGGGAAATAAAAGGTCGACTTATACAAAAACCAAAATCAACATTTTGCCTTATTTTTGTTGCATTTAACTTGACTTATCACACTAAAAGAATATAATAATGTTGATAATAATCTTTTAAATATGCAATGGGATGATTATTCTGTTAAGTTTGCACTGCTTATTATCATTTTATATTATGAAGCGTAAATTTCTTCCGTTTTTCTATCGAATCATTGTTTTTAGAAAGTTTGTTTCAGGTCCAACCAATCCTCTAGTATGGACAGACTAAAGATAGGATATTGAGGTATGCCCCCATATTTTCTCAATAGAGGTAAGGTCCTTCTTCTCTAAATACATGTTCAAATAAAGCAACTGATTGTATGGAGCAAAGATCAGGAGTTTTTCAGTTTTAGGAGATATCACTATATAGAAAAACTTTACGAAATTTATGCAAAAGAAAGGAAATGAGGCCAATTGAAATTTCTATATAAAAAGATAGTTGCATTTGTAGCTATCATCGGTGTGGTAGCCTTAGGCTTGTCTGTGATCAAACCTGTTAGTGCCGCCACTGTTTCACCAACTGTCACCAACTTAAAGGCTCAAGCAAGTGGACAAAAGGTTATCTTTTCATTTGACTGGGATTTAACTGGTAAATCAGTTAAAGAAGGCGATACCTTTACCATTGATGCTCCAGAAGGTGTCAATATTACGAAAGTTGCAACTCAATCCCTCCAAGCAAATGGAGCTGAAGTCGCGACCATTTCGATGACAAACAAAAAGATTACTTTTACTTTCAAAAAAGCAATCGAATCCATGAACCAAAATGTAAAAGGTGGCTTCTCATACAATGCTGAATGGGACAATACTCCAGGAAATCCTGGAAACAAAACCGCCACTTCTAAAGTCGGTTCTGAGTCAGTGGTAATCACTCGTCCTGATGGACCTGGTGTATTTGAATCTGTATTGAATAAATACAACCTTACAGGTGACTATGTATCTAAGGAATTCAAATTAGATGCATCTGAAAACTATGCATGGATGAAAGTTGGAGATGACTACTACCTAACAAAATGGTTCATCCGTATCAACGGAGATGGTAAGAAACAAGCCATCACAAACCCTGTTGTATCAGATAAAATCCAAGCTCCAGCCGTCGATTACTCAAAAATCACTTTTGCTCCTGCTGCAAACCACGCTGCAAATGAATTCTTTGTAGGAACTTACTTGAAACCATCCTTCACTTTAAGAAAAGGTGGACAAGTGGTTGCTTCAGGTTGGGATTTCTGGAAACATGTGAAATTCGATGCAGATGGCAATGGGTTCACTGTAAACTTATCTGATGTTAGTGATGTATTCAAAACAGCATCTAGCGATGAATTGATCGTTGAATACCAAACATTGATTCCTAAGACAACTATCCGTGTTGACAACAATGCTACATTGACAGCTGATGAAATCACAACACCTCAAACTGACCCAGCATTCTGGAACAACCCTGAATTGAAATTCTGGGTTAGCGGTGATAAAACTGTCACTGTTCAAAAAGAATGGGTTGGTGACGAAGAAGCTGACCGTAAAGATATTACTGTTCAATTGTATGCGGACGGCAAAGCTTTGGATGGGATGACACAAACCCTTACAAAAGCTTCTGGCTGGAAAGCAGCATTTACGAAATTACCAGGTATCAAAGATGGTAAGGCCATTGAATATTCAGTAGTAGAAACAAACACTCCTGAAGGTTACACTTCTAAAGTTGAGAAAATTGATGATGACAACGTGATTAAAGTGGTCAACACATCAAACAAACCAAAGGTGACTGAAACTACTGCAGACCTTGTCGTTAAAAAAGCTTTCGAAGTAGCCGGCGATCAGAAACATACACAACTTCCGATCACAGAAGGTCAATTCGAATTTGCCTTGAAAGACGAAAACAACAAAGTAGTCGAAACTGCCAAGAACAAAGCAGATGGCTCTGTTAACTTTAAGTCTCTGACTTTCAATAAAGAAGGTACTCATACTTATACCATCACTGAAAATAAGGGTACAGATGCTAGTGTCAACTATAGCACACAAAGCATCAAGGCTACTGTCGATGTGAAGAAAGATAACGACAAACTCGTCGCTACTGTCACTTACTCAGGTGGAGATGGTGAACAAAAAAATACGATCACCAATACTCAAAATAAACCAAAAGTTTCAAATGCTAAGGTAACCTTAAACCTTAAAAAAGAATTTGAAGGTGGTGAACTGAAGGGCGATGACTTTGAGTTTGTTGCAAAAGATTCAAACGATAAAGTTGTTGCTACAGCTAAGAACAAAGAAGATGGTTCGATTACTTTCGATAACATCACTGTAGACCACGCAGGAACATTCAACTATAAAATCACTGAAACAAAAGGTAGTGACAAAACCATTACCTACAGTGATAAAACCATCACGGCTACGGTTGTAGTGGTTGAAAAAGACAACGCCTTGGCTGTAGAACAAATCAACTACTCTGATGGTCAAACTGCTACAGATACGTTCACCAACAAAAAAGAAGCTCCTAAAACAGAAAGTACAAAAGCTACTCTTCAAGTGAAAAAGCTCTTTAAAGAAGGTGAAACAAACTTACCGTTGACAGACAATCAATTTGAATTTGTCCTGAAAGAAGGAAACAATACCCTTGAAACTGCCAAGAACAAGGCAAATGGTACTGTAACCTTTAAGGACCTTTCTTATAGTGAAGAAGGAACACATACTTATACCATTACCGAAAATAAAGGTACGGATGCTTCTATCAACTATAGCACACAAAGCATCACGGCTACTGTCGATGTGAAGAAAGCAAACGACAAACTCGTCGCTACTGTGACTTACTCAGGTGGGGATGCTGAAAAAGGAGATACGTTTACAAATACGAAAACACCTCCAACTCCTGTTCCTCCAACAGTGAAACCAACGACAGCTCAATTCAAGGCTAAAAAAGTATTGGCGATCAACGGTTCGAGCGATCGTACATTGAAAGCAAATGAGTTTACTTTCCTTCTCAAGGATCAAAATGGTACGCTCGTTGATACCAAGACAAATGGTGAGAATGGGGATATTCTCTTCAATCCAGTAAGCTTTAATGAAGCTGGTACTTTCACCTATACAATTGTTGAACAAAAACCAGCTACACCAGAATCAGCGATCACTTATGATGAGTCTGTTCATACTGTAACAGTGACTGTCACAAAAGATGCAACTGGACAATTGAATGCGGATGTGCAATACGACGGTAAGAAAGATACTCCTACTTTTACCAACACGTATACACCTCCGACACCTCCAACTCCAAGTGAAAAACAAATTACCACAAGTAAGATTTTAGAAGGTCGTGACCTTCAAGGTGGTGAATTTAGCTTTAACCTCTTGGACGAAAATGGAACTGTTCTTCAAACAAAACAAAATGCTGCGGATGGTACAGTGACATTTGATGCGATTGCCTACACGGAAGCGATGATTGGTACTCATAAATATACCATTAAAGAAGTCGTGCCAGCTGATCAGGCAAATATCCAATATGACGAAGGTCAAGTGGATGTCACAGTGACCGTCACAAAAGATGAAGCATCAAACGCTATCCAAGCAGTTGTTTCATACGGTGCGAAGAAAACCTTTATCAATAAGGTCATCCCACCAACTCCACCAACAGTGAATAATCCTGAATTGAAACTTTACACCCTTAGAGTTCGTAAGGTAGATGAAAAGGGTGATTACCTTGCCGGTGCGGTATTTGGACTCTTTGAAGCGGATGGTGTGACACCTGTTGCAAATCCTTATGGTCAAGGCCAAGCACAAGCGATTTCTGGTCAAGACGGACTTGCAAGCTTCGTTGGATTTGAAGCTAAAGAGTATGTCATCAAAGAGCTCTCAGCTCCAAGTGGTTACCAACTTTCAGATACAACCATCAAGGTCTCTGCAAGCGACTTTGCTTCTGCAACAAACCTTGTCGTTGATAAAGGAAACGTGGTGAATAAACTTCTTCCACCTCCACCATCAACAGATATTCCAAATATACCAACACCAAGTAATAGCAAACCTAAAACTCCATCACCAAATGGAGATAAGCCTAAGCCTAGTGACAAACCTAAATCTAGTGAAACTCCTAAATCTAGTGACAAGCCTAAAGAAGGTAAACGATCTCTTCCTTCAACAGGAACTGCAGATCATTTAGGACTTCTTGTAACTGGTTTGACATTCGTCGCTACAGCTATTGCTTCTATGACACTTAAGAAGAAGGAAGACTTCTAAGCAACATGAAAGATCTAGTCAAACACGACTAGATCTTTTTTTGTATCTGCTTCTCTTATTCTGGTTTGTTTTGATCTTCATAAAAAATAACTTTCCCATCTTTAACTTTGAATGAGTAACTGATGGAATCAGCATAACTACCTTTGGAATAGTAGAAATCATAGGCACCATCCGGTAGTTTGCTAGCGTCTAATTTTTTAGCTGCTGCTTTTAAGTCTTGTTCCTTAACGGATACACCATCCTCTATATAAATAGTCATACGGATTAACTCTTGATCGATTAAGGTCTGAAAAGGGATTTGATAGTAACCAGCAAAGTCCTTTTTCCCTTCTTTGAGATTTTGACTTGCGATACTATCTAGAATTTGCTCCTTCTCATCACGGTTGGAGTTAGATAAAAAACCAAAGAAACTAATAGGAAGACCTAGAGATTGCTTCTTTATTTCAGTCTCTAGTTTTTCCTCGATATTTTTAATAGATTTCTGTTTTAAAAACGCTTCCTTGTATGATGGAAGAAAACTACTATATGACCTCGACCAGTCATCTTTAAAAGTTACGTCCTCATCTTCCAATTGTACCGTTTGATCATCGTAGGTCTTCTCAGAGTATGCGTAGCTCACATGATACTGTGGGTATTCTAGGGCAGTCCAGGATAACTTAGTGATGGTAACTTTGCCATGAAGATCATTTTCTTTAAAAACTTCTGTAACAACTTCCTTCGCCTTTTTATAATCACTCGGTTTCATGATCTTGCAACTGGAAAGAAACAGGCAACAAAGAATAAGTGGAATTCCTGCGAATAGTTTGAAATAGTTGGGCTTCATAGCCTGACCTCCTTGCTAAATCCGACCTAATCGATTAATTTTTTACATCATATGGGAACCTTTTTTTAATATCTTCTTTCATCTTTTTATTAGGAATTTTCTCTAAATCCATATATTTGAAGAATTCCTCATCATTTTGAACGACATGAACCTTCCCATCTTTAGTATACTCAGCTGGTATGGTCAGATTACCGAAGGACTGACCAAAATCTCTAGAGACCACGTAGTTCTGTACTTCATATAAGCGTCTCAGCAATGAGAACTCTGTAGCATCGTTACTTTGATTTAATTCCTTTTTAAAATATTGGAAAAACTCCTTTTTGTTATTCACATGATGTTCTTGCCCATCTTTTGAAAGCTCTGCTGGTATCTTATGATACTGTAGGACATCATACCATCCACCTGAACGACCCTCTGGAACTTTATAAAGCAGTTCCAAAAATGAAATATCAAAGTTGAGATCTTCTGGTCCAAGAAAGTATAGATAGGCATTCTCCCCTTTTGTATATTCTTCACCCCATTTTACAGTAGTTGGATCATTCCCTTTGCGAAAAATCGAATATACTTTCGGATAGAGTATTTTCAATGGGATGTCCTTAGTCTCATCACTACGATCTGTAAATAACAAACGTGAATGTTGGAGCTGCAATTGTCCTCTTTCAAAATTGTATTCAAATGGATGTAAGTCTTTGTCGCTTTCTCGATTTTCTTTTTGAACTTGTTCATAACCTTTGCCTGATGAGGTTTTCCAAGCGAACTTTCCATCCTTAACATTCATTAACCCTATACGAGATTGATACTCTGTTTGTACATAGATATTTCCAGGTTCTACAATATATTTGTCTTTCTTATCGACAAGAATATCAATCGGAATGTATGTTTCTCCATCATCTGTATCCAACAACATAGAAGAAACTTTAACAGATAAGGGGATATAATTCTTATCCATATCTCGTACTATCTTAAAAACATCATATGTTTTCTTCACTAAGCGCTTGTCCTTGGTATCATAGACATCAATGAGCCAGTACTCTCCCTTTTGTGCTTTATTTGTAGTTAGGTAAGGAACTTGATTACCACGAATATAATATTGAAAATAGAGACGTGGGTCAGATTTTAATTTGTAACTTTCTTGTGCAATGTACCGTTCACTATTTCCACCATTTATAAACCATTCTACTTTAACTTTTGGATTGTACGAATTTGCTTCCAGCGCCTCATCCACTTCTTTTTTATTATCCCATTGAATAGCTACTGCTTTCCCACCTGCAATAAATTGGGAATCAACTATGTGTGGACGAGGTTTCCAAGTTACAAATTGTGATATATCACGCTTATGAATTTCATACCGGATAAACCAGCCTCCTGCCAAGGTAACAAGTAATACAAATATCCAAAACTTGATTGATTTAAAAATCTTCTTCATTCTCTCTTTTCTACTTTCTGTACGCTTCTTTTACCTTATTTGTTCGTCATTTTTCTTTAAAAGTATTCCGACTTTTCCAACCACATATGAATAAATTTCTTTAATAATTTATTGACAACTGAAGCTTCTTATAATTTCTTAAACTCACTAGCTTTTACAATAAGCTGATTAAAGATTTGGATTTTTCTCTATTTTTGAACGACCCATTTGGCATCACCATAAACGATCGTAAACGGCCCATCCCCATCTGTTAAATAGTTAATTTTATATATACCAGATTCTCCTGCTTCAAGGACTGTTGGCTGTTTGTAATTTAAAGTATTATTCAACATATAAGCAGATTTGCCATGGCCATCATAGAGATCTACATTTGTATAATCTGGAGTATTTTCAATACTGAGAGGTGTTGTATTCGATAGGGTGAATTCGACGATCAATCGATGTTGTTTTTTCCTTGTATCGATACGGTCTTGATCATCCTGAACATCCAAATTTGGATCGTCTGTTACACTATTCAGTGTAACTTCTAAGCCATTAGCAAATACAACTGGCTCTCCAATTGCATAACTTTTAACAGGATTTTTGGGATTAAAATTCTTTAATTTTTCTTTTATCTTTTGTCCGTCATTATTATTTCCAGATGGGATGGTCCAAAAGATATTATTCTCATCTTGCTTACCATACTGATTATCCCCCTTCATTTGTTGAGGGATTTGTAAGAGAATAGCCAAGTTTTTTAAATCAATTCGAACATCACCTTGATTTGTCACTTCCATTTCAACCGTGAATTCCGTAGGCGAAGTTTTACTATAAGCATAACCGGATAATGAGGTTGCCTCGAAATTTTTGTTAACTAACTGTTGTAAAACTGTTGAAAGCATGATATAGGAAATATGATCATCTCGATTTATTTCTTTTTCAGCATACCTTTGATGGAATTCATCGAGCCAATCATAGAAGGCTTGATTGAAATCTGACTCATTAGGATTTTTATAATATTTATTCCCTCTCGGTAAAAGCTCTGGGAAGTAAGTTGGTACCTGAATGCGAATAAATACTTTGTTTCCCTTAACTGCATAGCCCTTTAATTCATATTTTTTTCCAAAGCTCAATGCATTCGTCATGAGCTTCAAATACATGGGACCATATATTTTGAGGGGGTACTTCTCACCAAGATATTCCACATAAGTATTTGGATCAAAAGTACTACTGTTTTTTTCAATTTTAGGGATAATATAATCGTTCCAGAGTCGAGTATACATATCCTCTTGATTTTTTGCCCCATTGGCCTTGATTACTGTGTCTATTCCCCTTGGATCTACATAGATTCCTTCAACGACCTGCAAAGCTTTTTGAACTCTTCCTTCCTCAGATAGAGAGACTTCATTCGGTTGCTGTCCATATATTGAAATACCATCGCTATCATCTGACCTCATATATTGTGGAAGTTTTTCAAACGTTATGTATCTGATACTGTTCTTTGCATCCCAATCAAATGTTGCTGCAGGTCCTGTCTTGTCAAAATGAATGTTTTTTCGATCGATTTTCTTCTGTACTTCTTTATTCGAAGAACCTTGTTTTTCTACAGTTCCTTGTTTGCAGGCACTCAAACATACTGGTATAAGTACCGAACATAAGACAAGGCCCCATTTTATTTTCTTCTTCATTTCATCTCCTCCTAATCTCTTCCTCATTTTACCACCAATCCCCCCTTTTGTCAGTCAAATAGATAGAGGCTGGGACAAAAGTCCTAGCCTCTCAATTATTTTTGGATTGTCGAGCAAGACGCAGTGGTTGAGTGGGCTCTACTACGCTGATTTCATCAGCTTTTACAGCCCTACTCAACTGTGCGGAGGTGGGACGACGAAATCGAATTCTAACGAATTACCGATTTCTATCCCACTCTCTTATTTCATATAAATCATCCCTGTACAGGCTTGCTCTGAAAGTTCGACAAAGCCCAGAGACTGGTAAAAGGCTAGATTCTTCTCGCTCCGTTCTGTGACGAGAAGCCGTTGATAGACATTTGGGAAGTTCGCTAAAGCCTCTTCTAAGAGTTTCCTTCCGATGCCTTGGCGCTGGTGATCTGGTCGCACCAGGAGGTCCTGCACCAACAGTACAGAGTGGCCATCTCCTACCAAACGAATGTAGGCGACGAGCTCTTTCTCATCATAGACGGCCAACTGCCAGAGACTGGCTTTGACAGCTTCTTCTAGCATGGTTGGGTTGTTGGTATAATTGGTCCAACCGACCGAACTGTAGAGTGCGACTAGGTCTGTCATCGCTGGAATTTCTTGTTTGTAATGGAACATCTTAACTCCTTTTTAATCTATAGTGCTGGAAAAAGGCGATATCCCGGTAAGGGGACTCTTGGCAAACAGCTAGCTCCATCTTGAGCATAGACTCTCGCCAGCCTTCTTGGCCCTTGAAGCGATTGTCCTGTAAGGCGTAAAAGACTCGAATTCCTTGGTAGTCCAGAACTTCGAGGGCTTGATCTTCTACTTCTCTATCTAGATAATAGGCCTGTGCCAAACCCATGGAGTGGGTTTCCAGGTCTTGACCTGCTAGGAGATCAAGGGCCTTTTGAGTATCATTTTCAAAGACGACGGTCTGCAGGACGCGGCCAACCTCATTGTGCTTAACGATAGAGAGCAGGCCTCCTGGTTTTAAGAGACGGGTGAATTCCTTGAGAACATCCTTGCGATCCTCCACATACTCCAAGACATTGTGGCAGAGAATGACATCAAAGCTAGCATCTTCAAGACTTGCTAACTGGTCCAGACTCCCGACGAGTTGCTGGTAGGGACGGTCCTGGGCCCGAAAAGCCACCATTTCTTCATTGGGTTCCACAGCAAGGACTTCATTGTCTTGCGCCAGGTGGTTGGCTACCAGGCCGAAGCCACTGCCGAAATCGAGCACCCGCTTTCCCTTGATGTCCTTCAATTGTTCAAAAAGGATATCATAATAGATCTGTCCCCAGGGTTGCTGGAGGTTCTCTAAATAGGCTTGAATATTTGCGGCCATCGATCTCCTCCTATTTGAAGTTAAACATCTTGCAGGCTAGCTTGTCCGAGATGCGTGGGAAAAGAGTATAGAGCTTGTGGGTCAGGTTCAAAAGCCAAGGCAGATTGAGCTCACGTTTTGGTTTTCCAAAGCTTTTCACGATCTTCTTAGCCACAAAGTCTGGTTCCAAAATGTAGCGATCCACAGCCTTGACATAGCTTCCGTCTGGGTCTGCCTGATCAAAGAAAGTGGTCCGAATGGGGCCTGGATTGACCGTCGTCACATGGACACCAAAGGGAATGAGTTCCAAACGCAGAGCATTGGAGAAGCCAATGGCCGCATACTTGGTCGCCGAATAAAGGCTGGATTTGGCAGTTGCAACGAGACCCGCCATGCTGACTATATTGACAATGTGCCCCTTGCCTGCTTCCTTCATGTGCGCACCCATCAAGCGTGAAAACTGCATGAGGGCAAAGGTATTGACCTCAAACATCTCCTGCACCTGCTGGTCAGAAATGCGATCAAAAGCCTCAAAAATCCCATAGCCTGCGTTGTTGACCAAGATATCGATCTGCCCGTAGCGCTGATAGAGCTCTTCTACCAAATCTTGGACGGCTGAGGAATCAGTGATATCGATCCCGATGCATTCAGCTTGAGGATGACTGGCATAGAGCTGTTCCAGTTTTTCTTGATTTCTACCTAGAAGAATGAGCCGATCTTCAGGGAGGAGCTTGACCATTTCTTGGGCCAAGCCTCCACTTGCTCCTGTTATGAGAATGGTGCGCATCTTAGATCTCCACTTCTTCCAAATCTTTGACGACATAGACATTTTCAAAAATACTGGACGCATCCTTGCGCAATTGGCTGATGTCTTTTGATAAGAAGCGAGCACTGATGTGGTTGAGAAGAAGGCGCTTGGCCCCTGCTTCACGCGCTACTTCTGCCGCCTGCATATTGGTCGAGTGGCCGTGTTTCTTAGCAATCTTCTCATCGCCCTTGCCATAGGTGGACTCGTGAACTAGCACATCCGCATTGACTGCTAGTCGTACACTAGCATTTGTCTTTCGTGTATCGCCAAGGATGGTGATGACCTTACCAGGTCGAGGAGCTGAAATATAGTCTGCCGCAATGATCTTGGTGCCATCCTCTAATGTAACATCCTGCCCATTTTTAACCTGGCCAAAGAGTGGTCCAAATGGCACTCCTGCTGCCTTGAGCTTGTCAGCATCCAATGTTCCTTCTAGGTCTTTTTGCGTGATGCGATAGCCCACACAGAAGATGGTATGATCCAAAGCTTCTGCATGAACTGTAAATTTATCGGTTTCTAAAATTTTTCCTAGAGAGTTTTCATCAAACTCATGAAAATGGATGCGGTAAGGCAGACGCGAACCCGATACGCGAAGACTGGTCATGACAAAGGATTTGATGCCAGCTGGACCATAAATATCCAGATCCGTCTGCTCTTCATTAGCCTGGAAAGCCCGGCTAGAGAGGAAACCTGGCAAACCAAAAATATGGTCTCCGTGTAGGTGAGTAATAAAGATTTTGCTAACCTTTCGCGGACGAATGGTCGTTTCTAAAATTTGATTCTGTGTCGCCTCGCCACAATCAAAGAGCCAGACTTCATTGATCTCATCTAGTAATTTGAGCGCTAAGCTCGATACATTACGGGCTTTTGAGGGTTGCCCAGCTCCCGTTCCTAAAAATTGAATGTCCATTGTCTACTTTCTATCTATATAAATCATGGCCGTCCGGTTCTCTGAACGGAACGAAAGGTTGAAAGGATAGGCTTGAGCCTGCTCAAGCAGCTCCTCTTGGTTATAACCTGACAGTTTTAAGCGTCCGTCTTCTAAGGTCAACAAGTCAGAAAGGGCTGTGAGGGCCTCCGTTTTAGTGACCACTTCTGGGCCAGCCTCTTGTAGGCAGATCTTGCCATCTTTTTCAAAGACCAAACAATGCGGAAAGATCTCTGCGATTTCAAATAAAGTCGAAGGCGTGATAACTACCACTGGATGTTCAGCAAAGACACAGGCTATCTCTTCATTTACATAGGCCAAGCCATAAGACTGGCCTGATAAGTTGAGGCGGATAAAAGGTTTTTGTTCATCAAAGCTTTTCTGAACTGTGAATAAGTCAAATGCTCGGCTCAAGTCCAAGAAATAATCCATGGCCTCCTTGGGGCTCTTCTTTTGGTAGAGCTCAGCGAAATAAGCGTTGATCACACTTGGCGGAGGTGTAATCACACGGAGACGCAAGTCCTCAGGGATGGTGCTTAAAAGATTGGTCAGATAGACCCGATCGAGGCTAGTATAACCTCCATATTTTATCGCTAAATCAACGTAATCCGTCATAAAATTCTTCCAACTTCCACTTATTTTTCTCTGCGATATATCCTTGAATGACCTCGACATCCTCTTCAAATTCGCGCTGGTCAATGATCGCAACTGTTTCTAGATCATGTGTCCGATAAGATTTTGAAAAGGGAACGCGAATGGTAAAGGGAACAAAGAGTTCTCTCAATTTTTCTAGAAGCAAAGCCTGGAGATCTTCACGGGCTGTCTCAGAGCGTGCTGAAATCAAGCTAAAAGGTGTCTGGGTTGGTGTAAAGTCTGCTACTTTATCTGCTTTGTTGTAAAGCGTCAAGCGAGGGATCTCCAGCATATCCAGGTCCTTCATGATCGAAAGTACCGTCTTTTCATGCTCTTCATGATTGGGGTCAGATGCATCGATGACATGGACCAGAAGGTCTACATTCTTACTTTCTTCCAAGGTCGACTTAAAGCTTGATACCAACTCTGTTGGCAGATCTTGGATAAAGCCAACCGTATCGGTCAGCGTTACTTGCAGATTGCCTGTTAGATGGATGCTCTTGGTTGTGGCGTCCAAAGTCGCAAAGAGTTCATCGGCTTCATACTGGCTCTTACTGGTCAGCTGATTCATAATGGTCGACTTTCCTGCATTGGTATAGCCGATCAAACCAATCTT
Source organism: Streptococcus gingivalis (assembly GCF_035544715.1). Lineage (NCBI taxonomy): Bacteria > Bacillati > Bacillota > Bacilli > Lactobacillales > Streptococcaceae > Streptococcus > Streptococcus gingivalis. The sequence goes on along the minus strand of NZ_JAYKTO010000001.1, from coordinate 112,534 downwards.
GAAAACAGGTGATTCCAAACGTTTTTCACGAAGGGTTTCCCGGTTCTTTTCAACTGCCTTGAGCTGGCGCTCGATATCGGTGATTTGATTGCGAACGCTCCGGCGGTTCAACTCCAACTGACTTTCCCCTGGTCCACGAGAACCAATTCCCCCAGCTTGACGGCTGAGCATGATCCCTTGACCGACAAGACGTGGCAAGAGGTATTTGAGCTGGGCCAAGTGTACCTGCAACTTCCCTTCATGGCTTCTAGCTCGCATGGCAAAGATATCTAAAATCAACTGCATCCGGTCAATGACCTTAACCCCAAGGATTTCTTCTAAGTTGACATTTTGACGGGGGGTCAGGCGGTTATTGACCACCACAGTCGTAATCTCATCTGCTTCGACCATTTGAGCGATTTCTTCGAGTTTTCCTGAGCCGACAAAGGTCTTGGTATCGTACTTCTCCCGCTTTTGTGTATAGGAGCCCCGGACATCTCCACCAGCTGTTTTAGCCAGGCTCGCCAACTCCTCCATAGACATGTCAAAATTGTCCATGCCTTGAAGTTCCACACCGACCAAAAGGATGCGTTCTTGTTTTTTTTCTGTTTCAATCATGCTGTAAAAACTCCTTTACATCTGCAAGAACCTGCTCCTTGAAGTGGGGGGCAGAAATGGCGTAAAATTTTACTTCCATCCGATTTCGAAACCAGGTCAACTGCCGTTTGGCAAAGCGCCGCGTATTGCGCTTGAGGATCTCACTGGCTTCCTCAAGGCTCTGCTCTCCCTTAAAGTAAGGAAAGAGTTCCTTGTAACCAATCCCTTTAGCTGCCTGAACCTCCAGATGGTCATCATAGAGCCACCGAGCTTCATCCAGCAAGCCTTCCTCTAGCATGCGATCTACTCGGCGATTGATGCGCTCATAGATCAAGGATCGATCATCATCTAGACAGATGAGATAGGGTTCATAATCGGTCTCTTCGTTTGCTAGGTCTTTTCCAAAATGCGCAATTTCAAGAGCCCGCATGGCCCGACGGCGATTGAGCTGAGGAATCACAAGTCCTTGCTCCGCCACTCTTTGGTACAAGTCTTCATCCGAAAGCAAGTCCAATTGAGCGCGATAGGCCAGAATCTCTTCATGAGGAACTTCACCACCTAGATGATAACCTTCGAGCAGACTTTGGATGTAAAGACCTGTCCCACCTGCAATGATAGGAAGCTTGCCTCGAGCTGTGATATCCTCAATCGCAGTCTTGGCTTCTCTTACAAAATCAAAAGCCGAGTAAGACTCGGTCACCTCCCGCACATCGATCAAATGATGGGGAGCTGCAGCTTGCTCTTCTGGTGTCGCCTTGGCTGTTCCAATATCCAGCTTGCGATAGACTTGTTGACTATCGCCACTAATGATTTCACCATTGAAGGCTTGCGCCAAATCGATCGCAAGAGCTGTTTTCCCAACAGCAGTAGGTCCCACAATCACAATTATCTTGGTTTTCATCGTTTTTCCTTGCAAAATTCACGTTTTTTCGTTACCATATATTATAACATAAATATTTAAAGTTCAGAAAAGGAGAAATTCTCATGGCTAAAGGATTTGGTAAAGGTTTTGTTACTGGTGTTGCTGGTACAGTTGCTGCTGTCGCAGGTGCAGTTTACACATTCAAGAAAAAAGTAATCGAGCCAGAAGAAAAGAAAGCAGCTTTCATCGAAGAAAACCGCAAAAAAGCAGCACGTCGCCGTGTCTCACACTAATCATTCAAAAAGCTCCGGGCAACCGGGGCTTTTTTTGTATCTGTTAGTTGCTTTTACATTTTAATAAGTCAGTCGAAATATCCAATGAATTAGTCAAGTAATCCCACAATTCTCTATGTCATCATTTACATATTTTTCTTTCCGCAGTGACAAAAGTACCTGAAACAGGAGCTGTTTCAGGTACTCGGAATTATTGAGAGTAAAACAGTTCGGGGAACTGTTTTAGCCTGAGCTAAGAATTTCAAGAGCGAAGGGGCTCAATAATTAGCTATGGAACTTCGTAGAAGTTCGCTGACGTCCGTACTTACCTAAGTAAAGTTTCTATGATGACGTTTGTCTTCAATCTAAAAGCCCCGGGAAACCGGAGCTTTTAGATTGAAATTTCACCGTTCTTTGATCATTTTCGTTGCGATCTCCAAGAGTTCGACTCCCATCTGAAAATGCTCGTCTAATAAATCATAGACGGCATCTTCGGACAAGACACCACATGGTAGATCTGCTGGAAAGTCAGCTTGATTGGACAAGTCCAAATCATCAAAATAGGCCTGACTACTATAATAATCGCGCAGTTGGATATAGCTTTCTTGATGCTCTCTTAGTTGATCCACTGCTTTTTTGGTTTCTTCCAAAGTCTTGGCATAGTCATTCAAATAACCTTCCATTCTTTGGATCCGTTCGATGTTTTCCTGTGCAATTGCCATGATTTACTCCACTTTCACCACTTCTAGATGGGGGCCACCTAAAAGCACGAGGTATTTTTCAACTTGCTCTTTGCCATAAGAACGACGAAGAGCTTCTGCATAGAGATCGAGCTGATCCCGGTAGCGTTCGACCAATTGGCCAGGAACCTTGTAGTGATCCGTCTTGTAATCAAAGAGCAGGATCCGGTCTTCTAGCACCAAGTAACCATCCAAGATCCCCCGCACGACGAAGTCCTCACCACTGGCTGGATCTTTCTTCAGCATGGCAAAGGGAGCTTCACGCCGGACTTGAGAGGCCTCTTTTTGAAGCAAGGTTCCCAAAGGTGTCTCATAGAAAGCAAGGATGGCCTCTAGCTTGATGCGGGCTTTGACCGCTGGCTCTGCTTGGACTTGCTCCAAGGCTTGATGCAGCGTATCCAGCGTGATTTCTTCTCCAAGAGGCACGCGCTGCATGAGTTCATGGACAGCACTACCGACCTGGGCTCCTGTCACGGCTTTTTCTTGACCAAAAGTTGGAAGCTCAAAGTCTGGCGTTACAGGCTTGGCATCCATGATTTGGACGCCATTGGCATCCATGACCGGCTCGTAGAATTTCTTGATCTGACTAGGAGTACGGACACTAGGCAAATGAATAGCCGGAGCATAGAGCTGATTGAGGCGATCAACATTTTCCAAGATATCCAAAGCCCGACGAATATCCTCTGACTGGCGGACATCCTTGAGCCGATCTAGGCGGGAATCCTTCTCTAGTGGCTCCAGCTGATCCGTTGTCAGGTCTTCGTCTGTCACAAAACGCGTGTCATAGGCCAGGGTATTCTTGGCAAACACATCTTGAATAGCAAAGAGCCAGTCCTGATAAGAGGTCCATTCTTTTCGTTTTTCCGGATCCAGCTTGCCATTGCGACTAGTCCCCCAATCAGTATCGCGCAGTTTGTCCTCACGGCCTTTTCCAACCAGATAGAGCTTGAGCTCGGCCCGTGTCATAGCAACATATAGAAGACGCATTTGCTCTGAAATCGTGGCTAATTTTGTTTCTTCCACATTGCCTTGGTAGCAAGGCGTTTCGATCTGCAGGCGGATGCTTTCAGGGGTGGCTGGATTTTCGGTCTCAACTGGCAGGTTGGCAATGTATTTAAAACCAATCCCTTTTTGACGGCTGAGAATAATCGGTCCCGATTGATCCTTGCGGTTAAAGGCCTTGTCCATATTGAGAATAAAGACATACTTGAATTCCAGCCCCTTACTCTTATGAACCGTCATGAGCTGGACGGCATCTTTGGGTGCTGCCAGAGGAACGCTGGCCAAATCGTGTTCATTTTCGATCACCTTATCGATCATGGCAATGAAGCGCGACAATCCCTTAAAGCTGGCCTTCTCATAATCATTGGCCCGAAGCGTCAAGGCATAGAGGTTGGCCTGGCGCTGGGCACCATTTGGAAGGGCGCCAACATAGTCGTAGTAATAGCGATCCTCATAGATTTTCCACAGCAAATCATAGAGCGAATGAGTTTTTGCCATAGCACGCCAAGAAGATAAAACCTTGATGAAGTTCTCGATTTTAGCTAGGAGCTTGGCATCGATCAGATTGGCATGCTCTGCAGTTTTTTCAAGGGCTAACTGGACCTTGTGATAGAAGGCCACCTGCTTTTGCTTTGGAAGCGTCTGCAAGGAAATCCGTGCCAACTCATCTTCATCAAAGTCAAACATAGGGGATTTCATGAGGGCTACTAAGGGATAATCATGCAAAGGGTTGTTAATGGTCCGCAAGGTATCCAACATGACCATCACTTCCAGTGACTCAAGATAATGCGCCTGTCCGCTATCTGCCACAATCGGAATCTGGTACTGGTCAAAGGCTTCCAGAATCGCGTCATTTCGCGTTCGAGTCGCGGTCAAGAGAGTGATCTCTTTAAAAGGCACTTTTTCCACCCGATGGAGACGTAAAATTTCTTTGATGACAAGGAGAATTTCTCCCTTGGAAATCGTCTCGACACCAAGGGTAGCTTCCTCGTCTTCAGTCTTTTCTTCCTGGTCTTGGCTGCCATCATAGAGCAAAAATTCTGCCCGATGTTGTGGCAAGGCCATCCGCTGCTTGTCGCTTCCTGCAACCAGATAGTGGGTTTGATTGTAGTCAATCTCGCCCACCTCTTCATCCATCAAATGGCGAAAGACATCATTGGTCGCGTCCAATACCTCCACATGACTACGGAAATTTTCCTTGAGGAGGATCAACCGCCCTTTCGCCCCTTCTTCTTGGTAGGCCTTAAATTTATCATTAAAAATCTGTGGATCTGCCTGACGGAAGCGGTAAATGGATTGCTTGATATCTCCCACCATGAAGCGATTGTGGCCATTTGACAGCAAGTCCAACATCCGCTCTTGGGTGTGGTTGGTATCCTGGTACTCATCGACCATGACCTCATGATAGCGCTCTTGATAGGCTTGTCTCACCTCTGGGAATTGCTCTAAAATTTGAATGGCAAAATGACTGATATCCCCAAATTCATAAGCTTTTTCTTGGATTTTTCGTTCCAGATAAGCGTGAGAAAAGTCTCTGATAAAGTCCCGGAGCAAGGAGAGCATGGGGCCTGCTTCTTGGTGGAAGGTTTGTTGAAATTCCAGCTGATAGAGCTGATTTTCCAAGTCTCTGAGGCGATTGATATGTATGGTTTTATCCTGGTTATAGGCTGTGACTAACTCTTTCAACTCTTCCTTACGGGCTCTGTTGGTCAAAGCTCCCCCATTTGAAGCCCGACTAATCGCGACGACAGCTTTTAGGACAGAGGTCAGTTGCTTTTTATTGGTGCGACCTGTCAGGCTTCCAATCTGATCGAGCACCTCTTCTACAGCTTCCAAATATTTGGCCTTACCAAATGCTTGGCCCTCATTGGACAAATGAAAGGCAAAAAAGCTTTCTACCTCATAGAGGGCCTGCTGGATGCTCTCCATCAGAGTAGCTTCCACCTGGTCAAAATCGGTCTCTTCATAACCTTTTAGGAAATGCTCTTCCAGCCATTTCTCCGGATCACTGGTCGACTGAAGAAAGTCATAGATCTGGTAGATCTGTTCTTTAAACAAGGTCAAATTTTTGCGCTGCCCCGTGAAATTCTTGACCATCTGCACAAAGGCTTCTTGGTTTTCCCCCTGGTAATAGCGGTCAAAAACAGCTTGAAAGACTTCATTTTGTAAGAGGCGTTGCTCACTGGCGTTTTGTAAAATGCGAAACTGGGGTGCCAACCCAAGCAAATAGCCATAGCGCGTTAGGACCTTTTGGGTAAAGGAGTCCATGGTTCCGATATCGCTGGTGGCGACATCTGCGATTTGACGGGCCAGGTGTTGCTTGAGCTCTGGATCATCGCTCGCTTGCAGGGCTTTTCCAAGTTCACTTTCCAAACGATCCTTGAGCTCTCCTGCTGCCTTGACCGTAAAGGTCGAGATAAAGAGTTCCTTAATCGAGATGCCTCGCTGGATCTGATCCAAAATCCTTTGCACCATGACAAAGGTCTTTCCTGATCCAGCAGAGGCTGACACCAGGATATTGGTCCCCGAACTATAGATGGCATCGATCTGTTCTGGTGTTCGCTTTTGCTCTTTGGTAGAAGCTGCCTCTTGGGCCTGAAGGGCCTTGATTTCTTCTCTTGTCAAAAATGCTTGTTTGATCATTTGTTCAAGACCTCCTTCATCTTCTCGATCCAAGCGGCTTTCACCTTTTCACCGCGTATGCCTTTTTGGTCTAGTTTGGTCAAGAACCGTGCCTGACCTAGGTGACGATCGGCTTCAAATCCTGTGATAGATTTAAACTGCTCCACAAATGGTGCGATATTGCGCCCATTTTCACTATAGGGATTGATGGCAAATTGCCCCTTGAGAATCCCTTCTGCTGCTGTTTTATAGAGATAAGCGTTGTACAAGAGGAGCAAGTCCAGCTCTTCCTTACTCAGCATCATGGCCTTGTTTTTGTCATAGGCCTCGCCCAGATAAGGCGCCTGATCTGCCATAAAGAGCCCCTTGTACTGTTGACTTTTCATGGTTTGGTTGATGACATCCTCTACTGTCTTGGTCTTTTTCAGATCCACTACAGGATCTCCCATTTCCAAATACATGGCTCCGAAAATCCCCTGCTCCTCTTGGTACTCCTTCAAATCCTGAATCGCAGAAAGATAGGTTGGCAATTGAGAATTCAGTCCATTAAAGAACTTGTCATAGTGGAACTGCGTCAGACTGGACTTGTAGTCCACGACTCCGAGGGCTCCCTGATCCCTCAATTGATCAATGCGATCCACCTTGCCTCGTAGCTGCAGGAGACGGCCATCGGACAATGGATAAGAGGTATGGGTGCTTCCGCCAAAGAGGGTCTCCTCACCGATGGTCTCGATCCCATTTTGCTGGGCGAGGACACGCCCTGTCTTTTTCGCGGTATCAAGAAGCAACTGACGAATAAACTCGGTCTCTCCACTTTCTCCATACAATTGCTGGAACTCAGCTTCTTGGCTGGTTTCTCGAATCGCCTCGTTTAAACGCCGATCAAACGCTTGATCGGAGCCATCTTTTAAGACTTTTTCAAAGATCCGGTGCAGAAAATTCCCATGACTGCGAGCGTCTGGCCGGATGGTTTCATCCTCTTGTAAGCCCAAGACATAGCGCAGATAAAAGGCATACTGGTGCTTGTAGTATTCATTCAAGGCAGAAGAGGATAAGGTCAATGCTTTGCCCTCTGGATAGAGCGCTTGAAGCGTATCCGACTGAAGCTGACGGCTCTTTAATTCCGTTGAAATCTGAGGAATCTGGATGCCTTCAGCGGCTAATTTCTTGCGCAAGACCCGTACCGCCACACCCCAAAAGCTGGCTTCTTCAGGAGACAACTCACTCGTAATTTCTTCTTGATGGAGTTCGATCACGCGCGCTAGGAGGGCCCGGTAGGTCCCGATATCATCACTCGAGGCTTGGGTTTGTTTGGTCGTCCACTCGATGGCAATAGGTTTCTTGGTCAATTCGACAAGGTAAGGAGAGACACTGTCTTCCATTTCATTGACCAAGCTAGGGGCCGATAGGACCAGTTGGTTGGTCGCCGCATTGAGAAGCGAAACTGCCACAAAGCGATTTTTCTTGAGATTTTCGCTGGTCACCACCTGGAGCTCTGCTCCTTCTTGGGTGGCCTCATTCAGTTGCTGGCGCTCTTCTTCACTGAGCAGAGAGGTGTTCTGAGCAATTTTTGGAAAACGCTCCTGGGTCAGCCCGATCGCGTAGACATAAGGCGCTGTCAAGGGTTCAATCAAGTCATAGGACTGAACGGTCACCACATCAACAGTAGCAGGAACTGTCCGGTATTGAGACAATTGCATTCCCGATAATAGGAGGGCCAAAAAGTCATCCACTGTCACCTCTTGGTCCTCAAAGACCAGGTTCAACTCTTCTAAGACATGAAGGAAGGCCTTCCAGACCTGGTCATAGCGCTCCTGCTCCTCCAAGGCTAGATCCTTGATCAAAGCTTGTAGATTCTGAGAAAGTTGGGCCTCTTGCAGAAACTCTGTAAAGGCGGTTAAGAGATGAGTCACCTTTTGTTTGCGCTGTGAAAAGAAAGGGACTAGAGGTTCTACGACACGTTCTCGGAGAGTATTAAGCTTTTCCAAATTAAACTTGCCCTGACGATTGCTAGTAAAAGGCTTGTGAAATTTTGTAGCACCCTTTACTTCCGCAAAGCGAAGGTATTGCTCAAAAGCATCGACTTCTGCTTGCGTCAGATCACTATACAGACCCGTTTTCAATAGATTGATGACATCTTCTGTCTGGTAATTGAACTGCTTGATCCGCCCTAGCGATTCAATGACCTGAATCAAGGGATGGTGGACCATGGCCTCACTTCGTCCCAAGTAAAAGGGGATCTGATACTGGTCAAAAATGGTCTTGAGCTGCAGTTGATAAGCTTCTACATCGCCTAACAAGACCCGAATATCCCGATAGCGTGCCCCATCATGAAGACGCTGACGGATGGATTTGGCAACAAATTCCAACTCTTCTTTTTGCGTATTGGTTTGCCAGAGTTGGATAGCTGTTCGATCTTGGTCCTCCAGCTCATTTTCCACTTGTGAAAAATCGTAGCGCGCTTCTAGCATGCGGGTAATGCGACTAAAGGAGTCTTCGATCACTTGCCCACAATACTGAGGCTGTACCTCAAAAGTCTTAGCCAACTGGAGGAGAAAGTCAACACTGGCCTGGTAAAGATTGCCCTCTCTAAAGCTTGCTCGATAGGCTTTTTCACTGGCATAGACCCCGATGACAATCTCCACTCCTTTTCGGTGAAGGAGACTGATCAAGGCCTCTTCTTCTGCAGAAAAACGCGTGAAGCCATCGACGACGATCGCCACATTCTTTAATTGCTCTTCCAGTTGCCCTTCTTCGACCTGATTGAGGAAAAAGGCCATCTTGGACTGGGATTCATACCGGTGCTTGACCAGCATCTCAGAGACCGCTTCAAAAATCGCCAAGAGGTCCTCTCTTTTTTCAGCTTCCTCTAGCAACTCTAAATCTGTAAAATCCATCTGGGCCGTCTGCAATTCATGATAGAGCTGGACCAATTGCTGGATAAACTGAGGATCCTTGCGCAGGGCCCCGTAAACTTTGAGATCCTGCTCCTTCATCTGGGACAGAGCTTTAAAAAATAGCATACCTAGACCGATGTCATCCAAGGGTTGCTCCTCAAAAACCTGATTCAGGATGAAATAACGGGCCATTTGCGCAAAGCGCGTGACGGTAATGGCAAAAGAAGCCTGACCTTCTAAATAGGACAAGACCTTGGCTTCTTTTTCAAAGGAAAGAGAGTTGGGCGCAATGTAAAACACACGCTTGCCCTGTTCTACTAACCCTACGGCTTCTTGTGTCAGGACCTGGGTCAAGGGGGTCCGAACATCCGTATAGAGTAATTTCATCCGATCCGTTCTCCTTTTGGCATTTTCTTGAGAGCTTGTTATCTTCTTATTATATCATTTTCACAGGAGGGACTAAAGCAAGAAGTCATGCTCCTCTAGGCCCAATATTAGGAGATTTGTGCTACAATAAAAGCTGAAGAGACAGAAAGGATACCACCTATGACCAGCATTTATGATTTTTCTTTAGAAAACCAGAATGGGGAGGAGATTCCCCTTTCTCACTACCAAGGTAAGGTCCTCATCGTGGTCAATACAGCAACAGGCTGTGGCTTGACCCCGCAATACCAAGGACTGCAAGATCTCTACCTGCGCTACCAGGAAAAGGGGCTGGAAATCCTAGACATTCCCTGTAACCAATTCATGGGGCAGGCGCCAGGAACTGCAGAAGAAATCAATAGCTTCTGTAGCCTCAACTACCAGACCACCTTCCCACGATTCGCCAAAGCCAAGGTCAATGGCAAAGAAGCCCTTCCTCTTTATGACTGGCTCAAAAACCAAGCAGCTGGGCCACTGGGCAAACACATCGAATGGAACTTCGCAAAATTTGTCATCGACCGACAAGGCCATGTCGCCCAACGCTTCTCCTCCAAAACAGAACCAGCTGCCATGGAAGACTTGATCCAAGAATTACTTGAGAAATAAGCCAAAAAAGCCTGAGCTAACGCTCAAGCTTTTTTATTATTAATCAATTTCAAGTCCACCGGTGTACAGGCGGTAATAGGTGCCACGTTCTGCCATCAAGGAAGCATGGTTGCCTCGCTCGATAATACGTCCGTGGTCCATTACCATAATCACATCGGAATTGACAATCGTCGATAGACGGTGGGCGATAACAAAGACAGTCCGACCTTCCATCAAGCGGTCCATCCCTTCTTGCACCATCTTCTCTGTCCGTGAGTCAATCGAAGACGTCGCTTCGTCCAGGATCAAGACAGGCGCATTGGCAAGGGCTGCACGGGCAATGGCGATCAATTGTCGTTGACCATTTGATAGGCCAGCCCCATCATCCGTCAAGACTGTCTCATAGCCCTGATCCAAGTGCTTAACAAAGGAATCCACATTGGCAATCCGAGCTGCTTCAAGGATTTCTTCCCGTGTTGCATCAGCACGGCCATAAGCGATGTTTTCCGCAATCGTACCAGTGAATAAGTGGGTATCTTGAAGAACGATTCCGAGGGAACGACGCAGAGAATCTTTCTCAATCAATTTAATATCGATCCCATCATAAGTAATCATTCCGGATTGGATATCATAGAAGCGGTTGATCAAGTTGGTGATGGTTGTCTTTCCTGCACCAGTCGCTCCGACAAAGGCCACTTTTTGACCCTTATCCGCGTACAAGTTGATGCCATGAAGGATTTGTTTCTTCCCATCATAAGAGAAGTCAACATGGTCAAAGACCACATGCCCCACCAGTTTGACCAACTGGTAGCTGCCATTTGGACGAGGGTGTTTCCAAGCCCATTTGTTGGTTTTCTGATCGGTTTCGACCATTTCTCCATCGACCAGTTCATAATTGACCAACGTCACTTTTCCTTGGTCGACTTCTTCTTCTTCGTCCAAAAGATCAAAGACACGATCTCCACCAGCCAAGGCCATGAGGACAAAGTTCAATTGTTGAGAAACCTGGGCAATCGGACCTGTAAAGGAACGGTTCAATTGCAGAAAGGCCATGAGACCACCAATGGTTAAACCACCGACGCCGTTTAGCGCAAATAGTCCCCCGATCAGGGCTGTCAGAACAAAGGAAACATTTCCCAAGTTCCCAAGAATCGGCATGAGGACATTGGCATAGCGATTGGCTAGATAAGAGGATTCAAAGAGCTGGTCATTGATCCGATCAAAATCTTCAATGCTTTCAGATTCGTGCACAAAGGCCTTGACCACTTTTTGACCAGACATCATTTCTTCAATAAAGCCGTTCTCAATCCCCAAGTTCTTTTGTTGGGCCCCAAAGTAACGACCTGATTTACCAGAAACATCCTTGATGATAAAGACCATGACGATAACCATGAAAAGAACAATCAAGAACAGGAGTGGACTAACCGTCAGCATGGTAATCGTTACCCCAAGGATGGTAATCGCTGAGGATAGAAGTTGAGGAATGGATTGTTCAATCGCTTGGCGAAGAGCATCAATATCATTGGTATAGATAGACATGATATCCCCGTGTTGGTGGGTATCAAAGTAACGAACGGGTAGTTTTTGCATGCGAGCAAACAACTGATTTCGAAGACTTCTAAGTGAGTCTTGTGAAACAGTCGCCATGATCAAGGTAAAGCCATAGTTGGCAAGTACCCCGATCAAACAGATCAAACCAACTCGTGTCAAGAAGGACAAGAGCGGTCCAAAATCATGGCTGTTGCTTGTCAGCATGGGCTCCACATAGACGTCGACCAAGGACTGAATCGAAGCTGTCACATTGACCGTCGCAAGTGACGATAGAATGATTAAGATAAAGGAAACAATCAAGGACACCTTGTAGTTTTTCCAAAGGAAGTCGAGCAGGCGAAGGATAGAGCCTAGATTTGCTTTTTTCTTAGTTTTCATCTGCTTCTCCTTTCCCTTGTGTTTGCATTTCATATACTTCTTGGTAGATGGCATTGGTCGCAAGCAATTCCTCGTGACGACCGATCGCATCGATTTGGCCATCATTCATCACGATAATGCGATCTGCATCTTGAATAGAGGAAATCCGTTGACCAATGATGATTTTGGTAGTCTCTTTCAAGCTGGTTGCCAATCCTTGACGGATCAAACTATCCGTCTTGGTATCAACCGCAGACGTCGAATCATCCAAGATCAAGATCTTCGGATTCATGAGAAGGGCACGCGCGATACAGAGACGCTGGCGTTGACCACCAGAGACGTTGGATCCCCCACGCTCAATCATGGTGTCATAACCCTCTTTGAAATCTTGAATAAATTCATCGGCTTGGGCAATCTTACAAGCTGCAATGATCTCTTCATCCGTCGCATCCTTATTTCCCCAGCGCATATTTTCTTTAATCGTACCAGAGAAAAGGACATTGGTCTGAAGAACCATGGCCACTTGCTTACGAAGGGAATCAAGATCGTATTCTTTGACATCGTGGCCTGCTACTGTCACCCGACCAGACTCAACATCATAAAGACGAGGAATCAACTGAACCAAGCTTGATTTCCCTGATCCTGTTCCTCCCAAGATACCAATAACTTCCCCTGAACGAATGGAAAGATTAATCCCTTGCAAGACATGGGTCTTGTCACCATTTTCATCGGTATAAGCAAAGGTCACATCCTCAAAGTTGATCGAACCATCAGCGACTTCTTTGATCCCATTTTCTGGGGAGTCAATCGTCGTTTTGGTCGTTAAGACTTCATTGATCCGCTCGACAGAAGCCATGGAAATCGACAACATGACAAAGATCATCATGAACATCATGAGCGACATGAGAATGGTCATGGTGTAGCTAAACATAGAAGTCAAATTCCCAGTAGAGAGTTGACCACCAACGATCAGATGAGCCCCGATCCAAGAGATCAAAAGGAAAGAAGCATACATGGAAAGCATCATAGCTGGGCTACTCAAGACAACGACACGGATAGCCTTCATAAACATGTTATAAATCAAACGTGAAGCCTTCTTGAATTTAACGGTTTCATCTGCTTCCTTAACGTAAGACTTCACCACTCGCATATTGGTGATGTTTTCCTGAATGCTGTTGTTGAGATTGTCATAAGCTTCAAATACTTCTGTGAAGAGCGGATACACAATCTTCATGATGATGCTTAAGACAGCTGCCAAAAAGATGGTCACATAGACAAAGATCATGGCCATTTCCGCATTGATCATGAAACAAGCTACAATGGCAAAGATCAAATTGAGCGGTGCCCGTACACAGATCCGGATCACCATTTGATAGGCATTTTGCACATTGGTCACATCCGTCATCATCCGAGTGACTAACCCACCTGATGAGAACTGATCAATATTCTCAAATGAGAAGGTTTGAACCTTTTTGAAAATAGCCCGACGAAGGTTTTTGGCAAAACCAGCCGATGCATAGGCGCCATAACGGGCAGACTGCATCCCACAAAAGAGGGAGAGAAAGGCACAGACCAGCATGAGCCCACCGTAAAGCAAAATATTGTTCATGTTTCTTTGTTGAACACCCTGGTCCAAAAGACTCGCCATGACAAAGGGAATCGAAATCTCAAACATGACTTCAAAGACCATGAACAAGGAAGCCAAAAACGAGGGCTTCTTGAATTCTTTGATCTCGGAAATTAAGGATCGAATCATTATTACCTCCAATGTTATTCATACTTTTTCCTGCGGTAGAAGCAAAGCTTCTTTCCATCGAAAATAGGTCAAAACACACAAAATTCCCTGAGGGAAAGACCCTAGGGATTACGCGTTTTTTATAGTCTTCATTGTAACCTAAATTGCAAAAAAATGCAAGATTTTTAGACAGCATCCGTTTTTCTGTTGATCTAGTACAAAAGAGGCTGGGACAAAAGTCCTAGCCTCTCAATTGTTTTTGGATTGTCGAGCAAGACGCAGTGGCTGAGTGGACTCTACTACGCTGATTTTATCAGCTTTTACAGCCCTACTCAACTGTGCGGAGGTGGGACGACGAAATCGAATTCTAACGAATTACCAATTTCTGTCCCACTCTCTTTTCTATTTATTCAGCTAAGAGCACTTCTTTGATGGTTTGTTTTTGGAGTTTTCTGTTGGATAGATAAAAGAGGCTTTCATAAACCACCGCAAAACCGATCAAAGTCCAGAAGCACACATTCCAATCAAAGCTATGCTCAATCTTTTCAGGAACCGTATCTTTGATCACACCGATCAAAATTTCCATGATGCCATATTGGTAAACCGTCCCAAGAACAAATCCTAGATAGGCCCAAAAACGATAGGGGGCGAGAATATGACTTTGGCATTCACGATCGGTGTAGCCGAAAGCCTTCATAAGAGCCAAGGTTTCACGACTTTCTGAGACAACAATCCCCAATGACAAAAAGAGAATCGAGAAAGAAAGGATCAATCCAATCATAATCATCATGGTTTGGATGATATCATCTGTGTAATCCCTGAGGCCAAAGGACAATTGAACCATGGCCGCAAAACACATAGAGCCAAAGACCACAAAAAACAAGATAGATTTTCTCCCCCATATCAGCGATGAGGACAGCTCTTTTAGGAAGGATTTTTCTTTCTTAGGAATCCTCTTTCTCCTTTTGACCTTGATTGGACTTGGGGACTTTTTCAATAAGCGAAGCGCTGGCGTTTGTAGTTGTCTTCTAGCATACCCAATCGCGAGAACCATAAAGAAGGTCGTTGGTAGCATCACCAAAGCAAGCAAAAGCTGCCAGTGAAAATGAATGGTGATTTCTGGCAAAATCCTCTTCTCATTGCGGAAGTCATAAAAATGTCCCATCATGAGAAATGAAGCAAAATAGCCAAGAAGCGCTCCAGCTCCAAAACTGAGTCCAAAGGCCCAAAATCGTTTCGCCAACTGGCTATTGCTGTAGCCCAAAGCCTTTAAAATTCCTAATTGTTCCTTGTGGTCGTCGACAAATTGTTTGATATAAAAACACATGAGAAGGATCGACGTCAAGGACAAGACAACCCCACTGACCATGGCCACCATCCAGGAAAGCGAAACCTGGGCATCATAGTAGGTCTGAATCATCGGATTGGTTTTAGAAATCTCCACCTGCTCGATATCCAGGTAAAAATTCAAGAAGAGATTGGCCACAAAGACTGCACAGGCTCCAATAATACTGACGACAACTAATTTTCGAATATCTTTTACTGAAAACATGGCTTACCATCCAATCTCATAAGCAGTCTGAGGTTGATCATTGGTCACAACTTCGGTAATCTTGCCACTATTGACACGAATGATGGTTTTAGCCATATCCGCAATATTTTGGTTGTGCGTCACCATGATGAGGGTAAAGCCAAGCTTCTCCTTTAATTTCCAGATATAGTCGAGAATCTTTCGCCCTGTTTCTTCATCCAGGGCTCCCGTCGGCTCATCTAAGAAAAGAATCTCTGGCTTTTTGGCCAAGGCCCGAGCAATGGACACTCTCTGCTGTTCCCCACCAGACAATTCACTCGGATACTTGTCCAGCTTATCGCCAAGTCCCAAATCCTCGATGATCTGCAAAAAATCATGATTGTTTGCTAGGTCTGCCCCCATCTTTACATTTTGTCTAACCGTTAGATTCGGTAATAGATAATACTGCTGGAAAATAAAGGCAATCTTCTCACGTCTAAAGGCCGTCAATTGAGCATCCGTGAGTTGTGATAAATCTTGTCCTTGAATGAGGATATGCCCCTCGTCAACCTTTTCTAAGCCTGATAACACATTTAAGAGAGTTGATTTCCCCGATCCAGAAGGACCAAGGATCACCACATCATCCTGGTCTTGAATCTGCAAATCAATTCCTTTTAAAACCTTGGTTTGGCCGTAACTTTTGTGAACATTTTCTAGTTGAATCATTTCTTTCCTACCATTTCTTTGATGAGAGATTGACAAACCTCTGTCAGTAATCCAATCACTTCTTCCATGCCGAACTGATAAATACCAGAAGCAACCATAGAGGCCATCCCGTGTGAGTAAATAAATAGATGCTGGTACAAGCGACTAGCTTCCTCTACAGTCAAAGGATAGTCTGCAACAATCGAATCCAGAACCAATTGGTAACTATGATCCTTCATGGGAAGAAAATCTTGAAAGCGACGAATCGGATCTTTGCTAGGATTTTGGAAAAGCAATTGAAAGAGTTGTGGCTCTTTTGAGGCGAAAAGGATATAAGCAACCCCGACAGATCGAAAAGGTTTCTCATCTTCTAAGGCCTTGCGAATATACTCCACCACGACCATCTCCGCAGCACCAATAACCTCTGCTTGTAACTCAGCCATATTAGCAAATTGCCCAAAAATGACTCTCGGTGTAGCTCCCAGTTTCTCCGCTAAGGCTCTAGCCGTCAAACTAGCCATTCCCTCTTCTTTCACCAATTGTAAAGCTGTCCCAATGATAGCCTCTTTACTATATTTAACCTTGGGTGGCATAAGACTCCTTTCGCGCAACATCCGTTGCGCAACACTTGTTGCATAAAAGAATACCATAAAAAAGAAAGACTTGTCAAGAAAAATCTGAAAATCACAAAACAAAAAACCAGACCACCGATAAGAGTGAAATCTGGTTTACTAACAAGATTCTAAGGCAAATCATTTCCTGCAGCCAAGTAGATTTGGTACCATTCCTTGCGCGTTAGGGTCACTGCTGCTGCTTTCCCTGCTTCAAGGACATGCTGGGGCTTGGTCGTTCCGATGACCGCCTGCATCTTACCAGGATAGCGGAGGACCCAAGCAAGGGCGATAGCTGTCGGTGTGACCTGGTATTTTTTCGCCAAGTCATTGAGGACATGATTGAGAGCTGCAAACTCTTCCTTGCCGACAAAATTCCCCTTGAAATAGCCATGCTGGAGGACAGACCAGGCCTGAATCACAGTATCAGTTAAACGACAATACTCAAAGACACTGCCATCTCGCACGGCTGCTTTTGCCCCTTCCATGTTGACATGAAAACCAGCTTCAAAGCTCGGTGTAAAGGCGGCACTCAACTGCAGCTGGTTGACCTTGAGAGGTTGTTTGACAGCCGTCTTAAGCAATTCCATCATCATGGGATTTTGATTGGACACCCCAAAATGACGAACCTTGCCCGCTTGCTCCAACTGATCAAAAGCTGCTGCCACTTCTTCCGGTTCCATGAGGGCATCCGGTCGGTGAAGGAGGAGACTATCTAAGCGCTCGATCTGCAGACGATCGAGGATGCCATCGACGGAGTCCAAAATATAGTCCTTGGAAAAATCAAAATAGGTAAAACCGTCTTTGCGAATGCCACACTTGGACTGGATCCACATCTGGTTCCGAAGATCCGGACGGCGCTTGAGAACCTTACCCAACAGGACCTCACACTGGCCATCACCATAGATATCCGCTAGGTCAAAGGTGTTAATGCCAATCGACAAGGCTGCCTCTACCAAGGCCTCCACCTCATCTTCACTCATCTGACTGATCCGCATCATCCCAAGGACAATCGTGGACAGACGCTCATTTTCAGCAAACTCAATATAGTTCATGTCCGCCTCCTTTTCTGTAGTTCTATTGTAGTGAAAAGGATTTCAAAAGTCAATTTGAAATCAAAAAGCCCTCAGTTGTAACTGAGAGCTTATCTAATTAGCGATAGCTAAGAGCACGTTTAATGGTCTTCCATGGTCCGAGGTCATCGGTCTGAAGGATCAGGCTCGCATAGATACGAGCGATGAGAACTGTTCCCACGATGGTAAAGAGAACTGCAATTCCCAATGAACCCCAAGATTCAAGACCAGTCGCATAGCCATTGATGGTACGGAAAGGCATGAAGAAGGTTGAGAAGAAAGGAATGTAGGAACCGATTTTCAATAAGAAGACGTCACCGGCACTTCCCAAGGTGGTTACCCCAAGGAAGCTAAAGATAACTAACATCATCAGTGGTGAAATCGCTTTTCCTGAATCTTCTGGTCGTGCAACTGTGGAGCCTAAGAAGGCAGAGAGCACCACATACATAAAGATCCCAAGGATAATGAAGAAGATGGTATTAAGCGAGATCGCTTCTGCTAGGTGTTGGGTAATTGGAGAGTTTGGAGCAAGAATATCCTTGACAACTGGGATATCTGCTCTAAAGATCCAAACAGCTACTAGCCCAACTACATAGACAAAAATATGGGTAAAAATCACTCCGAAGAGTCCGAGCATGCGTGCGAAGAAATAGTCGGTTGCTTTAATACTAGAGAAGACCACTTCCATGATCTTAGTTCCCTTTTCACTAGCCACTTCTTGGGCTGTGATACTCGAGTAGAAGATCAAAATCATATAAAGCAACATTCCTAGACCACCTGCAACCATGGTTTGCACCATTTTCAAGCCTTCTTTTTTCTCATCAATTTTTTCTTTGAGAGAAACCTGTTGAGACAAGGCTGTCAGCTGCTCTTTGCTTAGATTGGCACGCGCTAGATTGATCCCTTGTTGGACCTGGCTTAATTTCGCAGTGACAAGCGATTTTAAATCTGTTTTCATGGCTTGGTCACCCACATAAGTCGCTTCTAGCTGGCCATCTTTTTCATCAACCATTAGGTAAGCAGCTGCTTTCTCATCCTTAATGGCTTTTTTAGCTGCAGCTTCATCCTTGTAGTCCAAGGTCAAGCCATCGGTTCCTTTGAGGCTTTCTTTGACAGCTGGCACTTCTGTCACCAAGGCCACTTGGTTTTTGGCATCTGTAGAAGAACCTGTCAGATAACCGATTCCAATGCTCAATCCTAAAAAGAGGAAGGGACCGAAGACCATGAAGAGGAAACTCCATGATTTCACTTGTCTGATATAGGTTTCTTTCATTACGACAAACATCTGTTTCATACTTCTACTCCTGATTCAAGTTTAAAGATCTCATCAATAGTTGGGGCTTGGTGGTCAAAGGTTGCTAGGTAGTGGCCCTTGGTCAAGCGATCAAATAATTCTGGACCAGCTGATGCATCATCCAAGATCAGCTTCCAAGTCCCTTGCTTGGTCATGCTGACCTTGGTCACGTGTGGCAGAGCTTCTAACTCTTCTTTGCTAAAGTCGTTTGAGACAAAGAGGCGAGTCTTGCCATAGCTATTCCGAACCTCTTGGACAGGCCCTGAAAGGACAACCGAACCATCACGGATCATTAGGATATCATCACACAACTCTTCGACGTTGGTCATGACGTGGTCAGAAAAGATAATGGTGGCCCCACGCTCTTTTTCTTCAAAGATAACCTGCTTGAGCACTTCTGTATTGACCGGATCCAATCCGCTAAACGGTTCATCTAAAATGATCAATTTAGGCTCATGGATCAAGGTGATGATCAATTGCACCTTCTGTTGGTTCCCTTTTGAGAGGCTCTTGATTTTATCGGTTAATTTTCCTTTTACTTGGAGTTTTTCCATCCAGGTCGGTAATTTTTCCTTGACCTCGGCGGTACTCATCCCTTTTAAGGCAGCCAAATAACGGACCTGCTCAAAAATCGTGAGTTTTGGCATAAGACTGCGCTCTTCTGGCAAATAGCCAATTTCCTTGTAAGTCTCTTGGGTAATCGCTTTGCCATATAGGCAAATCTCACCGCTGTAGTCCAAAAAGCGCAGAATACTGTGGAAAATAGTTGTTTTCCCAGCCCCATTTTTCCCAACCAAACCAAGGATATGCCCTTGTTGAGCTGTCAAATCCACTCCAAAGAGGACCTGCTTATCCCCAAAACTCTTTTCTAAATGTCTAATTTCTAACATAGATGACTCCTTTACTCTTTATAATAACGTTTGGTAATCTTGTATTGTGAGACCAAGATATAGAGATAAATCAGTGATACCACTACTAATGCTAACAAGATATCTGTATGGAAAGCAATGCCAACTAAGAATATCGCAATTAAGGAAATCGGTAAGATATAATTGCTTAACTTAATGATAATTTCATAGTTTTCCTCGTAGCTAATCTGCTTTTCTGCTTCATCCATCATACTCATCATAAATTCACGCACTTCCTTGGCATTGGCATTGCGGGGAATCGGTTTTCCATAAATCAGATGGAAGGTCTTGCGAAAGAAGATATCCGATAGGAAAAATAGGGCAATCAAGACAAGAAAGAGATAGAGCATGGTAAAGTCTCCAAAGATAAAAGCCATGTCCCCAGCGCCAGGTCTATCTAAGTCGACCAATTGACTATAAAAAATGACGAATAAAAAGTAGGGCAAGATCATGATGCCTTTAAAAATGGTCGCTAAGCCATATAGTTTTTTCTTTTGAATGTCATAGTGATAGGCTTCATCATCGTCTTCTATTTGGAGCATCTTTTGATGGACTTTTCTCGCGCACATCAGTAAGGTTATCGTGAGTATAAATGCGACTAAGAATAAAACTGCTGAGCCCAAAAGGAGTACTTCTTTACTAAAGAAGGATTGGATTTCTAGGGGCTTTTCGTATCCAAACATTTCTGTCAAAAATCCGATAACTCCTCCGATCAAGCCGGAAACTGTAATGATACCTACATTTCTCCAAAAACGGTAACGAGCAGATTGTTCTTGTTGTTGCTTTTTCATTGTTATTCTTCTCCCTCTACTAGACTAAAAACATTCTCCACCGGTTCCTTGAAAATCTGGGCGATGGTGATCGCAATGATAACCGATGGGGTGTATTCCCCCCGCTCCAAGAGACTGATGGACTGGCGCGAGACCCCTGCTAGCTTGGCTAGTTCTGATTGGTTGAGTCCATCACGCGCCCTCAGCTCTTTCAGTCGATTTTTTAAGATCATGGCTTTCGCCCCCTTATAGTTGAATATCTTGAATATCTTCGATACGGACTAATTTGGTTTCTCTTTGTTGATTAATCGTATCACAACTCAATTTGACCCAATCTTCGTCGATATCCATAATTTCATATTTGGTTCCAAAACCATTTACTGTGACAGTGACCGTTTGGCCTTTCAATTCTTCTAAAAGTCTAGACATGTCTTGATTTCCTTTCACTTGTTTTTCTAATCGTCTGATACGTCTGTTCAATCCTTTTATCTTCTTTTCTGAGCTTGCATAAAATATAACTATAAAAGGGATAAAAATAATCCACACGGCTCCCATAAGAAAACCTCTCCTTCTTTCAACTAAAATCATTGTAACACTTCTTTTTCTTTTTGACAAGTATATTTTACAAAAAAATAAAAATATTTGTCAAAAATAGAAAGATGGTTGACATGTATATTTTGAGTACTTAAAGGAATTTCTTTATTTTTATAGGGTTTTAAGGCCTATAACTTGCAAATCCTGGAAGAAAAAAACAGCTGAGAAATTCTCAACTGTTTCATCTTTTAACGATTTAGCGCACTTCTGCGTCGACTTTTTCTTCGAGTGATGCTTGAATTTTTTCCATATAGCGAGCAACTTCTTCGTCTGTCAAGCTATCTTCTGGATTTTGGAAGGTCAAGCTATAGGCCATGGACTTCATGCCAACTCCTAGTTTTTCACCAGAGAAGACGTCAAAGAGTTTAATGTCTGTCAAACGTTTCACGCCAGCAGCTTGGATGGCATCGACTACCTCTTGGTGAGTCACTTCTGCTTTGAGGAGAAGGGCGATATCACGGCTCACAGCTGGGAATTTGGTGATTTCCACAAAGGCTGCGGCTGGTTGAAGAGCTGCTTCAATAGCAGATAAGTTCAATTCTGCCACATAGGTTTCTGGGATATCATAAGCCTTAGCTGTTACAGGATGCACTTGCCCCAAGACACCAATCACCTGGTCACCAAGTGAGATCAAGGCTGTACGACCTGGGTGGAGACTCTTGATTTCTTGTGTTGCTGTATAGGTCACTTCAAGACCCAAGCGAGCAAATAGAGCTTCCAAAATTCCCTTAGCATAGAAGAAGTCAACTGGAACAGCTGGAGTCTGGAAGTCTTTTTCAGCGACTAAACCTGTCAAAGCAAAGGCAAAGCTGTTGATTTCATTTGGCAGCTCTTCTTTTGGATTACCTGTTTGCTCGAAGACTTTTCCGATCTCGTAGAGGGCTAAGTCTTTATTCTTACGCGCTACGTTGTAAGCAACTGTATCCAAAATACCTGAAACCATATTTTGACGGAGGACTGAACGGTCCACAGTCATTGGCCACATGAGCTCCGTTAAGTTACTTGGTGCAGTCGTAAACTCCACTGCTTTTTCAGGAGTTGTTAAAGCATAAGTAATGATTTCAGTTAAGCCTGCTCCTTCAGCAATGGTCCGAACTTGGCGACGCAATTTTTGAGTCGCAGTCAATTCACCGGCTGTCCCATCATCTTTTGGAAGGGTTGCTGGTAATTTGTCATAACCATAAATCCGAGCAATTTCTTCAAAGAGGTCCGCTTCGATAGTGATGTCCCAACGGCGACGAGGAACGCTGACTGTGAAGCTTGCTGCACTTCCAGAAAGGCCAAAACCAAGACGACGGAAGACATCTTCGACATCCGCGTAGGAAAGCTCTGTTCCAAGGACACGGTTCACGTCTGCAAGAGTGGAAGAAACTTCCACATCTGAAGTATCCAACTGGCCTGCTGAAACGATGCCCTTACGCACGGTTGCACCAGCCAATTCAGCAATCATGCGCGCTGCTGCATCAAGGGCTTCATTAACAGTTGCCACGTTTATCCCTTTTTCAAAGCGAGAAGATGATTCAGAGCGTAGGTTGAGACGACCACTTGTCTTACGGATCGATTTGCCATTGAAGACAGCCGCTTCAAGGACGACACGAGTAGACTTTTCAGAGATTTCTGTAGCCTCTCCGCCCATGACACCTGCAAGGGCTACCGCTTTGTCAGCAACCGTAATCACGAGGTCACTTGTTTCCAACTCACGCTCTTCCCCGTCCAAGGTCACCAATTTCTCACCTGCACGCGCTTCACGCACACGGATATCATTTCCTTCAAAGGTATCCAAGTCAAAGGCATGCATAGGCTGACCAAAGTAAAGCAGGATATAGTTGGTCACGTCGACCACATTATTGATGGGACGGATACCTTCATTCATGAGGAGGTTTTGCAACCATTGTGGACTTGGTGCAATGGTCACATTGTCCAAAATACGAGCTGCATAATAAGGAGCCTTGTCTGTGTCAATGCTGACAGAAAGAGCATCTGCTGCAGCTTGGTCTGTTTCGGTCAAGGTAAAGTCTTTGAAGTTCACAGCCTTGTCATAGATGGCTGCTACTTCATGTGCTACCCCACGCATCGAAAGAGCATCTGCACGGTTTGGAGTGATAGAAAGCTCGATGATTTCATCATCCAAGTCTAGATAGGAGAAGACTTCCTCACCTGGAACAGCAGTTTCAGGCAAGATTTGGATGCCATCTGCAAATTCTTTCGGTACAACGGAGTCAGAAATCCCTAATTCACCAAGTGAACAGATCATTCCGAGCGACTCCAACCCACGGATTTTCCCTTTTTTAATCTTGTAATTATCTGCGATGCGAGCACCTGGAAGAGCCACCATCACCTTGATGCCTGCTCGCACATTTGGTGCTCCACAGACGATTTGACGCGCTTCTTCTTCACCCACATTAACTTGGCAGACATGCAAGTGTGTTTCGGGTACATCTTCACAAGACAAGACTTCACCGACGACAATTTTTGAGAGACCAGCAGCAGGTGATTCCACACCTTCTACCTCGATCCCTGTGGTTGACATTTTTTCAGCCAACTCTTCTGATGGCACATCCACGTCCACCAATTGTTTTAACCATTTATATGATACTAACATAATTCCGATCATAAGATCCCACTAGGTGAGATCTTCTCAATTCCTTTCTCTCAATTTGAACCCACAATTAAGCTTACGGATTATCCTTCAAATGCTTGCGCAACAACCAGTCTGTATCCACGGTATCTCCGGTAGGATACTCGTGTTCACTAAATCGTTCAAATCCAAAGCGATAGTAAAAATCTTGCGCCTTAAAGTTGCGTTCCCATACACCTAGCCAAGCCCACTCAAAGCCACGACTCTTGGCTTGATCCAGCGCAAAGGTAAACATTTCCTTGCCGAAACCAGCCCCTTGACATTCCTTCTTGACATAGATCCGTTGGATCTCAAAGGACTTATCCATCTCTACTGGCTCGGTCTGCGCCTGACCCCAGTTGATCTTGAGAAAACCACAGATTTCTTGATCTTCATTGAGGACAAAATAGGTTTCAGATTCTGGATCTAGCAGATCCTTCTCGATTTGCTCC
Source organism: Streptococcus gingivalis (assembly GCF_035544715.1). Classification (NCBI taxonomy): domain Bacteria; kingdom Bacillati; phylum Bacillota; class Bacilli; order Lactobacillales; family Streptococcaceae; genus Streptococcus; species Streptococcus gingivalis. The sequence goes on along the minus strand of NZ_JAYKTO010000001.1, from coordinate 88,378 downwards.
AAAGAGAGCACAGTAGAGAAGTAATCTTCCAAATCTTCCTCAACAATATAGGGACCAAAGGTATCCCCATAGGTTTCCACTTCTAGGTCACGTAAGGTCTCTAATTGATCGATTTTTACTCTAACTAACATGATTATTTAAACTGTTCTGAGAAGCGAACATCTCCTTGATAGAAGCCACGGATATCATTGATTCCGTAACGAAGCATGGCCACACGCTCTTGACCAAGTCCAAAGGCAAATCCTGAATAGATTGTTGGATCAATCCCACTCATCTCAAGGACCCGTGGGTGAACCATACCGGCTCCCATGATTTCAATCCAACCAGTTTTCTTACATACGTTACATCCCGCTCCACCACATTTGAAGCAAGAGACATCGACCTCAACAGATGGCTCAGTGAATGGGAAGTAAGAAGGACGCAAACGGATTTGACGTTCTGCACCAAACATCTTTTGCACGATCAATTGAAGCGTTCCTTGAAGGTCGGCCATAGAAATGCTTTTCCCAACGACCAAGCCTTCGATTTGATGGAATTGGTGGCTGTGGGTCGCATCATCCGTATCCCGACGGAAAACCCGCCCTGGAGAGATCATCTTCAATGGTCCCTTGCTAAAGTCATGCGCATCCATAGCCCGCGCCTGTACAGGTGAAGTATGGGTCCGAAGCAAGATTTCTTCTGTGATATAGAAGGTATCCTGCATATCCCGCGCTGGGTGATCTTTAGGCAGATTCATCCGTTCAAAGTTATAATAGTCTTGCTCCACTTCAAAGCCGTCAACGACTTGATACCCCATCCCGATAAAGATATCTTCGATTTCTTCACTGGTTTGGGTCAAAATATGACGGTAACCACTAGCAACTGGACGACCTGGAAGGGTCACATCGATGCTTTCGCTAGCTAGTTTAGCTTGGACTTTCTTTTCTTCCAAGAGTTTGGCTGATTCTTCAAAGGCAGCCGTCAAGACATCACGGGCTTCATTGACGTGTTTTCCAATAACCGGACGCATCTCAGCAGAGACATCCTTCATCCCTTTAAGAATTTCCGTCAGAGATCCTTTCTTCCCAAGAACAGAGACCCGTAGTTCTTGCATCTCTTTTTTATTTTCAGCAGAGATCTGCTTCAAGGCTGCCAGCGTTTCTTCTCGAAGCGCTTTTAGTTGTTCTTCAATCGTTGACATATTTCCTCCATCATGGTCCCTCTACAGACATAGAAAAAACCACGCGCCAACACCCACATTCGGAGCGTTGACACGCGGTACCATCCGTTTTTATCTGTAAACCAGACCTTAATTTCTAAATCCTTTACGCAAGTGAATTCACTCAGCTTTCATGCAAAGAGCTTTCAGTCACGGCTCTTCTCCCTGTCGCACTTCCCTTGAGATACTAGTCTTGCAGATTTCTATTCAATTACTACATAGTTTATCAGATTTTTAGTTAAAAAACAAGTTAGATAAGACTAATTCACTAGAAAAAGGAGCAAGAGACAGTGCATTATCTATTTGCCTTGTCTGTTTCATCTGCTTGCCTCTTCAATAGAAGAGTTGCTGCTTGGTTAAAACCATCACACCAGTTATACCATTTTGCTTCATACTCATCTTGAGGTAAGATACGATGTTTTAAATCCAAAACAGAGGTTATCTTTCTTTCCTCGCAAGCTTGCGCATAGAGGGCATACAACTCATCGCCACCATCTCTATCAAACTCAGCAGAAATCATATCCCGACCTGCCAATAAAGCCTGATAAGCCCTGTGATGCCCGTCTGTAATCAAGAAGCGATTTCCAAATGCAAGAACACTAATTGGATCCACATTGATGATTTCTGCCGACTGATCCAGCATCTGGATAGCTTGTAACTTCTTTTCTGATAAATAAAGTTGGGTCGGATGAAGATCTGTTATCTTGACTTCCATTTCTTTCTCCTCTACCAAGAGTATAAAAGTTGGTTCTGGGCACTGGTAGACATTTTCAAAGGTCACGATTTAAAGACCTGCCAAAGCCAAATTCCCCCGCCATTCTTGTGATTCGTTTTCTTTTTATTTAATGACTTGTCCAGCATCTTTCAAGACAGATTCTGGAATAGTAATGCCCAATTCATCTGCGACTTTTTTATTGATGACAGATTTTCCTTGGCTAAAGATTTCAACAGGTGTGTCTGCAGGTTTTTGACCTTTCAAGATCTTCGCAGCCATTTTACCAGTTGCTACCCCAAGATCATGTTGGTCGACAACGACTGAACCAAGGCCACCAGCTTCTACCATGGCTGTCGCACTTGGGAAGATTGGTTTTTTAGCATCTTTATTGGCTTCAACAACAGTTGAGAATGCTGATGCGATGGTATTGTCGATTGGAACCCAGATAGCATCCACTTTACCTGACATAACCGATACTGTTGAAGCAATTTCGTTTGTAGAAGGAACTGAATACGGAACCACCTTGTAGCCTGCTTTTTCAGCCAATTTTGTAAATTCTTCTACTTGAGATTTAGAATTGTCTTCACTGGTTGAGTAAAGAACCCCGATTGTTTTTACGTTTGGAGTCAACTCTTTGATCAATTTCAACTGTTGCTCAGTAGGATTGTGGTCAGATACCCCAGTGATATTGCCACCTGGTTTTTTCAAATCTTTGACCAAGTTTGCACCGACTGGATCGGTTACAGCACCCATGACAATTGGTTTGTCTTTGGTTGCACTAGCCAAACCTTGAGCAGATGGGGTTGCAATCCCAATCAAGACTTGATTATCTTTTTCTGCCAATTGCTTACTCATAGTTGCAACCTTGTTTTGGTCCCCTTCTGCATTGAGGAAATCAATGTCCACTTTGTCCTTGTCATAGCCTTCTTCAGCTAGACCATCTTGAATCCCCTTGTAGATCAAATCAAGCGAAGGGTGGCTGACCAACTGCAAGACCCCAACTTTTGCCTTTTCATTGCTAGTTGCTGCCTTGTTGTCCTTACCAGCTGTAGCTGAATAGATCGCTGTCCCAATGACTGCTGCTGCAATCAAACCAATAATTCCCATTAACCGTTTATTTTTCATTTTACTACCTCTTCTATTTTTTCATTTTCTTCTATTTTTCATCCTCTAAAGAATGCGACGCCATCGTTTCTTCATATCTTTTCTCCCTTCTCATCTAAAACAAAAAACACGCCCACACATAGCAAAAGCTATGTGAGGACGTGTCATCGCGGTGCCACCTCACTTATGGGAAAAGGATAGTCTCCCCCCATATCTCTGTCTTGTCTAGCAACAAGTTGCACGATAAGGTGTGCCAACCGAATTTTTATTGTTTCAAATTCATCTCATCATTAGTCCAATTTCATAAACTGCCGCTACCCACTCTCAGCAACCGTGGGCTCTCTTGAAACTTTCATTTACTACTTTTCTAATTTCTTACATTTTAAAGTTTTCTTTCAAAAAAGTCAATACTTTTTCAGTATTTTTTTGGAAACGTTCGCATTTTCTATATTACATCCCCTTGCTTCTTTCTGGGATTTCCGCTCTATTTTTGATATAATTTACTAGAATAACAGCTAGAATGATGAGGAATCCCATGTCTTTTGATGGATTTTTTTTACACCATATGGTGCAAGAATTGAAGGCCGAACTCTTAAGTGGTCGCATTCAAAAAATTAATCAACCTTTCGAGCAAGAATTGGTACTCCAAATCCGAGGCAATCGGAAAAACCAAAAACTCTTACTCTCTGCCCATTCTGTTTTCGGACGGATCCAACGGACCCAAACCAACTTTGAAAATCCTGCCTTTCCTAATACCTTTATTATGGTCATGCGTAAATATCTTCAAGGCGCTGTCATCGAAGGGATTGAGCAATTGGAGAACGACCGGATTCTCGAAATCCGTGTCTCCAATAAAAACGAAATTGGAGATGCCATTTCTGTCAGCTTAATGATCGAAATCATGGGCAAGCACAGTAATATTATTCTCCTAGACCGGACCAGCAATAAAATCATCGAGGCCATCAAACATGTCGGCTTCTCACAAAATAGCTACCGGACCATTCTTCCTGGATCAATCTATGTAGCCCCTCCGAAAACAGACGCGGTTAATCCTTTTACAATTGGAGATGAAGCCCTTTTTGCCCTTCTTCACAAAGAAGAGTTAAGCCCAAAGAACCTTCAAAAATGTTTCCAAGGTTTGGGGCGAGATACGTCTCAAGAATTGGCCAAGCGACTTGAGACGGATGAAAAATTAAAAACCTTCCGTGCCTTTTTCCAAGCTCCAACTGAGCCACGCCTAACGACCAAATCCTTCTCGGCTATTCCCTTTGAAGATGCCACTAGTCAAACCTTTGAGACACTTTCCGATCTGCTAGATGACTATTACCGAGACAAGGCTGAGCGCGATCGGGTGCAACAACAGGCTAGTGAATTGATCCGCAAGGTCGAAAACGATCTTGAAAAGAACCGAAAAAAATTAGCCAAACAAGAAGCGGAGTTAGCGGCGACCGACAATGCGGAAGAATTCCGCCAAAAAGGAGAATTACTGACCACCTTCCTCCATCAGGTACCAAACGACCAAGACCAGGTTGTCCTGGACAATTACTATACCAACGAACCCATCACCATCCAACTCAATAAGGCTCTGACCCCCAACCAAAATGCGCAACGCTACTTCAAACGCTACCAGAAGTTAAAAGAAGCCGTTAAACATTTGACCATCCTCATTCAAGAAACCAAGGAAACCATTTCTTATCTTGAAACGGTTGAAACGGCCCTTTCTCAAGCGAGCCTGGCTGAGGTGGCAGAGATTCGTGAAGAGTTAATCCAGACCGGCTTTATCAAACGGCGCAACCGCGAAAAAATTCATAAACGGAAAAAACCTGAGAAATACCTAGCTAGTGATGGAAAAACCATCATTTTAGTGGGTCGCAATAATTTGCAAAACGATGAACTGACCTTTAAGATCGCTAAGAAAGATGAGCTCTGGTTCCATGCCAAAGATATCCCGGGAAGCCACGTCGTCATTACAGGAAATCTAAATCCATCGGATGAAGTGAAAACCGATGCTGCAGAGTTGGCCGCCTACTATTCCAAGGCCCGTCTCTCAAACCTGGTCCAAGTAGATATGATCGAAGTCAAGAAACTCAATAAACCAACTGGTGGAAAGCCAGGTTTTGTCACCTACACCGGCCAAAAGACTCTGCGGGTCACCCCAGAAGAAGAAAAAATCAAAGCCATGAAACTAACAGACTGATTTCAAAAATAAAAGAGAGTGGGACAGAAATCGGTAATTCGTTAGAATTCGATTTCGTCGTCCCACCTCCGCACAGTTGAGTAGGGCTGTAAAAGCTGATGAAATCAGCGTAGTAGAGCCCACTCAACCACTGCGTCTTGCTCGACAATCCAAAAATAATTGAGAGGCTAGGACTTTTGTCCCAGCCTCTTTTTATTCTGCTTTATTAATGTCTTCTTTGACCTCATCAACATTGAATTTGGCAAAGAGGTACTGACGGTCTTGAACTGGGAAACGTTGATCCAGCTGATCGATGGCCCCCACCTCTACAATCCCTTCTGTGATGACAAAATCCATGACATGGCCACCAAAGGTGTGGTCATCTGAAATAAAGTGCAAATGATAACCAGCCACGCTCACGCCATGGAAAATTTCTGGTGTCCAAAAACCGACGATGGTTCCAGTAACATTTTCTCGTGTATACTCTGGCTGATGGGTGGCAACCTCTGCAAACTTCATCTCAGGTGTTGATTTTGGAATCATACGGACATGCATCTTGGCAAAGTCACCATGAATCTTAATGGAGCGGAAAAGATTTTCCCCATCATAATAAGACTCAATACGGGCTTCCAATTCCTCGTCTGTCATTTCAAAACGTTGGCGGAAAATCACTTCTGCTTGGTGAGGGACGACTGCTGCATAAGGAACCTTTGCATCCGGAGAAACTTCGACTATTTCAGGATGGTCCCCTGATCCCTTGGCCTGATATGCCTTACCATCTAAAACGATCAACTCTCCATCAATAGAATCAAGCGTCCCAACTCCGAGATCTCCGTGTTCCAAGAGTTCTCCAATCGTAAATGAACCCCCGTACAGACCCGCCATTAGGGCACCTAAGGTATTGTATTGAAAAAGTTTCACTGGTTCCATGTTTTTCTCTCCTCATTCTATCTTCTACCAGTATACCACAAACTATTCCGAATCTTCACGATATGGTTTTGATTAGAGGCTATCATAGAGGGTTTGCATCTGCACATCGTCTGGTACGATGGCCAAATACTGGTTAGCCACTTCACGCGCCTTCGTCACATCTCCAGCCTCACGCAACAAATAAACATAGGCTTCGAGGAATTCTGGGTTGTCCTTTAAATCCTCATAGAGCTCTTGGTAGGCTGAGACGGCCTCTTCTGTTTTCTCCAAGGCAGCCAAGGCACGGGCAATGTTCCACCGAGTGACAACTGTTTCGACTTCTTCATTTTGCCAAGCCAAGACTTGGTCAAAGCGTTCCTGTTCCAAATAAAGAGTGGTCAGGCGAAGAGCAATCTCTTCGAGATCATCTGCCACTTCTTTAGCCTCTAATAGATAAGCTTCTGCTTGCTCAGGCTGGTGGAGTTCATAGGAAAGCTGAGAAGCAAGGAGCTTCAATTGGGCATCAAATGGATTCTTCTGGATCCCTTGTTTAGCAATCTCAAGCGCTTTTTCACGGTCATTTTCAGCCTGTAAAGCCAAGGCATAACCGTACTCATAGCCCTCAAAATCAGGCGACAAGGTATCAATTTGTTTGTAGTAGATCAGGGCTTTTTGGAATTCTTCTTGGTCAGACAATAAGGTCGCTAATTCGTAAGCAATCTGGTCATCAAATTCAATCTCCAGAGCTTTCTCTAAGAAAGGAACAGCTGCTTCAAACTTACCAAGATTGGCATAGGCAAACCCAATTCGTTGATAGGTGGAAATTCCTGTTGCTTCTAAAATCTCCCGATTGTCTAACTGGGCATACTCTTGGATAGCCTCTTGGTAGCGTTCCAATTCCAGATCAATTTCAGCTAGCCCTAATTGAATGATCGGATCATCAGACAAATGAGCAGCTTCAACTAATTTTTCACGCGCCACATCTGCTAGGCCTTCCATCTGATAGAGATCCGCCTTAACCAAGAGACTGGCCACATACCAGTTTGATTCAGGTCCAATTTCTTCTAAATAAGCAAAGGCCTCTTCCGTTTGGCCTTCCTCTGCAAGGATGGTTGCCAAACTCAGATACACTTCTGGGTAGGTTTCTGCAATCTGTTCATAGATTTCTTTTGCCTGAGGGTAAAAACCGATACTTTCAAGATATTGACCTAAATCCAATAATTGTGCTTCACTATCTTCTAACAAAGCCTGTTGAAATTGAACTTCTGCCTCTTCTAGCTCTTGCCGATCGAGAGCCTCTACCATTTGTTGACTATGACTCACTGTGTGTTTCCTCTTCTATTTCATTGTGTTCTTCATACAAGCCACTGACGACCTTATACCATTCAAAGATAGCTCCGATCACCACCTTAGCAGATGCATAGACTGGAATTCCAAGGAAAACTCCCCAGATTCCAAACATAGATCCTGACGTCAAGAGCACAAATAAAATGGTAATCGGATGGATATTTAACTGGCTTCCCAAAACCAACGGTGATACAAAACGTCCTTCAATGGTTTGCTCCACTGCAAATACAATCAAGACCTTGATAAACATCTCTGGCCCTGCTACCAAGCCCAATACTAAGGCAGGTAACATGGCTAAGAAACTACCCAAGTATGGGATCAAATTCAAGATCCCTGCAGAGATCCCTAGTGTCACCGCATAGCGCAAGCCAATGATCTTAAAGAAGATGATGAACATAATGGCGACGACAATGGCTACCGTAATTTGCCCTCGAACGTAGTTGGAGAGTTGGGTATTGACATCTGAGAGAACCTGTTCAGCCGATTTACGAATCTTAGTCGGTAAAAAGCGAACAATGTGGCCCTTTAAATTTTTTCCATCTCGAAGAAGATAAAAGACAATAAAAGGCATGATGATCAAGGCAACAATAACTTGCGAAGCCACTCCGATCAAGTTGCTGACCCAATTGACAGCCCGCCCAGAGATCGAACTGGCCCAAGAAGTAATGTTTGCAGACAATTCCTTGGTGATCTCATCTAACTGAGGTTTGATATCAGAGGAGACGCGATTATCTAGAAAATCATCGATGGTTGCATTGGCCTTTTCCAAATAAGTTGGCAGGTTATGAAAGAAACTCACCACTTGTCGTTGGACGGATGGAATCACTACAGCTAGACCCCAAATTAAAAGCACTGCAATCAAGAAAAAGACTAAGGAAATCGCAAAAATTCGCTTGAGTCCTTTTCTTTCAAGAAAGTCAACAATAGGGTTGAGCAGGTAATAGAGCAAACCAGAGATAATAACAGGCAGCATGACGGCTCCTGCAAACTCAAAAATCGGAATAAAAATAAAGGTAATCTTACTCAAGACCAAGAGATTCAGACCCAAGAGCAAGGTAACTAAAAATACGGTAATGGCCTTGTTGTCTAAAAACCATCTAAAAAACCAGGACAAACTAAACTGTTTTTCTTTATTATCCACAGAGAACTCCTTTTCATTTCAATCTGTTTCTATTTTAGCATTTTTTGAGCTTGAAGTTACGAAAAAACTAGCAAAATAAGAAAGAAAGGCCCTCGCCATTTCAACTAGCAATTGCCTTCCAATAGGACCTTTGATATAATAAACCTAACAAATCATACGAGGTGACCTATGTCTCAAACCATTTATTTCGGTACCTATACCAAAAAAGAATCCAAAGGAATTTACAAGGCACAATTTGATCCTGAAACAGGGGCATTGAGCCATCTTGAACTAGTGGCAGCTGAACCCAATCCAACCTATACCGCTTTTTCTAAAAAAGGCAATCTTTATAGTGTCGGAGCTGAAGATGGAAAAGGGGGAATCGCTAGTTTTACAGCCGATTTTCAGCCGCTCAATCACGTTGTCGAAGAAGGGGCTCCACTCTGCTATGTCTCTGTCGATGATAACCGTCAACTAGTCTATGGAGCCAACTATCACAAAGGGCAAGTTCTCGTATACAAGATAGAGGCAGATGGGAGTTTGTCCTTTGTCGATGAGGACACTCACCAAGGAAGTGGTCCCCACGCCAATCAAGCAAGTCCGCATACCCACTATGCAGACCTTACGCCAGATCAGTACCTGATCACGTGTGACCTAGGAACAGACAGTTTGCATGTCTATGATGTCAGTGAGGAAGGAAAACTTACCCTGATCAATCAGCACCAAACAGCTCCAGGTGCAGGACCTCGTCACCTTGTCTTTCATCCCCACTACAAGACCGCTTATCTCATCAATGAATTAAATGCCACAATCGACGTCCTCTTTTATGACGGTATGGGTGAATTCGAACACTTCCAAACCGTTTCCACACTTCCATCAGACTACGAAGGTCAAAAATGGGCTTCTGCTATCAAGCTCTCAGCCGATGGAAAATTCCTCTATGCATCTAACCGTGCTCACAATTCCATCGCTGTCTTCAAAGTTGTAGCTGATGGTAGCCTAGAACTCATTGAAATTGTTCCAAGTCAAGGGCTCAATCCACGTGATTTCACTATTAGTCCAGATCAAAACCACCTCATCGCAGCCCATCAAGATTCACCAAATGCTACTGTTTTCAAGCGGGATCTAGCCAATGGAAAATTGACCCTCCTATCCCACGACTTCTATGTCCCAGAAGCCGTTTGTACCGTTTTTCATTAAGTCGTTTTAGTTGTCAAAGCTCTAAAAAAATGATTAAATAAATGAGAAAAAGGCACGAGCCTGATTTCATAACTTATATTTTAGGAGATCCAAGCATGAATCCAATGGATTTATTTAACCAAGTAAAAGAAATGATCGAAAAGAAAGATTTCGACGCTGCAAAGAAATTTGTTGAAGACAACAAAGACAACCTCGGTGACTACCTTGAACAAGCAAAAGGGCTTGTTTCTGGAAATGAAATGGTCAGCGGTGCCTTGGACAAAATCAAAGGCCTATTCTAATAGATCTACTCCTCAACTACATAGTTGAGGAGTTTTTGTTTGAGCCGATCGCAAAAAAGATCCTTGAGAAAACTCAAGGATCTTTTTAGTCTAGTAAACTAGCTTATTTCTTAAGGTTGTAGAATGATTTCAATCCACGGTATTCAGCTACTTCACCAAGTTGATCTTCGATACGAAGCAATTGGTTGTATTTAGCGATACGGTCTGTACGTGAAAGTGAACCAGTCTTGATTTGTCCTGCGTTTGTTGCAACTGCGATGTCAGCGATTGTTGAATCTTCAGTTTCACCTGAACGGTGTGATACAACGGCAGTGTAACCAGCTTCTTTCGCCATTTCGATAGCATCGAATGTTTCAGTAAGAGTACCGATTTGGTTAACTTTGATAAGGATAGAGTTAGCACATTTTTCTTCGATACCACGTGAAAGGTAGTCAGTGTTTGTTACGAAGAAGTCGTCACCAACCAATTGAACTTTACCACCAAGACGTTCAGTAAGAGCTTTCCAACCGTCCCAGTCGTTTTCATCCATACCATCTTCGATAGTGATGATTGGGTATTTGTTTACCAATTCTTCAAGGTAGTCGATTTGTTCAGCAGCAGTGCGGACAGCAGCTCCTTCACCTTCGAATTTAGTGTAATCGTAAACTTTGCGTTCTTTATCGTAGAATTCTGATGATGCACAGTCAAATCCGATAAATACGTCTTTACCTGGAACATAACCAGCAGCTTCGATAGCAGCGATGATAGTTTCTACACCATCTTCAGTTCCGTCGAAACGAGGAGCGAATCCACCTTCGTCACCAACGGCTGTTTCAAGACCACGACCTTTAAGGATTTTCTTAAGAGCGTGGAAGATTTCAGCACCCCAACGAAGAGCTTCTTTGAATGTAGGTGCACCAGCAGGTACGATCATGAATTCTTGGAAAGCGATTGGAGCATCTGAGTGAGAACCACCGTTGATGATATTCATCATTGGAGTTGGAAGAACTTTAGTGTTGAATCCACCAAGGTAGCTGTAAAGTGGGATTTCAAGGTAGTCAGCAGCTGCACGAGCAACGGCGATAGACACACCAAGGATTGCGTTTGCTCCCAATTTACCTTTGTTAGGAGTACCGTCAAGAGCGATCATAGCACGGTCGATAGCTTGTTGATCACGTACATCATAGCCGATGATAGCTTCAGCAATGATGTTGTTTACATTGTCAACAGCTTTTTGAGTACCAAGACCACCGTAACGAGATTTGTCACCGTCACGAAGTTCAACTGCTTCGTGTTCACCAGTAGAAGCTCCTGATGGAACCATACCACGTCCATGAGCACCTGATTCAGTATAAACTTCTACTTCAAGTGTTGGGTTACCGCGTGAGTCTAGGACTTCGCGAGCGTAAACATCAGTAATAATTGACATTTCTTACTCTCCTTATTGAGTTATATTTTTTACTCCTCTATCATATCGTAATTAGGCTATTTTTTCAAGAAAAAACAAGGAAATCTACGAAAATTGAGAAGTTTTTAACAAGAAAACGGTTCCACTGCCTTATTTTCTTCCATTTCCCCTCCTTATTTAATTTTTTAGCATTCCTCTACTCTTCTGCTACGCTTTATGCTATACTAAACTTATGACAGATATTAATAAAACGATTTTAGAAAAAGCTGCTGGTCCTACTCGGTTCAATCCGGATGAACAGCGTCGATTTTTGGAGACATATGAGGAGCGTGTGATTGCATCATGTACCTTGGAGGAGGCAAGGGACAATCTCTATTTGGAGCACTATTCTTCAATTCTTACGAATATTTCAGAACGCTTTGAACCTGTATTGGTCAAGATTTCGCCTGCCTTGGATGAAAGCAGCCAACTTCAATATTTGAAAAAAACAAAGGATCTTGGTCTTGTGGCAAGCATTGTTTCAGATGACTGTCGCCACTCTCCCTTTGGTCTCATCATCCATACTGATCATCCATCTGGAATTTCTCCAACCGATATCAGCCTCCAGTATCCAAATTTGTTTGAAAAGAAAGAAGAGAGCACAGCACCTGAAAAAAAATCATTTTGGAAACGCCTCTTTGGCTAAAGAAAGAACCAATGGAAGGGAACATCCCTTTTCCATTGGTTTTTTAGTTTGCTTTTATTTTTAAAAGGTTCCCAATATTTTGAGCACAGGAAATTAGATTTGTTTCAGCATGAGCGAGTGCATCTGCTACCTCACAAGGACCAGGTACGATAGAGAAGGCAGCTTCAATGTGATGACTAGGAAAAGCAGGCAAATCCTCCGCTAAGCTACCACAAATAGCTATCACTGGGATCTTCTCTGGTGTTCGTTTGGCCACCCCGACAGGTGCCTTCCCAGAAAGGGATTGGAGGTCCATCCTACCTTCTCCAACGACGACCAGATCCGCTTTTTGAACCTTACGATCGAAGTCGATTAGATCCAAACTTTTCTCAATTCCTGAGGAAATCTGACCTCCCGCAAAAGCGATCAAGCCTGCTGCCATGCCACCTCCAGCTCCGGCGCCAGCCATAGACAAGATTCGTGGATCAACTAGCTGATAAAATTCCTCCATAGCTTGATCAACTGCTGGAAACAGAAGGGGATTCAAACCCTTTTGCCCGCCAAAGATATAGGTTGCTCCTTGACTGCCACAGAGAGGATTGGTGACATCCGTTAAGACCAGGAGCTCGATGTCTTGTAAAGCATTTGGAACCGCACTGGTATCTATTCTATCCACACGACCGATCGAAGCACCTACAGGACGAAGCAGATGACCTTGGTCATCATAGAAGGCTACCCCTAGTCCGGCTGCCATCCCAATCCCACCATCATTGGTCGCTGAACCACCAATTCCCACACAGATCGTTTTAACCCCTTGGTCAACCAATTGCAAAATCAGTTCACCAATTCCTCGTGTCTCTAGTTCTAGTGGATTGCGTTTTTCAGCTGGGATAGAGCCTAAGCCAACAAGAGAGGCCATCTCAAAAAATGCCATCTCATCTTTTTGGTAGTAAGCCATTGAAACAGGCTTCCCAAATGGTCCTGTTACCTGAGTATGCTTCTTGGTTAAATTCAGAACGCCAGCGAGTGTATCCATGGTTCCTTCGCCACCATCCCCTATGGGAAGGAGGTCAAAAGTTGCATCTGGTAGAGCCTCTTGAAATCCTTTTTTTAAGGCTTCTGCTACTTGTTTGGCGGATAAGGATTCTTTAAATGAATCCGGTGCTAGTAGGATATGCATGCTGTTTCCTTTCTATGCTGGTCTAGAATTTCAAGAACAAGGCTTAGATCCCTCTTCTCGATACGATATGGGGCTTGCTCAGCGACGATTGGCTTGGCCATAAAGGCAATCCCGATACCGGCTGTTTCAATCATCGGAAGATCATTGGCACCATCTCCCATCGCAATCGTCTGACTTCGTAGGACATGATTTTCTTTCGCCCAGGTTAAAAGTGCCTCTTTTTTCCTTTCAGGAGTTAGAATTTCACCAAGGACTTCCCCTGTCAAACGACCATCAGAAATCCGCAAACGATTGGCAAGGACCAGATCAATTCCTAAAGACCTCGCGATGGGGTCGATGACTTCGTGAAATCCCCCCGAAACAAGACCAACCTTGTAACCTCTTTGATGCAGTCCCGTGATCAATGTTTCAGCACCCGGCGTGACTTCCATCTGCTCCAAAATTTTCGGAAAGATAGAGGTCTCTAATCCCTTCAATAAAGCGACACGCGCCTGTAAAGATGCTTTAAAATCCAACTCTCCATTCATTGCTTGTGCCGTAATCTCTGCTACTTTTTGTCCCACGCCAGCTTCTTGAGCTAGTAAATCAATTCCTTCTTGTTGGATCAAAGTTCCATCTACATCCATAACGAGGAGACCTGTTACTTCTTTCATCGCTTTCCTTTCTTATTTCTCCCTTACTATACAAAAATAGGGTTTAAATTTCAAGTTTCAATGATCAATTGAAGATAAAAAAAACGACCTCCTAAAAAGTCGTTTTTTTGTTATTAGAAGCGAATTTGCTCCCGAGTTTTTTCATACGAAGTAACAAAGCGATCTGTCACTCCAGCTTCTACCATCTCCAAAGCATCTGAGATGACCTTAAAGGAAGCTGCATAGTCATATTCTCTTTCGAAAATATAAAGGGATTCATCAAAAGCTGCTTGCACATGATCATCAAATGAACGGTAACGGTTCGAGTATTGCAATAACTGCTCGGTTAAAGTAGCATTTTGTACAATTCGATAAGTCGCTTCTTCCAATTCATTCATATCATTTGTCAAAATATCTAACAAACGATTGGTTGACTCGATGTTGATTTTATCCCCTTCCAACTCATCCATCAAAGCCTCTGTATTGTTGCTTGCTGTGAAGAATAATTCCAAGAATTCTTGAGGGATTCCTGGCAAGTTTCGCTTGTCCATATAGCGTTTAATGGCATGCAAACGGTTGGCATAGATGTTAACTTTTTGGCGAGCATTGGCATCGTCTTTTTCAACTTTTGAAAGGGAATCATTCAAGCCGATTTGCTCATCTTCGATTTCTTTCAAGCGAGCCTCAATAGCTTCTAACTCTTCTTCTACGATAGAATAAGCTTTTTGTGTTTCAGATGAATCTTTCAAGGCATCTTCTACCACATTTTCTTGTGAAGATAGCTCAGCTTCCAACTCTTTTAACTGTTGGCTGAAAGCTTCATTCAAGACGAATGTTTTACCAAGGCGTTCCACTTCTGCTGCAAGGTTGCTATTGTTATCTTTTGCGTGTTTCAAATAGCCAGGCAGTTGTTTCACTAACTTCTTCACAACTTTTTGTGATTCAATTTCACGAGTAAAGATGTGATACAAGGCATCGATTTCTTCTTGAATTTGTTCATTTTCGTAAATGGCATTGTCCAATTCAAGGGCGGATACATTTGCCATATTGTTCTTCAAGGAAGCATGCAACTGTTGGAAACGAGATTCAATATCTGTTTCAGTGAAGTGGTAGCCAGATTCCAAAAGCTTGCGGTAGCCACTTTCCAAATCCTCTAATTGGTCTGGAAGTTTTGACTGAAGAGCGGTGACAATTTCTGGCACTCGCTCAACAATTTGTTTTAAGGCCACAATATGGTTCTCAGCTGTATCAAGGATTTCAGCTGCTTCAACAGGGTCACCTGAAGAATTCAAGGTGACAAATTGTGAAAACTCAGATTGAATATTTCCAATTTGTTTTTCAATTTCAGGAAGCGCACTGCCATAACGATCTGGGTCTGAAGTGACTTCTTTTTGAAGTTCCTCAAACATATCCAAGGCATGAACCACGCGTCCGCTATTCTTTTGTTCCTGCTCTTCCAGATCAGAAAGGGCTTTGCGAATCGCCTTGATATCTTCGTCGATCAATTGGATCTGACTTTCGATATTGTCAATGGCTTGTTTAGCCTTCATGAAACGGAAAGAATTATTATAGCCTTCCGCTTCGAACAGATTGTTTTCAATATCAGCAAATGAATTTAAGGATAAATCTACCCATTTTTGATTCCATTCACGAAATGCAATTTGACTTTGACCAATCAAATGCATGTTTTTTACGGCCTCTACTTCATC
Organism: Streptococcus gingivalis; assembly: GCF_035544715.1. NCBI lineage: Bacteria > Bacillati > Bacillota > Bacilli > Lactobacillales > Streptococcaceae > Streptococcus > Streptococcus gingivalis. The sequence goes on along the minus strand of NZ_JAYKTO010000001.1, from coordinate 72,756 downwards.
GTTGACCGGAAGGTTGTATAACTTTTCTTTTCGTTCTTCCAGTGCTGCCAGTAAGGCTTCATTTCGTTTTCTCAAAATGACTGCAACCACATATCCTACAATCAAGATAAGGGCGACAATAAAGATGAGAACAATTAGTCCACTAGACATATAAAAACTCCTTCATCGTATTACTTGAACGTAATCCTAGTAATTATACCATAAAATATCCATTAATGGGAAGCGTTCGGTGAATTTTATACATCGAGTGTACTATATTCAGCGTTTTCTTCGATAAATTCACGACGTGGTTCCACGCGGTCCCCCATCAACATATAAAAGATCTTATCTGCTTCCGCAGCATCGTCTACTGATACTCGTGCCATCAAGCGGTGTTCTGGATTCATGGTTGTTTCCCATAATTGGTGATCATCCATTTCTCCAAGACCTTTATAGCGTTGGATGGTTGGTTTTGAGCGACCTTCTGAATAACGTTCCAAAGCTGCAGCTAATTCGGCTTCTTGGTTGGCACCAGGTTGGATATATTCTTTGATCTCACTACCGACTTTAACCCCATAGATTGGTGGTTGCGCAATATAAACATATCCCGCTTCCAAGACTGGTTTCATATAGCGATAGATCAAGGTCAATAGAAGGGTTCGGATATGAGCGCCATCGACATCGGCATCGGTCATGATGACTAATTTTTGATAACGCGCTTTTGTAACATCAAATTCTGCACCAAATCCAGTTCCCATAGCAGTAAATAAACTACGGATCTCTTCATTGGCTAGAATTTTGTCCATACTTGCTTTTTCAACGTTCAAGATCTTACCACGGATTGGTAAAATCGCTTGGAATTCCCGATTTCGACCAGATTTTGCAGATCCTCCGGCTGAATCCCCTTCGACGATAAAGAGTTCTGTTTCTTGTGGATTATTTGAAGAACAATCTGCCAATTTACCAGGTAGGTTGGAAATCTCAAGCCCTGATTTCTTACGGGTCACCTCACGCGCTCGCTTAGCAGCTACGCGAGCTTTCGCCGCTAAAATCCCTTTTTCAACGATTTTCTTAGCAATTTGCGGATTTTCCAAAAGGAAATCAGAAAAAGCATCACTAAAGAGTCGATTGGTAATTTTAACAACTTCTGAATTTCCAAGTTTGGTCTTGGTTTGTCCTTCAAACTGTGGATTTGGATGTTTAACTGAGATCACTGCTGTTAAGCCTTCTCGAACATCTTCCCCAGTTAGATTGTCTTCATTTTCTTTTAAGAGTTTATTTTTCTTAGCGTAATCATTGATGACACGAGTGAGAGCTGTACGGAAGCCCTGTTCGTGCGTCCCACCTTCATGAGTATGGATATTATTGGCAAAACTCATGACCGTCTCATGGTAGCCGGTGGTATATTGCATGGCTACTTCAACAGTAATATCATCCATTTCCCCATCTGTGTAGATCGGAGTTTCAAAGATGACATCTTTGTTTTCATTGATGTATTCAACGTAACTAGAAATCCCGCCTTCGTAGTGGTAATGCTTTTCTTGCTCCAGGCCTTCTCGCTTATCCGTCAAGGAGATACGCAAACCACGATTTAGAAAGGCTAATTCTTGAATCCGCTTGTTCAATTTTTCAAAATCATACTCAGTCGTTTCCGTGAATATTTCTGGATCTGGAATAAAGTGGACGGTTGTTCCTGTGCGGTCTGTTTCTCCAATGATCTTTAAATCATCTACAACATGTCCGCGTCGATATTCTTGGTAATGGATACTGCCATTTTTATAGACACGAACATCGAGGGATGTGGAGAGGGCATTTACTACGGAAGATCCTACCCCGTGAAGACCACCAGATACCTTGTAGCCGCCCCCGCCAAATTTTCCTCCCGCGTGAAGCACTGTAAAGACAGTTTCAACGGCAGGTCGACCTGTCTTTTCTTGGATATCCACTGGGATCCCACGACCATCATCGACAACCGTGATCGAATTATCTGCTTCAATGAAAACTTCAATATGGCTAGCAAAACCAGCTAAGGCTTCGTCGATCGAGTTATCAACGATTTCCCAGACCAGATGATGAAGACCTTCTTTTGAGGTAGATCCAATATACATTCCCGGACGCATCCGAACGGCTTCTAGTCCTTCCAAGACCTGAATCTGACTGGCATCATATTCTTGTGCTTGATTTTCTTGCTGTTTATCCTCTGTCATAATTTCCCTTTTCTATTCAAATATAAACTGGTGTAAGTGTGGCATGGAATCAAATAAATAGGTCGAAAGCCCTGCAGCCTTTCCAGCTTCTATATCGATCGGACGATCTCCGATGACCAGACCGTCTTGAATACCATATTTTTCCTTCAAATAAAGCATAGAGGCTGGGTCTGGTTTTCGAGGAAAGCCCTCGTCTGCCGTTACAATCTCCGTAAAGTAGGGTGCAATGCCTGTCTGTTCAAGAAGGGTCAAAACTTGGCGATCCCGATGAGATACCAAAAAATGGCGTCCTCCATGTGCTTGGATCTCTTCTAGTAACTCTTTTGCTCCCTCAAATAAGACCGGCTCTTGCAAGCCCAAGGCTTCTTTTTTCTTGTATTCCGTACGAAAATTGGAAATATGAGGTGCAAAGGTTTGAATTGCATCCTGTGTTGAGATTTTTAATGCTGCATAAACAGAATCATGATCGGCTTGGATGTGAAAGTCCTTCAATGTCGCTACAAAGGCATTTGTGGACGTTTCGTAATTATCCAATAGCGTCCCACCAAGATCCCATATAAAATCATGATAATTCATAGTCAATATTATACCACAAATGGACAAAAAAAATAAGCTAAAACCCTCATTTAGGGGGGATTTTAGCCATTTTTTACGGTCATTTCATTTTAAATCATAGAGAAGTCATTTCCCGTCATAGAATGTAAACTTTCACCAGAAAATATGGTGCCCAAAAGAGCTCTTTTAAGCATCTCCAAAGACATCTTGATAGAGCATTCCTTGACGAAGGCTTTGGGCATCTCCTCCAAATTGCTCTACCAAGGCATAGGCTAAGGCAAGCGCAGTTGAAGGACCACGACTGGTCAAGAGATTCCCGTCTTTCACTACTGTTTCTTTCTGATAGTGTCCATCTTGAATCTCTTCTTCAAAACCATCGTAACACGTATAGTGTTTATCTTTTAAGAGGCCGGCACGCGCCAAGACAATTGGTGCTGCACAAATCGCAGAAATGATTTTTCCCTTCCTACTTTCTTCTTGAAGAGCTGCAATCAATTCCGGATTATCACGCAAATTTGCAGCTCCTGGCATCCCACCTGGCAAGAAGATTCCATCATAATCTGACAGGTCCCCATTCCAGAGGCGATCGACTTGCACTGTGATCTGGTGAGAACCTGTGACCGTTTCTTCCATGCCAATAAGGTCACAGTCGATCCCAGCCCGTCTCAAAACATCGACAATGGTCAAGGCTTCAATTTCTTCAAAACCGTTTGCTAAAATCGTTGCTACTTTTTTCATTTTCATTCCTTCTTTCTATCTATTGCGCCTTTTTAAGGACTACTTTTTTACGGATTGGAGGCCCTTCTTCTGGCTCTTTCTTTTTGCTACTATGATTATATATTGAGAGGACCAGACCAATACCAATCAGATTACTAATAATAGACGATCCACCTTGTGAGATAAAGGGGAGGGGAATCCCCGTCAAAGGGAGAAGACCCGTTACTGCTCCGACATTTTCAAAAATATGAAAGACCAGCATCATGATAAATCCGATGGAAATATAGGTATAAAATTGGTTATTGGACTGGAGGGTAATTTTTAAAATGCGGTAAATCAGGGTCACATATAAAATCAACAGCACCAGAGCTCCAACAAAGCCAAAGTCTTCTGCGACGACCGTAAAAATCATATCGCTTTCCCGTACGGGAACCAATAAATTGGAGACATTAAAGCCTTGCCCAAAGAGACCACCACTAGCAATAGCTAGCTGTCCTTGTGCCTGCTGGTAGGTGGTGGTTTGTGCATAGTCAAAAGGATTTAACCAGGCTAAAATACGGTTCATCTGATAGGTTGGCATCCCTACTTGCTGGTGCAGAAAAGCTCGCCCCCCTTCTGAAAGAAAGAGGAAGAGAAAGCCTGCTAACCCACCTGCCAGAAGCAAGATGACCGGCAAGATAATTTTCCAGGAAACTCCTGAAACGAGCACTAAGCCCGCAAAGATGGCCAAGAATACTAAGGCCGTTCCCAAGTCCTGTTGGAGAGCCAATAAGGCAAAGACCGGAATCGTATAGATGGTCAACTCTAGAATCAAAAACCAATCTTGTCGTAATAATCGCTCACGCCCCTTATTTCTTTGCAAAAATCGGACAATAGAGCGTGACAGCATCAGGATGAAGGGGATCTTCATAAATTCTGAGGGCTGAAATAAGGTGATGTTCCCATAAGCCACCCAGTTTTTAGCTCCAGTCGAAGCTACCAAGTTGGGATTATAAAAAACAAGGGGAAGAACCATCAAGGCCAGGCCAAGCAGGTAAAGAAAGGGAGTGATTTTCCAAAGAAATTTCGTGCTAAAAATCGTCACAATCAGGCAAATGACGCATCCCACACCAATCCAGGCCAATTGCTGCCCTAAAAAAGGCCACACCATTTGGGGATAGTCATGAGAAACTGCTACATAAACAGATAAAATCCCAATCATGAGAAGGGCGAAGACAATCCCAATGATCGAATAATCCAGGTGAATCGTCAAAAAATGATGTTTCTTCATTCACGTTCCTTTCTGTGAGAATCATCAAATCAATTAATAGAACAACATTTGTAGAATCAAGCTAGATCCTGCTACACAAAACCAAGCAATCAACCCTACTAGAAGGGGGGCTGCTCCTGCTGCACGGAACTGTTTCCAAGAAACCTTGCTTCCGATTCCGACCAAGGCCATGGCCATAAAGAGATGAGAAAGGTCCTTTAGGTAAGGAAGAACCACTTTAGGTACCAAGCCGATAGATGAAAGAATAGAAGCCACAATAAACCAAATGATGAACCAAGGAATAATTTTCTTTAACATTCCTTTGTTTCTTCCTTGTTGCTTGCTCCGATACCATTTTAAACCGATCAAGCCCAAACAAACTGGTACAATCATCAGGGCGCGTGTCAACTTAACAATGGTCGCCATTTCACCCGCCGCCTTACTATAAGAAAACGCTGCTGCTACAACTGATGACGTATCGTTAATAGCTGTTCCTGACCAGAGGCCAAATTGAAAATTAGACATATGCCATACATGCCCTAATACTGGAAAGATAAAGACAGCCAGAATGTTGAAGAAGAAGATAGTTGACATAGATAAGGCAATTTCCTCTTCGTCTGCTTCAATGATCGGAGCAGCTGCTGCGATAGCTGATCCACCACAAATAGCCGTTCCAAATCCAATTAAGGTCCGTAGGTGAGATTTCAGATGGAAGACTTTCCCAAAGATCATCGCTGCAAGAAAGGCAACTGTTATCGTTGGCAGACTAATCTTCAAAGAAGACAAGCCTGTAGAGGCAACCGTCGCAATCGGCAAGCTAAATCCCATGAAGATAATCGAATACTGCAATAATTTCTTACCGGACCAGTTCAGTCCTGGTCGTGAATTCTCCGGCAAATCTACTAATTCATTGAGGACAATTCCTAAAATCAAAGCAAAGACACTGGAGCCAATGATGGGAAAGAAAGTTCCCAAAAACATGGCGCAAAGAGCCAGTACAAATGCAATTGCAAGTCCAAATCCTTTATTTTTCATTCTCTCAATTCCTTTCAAAAAAGGCAGCTGCTTGCTCAACAAGCCGCTCTCTCACTGTCGTGTGAAGGGGCAACACTTGCTGCAAACCATCTAAAATTTGTTTTCCATATCGTTTGGTCACCACCCGCTGGTCCAATAAGAGGACCAACGATTCCTGGTCTTGAAAACGGCTGGTTCTCCCAATAGCCTGTTTGAGCCTTAAAATTGCGACTGGAAGGCTATAGTCATAAAAGGGATTTTTCCCCTGTTCTCTGAGTTGGGTATTCAGCTTTTGAACCATATAATCTTTAGGGTTGTCAAAAGGAAGGCGCGTGATGATTTGAATCACTTCTTTTTGTTGGGAAAAATCGACTCCCTCCCAGAAGCTTCCTGTTCCCAATAAAATAGAGCTTTCTCCTCGGTCAAATCGTCGCTTAATATTATCTGCATCGCCATTTCGATACTGGGCCAAATGAGGAAACTTCAAGGCATTTGACGTCTCCAGTAACAATTCTTTTGAGGTAAACAAAAGAAAAATTGGTTTTCTTAGAGGAAGGAGTTCATCGATGAGCTGACAAATCTCTCCTGCATACTCCACGGAAGATAAAGAAACGACATCTGGAAAATCTATCGGCACCAACAATTCCTGGTGTTGTTTGACTGTTATTGGCACCCGGTAGATTTGATGCTCTTGGTATCCCAAAAGGGCAGGTAAATGCACCTTTTTACTGATCGAGATCGTCGCTGATACAAAGAGCACGGGCACTTCTTCAGGCACAAACTCCTTAAAGGATAGCAAGTCCTCAACTCCTCCATGGAGACGAAGAATCTGGTGGCTTTCGACCACTTCCTTGTCCATCCAAAAAATCTGGTATCGCTCATCAAACAATTCCCTTAGATTCTCTAAAGATTCGTTTTTTAATTCCGATACATCCTGTCGAATTTTTGCCACTGTTTGATCTGATAAGATCGCTGTTTTTCCTTGTACAACTTCCTTAGAGCAGGCATTTAGTTCAAATTGAATACTCTCCAGCAACCGTCGCTGCAGCAGATCTTTTTCCTCTTCGATGGCGTGTTGCAAGCTTAGAAGAAGAGATTGCAAGGTTTCTTCTCTCTGTGAAAACTGCTCCAAAGCAAAGAAGAGTTTTTGCGCTTCATCCACTACCAGAACAGATTCTTGAAGTAGACTCTTATCATCTTCTAGACGGGTTAACAGATAGGCATGATTGGTCAGAATTACTCGGCTGGTTTTCACTTTTTCCTGGCCGAGACGCCAAAAATCTTCCTGATAAAAAAGCGAACGTTTCGACAATTGGCCATCGTGGCATATTTCAGATACAAAATGAAGATGACGATAGAGTTGACCAATTTCACTGAACTCTCCCGTTTCTGTCATCGTCAGCCAAACCAAGAGTTGCATTTTAAAGCGTCGAACCATCCCATTATCTGACTCACTCTGTAAGGCCTCATAAAATTTATCGAGTTGGATGTAATCCTTGGGACTTTTCAGGCTATGAAAGGGAATTTGGAAAAGATCTTGGATGGTCTTTCCTTCCTTCTTCATAATTTGATCCTGAAGAATTTTAGTGGGAACACTGACAAGAATGCGCTTGGAGGTTTTCGCCAAAAGCGTTAATAGATAGGCATAGGTCTTCCCGATACCCGTTGGCGCTTCAATAAAACTCGGAAGTGGCCGTTGCAAACTGTCCTCGATATAAGCAACAAATTCTCTTTGCTCCGGATAAGCCTCCATTCCCAACAACTGCATATTGAGTTCAAACTGTTCAGACAAATGACGACTTTCTAAAAACTGCTGTTGCTTGCGCAGATAGAGACCATGAACTTCTACTAAATGAGCTGGTAAAAAAAGGCTACTGTCTTCAAGCGCATCTTCTATTAAGAGTCGCGATTCATAAATCAAACAATCTGCCATCGAAAGAAGTTTTTCGATCAATCCTCTTGGTAAGCTCGCAATTTTCTCTCTCAATTTCAACAGCAGCTGGGCTGTTGCCATAGCATCCGCTAAAGCGGAGTGAGCATGGTGCAACTCAATTTCCAGTTCAGCCGCAAGCGCTCCTAAATTGTAGCGTTCTAAAGTCGGATAGAAAATTTGAGACAATTCAACCGTATCAATCCGAGGAGTCGTTAGCTCAAATCCTTCCCAAAAAAGGGCTTCTGCCAATAAATTCGCATCAAATTTGACATTATGGGCCACAAAGACGGCATCTTCTATTAATTCAAAAATTTCTTTTGCCACTTGTGCAAACTCTGGAGCTTTTTTCAAGCGAGCATCTGTCAGGCCAGTCAATTGTTTGATATGCTCATCCAATCGCTCATGGGGATTCACATCCGTCTCATAGGATTGCGTAATCCTACCATCTTCAATGATGACAATCCCAACCTGAATGATCTTAGCATTGCTTCCAGCACTGGTCGCTTCCAGGTCCACAATGGCATATTTCCGTTTCTGTCTTGTCATAATACTTAAAATTATATCACGTTTGAGCAAGCTCTGCAGATTTTTTTCTCCTTTCATGCTGACTTCAATCCTGTTATTTTCCTCGCAATTTGATACACTATTCTAGAAAGGAGTCCTTATGAAAATCTATCGTACTGTTAATCCTGTAGCTTATGAAAACACCTACTACCTTGAAAATGACCACTCCCTCATTCTTGTCGATCCAGGTAGCGACTGGACGACTATTCAAAAACAAATAGATCGCATCGGAAAACCAATTGTAGCGATTCTTTTAACCCATACGCATTACGATCACATTATGAGTCTTGAAAAGGTTCGTCAGACCTATCATTTCCCACCTGTTTATGTCCATTCAGCAGAAGCCAGTTGGTTGTCTTCTCCTGTCGATAATTTATCTGGTTTGGATCGTCATGCGGATTTAGAAGATGTTGTATGCAAGGAGGCCGACTTCCTTTATGACATTCGCTCCGATTACCAAATAGCTGATTTCCACTTTTATGTTCTGGAGACACCAGGCCACTCTGCCGGAGGGGTTTCCATCGTCTTTCCTCAGAATCACCTGGTTCTATCTGGTGATGCCCTTTTTCGCGAAACCATTGGACGGACCGATCTTCCAACAGGGAACGCAACACAGTTACTTAGCAGTATTAGAGAAGAACTCTTTACCCTTCCATCTTCCTACACTGTCTATCCCGGTCATGGCCCTGAAACCTCTATTGGTCACGAGAAGATGTTCAATCCCTTCTTTAGATAATCCTAAAGAATCCTTATCATCCTTCCTGTCCTCATCAAAGTAAACAAAAAAAGCAAGTGCGAACTTGCTTTTTTATTATATCTTAAGAAAACGTCTCATGGAGATTGAAGAACCAATCGCCCCAATCAAAATTCCTAATCCAAAGAGGCCACCGACCATGATCGGTACCAAGAGATGAGGGCTATAGAGATACAAGTTTTGATCTGCCAAGTTATTGTTCATAGATGTATAGACAACATTATAAACATAAAAGACCAAAGCTGAAGGAACCAAGGCTCCCAAGAGACCGATCCAAGCACCTTCTAAAAGGAATGGTGCACGAATATAACCATTTTTTGCTCCTACCAGTCGCATAATCTTAATCTCACGACTACGTGAAATGATGGTAATCCGAATGGTATTCGAAATCAAGAAGACCGCGATGAAGATCAATAAAGCTACACCAATCAAGCCCCAGTTTCGGATGAAGGTTCCAAGAGCAAACAAGCGTTGGGTATCGACCCCACCATCTTTAACCTCAGAGACCCCTTCAATTTTTTGGGCATCTGCTGAGACTTGCTTCACATATTTAGGAGCTGTTGTCTCTACATAATACGCATCATAGAGAGGATTGGCATCTCCATCAAAAATCTTCCAGTTGTTCCCAGCCGTTTTGATCAGTTTATCATACTGTTCTTCCTTGCTAGAAAAATCAACCTTATCGACATGCTTCATGGCTGTCAGAGCATCATAGACCTTATGGTAGTTTTCATTGGTCACGGTTTGACCGTCTTTTTCAATCTGCTCGCTCTGATCTTGAATATCCTTGCGCATGTATACTACAACCCGCACACTATTTTGAATATCATCTGAAAGCTTAATGGTATTGGCAATCACAGAGGCGAAAATAGCAACCAAGCTAAGGGTAATCATAACCGAGCTGACCGCTGCCATCGTCATCCAACCATTTCGTTTCAAGCTTTTAAGCGATTCGATTAAGTGTCGGAAAAATCTTCTAATCATCGTATCCGTACTCTCCTTCCGCTTCATCACGCACTACACGACCATTTTCAATCGCGATGACACGGTGACGTAAAGTATTTACAATCTGGCTATTGTGAGTCGCCATCAATACTGTGGTCCCTTGCAGATTAATCCGCTCCAAAAGATTCATGATTTCCCATGAATTATCTGGGTCCAAGTTCCCCGTTGGCTCATCCGCAATCAAGACTTTCGGATTGTTGACGATCGCACGAGCAATCGCAATCCGTTGTTGCTCCCCACCGGACAATTCATTCGGGAATGAGCGGACCTTGTGTTTCAATCCGACAAGATCCAAAACTTCCATCACACGCTTTTTAATATTGCGACGGCGCTCACCGATAACTTGCATTGCGTAAGCAATATTTTCATAAACGGTTTTCTTTGGAAGCAATTTATAATCTTGGAAGACCACTCCCACATTGCGTCGCAACATAGGAATATCGCGTTTTTTGATTTTATCCAAATCAAAATCAGCTACTTTCAAACTTCCTTTATCGTGTTTGACTTCACGGTATAAAAGTCGAATAAAGGTCGACTTCCCTGCACCAGAAGGTCCTACGATGTAGGCAAATTCTCCTGGTTCAATTTGGACAGAGACCCCGCGAAGGGCCGTTGTCCCGTTGTCATACTTTTTGACAACATCTTTCATTTCAATCATTGACATGTAATGAAATTCCTTTCATTCTTTTCTGGTTGATTCCCTCGAGGTTATTGGAGACGCCATTTAAGGTAGGCATCGATAAACCCATCGATATCTCCATCCATCACCTTGTCCACCTGCGCTACTTCGTAGTTGGTCCGGTGATCCTTAACCATGGTATAAGGGGTAAAAACATAGGAGCGGATTTGACTTCCCCAGGTGATTTCTTTTTTATCCCCTTTTAGAGAGTCCACTTCTGCTGCTTTTTTCTCTTGCTCTAATTGGTAGAGTTTAGCTTGCAACATCTTCATCGCACGATCACGGTTCCCGTATTGGGTCCGATCCACGGTGGATGCCACTACAATCCCTGTCGGAATGTGGGTCAAGCGCACCCCTGTAGAAACCTTGTTGACGTTTTGTCCACCAGCTCCACCAGAGCGGAAGGTGTCCATCTTGATATCATCATCACGAACTTCGACTTCGATAGTATCGTCTAATTCGGGCATGACCTCAACAGATGTAAAGGAGGTATGACGACGTTTAGCGGAGTCAAATGGAGAGATCCGAACCAAACGGTGTACCCCCATTTCAGATTTCAGAAGACCGTATGCATGTGGCCCTTCAAAGGATAGGGTTACAGACTTGATTCCAGCCTCATCCCCAGCCTGATAGTCCAAGACTTCAACTTTAAAGCCGTGGGCATTTCCAAAACGAGTATACATCCGAAGAAGCATGTCGCCCCAATCCTGAGCTTCTGTTCCTCCTGAACCTGGGTGGATTTCTAGGATGGCATTATTATTGTCATAGGGTTCAGACAATAGCAAGGTCATCTCATAGCTGGTCATACGTTTATCCAGCTCCTCCAACTTCTCGATCAATTCTTCCTTGACCGAATCGTCTTCTGCCAAAAAGTCCAGTAAGATTTCTGACTCATCAAAGAGATCCACCATTTGATGGAAATTTTCATAGGTCTGCTTGAGTTCATTTAATTCTTGAGATGTCTTTTGCGCAGCAATGTTATCATCCCAAAAATCAGGTTCTGTCATTTTATTTTCTAAAATGGCAATTTCTTCTTCCAATGCCTCTAAGTCAAAGAGACCCCCTGAAAGAAGCTAATTTTTCACGATTTGCGTCAATTTTTTGACGAATTTCTGAAATGTCCATAAGTACCTCTTTCTATGTATCTAGTCTATTATATCATAACCTTCACTATTTGCCCACCTTTCAATATTGGATCTACTGGTTGACCACTGCCAAGCCAGCTGATTTTCAGCATTTTTTCTATTCATTTGTAACCTAATTGTTAGAAAAAAAGATCCTCTTATGCTAGACTGGTAGCATGACAACAGTAGCTTTTATGTCCGATTTACATATTGATTCAAACAACTTCGGCAAAGAAGAATTAGAGACCCTGATCACTCTTTTCAAGGACAAAAAAATTCAACATCTCCATATTGCAGGAGATATTGCCAACGGCTTTGAAAAGACGTCACAGGAATTTTTAGACCAACTTCAATGTCACCTTCCAGTGACCTTTAGCCTAGGAAATCATGATATGCTAGGCCTATCAGAAGAAGCCATGAGACCTTTTGAATTTCAAAAGATTCCCTTCTCCAATCATACGCTTCTTGCCTTTTCGGGCTGGTATGACTACAGTTTTGTTCCTACTATCTCTCCCCAAAAACATCTCCAAACCAAAAATCTATTTTGGTTTGACAGACGCCTCCAACGAATGGGATCTGATCCAGCCATTACCCAACGTCTGTTGCAAGAGCTGGAACAAGAGCTCATGCGAGTAGACCAACCCCTGATCATCGCCATGCACTTTGTGCCTCATAGTCATTTTCTTATGCGCCACCCTTATTTTGAACGCTTTAATGCTTTTCTAGGGAGCCAAGCCTTTCATGAACTGTTTAGACAATATCCTGTCAAAGAGGTGATTTTTGGTCATAGCCACCATCGAATGCCAGCAACAACCATTGACAACATCACCTATCATGCTAGACCTTTAGGCTATGTCCGAGAATGGGAGCTTTGCAAACAATTTTTCGAAGCTTTTCCTGAATATGATTTTCCAAAACGATACGATCCCTACAAACGCTATCGCAGAATCAAAGACCTCCCCGAATTTAAAGCATACAAGAAAAAACAGCTCGCTCATGAATTTTCTCAAGCCATGACGATCCTTGAACTATAAAAAAATTGGTCCCTCTGGAACCAATTTTTTACTCTTCTGTATCCAAGAGATTTTTTGCAACGATTGCAGCCAGAATACCACCGACAATTGGAGCCAAGATAAAGATCCAAATTTGTTGAAGAGCCGCACCACCAACAAAAAGGGCAGGCGCCAAGCTACGAGCTGGGTTAACGGAAAGTCCTGTTATGTTCAAACCAACAAGAATAATCAAAGTCAAGCTCAAACCGATCACAAGACCAGCGATCTTGCCATTACCTTTGGTAGCTGATGTCACTGTCATGATGACCAAAATAAAGATAAAGGAAGCAATTACTTCAAACAAGAATCCGCCAAATGGAGTCACTCCTTTAGCCAAGGCATTTTCACCAAGACTAGCTGTTGACATACCTGAATTTGACAAGAGGAAGAGTACTGTTGCAGATGCGAGAACCGCCCCCACTACTTGCGCTGCAATATAATTAATCAAGTCTTTAGATGACAAGCGTTTGTTGACAAACATAGCAATAGAAACAGCTGGGTTCAAGTGGGCACCAGAAACAGTCCCAATAGAGTATGCAGCTGCAACAATTGACAAACCAAATGCCAAGGCAATTCCTAGATGCCCAAGACCTTCAGTTCCATTTCCAAAAACAACAGCGCCAGTCCCGATAAAGACAAGCATAAATGTGCCGATTACTTCAGCAAAAAACTTTTTCATAATATAGTTTCCTTTCTTCAAACTGTCGTCTAGTTTATCAAAAATTGACTCTCGCCTCAAGAAATATGCCCAGACATTTCTGCACACAAAAAAAGCCATCCGAAGATGACTTTTCAATGCTTAAATAGCGTTTTTATCCTTACCGAGTGCACGTTGGACGGCTTTGACAATTTCAACAAGAACCACAATCATAATTGCACCTACAGCAACCACCAACCATTGCGTCAAACTCAAGTTTGAAACGTGGAAGAGTTTATTAAATCCAGGTACCATAATGGTTGCCATTAAGAGAATAAAGGCTACTGGAATCGACCAGTTAAAGGTCTTGTTCTTGAAGAGTCCCACTTTAAAGATCGATTGATAGACCGATTTCACGTTAAAGGCATGGAGCAATTGGATTAAACCGAGAGTCGCAAAGGCCATAGTCAAAGCATCTGCATGGATTTCTGCGTGACTCTGGTGCTCTGGGAAAAGAATTGCCCATCCGTATACGCCAAGTACCAAGATAGTTTGGAAGATTCCTTGATAAAGGATGGCTCCAAAGACCCCACCGTCAAAGAAGTTGGACTTACGTCCACGAGGTTTGTGGGTCATGACACCTGGCTCAGCTGGTTCCACACCAAGAGCGATAGCTGGTAGCGTATCTGTTACCAAGTTAATCCATAATAGATGCACTGGTTGAAGAACGTCCCAACCAAAGAGGGTTGCAAAGAAGATAGTGAAGACCTCAGCCATATTAGCAGACAAGAGGTATTGGATGGATTTTTGAATATTGGAGAAGACCTTACGTCCTTCTTCAACTGCTACGATAATGGTTGCGAAGTTATCATCGGCAAGGACCATATCAGAAGCTCCCTTAGAAACCTCTGTACCAGTAATCCCCATACCGATACCAATATCAGCAGTCTTAAGTGATGGCGCATCGTTGACCCCGTCACCAGTCATGGCAACAACCTTGCCTTCTTTTTGCCATGCTTTCACAATCCGAACCTTGTGCTCAGGCGATACACGCGCGTAAACAGAGTATTGCTTGAAGACTTTTTGGAATTCTTCATCAGTGAGTTCATTCAACTCAGCACCAGTGAAGACATGGTCTTCTGTATCATTTGGATCGATGATTCCAAGACGTTTGGCGATAGCTTCCGCTGTATCTTGGTGGTCACCAGTAATCATGATTGGACGAATGCCTGCCTCCTTAGCGACACGAACAGCTTCTGCAGCTTCTGGACGTTCAGGGTCAATCATGCCGACCAAACCAGAGAAGACAAGGTCAGATTCAACAATTTCAGATTCTAAGGTTGGAATTTCATTGCTTGTCTTATAAGCCATCATCAAGACACGAAGGGCTTGTTTGGCCAAGTCTTTGTTGGTAGCAAGGATAGCTTTCTTATCTTCCTCTGTGATTGGGCGAACTTCCCCATCGACTTCAATACGAGTCACACGTTTGAGCAATTGGTCAGGTGCACCCTTGACAGCGATAAAGTAAGAGCCATCTGCTTCCTTATGAATGGTAGACATGAGTTTCCGGTCTGAGTCAAATGGCAATTCAGCCACACGTGGCTCATCCTTCAAGACTTCACGGACGTCGAAGTTGTGGTCCAAACCAAACTGTACAAGGGCTGTCTCAGTTGGGTCCCCAATCAATTTGCCAGATGGGTCTACCTTGGTATCATTGGCAAAGTTCATGATGCGAAGGGTATTGTTGCTAGCAGCAATCTCAGCTGCCGAGCTTTGCAATTGACC
This sequence comes from Streptococcus gingivalis, assembly GCF_035544715.1. Lineage (NCBI taxonomy): Bacteria > Bacillati > Bacillota > Bacilli > Lactobacillales > Streptococcaceae > Streptococcus > Streptococcus gingivalis. Next base: position 57,502 of record NZ_JAYKTO010000001.1, on the reverse strand, counting down.
GTTGGTATAAACCTTCTCAACTGTCATTTGGTTCATGGTCAAGGTACCTGTTTTATCAGATGCGATGATTTCTGTTGAACCAAGTGTTTCAACGGCTGGCAATTTACGAACGATTGAATTGCGTTTAGCAAGGGTTGTCGTTCCCAAAGAGAGAACGATGGTTACAATGGCAGGAAGACCTTCTGGAATCGCCGCAACCGCAAGGGCTACCGCAACCATCAAGCCTTCCAACGGATGTTCACCACGAACGAAGACACCAACCAAGAAAGTAATGACCGCAATCACAACGATTAAGTAAGTCAAGGCTTTAGATAATTGTTCCAAGCTTTGCTTCAATGGTGTTTCAGTCTCATCGGCATTAGCCAACATATCTGCAATCTTACCAACTTCTGTATACATACCAGTGTTTGTCACGACACCAATACCACGACCGTAAGTTACGTTTGAGTTTTGGTAACCCATATTAACTCGGTCCCCAATACCAGCATCTGCTTCTACCATTTGAGTAATATCCTTTTCAACCGGTACAGACTCACCAGTAAGAGCAGCTTCTTCGATTTTAAGAGACGCCGCTTCAAGCAAACGCATATCGGCAGGCACCACATCTCCAGCTTCAAGCAAGACGATGTCCCCAGGCACCAATTCTTTTGAGTCAATCTCAATAACATGACCATCACGACGAACACGAGCCATCGGGCTAGACATATTTTTCAGAGCTTCAATGGCTGCTTCTGCTTGCCCTTCTTGGTAAACCCCAAAGGCAGCATTCAAGACTACAACAGCCAAGATGATCATGGCATCCGTTAGACCGTCCATTCCTTCTGTAATCACAGAAAGTGCCGCTGCCGCAAGCAAGATGATAATCATCAAATCCTTAAATTGATCAAGGAATTTAGCTAGTAGGCTACGTTTTTCGCCCTCTTCCAACTCATTACGACCATAAGTCGCTAAGCGTTCTTGAGCCTGGGCGGTTGACAAACCTTCGACAGATGAGTCCAAGTTCTTTAGGACTTCCTCAGAAGATTGCGTGTAAAACAAATCTTTATTTTGTTCTTTTGACAAAACAGTCTCCTCCTTTTTGGCCTGTTTTTTAAAAAAACAAGTCTCGCTGTTTAATATAGTGCCGGAAATAATTCGGAATGACGACACTATCGCGGGAAATCCGTCAGCTACTCCCTTGAGTGGTTTCATTATACCACAACTCGTAAAAAAATCAAGAAAAACTACTGATAAACTAGTCTTCCCATGTCAATTCTAAACGATAGGTCGCAAACTGTTGACTTCCGTCTGCCGTTAACAACTGATAAGACAAACCAAGCCTATTTTGCTCCAATCTATATTCCTGAGTATCAATCACAAACTGCTGCATGCCTAGGGGAGTTGGAATGAGCGCATGACCTTTCTCTGAAGCTATAAATTTCATGATGGATTTTGGCGTTGAAAAGCGCGTCATGGTCAATTCTTGATTATGAAATTTCAAAGCGACTTTTTCGCCTTCTTCGTTTACGTAAAGCAGATAGTGATAGCCACCTTTTTCCTTCCATTCCCCTTCGTAATATTGGTCCATCACTTCCACTTGATCATCAAATTGAATCTGATTTTGTATTCTAATCTTCAAAAGTTCCCATCCTTTCCCTCTTTCCTTTATTTTACCAAAAACTTCTTTCTTTTTCCTATTGCAACCATCTCTCGATACCAATTTAGGCCGTTTTCTGCTATAATAGAGGTATGAATGAAAAAGTATTTCGGGATCCTGTGCACAACTATATTCACGTGGATCACCCAGTCATTTACAAGCTCATTAATACGAAAGAATTTCAACGACTACGTCGCATCAAACAGTTAGGAACCTCTGGGTTTACCTTTCATGGGGGCGAGCATAGTCGTTTTTCGCACTGTCTAGGAGCCTATGAAATTGCTCGGCGCATCCTATCAATCTTTGATGAGAAATACACCGACCAATGGGACTCAAGCGAATCCCTTCTCACCATGGTTGCCGCCTTGCTCCATGATATCGGACACGGTGCTTATTCGCATACCTTTGAAGGGTTATTTGATACAGATCATGAAAAAATGACCCAGGAAATTATTACCTGTCCTGAAACAGAAATCTACCAGATATTAATTCAAGTAGCACCTGATTTTCCTCAAAAGGTAGCTAGTGTTATCGACCACACCTACCCTAATAAACAGGTGGTGCAGTTAATCTCTAGTCAGATTGATGTCGATCGCATGGATTACCTTCTAAGAGACGCCTACTTCACTGGTGCTTCTTACGGAAATTTTGATTTAACTCGTATATTGCGTGTCATTCGCCCAGTAGAAAACGGAATTGCTTTTCAGGTCAATGGGATGCATGCGGTTGAAGATTATGTTGTTTCTCGCTATCAAATGTATATGCAGGTCTACTTTCATCCAGCCACCAGAGCAATGGAAGTCCTATTGCAGAACCTGCTCAAGCGGGCACGTCATCTCTACCTTGAGCATAAGGAGTTCTTTCAAGCGACTTCTCCTCGACTGATTCCTTTTTTTGAGCACCAAGTTAGCCTGGCCGATTACTTGGCTTTGGACGACGGCGTTATGAATACCTACTTTCAATCTTGGATGGAGAGTCCTGACTCCGTACTCTCTGATTTGGCCCAGCGTTTTATCAATCGCAAGGTTTTCAAATCCATTCTCTTTCAAGATAAGGATGAAGAACAATTAGCTGCTCTCAAACAACTGATTCAAGAGGTTGGTTTTGATCCAATCTATTATACAGCTATCCATCGAAACTTTGACCTTCCTTACGACGTTTACCGACCAGATTCAGAAAAACCTCGTACTCAAATTGAGATCATCCAAAAGGATGGTAAATTAGCTGAGCTATCCCTACTCTCTCCTATCGTTGCTTCCTTAGCTGGTAGTAGACAAGGGGATAACCGCTTCTATTTCCCAAAAGAAATGTTGCTTGAAAATAGCTTGTTTACACCTCAACTACACTTATTCCAGTCCTATATTGTTAACGATACCTTCACAGGAGAAAAAGATGAACATTAAACTTGTTGCACTTGATATCGATGGGACCCTTTTAACATCTGACGGCCAAGTAACCCCCGAAGTTTTTCAAGCCATCCAAGATGCCAAAGCTGCAGGCGTTAAAATCGTTATCACAACAAGTCGTCCTATCGCAGGGGTCTCAAAACTTTTAAAAGAACTCCATTTGATGGATCCTGGAGACTATGTCATTACCTTTAATGGCGGTCTGGTTCAAGAAACCGCTACTGGAAAAGAACTCATCAAGGACCTTTTAGATTATGAGGACTATCTCGATATCGAGTCTCTTGCTAACAAACTCCAAATCCACTCTCATGTGATTACTAAAGATGGCATCTATACCAGCAATCGCGATATCGGACGCTACACCATTCATGAATCTCAACTGGTCAATATGCCCCTTTATTACCGGACGCCTGAAGAAGTTCGTGAGAAAGAATTTGTCAAGGCCATGTATATCGATGAACCAGATATTCTAGATGCTGCGATTGCAAAAATCCCTAAAGAATTCAAGGATCGCTTCACTATGGTCAAATCAGCTCCTTTTTATTTAGAAATTCTAGGGAAAACAACCAATAAGGGAGCAGCTGTTCTTCATCTAGCTGAACGACTTGGAATCCAGCAAGAAGAAACCATGGCCATAGGAGATGAGGAAAATGACCGTTCCATGCTAGAAGTCGTGGGACATGCCGTCGTTATGGAGAATGGCAATCCAACTCTTAAAAAAATTGCTACACATATTACCAAATCAAATGATGAATCTGGCGTTGCTTACGCCATTAGAAAGTGGGTATTATAAGAAATGTACCATTACCAGCTAGGAATTTCTGCTAGTGAGCATGATGACTTTGTTATTCAGAGTGACCAAACCAATCTCTTACAAAGCAGCTCATGGGCAAAAATCAAAGATAATTGGGGAAATGTACGGGTTGGTTTTTATCAAGAAGACCAATTAGTCGCTGTTGCAAGCATCTTGATTCAACCCCTGCCACTTGGCTTTTCCATGCTCTACATTCCTCGAGGCCCCATCATGGATTACCAAAACAAAGAGCTGGTTTCATATGTAATCCAGTCCCTTAAAAAGATAGCCAAACAATACAAGGCCTTATTTGTGAAGTTTGATCCAAGTCTTTTCTTGAGTAAACAATTGATTGGACAAGAAAATACGGAAAACACTGATGTACAAGCGGTCATCGACACCTTAACTAAAGAAGGGATTGAATGGACTGGCCGAACCAGTGATATGGCAGAAAATATCCAACCACGCTTTCAAGCGAATATCCACAAAGAGTTTTTCACCGAGCAAGATCTTTCAAAATCTACTCGACAAGCCATCCGAACCGCTCGAAACAAAGGAATCCAAGTGCAATTTGGCGGGACTGAATTGTTAGAGGACTTTGCTTCTCTCATGAAAAAGACTGAGGCACGTAAAAGCATTCATTTACGGGGAAAAGACTACTACGAAAAACTACTCACAACCTACCAAGGACAATCCTACATTACTTTATCTACTTTAGATCTCGAGAAACGGAAAAGCTCCCTTACAAAAGATCTTGAAAAAAACAAGGCAGAGGCTGAAAAATTCACAGAAAAAACAAAGCCTGGCAAGGTTGAGAATAACCAAAAAGAAAAAGAGCGTATAGAAGAAGAATTGCAATTTCTTGAGCAGCATCTCCAAGCAGGTAGACAGGTTGTTCCTTTATCTGGGACCTTAACCCTTGAATTCGGTGGGACGTCTGAAAATGTTTATGCAGGGATGGATGAAGAATTCCGCCGCTACCAACCTGCTATCCTCACCTGGTATGAAACTGCCCAACACGCTTTTGATCGTGGTGCTTCTTGGCAAAATATGGGGGGCATTGAAAATTCACTCGATGGTGGTCTCTATCATTTCAAATCAAAATTTAATCCTGTCATTGAAGAATTTGTTGGGGAATTCAACCTCCCAACCAGTCCACTTTATCCACTTGTAAACAAAGTCTACAAGATCCGGAAAAAATTAAGGAGTAAATAAGTTACATGACTCTTACGACAATTTCAAAAGAAGAATTTACCTCATTTGCAAATACTGTCTCCCATCGCTCTTTTATCCAGTCTGCTGAAATGGCAGATCTGCTTGAAAAGCGAGGAAATACCGTCCAATTTATCGCTTGGAAGCAAGAAGATCAAGTCCAAGTGGCAGCAATCTTGTACAGTCTTCCTATGACAGGTGGTCTCCATATGGAAATCAATTCTGGCCCCCTTTACCAAAAGGAAGCTATGCTAGAACCTTTCTATGCAGCTTTAAAAGACTATGCGAAAGAAAATGGGGCTATTGAACTCGTTATTAAGCCCTATGATACCTATCAAACCTTTGACAGTGACGGGAATCCAACCAGTGAAGAGCAAACTCATTTCATGGATACCCTAAAAAAATTGGGCTATCAGCATGATGGTTTAACAACAGGTTATCCAGGAGGAGAAGGTGATTGGCATTATGTGAAAGATATGGAGGGCATCACCGAAAAAAATCTTCTCAAGAGCTTCAGTAAAAAAGGAAAGCCACTTGTCAAGAAAGCTAAATCTTTCGGTATTAAACTGAAACGATTAAACCGAGATGAACTGCAACTCTTTAAGGATATTACTTCCTCAACCAGTGACCGTCGCGACTATCAGGATAAGACCTTGGATTATTACCAAACTTTCTATGACAGTTTTGGCGACAATGCAGATTTCATGATCGCAACACTGAACTTCCACCATTACTACACGAATCTTGAAAAAGACCAAGGAAAACTAGCACAGAAGATTGAGAAATTACAGAAAGATCTTGAAGTCAACCCACATTCAGAGAAAAAACAAAATCAACTTCGTGAATTCTCTAGCCAGTTTGATACCTTTGAGGTGAGAAAGAAGGACGCGAAAGAATATATTGAAAAATATGGAGATCAAGACGTCATTCTTGCAGGTAGTCTCTTTGTCTATATGCCACAAGAATCCACCTATTTATTCAGTGGCTCTTATACAGAATTTAATAAGTTCTATGCTCCTGCTGTTCTCCAGGAATATATGATGCTTGAAACCATCAAACGTGGTATCCCAAGATATAACTTCCTTGGTATTCAAGGAATCTTTGACGGGTCAGACGGTGTTCTTCGTTTCAAACAAAACTTCAACGGCTACATCGTCCGTAAGATGGGGACCTTCCGTTATTACCCAAATCCTCTGAAATACAAAATGATTTCTCTCATTAAGAAACTATTAGGACGTTCCTAACTCAAAAGACCAGCTTTGTAGCTGGTCTTTTCTACTATAAAAAAGACGAGAAATCTCTCGCCTTTTTATATATCATTATTTAACAAAGTCAAGCAATGCCAAGAAGCTTTCTGGATCAAGTGATGCACCACCCACAAGAGCTCCATCAACGTCTGGACAAGCCATGTATTCAGCAACGTTTTCAGGTTTCACTGAACCACCGTATTGAACACGTACTTTGTCAGCCACTTCTTGACCAAAGTCAGCAGCTACAACGTCACGAACAACTTTACACATTTTTTGTGCGTCGTCTTGTGAAGCTGATTTACCAGTACCGATCGCCCAGATTGGTTCGTATGCGATAACTGTTGAAGAGACTTGCTCTGCAGTCAATCCTGCAAGAGCAGCTGAAACTTGAGCCCCTACGAATTCTGCTGCTTTACCAGCTTCGTAAGTTTCAAGAGACTCACCACAACAGATGATTGGAAGCATACCGTTCGCAAAGATTGCTTTTGCTTTTTTGTTGATGTCTTCATCAGTTTCGTGGAAGTAGTCACGACGTTCTGAGTGACCGATAACAACGTAGTCAGTACCGATTTCTTTCAAAACTTGTGGGCTAGTTTCACCAGTGAAGGCACCAGCATTTTCAAAGTAAGTGTTTTGTGCAGCAACTTTAAGGTTTGAACCTTTAGCAGCAGCAAGTACAGCTGTCAAGTCAACTGCAGGAGCTGCGATGCCAGCTTCAACAAGATCAGCTGAAGGAAGTTTTGATGCTACAGCTTCAACGAATGCTTTTGCTTCTTCTGGATTTTTGTTCATTTTCCAGTTACCAGCGATAAATGGTTTACGTGACATTTCACATACCTCTTTTTTCTAATTTTATACTATCTATTTTACCATAAATTTCGTCATAATGAAAGGTTGCACAAGCTCATTTTACTTTTTACCAAAATAAAAACCCCGTCTTCACGGGGTTTTCTGTCTGTCTATATAATTGTTAATCTGGGAACTAGATCGAATTAAGCTTCGATTTCAGTAACCATACCTGAACCAACAGTACGTCCACCTTCACGGATTGAGAATGTAGTACCTTGTTCAACGGCGATTGGGTGGATCAACTCAACGTCGATAGTCACGTTATCACCAGGCATTACCATTTCAGTTCCTGCTGGAAGTTCGATAGATCCAGTCACGTCAGTTGTACGGAAGTAGAACTGTGGACGGTAGTTGTTGAAGAATGGAGTATGACGTCCACCTTCTTCTTTAGTAAGGATGTAAACTTCACCTTTGAATTTAGTGTGTGGGTTGATTGAACCTGGTTTAGCGATAACTTGTCCACGTTCGATTTCATCACGTTGGATACCACGAAGAAGCACACCAACGTTATCCCCTGCAAGACCTTCGTCAAGTTGTTTACGGAACATTTCAACACCAGTAACAACTGCTTTTTGGATTTTTTCTTTGATACCAACGATTTCGATTTCGTCGTTGACACGAACAACACCACGGTCGATACGACCTGAAGCAACTGTACCACGTCCAGTGATTGAGAATACGTCTTCGACTGGAAGAAGCAATGGTTTGTCGGTATCGCGTTCTGGTTCTGGGATGTACTCATCAACAGTATCCATCAATTCCATGATGATGTCTTCATATTTAGAGTCACCTTCAAGAGCTTTAAGAGCTGAACCTTGGATAACTGGAAGGTCATCACCTGGGAAATCGTATTCTGAAAGAAGGTCACGGATTTCCATTTCAACCAATTCAAGCAATTCTTCATCGTCAACCAAGTCAACTTTGTTCATGAAGACGATCAAGTGTTTAACACCAACCTGACGTGAAAGAAGGATGTGTTCACGTGTTTGTGGCATTGGTCCATCAGTTGAAGCTACTACAAGGATAGCTCCGTCCATTTGAGCGGCACCAGTGATCATGTTTTTAACATAGTCCGCGTGTCCTGGAGCGTCGATGTGAGCGTAGTGACGTTTAGCAGTTTCGTACTCAACGTGTGCAGTGTTGATAGTGATACCGCGTTCGCGTTCTTCTGGAGCAGCATCGATAGACGCATAGTCTTTTGGTTGGTTAACTGATGAAGGCAAGCGACGTGCCAAAACAGTTGTGATTGCTGCAGTTAGGGTAGTTTTACCGTGGTCAACGTGTCCGATTGTACCGATGTTAACGTGCGGTTTACTACGATCGTATTTTTCTTTTGCCATTTGAGTAAAAGCCTCCAATAAAATATATTTTATAGATAGACAGTAGGCAATACAGTCTAACTTTCCTTACTATTCTATCGAATTTTAGATAAAATTGCAAGCCTTTTACCTATATTTTCTTAATTATTCCCCTTCTTTCCTTTTGTTTTGTCCTCTTGCTGAAAGATCCTGATCAAGCTTTGAAAATCCTCATTTGAAATCTTTAATTTAAACTCGTTAAACATCTTCTATCACTTCGTTTCAGAGCAGAAAAAATCGGAACAATGTTCCGATTTTTTTAACCTGAATTTCGTAATCCTGTAGCCACTCCATTGATGGTGATATGGATTAGCTTGTCTTGATCGGCTGATAGTTGTCCAGTCCGTTGACGTCGAATCAATTCTAACTGAATATAGTTCAAGACGTTAAAGTACGGCATCCGATAATCCAAACTTTCTTTCAGATAAGGGTTTTCCGCGAGCAATTCGTCATGCTCCTCAATCATCAGGATGATATCCTTGGTCAATTGCCATTCATGTAAGATAATCTGATAGATATTGCGGACTTCTTCTTCCTCACACAATTGCGCATACTCAAAGGCAATATCCATGTTGGCTTTGGATAAGACCATGTCCACATTTGACAAGAGAGATTGGAAGAAAGGCCAGTTTTTATACATGTATCGAAGGGTTTCAATATTCTCAGGATCCTCATCGATAAATTCCTTAAAGCTAGAACCTACTCCATACCAACCAGGGAACATTACCCGACTTTGTGACCAAGAGAAGACCCATGGGATAGCACGCAAACCACCGATTTCTGTAATGGTCTTACGAGCAGCAGGACGTGAACCAATATTAAAGCTTGAAATTGCTTTGATCGGACTTGATTCAAAGAAGTAATCATAGAAGTGCTCATTTCCAAAGACCAAATCACGATAGATATCGTAACTGCGATTCACGACTTTATCCATGACTTCCCCGAAACGATCAAACATAGAGAATGGACTCTTTTGTTCGGCAATCATTCGGTTAATGGTTGCAGAGACGAGCATCTCAAGGTTGTAGTAGGCAGCATCTTTATTTCCATATTTATTGCCGATTACTTCTCCTTGCTCAGTTAAGCGGATGCGGTCATTAATGGATTTCAACGGTTGAGACGTGATGGCTTCATAAGTAGGACCTCCACCACGACCAACAGTCCCACCACGACCATGGAAGAAGGTAATCTTCACTCCAAACTCGTCTCCGATAGCGGTCAATTGTTGTTGGGCTTTAAAGAGGGTCCAACAAGAAGACAAGTATCCACCATCTTTGTTGGAATCAGAGTATCCTAACATAATCTCTTGGTAGTTGTTCTTAGAAGCAATCCAACGTTTGGCAATCGGAAGAGACAAGTAACTTCTCATGGTTTCTTCTGAATGATCCAAATCTTCGATCGTTTCAAACAACGGTACGATTTGAACGCGAGCTTTTTCCGTATCGACTAAGCCCACTTCTTTCAACATCACAGCCAATTCCAACATATCTGACACACTGGTTGCATGAGAAATGATGTTTTGACGAATGACTTCTTCTCCTAAACGATCCTTCAATTCACGGGCCGTTTGGAAAATCACTAATTCTTTTTCAAGCAGTTCAGATTTTTCAGCATGGGTTGCTGATAAAATACGTGGGTCTTCTAAAAGTTCTTTCAAGAGAACTTGACACTTTTCATCCTCTGATAAATCAGAATAATGGTCATTAATTCCAGCTGATTTCAGCAATTCTGCCACACAGGCTTCATGCACACTCGAATCCTGACGCATATCAATAGAGGCCAGATAGAATCCAAAAACATCGATGGCTTCTAGAAGTTCTGCAAATTCACCAGAAATCAAATACTCTGATTTGTTTTCTAACAAGGAATCTTTGATCTTTTCAAGGTCTTCTTTAAATTCTTGAGCAGAGGCATAAGCTGGTGCTTCTTTCTCAGAAATTTTCTTTAGAGCTCCAGAGATACGATTGCCGATATAATCAGAAACTGGCCCTTGTTGATGAGCATTTGCTCCTAATAACCTCTCGACAGCATAACGATCTTCTCTAGTTTCCCCAACCATAGTCCATTCTTTTAAATTGACCAAAGTCTGGATCAATTTTGACTGGATATAGTGGAAAGCTCGACGGTAAGGTTCTTTTTCACGAAAGACGGATGTATCACTGGATAGGGCTGCCATTTCAGCTACTGCTTCACTTGTTTTAGAAAGACTCGTTGAAAGGGAGAAATGACGGTATAATTTAGAAATCTTTTCGATGTAATAGTTCAAAATGACTTCGCTTTGAATAGTTGCTGAACGCTTCAAGGTCTCAGCTGTTACAAATGGATTCCCGTCCCGGTCTCCCCCAATCCACATGCCCATTGTGATCGGACGTGGTTGTTCAAGCTCTAATCCATGCGCTTTTGCCAAGCGTTTGTATTCCAACATCAGATTTGGAACAGCTTGTAAGAAAGAGCTATTGTAATATTCCATGACGTTGGTGATCTCATTGGTAACCTTCAATTTTTTGTCACGAATCATATCCGTTTGCATCATGATTTCGATATTGCAACGAAGGTTGTTATACCACTTATTCTCATTCATTAAGCCAGCTTTAACATCCCGGTGCTGACGAAGAAGAGCATGAATATGATTGGTTAAATCCAGCATGGTTTTTCGTTGCACTTGAGTTGGATGGGCTGTTAAAACAGGTACAATATTGAGATTTTCAAGAATTTCTTGTGCATTTTCATTTTTCGCAACTTCTTTGATGGTTGAAGAAAGTTTTCCGAGGTATTCACCATCCACGTTATTCAAATGATTGATTTCATAGGCCAAATCGACATCTTCTGAGATGTTAATCAAGAGTGGTAAAATCGCAAAATAACGTGAAATCACTGTCATTTCTTCATTTGTCAATTGTTCCACTAGTTGATTTAACTCACGATAGTTCTGTGTTTTTGATAGATCCTTCAACTGCCTAATTTTATCAAAGGTTTCCGGACGAACCAAATTTTTCGTAATATCATCTAATAAATTGGTTAAGATTTCGGCTTCTTCTTTGATAATATCTTTATTTGTGAAGTTCTCTAATTTTTGTAAGACCATTTTTTCTCCTTTTTGAATAGCCATTCAACAATTCCCTTTTAATAATAAGGTTTGATTTTACCTTTTTCTTCAAAAACCATGCCTTCTCGTTCCATCTTAGCCCGTTTTTCACTAGCGTCGATATTCAAAACGAAAGCAATCGCTACGGATAAGACCCATAAGCTATTTCCCCCTTGGGATAAGAAGGGGAAAGTCACTCCTGTAGACGGAATCAAACCAGAAATTCCTCCGATATTAATGAAGGTTTGCACTAAGATCATCCCACCGATCCCAATGGCCATCATCGAATTAAAAGGATTCTTTGCTCGAATACCGACTAAAATGATCCGAAGAATTAAGAAGAATAAGAGAGCAAGGATCAAACTAGCTCCAACAAAACCTAATTCTTCAATCACAATCGCAAACACAAAGTCTGTGTGCGCTTCTGGTAAGTAACCTTGTTTTTCAATGGAATTTCCTAGCCCCAAGCCAAACCAACCACCGTTACTCATGGCATAGTAGGAATTAGCTAATTGGTGACCTGCGCCAGACAAATCATTAAAGGGGTTAAAGAAGGCACTAAAGCGTTTGGCTACATAACCAAAGACTGGAATTTTAGCGACACGGTCCACACCGATAATCCAAATTGAACCAAGGACAATGGACGATACTCCAACAACTAAACCAAGTAAAGAGGTAAACCAACGGTAGCCCACTCCACTAGCCGTAATCATGATCAAGACCGTTAAGGCCAAGATCGTCGCATTTCCCAAGTCCGGCATAATCACAACGATTCCAATCAGAATCAAGGTCAGCCAACGCCAATCGTTTAAATTCCTTGGAATCCATTCATTGTGGGTCAAGGCTTGATAATCATAATCGCGTATCTCGTCTTGTCGTTTAGAAAAGATCAAGGCTAGATACCAGACTAAGATCACCTTGAGGTATTCTGCCGGCTGGATACTAAACCCTCCAGGAATCGTCAACCAACCGTGAGCTCCATTGACGGTATCTGTGATAAACCTAGACAGAATCAACAAAATCACTTCAATAAAAATGACAAAAGCCAGCACTTTTTTATTTCGAAGGAAGTTTAGGCTAAATTTATAAATCAAGGCGATGGTTAGGAGACTTAGGATAAAAAAGAGCCCCTGTGTCCGGACCATCCGAATCGAACTCACTCCACTTTGAATTGCCAAGGCACTTGTTGTCGAATAGACAACAATCAAGCCAATGATGGATAAAATCAAATAGGGAATGAGGATGGAATAATTTAAAAGATGTCTTTTTTCAATTTTCATAATTCACCATATTCCTAATATTCAACCTCCATTATATCATTTTTAAGAAGCAAAACCAAGGAAAGGCCAGAAAAGATTCGGCTTCTTCCCCATTTTCAAGAAATATTCTAATCATTCTTCTTATTTTCATATATTTTTATCCTTTTTCGATGAAAAGATTCCTTTTTTTTTGAAAATAATGGCTGAAATCAGCATCTTTTAAGCATTAAGTTTTGCCTTTTCGTTTTTTTTACGGTAAAATGTTTCTGTATGAGAAAAAGGATAAAACCCGTTGTTCTCTTGGTCTTTTTTATCGGTATCATTTCTTTTCTCGTTCTCTCACGAACGATTGCCGATCTGCAAGCCAGAGAGCGACAAGAAACAACCCAAACGATTCCGAACTCCAATACACCTAAAAAAACAACCACTGCAAGCTCTTCTTCTAAAAAAGAAGAAGACATCAATCCAGAACTGGTTGGCCGTCCGATCATTGATATCTCAGGCTGGCAATTGCCTAGTGAAATTGATTACGATGTCCTTTCCCAAAATGTGGGAGGTGTAATCGTACGTGTCCATAGTGGGGCTCAAGCTAAAAAGGAAAATGCGGCAACCTACTTAAATGGTCTGGATAAATCTTTTAAAACTCATATCCAAGAATTCCAAAAACGAAATATCCCTGTCGCAGTCTATGCTTATGTCGCTGCTAAGGATAAAAAAGAAATGGAAAAAGAAGCAGAAGAATTTTACAAGGCTGCTTCTCCTTACAAACCGACCTACTATTGGTTAGACGTTGAGGAAAAAACCATGAAGGATATGAATGCAGGTGTTGAAGCTTTCCGAGCAAAACTACAAGCTTTGGGTGCAAAAAATATTGGACTCTATATCGGAACTTACTTCATGGAAGAACATAGTATCTCCACTGATAAATTTACGGCTCTTTGGATTCCTACTTATGGATTTGATGATGGCTACTATAATGCCGCGCCAGATACCAACACGGAATACGACTTGCATCAATATACCTCTCAAGTGCAATTAAATGGATTCTCACACTACTTGGATCTCAACCAAATTGCTCCGACGCAAGACCAAGAAGCGATTTATCGGAAACTTTTCAAGGTACAAAAAGATAACTCTTCCTCATAGCCTTAAAACAGCAGATCAAGTGGCTTTCACTTTTTCTGCTGTTTTCTATTTTTCAGGAGAAGGCAATATTGCCACTATTATATGTTATAATGGTCTAATGAAATCTGGTTTTGTAGAGAAAAAGAGAAAAGGAGAAAGCCATGGCAAAAAAAAATAAAGTGAAAAAAACCTTGGTCGAGCAGATCTTAACAAAAGCAAAAATTGAGCACATAGGCTTACAAATCAACGCTTTAGAAGGGATCTTACCAGAAGGGATTGATCGCTCTACTATTTTCAAAACCCTAGCTCTCAAAGGAGATAAAACAGGGCCTGTGATTGGGATCATTCCTATCACGGAGCATCTTTCAGAGAAAAAATTGGCCAAATTATCGGGCAATAAGAAAGTGGCTATGATTCCTCAAAAGGATCTCGAAAAAACAACTGGTTATATTCATGGGGCCAATAATCCGGTGGGCATTCGTCAAAAGCATTCTTTCCCAATCTTTATCGATGAATCAGCCCTTCAGTTAGAAACCATGATCGTATCTGCTGGGGAAATCGGCCATAGTATTCAAATCAAACCACAACTTCTAGCAGACTTCGTACAAGCGACTTTTGCAGATATTTTAGAATAATGACAGAGAAGGAGACAAGATTGTGAAACTATATTTTATTCGACACGGACGGACAGAATGGAATGAAGAAGGACGTTTTCAGGGATCAAATGGCGATTCTCCGCTGTTACCAGCCTCTATTCATCAGCTTGAAAAATTAGGAAAGCACCTGGCTACTGTTCCTTTTGATGCAGCCTTTGCAAGTGATCTACCACGAACAGTCCATACCGCACAGATCCTCCTCGATCAATTGGAAACACCTCTAGAATTGCAAGCAACGCCTGCTCTTCGTGAATGGAATTTGGGAAAATTGGAAGGAGCTAAAATTTCTACTATTTCAGCTATCTATCCCCAACAAATGGATGCCTTTCGCCATAACCTAGCCCGCTTTCAAAATGAAATCTTTGATGCAGAATCTGTCTATGAAACGACCAAACGTACCTGTGATTTTGTAAAAAGCCTGAAAGGAAAAGAGCTCGATACCGTTCTCATCGTTGGACATGGGGCTAATTTGACAGCTTCTATTCGAACCTTGCTTGGTTATGACACAGGAGAACTTCGCAAAAATGGCGGACTAGATAATGCCAGCGTGACGATTCTGACAACAGATGATTTTGAGCACTATCACTTAGACACTTGGAACGACACCTCTTATATGGAAGACTAAAAAACACTGATCTTGCGATCAGTGTTTTCTTTTAGCTTATTTCATAGTTGGGAAGAGAAGGACGTCACGAATTGTTGTTACATTTGTCAACAACATAACGAGACGGTCAATACCAATTCCAAGTCCACCTGTTGGTGGCATACCATATTCAAGGGCTTCAACATAGTCATAGTCAATGCCTGTAGCTTCGTCATCTCCCAATTCTTTGGCACGCGCTTGTGCTTCAAAACGTTGCAATTGATCGATC
This sequence comes from Streptococcus gingivalis, assembly GCF_035544715.1. Taxonomy (NCBI): domain Bacteria; kingdom Bacillati; phylum Bacillota; class Bacilli; order Lactobacillales; family Streptococcaceae; genus Streptococcus; species Streptococcus gingivalis. The sequence continues at coordinate 42,001 of NZ_JAYKTO010000001.1, read as the reverse complement.
GGATCATTCAATTCGGTGAAGGCATTCGCATACTCTTTGGTCATGATGAAGAGTTCGAAACGGTCAGTGAAGCGTGGATCTTCTGGATTTTTCTTAGCCAAAGGTGACACTGCTACTGGGTGACCGTAAACAAAAGTTGGTTGTGTCAAGGTTTCTTCAACGAATTCTTCGAAGAAGGCATTGATAATTTGTCCCACTTCTGTGTAGTGTTTTTCAACTGGTACATGTTTTTCGTTTGCAAGTGCTACAGCTTCTTCAAAGGTCATGTCTTGCCAGAAGTCAACACCTGTGATTTCTTTGATCGCATCAACCATGTGAACCCGTTTGAATGGTTCGTTGATTTTGATTTCTGTTCCTTGGTAGTCAATTGGACCATCACCATGGACCGCTTTCGCAGCATGTTGGATAATGCCTTCTGTTAAGTCCATGATATCGTGGAAGTCAGCGTAAGCTTGGTAGACTTCGATAGAAGTGAATTCAGGGTTGTGAGTAGCATCCATTCCTTCGTTACGGAAGATCCGTCCGATTTCATAAACGCGTTCCATCCCACCAACAATCAAACGTTTCAAGTGGAGCTCAGTCGCGATACGAAGCACCATATCAATGTTTTGTGCATTGTGGTGAGTGATAAATGGTTTGGCAGCCGCACCACCAGCTTCATTGTGAAGCACTGGTGTTTCCACTTCAAGGAATCCTTGACCATCTAAATAACGACGGATTTCAGAGATGATTTTTGAACGGGTTACAAAGCGTTCGAAGCTTTCACGGTTTGAAATCAAATCCAAATAACGTTTGCGATAGATGGTTTCAACATCTGAAAGTCCGTGGAATTTTTCAGGCAAAGGACGAAGGGCTTTTGACAAGTGAGTGATATGAGTTGCTTTAATCGAAAGTTCACCCATATCTGTGCGCATGATTTCCCCTTCAACACCAAGGAAATCACCAAGGTCTGCTTTTTTGAAGATCTCGTAGTTTTCTTCTCCAACTGCATCCTTACGAACGTAGATCTGAATTTGACCTTCACGGTCTTGAAGATGGGCAAAGCCAACCTTTCCTTTTCCACGTTTTGTTACAAGACGACCGGCAATAATAGCTGTTTCGTTCAAGTCGTGGAGTTGTTCTTTATCTAATTCTGAATATTTTTCTTTTAATTGACCTGAATTTGCAGTGCGTTCGAATCGCTTCCCAAATGGATCGATTCCTTGTTCACGAAGGGCCGCCATTTTCTCACGACGGACAATCTGCTGGTCATTTAATTCTTCCATATGTTCAGTAGTCATTTGGAACCTCCTAAGTTATTCTCTCCTATTCTATCATATTTAGGCCAGAAATTCACTAATATTTACCAATTAAACAAAAATAAGGCAGAAGAAAAAATGCAGCTTCTTGAATGAATACTCTAAAACATCTGAAGACCGTCGTTGACTACCTAAATAGCTTGACCTGTATAAGACAATATGATTGAAAAGGGTTCGACAAAAGTACAAAAAAGGAGCGTGGTGAATCCTGAACCATTCATCCTGACCCGCTCCTATTTTTTATTCATAACGCAGTGCTTCGATCGGATTTAACTTAGAAGCCTTATTCGCTGGTAAAATTCCAAAGATGATGCCTACAAAAGCAGAGAAAATAATACTGCCGATGGCGACATTTAAGGAAATAATCGGTGGTCCTTCTAGGGAGGCTGCTGCGAGTGTAGTAATCAAGCTATTCACACCATAAGCAAGGCCAAGTCCAATCAGCCCACCAATGATGGTCAAGACCATCGACTCAATCAAAAATTGAACCAGAATCTTACCTCGGGTTGCTCCCAATGCTTTGCGAAGGCCAATTTCTCTCGTCCGCTCAGTGACAGAAACCAACATGATATTCATGACTCCGATCCCACCAACTAAGAGAGAAATCCCAGCAATAGCTCCGATTACTGATGTCATAATTCCTACTACTTTATTGGTTTCCTCTAGGATGCTATCCAAATTAAAGATTTGAAATTCTCCCTGGCGAACACCTGAAAGTTCTGTTAACTTTTGAGCAGCTTCGATCCCGACGGTTTTGATCTGCTTCACATCCGGCACATGGACGACAATATTTTGAATTTCATCCGTTCCGAATTCAGATGCCAGCTGGGTATTGGCCATCAAGGCGCTTCCACCTGAAGAAGCTCCATAGAGGGCTGTCCCTGCATTTGGATCCTTGAAAATACCAACGACACGATAATTGTTGTCCCCAACAGAGACCACCTGATTCAGTGGATTCTCCGTTCCAAATAATTGTTGGGCCAATCCTTCATCAAGGAGCACCACCCGGGAGAAATTACTATAGTCTGAAGGGGTTAATTTTCGTCCAGATAAGAGTTCAACCTTTTTGACAGAAAAATAGGTTTCATTTACCCCTTGGATGTTTACCCCTTCTGCTTTTTTCTTTTGAAAAGCAATGGTTGCATTGGAGGTATTGCTAACATAGTAACCATCGATGCCTTGAATCTTGGTTAATTCCTTAACCCAAGATTCTTGCACAACTGGTGGTGCTTCTTGGACTTGACCATCAACATCTTCAGCGTTTTCCCCATCGATATCCGATGGAGCAGCCATCCCTCGGTCTTCAGCTGCAGGGCCACTTTCGCCTCCGCCTCCGCCTTCTCCTTCTCCAGTATCATCAGAAGGGCCAATATTGATTCCTGTTACATAGCCACTCTTGTTGGGAGAATAGGAGATTTGTACATACTCTTGGTCCTTGGTGAAGGTCTTGGTGACACCAGCTTTCATACCATCTCCCAGAGCCATGATGACAACGACAGAAGCGACCCCAATAATGATCCCTACCATGGTCAAGAAAGACCGTAATTTATGGCTCATAATCGAGCTGATCGCAAATTTCCAATTTTGCATTAGGTCCCCCTTTCCAGCTTGCTATCTGAGGAGATCACTCCATCACGAATGACGATGCGGCGATGCGCAAAGGCTGCAATTTCTGGCTCGTGTGTAACCATGATAATGGTTTTTCCTTCTTGGTTTAGCTTGGTTAACAAGTCCATTATTTGCTCCCCCGTCTTGGTATCTAGGGCTCCAGTCGGCTCATCTGCTAAGACGATGGCTGGCTGATTGACAAGGGCTCGAGCAATCGCAACCCGCTGTTTTTGACCCCCTGAGAGTTCCGACGGCAAATGGTGCATGCGAGAATGGAGCTCCACCTTTTCAAGGTACTGCTCAGCTAATTCCTTCCGTTTAGCAGGATGAACCCCTGCATAAATGAGAGGCAGTTCTACATTTTGAAAGGCATTGAGCTTAGAGAGAAGAAAGAATTGTTGAAAGACAAAACCGATCTGTTCATTTCGAACACGTGCTAATTTTTTCTCACTGAGATTTCCAACCTCCTGACCTTCTAGGAAATACTCTCCACTGGTCGGGCGGTCCAACAAGCCAATGACGTTCATCAAGGTCGATTTCCCTGAGCCAGATGGACCCATAATGGCCACAAATTCTCCCTCTTCGACTTCTAAATCGATGTCTTTTAAGACACGAAGTTCCTGATCCCCATTTTTATAGGTTTTATTAATTCCTTTTAGCTCAATCAATTTTGTCATATTTTCCGATCTCTTTTCCATCTTCCAGTTTCTCATTAGGATTCACAATAACTTGAGCATCTTTCTTCAAGCCTGACAAGATTTCCTGGTTTTCAGCATCGGCGTTACCAAGCGTCACTTTTACTTTCTTAGCCTTGCCATTTTCGACCGTCCATACATAGCTCGTATCCCCATCAGCCATGATACTTGTCACGGGAACAAGGGGATGTTGAGTAGAACTTTTGACTTCAATATTGACAGAAAAGCCTTGTTTGAGTTCTCCAATCTCACTGGTAATATCCACTGTAAATGGGTACTTGGCTCCACCGCTTCCTTGTGTTCCACCTGCTGCATTGGCACCTGCTTGACCCGCGTCAGTCGGATAGTTGGCTACATAAGAAATCTTTCCTGTCCAGGTTTTATCCGGATAAACCTTGGAAGTGATGACCACTTCCTGACCTTCAGAGATATTGGCCAAATTGTATTCAGACAATTCCCCTTTGACTTGTAAATTCCCGTTGCTCACAATGTGAACCAGAGTTTGGTTGGTCCCTGTAGTCGATTTTGAAACATCTTTATTGACTTCGACCACGGTACCATCTGTATTACTCCTAACTGTTGTCGCATCCAGAAGAGCCTTAGCCTTGTTCATATTATCGACCGCATCCGACTTGGCATCTCGTAAATCGCTAGCTTGAGAATCGACTGTTCGCTGAGTCTGAGAAGCTGATTTGTCATCTGCCTCTTCATCTCCTGTCGTATCAATGGTCACACCATTTGTCAGTAAATCATTTAACTGACGATCTGCCTTATTGACAGCACGAACGGCTGCATCATAAGCGGTTTGGGCCTCTGTACTACTATACTGAACAATTGGCTGACCGGCCGTCACTTGATCTCCTACATTGACCAAAATCGACTGCAAATCCCCTTTGGTTCCATCAAAATAGACATACTGCTCCTGGTTGGCAGTGACTTTCCCAGTTAACAAGACTGAAGAAGCGATCGATCCATCCTTGACCGTTTGCACCATTGGAGTTTCTTTCGTGATTGCTTGATCAGGAGTACTTGGGTGCGAAAACACCATCACACTTCCTGTTCCAATCACCGCAATAGCTGCACCTGCAGCTGCAAATAGTTGCCATTTTTTCAATTTCTTCATCGTTTTTCTCCATCAAAGAAAGCGTTTTATTCTATACCATAGTATACCATATTTCCTTACTTTTCTATCTAAAATTGACACGGCAACATGAAATTTAAATGCTTGGTAACATGCTAAACCCTTGACTTTTGTAACAGTTGATATTACAATCAAACTGAAGTCCCATTTAGGAGGAAAACATGAAAGAATTTGATATTATTTCAATCGGTGGAGGTAGTGGAGGAATCGCTACCATGAACCGGGCTGGAGAGTACGGAGCGCGCGCTGCTGTCATTGAAGAAAAACAATTGGGTGGCACCTGTGTCAACAGAGGATGTGTGCCTAAAAAGATTATGTGGTATGGTGCACAAATTGCAGAAGCAATTCGCGATTATGGACCAGACTATGGATTTACTTCTGAACAGACAAAATTTGATTTTGCAACCTTAAGAAAAAATCGCGAAGCCTATATTGACCGTTCCCGTAATTCCTATGATGGCAGTTTCAAACGCAATGGGGTTGAACGAATTGAAGGACGTGCCCGTTTTGTGGATGCTCATACGGTTGAGGTAAATGGAGAAACCATTAAGGCCAAGCATATCGTAATTGCGACCGGTGCCCATCCCTTTATTCCTTCTGTTCCTGGAGCTGAATTTGGCGAAACTTCTGATGATGTCTTTGCTTGGGAAGAACTTCCTACATCTGTTGCCATTATTGGAGCTGGCTACATCGCAGTGGAACTAGCCGGTGTGCTCCATGCCCTTGGTGTTCAGACCGATCTCTTCGTTCGCGGTGATCGTCCATTAAGAAAGTTTGATTCCTACATTGTCGATGGCTTAATGGAAGAAATGGAAAAACAAAACCTTCCGCTTCACAAACACAAGGTTCCCATGAAGCTTGAAAAATTAGAAGACGGTCGTGTGAAGATTTATTTTGAGGATATGACCAGCCACGTGGCAGATCATGTTATCTGGGCAACAGGACGAAAACCAAATGTCCAGGATCTCAATCTAGAAGCTGCAGGCGTCACCTTAAATGAAAAAGGATTCATTGCAGTGGATGAATACCAGAATACAGTTATTCCAGGAATCTATGCTCTTGGGGATGTCACAGGAGAAAAAGAATTAACTCCTGTCGCTATAAAAGCTGGACGCACTCTTTCTGAACGACTATTCAATGGAAAAGTCAATGCCAAAATGGATTATACAAACATCCCGACTGTTGTCTTTTCTCACCCGGCTATCGGAACCGTTGGCCTAACGGAGGAAGAAGCCCAGCAAACTTATGGTAAAGAGAATATCAAAGTCTATACTTCTCAATTTGCTTCCATGTACACTGCTGTAACCCAACACCGCCAGCAAGCAAAATTCAAACTCATCACTGCTGGTCCCGAGGAAAGGGTCGTTGGCCTTCATGGTCTTGGCTACGGAGTCGATGAAATGATCCAAGGATTTGCAGTTGCTATCAAGATGGGAGCGACAAAAGCCGATTTCGATGCAACTGTCGCCATTCACCCAACCGGATCCGAAGAATTTGTAACTATGAGATAAAAAATAAGAGGCTGGGACAAAAGTCCTAGCCTCTCAATTGTTTTTGGATTGTCGAGCAAGACGCAGTGGTTGAGTGGGCTCTAATACGCTGATTTCATCAGCTTTTACAGCCCTACTCAACTGTGCGGAGGTGGGACGACGAAATCGAATTCTATCAAATTACCGATTTCTGTCCCACTCTCTTTTTCTTTGTTTATGGTAAGATGGCAATGGCACGGACAGGTGAACCAGTTGCCTTGTCCCAGTGAGGGAAAGCAATCGAAATCAAAGCACCTACAGCTGGAACTTGGTCCAATTGGTTCAAGACTTCAACTTGGTAGATATTTTGTTCCAAGAGGTAGTATTCATTGACCAAGCCATGCTCTGCTGCTGGAATACCTGCATCGGTATCAAAGGTTTCATGACCCACAGCCTTAACATGGCGTTCATGAATCAAGAATTCCAAGGCTTCACGGCTCCATCCTGGACTTTGTTGAACCCCATTTTCATCAAGATTGCGCATAGCATCTTGATCTGGCCAACGTTTTGACCAATCACTACGGAAGGCAACAAAAGCACCCTCAGCAATTTGTCCATGCTCTGCCTCAAAGTCTAAGATATCTTGTTTGCTCAAGATAAAGTTTGGATTGGCTGCAACTTCTTTAGACTTGTCGATAACATAAAGTGGCAAGAGGAGATCTTTGAGGTCAATCTCATCCAACCAACGACCCCCTTCTACAAAGTGAATCGGTGCATCGATATGAGTTCCGTATTGACCAACCACTGTAAATTTTTGAACATGGAAACCATCTTTTAATGTAAAAAGGTCTTCTTGTTGCAAGGCAGGAAGGGCTGGGAAGTGTGGACTTTCCGCATTGATTTGGTGACTCAAGTCCACCCATTTTTTAGCTTGCAATTCTTTATAAATACTTAGTAAATCTGACATGTTTCTTCCTCCTTATTCGCCCCAAACTTCAGCGACAATTTCCTTAATCAAACCGATTTTTTTCCATTGGTCTTCTTCTGTCAAAATGTTTCCTTCTTCTGTCGAAGCAAAGCCACACTGAGTAGACAGGTAAAGATTTTCCAACGGTACATACTGACTTGCTTCTTTAATACGAGCAATCACTTCGTCCTTGTTCTCCAGTTGACCACTCTTAGATGTCAAAAGGCCTAACACCACTCCTTTACCAGGGGTTACTTCTGCAAGTGGTTCAAAACCACCAGCACGATCAGTGTCAAACTCAAGGAAGTAAGCATTGACCGCTTCTTCTCCAAGGAGTTCTTTGGCAATCGGCGCATAACCACCTGATGAAGCCCAAGTGGAATGGAAGTTCCCACGACAAACGTGCGTATTGACAGTTAAACCAGCTGGAACATGTTGGTAGACATCGTTGTTAAAAGTCAAGAAGAGATCAGCGAGTTCTCGGCGAACCTCATCTTTTGACTTGCCTTGGGCTGCTCCCCAAGCCGTCAAGAAATTATCGTCTACCAAGACACCCCACGTACAGTCATCTACTTGAAGGGTCCTAAGTCCAGCGTCATACAAATCTTGAATCACTTGAAGATAGGCTTGCTTGATGTCTTCACGAACAGCCGCAAAATCAGGATAGATGGTATTCAATTGTTCTACATGTTCTGCATCACGGATCAATTCAAAATAGAATTGCGCAGGTGCTGGGATGGTATATTTAGCCTCTACACCATCTACATCTGCTACAAGATCACGCAAGAACTTGTAATGCTCTACAAATGGATGATTGGCTCCTGTGATTTTTCCAACGACAAGCGCTGAGTCCGCCTTGGTTGTTTCATCATGGAATTGATAGCCTTGGGCAGCTTGGACATGATCAATGCCCCCAAAGCCCCAGAAGAAATCCAAATGCCAATAAGCTCGGCGGAATTCTCCATCTGTTACTGACTTTAGACCAGCAACAATTTCTTTTTCAACGAGGTCACGAATCGCCTGATCTTCTACTTTTGTTAAGTCAGACTGACTGATTTTTCCAGCTGCGAAATCTTCACGAGCTTGAACCAAAGCTGCTGGACGAAGAAATGAACCAACATGGTCTACGCGATAAGGTGCATGTGTATGTGTCAATATGATTCCCTCTTTCCTATAAGTTTTACATTAATTCATCAATGCAACCATTATAGCAGTCCAACACCTGACAAACAAGGGTTTGAGATAATCTAATATCTTTGATATCTATATAGCCTTAGACTATAACAAAAAAAGAAGTCCTTGAAGGACCCCTTTTCTTAATTTTTAAATGCATCGAGCATGACTTGGAACTCTTCGTTCGTGAGTGTAATGCCTTTTCCCATCTTTGTATGGTCGGGACTCCAGGTCCGGATATCATACTTAGCAGGAGCACCATTAAAACTCACACGGTTCAATTCTTTGGTCCAACCCTTGTCATTTTCTGACAAGACCAGTAAATGTTCTTCGATTTGGAATGAAAATTCTGCCATTTCACGACTCCTTTCTCGCCTTCTCATCTCTAATATTCGTAAATCATTTACAAAATCGTTGAAATTATCTATAATATATTGTATCAAGTTATGGAGAATTTAGCTATGAAAAAATTTCTCGAGATCGTTAAAGACCGAGCAAATGAATTTTTCAATGGAAAAGTCAGTACCCCTGCCCCATTAGAAGATGAGAGAATTATTGACATCATTCAACAAGCATTGCGAAAAAAACAAGGGGTACATGTTATTTTTTCAAACAAGAGTTTTACAGGCGATATTGTCAAGTATGACCAAGAACGCCGACAACTGATCGTGAAAAATTTTAAAAAGAGTATGTCCACGATTATTCGGATTTCTGAGATCCAGAAAATCAGTTTGGTCCCCAATAACATTCGCATCGCCCAACAAAAAGGAGAGGTTTAACCCTCTCTTTTTTTGTTATACTCGAACAGTTTTACTTGCCCCATCTTTTGAGTAGAGATTGATTAAACCTTCCTGGCAAGAACGAATCATATCTCCTGGCTTGACTTCTTGTGGAACGGTGATCGTAAGAAGTTCCATCGGATTTGGTGCGCGATCAATCTTCACTCCATCCTTATCATGCAAGTCTTGGATCTGGCATTCAAAATGACGGAAGCCTGGTCCGTAGAATTCCACTTGGTCGCCTTCATTGATGACATTCCGTTGGCGAATCGTCGCAGTCATGGTAGATGGATCAAAGTCAACCACTTCTCCTACAAATTTGTATTGAGGAATCTTACGACGTGCCCCAAACAATTGTTCATTTTCAGTCGGTGTTTGGTAGTAGAATCCAGTTGCTAATTCACGTTGAGCAACCTTCCACAATTCATTGATCAAATCATCCTTGATGGCATAAAAGGCTTCTGGACTTTCCATATAGGCATCACAAGCTGCCTTGTAACAGTTGGCTACTGTTGATACGTAATGGACAGATTTCATCCGGCCTTCAATCTTCAAGCTATCAACCCCATTGTCAATCATGTCTGGAATATTTTCGATCATACACATGTCCACGGCTGACATAGAATATTCTTCCGGGACTTGTCCTTTGATACTCTTGCGTTCTTGGCCAAATGGCATATCGTAGAGATCGTATTTCCAACGGCAAGATTGAGAACAGCCACCACGGTTGGCATCCCGGTCAGACATGTGGTTAGAAAGGGTACAACGTCCGGAATAAGAAATACACATGGCTCCATGAACGAAGGCTTCGATCTCAAGATCGGTACGCTTACGGATCTCTGCCAACTCTTCCATGGATACCTCACGGGCCAAGACGACACGGGTCAAGCCATATTCTTTCCAGAAATGGAAGGTCTCCACATTGGTTGCAGAAGCTTGTGTAGACAAGTGAATATTGAGTCCAGGTGCATAGGTTGCACAGATTTCAATCAAGGCCGGGTCTGAAACGATCACGGCATCAAGGCCCATATCCCGTAATTCACGGAACCATTCACCAGCCCCTTGTTCATTTCCCTCATGGGTCACCATGTTTGAAGCGACGTGCACATCCACTCCACGGGCATGAGCATACTCAATTCCTTCACGAAGCTCATCCATGGTGAAGTTTCCGGCACGGCTACGCAAACCATAGGCTTGTCCACCAACGAACACAGCGTCTGCCCCATAATTAACGGCAACTTTTAATTTTTCTAATGTTCCAGCAGGTACCAAAACCTCTGGACGTTTTTTTGTATTTGTCATGTTTTCTCCAATTTACAAGATTGTCGATATGATGAATAGCCTCTTCGTTCCCTGAAAAAGGAAAACTCACAAACGAAGAAGCCCTCGTATTATTTGTTATTTTACACGATCTGGTTCATAATCATAGAAACCAGTATCCAAACCACGATTAGCTGGATGTAATTTGCGGATTTCTTCATCAAACAGATAGGCTTGATCCTGTGTAAATGTTCCATTTTGAATCAAATCACGGGCCTTGACAAAGTACTCTGTAATCTTGACAAAGTTTTCACCCGGACAGTAGACACCATCGAGTTTCCAATGATCAAAGCCATGTTCTACCAACTCAGACAATTTGGTCATCATATTCAAGTCATTATTTGAAAAGATATGGGTTCCATGTTTGTCCTCATAGACTGAATAATGAGAATTGGGATCTCCTGGTTCTGCTAAGAACAGATCGCGATCTTTGGTCACAGAGTCCTCTGTCTTGATAAAGTTGTAATAATTTTGAAGAAGAGGTCGTTTCGAATGGTGAATAATGCTAGCGCCATAGACCAAGACTTCTGCTGGAATCTGAAGATTCTCAGCCATTACGAATAATTCGGCAGATGGAATCTCACGAGCCAAAACAGCCTCAGAAGCACCTGCTTGTTTTCCCCAGAAATTGATCTGGCGACTAGAAGTAACCATGGTTGATGCATCGTAGATGGTTTTGAATGGATAGCCATCTCGTTTCAAGACATAAAAAACGCCCGCATCTCCGACAGTAATATAATCAGCCTGAATTTCCTTTAGAAAATCTAGGAAAGGCTTGATTGAATCCATCATCGATTGGTGCATGAGTGCATTTACAGCTACTGTCAATTCTATACCAGCAGCATGGACCAGTTGGGCAATTCGATTTATTTCGTCATAGCTTAAAGTTTGAGGCAATCGTAATCCGTAGTCTTTTTCACCGACATAGATTCGGTCAACCCCTGCATCAATCAGGGCTTGCGCTTGCTCAACACTCTCTGCTGTTGCTGTAATAATAATATTTTTCATAGAACCATTATAACAAAAATTCCGATATTCTAGAAAAATTTATTCATTTTGTAAAATTTGTAACATTTTTGTAACATTTATATACCTGAATTCATGATAGAATAATAGAGTACTGTTAGGAGAGAGAAAATGCCCGTAAGAAATTTAAGACACTATAATGAAGAATTCGATTATATCGAATTAACCAAACAAACCCAAGAAACCCCTATTCAGGACTATGCTCCTGAAGTTGAACCCGCACCTCAATTAAGTGAATTGCTATATTTTTTAAATATCGCTATTTTCTGTGTGTTGACGGTTGTATTTAGTTTTGTCTTTTTAGCAACAAAAATGAATACTTTCTTTGCGTTTGCTTTAGCGATTGGTTCTAGCTTTGCTAGTATTCAAGGGTTCCGAATTTACTACAATAAACGAAAAAAATAAAAATTAGGTTCGCCTGATTTTTTTATTTACTCGAATTTTTTTAATTGGAATAACAATTGGAAGACAAAACTTAACTGCCAATTGCCATCTTACCTTCCAAAAAAAAACAAGGCCCACTGATCCGGGTTTGAGAACGTAGACAAACAGTTCTTCAATTATAAATCCCTAAGTTGTCAAATTAAGTTAGACTTTTCATGTAACTCAGAAAAACTTGGTATGGTGTTTGATAATTCAAAGACTTCCTAGGAATTCTATAAGAATAAATACTTTTTATGAGTTAAAGTTATTCAATCATCTATCGAAACTTTTCGCCGTGAGAAAAGTGCCCGAAACATATTTGTTTCAGGCACTCGGGAGTTTTGAAACTTTAGGTTCAAAACTAAGTCATGGAACTTCTTTGAAGTTCGCTGACGTCCGTACTCACTTAAGGAAAGTTTCTAAGATGATTTTGTCTTCAATCTGAAATGAGGCTCTATGAGCCTCATTTTTTATACTTCTTTTGTTTCTTCTTCAGCTGCTTCTTCAGAATCTTTTTCATCCAATTCTAAAACGATGTCTTCTGATTCTGTTTGTTTGCGAATAGATTGAACCAACTCATTGCCACTAAGATTTTCTTTTTGAATCTTGTCTTTAAATGAATGATAAACTTCTTGTGACTTTTCAACCACATCTTGTGTCTTTTCTTTAACAGATTCTATAACAGTTCCTGTTGTAATTTCTCCTGAACCAACTTTTTCCTTGGTTTGCTGAATCACTTCAACTGCTTGTTTTGAAACATCTTTAGCAGTTTGTTTAACCGATTCATGCACTTCTTGAGGATCTTCTTGATAATCTTTTACAAAGCGCGCAACTTTTTTAGTAACTTTCTTACCTTGCTCTGTTGACAAATAGTAGGCTGCTGAAGCACCTGAAATCACACCAATTAATAAACTAGATAAACGTCCCATCTTTTTCCTCGATTCTATTTAAATAATTTTGAAGCCATCCGAACAGCTTTAAGGCCCATAGAGGCTTTTACAGTTTTCCCACCAGCTGATGCAGCTTTAACACTCAATTGACGTGCTTGGTCATTCAAATCTGAGACAGACTCTGAAAGATCTGCTACAGCTGTAAACAAGGGGTCGATCGTTGCCACTTTTTGATTCAAATCATCCGTTAAAACATTGACTTTTGCCAATAGATCATTGGTCTGATGCAAGGTGACATTGACATCTGATGTCAAAACTTGGATGGTTTTTTGCGTCTCATCTACAACTTTTCCAATCTTTGAGAGGAAAAAAATCATATAAATGACAAGCGCTACTAAGGCAAGACCTAAGAGGCCGTAGGCAATTTCAATAAACATATATTACTCCTTTGTTTCTACATAATAAGGGGCTTTTTTGCGACGTTGGTAAAGGATAATGGCAAGTCCAACTAGAATCAGGATCATCGACAACCACTGGGAAACACGTAAGCCCGCAAACATCAAGCTATCCGTCCGCATTCCTTCGATGATCATCCGACCAAATCCATACCAGATAAGGTAAAAGGCTGTGATCTCACCTTGCCGCAAAAATTGGGGCTTCCTCCGAAGAATCAAGATCAAGAGAAATCCTAGCAGATTCCAACTGGATTCATATAAGAAGGTTGGCTGACGGTAACTACCATCTATATACATTTGATCTCGAATAAAAGAGGGCAGGTAGTTGAGACTTTTAACAGCAGCTCCATAAGCTTCCTGGTTAAAGAAGTTTCCCCAACGACCAATACTCTGTGCAATCATGACGCTTGGGGCCGCAATATCTAAAAAGTCGATCGGTTCAATCAAACGTCTACGAGAGAATAGATAGAGGACAAGGGCACCTGTCAAGAGGCCACCATAAATCGCGATTCCTCCGTTCCAGATCGCAAAAATCTCACCAAGGTGCTGGCTATAGTAACCCCATTCGAAAATAACGTAATAGAGTCTGGCCCCCAAAATCGCAAGCGGAAAGGCGATCAAAATGAAATCAATGATAGCATCTGGATCAATTTTTTTACGGGGCGCTTCTTTCATGGAAAGATAAACAGCTAGAATCAAGCCAGAGACAATACAAATTGCATACCAACGAATACTGATCGGACCTAATTGAAGGGCTACTGGATTCATTCCTTCACCTCATTTTGACTAATCAACTGGGACAAACGTTCTTCAAAAGTTTTGGTAGCATCATAGCCCATTTCTTTGGCCCGAACATTCATAGCTGCTGCTTCAATCACGACCGAAATGTTCCGACCAGTCTTCACAGGAATGCGAATCCGAGGAATGGTCACACCACCGATTTCTAACTCTTCTGCATTATTACCCAAACGATCATAAACCTGATCCTTAGCATAATTTTCCAAGTAAACAGCGATTTGGACTTGTGAAGAATCCTTGACGGCACTGGCACCGTAGAGACTCATGACATCGATAATCCCGACACCACGGATCTCTAGTAAGTGGCGTAGGATTTCAGCTGGCTCTCCCCAAAGGGTCATCTCGTCTCTCGCATAGATATCGACTCGGTCATCTGCTACGAGGCGGTGACCCCGTTTGACAAGTTCCAGACCTGTCTCGCTTTTTCCGATTCCGCTATCTCCTTGGATCAAGACACCCATCCCATAAATATCCATCAAGACACCGTGTACACTCGTACGTTCTGCTAGCCGACTATCTAAATAGCTAGAAAGCTCTCCAGATAAACGACTGGTTGCAACATTGCTCTTCAAAATGGCTAGTTGCTTTTCTTCCGCAGCTCGCAACATTTCTTCTGGAATTTCTAAATTCCGCGCGACAATGATGACAGGTGTCTCTGGCTGGAACATCTTGCGCAGGACCTGATGACGGTTGTGAGAGCTCATCTTCACCAGGTAGGACCATTCTTTCATTCCTACAAGCTGAATCCGCTCAGGTGTGTAATAGTCGAAATAGCCCGTCATTTCAAGACCTGGACGTGAAATGTCCGCAGTCGTAATTTCCTTGCTTAAGAGGTTATCATCCCCATAAACAACCGATAGACGAAGCTTTTCCTGTATATCGCGAACAGTAACTGCCATATCATTCTCCCTTTTCAAATTCTCTCTCTATTATAGCAGATTTTCTCTTCAGACGAGAGACTGAAGTGTCATTTGAAAGATCCATTTTCAACTCCTTTTTAAGGCAAGCAAAAAGAGGCCAAGACAAAGGTCTCCAACCTCTAGGAAATGATGGGAACATATGAAGAATGCTCTAGCCTTGGCCTTGCAAGAAATCTTTGATCATAGATTTGATTCCGGTAGAGACTGCATAGACCACCGCATTTGAAGGAAATGCGATCAAGCCTAGCATAAAGGTGGTAGGTCCTCCCCCCAGCAAGGACAAAACCAGATACAAAATCGGAAGAAATAAAATCGAAAACCGATAAATTTGTGGTTTTCTAGCCATTTCTGTTGGCAGAAACAAGAGGTAGAAGAGGCTATTCCAAATGCCCAGTGGAAAAAGGAGCATTCCGATCAAAACTGTTCCAACTCCTTCACCAAAAAAACGATTTAAAATGAAAAACTGTCCTATAAAACTGAAGAAGAGATATAGAATAAAAGCAAGGGAATAGAACTTCTGCTTCACTCAAATCTCCTTTTAGAAAAATGGACTATCATTCTGATCATGGATGGGTTCGGCCTCTTTTCTTCGACGAGGTCGAGGGCCATAGTCAAACATTTCCTGCTCCTCCTCGTCCTTATAAGGCAAGGTCGTATCTAACAGTAAATAGATAATCACACCGATAAAGGCATGAGAAACCGTAAAAAGAATAAACAAGAAGCGTAGGAGAGTTACACTAAGACCAAATTTATCAGCTAAGCCAGCTAGCACACCTGAAACCAGGCGATGTCGTTTTAATTTGTAAAATGATGATGTCATTTGATTTTCCTCTTTCTAGTTAGACCTATTTTAGCAGAGTCGAACTGGAAAGAGATCCGCCTAAAGACTGATTCTTACACTTGTCTCATTTCAAGAAATTGCAGGCAGCTGTGACAGCGACCGCAGGCATATTTCTTCAGATCGATTTTTCGCTTTCGTCTATACTCTTGGCCACAATGGGGACATTGATAGAGATAGATCCGCTTGACTCGCCCAGTTCTATCTGGTAGAGGAGGTGTGAAACGAAGACCGTCCACTTGCTGGAGAAGTTGCTTAAAGTCTAGATCTTTGTGGCGATAGCCTTTTCCTTGATCGTAAAGATGGTAATGGCAAAGCTCGTGACGGACGATTTTACGAAAGACCTCTAACCCGAAAGCTTGGTATATTTTCGGGTTGAAATCAAGGTGTCGATCTTTGGGAAAGAAACGACCCCCAGTAGTTTGAAGACGTGAATTCCACTCTGCTTGATGGCGGAATTCTCTCCCAAAATCTTCTAGGGATACTTGGCGTACATACTCAGTCAGATTCATTCGGAGCTACCAAACTGAGATTGACTTTTTCGCGTTCCACATCAATCTTCTTCACCCAGACGGTTACCAAATCACCTACTGATACGACCTGGCTTGGATGCTTGATAAACTGCTTGCTCATATGGGAGATATGAATCAAGCCATCTTCGTGAATGCCAATATCGACAAAGGCCCCAAAGTCAACCACATTGCGCACAACCCCTTCTAATTTTTGGCCTATATGGAGGTCTTTAATATCCAAGACATCCTGACGGAGCACGGGTGCATCAAAGGAATCCCGCAAATCGCGACCTGGTTTTAGGAGATCGGCAATAATATCTTTCAGGGTTTCTGGTCCCAGATCCAGCTGAGTAGACATCTCCTTTATGTTCACAGCATTTAATTTTTCCTGAGCGGATGCATCGAGGTCGGTAATTTCAAGAAGTTGAAAAAGTTTTTCAACTTCCTTGTAACTTTCAGGGTGAACGCCGGTATTGTCCAAGATATTTTTACTTTCAGGAATGCGTAAGAATCCAGCCGCTTGCTCGAAAGCCTTGGCGCCGAGACGAGGGACTTTTTTAATCTGTGCTCGTGAAAGAATCATTCCTTCTTCTTCCCGGTATTTCACAATATTTTCAGAGATGGTTTTATTGAGTCCTGCTACATGGGCTAAGAGAGAGGGACTAGCCGTATTGATATTGACCCCAACTTGGTTGACGACAGTATCTACCACGAAATCCAAGCTTTCTGTCAGTTTTTTCTGATTGACATCGTGTTGGTATTGACCGACACCGATGGATTTGGCATCGATTTTCACCAATTCTGCTAGCGGATCTTGCAAGCGACGGGCAATGGAGATGGCCGAGCGTTTTTCAACGGTTAGCTCTGGGAACTCATGACGGGCCAACTCACTAGCTGAGTAGACAGAGGCTCCGCTTTCATTGACAATAACATAGCGAACTCCTGGATGGTCATGAAGCACCTCTGCGACAAAGGCCTCACTTTCACGGCTGGCGGTTCCATTTCCAATCGCAATAATTTCTACTCCGAACTCCTTGATCAAGGAAGACAGTTCCTTTTTAGCCTGCTCGATCTGAGCTGGTTTTGCAGGAGCAACTGGATAGATGACCTGGGTGGCGAGCATCTTTCCTGTCTCATCGACAACGGCTAGTTTAGCACCGGTCCGAAAGGCTGGGTCAAATCCAAGGACCACGCGCCCTTTTAATGGAGGAATGAGCAATAGATTCCGTAGATTCTCAGAGAACAATTGAATGGCTCCGTCTTCTGCCACCTCCGTCAACTCTGTCCGAATCCGACGTTCAATCGCAGGAACGATTTTTTTCTTAACCGCTTGTTGAATAACCTCATCGACATAGGCATTTTTAGTTTTAAAACGAGCCTCAAAAATACGAATGATTCGATCCAGTTGGTGCTCGAATCCGACTTTGAGAACGCCCAATTTTTCCCCACGATTGAGAGCTAGAGTCCGGTAGCCTTGCATATTCTTGATCTTCTCAGAAAAATCATAATAGATTTCAAAGGTTCTCTTAGGATCTAAGCTTTCATCCTTCAAGGTTGACGTCATGAGGGAATGCCCATGAATTTCTTGATAGGTGAGGGCCCGTAATTGGGTATCCTCTGAAATAGCTTCTACCAGAATATCCACTGCACCAGCTAAAGCCGCTGTTTCAGTTGGGAAGGCCTCACAGGTAAATTTCTGAGCCTCTGCTTCCAAGTCTGGACTATTTTGCAAAATGAGACGTGCCAAAGGAAAAAGTCCTGCTTCTCGGGCAATCGTCGCCTTGGTCCGCCGTTTTTCCTTATATGGGAGATAAAGCTCTTCGACATCCGCTAATTTTTCAGCGGCCTCAATAGCCTGCTTGAGCGCCTCTGTCAATTTGCCTTGTTCCTCAATCTTAGCAAGGACAGTTTCCTTTCGTTCAGCTAGAGCCGTTAACGATTTGTCCCGGTCAATAATGGCCTTGATCGCTACTTCATCTAAATTTCCCGTCATATCTTTTCGATAGCGGGCAATGAAGGGAATGGTTGAGCCTTCTGCGGTCAGACTCAATACGGTATCGATTTGTTTTAAGCTAACACCCAATTCTTGGGCTATTTTTTCATATTTATCCATAGCTTCTATTATAGCATATTTTACCGTAGCCAAGGCTTCTAGCCACCTATTTGATAGGGTTTGATAGAAGCTTCCTCCTTGTCTTTTATGCTCCATTTCCCCCTTGCTCTTTCCTTTTTGTTATAATGAAAGAAAATAAAAAGGAGGCCCAACAATGGCTATTAAATTCTCAAAAACAGATGATCTTGATAAAATGTTTGAAAACTTTGCAAGTTTTCCAGATGTAGAAAAAACAGTCGAATTCCCCGAAGAAAAAAAGAAGGCAGAAACTGCTACCACTAAAGAAGCAAAGAAGGCTAAGTAATGACATTCTTTCAACACCTTCCCTCTAGCGTCTTGCAGGCTGGGGCTATTTTTCTCTCGATTATTATCGAGGCCCTACCGTTTGTCCTAATCGGAAGTATCATTTCAGGGATTATTGAGGTCTATATCACCCCCGAGAGGGTCTACCGCTTTCTTCCCAAGAATAAATTTGGGCGGATCTTCTTTGGGACCTTTATCGGCTTTATCTTTCCTTCCTGTGAATGTGGGATTGTTCCCATTATCAATCGCTTTCTAGAAAAGAAAGTTCCAAGTTATACTGCTGTTCCCTTTTTGGTGACAGCACCGGTCATCAATCCTATCGTTCTCTTTGCGACCTACTCAGCCTTTGGGAATTCTGTCAAGATGGCCCTCTACCGCGCCCTTGGTTCCTTATTGGTCGCAACGGTGCTAGGGATCTTTCTTGGTTTTATTCAGACAGATTCGATCCAAAAAGAACATCGTAAGGCTGTACATGAACATGATTTTAGGGACTTGAGCAAAGGTCAAAAGCTCTTCCAAGTCTTGGTACAAGCCATTGATGAATTCTTTGATACGGGACGTTACCTGGTATTTGGTTGCCTCTTTGCCAGCCTCGTCCAAGTCTATGTCCCAACACGGATCCTCACTTCGATCAGCGCGACACCAGTTATTGCTATTCTCCTTCTCATGCTCTTGTCCTTTCTCCTCTCACTTTGTAGCGAGGCGGACGCCTTTGTTGGATCCTCTCTTCTGACGAGTTTTGGAGTAGCGCCGGTTCTTGCCTTTTTGGTGATTGGGCCTATGCTTGATGTCAAAAATCTCCTCATGATGAAAAATTATCTCAAGACCCGTTTTATCTGGCAATTTATCGGAATTGTTAGTGGAGTTGTGCTCCTTTATGCTTGGTTTGTGGGGGTGGTGCTATGATTCGTTTCTTG
This sequence comes from Streptococcus gingivalis, assembly GCF_035544715.1. Lineage (NCBI taxonomy): Bacteria > Bacillati > Bacillota > Bacilli > Lactobacillales > Streptococcaceae > Streptococcus > Streptococcus gingivalis. The sequence continues at coordinate 22,356 of NZ_JAYKTO010000001.1, read as the reverse complement.
ATATTAGCTGGCTATTTTGAGCTCACCATGTACCTGCAATTATCTGGTAAGCTCAATCAATACATCAACTTACACTATTCTTACTTGGCTTATATTTCCATGTTCTTGTCCTTTGTTTTAGCTCTTGTGCAGCTGATCATCTGGGTCAAGCAGATGAAGATCCACAGTCATCTTTCTGGCTTCTGGGCAAAAGTGGCGAGTATTTTCTTGCTCTGTATTCCTTTGTTTGTCGGGCTATTTTTCCCTACAGTGACACTGGATTCCCAAACAGTTTCTGCCAAAGGCTACCACTTCCCGGTTGCGGCTGGATCTTCCAAGGAAATCCAGCAGGACGAAGGGACAACAACCCAGTATCTCAAACCAGATACTAGTAGCTATTTTACCAAGTCAGCCTATGAGTCAGAAATGAAGCAGGCGGCAAAGAAATATGTTGATAAAAAAGTGATCCAGGTGACCACTGAGAATTACATGGAAGTCATGGAAGTACTTTATGATTATCCTGACCAATTTGCAGGAAAGACGATCGAGCTGACCGGCTTTGTTTACAATGATCCCAATAACAAGGACAGCCAATTTATCTTTCGCTTTGGGATCATTCACTGTATCGCAGATTCCGGCGTCTACGGTCTCTTAACAACCGGTGCTCCCCAGCATTTCGAAAACAATACCTGGATCCATGCGAAAGGAACCTTGTCCATTGAATACCACAAGCAACTCAAGCAAAGCTTGCCTGTCCTCCACATTAGCGATTGCCAGACCATTACGAAACCGGCCAATCCATATGTCTACCGCGTATTCTGATGGAGCTTCCGTTGTAGATCCAAACATCTTATAACTGTTCAAGCTAGAATCCACATTGGTTCTAGCTTTTTCTATGCTTTCCTCTCAAATCCCCTAATCCAACCGGAAAATATTCGTAACAACGATTCCATCAAAGAAATCTTGTAGATTTTATGGTAAAATATGGTTAATAAAATAGGAAATAGGTACTTAAATGTCTTCAAAAGTTATTGTAACCATTTTCGGGGCCAGTGGAGATTTAGCCAAGCGCAAACTCTACCCATCCCTTTTTAGACTCTATAAATCAGGAAATCTATCTGAACACTTTGCAGTTATCGGAACAGCCCGCAGACCATGGAGCAAGGAATACTTTGAATCAGTCGTGGTAGAATCCATCACAGATCTGGCCGATAGCCCTCAACAAGCTCAAGAATTCGCTAGCCATTTCTACTACCAAAGCCACGATGTCAATGATACCGAACATTACATCGCTCTACGCGAATTACAAAACAGCTTGGATGAGAAATACCAAACAGAACACAACAAGGTCTTCTTCTTATCCATGGCTCCTCAATTTTTTGGAACCATTGCCAAACACCTCAAATCCGAAGGAATTGTGGATGGACAAGGCTTTGAGCGCTTGATCGTTGAAAAACCTTTCGGTACAGACCTGGAAACAGCTAGTCAGCTCAACCAGGAATTGGAAGAAACCTTTGATGAAGAACAAATCTTCCGGATTGACCACTACCTTGGCAAAGAAATGATCCAAAACATCTTTGCTATCCGTTTCGGCAATCTCATTTTTGACAACCTCTGGAACCGAGACTTTATTGACAATATCCAAATTACCTTTGCTGAACGCTTGGGGGTTGAAGAACGCGGTGGTTACTATGATCACTCGGGGGCCCTTCGGGACATGGTGCAAAATCATACCCTTCAGCTTTTGTCATTGCTTGCCATGGATAAACCAGCTACCTTTACTAAGGATGCGATTCGGGCAGAGAAGATCAAAGTTTTTGAGCAATTGCACAATCCAACAGATGATGAGTTAAAGAAATTCTTTATCCGTGGTCAATACCATTCAGGTACGATCGAAGGGAAAAAAGATATCTCTTATCGCAGTGAGCCGAATGTCGACCCTGAGTCTACTACAGAGACCTATGCTTCTGGTACGTTCTTTGTTGATAGCGATCGCTTCCGCGGTGTGCCTTTCTTCTTCCGTACCGGAAAACGCTTGACACAAAAAGGAACCATGGTCAATGTGGTCTTCAAGCAAACCGACTCCATCTTTGGACATGACTTGCAACCAAATGTCTTGACCATTTATATCCAACCAAACGAAGGTTTCTCATTGAGCATCAACGGGAAAGAGGTCGGAGAAACATTCAGCATCGCACCGATTTCCTTTGATTACGAAACAGATGCGACTGCAACTGGAGCTTCCCCAGAGCCTTATGAAAAATTAATTTTTGACGTTTTGAACAATGACTCAACCAATTACAGCCACTGGCACGAAGTTCGTGCTTCATGGCAATTGATTGACCGAATCGAAAAACTATGGGCCGAAAATGGAGCACCACTCTATGAATACAAGTCTGGATCCATGGGACCAACTGCATCCGATGATCTCCTTGCAGAATACGGAGCCGAATGGGTTTGGAAACCTGAACCTAAGAATTAAGGAAAGCCACCTTCGGGTGGTTTTTTTGATAGCGCAAGGAAACAAAAAGACAAATTGTTCTTCCAACAATTTGTCTTTTTCTATTCGACTCTTAAATCAAGCCTTCCAAGAGGCCTCTCATGAAGTTTTCTGAGTGGAATGGTCCGATGTCATCAATCTTTTCTCCGAAACCAATCAACTTCACTGGAATGTCCAACTCTTCACGGATCGCAAGGACGACCCCACCTCGAGCCGTTCCATCGATCTTGGTCAATACAATTCCTGTCACAGGTGTAATTTTTGAAAATTCTTTAGCTTGCACCAAGGCATTTTGACCGGTTGATGCATCGAGGGCTAGCAAGGTTTCATGCGGAGCATCAGGTACCACACGCTTGATAATGCGACCGATTTTTTCCAGCTCGGCCATGAGGTTGTCCTTGTTTTGCAGACGACCAGCTGTATCAATCATCAGAACATCAATGTTTTCAGCGATCGCGCGTTCCATTCCATCAAAGACGACACTAGCAGGATCTGATTTTTCAGGACCTGTCACAACTGGAACATCTACGCGGCGTCCCCATTCTGCCAGTTGAGCTACTGCTCCTGCACGGAAAGTATCTGCTGCAACCAACATGACTTTCTTGCCTTCTTGTTTGTAGCGGTGGGCTAACTTCCCGATAGAGGTTGTTTTACCAACTCCATTGACCCCAACAAAGAGCATGACCGTAAGACCGTCTTGAAAACGAATGGCTTCATTAAATTGGCCATCCTTTTCATACAAGTCTACCAATTTTTCGATAATCACGCGCTTGAGAGCATCTGGTTTTTTGGCATTTTCCAAACGTGCTTCATAGCGCAACTCTTCGGTTAAATTAGAGGCAACTTGAACCCCAACGTCACTCATGATCAAGAGTTCTTCCAATTCTTCAAAGAATTCTTCATCGACTGAACGGAAGTTTGCAAAGAAGGCATTGAGGCGTGCTCCAAATCCAGTCCGTGTCTTTTTCAAGCTACGATCATATTTTTCCTGGATGGTTTCTTGCTGAGGTGCGACCTCATCTTGAATTGGCTCCTCTGCCTCTTCAACAGTTCTTTCCTCAATAGCTGATGCAGCTTCTCCTTCAGGAAAGCTAGACTCGGCTTCCGCTACTTCTGAAGTTTCCTCCACTTCAGCGATCGCTTCTGACACTTCAGGTTCTGGAACCTTCTCTTCTGTCGTGCTCACTTCTACTGGCTCAGCGTCAGGTGATGGTGACTCTTCTTCCAGTTTTATAACATCAATCTCATCAGCTTCTTCAACATGTTCAGTTTCTTCCGCTTCAATTTTCACTTCTTCAAGAGGCTCCGTCTCCGTTTCATCAGCTACAGGTGAAACTTCTTCAGGAGTTGTTTCTGTTTGAGCGGATTCAAAGACAACCGGAGACTCCTCTCCCGCTGTTTGGTCTTTATGAGTCTCTGAAGTCACATTTTCTTCAAGAAGAGGTTCCTCTGGTGACTCTTCTTGAGTGACGGTTGAAACAGGTTGATGAGTGGCTGCAATCCGCGCTTTAAGCTCTTGGTAGTAAGCCTCCATATCAGCGATTTTTTGCTCTTCCTTGTCATTTGAGACAGCCGTCGTCGGCTCCTCTTTGACAACTTCTTCAATCTCATTACTTTCCGTCACTTCTTCAGTAGACGGAAGCACTTTTTCAGTTTCTTCTTTCTTTCCAAATAATCGATCAAATAATCCCATTTATTCACTCTCCTTTAGCACATAATTTTCAATTGCCCATGCGACAGCGTCTTGGTCATTGGTCACGGGTGCAACAAGCGCCGCCACCTCTTTCACTGCTGGGACCGCATTGCCCATAGCAACCCCTAGTCCAGCCCACTGGATCATAGACAGGTCATTGGCCTCATCTCCACAGGCCATGACTTGATCAGATGTAAGACCCAAAATGGCTGCCAATGCTTCTAAACCTGTTGCCTTGTGAACATTTTTGGGGCACCATTCCAGCAACATTTCCCGAGATTTAAAAATTTCATAGTCTTGAAATAAGTCCGGCCTGATCTGCTTGATCGCCACATCTAAAAATTCTTGATCAACGGCTGTCACACACTTGTTGTAGGAAATCGTGGATGGCAGGTCTTTAAAATCTGTCTCAATAAAATTCAGGTAGGGATTGTAATGGGAATAGAGGGACTTCCGTTCCGAATAAATCTCATAAACCGTTCCCTCACTGATCGCATCCAGCGGAAGGCCGAGACGAGCTGTTTCATCATGGATGGTTGCGACATCTTCTGGTGCCAAGACCACTTTTGAGAGAATCTCTCCATTATTTCGCTGCACTAGACCACCGTTGAAGGTAATCGTATACTCTTCTTTGAGGCCTGCTGTTCCCAATTCTTCCAAAAGAAAATCCATGGCTTTCAAGGGGCGACCAGTGGTTAGAACCACCTTGACACCTTGGGCCTGTGCAGCAGCGAGAGCTGCTCTATTGCGAGGGGAGATCTTTTTTTCCGAATTGAGAAGGGTCCCATCTAAATCCAGCGCAATCAAGGAAATCTTACTCATACAATTTCCTCCATGTAGCGCAAGACAGAGCCAGTCGCATGGTGGCCGATGACTGTTTCAGCAATCGCTAAGATTTCAGGACGTGCATTTTCTGGCGCTACAGGATGGCCCACGACCTGCATCATATGAAGGTCATTTAGGTTATCTCCAAAAGCCATCACCTGATCCATCGAAATCCCTAGTTTATCCGCTAAGGCAGTAATCGCCACTCCCTTATCGACATAATCGAGGACAATATCAATCGATTCAAAACCTGTCGTCATCGCTTTGACACCAGGAATATTCTCAGTGACCCATTGTTCACCTTCAAGCACAAGAGCTGCATCAAAGTTGGTGGTCAATTTGAAGATTTCATCTTGAATATCCACTAGGCTTTTCACTTTTTGAATGTTTTCATTGTAGTGCTGACTCAAGGCCAGATAGTCGGGATCTACTGTTTCCAAGACATAACTTCCCTTTTTCCCTGTCAAAAGCAGTTTATCAGGATCTGCATAAGGGGAAGATTTCAGAGCTTCAAAAACACCCAAATAAAAGTCTTTGGACATGGTCGCTTCGTAGAGGTCTTCTCCATGAAATTCAACCACGCTGCCATTTTCAGCAATGAAAATCATCTGGTCTTCAAACCCTTTAAAGAGGGATTTGAGCGAAAGGAGGGCACGGCCACTCGCAGCAGCAAAATAAATGTCTTTTTCTTTGCAGCTTGCTAACACCTTGCGTAAAAGGTCTTGATCGTACTGATGTTGGTCATTTAAAAAGGTTCCATCCATGTCCGTAGCGATCAATTTAATATCTTTATTCTTCATTTTCTAAGTCTTTCAATTTTACTGAGACGATTTTAGAAACCCCAGATTCCTGCATGGTCACTCCATAGATGGAATCTGCAGCTGACATGGTTCCCTTCCGGTGCGTCACGACAATAAATTGGCTTTCCTTATCAAAGCGGTTGAGATAATCACCAAAGCGCTTGACATTGGCCTCATCCAGAGCAGCCTCTACCTCATCCAGAATGACAAATGGAATGGTCTTGACACGAATGATCGAGAACAAGAGGGCCAAAGCTGATAAGGCTTTTTCTCCACCACTCATGAGGTTTAAGGATTGGATCTTTTTACCAGGTGGCTGCACAGAAATCTCAACCCCAGCTGTCAGAAGATCTGGCTCTGTCAGAATCAAATCAGCAGAACCCCCTCCAAACATTTGACGGAAAGTAACTTTAAAAGATTCACGAATGGCTTCAAAGGTTGATTTAAAGCGTTCCTTGACTTCGTCATTCATGTCGTTGATAGTCGACAGAAGCATGTTTTTCGCGGCTAAGACATCCTCCCGCTGGCTAGAAAGGAAATCAAAGCGTCCCTTCACTTCATCGTATTGGTCGATCGCATCCACATTGACTGGACCAAGTGCCTTAATGTCTTTTTCGATACTCTTGAGCTGGTTCTCAGCTGCCGCAAGATTTTCAACCGGTTTAGCCTGTTCTTTGGCTTGGTCAAAGCTTTGCATGAATTCATCAGTAATTTGCGTTAAGAGCTTGTTCAAGCGGTCTGCATGCTTTTCACGTGTCGCTTCAGCCTTGGCTTGTTGACGAATCCACTCTTCATTTTTCTTGCGCGCTTGTTCCATCTGTTCTGCCACATCTTCGGCCTGGCCTTCCAAATCATCCAGCTCAAAGCGTTTCCGAATAACCCCTTGTTCCAAGTCCGTTTTCTTGGCTTGAGCCTGCGTCAATTGGTTGGCTAGCTGCTCCACATCGACTGTCTGAACTTGAGCCTCGCCTTGTTCAATCAGCAATTGCAACTGATGCTCCTCTACTTCCAACCGGGAGATTGTTTCTTCCAAACGCCGAGCATCTGTTTGCTCGTAGCTTTGTTGGCTTTTATATTCCGTCTGTTGGAGTCGCAGTTCTGCCAATTGCTCTTGCAGGTTTTGTACTTTTTGTTGCAGGACATCTTTATCCGACTTCATGGTTTCAATGTCGCGATTCAAGTTTTCTTTTTGAAGCTCAATGGCTGCCAATTGCTCAGTAAGGGACTCCTGCTCTTCTTGAAGAGACTGGGTCGCATCTGTTGCCAATTCTGACTTCAAAGCCTCTAAGAGTTCCTGAATTTCTTTCAGTTGCTCTTGGCTTTGTTGGTAGGCCAATTGGGCCCGCTGTTGCTCCAGACGCGCTTGCTCACCCTGGCTTTGAATAGAGGCCAAGTATTCTTGCGCTTGCTTAAGCAGATTGTCCTTGGTCTCGGCCTCCTGCTCTGCTTCTCTTAAACGAGCATCCAGAGCTTGCATTTCCTGTTTCAAACTATCTAATTCTGGTTTGACAAAGACCGTATTTTGAGAGCGATTGGCACCACCGGCATACGATCCTCCGGTCCGCAATTCGGTCCCATCCAAGGTCACCATCCGAACTTGATAGTTGACTTTACGAGCCGCCTCACGCGCATGCTCCGTCGTGTCAAAGATAGCCGTTACGCCAAGCAGGTTTTGGAAAATCTGTTCAAAACGATGCTCATAGGTCACTAAGTCACTCGCAATTCCTAGAAATCCTGCACTGGCTTGAATCAATTCTAGATTCCGAGGGGATAGTTGACGAGCTTTGATCGTCGTGAGCGGAAGGAAAGTTGCCCGTCCCAAGCGATTGCGTTTCAAGAAATCGATCGCTCGCGTTGCAGCCTTTTCATCTTCGACAATGATCTGTTGGCTGCTAGCTCCCAGAGCAATTTCAAGCGCCGTCTGGTAGTCTTTTGAGAAACTCAAATTCTCACTAACAGCCCCACAGATGCCTCCTAACCGTTCTGCTTCTTGCAAAACGCTCTTGACTCCTGCATAGAAGTTACTATGGTTCTTCTGAATAGCTTCCAAGCTATTGATCCGCGCTCGCTTATTCTTGCTCTCATCCATCAAGTCAAACATGGCCGCTTGAGCCTCTTGGTAGGCAGCTTTGGCCTGCTCCACTTTTACCAATTGCTCTTGGTATTCTGCTAATAGGCCTTTGACCGTCGCTTGTGCCTGCTCCAACTCTTCCAATTGTCGGACTTCTTTTTCCTTGGCAGTTTCAAAGTTTGTTTGTGCCTTGGTCAAATCCTCTTGACGATGGCTTGATTCTTGCAAGAGTGCTTGGATCCGGCTCTCAATGGCTGTTCGCTCATTCGATTTTTCAGCCTCTGTCTGCAAGAGCGCGACATACTGCTCTCGTAGATGCTCAATGACTTGTTCCGGATCTTCTTCGTAGTTGGCTAATTCTTTTTCCAACTCTTCTTGTTGCTGACGGTTCTCTGTCAGTCTTTGTTGAAGCACAGCTAGCGTCTCTTGTTTTTGAGCCAGCTCATTTTTCGCTTCTTCCAGACGGGCCAAAATAGCATCCAGACGCTCAAGATTTTCCCTACGACTATGGGCTGCTTGACTCGATTGCAACTTAGCTACTTCGATTTGCTTTTCCAAATCACTGATCAAACGAGTGACCTCAAGTAAGCTGGCCTGGTCCTCAGCTAAGCTTTCATCCAACTGATGGCGGGCTTTCTTGATGCGTACATTATCTTCTTCTAAGACCTGACGACGTTGGTAATAAGAAGCCAACTGTTCTTGAATGGCTTTTTCTTCTTGATCAGCCTTTTCGTAGAGCTCTTTTGTCAGATCGACTTGAGCAACTAAAACATCTAGCAAGAGAACCTGCCGTTCTTGGTCTAATTCCAAGAAACGACGAGCGACAGTCGCTTGCTTTTCAAGAGGTTGGATTTGTCCTTCTAATTCATAGAGGATATCCTCCAGACGGTCCAAATTCTCCTGGGTTTGGTTGAGTTTGGTCTCGGTTTCCTTGCGCCGCGTCTTAAATTTCAAGACACCTGCAGCTTCTTCAAAGATTGCCCGGCGTTCTTCCGGTTTGGAGTTAAAGATCTCCTCTACCCGACCTTGGGAGATAATGGAGAAGGAATCACGTCCCAATCCCGTATCCATGAACAAATCATGAACATCTCTGAGACGTACTTTCTTGCCATCGATCTTGTACTCGCTGTCTCCTGAACGATAAATATGCCGTTCGACACGAATTTCTTTCCCTGCCTGTTGGATAAAACCATCTTGGTTATCTAAGACAACTGTGACACAGGCATAATTCAGCGGTTTTCGCGATTCTGTCCCTGCAAAAATGACATCGGGCATCTTGCCCCCACGTAGACTCTTGACACTGGATTCCCCCAGGGCCCAGCGCAAGCTCTCCGTGATATTTGATTTTCCAGATCCATTAGGCCCTACAACGGCAGTGACCCCTTTGTCAAATACGACTTTTGTCTTATCCGCAAAGGATTTAAAGCCTTGGATTTCAATCTCTTTTAGATACATGGGGAATCATTCCTCGTTTCAACTGCATTGCGGGCTGCTTCCTGCTCCGCTAATTTCTTGGAACGACCATGACCATGTCCCATCGTTTGACCGTTCACGAACACTTCTACTTCAAACTCTTTGGCATGAGCTGGACCGGACTCGCTGACCACTTGGTATTGGATCTCCACATCTCCGTGAACCTGTAACAGTTCTTGCAAGCGAGTCTTGTAGTCAATGACTTGAGAAAATTGACCCGTTTCAACCTTTGGAATCATGACCTGGTAGATGAAGCGTTTGACTGCTTCCACTCCTTGATCTAGTAAAAGAGCACCTAAAAAGGCTTCAAATAAGTCACCAAGAATCGTATCACGGTCCCGGCCACCAGATTTTTCTTCACCCTTGCCCAGTTTGATGAAATGGTCAAATTGGCAATCCCGAGAAAAGCCAGCCAGACTCTCTTCACGGACAATCATAGAACGGAATTTGGACAAATCTCCCTCCGGTCTATTTGGGTGTTCCTTATACAAATATTCGGAAATAACTAATTGAAGAACAGCGTCTCCTAAAAATTCCAAACGTTCGTTATGTGAAATTTTTAAGAGGCGGTGCTCATTGGCATAAGAGGTGTGCGTAAAAGCTGTATCTAATAAACTGGTATCTGAAAAAACGATCTGAAACCGTTCCGATAACAGGGCTTGTAATTTCTCCATAGGAAGCCTACTTTCTAATAAATTCATACTCTTAAGTATACCAAAATTTTAAAACGATTACCATTAGATATCCATTAAGTGCGGTTAGTTGATTTTACTATATTTTGGGCATGGTCAAATATTGCTTAAATAAATAAAAACGTAGTCAATTACGTAGTCATTCGATTGCTGTTATAATAGACAATCTTTAAAATTGCCGTTATAACAGAAAAAACCACTAGTTGGGGCTAGTGGTTTTCGAGGTAAAGAAACTATACATATTTCGTATATATTATAGCACATTTTAAAATATACTGCTATCTTTTCGCATTTTAAAGAAAATAAAAAAACGTTGATTTTACAGTGTTTTTAGCCTATTTGGAATTTACTTGGAAAATAAAAAAACGGTAGCATAATGCTACCGCTGTTTATCATTTTATAAAGTTTCTGGCCACGGATCATCTGTTGTGTACGACATATTAGTAAATCGCAAATCTCCGATATCCCTATCCGTTGGTACTGGATCATCGAATTGTAAGCGTAGCTGGTTGCCATCGCCCGGCCCGCCTAAATAAAATGTTCCCAAACGTTTGCCCTTGTCATTTGTCATAATACCAAGTTTTGAGCTGGTGGCACGAAAACCGACGGGTATACCACCGACATTTAAGATCACCACGTTACGCTCACGGTCCGACCCTTGGGGAACGTAGCTGGGCGCACCTCGTCTCACGATTCCAAACCAACCCCACGATAGACCACCGAAACCGACCTCTACCGTGGAATTTACACGTCTAAACTCAACATATGCATTAGTTTGATTTGAGTTGATATTTCTTGGTTTAATTTTGACATCTCCAAACAAGACCGACCAAGCGTTAGAGCCGGTTCCGGAGCCTTTCTTGATCCACTTCACCGCTCCGTTTTTAGCTGTCGTATCGGTATATATTGTACCGATGTCAGCGTTTAGATTGTACGGGAAGCCTTGGCCTTTTAGTTCGGTACTTGCACCGTTTCCAGATCCGACTGAGCGTTTCAGCTCTTCCAGATCATTCTTGCTTGCAAGCTGACTTGTGTCAATCGTTGGCAATTTTGAGCGTGTGACAAATGGATCACCACTGTTTTGCAATTTTGTATCAATCAATGCATCCAGACCCAATTCAAGGTGCTTGTCTTTGATGTTATTGGCCATCTGGGATTGCAAGGTTGTATAGGTTGGAAATAGTTCGTATGCTTTAGAGGTTGATAAAAATGAAGCCTGTTGTCCTTGAAGCACACCTATATCAACCCCAATCGCCTGAATAACTTGTTTTAGTTTATCCATGCTTCACCTCCTTAGAGGGTATTTTTAGCGGTATTATAAATCTGTGCAAAATCGGTATTTTCCAAGTCAGTAAATTTTTGACCAAGCTCTGTCATTTTAGACACGATAGCCTGATCTGCTGATCCTGCACCGTTAGCAATACGGTCTGCGATTTCTTTGAGAGTGTCAAGTTCTTCTGGCACACCCTCGCCAAGAATTGCGGTTTTAACCCCTTGAATAGCTGTATCTAACTGCTGCTGAGTGATTCCAGCTTGTCCAAGTTCTGACTTGTCAGCTTTGCTTGCAAGTGTGGTTTTAATCTCTTTGACATCAGCTCCGACAGCTTGAGCGAATTGTGTTAATTTTTCTGTGTTTAAAGTCATTTATTTCTCCTTTTAAATTTTAGCTAGGTTATATAGTACGGTTAGATCTGGGAGTTCTTCGCCTTGCTCACGTTTCCGAAGTTCCTCTAAACTATCTGAGGTATATTCTTCTGTTGATTGTGTCACCTTGATTACCGTTGATTTATCAGACGGAAATACATAGTTACCGCAAGTGATCTCTACTTGATAGATACCAACTGGTAAGATTTTACCAATCGTAAATTTAATCTTGTGGTCTGTGACTGTACTGGTTAACTTGGTTTTACCGCTTCGATTGGCAAGCGTAATTGTCGCTTCCTGCCCCTCAATTTCTGAGACTGGACTATAATTTTCATCTAGCAATTCATAGCCAAAGAGGGAAGCTGTGTCGCCTTGCTTGACGACTTCGCCCCCCTCGAATTGTTTTAAATTCGTTGAATTAATACGCATGGTTCACCTCCTTATGAGAATGATCCAAAACTATTGATACGCTTACCATTCTCCGATTGTCCTACTGCGACATATCTGCGATTGCCAGAGCCTGCGATGTATGTGATCCAGATGTATCCATCATTATCAATCCATCCATCGTAATTGATTTCTTGACCTGTACTGTATACAGCTACAATCTCAGCTCCAAGACCGGCTTCAGTTCGTACATTTAGAGCAGATACTTCAACAGTGAATGTCCCTGTTTCTGGATTGAATCCATTTGATTCAATTGTCAATGGTTCTGATGGTTCTGGCTGTTCAAATGTCACAGATGTGTCATCAGTTGGGAAATAGAACCATCCAACAATTCCATCAAAGTTGCGTGTGTGGTATCGTGCAGGACCACCGACATAAAGAGCATCTTCGTTACCGTCAATGTTTTGTTCAATAGTGCGCATGGTATATCCGTCACTATCTTCGATGACTAGACCTGTGTGGCCATAGCTGTGGCCGTAGATGTACGTCGTATCCATAACGAATACTGCCCCAGCCCGTGGCTTACTATCGAGATTACCCTCTTGGTTGTATTCCACCTCATATCCAATGTCACGGGCAGAATTAAGCAGATCAATCGCATTTCCCCAAAGCGCACGGCCAAAGAAGTTAATAGAAATAGAGTTAGGTAAGTCCACGCACTGCGTACCATACGCTCCATCCGCATCAGCTCCCACCCCTTGGTTTGCTAGGCTTTCTACATATCCTAAAATATCATTTAAAGTAGCCATTACTGCTCCTTTCTAAAATCAAAGGCTACTATCCAAAAATAGATAGTAGCCAGTAAAAATATATTAATCTTCGCTAGGTTCTTCATAACCTAACGCACGTTTGCTATCGCTCAATCCAGCAGTAGTTGGATCATTGACCACTCCGACAAGCACGAAGAATGCAAACAACACATTGACGAATACCAAGATTTTATCAATGGTTTGTCCAAATTCTAGCTTGATGCCAAAGATATCCGCAAACGCTTGAAATAGCAATGCAAGCGCTGGAACGATTGCAAGCCAAAAGTTTTTATTTTTTAAACGTACTGACCAGTTAATTTTATTCATATTAATTCCTCACTTCTAAATTTACATATTTACTATACAGGGCATCAATGTATCCATTGCCACCCAATTTCTTATAACTTTTATGCATCTTATGAATGATATCTGATTCGTGGACTGTGGTATATCCACGCTTGATAGCCGTAGAGATGTCACGCTCTAGCCTCAAATACATTGTGACTAGATGCGCTTCATCATGTACGGCTAACTTATCATTCACTTCATTGATTTTCTTATTATTATCCTCACCCACAACTTTAACGGTCTCTACCGCCTGTTGGATTGTTCCTAGTTCGTCTTTTAATTCGTTAAACTGTTCTTTGTTTAAGTTTGCAGATTTACTAGCTTTCATCCCAAACCAGCCAGTAGCAATCACTCCGAAAGTCGGGGCGAGGTGTGCGATCAAATCAGAGAATGTCACTCAATCACCTCAATTCTATGCCAGTGGTTGAGTTTCTAAATCAGTATTTTCTTTCGGTTTCGTCCACTTCCAAACTGCCAGCTTGCCGTTTTGCTCAAGGCTTGCAAGCTGATCAATAGTTTCGCCATTATAGGTAAAGTCACTGTTGACTTGCACCATCACACGGTTACCCTCACCATACAATGCATTGTGTGTGGCATCTTCAATTGCAAAGATTTCTTGTGACTTGTAGGTTTTACCAGACTGTCCAAGATCGACCAATTCAAGACCACGCTTGTAGATTGTTGGATCTAATGGGTTATCTGTGTCAGTCACCCGCGCCAATACTGCCCAATCTGCTACCGCTTTTACTTCTGCGATTTTTGTATCTTTCTCAGCTAGTTTCTGCTCGTAGCTTTCTGCTTGGACGTGCAAATCTTCTTGTAATTTCTTGACACCATCCGCTGGGTTAAATTCGGTTGCGATCTGACCTAATACAGCCTCGATAAGTGCATCGTCTGACTCGCTTGTACGGTCACCGATTAATACGCGGTCAAAAGCCGTATATGGTGCGTCTTGTCGAATTGCTACGAATGTTTTGTTAGTTTCTTGTAAGTATTTGTTTACTACTTTAAATGTCATATACTATTTACCTTCTTCTAATTTTTGAGAGGCCTCATCAAAGAGGTCCTTGAGTGCTGAGTCACTAGCTAAAACATCGTTAAATTTAGTTAGCAATTCATTTGTTTGTTCGTAGTACGCCTTATAATTAGCGCACTCAATAATTTTATTCGCAAGTTGGACTGCGACATCGTTGATAATTTTGTCTGTTGTGTTCATTAAATTCTGTAACCTCGTTTCCGTAGTACACCAGTAATGTGGGTTTTAGCCCCACCAAGCATATTGTTTTTGGCCATTTCTCCAAAGCAAGTGAGCAAGTCCCAGATGTAATCACCGATATCAATACCACCACTCATGTAAAATTTCCGTGAGTAAATACCCTCTAAGAAAAAGTCACCACGTCCAATAAAATGTTTAACACCATTTTGGTTCATTGGTATTAGATAGGCATTCCCGTCATTTGTATTTCCGTGGAAGTTCCAAGGACTGCGGTATCGACCATTGTTATAAATCAACACACGGTCACCCACGAATTCAGTAAGACTTTCTTCCGTGCCGTTTCCTTTACCAGACCAAAGCCGAATACCTGCGAACGTTTCATTATCATGCCGTTCTACCTCTTTAGGGTCTTTGTTGTGATTCGTGCCTAAAACCATGAGTGCAGCATTGCTATCTCTGAATCGTTCTGCGACAAATCCACTCTTTGTTAATTTAATAAATTGCGAGGAATTGGTATCGTCAATCCGTCTGATTGTGGCTTCGTTGTTTAAAACGTTATATTGACTATTTTGTAAGTCAATATACATCTTGCCATTTAGACCTTCGATCCGACCACCTCGAACGGTCATACCAGTTAGCGTACCAGCTAGTACGTTGCTTGCGTTTACGTTAATCACATTGACTTGACTAGCATCAATCGTGCCACCGACAATTTTATCAGCGTTTAAGTTAGCGATCATACCATCTTTAATCACCGCATTATCAATCTTGGTCTGACCTGTGATATGCGTTAGACTTCCATCTATTCGGTTCGTACCGTTAGCAAGTAGGTTGATAGAGTTGAGTACGTCACCGTTGTTATTTAGGTTACGCACCGCCCAAGACCCCGCAAGCAGACTCATTTGCGTTCTGACCGCTTCCGTACCTTGTGCAACTTGAATCGCTTTTGCTTGCGCGTCGCTAGCAAGTACTTTCGCTTCATTGCTAGCCTTATAAGCGTCATCAAATTGACTTGGTTTGTAAGGCCCTGTGTTTGACCCACGGACCAAAATAGGTTCCTTAAATTCTATCCAACCATTTTTAGACAAAAAGATATAAAATGGATAGTTTTTATCTTCTCCGAAAGTAAAGTCTTCCGTCATGGTAAAAGTTTTTTGGAACTCCTGCCACTCGTTTAGTGGTGGCCTATTCTCGCCGATATTAGACCATGTTAGGGTTTTATTTAGTCCGTGGTTTTTGATGTTAAATGCAAATGATACATCTGGATACTCTCTAATACGATATTTAAATCCTAGCGTGTATGTTTCACCTTTATAAATTTTGCGAACGTAAATCGGGAGTGTGAACCCTGTCCAGTTATAATCAGTAAGCCCTTGCGCCTTTATCGTAAAAATACCATCTGTGACAGATACGCTTGCATTTGGATTGTTGTTCCCGACAAGCGTATTAGTAGCCATTGTCATTGAGTTGACGATCAAGTTATTATCATCTGTGACATACTTCCCAACTTCGGTTTGAAATATTTCACTTGACATAACCAAGCGAGAGAGCTTGTCTGGTGCGCCTGTTTCTGACGTGCCAAGGATACGCTCATAGAGTTTGTTACTTTCCGTCAGCTTGTTAAATTCTACGGTTTGCGTTTCAATTTTTTTAGAAAGGGTTAGTAAATCACGGCCTTGGTCGTTTTGTGCGCGATCCAAATTTTCAAATTGATCTCGTGATGCAAAATTCTTTGCTACCTTGGAATACACCTTGCTATAGATCGTATCCCCATTATCAGCATTGTTAAATGTTTCCGTAACCTTACGGCTCAGATCTGGACTGTTTAAAATCAGCGTTTTAATCCGATCTGATAATGTAGCTGTGTCTGGAATCGTTCCAGCTTTTATAAGAGCTTCTTGAGCTTTAGCGTTTGCCTTTTCAATCTCGATAGCAGTTGACTGCTTGGCTTGTTCAAGCTGTTTATCAACCTCTTTCTTAATCTTATCGACATCTTCCGTATCAATACGCTTCTCCCATTGCGAACCGTTCCAGACATACATTCGGTCATATAGACCGTTCTTTTCAAACCAGATATCGCCGATTTTATGTTCTTTGTCATCTGGTCTGTTGTACCAAACTTTATTTCCCTGTGCATTTAAGAGATAATCTGGCAAGCTATTCTCAAAGTCTTGCTGGGCTTTAGCAATATCATCAACCTTGCCAGCGAGTCCGCTCTGCATTGTCGCACGGACATTTGTACCAATGTCACCAAACTCTACACTCTCGTTTCGCTCATTGACAAAGTCGTAAGTAACAGTCGTTACTTTCGCGGTTTCGTCCGTAAGCCCAATCTGTGGGTAGTAGATAGGTACGATGTCGCATAGTTCTAGTTCTTCAATCCAGCCATTATCTGCATAATCAAGTGTTTTAGCTAAATCAGCATACTCGATTTTGATGTTGATCTTAGGCTTACCGATTGCGTTATGCTCCATATAATCCGTAGCAAGTTTACGCAACTTATCTGGAGTTGGGATATCCTTACTCTTACTATCTGATTTAAACTCGCTAGAGAAGTCTACGACTTTAATTCTGCGATGTGCGTAGAGAGCCTTATACTTACTATCTACATAATTCTCTGGAAGCGTGACGGTAACAGGATCAGGCTGGTTATCGCTAGTGTCGCCCTCTGGTTTGTCTGGTGTGTAAGTCGCGAAAGGCAGTACGCTAGTGTATGCACTCTCGATTGTTTCATCTAATTCAGCCGATAAGATATTTCGACCATATTCAAGCACGGTTGGAGCAGTACGACCTAACTGCTTATGTAGTCTGACCGTCGTATTGTCAAACTCATACTCACCGCCATAGATGTCTAAAATAGAACCTTCTACACCACCAAGGGCAAGACGGGCATTCTCCATTTTAGAGATATCAAATACGCCTTTTCCAGTGGTTTGGATATCCGACCATACATCAAAACGTAGATCACCAATCGTTGCATTGTGCCAGATTGCGAGAGCAGTAAAGGCAGAACCACTAAAGGGCCTGCCATTCACTAGCCCCATGTATTCCAGCTTATGACTGATATGCTGACCGTAGATTTTAACAATGTTACTGCTATCTTTTACGATTCGCGAGATCTCAAAGGTTTGGTTTTTAGTTCGCAGTCCAGCGTCAGCCTTGAGCTTCATTTCTTTCTCAAGGGTTGCAACCATTGGATCGTTCGTGGGAATTTCTGAATATAGCGTATAATTTCCGTTGCGTTCACGGGTTACAGTCCCTTTGGTAACGTTAAGCTCACCAAGGCCATACGTATCAAATGATTGTTCATTCTTATTGAATAGTATAGGCCTCATAGCTTAACCCCCCAATTTGGAATAATAAACACTTCAAAGTTACCGTCCCAACTAATCAAATTGCGTCCATAGTCAAGATACGGCATTTGGAATTGTGGGCTTCGAACGACTTTATCCCACGCTGGTAGATTATCTTTGTATACTTGATTTGCTTGCATATCAAGTGTTATCTTACCTTGTACGTCTCGCAACTTAGTCTTGCGTCCATTAATAGTAAGTGTACAGTCACCCGATCCGACAAGTGTGATGATAGGTTTTGCGTTGACATTGCCCATACCATTCACGGTAGCACCATTCATTAGTTTCTGCGTGGTACGACCTTGCTTATAAAATTTAACAGGATAGCACACAAAATTAATGGTCGTTTTACCAAACTGGCGCATGGTTTCCTCAATGCTAAATGTTTCGAGGTAGGCAGCACGATAGATAAAATCTGGATCATAAGAGATCGTTAAATCCTTGTAGCCCGCCACATTTAACCACTCAGATATTTTATAAACATCTGTGGCGATTAATCCCTTTTCTTTCACAAAATTTACTGGAAAACTCAACTCAGCAGAATTAAGACGGTTATTACTGATGAGCAAATCACCGTCCCGTCCTGCTACTGTCACGCGCTCCACATCAAGGCTGGAAGTAGTGATCTTCTTGCCTTCTGCTACTTTTAAGCCGAATTCAGTATTTTTCTTTCCGTTGAAAGTAAATGTCGTCAAGCTAATCCCCTTCCTTCCTGATTAGTATAGTATGCTAGTTCACGCATTAAGCGCTTCATGAACTCTGGTGTCAAATCTTGTCCAGTGCTATTTCCATGCACATTCAATGTGTAGTTTTGGTTTGGTCGTTCATCACGATTGTTACCGCGTTTAACTTGGTCAATCAACTCTTGGATAAACGGTACTAAATCACGCTGTTCATTATTCCGTTTCCATTCGTTAACATTCTTAATTCGTTGTGTAACGTTCGCAACTTCCGAACGTTTCCAACCTACACCGTCTGCAAAGTTCGGTATACCTAATTCACGCATAAAGTTTTTAGTCAAACCAGCGCGCATGACTTTCGAACCTCTTGGAAGATCAAGGATCACGTTACGGCCCTCTGGGATAAACGATGATCCGTCCGGTAGTGTGACCATTTCTTTGTAGAGCGTACCGCGTTGGTCATTGACCATCGCAAGGCCACCCTCGTGGTAGTTTGTTCCTCTGGCATGTCCTTTAATTGATTTGGTGATCGTTGTGATGACAGTGGTCCAAGATGTTGGGATAGATTCGATTGCACCTTTAGCAACTTGCGCTCCAATAACTGCACCAGCGTTATCAGCAGAAATGATTTTTGTAGGAGATGGAGTTGCGTTCCATTCATTCTGCTTGTTGATAGCGCTCTGAGCATTTGTCACAGCATTCATTGCATCTGATTGTATAGGTTTTACAGGAGATGGAGTGTTATTCCATTCTTGCTGTTTGTTGATTGCTGCCTGTCCTTGATTAACGGCATTAGAAGCGTCTGCTGTTAATGGTTTTGTAGGTACTGCGAATCCGTTATACAATCCCAAAGCGCCCATAGCTTGGTTAGTTCCAAGGGTAACACCGTCTGGAGTTGCAATCAAATCCGTCTTGTGGTCAGTTGGTAACGTTAAGATGCTAGACATCGCACTAGCGATAGCGCTCTTGGTCTTATCTTCTGCATCCAAATTGACTACGTGGGCCATACCAGTTAGTGAGTCGACTGCTAGTCGTACACGTTCGGCTTTATCACTTGCAGCATCCTTTAAGATCAGTTCTTTCTGCTCTGGTGTGAGTGTATTCCAGCGTTCGATGATTGCTGTAGCACGTTCACCAGATGAGAGAAAGTCAGTGTTCTTCATCAAGAGTTCTTTGACTTCCGCTGGCATAGCGTTGTACTGTTCCAGCAATGTTTTACTATCAAGGACGGCTTTCATACCTTGGTTGTTACCGACTACTAACTCTTTCTCTTGTGGGGTTAAGCTATCCCACTTGCCAACCTCGACCAATGCTTGTCCGATTGTCATCTTAGCATTTGTTTCAAGATTTGCGTGCTTGAGGATAAACTGCATATTCTCCCAGCCATTTTCAGCTTGGAGCGCTTTAGTTACTTCCTCTTGCGCATTGGTCTTGACTTGTCCAGTCTTAGGATCAAATACTAATCCATTCCAGATGTTGTTGGCATCTTTGGTCTCCTGTGACATATTTTGCACGCTCTTAGCAACCATACCAGACGAACGACCCACGATGTCGGCGAATTGGTCTGCCTTGGCCATCATCTTGTCGTAGTCAAGTCCAAGCTCTGCCCAACTCTTACGCATTTGATCAAAGTACAATTGACGTTGTCGATCATCGCCAAAATTAAGAGGGACTTTTTTACTCCATTCTTGTTGCAATGCTGCATACTCACGGCCAAATGCTTCCATCTTGGACTTGTGTTGGGCATTTAGTTTTTCCATTTCCTTGTTGTATTCGGACTGGCTATAAATCCCCTTTTCGTGAGCATCTTTCAATGCAGTCACTTGCTCATCATAGAGCTTCTGTTCCTCTTTGAGCCATTTAGCTACAACCCCTGTACCTTTGCGTAGTTGAGTTTCATTTAGATCACTAATCTGGCCATTCATGGCTTTCATAATTGCAGTACGTTCATCGGCAGAATATTTCTGCAATGATAATTGCTTGTCAATAAATTGGTTTTCGTAGTCGTAGATAATCGCTTGTTCTTCGCGAGTGATCTTTCTGTGTTGGTCAGATGCGTTTTGATAAATCTGCACAATCTCATCTGTCATCGACTGGATGTTTTTCTTTTGCTGTTCTGCTTGCGCTACAGCACGTTTTTGGATTGTTTCACTCGCACCAACTTTTTCAAGACCTTTTAAAGTTTTCTCAAGATCTTTGTCGATCGCTTTTTGGATATCATCAGCAAGACCTTGCACACTCTTACGTACATTTTCAACCGCTTGTGCGCCACCTTGACCAAATCCGATTGTAGCTTGATGCACTTCATCGACTTTGGATTTCAAACGTGACAATTCTTGATCTTGGAGTTTGCTTACGCTCGTACCCCACGTTTGGGTTCGTTCGTTGGCATCCGCCATTTCTTTCGCAATGATCCCGATGCCTATTAGTGCAGCACCACCAGCGATTACACCCCAAGTTAATGGATTACCAAGTAAGCCAACCGCCGCACTCCACAATCCTGTACTTGCAGCAGCACTCTCTGCAGCCGTACCAGTAGCAGTCATACCAGTAGCCATTCCTTTTAAGCTGTTGATAAATCCATTACCCTCAGAAACAGATTTTAGTACACCGCTAAATTTACCAATTCCTCTAGCGACTGTACCAATTCCTTTAGCAAAAACACTGATGACACTTGCGCCAGTACCCAACACTTTAAGCGCTGGGCCAATTGCAGCAGCAAAAGCACCCCACATTAAAATGCTTTGCTGTTGCTCTGTTGACATTTCACTAAACTTCTTAGCCATGTCTGATAGAGTTTGTAACCACGGTTTAGCAGCGTCCAAACTACTATTTAGCGCTTTTAAGAGTGGACCACCAAACTCAATAGCAATGTCAGTAAGTTTATTCTTAAAAATTTTAAGTTGTGATTCTGTGGTTTCGTAGCGTTTACTTGCTTCATTAGTAAGTGCGTTATTTTCTTTCCAAGCGGTATTAGAGCGACTGACTGCCTCACTCATCTTGTCTGATGCAGAAGCTAGAGATTTCAGCATATTCCCTTGACGAATACCTGTCATTCCAAGTTCATCAAGAATGCCATCCATATTCTTGCCTTCATCATGGGCGCGTTGTAAGCCTTTAATAAATGATTGCAAGGCTTCCGCTGGTTTCTGTTTCCAAGCGGTAGAAAATTGTTCCGCAGTCATTCCTGCTGTTTGTGCGATAACTTCAAGTTTTTCTTTTGCTCCTTTACCTACACCAGACACGGCTTTACCAATACCAGTAAGGGTCTGAGTCATTGCAGTTCCCAATTATGTTATCGTTAGGCTCTTTATCCTAACTTCTCATAGTTTCCTATAAGTTCAGACTATATCATCACCTTCGACTTTATTCGCTAAGGTGTTAAGCGCTCGTGGATATTTCGTCATGCAAAAAAGCAACCTAAAATTAGATTGCTTTTTGTTTAGATTACTTTATCTAGTCGTTGCACCTTCCTGCCGTTTCCGTACAGGCTTGGCTCATGATTGTCATAGTGTTTATTTTTTCTTCGATATTATCGTGATAATCAATTACTAATAAAGGTATATTATTCTTTTCACAATAATCTCTTTTTATTTTGTCATTTCTAACTCTGGAAAGAAAACCTTTCTTTCCTCCAAAGTATTCAACAACTCTATAATGTTGCTCTCCTTGAAATTCTATCAGTTGAATAACTTTATTATTTTCAAAGATAGCAAAGTCAAAAGGTAAACTTCTTATGTTTTTACAATCAGCGGTTTTCCACTGGATTTTAAAATTTATATTATTTTTTTTTAAAATCGACTCGATGGTTTTTTCACCGTGACTTTGATTACAATTAGGACACCTTTTGCCGTTTTTGAAGTTGTATGGTCTGATTTCCCATTGT